>CBIHQW010000003.1:0-432830 GCA_966212285.1 Massilia kyonggiensis
GGCCCGACCACCAGTCCCACGCGGCCTTGCCGGGCTTGACCCAGCTGAAATCGCCTTGCGGGGCCGGGTTCAGGTTGCCGACCAGCTGCGACGCGATCAAATCGCCCGGCCGGTTGCCCAGCATGACGACACGCCACGACGTCCGCAACCCGGCACGGGATTCGTACACGGGCGCGCCGGACAGGTGCACGCGCAACCCCGCCCCTTCGCGCCACAGCGACGTACCCGTATAGCCGTCCAGGTGCGCCTGCGTGATGGCGTAGGCGGTACGGCCGGACCGCGTCGTGCACACGACGGGCACGTCGTAGCCGTGCTTGTCGTCGAGCTGCGAAATCTTCTGGCGCGTGAACGGCACTTCGTGCGCGCCGTCGAACACCGAGACCAGGCACTCCGGATCGCCGGCCGGCACGAACGCCGTCTTTTCGCCGCGCAGGCGGACCGGATCGCCGCCGTCGATGCGGTAGCGGAACGCGACGCCGTCGTCATAGGCGCGCACGTCGACGAACAGGCGGCGCGTGGCGTCCGTGCGGTCGCGGAACTGGAGCGTCGCGGCGCGGTAATGATCGCGCGCGGACGACGCCTTGGTCGCGACGAGGGGAATTACCTGGTCGGTCGTCGATTTCGTGACTTTTTCCAGGACGAGCCGGCCTTGTTCCGGTTGGCCGTCGAATTCGAGGCCAAGGGCGGACGAGGCGATGACCGTCTCGCCGCCGCGCGTCACGACATAGCTTCCGCCGTCCCGTGCGATCTTGATCGCGGCGCGGCCGTTCGGCGACGTCACCGTGACCTGCCCCGCCGGCGCGGCGCACGCGGCGCCGCCGACGGCGGCCAGCACCGCCAGCGTCAACATACGGATGTTCATGTCAGAATCCGATCTTGAAGCTGGAGGCGATTGCCGTCGGCAGGCTGGCCGGCAGCTCGATCACGAGGGCGTCGTCCTGCTGTTTCCAGCGCAGCGGCGCCGTGGCGCCCACGAGGGACACCGACTTGACCGGGCGCGTCTCCAGGCCGGCCTTCGCGCCGAGCGACGCGATGCGCACCTGGCCCTTCGGCTCGCCCAGCGTGATGGCGTACAGCGCGCCGCCCTTGGTGGTGAAGCGGATGTCGCTGGCCGTATAGTCCGCGTTTTCCTTGAAGGCGCCCGCTTCGAGCCTGGTCGGGCCTTCGCCGAACGTCTTCCACGGCCGCGTGCCATAGATGGCTTCGCCGTTGACCTGGATCCACGCCGCCATCTCGTCGAGGAATTTGCGGGATTCGGGCGGCAGGCTGCCGTCCGGATACTGCACGACGTTGAGGAGCAGGTTGCCGTTCTTGCTGACGATGTCGGCCAGCATGTACACGACGTCCTGCGTCGTCTTGTACTTGTAGCCCTCGCTGTAGAACCAGTCGCCCATCGACGTGTCGGTCTGCCACGGCAGCGGCTGGATGCCGTTCATGACGCCCCGTTCGACGTCCTGCACGCCCGCCTTGCGCAGGAACTCGCCGGAGCCGAGATCCTTGTGGTTGTAGACGGCTTCCAGTTTGCCGTGCGTCTTGATGCTCTGGTTGTAGAAATTGGCGAGCATGGTCCGGCCCGTGACGCCGAACGGGATGCCGCCGTCGCTGTACAGCAGGTCCGGCTTGTAGCGCGTCACGAGGTCGGTCACACGGTTGTACCACTCCTGCTGGAAGGCGGCGTCTTCCGTGTACCACATCTTGCCGCCCCCGAGGAACTCGTCATGCTTGCGGTGATACAGGTCCGCGTACTGCGGATCCGCGCCGTCGTACGGCTCGCCCCAGTGCGGATAGACCTCGTCATGCCCGTGGCTGGGACTGAACCAGCGGTAGCTGGCGCCCAGGTGTTCGGAGACGCCGAAGCGCAGGCCGGCCTTGACGGCCGCCTTCTGCCAGTCGCCGACGATGTCGCGGTGCGGCCCCATCTTGACGGCGTTCCAGCGGTGGTACTTCGAATCCCACAGGTCGAAATTGTCGTGGTGGACGCCCATGCTGACGAAGTACTTCGCGCCGGCCTTGGCATACAGGGCCATCAGGGCGTCCGGCTCGAACTTCTCGGCCTTCCACAGCGGGATGATGTCCTTGTAGCCATGCTTCGTCGGGTGGCCGTAGTGCTTGAGATGGTGCTCGTACTGCGGCGTGCCGTAGATGTACATATTGCGCGCGTACCAGTCGCCGGCGCGCGGGACGGCCTGCGGGCCCCAGTGGGACCAGATGCCGAACTTGGCGTCGCGGAACCAGGCTGGGGTTTCGTACTTGTCCAGCGACGCCGGGTCGGCGGCGAACGGGCCCGCGACGTGGGTCAGCTTGACGGGCGCGTCGGCAGCGGATGCCAGCGGGCTGGCCAGCAGGCCGGACAGGATAAGGGGCGAAAGAAGTGGTCGGCGCAACATCGGGTCTCCTTGGTTTTTAATCTATAACGTACAGCCGGGATTATAGATGCACCCATGGAGTCCCCGCAACAGCTTTATTTCATGCGCGAAACGGTGTACGTCTTCCCTCCTTCCAGCGGCAGTTCGTAGCGATGCTCGCCCGTCTTGCGGATCGTCCCGCCGTCGCTGCGCGGTGCGGTCGCACTCGTAAACCGCAGCACGCCCTGCCCGGCCACGGCCGTCACCCGGATCGTCGTCGCGTCCGCGAACACGGCGATGTCGCCGTGCGGCGTGGGCACCTTCCCGTCGATCCACTTCAAACCGCCCAGGTCCGGCTCGACGACATAGGCCGCATAGCCGGGCTGCGTCGGCTTCACGCCCAGGTAGTATTTGCCGAGCAGATAGAGCGGACTCGCGCCCCACGCGTGGCACAGGCTCATGCCGAACGGCTTGCCGTACATCGCGTAGCGCACGGCGCCCTCCACCTTCGGATCGTACTGTTCCCAGAAACACGTCGCACCCGCGCGCAGCATGCCGCCCCAGTAATCCTTGATCTGGTCCGTAACGTAGCGCTGCCGGCCGCTTTCCGCCAGCGCCGCCAGTTCGTAGAAGCGCATGTAAGGCGTCGTGATCTTCGGCACCTTGTCGCTCGTGAGCACGTTGCGGCGCACGCTCTCCGCCTGCGCGTCGTCGAGATAGCCGAACATCAGCGCGAACATGTTCGGGTGACGCGTCACCAGTGGATCGATCTTGCCGTCCTTGCGGCCGTGGATGAAGAGCTGGCGCTGAGGATCCCAGAACGCGGCCATGATCTTCGTCTTCAGTTCCGCGGCCAGCCGGCGGTACGTGGCGGCCTTCGCATCGTCGTGTGCGAGCGCCGCGCAGTCGGCCATCGCTTCAAGGCTCCTTGCGAACAGCAGCTGGATGACGGCCAGCTCGCCATCCTTGGGCATGTCGGCCCAGTCGACGAAGACCCAGTCGCCGGGCAGGCCTTCCAGCATGCCGTTCGCGTTGCGGCGCGCGAGCACGAAATCCATCAGCGTCGTCATGCGCGGGTAGACGCTCTTCACGAAGTCCGCGTCGCCCGTGTATTCGTAGTAGTCGCGGATGCCGATGAACCAGTACAGGGAGTAATCGAGGATCGTGTTGATGTGCATGTCGACCGGGTCGGCACCGCGCAGCGCCCACGTCGTCCGCTTGACCGTATCGCTGTCGAAGAACGTGTAGTAGTTCATCAGGTAGGTCTGCACGGCGTCGCCGGACCACACCCAGTGGTCGCGCTTGACGCCGTCGATGAAGAATTCGCGCGTGTTCAGTTCCAGCGTGCGCTGGGCGACGTCCCAGATCCGGTTCAACTCGTCGTCCGAGCTCCTGAACGTGCCGCGGTGCGCGACGGGCAGGTATTCGTACAGCAGCGCCACGTCGTCCACACGTACACCCTTGTCGAAGCGGATGTTCACGTAGCGCATGGCGCGCGACGTGGGCGCGACGAAGTCGCCGCGGTGGTCCGCGAGCGTGAAGCGGTCGAGCGTCTCGGCGCCCTCTTCGGACAGGGCTTCCTCCTTCGACTCGCCGTAGTACAGCGTGACCTTGCCGCTGCCCGCGACGTTCTTCAGCTTGACGAAACCCGTCGTCTCCCGGCCGAAGTCCACGAGGATGCCGCCGTCGGTGCGCGCGACCGCGACGGCCGGGATCTCCCTGGTCGGCAGGCGGTAGCGTGACGGCGGAGTATCCGGTGCGGTGAGGTTCCAGTGCGCGGCATTGGCCGCCGGGGCGCCCGGACGGGGACCGACCGACCACGATGCGTCGGAACGGATCGTCCTGCCCTGCACGTGGACGGCCGGCGGCGAGGTCCCGTTGTAGACCTGCAGGTTGATGGTGTGCCTGCCGGCGGGGATGCGGACGCGGTGCTGATCGCCGTGCACGAACCGGCCGTCGATGGCGATGTTGTAGATGCCTTCGACGGTGATGTCGATGTCTTCCGGCGCGGCCAGGTCGACCTGCCGGATGAAGTTCACCTGCGGCTGGTGGCTGTACAACCGCCAGAACGGCGGCCAGGCGACGTCGCGCTCGACGCGCTGCACCTGCATCCGGTTGGACAGCCAGATCTCGAAATCGCCCGGGGACCAGATCCAGGTCGCCGTGCCCTGCGCTCCGGCCAGGCCGCAGATGAGCGCCAGCAGGAGACCGATGAAGAGTGAATGAATTCGCATGCACGAATTGTATTCACGATCGTCACCGGTCTTGCGCGTTTGGGCGATTTAATCGCCCGGTTGAGCGATTTCTGCGGTCAGCCCGCGGCCTTCGCCATGCCGTCCTTCGGCGTCATGCGCGCCGCCAGTGCGGCGATCGGCAGCGGATTGACGTTCTCGGCGTTGACCACGTCGTCGAAATCCTGCTCTTCCGCCTGGGCGAGGAAGCGCTGGGCCTTGTTGCTCGGGGCGGTCGTCTGGATCAGGTGGTGCATGCTGGCGGCCGTCTTGTCCCACGACGTGTTGGCCACGATGGCGCGCATGCGGTCCCGCAGGGCTGCCTTCTGCCCGTCGTTCATGGCCAGCATGCGCTCGCAGGCGGCGATGAATTTCTCCGGCGTGTCGGCGATCGCGACGACGTCGCCGTACGGCACCTTCACGTCCGTGATCGGGGTGCTGACGGACGGCAGCTCGGCCGCCATGTATTCCAGCACCTTGGTCGGGCTGATGAACCTGGTCGACTCGTTCAGCGCGAACGGCAGCAGGCAGACGTCCCAGCCGGCCAGGAATTGCGGCAGCTGGTCGTAGGTGCGCTGGCCCATGTAATGGATGTTGTTCGCGCGCGGCAGGTTGGCCGGGTCGATCTTCACGACCGGGCCCACGAGCACGATCTGCCAGTCCGGACGGGCTTGTGCGACCTGGCTGACGAGGTCGGTGTCGAAGCGCTCGTCGATGACGCCGTAGAAGCCCAGGCGCGGACGCGCGACGTGGGCCTGCTCCGGGTGGCTGTAGTCGCGGTCCAGCGCTTTCTGGAAGTGCTTCGCGTCGACGCTGCTCGAGAAGCAGTGAGCGTTCGCGTGGCGCTCGCGCTTGGACTGGTACAGGCTCGGACCGCCGGTGAAGCACAGGTCGGCGATGTTCAGCAGTGCGTTCTCGCGCTGCAGCAGCTGTTTCGGGGCGTTCTTGAAGGCGGCCAGTTCGTCCATGCAGTCGTAGACGACGAGTGCCGGATCGAACCCCTGCAGCAGCGGCAGGGCCATCGGGGTGTAGAACCAGACGACGGGACGCTCGCCTTCCGGGACGAGATCGGCCAGCAGGGTCTGGAGCGTAGGGATCTGGTCGTCGTGGAAGCCGGGTGCCTGGATGCCGGTATGCGGCTGGCACACCGTGATGTTCGGCGCGACGGCCGTCTTCTTCAGGTGCGCCTTGCCCTCGTCATACACCGGCTCCTCGACAAACAGGATTCGGTAGTGTTCCGCCAGGCGAGTCATGAGGTGCTGGGGGCGCTGGAAGACGAAGTCCCAGCGCAGATGGCAAAACACGATCAGGGTCGGCATGTTGATTTCCTTTCGCCTCGGGGCGTTCTAGTTGATCTGGATTCAAGGCCCGGAACCTGATGCGTCGATGCTCTGGAAAACACCGACAGATCAGGTGCCGGACCAGTGAATCGTATCATGCAAAATTCTTAATATTTTCATTTATGCATTGCAATATTTGCATCGGGAAATATGTTCAGACTCCTCCGGTCCGGGTCTCCCTAGGAGAGCTCGGCACAGTGCTCAACAATGTAGGTTCCCTCCTACGCGGACAATGGAAAAAACACTACGATATCGCATCATCTACGCTTGCGTGACGACGTGTGCAGTGCCGCAAAAACAGGGGTTTTGAGAGGGAAAAGACCGCAACGGGATGCGCGGCCGAATCCCTGACGCCATCACATTTGCCGGAACTGCCGGCCGTACGCCTCGCTCACGGCGAGCTTTTCGGTCCTGCCCTTGAGCAGGATTTCCATCGCCGTCCCGTCCCGGGCAATATGGTCGATGGCCTGCAGATTCACGATCGCGGCGCGGTGCACCTGCACGAACTGGCTGGGATCCAGCTGTTCGATCAAGGCCTTCAGCGGCAGGCGTATCAGCGCATCGCCGCCCGCCGTGGCGACACGCGTATATTTACCGTCGGCTTGGAAAAACTGCACGTCGCTCACCATCACCAACCGCACGACATTGCCCACGGAAGCCCTTAGCCATTTCAGGTAGGCGACGGGGGCCGGCGGGCTGGGCAGATGCCGCCAGATATCGGCAGCCGGCTTGTTGCCGTCCGGCCGGCGCGCTTTCAGGCGCTTGACCGTTTGCATCAGCCGCCCGGTATCGAGGGGCTTCACGAGATAGTCGGCGGCGCCTGTCTCGAACGCGCGGAGCGCGTGTTCGGCATAGGCGGTGACGAAAACGACCTGGGTAGCGTCCGGAATGTGGCGCGCGACTTCCAGCCCGTCCAGCCCCGGCACCTGGATGTCGAGGAACACGACGTCCGGCCGCAGGGACTCGACGTACGCCACGGCCTCGATGCCGTTCTCGGCCTCGGCGCCGATCTCAAGTTCGGGCCACAGTGCGTGCAGCTGGTCGCGTAGTTCCGCACGCAGTAACGGTTCGTCTTCGACGATGAGGGCGACCGGCATGTCAGGCTCCGGCGGCGGCCAGCGGCAGGGTGAGGACCGCTTCCACGCCGCCGTCGGGCGCGCCGGACACCGTCAGCGACGCCTCGTCGCCGTACAGCAAGGCCAGGCGCTCGTGGATATTCGAGAGTCCGAACCCCTGCCCCGCCTGATCGGTGAAACCGACGCCATCGTCGCTCACCTGTAACCGCAGGGCGTCGCCTTCGACGCGGGCGGCGATCGTGACCGTGCCGGGCCGGGTCGCGCGTTCCAGCCCATGCTTGACGGCGTTCTCGACGAGGGAAATCAGCATGGCCGGCGGCATCGGCACGGCAAGCAGGTTATCGGGCGCATCGATCCGGAAGCGCAGGCGCTGCCCCATGCGCACACTCATGAGCGACAGGTAGTTGCGCGCCAACGCCAGCTCGCGCTCCAGCGTCGAGGAAACGGCACGCATGTCGTGCAGTGCGCTCTGCAGGTAGCCGACCAGGCTGTCGAGCATGCGCTGGGCGCCTTCCGTGTCGGTGCGGATCAGGTATTTCAGGTTGGCCAGCGTATTGAAGAGGAAATGTGGTTCCACCTGCGCCTGCAGGGCGCTCAGCCGCGCATGGAGAGCCGCCCGCTCGAGTTCTTGCGCGCGCCGGGCCGCCTCGATGGCCAGTCCGCGCTGGCGCAGGCGTTCGCGGATCAGGCCGGCCACCGTTTCCACCGTCTGCAACGCCTGACCCGGCGCGAGGAATAACTGCAGTCCGGGAAGGTGCTCGATACGGATACGGGTCGCGCCGCCGTCGTCGCGGCTGATCTGGATGCGGACATGGCTGTTGAGCCGAAGCGGCCGACGGGATCCAACGGCCATCGTTCCGTGGAACGGGTCGTAGTCGAATGCAGGCGAACCCGCGTAGCCCAGCGCCGTACCGGCACCGACACTGGACAGGGCTTCCGCGCAGAGATCGAATGTCGTTAACGGGTCGAACGCCGAGCTTGCGTCGCGGCGGACACGCGCAGCCATCCAGTCGCTGGTCAGCGGCATGCCGGACGCCCGCAAACCCTCGAGATGCTGCCGGGCCAGACCGATAGCGGTCGCGCTGCATCCCAGCAACGGCAAAACCAGCGACACCAGCAGCGTGGTGGGCAGATTCCAGACTTCGAGATGACGCAGGCTGTCGAAGCGCCATGCAAGGATCAGCCCGAAGATCAGGATGACCACCCACGCCAGCACGACGGTCGCAGCATGACGCAGAATCGTTTGCAAGATATAGCGCCGTGCCAGCTTGTGGTCTTGCGGCACGGCCGGCAGGCGGAATGGAACAGTCATCAGAGACCCCTAGTCACGTTCGATTAGGGATCATTGTATCGACGCCATGATGTCCCGGCGGACGATGCGACGGAGGGGTACCCCCGTGGTATGAATGCGTTTTTTCGGGCGTGGACGGCCCGAGTAACGGTCCTTAGGCCGAAAGATAGGGTTCCGCGTCTTCCGGCTCGCCGGCGGCGTCGAAACCGCGGGCCAGCAGCACGCCGTCGAGGCCGACCGTGCCCAGCGCGTCGCACAAGTCTTCCAGCTCGGCCTCCAGGTGGGCGGCCAGGTCGAGCGGCTTGTCGACCGTCGCGAGCGGCGCCCCGCCGTCCAGCGGATACAGGTTGATGCGCAGCACCGGCTCGCCATTGGCTTCCAGCGGCGCGACGACGGCCTTGATGCGGTCCGGCGCGCGCTGCTGCTCTTCCAGTTTCTGGTTGACCTCGGCCAGGGTGGCCAGCATCGACAGCTCGGCCACCCCCTGCTCCAGCGCGCCGTAGAACAGGTCCTGGTACAGGAAGTTCAGTTCGACCTCGGCCGGGTGGCGCGACAGGCAGCGCTGCAGCAGCGGCGCCACGCTGCCGGCCCACATGCGGTAGCGGGCCATGCGGCCCTCGAAGTAGGCATCCGAGGCCGCCTCGCCGGACGGTATCTTGTAGAACGGATCGTCGACCGGCTTCAGCGCGAAGCCGAGCAGGAAGCGCAGTTCCATCGCGTCGTCCTCCGGTTCGTAGTCGCCGGCTATCCACGGCCGCATGCTGGCCGCGATGGCGGGCGTGGCCACGAGTTTCTTCGACCGCATCGCCTGCGCCGCTTCGCGCAGCATCTCCTGCAGGTCGCTGTAGCGGATGCGGTCGACGGCGTCCAGGTCGTACAGGTGGCGCACGAGGACGATGCGGGTCGCGGCGCTGGCCAGGCCGGACTGCCGGAAACTGTCCATCAATGCTTCGAAATCCGCGTCGTCGTGGAACACGTCCTCCTGCACGAGGCCGCCCGTGCTGTGCACGAACAACGGGATCATGAACGCGTCGATTTCGAGTTCCATCTCGTCGTCGCCGCGCACGTGGTACGTGGCGGCCTCCTCTTCCACGCGCTCGCGCAGCAGGCGGCAGCAATCGGGATCCGTGTATTTCGCCACTTCGATGGCGCCGTACAGCACGTCGTCGTGCTTGCGCCGCAGCATGCGCCGCACGAGGACGGTCAGTTCTTCCTGGCGCGCGGCGAGCGCGGCCGCGTCGGGGCCATCGCGCTCGGTGATCTCGAGCGCCAGGTCGACGAGGTTCTGGGCCAGCTCGTCGGGATCCGCTTCCACCGGCTTGGCCGCCTTGGCCGGTTTTGCCGGCTTGGTCAAACCGCGGTTGGGCCGGGACGACGGGCCCTTGGCCGGGCGCTTGTTGTTGGGCATGGCTGACTTCGTAAAAGTGGACAAGTCGCCATGGTAGCAAATCGGTCGCGCGGGACGAAGCCGCGTCAGCGTGCGGGGCGCGTGTCGAGGTGGGTCGTGAAGAATTCCGGACGCAGCTTGCGCGTGATTTCCAGCACGGGCATCACATGGTCGAGGTGCTCGCGCATGGCGGCCACGGCGCGGGCCGGGTCGCGCGCCTCGATGGCGTCGACGACGGCCCGGTGCTCTTCCAGCACCCCGGCCATGCGCCCTTCCAGCGGCAACGTGAGCTGACGATAACGGTCCATCTGCGTCTTGGCCTGCTGGATGATCGGCCACACGCCCGGATAACCGGAAAGCTCGGCCAGCAGTGCGTGGAAGCGCTCGTCCGTGCGGTGGAATGAAGCGAAGTCGTTGGCGGTGATGGCCGCTTCCTGCTCGGCCAGGATCGCGCGCAGGCGCGCCATGTCGTCCGGTCCCACGCGCCCGGCCGCCTTTTCGATGATCGCCGTCTCCAGCGCGTGGCGCACGAGGTTGGCCTCGTCCAGCGCGTCGAGCGGGATGCGCGCGACGAACGTGCCCGAGCGCGGCACGATCTCGATCAGGCCCTCGTCGGCCAGGCGCTGCACGGCCTCGTGCACGGGAGTGCGGCTCGTGCCGAACTCCTCGGCGATGTCGCGCTCCACGACGCGCGTGCCCGGCAGCATGTCCATCTCGACGATGCGCCGGCGCAGGCACAGGTAGACGCGGCGCGAGGCGCTCAGGCCGCTCTCCGCCTCGGTTACGGAACTGGGTGGGGCTTGGTGGTTCATGGCCGGAAGTGTAACGAATCCGGCATCGCATCGCGCGGGATGATCGCGCCGCGGTGGCGGATCACGGTCCCGGCCAGCCGGTGCCCGGCCCGTGCCGCGTCTTCGGGACCCCTGCCGGACAGGCGCGCGGCCATGTAGGCGGCGCCGAACGAGTCGCCGGCCGCCGTCGTGTCGATCACGTCCTGCACGGGCTCCGGCGCCACCTCGTGCACCGTGCCGTCGTGCCAGACGACGGCCGGATCGCCGCCGCACTTGACGACCACCTCGCCCACGCCCAGCGTGCGGGTGCGCCCGATCGCATCGCGCGCGTCGCCCGGGCCGTACAGCGCGACCTCGTCGTCCAGCGTCAGCAGCGCGATGTCGGCATGGGCCAGCACGCGGCGGTAGACGTCGCGCGCGGTATCCGCGCTGTCCCACAGGCGCGGCCTGTAGTTGTTGTCGAAGACGACCTTGCCGCCCGCCGCGCGGCAGCGGGCCAGCGTCGCGATCAGGAGGTCACGGTCGGCGGGCGAGAGGATCGCGAGGCTGATGCCCGACAGGTACACCATGCGCGCCCCGGCCAGCTGCGCGAGCACCTGCTCCGCGCCCGGCGCCGCCATCCAGTGGCGCGCGGCGGAGTCGCGGCGCCAGTAGTGGAAGCGGCGTTCGCCGTCAGGGTCCGTCTCGATCATGTAGATGCCCGGCAGGCGGTCCGGCAGGCGCAGCACGCTGGCGGTGGCGATGCCTTCACGCTCCCACGCGGCCAGCATCTCGGCGGACATGCCGTCCTGGCCGAGGCCCGTCACGTACGCGACGTCCGCGACGGCGGGATCGAGCAGGCGGGCCATGTACACGGCCGTGTTCAGCGTGTCGCCGCCGAAGCGGTAATCCAGCGTGCCCTGCTCGCCGTGCTTCTGCAGTTCGATCATGCATTCGCCGATCGCGTAGACGGTGTGTGCTGCCATCATGTGTCCTTGTTGTGAATGTAGCCCCGGGAGTTTACCGGATGCCGGCGGCTGCCGGGGCATCTGTTTTGACGGGCGTACGCGGACCGCCGTCCCGGACCAGCGTCCACACGACGATCGCCGCCAGCACGTCGAACACGGCCAGCACGACGAACAGCGGGCTGTAGCCCACGTGCGTGACCACGACGCCGAACACCAGCGTGAACAGGGTCGCGCCCAGGTAGCCGGACATGCCGGCCAGGCCGGTGGCCGTTGCCACTTCGTTCTTGCCGAAGACGTCCGACGTGATCGCATACAGCGCGCCGGACAGCGTCTGGTGCGCGAAGCCGCCGATACACAGCAGGAAGATCGCGGTATAAGGGCTCGCGACGAGGCCGATGCAGCCCGGGGCGATCATGCACAGCGCCCCGAACGCGACGACCCATTTCCGTGACGCGAACAGGGACACATCGAAACGCCGGTGCACGAAGGGCGACAGATAGCCGCCCAGCACGCAGCCGATGTCCGCCGCGAGGAACGGCAGCCACGCGAACACCGCGATCTCCTTCAGGTCCATGTGGCGCTCCGTCGCCATGTACAGCGGGATCCACGCGTTGAACGTCTGCCACGCCGGCTCGGACAGGAAGCGCGGGATCGCGATCGACCAGAAGTTCCGGTTCCTGACGATCTCGCGCCACGTCGCCCGGGCCGCGCTGTCCTGGTGTTTCGCCTCCTGGCCGGACAGGATGTGGTCGCGCTCCGCATCGGTCAGCAGCTTCTGGTCGCGCGGGTGCTTGTAGAACACGGCCCACAGCAACGTCCACGCGATGCCCAGCACGCCGACGATGACGAACGCCGACTTCCAGCCCGAGTGCAGGATCGCCCACACGACGAGCGGCGGCGCGCACAGGGCGCCGATCGACGAGCCGATGTTGAACCAGCCGATGGCGACCGAGCGCTCCTTCGCCGGGAACCACTCCGTCGTCGCCTTGACGCCGGCCGGGATGCCCGCCGCTTCCGTCAGGCCCAGCAGGCCGCGGAAGAACGCCATGCTCTGCCAGCCGGACGCCAGCGCCGCGCACGCACAGGCCAGCGACCATGCGAACGCGAACACGGCGAAGCCGATCTTGGTGCCGATCGCGTCCAGCACATAGCCCGCGACGGGCTGCATGACGGCGTAGCAGACCTGCCACGCGACGACGATGTACGAATACTCCTTCGTGTCGATGTGCAGGTCGGCCATCATGGTCGGCGCCGCGACGGACAGCGTGTTGCGCGCCAGGTAGTTGACGATCAGGCCCAGCGTGACCAGGCCCACCATCCACCAGCGCATGCCCTTCATTTTTCTCATGTTGTCTCCTCCGGCGCCTTTTTTGGGCGCGCAAGATCCCGAGCCGCTGGGCACATGCGCCTGCGGCTTCTTCTTTCGTTGATTGTCGGCGGCTTACGCCAGCAGCGCGCGCATGCCCTGCCGTTCGATATCGCGCAGGTTCGCGGCCAATTGCGCCGCGAGGCCCGGCACGGCGTTCAGGTCCCTGCCCCACAGCGCGGCGTGGGCGAGCCAGCCGCGGGCCAGGTCGTCGAGCGTCCATTCACCCGTGCCGACCTTGTCCCAGCCGGCCTTGAACCACGCCAGCGTCGCCGGATCGTCCGCGAGGTCGATGACGCCGCCGCGGTACAGCACCATCGTCGCGGCCATCGCGAGCACGAGGCGGCGCGGCAGGCGGCCGTCGTGCAGCTCGGCGTAGCGCAGCAGCTGCGGCAGCACGCGCGCGGCGAACTTGCTCCAGCTGTTCAGCGCGATCGATGCGAGGCGGTGGTGGATGGCCGGGTTGCGGAAGCGGCGCAGCACGTCGGCGGCGAAGGCGTCCAGTTCCGCGCGGTCCATCTCCAGCGCCGGGATGATCTCGTCGTCGATGGCGGCCCGCAGGAACGCGCCCACCTGCGCGTCGTCGACGGACGGGCCCACGGCTTCCATGCCCGCCAGCAGCGCGACCGGCACGAGCGTCGTGTGGCCGCCGTTCAGGATGCCGACCTTGCGCTTCTTGTACGGCGTGATGTCGTCGACGAGTTTCACGTTCAGGTCCGCGCCCGCCAGCTTCAGTTCTTCCCCGACCGACGCCGGGCCCTGGATCACGAACAGGTAGTAATACTCGGCCGCCACGAGGAACGGGTCGGCGTAGCCCAGTTCCTGTTCGATCTGCGCCGCGTCCGCGGCCGGGTAGCCGGTGACGATGCGGTCGACGAGCGTATTGCAGAACGTGCAGGCGTCGCCGATCCACGCGGCGAAGCCGGCCGGCAGGTCCCACAGGCGGGCGTAGTGCAGCACGGCGTTCTTCAATGCCTCGCCGTTCCTGTCGATCAGTTCGCACGGCAGCAGGATCAGGCCCTTGTCCTGTGCGCCTTGAAACGCCTGGTAGCGCGCGAACAGCAGTTGCGTGAGCTTGGCGGGGAACGTCACCGGCGGCGCGTCGCTGGCGCGGTCGGTGTCGTTGACGACGATGCCCGCTTCCGTCGTGTTGGAGACGATGAAGCGCAGGTCCGGATTGGCGGCCTGTGCCAGATAGTCGGCATACATCGTGGCCGGATCGATCTCGCGCTGCACGCATTCGACCTTGCGGTACTGCTTGACCGGCAGGCCCGCCTCGTCCAGGCCGCGCACGAGCACGGTGAACAGGCCGTCCTGCACGTCCAGCAGCGGCGTGGCCGAGCCTCCGCGCGGACGCACGACGACGACGCCGGCGTCGAGGCCGGTGCGTTCGTTGAGGAGGTCGACCTGCCAGTCGAAGAAGCCGCGCATGAAATTGCCTTGTCCGAACTGCAGGATCTTGACGGGCAGTGCGAACGGGGTGGTACGACGAAGTTGAGTCATGGGTGCCCTTACAGCGAAATATCGCGTTTCCAGAAGATGAAGTCGTATTGCTGCAGCCGGTCGGCCTTGCACTTGTATTGCCCGCCCGCCGTCGCCACGACCATGTCGAACAGGCCTTTCGCCACCTCGGGCAGCGGCTTCCCTTCGATGATCGGACCGCAGTCGTAGTCGATCAGGTCCGACAGTTTCGCGGCCACGCGGCTGTTGCTGGAGATTTTCAGCACGGGCACGATCGGGTTGCCGGTCGGGGTGCCGAGGCCCGTCGAGAACAGCACGACGTTCGCGCCCGATGCCACGATACCGGTGACGGATTCGACGTCGCCGCCCGGGGTGCACAGCAGCGCGAGGCCCTGCTTGTCCGTCTGTTCGCCGTAATCGAGCACGGAGACGATGGGCGACGTGCCGCCCTTCTTGGCGGCGCCGGCCGATTTCATCGCATCGGTGATCAGGCCGTCGCGGATATTGCCGGGGCTCGGGTTGTCGGCGAAATGCGTGCCGACCGACAGCGCGCGCTGTTCGAAGTCGCGCATCATGCCGAGGAAGCGGCGCTTGTCGTCGTCCTCCACGCAGCGTTCGATCAGCGACGACTCCACGCCGCACAGTTCCGGGAACTCCGCGAGGATCGACGAACCGCCCACCGCCACGACCATGTCCGACACATAGCCCATCGCCGGGTTGGCGGAGATGCCGGAGAATCCGTCCGAGCCGCCGCATTTCACGCCGATCTTCAGGTGCGACAGCGGCATGGGCCGGCGCTGCACCTTGTTCGCTTCCTTCAGGTGCGTCAGGGTGTCCTGCAGCACCGCCTTCATCATCTTTTCTTCGCTGTCCCACTGCTGCTGTTCGTAGATCAGGACAGGCTTTTCGAAATTCGGGTTCTGCTTCGCGAGGGCGTCCTTGAACATGCCGATCTGCGCGTTCTGGCAGCCCAGCGAGAATACCGTGATGCCGGCCACGTTCGGGTGGTCGGCATACGCGGCCAGGATCTTGCACAGCGAGCGCGCGTCCGCGCGCGTGCCGCCGCAGCCGCCGTTGTGCGTGATGATGCGCACGCCGTCCACATTGGGGAATGGACGGACGACGGGCTTGGACGCCTCCATGTCTTCGCCCAGCAGCTGGAACGTGAGCGACGCGAGGTCGTTGGTCGCATACCCGAGCGGGCCTTCCAGCGCATTGCGCAGGTGCTCGACGTTGCGGTTCTCGCAGAACACGAGCGGGAAGATCAGCCAGTAGTTGGCGGTGCCCACGCGGCCGTCCGCGCGCACGACGCCGTCGAAGGTCGCCTCTTGCAGGTCCGAGACGTCGGGCGGCGTCCAGGTGTACGGCTTCGATTCTCCGATCTCGACCTCGGACGCGTAATGCGCGAGGTTGTCCGTCGTGACGGCCTCCCCCTTGCGGATCGGCTGGGTAGCCTTGCCGACGACGACGCCGTACATGGACAGCAGCTCGCCCTCGGCGAAGGCGCGGCGCGCCAGCTTGTGCTTGGTCTTGATCGGCGTGGATACGAGGATGCTTTCCCCGTTCCACGTCACGACGTCACCCGGCGCCAGGTCGGTCAGGGCGACCAGCATGCTGTCGTCCGGGTGAATGCAGATTACTTTTTGCATGGTTGCCCAATCAGAGCTTGAAGTAGTTCTTGGCGTTTTCGTAGCAGATACCGCGCACGATGGTCGCCAGCGCATCGTAGTCTTCCGGGTACTCGCCGCTGGCGACCCACTCGCCCAGCTGGCGGCACACGAGCCTGCGGAAGTAGTCGTGGCGCGGGTACGACGCGAAGCTGCGCGAGTCCGTGACCATGCCCACGAAGATGCCCAGCACGGAGTGATTGCCGAACGCGAGGATCTGGTTCAGGTTGCCCAGCTTGTGGTCGTTGAACCACCAGGCCGGGCCGAACTGCACCTTGCCGGCTACGCTGCCGTCCTGGAAGTTGCCGATCATCGTCGAAAGCACTTCGTTCATCGCCGGGTTCAGGTTGAACAGCATCGTCTTCGGCAGCTGTTTATGGGCGTCCAGCGCCGACAGCAGCGCCACGAGGCCGTTACTGGTCGTCATGTCGGAGATCGAGTCGAAGCCCGTATCCGGACCCAGCGTCTCCAGCATACGCTGGTTATTGTTGCGCATGGCGCCGATGTGGAAGCACATCGTCCAGTCGTACTTCGCATATACCGCGCCGATCGCCTCCAGCAGGCCGCGCAGGTATTGCGCCTGTTCGAGGTCGCCCAGCAGCTCGCCGCGCATCCGCTTCGCGAACAGGCCTTCCAGCTGGTCGGCCGTGGCGGCGACGGTCGGGATCGGAATGTCGATCGCGTGGTCGGAGATGCGGCCGCCGCGCGCATGGAAGTATTCCACACGGTTGGCCAGCGCGGCGATCAACGACGTGAACGAATCGATCTTCACGCCGGCGACTTCCGCCAGGCGTGCCACGTACTGTTCGAAGCCCGGGTTGTTGATGCGCATGGCCTTGTCCGGACGGTAGGCCGGCAGCACGCGGGTCTTCAGTGCCGACTGCGCGATCTCGGCGTGCTGCAGCAGGTCGTCGGCCGGATCGTCCGTCGTGCAGGCGATTTCCACCCTGGCCTGCTCGAGGAAGGTCCACGTGTCCATGCCGGCCAGCTTCGCGTTCGCCTGTTCCCAGATCGCTTCCGCGTTCTTCTCGTTGATGACCAGGTCGATGCCGAAGATGCGGCGCAGTTCCAGGTGGCTCCAGTGGTAGATCGGGTTGCCGATGGCGAGCGGCAGCACCTTGCAGAAGGCCAGGAATTTTTCCTTGTCCGAGCGGTCGCCCGTGCAGTATTCCTCGGGCACGCCGGCCGTGCGCATCAGGCGCCATTTGTAGTGGTCGCCGCCCAGCCACAGCTCGGCGATGTTGCGGAACTTCTTGCGCTCGGCGATCTCGCCCTGCTGCAGGTGCGAGTGGTAGTCGATGACCGGCAGGTCGGCGGCAACTTCATGGTAAAGCTTGCGGGCGACGTCGGTGGTGAGGAGGAAATCCTGGTCCATGAAGGCGGTCATAGCGTGTTGCTCCTTGGGTGGCTGATCTGATATATCAGGATGGTATGCCTAATATATTACTGGTGCAAGGACTTTGTGCCTTCGCGGCCGCAGGTCCGGATGTTATGCTTCGGTCATCGGCTCGTGATGCATGGATACAACGCCCACGGCCATCAACAAAAACGGGATCCAAGAATGCTCGACTCACTCTTCAAACTGCGCCAGAGCGGCACCGACACGCGGACGGAAATCCTCGCCGGCGTCACGACGTTCCTGACGATGGCCTACATCATCTTCGTCAATCCCTCGATCCTCGGCGACGCCGGGATGCCGAAGGATGCCGTGTTCGTCGCCACGTGCATCGTCGCGGCACTGGGCAGCCTCGTCATGGGCCTGTACGCCAACTACCCCATCGCGATGGCGCCGGGCATGGGCCTGAACGCCTACTTCGCCTACGCCGTCGTGCTGGGCATGAAGGTGCCGTGGCAGGCCGCGCTGGGCGCCGTGTTCGTGTCCGGCTGCCTGTTCATCCTCGTCTCCGTGTTCGGACTGCGCGCGATGATCGTCAACGGCATCTCGCGCTCGCTGCGCGTGGCGATCACGGTCGGTCTCGGGATGTTCCTCGCGCTGATCGCCCTGAAGAGCGCGGGCATCGTCGTGGCCAGCCCGGCGACGCTCGTGCAGGCGGGCGACTTGCACAAGCCGGAGGCCATCATGGCCGTCGTCGGCTTCCTGCTGATCGTCACCCTGGACCGCCTGAAGGTGCGCGGCGCGATCCTGATCGGCATCGTCGTCGTGACGATACTCTCGTTCTTCTTCGGCGGGAACACGTTCCACGGCCTCGTCTCCGCCCCGCCGTCGATCGCGCCGACCTTCGGCCAGCTGGACATCAAGGGCGCCCTCGGCGTCGGCATCATCAACGTGGTGCTCGTGTTCTTCCTCGTCGAGCTGTTCGATGCGACGGGCACCCTGATGGGCGTCGCCAGCCGTGCGGGCCTGCTCGTGGAAGGCAAGATGGAACGCCTGAACAAGGCCCTGCTGGCCGACAGCGCGGCCATCGTCGCCGGGTCCGTGCTGGGCACGTCCAGCACCACGGCCTATATCGAAAGCGCCGCGGGCGTGCAGGCCGGCGGCCGCACGGGCCTGACGGCGCTGACGGTGGCCGTGCTGTTCCTCGCCTGTTTGTTCATCGCGCCGCTGGCCGGCGTGGTGCCCGCGTACGCGACCGCGCCCGCGCTGCTGTTCGTCGCCTGCCTGATGCTGCGCGACCTGGGCGACATCGAGTGGAACGACACGACCGAAGCGGTTCCGGCCGCCATCACCGCGCTCGTGATCCCGTTCACCTACTCGATCGCGGAAGGCATCGCGTTCGGTTTCATCACTTACGCGCTGCTCAAGCTGACGACGGGCCGTGCGCGCGAGGTCAAGCCCGTGATCTGGGTGATTGCTGCCCTCTTCGCCTTCAAGATCGTTTATATCGGTAGTTGATCAGGCGGCGGCCGGCAATCGTCCGGCCGCCAGCAACTGCGCGAAATCCTCCGCCGGCACGGCGCGGCTGAACAGCCAGCCCTGCACCAGGTCGCATCCGAGGCCGGCCAGCAGTGCCAGCTGGCCCGTCGTCTCCACCCCTTCCGCCACGACCGACAGCCGCAAGCCATGGGCCATCGCGATGACGGCGCTCGCGATCGCGAGGTCGTCGGGATCCGTTTCCAGGTCGCGCACGAACGAGCGGTCGATCTTGATGCGGTCGACGGGGAAGCGCTTCAGGTAGTTGAGGTTCGAATAGCCGGTGCCGAAATCGTCGATGGCGAGCCGGATGCCCATCGCCTTCAACTGGGCCAGCAGCGCGACGCTCTTGTCGGCGTCGGCCATCGACGCGCTCTCCGTCAGTTCCAGTTCCAGCAGGCCGGGTTCGAGGCCGCAGTCGTCCAGCACCCGCCGCACGGTGCCGGCGATCCTCTCGTCGAACTGGTGCGCCGACAGGTTCACGGCCACGGGCACGACGCGCAGGCCCGCGCGCCGCCAGGCCTCCAGCTGGCAGCAGACCGAGTGCAGCACCCATTCGCCGATCTCGACGATCAGGCCCGATTCCTCGGCCAGCGGGATGAACTCGCACGGCGGCACGAAGCCGCGCTCCGGATGGCGCCAGCGCAGCAGCGCCTCGGCGCTCACGACGGCGCCGCCATCGACCGCGACCTGCGGCTGATAATGTACCTCGAACTCGCGCCGTTCGAGCGCGCGCCGCAGCGCGTTCTCCAGCTTGAAGCGGTCGTTGGCGTCGCGGTTCAATTCCGGACGGTAGAAGGCGTAGCGCTGGCCGGCGCCGTCGGCGGCCTGGCGCAGCGCCGTCTCCGCGCCCCTGGCCAGGGTGTCGTACGCGACGCCGTCGTTCGGGTAGATCGCGATGCCGATGCTCGGGTCGAGATGGAATTCGTCGTGCTGGTACGTGTAGGGCGCGCCCAGCGCGGCCAGCACGCGGCGCGCGCACGCGGCCAGTTCGTCGGCGTCGGTGCGCAGCAGCGCCAGCGCGAACGTGCCTTCCGAGAAGCTGGCGACGATGTCCTGGCTGCCCACCTCGCGCAGGCGCGCCGCCGCTTCCTGCAGCAGGGCCTGTTCGGCGCCCGGGCCCAGCGCTTCGCGGATCAGGGCCATCCGCCCGAAGCGCACGAGCATGAAGCCGAGGACGCGGCGGCCGGCCTGGGCCTGCACCTGCGCCTTGAGCCGGCGCAGGCGTTCGCGCAGAAGGTCGCGGTTCGGCAGGCCCGTGACGGCGTCGTAGTTGCTGGCATAGTGCAGGCGCTGCTCGGCGCCGCGCAATTCCGTGACGTCGATGCCGGTGGCGAGGACGAATTCCACGTTGCCGTCCTCGCGGTGCAGCAGCGTATGGGTCCAGACGATGCTGCGCGTGCGCCCGTCCGGCGTGATCCACTCGCCCTGCAGCCGCTGTGGCCGCGGGTCGTTCGGCAGTCCCGCGAACATGTGCCGGACGACGTCCGGATCGGCCGCGCCCCGCACTACCTCCCAGCAACGCCGGCCCATGGCCTGCGCCGCGCGCCAGCCCAGCGATTCTTCGCAGGCCCGGTTGAACGTCACGATGCGGCCGTCCGGGTCCGTCATGAGGACCAGCGTGCCGGCCGTCTCGACGATGGCCGACAACCGGTTGCGCTCCGAGCGCAGCGCGTTCGTCCGCTCGACGACGAGCGCCTCGGCCCGCGTGTACAGGCGCGCGCGCTCGAGCGCGAGGGCGACCTGCTGCGCGACCCCGGCGAGCAGTTCGCGCTCCTCGGCGCTGAACGCGTCGTGCTGGGCGCGCGCGTGCAAGCGGCCCAGTTGGCGCGTGCCCGCGAGCAGCGGCAGGCAGAGCTGCGCCGGATCGTCCGCGCCGCCGCCGCCCGCGCACGTGCAGGCGCTGGGCACCGGCCCGTCGCCCCGTTGCGCGAGCACGCGCACGGTGCCGTCCGGCGCGGCGGCGCTGATGGCGGCGCCCGCCAGCGCCGGCAGCCTGATCAGGTGATCCAGCGCGGCGCGCGCCACGTCGGTCTCGCCGGCCGCCTCGTTCAGGGCACCGGCGATCCGTCCGAGCAGCGCGAGCGAATCGACCATGCGCGCGAGGTCCGCGTTCAGGCGCTGGGTGTCCTCGTGGGTCGCGACAAGCAGTTCGTAGATGCGGCGCCGCTCGTCCGCCATCACTTCCAGCGGCCGCGCCGGGTCGCCCGCGTCGCGTCCCCGCAGGATGCGGCGCACGCGCTCGCGCAGCTGGTCGGCGTCGTAGGGTTTGCGCAGGAAGCCGTCGGCGCCCGCCTCCAGGCTGCGCACGATGTCCTGCAGGGTGGTCAGGCGCGTCAGCAGCAGGACGGGCACGGCGCCCAGCCGTGGATCGTCCTTGAGGGCGCGGCACAGCGCATACCCGTCCATGCGCGGCATGGCGATGTCGCTGACGACCAGGTCGGGCGCCAGCTCGCGGGCGAGGCGCAGGGCGGCCTCGCCGTCGGCCGCCACGCGCACGCGCGCCGGGCAATCCGGGTCCTGCGCCAGCACCCGGGCCAGGTGCTCGGCCTGCGTCGGGCTGTCCTCGGCCACGAGGATCTCGTAGGGCATCCCGGCCTTCTCTCTCTTGTGCGTTGTTGTCATCTTGTTCGCGCCGCCCTTCGTGGGCGGTCGTGCCGTCAACTCAAATCTTCAGTGGCCGGTGCAGCGCACACCCCGGCCGTCGGAACTTGCATTGATATTAGCTAAGATGGCTAACCATTAACATTCGTAGTGGGTCTGTCCATGTGGACGACCGTCATTACGAGCTGAACGGTTTGGCGCCAAATTGGCGGAAACGGCGTACATCCCACTCTGGCGCGTCACAATTTGGGGTAGGAAAAGAGGTAAGCGGTGTCGCGAATATTATGACAGTATCCGCGACACATTGTTGCCAGGTGGCAACAGGAGCTCAGCCGGCCAGGCCGTGCTGGAGCGCGTAGCGGATGAGCGCCGCGTTCGTCGACAGGCCCATCTTGCGGAAAATGCGGGTACGGTAGGTGTTGACGGAGCTGATGCTGATTCCAAGTTCGGCCGCCACCTGCTTGATCTGCAGGCCGGAACCGATCAGCGCGACGATCTCCGCCTCGCGCGGCGTCAGGCTGTGGTGCGGGGGACGCCCGCCCGGACGCGCCTCGAGGGCAAGCAGTTCGCCCACCCGCGGCCCCAGCCACGTGCTGCCCGTGGCAGCGCGGCGCACCGCTTCCACGAGTTCCGCAGACGCCATCGCCTTGGAGACATAGCCGAGCGCGCCCGCGCGCAACGAGGCGAGCGCGTATTTTTCCTCAGGGTGCATGCTGAGGATCACGACCCGCAGGTCGGAAAAATGGCGCCGCAGTTCGGCGAGGCCGTCCAGCCCGTCGTAATCGGGCAGTGTCAGGTCCAGGATCACGACGTCGGGGTGAACCTGGGCGATGAGGGCGATCGCTTGCTTCAAGTCTGCGGCTTCACCGACGATTTTTAGGTCGGCGCAGGGCCGGACGATCTTCTTGATCCCTTCGCGGATCAGTTCGTGATCGTCGGCGATGACTAGCCTGATCAATGTGCTTCCTTCATACATGCAAGCCGGTATGTCGGCAAAGCAAGCATTCTAGGCAACGTTTACGCACGATTGCAAACATAATCTTTGACTGGTTAACAATTGCACCATATTTTGAAGCGTTCCCGCGAGACAATATGTAAATTTTCTCCACGAAAGTATTTCGCCCGGCGCTTTGGGCTACAATGTCGCCTCCGCCGGCAGGCTCGGCCTGCCGCAGATGATCCGTGAACGACAGGCTGCGCATCGCTCCGATGGCGACGGAAGGCAGCCAACCCGATGCCTATGAAATCTCTGATGCTTTGCGCGCTGGCCCTGACCAGCGCGGGAGCGGCGATGGCCGCTCCGGACGACCTCGACGGCAGTGTGCCGTCGTCCAGCTACTTCACCCAGGCGCCGACGACGGCGATACCGGAAGGCAGCAACTGGTACACCTCGGCCGAGCTGGGCGCGATCACGACCTCGGGCAATACCGAGGGCACGTCCGTGACCGGCAAGGTCGATGCGCGCCACGAAATGGCCAACTGGAGCAACGAATACATCGTCAGCGGCTACTTCAAGGAAGACGTCACGCACAACGGCGACGGCTCCACGACGCGCACCCGCTCGGCGGAGCGTTACCAGGTGTCGGCCAAGGCGGCGTTCAAGCTGCTGGAGGACGGCAACCGCGCCTTCCTGCTCGGCTCCCACGTGAACGACAAGTTCGGCGCCTACACGCGCTATTCGTCGGTCGGCGTCGGCTACGGCACCCAGTTGCTCAAGCGCGACAACGAAACCGTCGACGTCGAAGTGGGTCCGGGCTATTTCCACGGAGAGAATGCCGCCGGCGGCGTCGAATCCGGCATGACCGTCCGCGGCGCGGCCCAGTTGCGCTGGCGCGTGAGCCCGTCGGCGGCATTTTCGCAGAGCGTGAGCGTGGAACGGGGCACGTCGAACATGCACTCGATCGCCGAGACGGCACTGTCCACCAAGATCAACGGCACGATGCAGATGAAGGCCGCGTTCAGCGCGCGCAACGATACCAATGTGCCGGACAACAAGAAGAATACGGATACGCAGACGTCGCTGACGCTCGTGTATTCGTTCTGATCTGTAAATAAGGCCGGCAACGCCGGCCTTGATGCGATCCCCTACGCGGCTTATTTCGCCAGGATACGTCCCGTCAGCTGCATCGTACCCTGCCCCGTCGCCATGTCTTCTCCGCCCGTGAGGTCGCCGCCACCGGTGGCCTTCGCGTAGCGTCCCGTGCCGCCCGTGATCTGGAACGTGGCATTGCTGAATACAAACTTGGTGCCCTCGCCCGTCGGCACGAACTGGCCGCTGTAGTTGGCGTAGATCAGTTCGCCGGTCATCGTCGTGATCAGCAGTTTGCCGTCGCTGAAGGTGAACGAGGTGCCGTTCGGCGTGATGCAGTCGGAGGCCAGGAACGTGACCTTGTTGCCGGCGACGCTGCTGGTGCCGAAACCGAGGATGGTACCGCCGAACTTCGAGGCGCAACGCGCGGAAGGGCCGGGGATTTCCTGCAGCACGCCGGATACCTTGAAGTCCTTGTACGTGGCCGGATCGGCGGAAGCGCAGATTGCGGCAGACATCAGGACGGTGCCGGTGGCAAAACGCAGGACAGACTTGAACATGAAGTTCTCCAAATAAATTGTAGAACCCCAATTTTAACGATTTGCTATCGTTTCGTGCGTACGACTGTGTATTTTATTGTATCAATTTTGCCGACATAGACACATTCGATATAAATGTATTAACATGGATCGCCAGCAGATCGTGTTGTGACGTAACGCGGCAAGGCATCCGCGAGATGCAGCCACCGTACCTGCCGGGAAGCGAAGGTGTGGTCCGCCGGCGCGACCGCGTCCGGGTCGTCCAGGCTGCAGATGGTGACGCCGATCTCGTCGGCCTCATCGTCGCCCTGCCACACCAGCGGTGTGCCGCACTGGCCGCAGAACACGCGTTCGACGCCGGGACTGGACGCATGGCGGGCCGGCGTGCCGCGGGTCCAGCGCAGGGCGTTGCGGCGCACGCTGAACCATCCGAGAGCGGGCGCGCCGCTGGCCCGCCGGCAATCGATGCAGTGGCACAAGGTCGCGTGAAACGGTTCCCCGTCCGCCTCGTAGCGCACCGCGCCACACATGCAGCCGCCCTGCAATCCCATCGTCCTCTCCCCGTCGTCGGCGTCAGCGCGCGGCGGCCGCCGTGCTCTGCGTTGCCGGCGCCGTCAACAGCAACGCGACGAGGCTGATCACGGACGCCGCGCTCAAATACCAGCCCACGGTCTGCAGGCCGTAGTTGGTCGCGAGCCATGTTGCCACATACGGCGCGAGCGAGGCGCCCAGGATGCCGGCCAAGTTGAATGTGAGCGACGCGCCCGTGTAGCGCACCTCGGGCGGGAACATCTCCGACAGCAAGGTGCCCAGCGGTCCATAGGTCAGGCCGATCAGGCACTGGCCCAGCACGAGGAACAGCGCGACGAGCGTCAGCTGGCCCGACCCGAACAGCGGCCCGAACAGCAGGCCGAACAGCGCGAGGCCGACGGACACGAGGATCATCGCGGCGCGGCGGCCGTGGCGGTCGGCCAGCACGGCCGCGATGGGGATCGTGAGCCCGAAGAAGACGATGGCGCCCAGCTGCAGCAGCAGGAAGGTCTGGCGCGAATAGCCCAGCGCCGACGTGCCCCAGCTCAGCGCGAACACGGTCATCAGGTAGAACACGACGAACGTGGCCAGCGCCGCGAGCGTGCCCAGCACGAGCGCGCGCGTGTGATTCGCGAACACGGCCGCGACGGGCAGTTTCACGCGTTCGTTACGGTCGAGCACCGCCTGGAAATCGGGCGTTTCCGTGATCTTCAGGCGCACGTACAGGCCGACGAGTACCAGCAGCGCGCTCGCCAGGAACGGAATCCGCCAGCCGTAGCGCAGGAAATCGGCATCGGACAAGGTCTGCGACAGCAGGAGGAACACGCCGCTCGACAGGAAAAAGCCGATCGGCGCGCCCAGTTGCGGGAACATGCCGTACCAGGCGCGCTTGCCCGGCGGCGCGTTCTCCGTCGCCAGCAGCACGGCGCCGCCCCACTCCCCGCCCAGGCCGAGGCCCTGGCCGAAGCGGCACAGCGCGAGCAGCAGCGGCGCGAGCGTGCCGATGGTCGCGTAGGTGGGCAGCAGGCCGATGACGACGGTGGACAGGCCCATCGTCAGCAGCGCCGCCACGAGCGTGGCCTTGCGGCCCACGCGGTCGCCGAAGTGGCCGAACACGGCCGAGCCGACGGGACGCGCGAAGAAGGCGATGGCGAACGTCGCCAGCGATTGCAGGGTGGCTGCCGCCGCGTCCCCGGCCGGAAAGAACAGCTTCGGGAAGACGAGCACGGCGGCCGTGGCGTATATATAGAAGTCGAAGAACTCGATGGTGGTGCCGATCAAACTGGCGAACAGGACGGTCGCCGGGCGGTTTTGCGGAGTGGTTCCGGTCATGCGGCACCGGCCTGCGACAACGCGTCGGCGAGCTCGCTGCTCGCGACCGGGCGCACGACGCGCGCGACTTCCTGGCCATCCCTGAGCACGACGACGGTCGGCCACAGCTTCACCTTGAATGAACGGCCCAGCTTGCGTCCGGGACCATCCTCGACCTTGATGTGCCGGACGCCCGGATACGGCGCCAGCGCGTCGTCGATATGGCTGGCCGCCGCCTGGCAATAGCCGCACCAGTTCGTGCCGAAATCGAGGGCGACCACGCCGGGCAGCGCGTCGATGGCGCTGCGCTCGGGCTGCGCCGTTTCATAGGGTTTGCTCATGCATGTCTCCATGTTGTCGATCACGCTAGCCTACAACAAAACATGCCATGGGAGTAAGCCCGGGTCGCTTTTCAGGCGGACACAACGTGAAACACCGAACGGAATATGGCCGGGACCGGTGGCATCCTGCACTTGTATCGACCAAGGAGGCCATCATGTCCGACAACCTGCAAAACCGCGGCCAGCAGGACCGCTCGCGCATCAACCTGCACGAAAAATGGGAAGTCCAGTACTGGACCAAGGAGCTGGGCGTAACCGAGGAAGAGCTGGCCAAGGCCGTCAAGGAGGCCGGCAGCAGCAGCGCCGAGGCCGTGCGCCAGCACCTGCGCGGCACGCGTCACTGATCCCGTACGTACTTTGCCCGACGCCCGCCCGGCCCCGCCGGCCGGGCGCTATCCCTTCGCGCGTGCTCCCGCGCAACCCGCCTTTTCGAAAGGAGCCCGATGACTATCCGCGGCTATTTCTCCAATCTCGACATCAGCTGGACCAATGCGGCCGTGGCACTCACCGCCGCCGTCGTCAGCTTCATCGCCATCCACGGCGCCGTGCGCCTGTTCCGGCGCCGTCTCGACCAGTTGGACGACGAGCGGGCCCATAAGCCCATCGTCGAAGTGCTGCGCCACACGCTCGTGCGCACGAGCAACTTCGCCATCCTTGCCACCTCGATCCTGATCGGCGTGTCAATGCTCGACCTGCCGCCGCCGTGGGACCAGCGCATCGGCCACCTGTGGTTCATCACGCTCGGCGCGCAATTTGCCCTGTACCTGCACCACGCCATCGCCGTCACGGCGCGGCGCTACTTCCGCGTGCACGGCAAGGGCCTGGAAGACGACCAGGTCACCGTCGCGCACACCCTGATGATCTGGGCGCTGCAATGGAGCGTGTGGACCGTGTTCCTGCTGGCGATGCTGTCCAACCTGGGCATCAACGTGACGACGTTCGTCGCGAGCCTGGGCATCGGCGGCGTGGCCATCGCGCTGGCCGTGCAGAACGTGCTTGGCGACCTGTTCGCGTCGCTGTCGATCGCGACCGACAAGCCGTTCGAAGTGGGCGACGCGATCTCGGTGCCCGAATTCTTCGGCACCATCGAGCACGTGGGGCTCAAGACGACCCGCATCCGCGCGCTGTCGGGCGAGCAGATCGTGATCGCCAACGCGGAACTGCTGCGCAAGACGGTTCACAACTTCAAGCGCCAGAACACGCGCCGCGTGCAGTACACGCTGCGGATCAATCCGGCCACGCCGCACGAGCTGGCGGCGCAACTGCCGGAGCGCGTGGGCGCCATCATTGCAGCGAAGGATAAAGTGAAACTCGACCACGTCAACCTGACGACGATGGACCAGAACTATTTGGAATACGACATCGTCTACAACCTGACGGACGCCAACTACGGCCTGTACCTGCAGACCCAGCAGGCCGTGCTGCTGGAGACGATGCAGCTGCTGCGCGACCTGGGCATCTCGACCGCGCCGCGGGCGCAGGAGTTGCTGGTCCAGCAGCCCGCCGCCAACGACACGCGCGGCGAGGATCGCGCGCCCCCGCAGGTCCGGCCCATCCATTGACTGGCGGAACCGGACGCCGCGTCCCGGCGTCCGGACCTATCATCCGAGCCTCCAACGTTCGATCAGGAGGACACGATGCAGCAACATCAACCCGCGCAACAACAGACGCCGCCAGGCCACGAATCCCAACTGACGCCGCAAGCGGACCACGGCGAGACGAGCTATGTCGGCCACGGCCGGCTCAGGGACAAGGCCACCGTCATCACGGGCGGCGACAGCGGCATCGGCCGCGCCGTCGCCATCGCCTTCGCGCGCGAAGGGGCCGACGTGCTGATTTCCTACCTCAACGAGCACGACGACGCCCGCGAGACGGAGCGCCTCGTGCGCGAAGCGGGGCGCAAGGCCGTGCTGGCCCCGGGCGACATCGCGGATCCCGCCCACTGCCGCGCCATCGTCGACAAGGCCGTGCAGGCGTTCGGCCGCATCGACGTGCTGGTCAATAATGCGGCGTTCCAGATGACGCGCCAGTCGCTGGAAGAGATCCCGGACGATGAGTGGGACCGTACGCTCGCCGTCAACATCTCGGCCATGTTCCACATCTGCAAGGCGGCGGTGAAGCACATGAAGCCGGGGTCGTCGATCATCAACACGACGTCGATCAACTCGGACAATCCGAAGCCGACGCTGCTCCCCTACGCCACGACGAAAGGCGCCATCGCCAACTTCACGGCCGGCCTCGCGCAGCTGCTGGCGGAAAAAGGGATACGCGTGAATTCCGTCGCGCCGGGACCGATCTGGACGCCGCTGATCCCGTCGACGATGCCGCCCGACCAGGTGGAGAGCTTCGGCCAGCAGGTGCCGATGAAGCGGCCGGGCCAGCCGGCGGAAGTGGCGCCCGTCTATGTGATGCTGGCGTCCGACGAGGCCAGCTACATTTCCGGGGCGCGCATCCCGGTCACGGGCGGTACGCCGATTCTTTGATCAGGCATCGTTCGGCGGCGGCAGCGTGATGCCCTCCTGCTGCAGCTCCGGCTGCGGCGGCGCCGGCGGTTCGTTCTCCGGCGGCTGCGGCGTGTCGGCCGGCGGGCCGCCTTCCTGCTGCATGTCGCCGCCTTCTTCCATGTCTTCCTCGGGCGGCGGCTCTGCGTGACGCGTCACGGGTTCGGGTTTGCGCCCGCCCGGGAACAGCGCGTCGGCGCTGACCTTGCCGCTGTCGAGCGCGGACTTGAAGAAGTCGCCCACGAGCAGGATCGCGCTGTGGCCGCCCTGTCCCCAGTAATTCGAGCGCATCGTGACACGGTTGTCGTTGAAGCCCACCCACGCGCCCGCGACGAGGTTCGGGTGCATCATGATGAACCAGCCGTCCGCGTTGTTCTGCGTGGTGCCGGTCTTGCCCGCCACGTCGGCGGTGATGCCGAAGCGGTAGCGGATGCCCGTGCCCGTGCCGCGGTTGATTACGCCGCGCATCATGTCGATGAGGGTGACGGCCGACTCCTGCGACAGCACCCGCTGCGGCGTCTGCGACGCGAAGTCCGCGATCACCTGGCCGTTGCGGTCCGTGATGCGGCGCACGAAGACCGGCTTGCGGTACTCGCCCTGCGCGGCGATGGTCGAATAGGCGTTGACCATCTCCAGCAGGGTGACGGGGCTGGAACCGAGCGCGATCGACGGCACGGGCGCCAGCCTGCTCGTGCGGACACCGAGGCCCTGCGCCAGCTTGACGACGGGTGCCACGCCGATGTCGCGCACGACCTGCGCCGTGATCGTGTTCTTCGAATAGACGAGGCCATCGCGCAACGTCAGCTGGCGGCCTGTCGTACCGCTGTTGTCCGTCGGGCGCCACACGGTGCCGTCGGCAAAGCGGATCGTCGTGACGGCGTCCAGGTAGGCATGGTCCGGCGCGATGCCTTTTTCCAGCGCGGCCGCGTAGACGATCGGCTTGAACGTGGAACCGGGCTGGCGCGCCGCCTGCGCGACGTGGTCGTACTGCTCCTTGTCGAAGTCGCGGCTGCCGACCCACGCCTTGATCTCGCCCGTCCCCGGGTCCATCGCGAGGAAGCCCGCCTCCAGCCGCGATTTCGACGCTTTCAGCTGGCGCATGAAGTCGCGGTCCGCCTTCAGGCGTTTCAGCACCGCGACGGGATTGTCGCCGCCGTCGACGGCCTTGCGATAGTCGGACGACTCGCGGATGAAGGTCTCCAGCAGCTCGCCGTGCGACTGCCAGTAGTATTCGAACGGGTTCACGCCGTCGCGCATGTCGACATAGGTCTGCGTCGACGTCGCGTTGATCGGCCACGAATGGGCCCAATCGACGTCGGCGATGGCCTGCAGCGCGCCCGCCTGGCGTTCGACGGCGCGCTGCGCGGCCTGCTGCAGGTCGTAGTCGAGCGTCGTCTGCACGACGAGGCCGTCCTGCTGCAGGTCGGCGTCGTGCTTCTCGGCCCAGTCGACGAGCCAGCGGCGCACATAGGCCGTGAAATGGTCGTCCTTGCCGTTGCGCTCCGCCATGCGCGCGAAATGCAGGCGCAGCGGCCGTTTCACGAGCTGGCGGTATTTCGCTTCGTCGAACGCGCCCGCCTTCAGCATCTGGCCCAGCACGACGTTGCGGCGCGCGAGCGAGCGTTCCGGGTTCGTCACGGGGTTGTAGTAGGCGGTGCCCTTCAGCATGCCGACGAGCGTGGCGGCTTCCGTTTCGTTCAGCTGGGCGGCCGTCTTGTTGAAGTACGTGTGCGCCGCCGCCTCGATGCCGTACGTGTTGTACAGGAACGGGACGGTGTTCAGGTAGGCTTCGAGGATCTCCGTCTTGCTGTACGTGTTCTCGATCTTGAAGGCGGTGATGAGTTCCTTCAGCTTGCGGTTGATGTTGCGCGCGCGGCCGATCTCGTCGCGGAACAGGTTGCGCGCGAGCTGCTGGGTGATCGTCGAGCCGCCCTGCGCATCGCCCTTCAGGTTGGCGACGAAGGCGCCGGCGATGCGGGTGAAATCGACGCCGTGATGGTCGTAGAAGCGGTGGTCTTCCGTCGCGATGAGGGCGTTGACGACGTTCGGCGACACCGCCGACAGCGGCACCTTCATCTGGATGCCCTGCTCGAAGCTGGCCAGCTGGCGGCCGTCCGCCGAGACGACGACCGTGGGCCGCGCCACGCGGGCCTGCTTGACGTCGTCGATGCCGGGCGTGAGCGGGAACAGCAGCGCGAGCCAGACGGCGAACAGCGTCGCCAGCAGCAGCGCGACGCCGGCGGCGATGTACAGCCAGCGCAGGTGCGGCGGTTTGGTCATCAGGTGGCCGTGCGCCCTGGCGTAGGCTTCCCTGGCGCGGGCGCCGGCGCGGTCGATCATCCTGCGTTCGCGTCCGTCCCAGTCCTTGCCGTCGTTATGGTCATCCACTCTCGTTTCTTCCTGTCAGCTAGCTTGTCATTGGCGGCACAAGTATAGCCGACGGCCTGCCGACTTTCGGTTAGCGCACGCTCATACCGTCCCCGTTATGCGGGACCATGTGCCGCCCCGTGCGCAGCAGGCGCTCGACCTCCGCGCCGGACGCCGCCTGTGCATACACGTGGCCCTGCACCTCGTCGCAGCCGCGCCGCCGCAGGTACTCCAGCTGCGCTTCCGTTTCCACGCCCTCGGCGATCACGCGCATGCGCAGGCCGCGCGCGAGCTCGATGATGGCGGCGACCATGGCCGCATCGTCCTCGCTGAACGGGATGTCGCGCACGAAGCTGCGGTCGATCTTGAGCACGTCGACTGGAAACCGGCGCAGGTACGACAGGCTCGAATAGCCGGTGCCGAAATCGTCGATCGACAGCTGCACGCCCATCTGCTTCAGCTCGCGCATCGTGCGGATCGCGCTTTCCACGTCGCCCATGACGAGGCTTTCCGTGATCTCCACTTCGAGGCAGGCGGCGGACAGGCCCGTCTCGTCCAGCACGCGGGCGATCTCGCGCACCAGGTTCGGCTCCGCGAACTGGCGTGCCGACAGGTTGACGGCGATGCGCAGCGGACCGAGACCCGCATGCTGCCATGCGCGGCTCTGGCGGCAGGCTGTGCGCAACACCCACGCGCCGATGGGGACGATGAGGCCCGTCTCCTCGGCCAGGTTGATGAAGCGGTCGGGCCGCACCATGCCCATGCTCGGATGACGCCAGCGGATCAGCGCCTCCAGCCCGACGACGGCGCCCGTCTCCAGGTCGACCTGCGGCTGGTAGTACAGCTCGAACTCGTCGTGCATCAATGCGCTGCGCAGCGCGCCTTCCAGCGCGAGACGCTCGCGGGCGCGGGCATTCATCGTCGGCATGTAGAACTGCACCATGTTGCGGCCCAGTTCCTTGGAGCGGTACATGGCGACTTCCGCGTGCTGGATCAGCGTCGCGGCGTCGTTGCCGTCGGCCGGGAACGCGGCGAGGCCGGCGCTGCCCGTGAGGACGAGGTCCTGTCCCTGCAGGCTGAGCGGATGGGCGAGCGCCTGCAGCACGGCGCGGACGGTGGCCGCCGCGTCGGTTTCGTTGTCGCGGCCCGGCAGCACGAGCACGAATTCGTCGCCGCCGGTGCGGGCCACGGTGTCCGTGCGCCCGACGGCAGCGCTGATGCGCTGCGCGGCGGCCTTCAGCAATTCGTCGCCGGCGTCGTGGCCCAGGGTGTCGTTGACGAACTTGAAGTGGTCGAGGTCGAGCGCCGCCACCCACACGGGGCGTCCGGCCGCCAGGTTGATCGCGTTGTCGATGCGGTCGTGCAGCAGCGCGCGGTTGGCGAGACCCGTCAGCGTGTCGAAGCGGGCCCGCGCCTCCAGCTCGGCCTCGTAGCGCTTGGCCATCGTCACGTCGTACTGCGCCAGCACGAAGTGCGTCGTCTCGCCGTCCTCGTTGTTGACGGGGGCGATATACACTTCGGCGTACATGTCCTCGCGGTCGCGCCGCCGCAGGCGCATCGACACGTGGGCTTCGCGCCGCTCGCGGATCGCGGCGCGCAGTTCGGCCACGCCGGCCTGGTCCGGTTCGCGGTTGCCCATGTCGAGCAGGCCGCGCCCGATGACTTCGGACGCCGTGACGCCGCGCATGCGCTCGAACGCCGGGTTCACGTATTCGACGGGGTAACCGGGCCGCGTCGCGCTCACGAGAAGGATGGCGTTCGCGCTGGCATCGATGGCGCGCCGGTACAGGCGCAGCGCGTCGAGGGCGTCGTGCAGGTCGGCCGTGCGGCTCTCGACCAGCGCCTCGATGCGCCGCGTGCGCTTGACGCGGCTCTGCACGTAGGCGGACGTGGCCAGGCTCACGAGGCAGCCGAGGACGAGCGCGATGAGCGCGCCGGCGCTGCCCGCCATTTCGCTGGAGCGCCCGGTGACGCGCAGTTCCCAGCGCATGCCGGCCACCTCGAACGTGTGGCGGTTCGTGAACATCGTGTCGCCGAGCCACGCGTGCCACGCGGGGCGGCTCGTGCGGTCCAGCGCGTCATGCAGGTAGGCGCGCTGCGGGCCGTCCAGGCCGGGGCCGGTCAACTCGATCCGGAGGCCGTTGCGCACCAACATGTTCGATTTCGCGAGCGTCGTGCCGACCAGCGTGGCCACGTCGATCACGACGGCCGTGTCGCCCAGCGCCGCATCGCTGCGCGCGGCCGCGTTCGTGAGTGCCGCGCCGCGCCGGTACACGGGCATCATCAGGACGAAGCCGAGGTGGTCGCGGCGCTGCAGCAGGGGCAGCATGAGGCTGGACGCGGGCTGGCCGGTGTCGATGGCGCGCATGAACGTCGAGCCCTGCTGGGAGAACGAGAACGCGTCGTAGCCCAGCGTGACTTCGTTGCCGGCCATCGGTTCGATGTAGTCGACGACGAGGTAGCGCGGGCGCGGCGCCGCGCGCACGAGCGTGACCTTGTTGCCGTTCATGCGGCGTTCGCGGATCTCGAAACCGGGCCGGAAGCGCTGGTTCTCCGCCTCGAACGCGGCCCGCTCGTGGCTGGCGACCATGCGGTGGAACACGACGGCCTGCAGGTAAGGATGGGTGGCCAGCAGCGGCCGGGTGAACGCGCCGAATTCGTCGCGGCTGGCGACGCCGACGGAGGCAAACAGCGCATTGGCGGCCTGCAGCACGTCGAGCGCGTCCCCGAAGCTGCGTGTGACCGTGGCGTTGCGGATCTCCGCGCGCTGCAGGAATTCGGAGCGGGCCCGTTCGCGCTCCGCATTGACCATCCCGACGACCAGAACGGCAGTAAGACCCAGTCCCGCCAGCAGTGTCAGCACCGCGGCGGGAGTCGGGGGCCGCGCGCGGGCGCGGCCGAGACGCACTTTCCGTGTCAGCATTCCCCATCCTAGCGCATTTGGCCAGGTGCGCGTGGCTTATTTCCGCGCCGCCTCAGTCTGCCGCGGGAGGTTGTGCCGGCGCCACGTCCGGCGCCGGAATTCGCCCGAGCTGCAGGCGTGCGAGCGTCCCGTACAACGGCGGGCTGATGAGGCGCGCGACGGCGAACGCGATCAGCGCGCACGCCATCAGGCTCAACACCATGGCGTGGCCGTCGACCATTTCCATGACGATGATGAAGGCCGTCAGCGGCGCCTGCGTGGCGGCCGCGAGGAAGCCGACCATGCCCAGCGCGATCAGCGCCGGGACCTGTGCGCCATACAACAGCAGCGCGACGTCGTTGCCGAACGCGGCGCCGATCGCGAGCGACGGCGCGAAGATGCCGGCCGGCGCGCCGGACCACGTCGTGAGCCACGTGGCGAAGAACTTGAAGGGCGCGTAGGCGAACGGCATCGCGGCGCTGCCCTCCACCATCGTGCGCGTGCTGGCGTAGCCGGAGCCGAACGCGGCACCGCCCGTCGCGATGCCGATCAGCGCGACGCCGAGGCCGCAGGCCGCCGCGAACAGCACGGGCCGGCGCGCGCGCCAGCGGCTGACGCGGTCGGGACTGGTGCCGGACAGCGACGCGATCATCAGGCGCGAGAACAGGCCGCCGGCCACGCCGGACAACACGGCGACGAGCAGGCCCGGCAGCAGGAGGTGGAACCCGATCGCGGGCGCGTGGATCACGCCGAAATACGTGTCGTTGCCGTGTGCGGAGACGCCCACGAGGCCGGCCAGTACGATGCCCGCGATGATCAGGCCGCTGGAGCGCTGTTCCGGCGCCCGCGCCAGTTCCTCGATGGCGAACATGACGCCGCCCAGCGGCGTATTGAAGGCAGCAGCGATGCCCGCCGCGCCGCCCGCGACGAGCAGGCCGTGGACGCCGACGGCGCTGCCGGCGGGGATCAGGCGGCGCGCCTGCAGCATGACGCCGGCCGCGATCTGCACGGACGGGCCTTCGCGCCCGAGGGACAGGCCGCCCAGCAGGCCGCCGGCCGTCAGCAGGATCTTGGCGGCCGATAGCCGTAACGATACGAACAGGCCGCGCTCGGCGTCGCCGACATTCGGGTCGAGCGTCGCCATCACCTGCGGGATGCCGGAGCCGGAAGCACCGGGCGCGAACCGGCGCGTGCCCCAGACCACGCAGGCGGTGCACAGCGGGGTCCACAAGAGCGGGCTCCACCAGGCCAGGGCGCGCAGCGCGGCGAAGCGGCCGTAGGCCGCCTCGGCCAGCCAGGTGAAGCCGACGACCGTGAGGCCGGCCACGGCGGCGAGCAGTACGACGATGGCGCGCACGGTCCACAGGCGCCAATCGCCCAGTTCGCGGCGCAGGTCTGGTGCCGGATTCATCAGTTTTGACTATGGTATGGTTGCTTGAATATCATTTTCCGACGGCCTGAGACGTTTTCCGCTATCATTCTTGCATGTCCTCGTCTTCCGAATCCAATGCGGCTTCCGAGCCGTCCCTGGCGCCTTCCACCCGTGTGCTGCGCCAGTTCCGCGTCGTCTTCAATTCCGTCAAAACGCATTTCCGCCAGGTCGAGCGGGAAGCGGGCGTCGGCGGTGCCCAGTTGTGGGCCCTGTCCGTCATCGACCGCCGTCCCGGCATCGGGGTGACCGAACTGGCGCGCGAGCTGGACATCCACCAGTCCACCGCGAGCAACCTGATCAAGAGCCTCGTCGAACGCCGCCTCGTCGCCACGAGCCGCGAAGGCACGGACCGCCGCAGCGTGTCGCTGCGCATCCAGCCCGCCGGCGCCGACGTCCTGCGCAGCGCGCCCCTGCCCTTTGCCGGCGTGCTGCCGGACGCGCTGTCGGCGCTCGACGCCGATACGCTGGCGCGGCTGGAACAGGATCTGGGCAAGCTCATCGCCCTGCTCGAAGCGGACGAATCAAGCGCCAACGTCCTGTTGTCGCAGATGTAAAAAAGAAGCCCGCGGCAAGCCGCGAGCTCCAAGAGATACAAAGGTATCCTCATCGCTGATCGCGAAGGCCGAGTCGTCCAGCCCCGCTCACAGGTCCATTGTCACATAAAAAGTGTATTCGTAGCAATCACATTTGTGGCAATACATCAGGCCTGCGGGACGGCGCAGCGCGAATGGCGGCCTTCGACCGTGCATGTGTTGCGCTGCTTGCCGTCGCGGTCGTGGACGATCACGCGCCACGTATCCGGCCCGGTCCTCTCCATCGTCATGAAGCCGAACCCGTCGATCCACGAACTCATGGCCTCGAGCACCGCGCCCGGCGCGGGCGATTGCCCGGCGGGCGGCGTCTTCGGCAGCGGCACGATGTCTTCCGCCGTGCCGGCGAAGCCCGCGACGAACTGCGTCGGGTGATCGCTGCTGAAACTGGTCTGCTCCCACAGGTGCACGTGGCCGGACAACAGCACGCCGATCGTCGACGGCAGCAGGCGCGCATCGAGTGCGCCGAACACCTGCGTGAGGCCGGCGTCGCCGCCGAACAGCGTGATCGCGCCCGTCTGCGCGTCCTGGTTGGCGCCGAACGCGTACAGCGGATGGTGGTCGACGGCGATGTTGTAGCGCTGGCGGCGCGCCAGCGCTTCGATCTTGCGCCACGTGTCCGTGTAGCGGCCGATGCGCGGGTCGCCCGGCCTGAAGCCTTTCCAGCTCGTGTTCGCGCTGTCGAACACGATCAGTTGCGCGCCCGCGCCCAGCGGCACGGCATACGGATCCGTGTAGTCCGCGCGGTCGTCCGCGGCCGGGTCGTCGCAGTTCGCGGCGGGATCGTAGGCGTGGGCGTCGAGGAAGCGCCACCAGCCCTGGCCGCCGCGCGCACACGACTCGTGGTTGCCGCGTGCGAGCACCCACGGCGCCGCGGCCAGCAGCGTGCGCGCGGGCGCGAAGAAATCCGCGTTCCACGCATCCCACCCATAGCCGTATGGACTGCCCGCGCAGCCGGGACGGTCGGCCGGGCACGGGTCTTCGCGATAATGAAAATCGCCCACATGCACGACGAGGTCCGGCTTCCACGCGGCTGCGCTCGCGGCCACGCGCGCGAACGGGTAAGCCTGCGGGTCGTTACAGTCCTGGAATTCCTTCCCCTTCAGGCGGCAGCCCGTGTCGCCGATGACGACGATGCGCTTCACGTCCCGCGTCGGCAGCGGCAGCGGCTGGCCCGCCACGCTCACCTGCCGGGCGCCGGCGGGGAGTGGCGTCTCGCACGACAGCACCGGGCTCGAGACGGCTTCCGCGTGATAGCTCGCGCTGTGGTCCTTGCCGCGCAGCGGAATCGCGCCGTACGGGGCGCGGACGGCCATCGGCGCCGTGTGGCCGTCGATCGTGATTGCGGGACAGGTGGAAGCCGTGGTGACGGCGCGGGCGATGGGGGCGCCTTCTCCGCCCAGCATGACGAAGGCGGCGGCCGGCGGCGGCCCGGATGGAAGGCTCGCGCAGCCTGTGAGAACAGCCGCGACGGCGAGCGGCCGGAGGATCGGGTGGAGCATGAATGGTCCGCGTAAAGTTGGCAATCTACCACAGCCGCGCAGGCCGCATAAGCATAGGTGAAATCGGTATTGGCGCGAGAATTTGCTGCCTGTTAAATTTGCGGCCCCGCGGCGGCCCTGTCGCCGCCGCCAAGTCGAGAAAGAAGAACATGAGCTGCAAATACACCACCGCCAATTCCTCCCGTGCCGTCCTGGTCCTGAGCCTGATCGCATCCGCCCTGCCCGCCTCCGCGCAGGAAGCGCCGGGCGTGTCCGCAGATCCGCAGACCGTCGTCGTCACCGGTACCCGTTCGCTGAACCGCCGCACGCTGGATTCCGAATCGCCCGTCGACGTCATCAGCGGCAAGGACCTGCACGGCACCGGCTCCGGCGAGCTGGCCACCGTGCTGGGCCGCCTGCTGCCGTCGATGAACTTCCCGCGCCCGTCCGGCGCCGACGCGAGCGACGCCGTGCGTCCGGCCCAGCTGCGCGGCCTGTCGCCCGACCAGACCCTCGTCCTCGTGAACGGCAAGCGCCGCCACACGTCCGCTGTCGTCAACGTCAACGGCACGCTGGGCCGCGGCTCGGCGCCCGTCGACCTGAACGCGATCCCGCTGGCCGCCATCGACCACATCGAAGTGCTGCGCGACGGCGCCGCCGCGCAATACGGTTCCGACGCCATCGCCGGCGTCGTCAACATCATCCTCAAGAAAGGTGCGGACGGCGGCGACGTCGAAGGCACGTGGGGCAGGTACGACGCGGGCGACGGCGAGCAGCACACCGTGCGCGGCTCGGCCGGCTTCAGGCTGGGCGACGCGGGCTGGGTGCGCGTGGCGGTCGAAGGCGCCGACCGCAATCCGACCAACCGCGCCGGCCCAGATCCGCGCGCGTCCGCGGGCCCGCGCCGCAACCAGGTGAACCAGCGCCTGGGCGATCCGGAAAGCCATCCGCGCACCGTCTTCGTCAACAGCCAGTACACGCTGAACGAGAACATCGACTGGTATGCCTTCGCCAACTACGGCGAGCGCAAGACGTCCGCCGCCGCCACGTGGCGCCTGGCGGGCAATACGTCCATCTTCCCGGAAGGCTTCCTGCCGCTCGAAAACAGCAAGTCGAGCGATGCGTCGCTCGTCACGGGCCTGCGCGGCGACCTCGCCGGCTGGCGTTGGGACGCGAGCGTGAACTTCGGCCGCAACCGGTTCCAGCTGAACGTCGACAACACGGTCAACTATGCCCTCGGCGCCGCCAGCCCCACGCATTTCTACGCCGGTAAACTGATCCAGACGCAGGAAGTGGCGAACCTGGACGTCGCGCGCGACATCCCCGTGACGTGGCTCGCGGGCCCGCTGACCGCCGCCTTCGGGCTCGAGGCGCGCTACGAGTCGTACGAGATCGGCGCGGGCGAACCGGATTCGTACTTCGGCACGGGATCGCAGGGCTTCTCGGGCTTCCGTCCGGAGAACGCCGGCAAGAACAGCCGCAACAACCAGTCGGTCTACGCCAACTTCGAAGCGGACATCACGAAGAACCTGTCCGGCTCGGTCGCGGTGCGCCATGAGCATTACAGCGACTTCGGCGACACGAGCTCCGCGAAAGCGTCGGCGCGCTACGCGTTCACGCCCACGTTCGCGCTGCGCGGCACGGCGTCGAACGGCTTCCGCGCACCGTCGCTCGCGCAGCAGTTCTACACCATCACGACGACGAACTTCATGGTCGTGAACGGGCAGAACGTGGGCGTCGAGACGGGCGCGTTCCCGGTCGGCAGCGCGGCCGCCCTCGCCCTCGGCGCGCAGCCGCTGAAAGCGGAAAAGGCGCGCAACCTGTCCATCGGCGCGCAGTGGCAGCCGACCCGCAACTGGACGACGACCGTCGACCTGTACCGCATCGACATCGACGACCGCATCGTGTTCTCGTCGAACGTCCAGCTGAACAACACGCTGAAGAAGACGCTGGCCGCCCAGGGCATCTACGTGGGCGCGGCGCGCTACTTCACGAACGCGGTCGATACGCGCACGAAGGGCGTCGACGTCGTCAGCACGTACCGCCTGAACCTGCGGCAGGGCGCGCGCGCCGATTTCACGGTCGCGTACAACCACAACGACAACGAAGTCCGCCACGTGGCCCCGACCCCGGCGCTGCTGGCCGCGCAGGGCCTCGTGCTGGCCGACCGACAGACCGTCAACCGCCTGACCGTCGGTTCGCCGAAGGACAAGCTGAGCCTGGCCACGGATTACACGCGCGGCGCCTGGAACGGCCACGCCACCGTGACGCGTTACGGAAAATTCACCGTGCCGCAGAACGACCCGGCGCTGGACCAGACCTACGATCCGCAATGGGTGCTCGACCTGTCCGCGAGCGTGAAGCTGGCGTCGAACCTGCGCCTGACGGCCGGCGCCGACAACGTCACCAACCGCTATCCGGCGCAGGTGACGTCGGCCGGCAACCTGAACCTGAACGGCATCACCCGCTACAGCGGCTTCGCGCCGAACGGCTTCAATGGCCGCTTCTACTACGTGAAGGCTGCCTACGCCTGGTAATGCCGGGCGGTAGCGTACGCCGTCCTCTCCCTCCGTGCCGCTATCATCGTCGTATCGATGCGTGACGGAGGGTGACGATGCAGGGCATACCGATGTGGGCGCAAGCCGGATTCTGGGGGCTCGTGGCCGGCGGTGCGCTCGTGCTGGGCGCCGTGGTCGGCTACAGGTTCGACGTGCCGCGCCGCCTGATCGCCGCGATCATGGCGTTCGGCAGCGGGGTCCTGATCTCCGCGCTGTCCTTCGAGCTGATCGCGGAAGCCTATGAGCGGGGCGGTTTCAACTCGATGGCGGTCGGCTTCCTCGGCGGCGCGGCCGTCTACACGGCGGCCAACTGGGTGCTGTCGCGCAAGGGCGCGAAGCACCGCAAGCGCTCCGGCGAGCAGCAGTCGTCGGAATCCGAGGACAGCGGCAGCGGCGTCGCCATCGCCGTCGGCGCCCTCCTCGACGGCATCCCCGAATCGATCGTGATCGGCCTGTCGATGCTGGGCGGCGGCGCCGTCAGCACGGTGGCCGTCGGCGCCATCTTCCTGTCCAACGTGCCGGAAGGCCTGTCCAGCGCGGCCGGCATGAAGAAGGCGGGCCGCTCGGCCGCCTACGTCTTCGGCATCTGGGGCGGCATCGCGCTCGCCTCGGGCATTGCGTCGCTGGTCGGCTACACCGTGTTCCAGGACTTTTCGCCTGCCGTCATCGCGGCCACCACGGCCGTCGCGGCCGGGGCGATCCTTGCCATGCTGGTCGACACGATGATTCCGGAGGCGTTCGAAGTCGCGCACGATTTCGCGGGCCTCATCACGGTCGCGGGCTTCCTCGCGGCCTTCGCCCTCAGCAAGCTCGGCCATTGACCCCATGCATGGGGGAAACGCAAGTTTTCCGTCGACAAGTTATTTACTGCAAAATCAAGGGTGGTTATCTTGCTGTCCATTCCCACACAGCACAGGAGACCCCATGACCCGCACACTACGCCACGTCCTCGCCGCTTGCGCCTGCCTGCTCGCGGTGAATTCGGCCCACGCCCAGCTGTCCGCGCTCGGCGGCCTCGCGTCCAGCCTGGGCGGCATGCTGGCCGGCGCCACCGGGATCGGAACGGCGGAAGCCGGCTATGACGTCGACGGTTTCGTGCGCAAGAGCGCCGACCTGTCCGAGGTGGCGAGCCGCGCCGTCACCGCGATCAATGCCGCCTTCGCGACGGATGAACAGCTGACGGCCAAGCGCGCCGCGCTCGCGGCCATCGCGGCCGTCGCCGAGCCGAAGGAGCGCCAGGCCCGTTACGCGGCCCTGTACGCGGCCGAAAGCGCGGAGACAAAGCGGCTGCTCGACTCGGGCGAAATGGAAAAACGCATGGCGCAGCTGGACAGCGACAGGAAGAAGCTGATCGGCCAGGCCCTGCTGAACTTCGCCATCGGCAGCCTGCAGGCGATCGAGCTGGGCAGGCATGGCCAGGCGCTCGTGCAGCAGGCCGGCATCAGCCCCGTGGAACTCGTGCGCATCCTGCCCGTGAAGGATGCGATTCCGTTGCTGGGCAAGGTGGCGGTCGACGCGTCCGGCTTCGTGGGCGGCGTCATGAAACTGGCGCGCGCTGCGAACATCAGTGTGCCGGATCCACGCAGCGGGTCCGTGCCCGTCAGCCTGAACGTCTGACCGGTTGATTGTTTGGAATCTATAACGTACACTCGTGTGTGCTGTTATCGATAACCATATCATCACGGAGACATCATGAAACGACGCCAGGTCCTGGCCGGATTGGCCGCCACCTTGCCGGGCTTCGCCGCAAGCGCCCTCCTGCCGCGGCCCGCGCGGGCCGCAAACGCCGCCGGCCCTTTCACGCCCGACTGGGATTCGCTGGCGTCGTACCGCACGCCGGACTGGTTCCGAAATGCGAAGTTCGGTATCTGGGCGCACTGGGGCCCGCAGTGCGAGCCGGAATTCGGCGACTGGTACGCGCGCAACATGTACAAGGAAGGCAGCGCCGCCTACCGCCACCACGTGCAGAAATACGGCCACCCGTCCAAGTTCGGCTTCAAGGACGTGATCCGTCAATGGCAGGCCGAGCAGTGGGACCCGGACGCCCTGCTCGCCCTGTACCGCAAGGCGGGTGCCCGCTACTTCGTCGCGCTCGCGAACCACCACGACAACTTCGACCTGTACGACAGCCGCTTCCAGCCCGACTGGAATTCGACGCGCATCGGGCCGAAGAAGGACCTGATCGCCGGCTGGGTGAAGGCGGCGCGCGCGCAGGGCCTGCGCTTCGGCGTCAGCGTCCACGCGGCCCATGCGTGGACGTGGTACGAGGTGGCCCAGGGCGCGGACAAGGCGGGGGGCTACGCCGGCGTCCCGTACGACGGCGTGCTCACGGCGGCCGACGGCAAGGGACAATGGTGGGAAGGCCTGGATCCGCAGGCGCTGTACGCCCAGGCGCACACGCCGAGCCGCAAGACCACCAAACCTGCCGAATGGGGCGCCCAATGGAACTGGGGCGGCGGGGCCACGCTGCCGCCGCGGCGCTACGTCGACAACTTCCACGACCGTACCATCGACCTGATCGACAAGTACGATCCGGACCTCGTCTACTTCGACGACACGGCGCTGCCTTTTTGGCCGTTCAGCGACGCGGGCCTGCGCATCGCAGCGCACATGTACAACCGCAGCATCGCCACGCGCGGCCGGCTGGAAGCGGTCATCAACGGCAAGATGCTGGACGCGCGCCAGCGCCGCTCCCTCGTGTGGGACATCGAACGCGGCCAGAGCGACGCCATCGAGCCGCTGCCCTGGCAGACGTGCACCTGCATCGGCGGCTGGCATTATTCGCGCCCGGGCTACGAGCGCAACGAGTACAAGAGCGCGCAGACCGTCGTGCACATGCTGGTCGACATCGTCAGCAAGAACGGCAACCTCCTGCTCAGCGTGCCCGTGCGGGGCAACGGCACGATCGACGAGAAGGAGCAGGCGATCGTCGAGGAGATCGGCCGCTGGATGGCCATCCACGGGGAAGCGATCTACGACACGCGGCCGTGGGCCGTGTTCGGCGAAGGTCCCGCGCAGCACCGGACGGCGCCGCTCACCGACCAGGGCATGAACGAGGGGAAGAACGCACCCATGACAGCCGCCGACATCCGCTTCATGGCGAAGGGCGATGCGGTGTACGCGTTCGTGATGGGCTGGCCCGCCGGGCGCGAGCTCGGGATCGCGGCGATGGGCACGGCGGCCGGGCACCTGAAGAAGCCGGTCGCGCGGGTCGAGCTGGTCGGCACCGGTGCGCCGCTCGCGTTCCGCCAGGCGGCGGACGGGCTGAAGGTCACCCTGTCCGCGACGGCGCCTGCCCTGCCCTATGCGTTCGCGCTGAAAGTGCTTACTTGACGCGCTGCTTTTCCAGCTTGCGCGCCAGCGTGCGGCGGTGCATGCCGAGCCGGCGCGCCGCTTCCGAGATATTGAAGTCGGTCTCGGCCAGCACGGCGTGGATGCGCTCCCATTCCAGCGTCTTGATGGACGTGGCGCGATTCGTCAGTTCCAGCTCCGTGTTGCCGGCCACGTGGCCGAAGGCCGCTTCGATGTCGTCCGTGTTCGACGGTTTCGCGAGGTATTGGCGGGCACCGAGCTTGATGGCCTCGACGGCCGTGCCGATGCTGGCGAAGCCCGTCAGCACGACGATCTGCATGTCCGGGTCGTGCGCGTGCAGCATCTGCACGCACGCAAGGCCGGAGCTGTTGCCTTTCAGCTTGAGGTCGACGACGGCGTAGTCGGGCGAATGCGCCTTCAGCAGTTCCTGCGCCTCGTCGAGGCCCGGCGCCTGCAACACCCGGTAGCCGCGCCGTTCGAACGACCGTCCGAGGGTGCGCGCGAACGCGTCGTCGTCCTCGATGATCAGCAGGAGGCGGTCCTCATTGTCGTTTCCGATGTCTTCATCCATGGGCATGTCCCAGTTCCTTGTCGAGCGCGATCGCGGACAGCGGCAACGTCAGCGTGACGGCGGCGCCGCCTTCCGGCCGGTTGACGGCCTGCACGGTGCCGCCCAGCGTGCGGGCCACGTTCACGACGAGGAACAGGCCCAGGCCGCCGCCGGGGCGGCCCTTGCTGGACTGGTACGGTTTGCCGAACTGCGCCAGCATCGCCGGGGCGAACCCGGGGCCGCGATCGAGCACCGTCAGTACCAGCGTGCCGTCCACGACGCCCGCTTCCACGCCGACCCAGTCGGGTGACGCCTCCAACGCGTTGTCCAGCACGTTGTCGATCGTTTGTTTCAATGCGGAGTCGAAGGCGACCGGCAGGTCGTGTTCGATCCGGTTGCGGTAATCGAAATCGCGCACGGGGCGGCTGTGCTGCCAGTCCGCGACGAGCTTGTCGAGGAAGCCGCGGATCGTCGTGCGCGCGGCCGATTCCCCGCGCGTCTCGCCGGCCGACAGCAGGATGCCGCTGACGATGGATTTGCAGCGTTTGAGCTGCGTCTCCATCTCCGTGATCTCTTCCAGCAGGTCCGGATTCGCCTTGAATTCGCGCATGCGCTTCCAGTCCCCCAGGATCACGGACAGCGTGGCGAGCGGCGTGCCCAGTTCGTGCGCGGCGCCGGACGCGAGAAGGCCCATGCGGACGATGTGTTCTTCCTCGGCCGCGCGCTGTCTCAGGTCCGCGAGCTGGGCCGCCTTGGCTTTCAGGGTGTTCGTGATGCGCGAGATGAACACGACGAGCAGCGCCGCGTTCAGGATGAAGCAGATCAGCATGCCCTGCACGTACAGGCTGGCGATGCCGCGCGCATGATCGAACGGCAGCGCGAGCGGTTTGGCGAAGACGGACAGGCCGGCCAGGCAGGCGAGCGTGATGGCGACGATGGTCCACGTCGACCACGCTTCCAGCAGCACGGCCGACAGGATCACCTGCAGCAGGTACAGGAAGGCGAACGGATTCGTCGTCCCGCCGGACAGGTACAGCTGCATCGTGAGGCTGGCCACGTCGACGAGAAGTGCGAGGAACAGCTCGTTGTTCGTGACGGGCCGGTGTTCGTGCCAGCGCAGGTGGCTGGCGATGTTGAAGGCGATGAGGCATGCGAGCACCTCGAGCATCTGCACGAGCGGCAGGCGCACGTCGAACACGAGGATCGCGCCGGCGATGGTCGTGATCTGGCCGATGACGGCGATCCAGCGCAGCTCGATCAGCTGCAGCATGTTCTTGTGGCCGGCCACGTATTCGACGGCGGCGGCGTTGTCCGCACCCCGTTCGAACATGCGTTTCAGCAGGTCAGTCGTGTCGTTCATCATGCGAGGGTTCGTTGCCGCGGTGGGCCACCCACCACCAGGCGCCGGCCACCATCAAGGCAAGAGCATACCAAGTGAACGCGTACACGAGGTGGGAATTGGGGAACTTGACGACGGTGAGGCCGCCGATGGGCTGGTCGGGGCTGTCCGGTGGATTCTGTTGCGCGGCGGCGTCGACGAAGAACGGCGCCGTGGCCAGTCCGCGCGCCGCGGCGATCGCGGTCACGTCGCGGGTGTACCAGCGGTTCGCCGCGGGGTCGTTCGTGCGCGTGAAGGCGCCGTCATGCTCGCTCGTGCGCAGCAGGCCGACCACATCGACGGCGCTGCCGGCACCGCATGGGTGACCTGCGGCGCGGCGCGGCGTGTAGCGCGTGCGCGCGCCCGGTTCGGCCGGAATGAAACCGCGGTTGACGAGGACGATCCCCTGATCCGTGCACATCGGCGTGAGCAGCCAGTAGCCGCTGCCTTGTTCGGTCAGCGCCTGGACGGGGGTGGTGAGATCGTAGAGATAAGTACCGTGCAGCTTGACGCGGCGGTACTCGTCGGATTCGGGGGTGATGCCGGCCCAGCTTGTGCGCGATGGCAACGGCGCCGGGGCGGCGTGCACGCGTGCTTCCACGCGTGCGATGAGGTCCAGTTTCCATTGCAGGCGATAGACCTGCCAGGTGCCCAGGCCCGCGAAGAGGACGATCAGCAGCAGTGCCAGCACTGCCAGGACGGGAGAGGCCCCCTTGCGGCCGGCCGGCGCCGCTGCATGATCGTCCCTCGCCATTACTGCATGTCGTGCATGCCGTGTACCGAACCGCCGTCATTGCCCATGTTGGGCATCATGTTGGCGTTCATGTGGTACATGACCCAGATCGAACCGGTCAGGACGATGAACAGCAGGATGGCCGTGAGGATCAGGGCCATCATGTTCCAGCCGCCTTCCGACTTCGAGTTCATGTGCAGGAAGTAGATCATGTGCACGACGACCTGGACGGCCGCGAAGCCGAGGATCACGAACTTGGTCGTGCCCGGTGCCAGCTGGTGGGTCATCACCAGCCAGAACGGGATCGCCGTCAGGATCACGGAAAGGATGAAGCCGATCGTGTAATCCTTGACGCTGCCGTGCGCGTGCAGTTCGTCGTCGTGGTGGCCGTGGCCGTGGGCGTGGTGGTGATCGCTCATGGCAGGACTCCCATCAGATAAACATAGGTGAACACGCCGATCCAGATGACGTCCAGGAAGTGCCAGAACATCGACAGGCAGGCGAGGCGGCGGTAGTTGGCGGCGTGGATGCCGTGCTTGCCGACCTGGAACATCAGCGTGACGAGCCACACGATACCGAAGGTCACGTGCAGGCCGTGCGTGCCGACCAGCGAGAAGAACGCGGTCAGGAAGCCCGAGCGCCACGGGCCGTAGCCTTCGTGGATCAGGTGCGCGAACTCGTCCAGTTCCAGGTACAGGAAGCAGGCGCCCAGCACGCCGGTGATGGCGAGCCAGACGAGCGTGCCTTTGACGTTCTTCTTCTGCGCGGCCAGCATGGCGAAGCCATACGTGATCGACGAAAACAGCAGGAACGCCGTGTTCAGTGCCACGGTCGGGAGCTCGAAGATCTCGGCGCCCGACGGGCCGCCCGCGTAGTTGCGGCCCAGGACGGCATAGGTCGCGAACAGGCAGGCGAAGATGAGGCAGTCGCTCATCAGGTAGATCCAGAAGCCCAGTAGCGTGCCGTTCTCCGGATGGTGCTCGCGCACGTAGTAGCGCGAGCTGGGGTCGGCGCTCGCGGCGCCGGCGTGGGTTACGTTAATCTCAGACATGGGCTTCCAGCAAACGGGTGCGTTCTTCTTCCGTACGGGTCACTTCGTCCGCCGGGATGTAGAAGTCGCGTTTGTAATCGAACGTGTGGTAGATGGCGACGGCGAGCATGGCGATGAACGTCACGCCGACCAGCAGCCACATGTGCCAGATGATGCCGAACGCCATCACGAACGTGATGCCCGGGATGACCGGACCGGCCCACGTGTTCTTCGGCATGTGGATGGCGACGAAGTCCTTCAGCGGACGCAGGTAGCCGTGCTTCTTCATGTCGGCCCACGAATCGTTGTCGTGCACGACCGGGGTGAACGCGAAGTTGTAGTCCGGCGGCGGCGACGACGTCGACCATTCCAGCGTACGGCCGTTCCACGGATCGCCCGTGACGTCGGCCAGCGCCTTGCGGTTCAGGATCGACACGAAGATCTGCATCAGCATGCAGCCGATACCGGCGGCGATCATCAGGGTACCCACCAGCGAGATCTGGAACAGGTAGTGGATCGACGGATCGTCGAAGTGGCTCATGCGGCGGGTCACGCCCATGAAGCCGAGGATGTACGGCGGGGTGAACGCGACCCAGAAGCCGATCGACCACAGCCAGAACGAGTACACGCCCCATTTACGGTCGAGACGGAAGCCGAACATCTTCGGCCACCAGTAGTTCACGCCCGCGAACAGGCCGAACAGCACGCCGCCGATGATGACGTTGTGGAAGTGGGCGATCAGGAACAGCGAGTTGTGCAGCACGAAGTCGGCCGACGGCACCGCCAGCATCACGCCGGTCATGCCGCCGATGATGAAGGTGATCATGAACGACACGGTCCACATCATCGGCAGTTCGTAGCGGATGCGGCCCTTGTACATGGTGAACAGCCAGTTGAAGATCTTCGCGCCCGTCGGGATCGAGATGATCATCGTGGTGATGCCGAAGAACGAGTTCACGCTCGCGCCCGAACCCATCGTGAAGAAGTGGTGCAGCCACACGAGGTACGACAGGACCATGATCACGACCGTCGCGTACACCATCGAGGTGTAGCCGAACAGGCGCTTGTTGCAGAACGTCGCGACGACTTCCGAGTAGATGCCGAACGCCGGCAGGATCAGGATGTACACCTCCGGGTGGCCCCAGATCCAGATCAGGTTCACGTACATCATGGCGTTGCCGCCCAGTTCGTTCGTGAAGAAGTGCGTGTCGAACAGGCGGTCCAGGCCGAGCATGGCCAGGGTCGCGGTCAGGATCGGGAAGGCCATCACGATCAGGATGTTGGTGCACAGGGCGGTCCAGGTGAACACCGGCATCTTCATCAGGTCCATGCCCGGGGCACGCATCTTGATGATGGTGACGACCAGGTTCACGCCTGACAGCAATGTGCCGACACCCGCCACCTGCAATGACCAGATGTAGTAGTCAACGCCCACGTCCGGGCTCGCCAGGATGCCGGACAGCGGCGGGAACGCCAGCCAGCCGGTACGGGCGAATTCACCGACGAACAGCGAGGCCATCACGAGGATCGCGCCGGCGGTCGTCATCCAGAACGAGAAGTTGTTCAGGAACGGGAACGCCACGTCGCGCGCGCCGATCTGCAGCGGCACGACGTAGTTCATCAGGCCCGTCACGAACGGCATCGCCACGAAGAAGATCATGATCACGCCGTGGGCGGTGAAGACCTGGTCGTAGTGGTGCGGCGGCAGGAAGCCGTGCGAATCGCCGAACGAGAACGCCTGCTGGGCGCGCATCATCAGCGCGTCGGCAAAGCCGCGCAGGAACATCACGAGACCCAGCACCATGTACATGATGCCGATCTTCTTGTGGTCGATACTGGTGAACCACTCTTTCCAGAGGTAGCCCCACAGCTTGAATTTGGTCAGCAGCGCCAGGCCGGCGATACCGCCCAGTGCCACCATGATAAAGGTACCGATCAGGATCGGCTCGTGGTAGGGAATCGCTTCCCAGCTGAGCCGACCGAAGATCAACTTCGCTAAGTCAAATTGCTCGTGCATGATTACTTCTTCTTCACAGGATCATTGGGCGTAGTGCAGACCTCGCCGTTGGCCTGGGCCAGACGGGTCGTTGCCGCTTGTTGGGGCGAGTAACGCGCAACGGCCATTTCGCGGGCCTTCTTCGCGTCGTCGTTCATCATCTTGTCCTGGCATACGACGCCGTCGGTGACGCAGCGGTTCAGGATGCGATAGTAGAGGTCGTCGTCGACGGCCGCGTAACGGCGCACCGGCTCCTTGATGCTCGGCTTTTCGAGCACGAGGTAGTTGGCGCGATCGAGCTTGCCGCCGCCGGCGGACTTGACCGACTGGACCCAGCCGTCGAAATCGCCCTGCGCGACGCCGCGGTAGCCGAAGCGCATGTCCGAATAGCCCGCGCCGCTGTAGTTCGACGAGAAGCCGACCGACTGGATCGGCTTGTTCTGCACCGCGTTCAGCGTGATTTCCATGCCCGGCATGCCGTAGACCATGCCCGCCAGTTCCGGCACGTAGAACGCGTTCATCACCGACGTCGCGCTCACCTTGAAGCGCAGCGGCACGTCGACCGGCACGACCAGTTCGTTGACCGTCGCGATGCCCTGCTCCGGATAGATGAACAGCCATTTCCAGTCCATCGCCACGGCCTGGATGACCAGCGGCTTGGCCGACGCCGGGATCGGACGCCCTTCGGCGATGCGGTCCAGCGGACGGTAAGGATCCAGCTTGTGCGTCGAGATCCAGGTCACGAGACCCAGCACGATGATGATCAGGAGGGGCGCGCCCCAGATGACGAGTTCCAGCTTGGTCGAGTGGTCCCAGTCCGGTTCATAGGCCGCTTCCTTGTTGCTGGCGCGGTACTTGTACGCGAACCAGATGATCAGGAACATGACGGGAACGATGATCAGCAGCATCAGGACCACCGAAACGATGATCAGTTGCGCCTCTTGCTTGGCGATGTCGCCGGAAGGGTTCATCACCACCGTGTTACAGCCGGAAAGCAGCGCTAACAGGGGGGAGAGGAACATTCCGCGACGGAGGGTCTTAGGAATCATGCTTGTGTTTTACGTTACATGGGAAAAATAACATGCTAATGTAACGCCAACGGCGTGCGTTTGGCGATTGGACGTTTTGTCCTACCCTTTACCGTATTGCAGCATTTCAGAGGGTCCAGAAGCCGTCGGCTGAAAAAGGAGACGAAGACATGCAAGGCACCCCGAACACGTACGGCGGCGCAGGAGCCGCTCCCATCACAGCACCCCACTCCGGGGCCCGGAACATCAACAGCCGCGACACGAAAATCGCGCCTGGTGAGATCGCGGTCGGCGTCGTCATCGGCCGCGCTTCCGAATACTTCGACTTCTTTGTTTACGCGATCGCTTCGGTGCTCGTGTTCCCCGCCGTGTTCTTCCCGTTCGCGGACCGCCTGGAAGGCACGCTTTACTCGTTTGCCATTTTCGCGCTGGCCTATGTGGCAAGACCCATCGCATCGCTGGTCTTCATGGTCATCCAGCGTCATTACAGTCGCGAGATCAAGCTGACCATCGCCCTCTTCCTGATGGGCTCCGCCACGGTCGCCATCTCGATGCTGCCCACCTATTCGCGCTGGGGCGAGTGGTCCATCGTCGCCCTGGCCATCCTGCGCATCGGCCAGGGCGTCGCCCAGGGCGGGTCGTGGGACGGGCTGCCGTCGCTCCTCGCGCTGAACGCGCCGCAAAACAAGCGTGGATGGTACGCCATGTTGGGACAACTTGGCGCACCAACGGGATTCATCATCGCGGCCGGCCTGTTTTCGTACCTGATGGCCGAGCTGTCGCAGGACGATTTCCTCGTCTGGGGCTGGCGTTATCCGTTCTACGTGGCCTTCGCGATCAACGTGGTCGCGCTGTTCGCCCGCCTGCGCCTCGTCTCGACGCCGGACTATACGCACCTGCTCGACGAGCATGAACTGGACCCGGCCCCGGCCCGCGAAGTGATCGGCAACCAGGGCACGAACATCGTCATCGGCGCCCTCGCCGCCCTGGCCAGCTATGCCCTGTTCCACCTCGTCACCGTGTTCCCGCTGTCGTGGATCCAGCTGTACGATACCCGCTCGATGGCCGAGTTCCTGCAAATCCAGATGATGGGCGCGGGCCTGGGCATCGTGGGCGTGCTGGCGTCGGGCATCATCGCCGACAAGTTCGGCCGCCGCAACACGCTGGGCACGCTGGCCGGCCTGATCGCCCTGTTCTCCGGCTTCATCCCGACCCTGATGGACGGCGGCGTGGCCGGCCAGAACACGTTCATTCTCGTGGGCTTCCTGCTGCTGGGCATGTCGTACGGCCAGGCCGCGGGCGCCGTGACGTCGAACTTCCTGCCGCAGTACCGCTACACGGGCGCGGCGCTCACGTCGGACCTCGCCTGGCTGGTCGGCGCCGCATTCGCCCCGCTCGTGGCGCTGGGCCTGGCCGCCAACTTCGGCCTCGGCTACGTCAGCCTGTACCTGCTGTCGGGCGCCGTCGGCTCGCTGGCGGCGCTGAGCCTGAACCGGGCCCTGGAGATCCGCAACTGAGCGACATATATATAGCAGAGCTCAAGCCCCGGTACCCCCGGGGCTTTTTTTTTGTTGCCAAACTTCGGGGTCAGACCCCTTTCCCGAGAAAATTCGGGGTCAGAGCACTTTTCGGAAACATGATTTAGTATCAATAGCTTTCCATTCCCTTGCATACGGCGCCCCTGGCCTGGCCCACTGGAGAAGCGGCGCGAGATCGGCCAAGCCGAAAACTTGCGATGGAGGTATTGCCGAAAAATGTGCTCTGACCCCGAATTCGGCAAAAAATGTGCTCTGACCCCGAATTGTTAGCGGCGGCCGGCCACGATGTCGAGCAGGGCTTGCAGTTCGACGGGCTTGGTGAGGTGGCAGTCGAAGCCGGCGTCCGCCGAGCGGGCGCGGTCGGCGTCGGTGCCCCAGCCGGACAGCGCGACGAGGCGTGTCGCCCGCGTGGCCGGCTGCGCACGCAGGCGGCGCGCGACGTCGTGGCCGTTCAGGCCCGGCATGCCGATGTCCAGCAACGCCACGTCCGGCTTGACGCGCGCCGCCGCTTCCAGCGCCGCGTGCCCGTTGCCGACCACGTCGACGGTGTGCCCGTGCTGCGCCAGCAGGTCGCGCAGCAGTTCGGCCGCATCCGCATTGTCGTCCGCGACGAGGATGCGCAGGCCAACAGGGGCCGCCGACACGCCGTCGTCCGCGTGCGGCTGCGCGGCGGCCACGTTCGATGCCAGCGGCAGTTCGACGACGAACGTGCTGCCCTTCCCCGGACCCGCGCTGTGCGCGTGCACGGTGCCGCCGTGCAGTTCCGTCATCTGGCGCACGAGGTGCAGGCCGATGCCCAGGCCGCCCGATTCCTGTTCCGGATGGCGGCCGACCTGCGTGAACATGTCGAAGATGCGCGGCAACGCCGCTTCCGGGATGCCGACGCCGCTGTCCGCCACCTCGATGCGTACGCGGTCGCCCGTGCGCCGCACACCGAGGCCGACGCTGCCGCCCTCCGGCGTGTACTTGGCCGCATTGGTCAGCAGGTTGCCGATCACCTGCGACAGACGGGTGGCGTCCGCGTGCACGGCCAGCGGTTCGCCGCCCGGCGGTTCGTCGCCCGCGTCGACGTGGAAGTCGTGGCGCTTCGCCTCGATCACCGGCAGGGTCATCTCGATAGCGCGCAGCACGACGTCCTTCAGCGGCACGACGGCCTTCTTCAGTTCGACCTTGCCGCTGTTGATGCGCGCCAGGTCGAGCAGGTCGTCGACGAGGTGCACGAGGTGGTTCACCTGGCGCTCCATCATCGGCCGCACGCGGGCCAGCACGTCCGGCTTGTCGGCGCCGATGCGCAGCAGGTCCAGGCCCGTGCGCACGGGCGCGAGCGGGTTGCGCAGCTCGTGCGCGAGCGTCGCGAGGAATTCGGACTGGCGCCGGTTCGCCTCCGCGAGATTGTCCGCGAGTTCGCGCAGGGTCTCGCTGCGGGCGCGTTCCTCCGTCACGTCGCGCAGGAAGACGGCGACCTGGCGGCTGTCGGGGTCGCCCAGGCGCGCCGCGTAGACGTCCAGCCAGCGCCCGAGGTTGGTCGTGTACTGTTCGATACGCACGGGCAGTCCCGTTTTCGCGACGCGGCCAAAGATGCGCGACCAGCGGATGTCGTGGGTGGGCACCAGTTCGCGGATCGTCTTGCCGGCCGCGTCGACGAGGCCCGTGTGCCGCGCGAACGCGGGGTTCACTTCGAGCATGCGGTAGTCGACCGGTTCGCCGGCGGCGTCGAACATCATCTCGATGATGCAGAAGCCGACGTCGATCGACTCCAGCACGGTACGGTAGCGCTGCTCGCCCGCGCGCCGCGCCGATTCGCTGGAACGCAGGTCGGCCTCCGCCGCGACCTGGCGCGTGATGTCGAACACGACGCCGGCCATGCGCACGGGCGTCCCGGCCTCGTCGACCTCCACGCGGCCGCGCGCATTGACCGTCCGGACGGCGCCGTCGCGGGCCAGCACGCGATGCACGACCTGGTGCGGCTCGCGTGCGGCCACGGCCCGTTCCAGGCTTGCGCGCACGGCGTAGACGTCGTCCGGGTGGATGGCGTGCAGGTACGCGTCGAGCGGCGCGCCGTCCGCGTCCAGCCCCGCCGTCACGGAAAACATGGCCGCCACGTTCGCGTCCGCGTGCACGCGGCCCGTCCTGAGGTCCAGCATCCACGTGCCGATCTCGCCCGCCTCGAGGATCGCTTCCAGGCGCGCGCGCCACGCCTGCGCCGCGCTTTCCGTCCGCACCTGGTCCGTGATGTCCATGACGGCGGTGACGGATCCCGCGATGTCGCCGTTGGGGCCGAGCACGGGCGCGGCGCGCAGGATCACGGTGCGGCGCCGCCCCGGCGTGTCGAACGGCTCGATCTCGATCACGTCGCCGTCCGCCCGTTCGCCGCGCAGTGCGCGGGCCTGCGCCCACTCGTCGGGGCCGACCGGGCAGCCGTGGCGTTCCGAGTGATCGGCCCACCAGCCTTTCCAGTCCGCGTACTCGGCCACGTTGGACGAGCGCGGGTAATCGCCCCACAGGCGTTCCAGTTCGTCGTTGCACAGGACGAGTTTGCCGTCACGGTCCGCATAGCTGATGCCGACCGGCGCCGCGGCCAGCAGCGCGTCGAGGCGGTTGCGCAGGGCGCGTGCCGTGTGGCGCGTCTCGTCCAGTTCCGCGCGCGCGCGGCGCAGCGCCTGTTCGGCCGTATGCCGCTCGTGCTCCGCGCGCCGCAGCTCCATCAGGGTCATGACCTGGTCGCCCAGCGTGCGCAGGGCGAGGCGCTGCTGGACGGTGATTCCTTCCGGGCGCGGACGCAGGTCGAGGATGCACAAGGTGCCGAGCGGAATGCCTTCCGGCGTGCGCAGCAGCGCGCCCGCATAGAAGCGCAGCCCGGGCTGGCCGGTGACGAGGGGATTGCAGGCGAACCGGGAGTCGCAGGTCGTATCCGGCACGACCATCACGCTGTCTTCCAGCAACGCGAACTTGCAGATGGAATCGTCGAGCGGCATCTGGCGCACGCCCAGTCCGACTTCCGCCTTGAACCACTGGCGATCGCCGGCGATCAGGTTGACGGCGGCGATCGGCGTGTCGAACAGGTCGGCCAGCAGCCGGACGATGGCATCGAAGGCCGCTTCCGTCGGCGTGTCGAGGATGCCGTAACGATGGAGCGCGGCCAGGCGGGTCGCCTCGGGCCAGGAACAAAGGGGTTGTGCTGTGGTCATGAAGAGATGCCGTGCGGATTCGCAACAATGTACCACAGCGATGTGGGCGCACGTCACACGCGTGCGCCCTGCCGCCTCACTTTCGGATCAGCGACCACTGCTGGTTGGCGCCCCCATTGGACGGATACTGGATGATCTGCGCGCCGTCGGCCGTGCTCTTGTTCTGCACGTCCAGCACCATGCCGGAGAGCCGGTTGGCAACCGTGTAGTAGCCGGCCGCCGGGCTCGCGAAGCGCCATTGCTGCCCCTGCCCCGCCCAGTAGCCCCACTGGGCGATGTTCGTGCCGGCCGTCGTCGAATTGTCGAAGTCGTCCAGGCTCTTGAGGCTGTTCGCGTTGATGATGCTGTAGTAGCCGTCGCCGTGACCGATCACGTACCACTGCTGGTAGCGCGCGTTCGCGTCCGTCGACTGCTGCACGAGCGCGCCGTCCGCCGTCGATCCGCCCGCCACGCCGAACACCTTGCCCGACAGGCGCGACTTGAACGCGTACACGCCGTCGCTGATGCCGCCGCAGCCGGCGAAGTCCGTGAAGTTGCGGGTCAGGACCGGCCAGCCGGCACTGTACGTCATGCGCTGGATGTCCAGCTTCGCGTTGCCGTTGTCGGTCAGGTCGTAGTAGTGCGTGGAGACGAAGTGGCAGCCGTCCTGGCGCAGGTCGGCGATGTGGCCGGGGCCGCGGTACTTGCCGTCGGTGACCGGCAGGATCGTGCGCGTGCCGGAATACGGTCCGCGGATGTTCGTCGCGCGCTGCACTTCCACGTAATAGGTGGAATCGGTGCCCTTGCAGCAGCTGCCGCGGTTCACGAACAGGTAGTAATAGCCGCCGTCGCGCGTGATGTACGGCGCCTCGATGTCCTTTCCGCCGCCGCCCCAGATCGTCGTCACGCTGCCGGCCAGCTTGCCGGTGGACTGGTTGATCTCTGCGAGACCGATGCCGCCGAAGAACGAACCGTAGCTCAGGTAGACCTTGCCGTCATGGTCGCGGAACAGCGCGGGGTCGATGGCGTTGATCTCGGCGCTGCCGCCGTACGACTGCACGACGATGCCGAGGTCCTGCCAGCTCGGGTTCTTCAGCGAGCTGCTGCGTGCAACGCCGATCGCGGACGACGACGTGCCGAACGACGACACCGAGTAGTACAGGTAGTAATAGCCGTTCATCTGGATCACGTCCGGCGCCCAGTACGAACCGGAGAAATTCGGGATCTTCTGCGTGACCCAGGCGGGCGGGGTCGCGAACACGGGCGCCGGCCCCGCGGCCCACGTCCTGAGGTCCTTCGACGTGGAATACCAGATGCCGGTGCCGGTCGTGAAATTGAAATACGTGTCGCCGTCCTTCGTGATGGTGCCCGGGTCGTGGGCATTCTGCACGCCCAGCAGGTCGATGGCCCCGGCCGAGGCGCAGCCGAGCGCGAGGCAGCACGCTGCCAGCAGTCGTTTGAACATATAGTCTCCTGTTTTATTTATACATATGGGTTGAACCCGCCACCAGCTTAGGCAATGCGGGTCGCCGCCACCAATGAAATAAAACAGGCGCGCGATTGCGATTTCGGTATCAGCCGAGCGCCGTGTCCAGCACCGTCATGAGGATGAAGCCGAAGACGAGGGCCACGCTGGCCCACGTGCCGTTGCCGTTCTGCTGCGCTTCCGGCACGACGTCGTTGACGATCACGAACAGCATGGCGCCCGCGGCGGCGGCGAGTGCGAACGGCAGCATCCCGGCCGAGATGCCGATCAGGACGGCGCCGGCGACGGCGGCCACCGGTTCGATCAGGCCGGACGCGACGCCCAGCGCCGCCGACAGGCCCCGTCCATAGCCGACGGTGCGCAGGGCCAGCGCGACGACGAGGCCTTCCGGCACGTCCTGGATCGAGATACCGGTCGCCAGCGAATTGGCCTTGTCGATGTCGACGCCCGCATACGCCACGCCGATTGCCAGGCCTTCCGGCAGGTTGTGCAGCGCGACGGCCCACACGAATAGCCACGCGCGCTTGAGCGAATGCGCGATACGCGGATCGTCATGGGACAAGATCCCGTCGGTCGAAATGCAGCGGTCGAGGACGAGCAGCAGCGCCGCCCCGGCCATGATGCCGGCGCCGACGGACAGGCTCGCGCCCCAGTTCCCGGCGCCGCCCGTCTTCGCGGCCGCCAGCGCGGGGATCACGAGAGAAAATGCGGTCGCGCCCAGCATGACGCCGCCGCCGAAGCCGAGGAAGCAGTCGTAGGTGCGGTTCGAAAAATTCTGTGACAGCAGGATGGGCAAGGTGCCGAGCGCCGTCGCGGCGGCCGCGGTCGCGCCGCCGACCAGTGCGCCGCGCACGTGCGGGACGTCGCGCAGCAGGTCGGCGAAGTACCCGAACAGCGTGAAGAGGAGCACCGCGCAGCCCAGGATGCACACGGCGCAGCCGGCCACGCGGCGAGGGCCCCAGAGGGTAGCTTGTTTGATCAGGGGTGTTTCCATGCAGGGCTTTCGAATCCGTCGTCCCCGCGCAAGGGGGGACGACGGGGTGGTTGCTCAGTGCAGCTTCGGCGCCCCCGGGCTCGGCTGCGCACCCGGCTGCACGGTCATGCCGTCAGCCAGCGTCTGGTTGCCCATGCCCAGCTCCGCACCGGTCGTCGGATCGACGTTCGGGTCGGACATCGTGCGCTCGGCCATCTGCTTGAGGACGTCGACGTCCTTCGCCGGCAACCTGACTTCGGCTTCGCCCGTGCCGCCGTCGACGGCCATCTGCTTCTCGCGGTCCGTGACGAAGTCCCAGTTCTCGCCCTGGTTCCAGGAGCCGCGCATCTCGCCCGGACCCTGCGACATGTTGAAGTAGGTGTTGGCGAAGCGCGGGTCGCCCGGCATTTTCCCCGACGGGAAGTTCGGCTGGATCGAGTACAGTGCCTTCTCGAACGACTTCTGGTGCGCGATCTCGCGCGTCATCAGGAAGCCCAGCGCTTCCTTCACGCCCGGGTCGTCGGTCAGCGCGATCAGGCGCTCGTAGACGATCTTGGCGCGCGCCTCGGCCGCGATGTTCGAGCGGAGGTCGGCCGTCGGCTCGCCGATCGTGTCGATGTACGCGGCCGTCCACGGCACGCCGGCCGAGTTGACCAGCGGCGTGCCGGCGCCGTACAGCACCTGCGTCACGTGGCTGTCGTTGCCCGCGCCGTGGATCTTCTTGTACAGATCCGCTTCGCTGTCGATGGCTTCGGCCAGCTCGCCCTTGGCGCCCTTGTTGAGCATGGCGACGATGTGGCCGATCACCTCGAGGTGGCTCAGTTCTTCCGTCGCGATGTCGAACAGCATGTCCTTGCGGCCCGGATCGTCTTCGCTGACGGCCTGGGTAAAGTAACGCATGGCCGCGGCCAGCTCGCCCTGCGGGCCGCCGAACTGTTCGAGCATCAGGTTGGCCAGCCCCGGATTCGGTTCACTGACACGCACGGTGTACTGCAGGCGCTTGTTATGTGCAAACATTCCCATTCCTCCAGTGTGTGATTGGATGGCCGCGCGGAACGCGTCCTGCGTTACCGCGCGGACAAACGGAAGCGCCGTAGCGCGACCGGTTGATGCCATCTTGGCAGCGTTGGGGCGCCGAGTAATCAGAAACGAAGCCGTGTCTGTGTAGGAGTAGAGGCGACATCCTGTCGAGTTTCGTGAGATTCTGAACACGCGGAAACAGTCGAGAGATTGCCAGTCTGGGCCGGACAGCCCGTGCGTCATCGGCCGACAAAACCGTGCGGTGCCCTCCTACGCGGCAGCTCTAGCGTCGGCACTAACATGCATCTATCGCTACCCCACAGCAAACAGGAGACGATCATGTTTTCCCTGAAAAAACTGAGTCCTTCCATCACCGACATGATCCGCTTCGATCACTCGCACGTGATGGTCACGTTCCACCAGTACACCCGCGACAAGCGCCCCAGCGTCAAGAAGGCGCTGGCCGAAACGATCTGCGACGCGCTGGAAATCCACGCGACCCTGGAAGAGGAAATCTTCTATCCCGTCATGCGCCCGCGCGCCCACGACCAGAAGGTCATGGACAAGAGCGAGCCGGAACATGACGAGATGCGCGCCGTCATCGCGGAGCTGCGCCGCACCGATCCGAAGTCGCCGCGCCACGACGAGCTCGTGTTCGAACTGATGCGCGACGTGCAGCACCATGTGGCCGACGAGGAAACCGTGCTGCTGCCGGAAGCCGAGCAGACGCTGAGCCGCGAGCGCCTCTCCGAGCTGGGCGCGCAGATGACGAAGCGCCGCCTGGAACTGGTGACGCCGAAGGCCGGCAAGATCGCCGCCAACACGGCCGTCGGCTTCTCGGGCAGCACGGCCGCCATCGTCGTCGGCGTGGCCAGCGCGCTGTTCGCGGCGCGCGCCTTCACGCGCAAGCCGTCGCACGCGTAAAGCCAGTTCTCCGCAGCGGCGCAAGCCGCCTGCGCTCCCCCGGCACGGCGTTCCGCGCGCCTGCCCCGCCCGCAATCGCGTCCGCGCGTGGTTGCGGGCTTCTTTATTGACCCATCCAGCGCAGCAGCAAGGGCACGAGCCACGGCGCGAGCAATGCCGTCAGCACGCCGTTGATCCCCATGCCGAGCCCCGCATAGGCGCCCATTTCCGGACTCACCTGGAACGCGCGCGCCGTGCCGATGCCGTGCGACGCGACACCCAGCGCAAGGCCGCGCGCCGCATGCGAGTCGATGCGCAGGGCGTTCATCAGGAAGCGTGCCGTGACCGCGCCGAAGATGCCGGTGCCGATCACGAGGACGGCCGTCAGCGCCGGCACGCCGCCCAGGTGTTCCGACACGGCCATCGCGATGGGCGTCGTGGCCGATTTCGGGCCCAGCGAGCGCGCCAGCTCAGGCGACGCGCCCATCAGTACGGCGATGCCGACGGCGCTGACGATGGCCGTCACGCAGCCGGACAGCAGCGCGCACGCGAGCGGGAACAGGCTGCGGCGCAGGCGCGGCATCTGGCGCGCGAGCGGCACGGCCAGGGCGACGGTGGCGGGACCGAGCAGGAAGTGGACGAACTGCGCGCCCGCGAAATAGCGTTGGTACGACATGCCGCTGGCCGCCAGCACGAGGCTCACGAGGGCGATCGCAATGGCGACGGGATTGGCCAGCGGTGAAAAACCGCAGCGCGCATACACCCATTGCGCGAACACGTACGCGCACAGGGTGACCGTGAGGCCCAGCAGCGGCGACGCGGACAGGTAGACCCAGAAGTGGGTCAGTTCGTCGAACTCAAACATCGCCGCCCTCCCCGTTCCTGTGGGCGGGCGTGAGCGCCCGCAGCACGAGCGCCGTCACGGCAAGGGTCAGCAAGGTGCTGCCGACGACGGCCGCGCAGATCGCGAGCCAGTGCCCGCTGCCGCTCGCCGCCGCCACGATGATGCCGACGCCGGCCGGCACGAACAGCAGCGACAGATGGCGCAGCAGCTCGTTCGCGCCCGCCTCCACGGTGTCGTGCAGGCGCGGGAACGCGACGAGCGCCACGAGCAACAGGAGCATGCCGGCCACCGGGCCGGGGACCGGTAGCCGGAGCAGGAAAACGAGCCCCTCACCCAGGCACTGAAAAACGAGCAATACGGCAAACGCGAGCAGCAAGCGACCTCCTTCTCAGATGCGTCCCCCGAAGGATAGCACCCGGCTCAGCGGCGTGACAGACACGTGGTTCAGCGTCGTCCTGCGCTGCGGCACGGCCGGCAGCTCGCGCGCGTGCACGGTGTACACATGGTCGCCCGCGTCGCGGCTTACGCGGCGGCCAGCGCCTTCACCGGGGCCCGCGCGGCAACGGCCGTGCGCACTGGGGCCGCGCCCTCGAGCCTGAACTGGCCCACCAGCGACACGAGCAGGTCGGCCTGCTGCTGCAGGCTGTCCGCCGCGGCGGCCGCCTCTTCGACGAGGGCCGCGTTCTGCTGCGTCGTGCCGTCCATCTGCACGATGGCCTGGTTGACCTGGCCGATGCCCGTGCTCTGCTCCGCGCTGGCGGCCGAGATCTCGGCCACGATGTCGCTCACGTGGCGCACGCTGGACACGACGTCGGCCATCGTGCGGCCCGCATCCTGCACGAGCGCGCTGCCCGCCTCCACCTTGCCGGAAGCGTCGCCGATCAGCGCCTTGATCTCCTTCGCGGCGGCCGCGCTGCGCTGGGCCAGTGCCCGCACTTCCGACGCGACGACGGCGAAGCCGCGGCCCTGCTCGCCGGCGCGCGCCGCTTCGACGGCCGCGTTCAGCGCGAGGATGTTGGTCTGGAACGCGATGCTGTCGATGACGCCGATGATGTCGACGACCTTGCGCGACGCCGTGTCGATCGCGGCCATCGTCTCGACGACTTCGGCCACGACGGCGCCGCCGCGGCGGGCCGTCTCCGATGCGGACAGGGCGAGCTGGTTGGCCTGGCGCGCATTGTCGGCGTTCTGCTTGACGGTCGACGTCAGCTGCTCCATCGACGCCGCGGTTTCTTCCAGCGCGCCGGCCTGCTGCTCGGTGCGGCCCGAGAGGTCCATGTTGCCCTGGCTGATTTCGACGCTCGCGGCGGCGACGCTGCCGGCGCTCTCGCGCACCTGCACCAGCACCTGCTGGATCTTGGTGACGAAGCCGTTGAAGCCGGCGGCGATCAGCGCCAGTTCGTCGCGACCCTTCGCCTCCAGGCGGGCGTTCAGGTCGGCGTTGCCGCTCGCGAGGTCCGTCATGGTGGCGCCCAGGACGCGCAGCGGGCGCGTCAGGCGGCGCTGCACGGTGACCATCACGATGGCGGCCACGATGGCGCAGACCAGCGACGCGAACAGGGAATAGCCCATCAGCTGGCGTGCGCTGGCCGTCGCGACGGCGTGCGGGAACGACAGTTTGATGGCCCACGGCGCGATGTCCGGGTGCAGGCGCAGAGGCTGCAGCAGGTGTACGATGCCGGCCGGGTCGACGTATTCATAGGTCTCGCCGGCGCGCACGGCCGCCAGGGCCGCCGGCGGCAGGTCGTCGGCTTTCTTGCCGTTCCTGCTCGCGTCCGGGTGGCTCGCATACAGGCCGCCGTTCGAGACGAGCGCCAGCCGGCCGCCTTCGACGACCCTGATCTTGCCGAGGATCTCGCCCAGGTGCGTGAGCTGGAAGTCGGCGCTGGCCGTGCCGCGGAACTCGCCCTTGACGAGGATCGGCGCCACGAGCGACGCCAGCATGATGTCCTTGCCGTTGACGGGATACGAGTACGGCTCCGTGAAGAACACCTTGCGCGTGGCCTTGGGGATGTCGTACCAGTCGTTGGCGCCCGGCGTGGTGGGCCACACGATCGGCTCCACGTGCATGGTGCCGTCCGCGTTGCGGGTGTAGTACGGCATGTAGCGGCCGGACGCATCGTATTCGGGCCCCTTGCCGGCGTAGTCGGCGTCCTTGCCGTCCAGCGCATCCGGTTCGAACGTCACGGCGCCGCCGATGAAGTCGTCCGAGCTGCGCACCGTCGCCTGCGTGAAGGCGGCGATCTGCGGCCGCGACGGCGCGATGTCCGCTTCGCGCAGCGCGCTCATGCCGGCGGCGAGGCTGGTGACGGCGCCCAGCTTCGTGCCGATCTGCGCCTGCACGGCGGCAGCCGCTTCGCGCGCGGACGTGCGGGCCTGGTGCATGCTCGCGTCCTCGGCCGTGTCGCTGCTGCGCACGGCGATGACGGCGGAGGTGACCGCGAGGCTCAGCACGACGAGCGTGGTGGCCGTGGCGCAGATCTTCGCGGTCAGCGAGAGAGACGACAGGGGGTTGCGACGCATTGTTTCTCCTCGATTCAGAATTTGCGGGTCAGCGACAGCACGACGGCGCGGCGCGCGACGTTCGACACGGCCAGGCGGCCGTCGGCGCGCGGCACGCCCGTCGTGTAGCTGTTGTAGACGCCGGTACCACCGATCGCGCGGGTGTAGTTCAGGGCGACGCTCCAGCCGTCTTCGAGCTTGTGGGTCAGGCCGGCCTTCAGGTCGCGCCAGTCCCAGATGCCGTTGCCCCTGCCGGCCACGCGGCCGTCGCCGGCGTGCAGGTTCAGGGTGAGCGACTTCGTCAGCGGCTGGTCGGCGCCGACGTCCAGGTAGCCGGTGCCGCGGGCATTCGTGATGCCGAAGAAGTCGCGGCTGAACGTGTAGTTGTAGCGGGCATACAGCGTCTTCCAGGTGAAGCCGGCGGACAGTTCGCCGTAGTCGAACGATGTGTCCGTCGCGCTGATGCGCGCACCCGGGTATTTGTACCAGTACACCATCGCCGACCAGCCGACCGGGCCTGCGCTGCCGCTGTAGCCGCCGTACAGGTCCCATTCCACGGTGCCGTTCTCGATGAATTTGTCGCTGACGTTGATGACGGACGTGCCGGCCGACCAGCCGCCCGGATGCGCGTAGTCGACGCCGGCCATCGCTGCCGGCCCGCCCCACGTCTGGCGGATGCCGCGCGACACGTATTGCGAGCTGACGGAGACGGTCGCGCTCAGCGGGGCGTCGGGCTCGCCGGCGTGTGCGAATGGGGCCGTGGCCAGCAGCAGGAAGGTAAACGGGGCAAGGCGCCGGGTAGTCATGGTTTGTGCTTGAATTTCAGTAGGTATTGATGCCGTACGGAAATTCTAGTGCCCAGCTTGTGGCTTTTGGTTACAAACCGATGAGAAAATCTGCGGGAAACGGGAGAATGAGACGTGCGCGCAACACTCAGATATTTGTCTGGAAATGAAGTGCACAGGTGTTCGCAAAAAATCGCTTAACACCTTGAAAAGATTGGGATTTTATCGGGGTGGACGGTCCGGCCGCCCACCCCGCCGGCTTATGCCGCGGTTTTCAACGCCCCACGGCGCAACTGGTCACGCTCGATCGACTCGAACAACGCCTTGAAGTTACCTTCGCCAAAGCCCTCGTCGCCCTTGCGCTGGATGAATTCGAAGAACACGGGACCCAACTGCGTCTCCGAGAAGATCTGCAGCAGCAGGCGCTGCGTGCCGCCCTCGGTAGTGCCGTCGACCAGCAATCCGCGCGCCTTCAGCGCCTCGACGTCCTGGCCGTGGCCCGGCAGGCGGGTTTCCAGCATCTCGTAGTACGTGGCCGGCGGCGCGGTCATCAGCGGGACGCCCGCGGCGCGCAGGCCGTCGACGGTGGAGAAGATGTCGTCGGTCAGCAGCGCGATGTGCTGGATGCCTTCGCCGTTGTACTTGAGCAGGAATTCCTCGATCTGGCCGCCGCCCGCCTTGCCTTCCTCGTTCAGCGGGATGCGGATCTTGCCGTCAGGCGCCGTCATCGCCTTCGACGTGAGGCCCGTGTACTCGCCCTTGATGTCGAAGTAGCGGATCTCGCGGAAGTTGAACAGCTTCTCGTAGAAGCCGGCCCAGTACGACATGCGGCCGCGGTAGACGTTGTGCGTGAGGTGGTCGATGAGCTTCAGGCCGTGGCCTGCGGGGTGGCGCTCGGTTCCCTCGATCCATTCGAAGTCGATGTCGTAGATCGATTTACCGTCTTCGAAACGGTCGATCAGGTACAACGGCGCGCCGCCGATGCCCTTGATGGCGGGCAGGCGCAGCTCCATCGGGCCAGTCGGGATGTCCATCGGCTGGGCGCCCAGCTCCAGGGCGCGGGCGTAGGCCTTATGGGCGTTCTGGACGCGGAAGGCCATGCCGCATGCCGACGGGCCGTGTTCGGCCGCGAAGTAGTAGGCGACGCTCTTCGGCTCGTTGTTGACGATGAAGTTGATGTCGCCCTGGCGGTACAGCACGACGTCCTTCGAGCGGTGCACGGCCACTTTGGTGAAGCCCAGCGCTTCGAAGACGGGCTCCAGCACGCCCGGGGTGGGCGAGGCGAATTCCACGAATTCGAAGCCCATCAGCCCCATCGGATTGTCAAACAGGTCGGCCATTGTCTATTCCTCTTTTCATTAAAATGTTCGCGCCTCCCGGCGCGTTCGCCTGTCATTCCGCGAACACGTCGGCAATCAGTCCCCGCAGCCACTGGATGCCGGGATCGTGGTTGAAGCGCCGGTGCCAGAAGACGCTGGTCTGCAACGTCGGCAGGGCGAGCGGCGGCTCGATCCACTTCAGGCCGAACGGGCTTGCCGCGCTTTCGGCCAGTTTCTGCGGCACCGTCACCACCAGCTCGCTCGTGCTGACGATGTACGGCACCGCGGTGAAATGCGGCACCCGGAACCGGGCCCCGGCCGTCACCCCGGCCTTTTCCAGTAATCCATTGATGCGGTCGTAAGGGCTCTGCGCCGCATCGACGATCAGGTGCGGCGCCGCCACGAACCGTTCCAGGTCCACCTTGCCCTTCGCCAGCGGATGATCCTTGCGGAACATGCTCACGAACGGCTGCCGGAACAGCGCGCGGTGGTACAGCGCTTCCGACACGTCCTCGAAGGCGCCGATCGCCACGTCCACCCTGCCCGTCTCCATGTCGTCCTTCAGGGTCAGGCCGTTCGCGCGGATCGACGCGATCTCCACGTTCGGGGCGACCGTGCGGCAGCGCTCGATCAGCACCGGCATGAAGTACACCTCGCCCACGTCCGTCATCGCCAGCGTGAAGCGGCGCCCGCTCGTGGCCGGGTCGAAGCGGCTGCGCTGCGACAGGGCCAGCGCCACCTGGGCCATCGCGGCGCCAATCGGCTCGGCCATCTGCTGCGCGAGCGGCGTGGGCTGCATGCCGTACGCGGTGCGTACGAACAGCTCGTCGCCGAACGTGCGGCGCAGCCGGGCCAGCGCATTGCTCACGGCCGATTGCGTCAGGCCCAGACGGCGCGCGGCGGCCGAAATCTGGCGTTCGCGGTAGACCTCCTGAAATACCGATAACAGATTCAGGTCGATGCTAGAGGGTTCGATCATGCGCGAGATAGTGTTATTGACGTCCTAAATAGTCTACATTTTTGTATTCATCTCGTAAAACTCGCGTCAGTCCTCTACAGTGTCATAAACACCACGCATCCTGGAGAGACCCTTGACTGCTTCGATTGACGGCTACATGTCCGGCTTCGCCAACGAATTCGCGACGGAAGCCCTGCCCGGTGCCCTGCCGGCGCACCGCAATTCGCCGCAGCGCGTCGCTTATGGCCTGTACGCGGAACAATTGTCCGGTACGGCGTTCACGGCGCCGCGCAGCCACAACCGACGGTCCTGGCTGTACCGCATCCGCCCCGCCGCCATGCACGGGACGTTCGAGCCATCAAGCAACGGCCGCATCGCGGCAAGCTTCGACGGCATGGCCGCCTCGCCGAACCAGATGCGCTGGAGCCCGCTGCCCATGCCGGACGCGCCCACCGACTTCATCGACGGCCTCGTGACGATGGCCGGCAATGGCTCGCCCGCCGCGATGTCCGGCTGCGCGATCTACCTGTACGCCGCGAACCGGTCCATGCGCGGGCGCTATTTTTATTCGGCCGACGGCGAGCTGCTGGTCGTGCCGCAGCAGGGGCGCCTGGCCATCGCCACGGAACTCGGCCTCGTCGACGTCGCACCGCAGGAAATCGCCGTGATCCCGCGCGGCGTGCGTTTTACGGTTGACCTGCCGGACGGCGAGGCACGGGGCTATGTCTGCGAGAACTTCGGCGCGCTGCTCCGCCTGCCGGACCTGGGCCCGATCGGCTCGAACGGCCTCGCCAATCCGCGCGATTTCCTGACGCCCGTCGCCCGCTACGAAGACGTCGAGGGCGATTTCGAACTGGTCGCGAAATTCGGCGGCAACCTGTGGCGGACCGGCATCCGCCACTCGCCGCTGGACGTCGTCGCGTGGCACGGCAACTACGCGCCCTATAAATACGACCTGCGCCACTTCAACACGATCGGCTCGATCAGCTACGACCACCCGGACCCGTCGATCTTCCTCGTGCTGCAGGCGCCGTCGGACACGCCCGGCGTCGACACGCTGGACTTCGTGATCTTCCCGCCCCGCTGGCTGGCCGGCGAGGACACGTTCCGCCCACCCTGGTTCCACCGCAATGTCGCAAGCGAATTCATGGGCCTCGTGCACGGCGCCTACGATGCGAAGGCGGAAGGCTTCGTTCCCGGCGGCGCAAGCCTGCACAACTGCATGAGCGGCCACGGGCCGGACGCGGCCACGTTCGACAAGGCCAGCAGCGCGGACACGAGCCGGCCGCACAAGGTCACGGACACGATGGCGTTCATGTTCGAGACGCGCAACCCGCTGGTGGCGACGTCCTGGGCGCTGCAGTCGCCGCAGTTGCAGGGTCATTACCAGGACTGCTGGGCGGGGATTGCGAAGCATTTCAATCCGGCAAAGCCCTGACCGGCTTCTGTGCGACTTCACACGATTCCCTCATGCGATCATGAGCCCCAACCGGCTCATATGAGAATCGCATGGTCGACATCGTCATCATCCTCGCCCTCATCCTGCTCAACGGCGTGTTCTCCATGTCGGAGCTCGCCGTCGTTTCCGCCAAGCGCCTGCGCCTGGAAAAGATGGCCGGCGAAGGCCGGCGCGGCGCCGGCACCGCGCTCGACCTGCACGACGATCCGAGCCGCTTCCTCTCCACCGTGCAGGTGGGCATCACCCTCATCGGCATCTTCAACGGCGCGTTCGGCGAAGCGTCGCTGACGGCGCGCCTGACGCCGGCGCTCGCGAACATGGGCGTGCCGGACGGCTATGCGCGGCCCGTCGCGCTGGCGATCGTCGTGGCCGGCATCACGTTTTTCTCCATCGTGCTGGGCGAACTGGTACCCAAGCGCATCGCGATCCTGTATCCCGAAACGATGGCGGCCACGATCGCGCGGCCGCTGCTATTCATGGCGCGCCTTGCGCATCCGTTCGTGCGGCTGCTCGCGATGACGACGGACGGCATCATGCGCCTGCTCGGCATGCACCGCCACAAGGACGAGACGCCGACCGAGGAAGACGTGACGGGCATGATCAAGGAAAGCACGGACGCGGGCGTGTTCGAGAAGGCGGAATACGACATCGCCGCGCGCGCCCTGCGGCTCGACGACTGGCATCTGCGCGCACTGATGACGCCCCGGGTCGACCTGGAATACCTCGACCTCGACCAGCCGCTCGAACGGAACCTCGCGCGCATCGCGGAATCGCCGTACAGCCGTTTTCCCGTGTACCGCGGCGACCGCTCGCAGGTGCTCGGCGTCGTACGCGCGCGCAACCTGTTCGGCCAGGCGATCCGCACGCAGTCGCTGGCGGGCATCGACATCGAAGCGGCCCTCGAACCGATCCTGTACCTGCCCGAATCGAGCAGTGCCATCGACCTGCTCGAGCAACTGAAGCATCACCGCGCGGAACTGGCGATGATCGTGGACGAATACGGCGACATCCAGGGGATGATCACCTTGACGGACGTGATGAGCGCGCTCGTCGGCGAGGTCACGCCCACGAGCGACCACGGCCAGCCGGATGCCGTCCGGCGCGAGGACGGCAGCTGGTTCGTCGACGGCGGCATGGTGCTCGACCGCTTCCGCTATCTCACGGGCGCCGACATCGACTTCCCCGACGAGGACAGCGGCGCCTACCACACGCTCGCCGGCTTCATGCTGTACCAGCTGGCCGTGATCCCGCGGGCGGGCGACAGGCTGGACTGGCGTGGCTGGCGGTTCGAAGTCGTCGACATGGACGGCAACCGCATCGACCGGTTGCTCGCGGTGCCGCTGCAGCGCGCCTGATTCGGGCGGAACCGGCGGCCCGTTTGACGATCCTATCCATAAGGAGGTGCCAATGAAGCTCCATACCGTCGCCGGCCTGGCCGGCTGTCTGATCTCCACCGCCGCCGTCGGGCAGCCGGCCGGCGCACCGAAAGCCGGCGACACCCGCGCGCTCGAGGCGGGCGCGAAACTCTTGCAGGGCAATGCGCCGCTGGCGGGGTTCGACATCTACCTGAACGGTTTTCATCCGATGAAGGACCACCCGGAGATGCAGGTCGAGGCCCATCACTTCTGCCGCCAGGTCAACGAAGACTTCGCGCAGTGCGCGCTGTTCGACGGCAATACGCGCACCGCGAACCTGAACGGCATCGAATATATCATCTCGGAAAAACTGTACGGCCGGCTGCCGCCGGACGAGCGCCAGTACTGGCATCCGCACAACGGCGAGATCCTCGGCGGCCAGATGGTCGCGCCCGGCCTGCCCGAGGCGGCCGAGCATGCCCTGATGAAGAAAAAGATGAACAGCTACGGCAAGACCTGGCACGTCTGGAACACGGGCGCGAACGGCAAGCCCGGCGACGCGCTGCCGCTGGGCGCACCGATGCTCGCCTGGTCGTTCAACCGCGACGGCGAGCTGCTTCCGAGCATGCTGGAAGAACGCGACACGCGCATGAAGGTCCACACGGGCGAGAAGCGCAAGTCGCGCGCCGACCTGAAGCCCCTCGCGCATCCGCAGGGCGGCGTCGACGCGCTCAAGGGCAGGTTCCCACGCCAGACGCAGGACATCCCCGGCGTCGTGGACGCCCAGCCGCAGCCGCCCGGAAAATAATCTATTGTTTTATAGATTGTATTTTTATAGAATAAGCGCATGGAAACCGTCACGCCCCTCCCCGCAGACGCCATGCGCGCCGCCGCCGCCCAGGCCGGCGGCCTGCTGAAGGCACTCGCCAATCCCGACCGCCTGTTGTTGCTGTGCCAGCTCACGCAGGGCGAACAGCCCGTCGGCGCGCTGGAAGCGGCGCTCGACATCCGCCAGCCCACGCTGTCCCAGCAACTGGCCGTGCTGCGCCAGGAAGGCCTCGTCGCCACGCGGCGCGACGGCAAGCAGATTTTCTACAGCGTGGCGAGCCCGCAAGCGCTGGCCGTGCTGCAGTTGATGTACCAGCTTTACTGTCCGAAGGAGGACTGAACATGACAATCGACTGGCTCCATTTCACCCCGTGGGCGTCGCTCGCGGGCGGCATTCTCATCGGCCTGGCGACGGCCCTGCTCCTGCTGGCCAACGGCCGCGTCGCCGGCATCAGCGGCATCCTCGGCGGACTGCTGCGACCGAGCCGTGGCGATATTGCGTGGCGCGTCACATTTATTCTCGGCCTGTTCGTCGCGCCACTCGCGTGGCTGACGATGGGTGCGATGCCGCCGGCGCAGATCGACCACTCGCCCGCGCTGCTCGCGGTGGGCGGCCTGCTCGTGGGCATCGGCACCCGCTTCGGCAGCGGCTGCACGAGCGGCCACGGCGTGTGCGGCGTCGCGCGCCTGTCGCCCCGCTCCCTGCTGGCCACCGCATGCTTTCTCGCGGCCGGCTTCGTCACCGTCTTCATCGTGCGCCACGTGCTCGGGCGCTGAGGAACCACCACCATGAACCTCGTTACCGCCTTCCTCGCCGGCCTGCTGTTCGGCGGGGGCCTGATCCTGTCCGGCATGAGCAACCCCGCCAAGGTGCTCGCCTTCCTTGACGTGACGGGGGCCTGGGACCCGTCGCTGCTGTTCGTGATGCTCGGCGCGATCCTCGTCGCCGCCCTCGCCTTCCGCTTCGCCCGCACGCGCGTGCGGCCGCTGTTCGGTAGCCGCATCCACGTGCCGGGCGCGGGCCGCATCGATGCGCCGCTCGTCCTGGGCAGCGTCACGTTCGGCGTCGGCTGGGGCCTCGTCGGCTACTGCCCGGGGCCGGCACTGACGGCGCTGGCCGTCGGCGGACGTTCCACGCTGCTGTTCGTTGCGGCCATGGTGGCCGGCATGGCAATATTCGAAGTGGCCGAGCGTATCCGCGCCGGCAACGAGGCCAATCGTGGCGGTACCCGCGCCGCGGCCGGCCCTTCGGGAGACTGAATGCACAACAATCCGATCCAGCTGTTCGACGCCGTGTCGTCGACATTTACCTACATCCTGGCCGCGCCGGGCAGCGCCGCGGCCATCATCATCGACCCCGTCGACCAGCACGTCGAGCGCGACCTCGCCCACCTGAAGCGCCTGGGCCTGCGCCTCGAATACATCCTCGAGACGCACGCGCACGCCGACCACGTGACGTCAGCCGGCCGCCTGCGCCAGTTGACGGGCGCCCGCGCCGCCGTGCCGAGCGGCTGCGGCATCCCGCCGGCCGAAGTGCAGCTGCAGGACGGCGACGTCATCCGCTTCGGCGCCGACGAGACGATTGCCGTCATCCACACGCCCGGCCACACTGCGGGCAGCATGTGCTACGTCTGGCGCGGCAACGTGTTCACGGGCGATACCCTCCTGATCGACGGCTGCGGCCGCACCGACTTCCAGGGCGGCAGCGCGGCGGCGCTGTACGACAGCATCACGCACAAGCTGTTCGCGCTGCCGGAGGCGACCCGCGTGTGGCCGGGGCACGACTACAAGGGCCAGTCCGTGTCGACCATCGGCTGGGAGAAGGCCCATAACGCGCGCGTCGCGGGCCGGTCGCGGGACGATTTCGTGACCCTGATGAACGGGTTGAATTTGCCGCAGCCGAAGCTGATCGACATCGCCGTGCCGGCGAATCGCAACCTCGGACTGCCGCACAGCGTCTGATCAGATGCCGGGGCCGCCGCCGAACCCACCCGGCGGCGGTCCACCCGGCGGCGGCCCGCCATGGAATCCTTCGCCGTCCGGTCCTTCGCGCCGTTCGCGGCCGGCCGCACCCTGCACGCCGCCGAAGCGCCACGACAGGCCCACGTACACGATGCGCCCATCGAAGCGGCGGATCGACGTCTCCTTCAGCGTGGCCGTGCTGGTGATCGTTTCCATCTTCTGCGAGCTGAAGACGTCCGTCACGTTCATCACGAGCGACAGCGTGCGCGAGAGACTGCGGCGCCAGCTGACATTCGCGCTCGACACGGGCTGGTTGTAGCCGGACCCCGCCAGCGTCTTGCCGCGCGCGTTCAGCTGCAGCTGCAGCTGGTCGTCCGGCGTCGCCTGCCAGTTGATGCGTCCCCGTACGCTCAGCGACGTGGCGTTGCGCGTCGTCTCCGCGCCGTTCAGGTCGACCTGCTGCTGTTCCAGGTACGCGAGGTTGCCGCTCGTGTTGATGGTGACGTTGGGCGTCACCTTGCCGGACAGCGTGAATTCCAGGCCGCCCGAGCGGTTGCTGCCGCCGTTTTCCAGCGTCGTCAGGATCACGGTGTCGCCGATGGCGGCCTGGCGGCTGCGGATCGTGTCGCGGTCCGTGCGGTAGTACGCGCGCACGGCGGCATCGAGCTTGCCCGCCTTCGTCTCGTAGCCGATCTCGAACGAATCCGTCAGCACGGGTTTCAGGTGTGGATTGCCAGCCGACTCGTTCAAGTCGTCCTTGTAGACGATGAACGGGTCCAGGTCGGCCGCGTTGGGCCGGCGGATGCGGCGGGCGTACGCGAAGCGCAGGTTCGTCGTGTCATTCAGCTTATAGGTCGCGAACGCGCTTGGGATCCAGTTCAGGTACGTGTTCGATGCGGACGTCCCCGTCGTGACCTGGTCGAGGTCAATGTGCGTGTACTCGGCACGCAGGCCGACCAGCGCGCCCCAGCGCGGATCGACCTGCCACTGGTACGACGAATACAGCGCGGCGTCGCGTTCGTCGACGGAGAAGGCGTTCGTCAGGCGGGCGTCCGGAACGGCCGCGCCATCGTAGTAGCGGTTGTCGAAGTCGCTCCTGTTGTCGAACAGCCGGTAGCCCATCTTGAAGGTCGCGCCGCTGTCCAGCGGGCGTTCGTAGTCGCCCGAGTAGTCCGCGATGCGGCTCCTGTTCGCGACGTTCTGCAGGCTGCCGGCATCCGCCGGATCCACCGGGGTGACGATGTACGTGTTTGCGTAGCGCGTGTCGTTGCCGTTGTCGCTCGTGGACACACGCAGGTCCATCCTGAACGATTCGCCGGGCTGTTCTCCCTTGTGGTCCCAGCGCGCGCCCCACATCGTGTTCGAGTTGTCGCCCGTGCGTTGCGTCGTCCGCGTGTAGTCGCTGGCCGGGTTGCCGTCCCCGTCGAACACGCGGTAGTGGTCGAGGCCGGACTGGTCGTTCGTGCGCTTCATGGCGCCGACGCTCGCCTCGATCGAGTCCACGTCCGTCAGGTTGTACGTCAGCTGGCCGCGCAGGCCGGCGCTGTCGTTCAGGCCGCTGCTGGCGGACACCTGGCTGCTGTGCTGGTCCGCGCCCGTGACGGGGTCGACGCGGTCGCGCTCCGTGTCGCCCGCCGAATTGCGGCCGTCGTGGCGCACGTTGACGCCGCCCTGGACGCCCCAGCGGCCCGTGTTCCAGGCGCCGTTGACGGCGGAGTTGTAGCGGCCGGCCGCGCCGGCGTTCGTGTTGACGACGCCGAAACCGCCCGGCTTGCGGTTGCGCTTCATGACGAGGTTCAGGATCGGCCCGCCGCCACCCTCGTTGCCGAATTCCGCCCCGGGATTGTTGATGACCTCGACGGAATCGATGTCCTCGGCCGGCATGGCCTGCAGCGCGGGGCCCTTGTTGTCGCCCTGGAGCATGGCGGACGGCTTGCCGTCGACGAGGATCTGCACGTTGGAATTGCCGCGCAGGGAGACGGTGCCGTCCGGATCGACGGAGACGGATGGCACGTTGTTGAGTGCATCGGCCGCGCTGCCGTTGCTGGCATTGACGTCGTTCCTGACGTCGTAGACCTGGCGGTCGATGCGGTTCTGTTGACGTTCGCCGACGACGTTGACCTGGTTGATGTTCGCGGCTGCCTTGGGTGCGGCCTCCTGGGCGAGTGCGGGCTGCAATGACGCCAGTGCCACGCCGACGAGCGCGACACTGCGTTTGAACGTGAAGTGGACCATGTATCTGCTGTGCAAAAAAGTTGGCAGATGTTACAGGTCCGATCGTGTTAAAAGATGGGCGTTCCGTGTAAAGAAAAGTAAAACCAGGCGACCTACCCGTTGCGCTGCCGGTGGAGCCGAAATGCGTCGCGAATATTCCTGACCAGTTCACCATCGTCCCACGGTTTGGTCATGAACTTGAAGAGTTCTCCCTGGTTGACGCTGTCCGTCACCGCCGTGAGATCGGTAAATCCCGACAGGATGATGCGTATCGTTTCCGGATAAAGCTCTCTGACGATGCGCATGAACTGGGTTCCCGACATGTTGGGCATGCGCTGGTCGGAAATGATGACCTGTACCTTGTTCAAGGCAAGCAGGTTGAGGCCTTCCTGCCCGCCGCTCGCCGTCAACACGCGGTAGCCCTCGCGCCGCAGCAATCGCCTCAGCGTCGACAGGTTGCTGGGTTCGTCATCGACGATCAGGAGCGCATCTTCATCGACCTGTTGTCCCAGCGTCAGCAGCGTTTTTTCGACGAGCATGGCCTCGAATTGCGCGGCCGGCACCGCCTCGCTGAAATAAAAGCCCTGCAGTTCGTCGCAACGGCGCCGGCGCAGGAATTGCAGTTGCCCTTCCGTTTCGACTCCTTCCGCGACCACGCGTAAATGCAGGCTATGGGCCATCGCAATGACGGCGGTCGCAATCGCCGCATTCCCGGCATTGGCATTGACGTCGCGAATGAACGCCCGATCGATCTTGACCGCATCGAACGGGAAACGCTGCAGGTGGGCGAGCGAAGAATGCCCGGTGCCGAAATCGTCCAGGGACAACTGGATGCCCAGCGCCTTCAAGGCCTGGAGATTCGCCGCGGCCAGCTCCACGTCGTTCATCACCATCGATTCCGTCAGCTCGAATTCGATATGGTGGGCCGGCAGCCGGTGCCTGGAAAGCGCTTCCGTAACGTTCTGTACGAATTTTCCGTTCCTGAGCTGCGCCGCCGACAGGTTGACCGCGACCGGCACGATGTCGACCTGCCGTTGCAGCCACTGCGCCTGCTGGTCGCAGACGGTATCGAGAACCCAGTCGCTGATCGGCTCGATCAGTCCAACCTCTTCGGCGAGTGGAATGAAGGTGCCGGGAAATACCAGTCCGCGCCGTGGATGCCGCCAGCGAATCAGCGCTTCGGCGCTGACGATGCGTCCGTTCACGAGGTCGACCCGCGGCTGGTAGTACACGACGAATTCCCGCGCGTCGAGCGCGTGCAGCAGCTCCGATTCCAGTGCGAGCCTGGCGGCATGAGAGGCATTCATCGCCGCCGAGTAATACAGATAAGGCTCGCCCAGGCGCTTGGCACTCTGCAGCGCCGCTTCCGCATGCTTGAGCAGCCTTTCAGCGTCGCTTCCATCGCGGGGAAACAGTGCCAGTCCGGCCCGCGCCTGAACACGTGCTTCGTGCTGGTCCAGCCGGAAGTGCTGGTTGATCGTCGCCAGGACCGACTCATTCACGATATGTTCCAGGTCGGCGTCCTGCGCCAATTCGGCGATGGCGATCGCAAACGTGGCGCCACCGGTCCTGGCGAGGCTGGCACCGCCCGGAAGCGCGTCGTCGAGCCGCTGTGCGACCTGCTTGAGCAGGGCGTCGCCCATGTGGCGTCCGAGCGCATCGTTCAATTGCGTGAATCGATCGATATTCACCAGGATCACGCCGACATGGTGTCCGGCCTGCGCCGAGTGAATGAACTGTGCAAGCCTGTCCTCGAACAGCCTGGCGTTCGCCAGTCCGGTCAACACGTCGTAATACGCCAGGTAGCTGAGCCGCTCCTTGTTGTCGATAAACTGCAATGCAAAGTTGAGGTCGCCGACCAGGTCATCGAGGAGCTTGAGTTCCTCCGCATCGAAGAAGCCGGCGGCATCGGCAATGAACACCATCACGGCGTCGACGCGGCCGGCCGGCGCCAGCGGCAGCGCGGCAACGGCACGGTGCCCTTCCTCGAGCATTTCCCTTGCCAGCGGCGCCAGTCCGGGATCCGTCGCGACGTCATTGCAAATCACCGCCCGCGCTTCGCGCGCCGCCACGCAAGCCGGCCTTGCGCTATCGACACTGTCGGCACATAAGGTCAGGCGCACCCGGTCGACGTTGCGCCGTTCGCCGCCGCACCATGCCACGACCCGCCCGTCGAGCGCATCGGGCTCGAACACGCCGATCCATGCCATCTTGAACGCGCCGACGTGCACGGCAATCCGGCAGACCTCGTCGAACAGCGCGTCACGCGAGTGAATCCGGGCAATCGCCGCATTGACGCCACTCGACACGGCGTAGATCCGGCTGAGGCGCATGATCTTGTCCTGCGCGAGCAGGCGTTCGGTGACGTCGTGGGCCAGGACGAACCTGCACGCGCGTTCTTCGAACCACAAGGGATGCGACGTTATTTCCACATGAATGACGGAGCCGTCCTTCCTCACATGACGCCAGATTCCGGATTTCTCGATACTGGGGACCTGCGGCTGCCGCAGGTTGTCGTCCAGCCGCTCGAGATCTTCCGGCAAACGGATATCGTGGAGCGTCATGGCCAGGAATTCCGCTTCCGAATAACCGTAATGGACGATCGCCGCGGCGTTGACCGCCATGAAGCGGAACGTGTCGAGGTCATACACCCACATTGGTACTGGATGCGCATGAAACAGCGCGGAAAATCCGGCGTCTGATGGTTGAATCATGACTTTCCTGGCCAGCGGTTTGCAAAATATCCGGGATGAATCCGCTTCAAGATTGCTCGAACCGCCGGGTTTTTGCAAGTCCGTTTAATTACGACAAAATGCCGCCTCGATATCCGTGTATGAGTTCGCGATCGCGTGGTCACATCTGCCGCCGTTTGCTTTAAAATCCTTGTCTTTTAGCAAGCGGACACCATGGCTTCCGACACCCAACTCCACCGCGGCCTCAAGAGCCGGCACATCCAGCTGATGGCCCTCGGCGGCGCCATCGGCACCGGCCTGTTCCTCGGCGTCGCGGAAACGGTCAAGCTCGCGGGCCCGTCCGTGCTGCTCGGCTACGCGATCGCGGGCCTCGTCGCCTTTTTGATCATGCGCCAGCTGTCCGAGATGATGGTCGACGAGCCGGTCGCCGGCTCATTCGGCCACTTCGCCGACAAGTACTGCGGCCGCTTCGCCGGCTTCGTCTCGGGCTGGAACTACTGGGTGCTGTACGTGCTCGTCAGCATGGCCGAGCTGTCCGCCGTCGGCATCTACGTGCAGTACTGGTTTCCCGATGTACCGACGTGGGTGTCGGCGCTGGGCTGCTTCGTGCTCGCGAACGGCATCAGCCTGATCAACGTGCGCGCGTTCGGCGAGAGCGAGTTCTGGTTTTCCGTCATCAAGGTCGCGGCCATCATCGCGATGATCGTCTACGGCGTGTTCCTGCTCGCGGGGGGCGGGGCCGGACCGCAGGCGAGCGTCAGCAACCTGTGGACGCATGGCGGCTTCTTCGCCCACGGCATCCAGGGCCTCGTGATGTCGATGGCGATCATCATGTTCTCGTTCGGCGGCCTGGAAGTCATCGGCATCACGGCGGCGGAGGCGTCCGATCCGTCCCGCTCGATCCCCCGCGCGACGAACCAGACGCTGTGGCGCATCCTCGTGTTCTACGTCGGCGCCCTCGCCGTCCTGTTGTCGCTGTACCCGTGGGACCAGATCGTTCCGGGCGCCAGCCCGTTCGTGCTGATCTTCAAGGCGCTGGACGCCGGCGTCGTCGCGCACGTGCTGAACGTGGTCGTGCTGACGGCGGCGCTGTCCGTCTACAACAGCTGCGTGTACTCGAACAGCCGCATGCTGTACGGCCTCGCCGTGCAGGGCCATGCGCCGCGCGCGCTGCTGCGCGTGAACGAACGGGGCGTGCCGCTGGCGTCGCTGGCCGTGTCGGCCGTCGCCACCGCGCTGTGCGTGGGCGTCAACTACGCCGTGCCGGGCAAGGCGCTGGGCCTGCTGATGGGGCTCGCCGTCGCCGGCATGCTGATCAACTGGGCGATGATCAGCTGGTCGCACCTGCGCTTCCGCGCCGCCAAACAGGCCGCGGGCGAACGCACGGCGTTCCCGAGCCCGCTCTACCCGCTCACGAACTGGGCGTGCCTGCTGTACCTGGCGGGGATCGTCGCGATCATGTACGCCACGCCCGAACTGCGCGTGTCCGTGTGGATGATCCCGGCCTGGCTCGTCGCGCTGGGCGCCGGCTACCGTATCGCGGAGGGCCGGCGCGCACGCGTCGCGCGCGCCGCTTCCTGATGCCTGCCGCGGCGCCGGTCTCGAAGAACAGGTGGGATAAGTGTGGTCGTGGACCAATGATACACTCGTCGTTCACGAACTCCGAACACTTGCGAGCCCAGCATGGAACAACAGGAATTCCTCGATACCCTGAAAGCGGAAGGCTATGCGGACCCGGTCCTCGTCGAGCGCGCGCCGAACGGCACGCTGGCCGACCACGCGCACCCGTTCGAAGCGAAGGCGCTGATCCTCAAAGGCGAGATCCGCCTGCACGCCGGCGGCGAGATCAAGATCTACCGTGCCGGCGACGTGTTCCACCTGCGCCGCGACGAACCCCATCGCGAGAGTTACGGGCCCGAGGGCGTGGCCTACCTGTCCGGCCGGCGTTGATTCAGCCGCACGCCTCGGCCAGCACGAGCATCGGCTGGTTGCCGGCCGCGCGGAACACGATGGCGAAGCAGTCGAACCAGTCCTGCGGATCGGAGCAGCCGTCGGCCAGCATGGCGCGGTACGCGTCTTCGGCGCGATAGGCATACGCGACGACGACCTCGCCGGCCGCAGCGGCGAACCAGGCCTCGTCGTCCGCGCGCGGCCGTACGCCGTCGCCGTTGCGGCCGTGCCAGCCATGCTGCGCCGGGTCGAACAACAGCACCTCTCGCCCGCACACGGGGCAGGCGGCGTGCACCGGCGCGACGGGCGCCGCGACCGTCTTGCGGCCGAACAGCCCGCGCCGCTCGCGCCGCCGCGCCGTGCGCAATTTCAGTTCCCAGCTGCCGCAGGGGCAGCCGAGCCGGCGCGCGAGGACGTCCGGGCCGTGCGGCACCCCGCGCACGGCAGGCGCCGTGACGTTGGCCAGCATGAACGGCGCCAGGTTGGCCGGGATACGGGCACCGAGCAGGGCGATGAGGTCGGACACGGTCCGGATCCGTAATCAGGTAATCAAAAATATTTTGACAGATAGTACACGCCGGAGTCCGGAAACACGGTCGCCACACGCTTGCCGGCGAGGCGCGGCAGCAGTTGCGCGATGCCGGCCGTGACGCAGCCGCTGGAACCGCCCGCCAGGATGCCCTCTTCCGCCGCCAGCCGGCGGCACCAGTCGAGCGCGTCGTCGTCGGCCACCTGCACGACGTCGTCGACGACGGCGGGGTCGAAACTGCCCGACGGCAGGCGTTTGCCCACGCCTTCGACGGCGCTGGCGAACGGTCCGTCGGCGGGCGCGTCCGTGACGAGCTTGCGGTAGGCGGAATTGCGGGGCTCCACGCCGATCACGAGGAGGTCCGGCTTTTGCTCCTTGAGGTAGCGGCCGATGCCGGAAATGGTGCCGCCCGACCCGATGCCGCACACGAACACGTCGACCTCGCCCGCGAGCTGGCGCCACAGTTCCGGCCCCGTGTCGCGGTAATGGGCTTCGCGGTTCAGCGCGGAGCGGTACTGGTCGAGGTAGTGCACCCTGTCGCCCTGCGCCAGGCGCTCGGCCACGGCGTGATAACCGGTGGCGGGGTCGCTGCCGTCGTCGGGCGCGCACAGGTGCACCTCGGCCCCGTAGGCGCGGATGCGCTTGATCTTTTCGATGCTCGTGGCCTGCGGCACCGTTACGTCGCATTGCAGGCCCAGCACGGCGCTGGCCATCGCGAGCGCGGCGCCCGTGTTGCCGGACGAGCTCTCGACGACGCGGGCCGTGTCCGCCGGCAGGCTCTTGAGCATGTGCCGGACCATGCGGTCCTTGATGCTGCCGCCCGGGTTCATGTATTCCAGCTTCGCGACCACGTCGCTGCCGGGAAACAGACGCTCCAGCCTGACGACAGGCGTATTGCCGATCGCGTCCATCACGGAAGATTTGACTTGGGATTTCACGCCGCTCCTTTCACTGAAATTGCCGCCGAGAAAGGCTATCACAACAATCGATCGCGCGGCGTCGGATTCGAACGCGCGACGCCGCGCCTACCTTAACCGGCTACGCCGTGTTCCCGCAAGACATTTGGTTTGCCGGTGTCGCCTAACGGATTCATCGATGCAAACGATGTATCCCTGTGACAATTCGTGTATTTATACGGCATGCGCCTTTGTTAAGCTCGTCGTCCTTGAAAACGATTACAAAGGATGTCCGGATGCCCTTCCCGTTTCGCGCCACGGTGCTCGCCGCCGCCGCGGCTACCCTGCTGGCTACCCTGCTGCCCGCCGCAGCCGCCGTCGACCTGAATGCCCGCATCCCCGTGGGGCCCCAGGTCAAGGTCGGCAAGCTGGCGAACGGCCTGACCTACTACATCCAGAAGAACGGCAAGCCCGAGCACCGGGTCGAGCTGCGGCTCGTGGTGAAGGCGGGCTCCGTGCTCGAGGACGATGACCAGCAGGGCCTGGCGCACATGGTCGAGCACCTCGCGTTCAACGGCTCCACGCACTTCAAGAAGCAGGAACTGGTGTCGTACCTGCAATCGATCGGCGTGAAGTTCGGCGCCGACCTGAACGCTTACACGGGCCTGGACGAGACGGTCTACATGCTGCCCGTGCCGACCGACCGCAAGGAGAACGTGGAGACGGCATTCACGGTGCTGGAAGACTGGGCGCACGGCGTCACGCTGAATGCGGACGACATCGACAAGGAGCGCGCGATCGTGCTCGAGGAAGCGCGCCTGCACAAGGGCGCGCAGGAACGCCTGCGCAAGGCGCTGGCGCCGAAGCTGTACAACGGCTCGCGCTATGCGCAGCGCGAGCCGATCGGCAAGGAGGACGTGATCCGCACCGCGCAGCCGGAAGCGCTGCGCCGCTTCTACCGCGACTGGTACCGGCCCGACCTGATGGCGGTGATCGTCGTCGGCGACATCGAGCCGGCCGACGCGGAGCGCCTGATCAAGGCGCATTTCGCCGGGCTGGCCAATCCGCCGCAGCCGCGCCCCCGGACGTACGCCGACATCGAGGCACGGACCCGGACGGAAGCGTTCGTGTTCGCCGACGAGGAAATCCCCAACAGTGCCGTCGAGCTGAACTACCCTGTCCGGCTCGAGCCGAACCTCGGGACGTACGGGAGCTACCGCGCCAAGGTCGTGGAGAACCTCGCGACCATGCTGCTGAACGTGCGGCTGGGCGAGCTGACACAGCAGGCGAATCCGCCTTTCCTCGGCGCGGGCGGGCACACCGTCCCGGTGACAGCGAACCACAAGGCGTTCTCCATCGGCGCCGCCCTGGGGGCGGGCGGCGTGGCCCCGGCCGTCGCGGCCGTCGAGCAGGAGCTGCAACGGGTTCGCCAGTTCGGATTCAGCGAAGCGGAACTGGAGCGTGCCCGCAAGATGGCACTGCATGCGATGGAAGGCGTCCTCAAGCAGCGGGATACGACGGATTCCGGCATGTACGTTGCCGAATACCAGCGCAATTTCCTCGCCGGTGAAAGCATCCCGGGCATCGAGGCCGAGTTCCGCCTGGTGCAGGAACTGCTTCCGGGGATCACGGTGGCCGATCTCAATGCCGCCGTCCGCAAGGCGTTCCCCGCGGACGCCGGCAAACTCGTCGTGTTCGCCGGGAATACCAAGGCCGGCCCCGCGCCCACGACGGAACAATTGCTTGCCGCCGACGCGGCCGCCGCGCACGCCACGGTCACCGACCGTGCCGAGAAGAAGGTCGCGCAACGCCTGATGGACCGTCCCGCCAAGCCCGGCCGCATCGTGTCCGAAACGCGCGACGAGACGCTCGGCCTGACCCGGCTGGCCTTGTCGAACGGCGTGCAGGTCGTCCTCAAGCCGACCGCCTTCCACAAGGACGAGGTCCTGCTGGGCGCGGTGCGCTACGGCGGCCAGACGCTGGTCGACGAGAAGGACCTGCCGAACGCCCGCGCCGCCACGGGATTGGCCATGTCGATGGGCATCAAGGATTTCGCACCCATGGACCTGGTGAAGATGCTCGCGGGCCGGCGCGCGGCGGTGACGCTCGGAATGTCCGACTACACGGACGAGATCGGCGGCCAATCGGCGAGCGGTGCGGAAGACCTGGAGACGATGTTCCAGATGCTGTGGCTGCGTTTCGACGGCGTGCGGCGCGACGAATCCCTGTACAAGGCGTACATGGGCGCGCTCGGCGAAATGGTGCGCAACCGCGCTGCCGCCCCCGAGCAGCGCTTCGCCGAAGCGGTCACCGACACGCTCTATGGCCGCCATCCGTACGAAGCGCGCATGCCTACGCAGGAAGACCTCGGCAGGATCGACCTCGACCGCAGCCTCGCCGTGTACCGCCAGCGCTTCGCCAGCGCGAAGGGCATGACGTTCGTCCTCGTCGGCGACTTCGACCCGGCCGCCATCAAACCGCTCGTGACCGCCTACCTCGGCACGTTGCCGACGCCCGACCTGCCGCTCGCCTACCGCGACGTCGGACTGCGTATTGCGAAGGGCGTCGTCAAGAAGGAAGTCCATGCGGGAACGGAGCCCAAGAGCGTCGTGTCGCTGACGTTCGCCGGTCCGGCGGCATGGTCGCCGGCCGAGGCGCTGCGCATGAGCGCACTCATCGAGGTGATGAACCTGCGCGTGACCGCGGTGCTGCGCGAGAAGCTCGGCCTGATCTACTCGGGCGAGCTGGCCGGCGCGGTGCACCGTATCCCGTACCAGCACTACGAGATCAGCACGCAGCTGCCGACCGGCCCCGAGAAGGTCGACCAGCTCGTCGCGGCCCTGTTCGCCGAGATCGACAGCGTCAAGGCCAACGGCCCGACGCAGGCGGAACTCGACAAGGTCAAGGCCAATTGGCGGGTGGGCTACGAGCGTTCGCTGCACGAGAACGGGTACTGGCTGCAGAACGTGAAGCTGTCCATGCTCGAGGGCACGCCGCTCTCGCGCCTGTTGACGGTCAGGGATGAGGCTGACGCACTGACGGTCGCCGACGTGCGCACGGCCGCGCAGCGCTACTTCGACAAGGACAATTACGTCCAGGTCGTGCTGCTGCCCGAAGCCGGCGAGAAGACGGCCCGCGCCTCGTCAGCCCCATGAGACCGGATCGCGCTCGTCGTCGAACCGGATGACGAGCGCGCTGGCCGGCGTGTCGGGAAACTGGGTGACGGCGCCGCCGTAGTCGCTGCCGGCAATCGCCACGCCCGCCCGGCACGCGCAGATCTCGCGCGCGATGTGCCCGACGTCGTGCACGGGCCCCAGCTGCAGCAGCTCGTGGTCGCGCCAGCGGTCCGTTCGTACCCGCTGGCCGGACGCGGCATGGACGTCCGCATGCCAGAAACAGGCCGAGCCGTAGTGCGGCAGGCCCTGCGGCTGCCGCGTGAACGGGTGCTCCAGATAAAACATTTCCCAGACAGCGAAATGGGCCAGCCAGGCGGACTGGCGGTCCAGCCGGCTGTCGAAATGGGATTGTCCGAGCGCGGCCTGGACGGCATCCCAGCTGTCCGGTGCGTGGACAGGCGCGGCCATTTCGCCTCGAAGATGCCGACCTTGAATTCGCTGCGGTTCGCAAAGATGATGCAGGCGTCGGCCCCGGCCTTTCTCTCGACACCCGGCTTCAGCAGAAGCGATTGCGCCTGCAGGCCGGGTTCGCCCGCACCGTTGACCTGGCGCCGGATCGTGCCCGTCAAATTCGACGTGTAGTCATTTTCCGAGCAGACGTAACCGTGTTGCAGCTCCGTCCTGATCTGGCGATCGGCGGACTGGATCGCGTGGCAGACGATGTCGGTGATATTGACTGGAAACAGCACGCCGGCCTCCGCGGGACGTCGAAACACCCACTATGCCATCCGCATGCAACAGGCAACAGCATCCACGTCAAACCTGCTTTAAGATGCATTTTATATGCAGATTTGCTAGAATCACCCCATGCCTTCTCCCGCCATCACCGAATCGTCGATCATCCGTCTCGTCGACACGTTTTATGCGCGCGTGCGCGACGATGCCGTGCTGTCCCCCGTGTTCGAAGCGAAGCTCGCCGGACGGTGGCACGAGCACATGCCGCGCATGTACGCCTTCTGGACCAAGGTCCTGCTCGGCACGGGCGAATTCCAGGGCAATGTCTTCGGCAAGCACATGGCCCTCCCGGGCATCGAGACGGAGCACTTCGTCCGCTGGCTCACCCTGTTCCGGCTGACGGCCATCGACGTGTTCGGCATCGACGGCGCGACGGCGGCCATGGAAGTGGCCCAGCGCATCGCGTCCAGCCTGCAACTGGGGTTCTTCGGCGATATCCGGGTGTGAGACGGCCTTTCAGGCGCGGCGTGACGCGTCGCGCTGCTCGGCCACCGCGGCCAGCAACGCCTGCTTCAGCTGCAGGTCCGTGAACGGTTTCGTCAGCACGCGCGCCGTCACGTCGGACGCGCCCGCGACCAGGCTGCCGTAGCCCGACGCGAACACGATCGCGACGCCCGGATGGCGTTCCACGATGCGCCGGGCCAGCGTGAGGCCATCCAGGTCGGGCAGGCTGTAGTCGACGACGGCCGCGTGATAGCGGTCGCGCGCCAGCATGGTCAGGGCATCCTGCGCCGTGGCCGCCTCGTCGGCCTGGAAGCCGGCCGCCAGCAGGATGTCGCGGTACAGTTCCCGGGCCTGGGCATCGTCCTCGATCAGCAGCACGCGCAGGCCGGCAGACGCCGCCTGGCGCGGCGCCGGGGCGACCGGTTCCGGCTCGGGGACAGTCTCCTGCGCGCCCAGCAACTGGCGCACCTTGCCCGCCAGTTTCTCGCGCCGGTACGGCTTGGACAGCAATTCCACGCCCGGATCGAGGCGGCCGCCGTGGATGATCGCGTTCTGCGTGTAGCCGGACGTGTAGAGCACCTTCATGTCCGGCAGCAGAGCGCGCGCCTGGCGCACCATCTCCGTGCTTTTCAGCTTGCCCGGCATGACGACGTCCGTGAACAGCAGGTCGCAGCGCACCCCCGCCTTCAGCACCGCGAGCGCCATCTCGGCGTTGTCCGCGCGCAGGACCTGGTAGCCCAGTTCGGACAGCATGCCGACGACGGTCGCCTGGACGTTCGGATCGTCCTCGACGACGAGGATCGTCTCGGTGCCGCCGCGCACCTCGTTCGCGATCGGCTCGGGCAGCGTCTGCTCCGCTTCCAGCGCGCGCGGGAAATACGCCTTGATCGTCGTGCCGTGGCCCACCTCGCTGTAGATGCGGAAGTGGCCGCCGCTCTGCTTGACGAAGCCGAACGCCATCGACAGGCCGAGGCCCGTCCCCTGCCCTTCGCCCTTGGTCGTGAAGAACGGCTCGATGGCGCGCTCGCGCACCTCTTGTGTCATGCCGGTGCCCGTGTCGGAGATCGCCAGCAGCACGTACTGCCCCGGCGGCACTTCGTGGGCTGCGCTGACATAGGTGTCGTCGAGCATCGTGTTGGACAGTTCGACCGTCAGCTTGCCGCCGCCCGGCATCGCGTCGCGCGCATTGATGGCCAGGTTCAGTACGACGTTTTCCAGCTGGTGCGGGTCGAGCGTCGCGTTCCACAGCGACGCCGAGACGACCGTTTCGACCTCCACGTGCTCGCCGACGGCGCGGCGCACGAGGTCTTCCATGTTGCGCACGACGCGGCCCGGGTTCAGCACGCAGGGCTGCAGCGGCTGGCGGCGCGCGAACGCGAGCAATTGCGACGACAGCTTGGCGCCACGGTCGACGGCGGCCAGCGCCATCTGCACATGCCGCTGCGCGGCGGGCAGCCCCGCCACCGTCCCGCCCAGCAGCTGCAGGCTGCCGCCGATCACCTGCAGGATGTTGTTGAAATCGTGGGCGACGCCGCCCGTCAGCTTGCCGACCGCTTCCAGCCGCTGCGCATGCTGCAGGGCCTGGCGCGCCTCTTCCAGCTGGACGCGCTGCGTGACGTCGCGCGTGATCTTCGCGAAGCCGACGAGGCGGCCGTCCGCGTCGCGGATGGCGTCCACGACGACGTCGGCGCGGAAGCGCGAGCCGTCCTTGCGCACGCGCACGCCCTCGCCGTGGAAGCGGCCCTGTTCGCGCGCCGTTGCCAGCACGCGGTCCGGCAGGCCGTTGTTGCGGTCTTCTTCCGTGTAGAAGCGGCTGAAATGGGTGCCGACGACCTCGTCCGCCGTGTATCCCTTGATGTTGCGGGCACCCGCGTTCCACGTCGTCACGAGGCCTTCCGGCGACAGCATGTAGATGGCGTAGTCGATCACGCTGTCGACCAGTAGGCGGAACTGTTCCTCGCTGCGGCGCAGGGCTTCGCGCGCCAGCTTCTTGTCGCTGATGTCACGCGTGATCTTGGCAAAGCCGAGCAATTGCCCGTCGTCGTCGAGGATCGGGTCGATGACGACGGACGCCCAGAAATGGCTGCCGTCCTTGCGCACGCGCCAGCCTTCCGCTTCGAACCTTCCTTTTTCCAGTGCCGTGGCGAGCGCCCGTTCCGGCAGGCCGGCGGCGCGGTCGGCCGGCGTGTAGAAGCGCGAAAAATGCTGGCCCAGGATCTCCGCTTCCGTGTACCCCTTGAAACGCCGCGCGCCGGCATTCCAGCTGGCGACGGTGCCGTCGGGATTCAGCATGTAGATCGCGTAGTCGGCGACCCGCTCGATCAACAATTGCATGCGGCGCTGCGTCGTGAAGTCGGATGTCATGGTGGCGAAGGTCGGATGTTCATGATTTCAGTATAACATTGTGGAAATTTTCATGCACTAGATGAAACGTTTATGGCCGAGTTGGCAACGTTGCGTGCCGCTTCACGCTTTCCGATACAATGCGAACGACAACTGTGGGAGAACGCCATGTCGGGATTCAGCATCAACATCGAAGAAAAAACGCTCGCCGGGAACAACTTCCGGGAAGTCCTCTACACGACCCAGCGCAGCCAGCTGGTCATCATGACCCTGCAGCCCGGCGAAGAAATCGGCCTCGAAAAACACGAGGGCCACGACCAGTTCATCCGCGTCGAGGCCGGCCAGGGCGTCGCGATCCTGGACGGCGAACAGCACAGGCTCGAGGACGGCGTCGCCGTCGTCATCCCGGCCGGGACCGAGCACAACGTCGTCAACACCTCGAGCACCGAACCGATGCGCCTGTACACGCTGTACACCCCGCCCGAGCATCCGGACGGCATCGTCCACGCCACCAAGGCCGAGGCGGACGAGTACGAACAACAGCACGGCCACTGATTCCGCGGCGGCCTACCCTTTGCACGCCAGGCCGTAGCGCGTCATCATACAGGCGCGCTCGATACACTGGCGCGCGTCGTAGCCGTGGGCCCGGCACTGCATCAGCGTTTCTTCGCGGCGCCGGCGCGGCGACGAGCTGGCGGCGACGGGGGGCGCCTCTTTCGCCGTCGCGCGGCGCGCCTTCGCGGTGGTCCGTTTCTTTGCCGTGCGCCGCGGCGGCGTGACGTCGACCGGGGCTGCCTTGTCCTCGATGACAGGCGCGACCGGCTCCTCGGGCACCGGCTTCACGAGGTCCGGCGTGGCGACGGGCTGCACGGGCGCGGGCGTGCGCGCAACAAAAGCGGCAGCAGCCGGCGGCTGCCCCGCGGGCGACGTGTTCGCCACGACGACGAGCGCATCCTCGACCCGGTTTTCCTCGTACAGCCACAACCCGCCCGCCGCCAGCCCGGCCAGCAGGCCGCCCGCGATGCTCCACGTGACGAGGCGGCGTTTCCACATGCTCGTCCAGGCCGGCGTCTCGCGCGCCACCGCTTCCTCGCGCAGGCGCGCGGCGAGCCATTCGGCTTCGATTTCGGGCTCCACGGGACGCGGGATCGTGCCGGACCCGGCGCGCGGCGGCGGCACGTGATCGGCGGCCGGCGGCGGCTCCGGAGGGCGTGGCGGCTCCGGGCGCGGGCGGGCCTCGGCGCCGGGTAACGTGGGCTCCTCGACGGGCGGCGGCGCTGTTGGCCGCGCCGTCCGTGCCGCCGCGATGCGGTCGGCCAGGGCCTCGATCGCGACGCCCTTGCCGCGCGCCGAGACTTCCGGGGCGCGTTGCATCGGTCCGGGATCGGCGTTCTGGATGGCCGCGCCGGCTTCGGCCCGCTGCGAACCGGGGCCGTGCCAGACGGCCGGCCGCCGTAGTGGCGCAGCCGGAGGCGGCGGTGGAGGCGCCGGCTGTGCCGAGCCGCTCTCCTGGAGGTCTTGCAACAGTTGGGTCTTCATGGTGCAGTGCGCAATTCCGGATTCCCGGAGGAGCAGTGTACCGAATTCAACCCAAGGGCGGAGCGCGCCTGCGCTACAGGGTCACGACCACCTGCAACGCCTCGGACCGCACGGCAGGCAGCCGGACGTCGAGCACGCGCCGTTTCGCATCCCAGCGGACCGCGACGGCCTTGCCGCCCACCTGCACGGCACGGGGTTTCGCCGCCACGTTATGCACCTTCAGGTCGAACGTGCGCGCGGTCGGCGTGGCGGCGGCGCCCGGCTCCGGTGCCACCGTCAGGGCCAGGCGGCCGTCCGCGAACCTGCTGGAGAAGCGCACGAGCTCGTACTTGCCCGCTTCGAACGCGTGCGCCGTGTGGCCGTCGTCGTCGTACAGGTGGCCCTGCGCCTGGGTCACGCCCGCGTCGTGCCAGTAATGCAGGTCCAGCATCGCCGTCGAATAATCGCGCGTGCTCTGCACCGGTTGCGCGAGCGGGATGAACGCGCCCGCCCGGACGTAGGTCGGGATGCGGTCGGGGCGCGGCGTCACGGTTTCCAGGATGCCGCCATGGTGCGGCTCGTCCGTGTAGAAGTCGAACCACACGCTGCCCTTGCGCGGGAAGAACACTTCCTTGCGCGTCGCGCCCGGTTCCGTGATCGGCGCGACGAGGACGTCCGGACCCCACAGGTACGTGGACGAGATGCCCGTCGTCGACATGAATTCGTTGTCCGGGTCCTCGAACAGCACGGGGCGCATCATCGGCATGCCGGTGCGGCTGTCGTCGAAGGCGGCCGTGTAGTTATACGGCAGCATCGCATAGCGCAGGCGGATGGCGTCGCGGGCGAGCGCCTTCACGGCCGGCGTGCGGAAGATCGCCTCGGCCGGCACCTCTTCCTGCGCGTGCGGACGGAAGATCGGCTGGAACACGCCGTACTGCAGCCAGCGCACGTACAGTTCGTCGTCCAGCACGGGCCCGGCAAAGCCGCCGAGGTCGGAATGCATGTACGCCTGGCCCTGCATGCCCATCTGCAGCGCGATCTCCATCTGCGACTGCAGGCCACCCCATCCGCGCTGCACGTCGCCGGACCACGGGATCATGCCGAAACGCTGCGAACCCGAATAACCCGAGCGCATCAGGATGAACGGCCGCTCCTGCGGGAAGTCGCGCGCATAGCCGTCGGCGATCAGCTTCGCCCATTCGTGGCCGTAGATGTTGTGGACCTGGTCGGCGGTGCCGGTCGCGTGGCGCGCGGCGGACGGATGCGTCTCCGGTTCACCGAGGTCGCCCCACCAGCCGGCGGCGCCGCCCGCCTTGAGGTCTTTATAAATGTTCCAGAACCAGTCGCGCGCCTGCGGCTTGAACACGTCGACGAGGCCCGTGTTCCCGAAGAAAAAATCGAAGACGAACGGCTTGCCCTGCGCATCCGTCGCCAGGACACCCTGCTGAGCCGCTTCCTGCCAGCGCTTCGACGTCGTCAGCACGAACGGTTCCGTGATGAGCACCGTCTTGACGCCCTTCTTGTCGAAGTCGGCCATCATCGCTTCCGCGTGCGGGAAGCTGTCGCGGTCCCACGCGAGATTCCCCATCGTACCCTTGACGGTCTTGCCGAACCAGTACAGGTCGAACACGATCGCATCCAGCGGGATGCCGTCCGCAATGAATTTGTCCACGACGGTGCGCGCTTCGGCCTCGTTGTGGTAGCCGAAGCGGCTTGCGAAATTGCCGAACGCCCAGCGCGGCGGCAGCGGCTGGCGGCCCGTCAGGCGGGTCGTCCCGTCCATCAGCTGCGCCCAGTCGTCGCCGGCGATCACCTGGTACGTCTTGCGTCCGCCCATCACTTCGTAGCGCAGCGTGCCGTCCTTGCGGCTGTCGAAATCGAGCCAGCCGGCCTGCGGATTGTCGAAGTGGATGGCGTATTTGTGCGACGACACGGCCATCGGGATGCCATAGCCCATCTGGTCCGCGCGGTTGCCGAACCCGTACGATGCCCGGTTATACAGGCGGAAACGGTTGCCGCGGCGGTTCATGCCGACGGCGCGCGAGCCCGCGCCGTACAGCGCCTCGTCGCCCTCGAGCGCGAACTCGATGCTCTCCAGTTCCCCCGCGTGGCCATAGCCCTGCTTCTCGGCGACGAGCGGCCGGCCCTTGTAGGCATAGCTGATGCGAAGCGGCGATTTTTCCACCGTGACCGTGATGCCGTCCGTGACGAGCTGGATGCGGCCGTCCGCTTCCCTGATCGTGGCCTGCGCCTGGCCGGGCTTGAGCACGACGGCGTGCGAAGCCGGGTCGAACGTTTCGCCGCGCGGCACGAAGCTCGTCTCGACGATGTTGGCGTCGTATGGCCGGATCAGGTAGCGGCCGTCGCTGGTGGCGATGTCCAGCGTGCCATTGTCGTTGCGGTAGCCGAGGAACGTGCGGTCCGCGTCCTGCGCGTGGGCCGGCAGGCCGGTCAGCAGGCACAGGGCGAGGACGGCATGGGGGATCGGTTTCATAGTCTCCGGGCGTTGTCGTTGTTGGAATACGGGAATTTTAAACTGTTCTCGTAGAAAAGCTACAACGAACGGGTATTTTGGCAAAAATCGGCGATAACACGACGTAGTTTGACTACTTATTCATGTCGAGCCAGAATGACGGCAACGACAATCCATGAGAGACCCCATGCGCATCGCAACGTTCAACGTCAACGGCATCAACAGCCGCCTCCCCGCCCTGCTGCAATGGCTCGAGGAGACGCAGCCGGACGTGGCCTGCCTGCAGGAGCTGAAGGCGCCGCAGGAAAAATTTCCCGAGATGGAGATCCGCGCGGCTGGCTACTGCCCGATCTGGCACGGCCAGAAAAGCTGGAACGGCGTCGCGATCCTCGCGCGCGGTACCGAGCCGCAGGAACTGCAGCGCGGCCTGCCGGGCGACCCGGACGACGAGCAGAGCCGCTACATCGAAGCGGCCGTGAACGGGATCCTCGTGGCCTGCCTGTACCTGCCGAACGGTAATCCGGCGCCGGGCCCGAAGTTCGACTACAAATTGCGCTGGTTCGAGCGCCTGCGCCTGCGCGCGCAGGAACTCATCGCCACGGGTGCGCCGGTCGTGATCGCGGGCGACTACAACGTGATGCCGACGGAGCTGGACGTGTACAAACCCGAGCGCTGGCTCGACGACGCGCTGTTCCGTCCGGAGACGCGCGCGGCGTACCAGCGCCTGCTCGACCAGGGCTGGACGGATGCCCTGCGGGCGACGCACCCTGGCGAAGTCATCTACACGTTCTGGGATTATTTCCGTGACGCGTACGGCCGCAACGCGGGCCTGCGCATCGACCACCTGCTGCTGAGCCCCGCCCTCGCCCCGAAGCTGAAGGCGGCCGGCGTCGACCGCGACGTGCGCGGGCGCGAAAAGCCCAGCGACCACGCGCCGACGTGGGTCGAGCTGGACTGGCCGAAGCTGGGCTGATCAGTTGCGGCGCATGGGCGGCCGCCCGAGCACCATGCCGAGCCGCAGCGCGCTGTCGGTAACGATCTCGATGTCCGGCGTGTACCCGTCCTCGATCCAGCGCAGCGCGATGTGGATCACGCCGCCCACGATGCCCGCTTCCAATAGCGGATCGGCCGGCACGCCGGGCGGCACGACGTAGCGGCCGACCTGTTCGCCGATGGCGCGCAATGCGCCGTCGAACGCCTTGTCGACGGCCCGGCTGACGCCGCGGATCTCGACGAGGAACACGCGCGCCGAACGGGGTTCCCGCTGCAGCGCCGCGAAATACGTGTGCAGCATCGCACGCGCCCGCGCGACCCGGCTGCGGCCGGCCTGCTGGGCCGCTTCCGTGATTTCGCCCAGCACGCTGTACGTGACGGCGTTGAACGAGGCGATCAACAGCTCTTCGCTGTTCGCGAAGGACTCATAAAAATAACGTTCGGTCAGCCCGGCGGCCTCGCAGACGGCCTTGACGGTCGACTGGCGGTAGCCGCGCTCGCCGTAGACGGCGACGGCTGCCCCGATCAGCTGGGCACGCCGCTGCGCACGCCGTTCGTCTTGCGGAACGCCGCGATACGGCCGGGCAGGTTGTAAAGATTCTGGAGGCATCCTTCTATTTTCGCACAGAACGTTGCTTATCAATATGTGACAATATACAGTGTCAGTAGTGTTGAAAACAACGAGACACACCATGACCGAAGCCGCCGCGGAGCCCTATTTCGACGTCCTCATCGTGGGTGCCGGCCTGTCCGGCATCGGCGCGGCCTGGCACCTGCAGCGGGGCCGCCCCGGCAAGACCTATGCGATCCTGGAGGCGCGCGCCGCGCTCGGCGGCACGTGGGACCTGTTCCGCTATCCCGGCGTGCGCTCGGATTCCGACATGTATACCCTGGGTTACGCGTTTCAACCCTGGACTGAAGGCAAGGCGATTGCGGACGGGCCGGCGATCCGGCGCTACATCGCGCAGACGGCACGCGACAACGGCATCGACCGCCACATCCGCTACGGCCACAAGGTCGTCGGCGCGCACTGGTCGAGCGCGGACGCATGCTGGCGCGTGGAAGCGGAGCACGACGGCGTGCGCGTGTGGCTGCGCACCCGCTTCCTCCACATGTGCAGCGGCTACTACAGCTACGACGAGGCGTACCGGCCCCGCTTCGACGGCGAGGACACGTTTGCCGGCCGCATCGTGCAGCCGCAGTTCTGGCCCGACGACCTGGATTACCGGGGCCGGCACGTCGTCGTCGTCGGCAGCGGCGCCACGGCCGTCACGCTCGTGCCCGCGATGGCGCAGGATGCCGCCCACGTGACGATGCTGCAGCGCTCCCCGACCTATATCGTGAGCCGCCCGTCCGAGTACGGTTTCGCGCAGCGCCTGCGCCGCTGGCTCCCCGCGCGCGCCGCGTACGCGCTGACGCGCTGGCGCGTGATCGTCGAGAGCATGCTGCTGTACCGCGTCGCGCGGTCGAAGCCCGACCTGGCGAAACGCAGGATCGTCCAGATGGCGCGCCACCAGCTCGGCCCCGGCTACGACGTCGCCACCCATTTCACGCCCGGCTACAAGCCGTGGGACCAGCGCGTGTGCGTCGTGCCGGACGGCGACCTGTTCCGCGCGATCCGCACGGGCCGCGCGAGCGTCGCCACCGACCGCATCGAACGCTTCACGCCGGACGGCCTGCTGCTGGCATCCGGGCGCGTGCTGCCCGCCGACGTCGTCGTGCTGGCGACGGGCCTGAAGATCAAGCTGCTGGGCGGCATGGCCATCACCGTCGACGGCCAGCCGTTCCATCCGAACGAGGCCATGTCGTACAAGGGCATGATGCTCTCGGGCCTGCCCAACTGCGTGATGACGTTCGGGTACACGAACGCGTCGTGGACATTGAAGGCCGACCTGACGGCCGCCTGGGTCGTGCGCCTGTTGCGCCACATGGACCGCAACGGCCGGCAAGTCCCCGTCGTGCACCGCGAGCCCGGGGTCGAGCCCCAGCCGTTCCTCGGCTTCACCTCGGGCTACGTCCAGCGTGCCCGCGCCGACCTGCCGCAGCAGGGATCCCGCAAGCCGTGGCAGGTCTACCAGAACTATGTGCAGGACATGCTGACGATCCGCTTCGGCCGCATCGCCGACGGCGTCCTGCGTTTCGGCCGCAAAGGAGCCATGCCGTGAACCTGCAGGACCGCGTCGCCGTGATCACCGGGGCCGGCAGCGGCATCGGCCGCGCCACCGCCTTCGCCATGGCCCGCCGCGGCGCGCGCCTCGCCCTCGCCGACATCGACGGTGCCGCCGTCGCGGCAGTCGCGCTGCTGGAACGTTTGTCTCCCGTCGGTTACTGGAACCTTCTCAAGAAAGCGATCAAACGATGACTCTCGCGCTGACCATCCTCGCCGTCCTCGCCCTGCTGGTGTTCGTGGCCTTCCTGTTCACGCTGTGGACCGCGCGCAAGGTCGAATCCGTGCTGCCGCCGCGCGGCCGCTTCGTCGACGTGCCGGGCGCGCGCCTGCACATCCGCGAGTTCGACGGCGGCGATCCGGCCTTGCCGCCGCTGTTGCTCGTCCACGGCCTCGCGGCACAGCTCGACCACTACACGTACGGGGTGACCGAGCGGCTGGCCGGCCGCTACCGGATCATCGCAGTCGACCGTGCAGGCTCCGGCCATTCCACGCGCGCGCCCGGCACGCCGGCCGACCTGGACACGCAGGCCGCCATGCTCGCCGCGCTGATCGAGGCACTGGAACTGGAACGCCCGCTCGTCGTGGGCCACTCGCTGGGCGGCGCGCTCGCCCTGGCGCTCGCGCTGCGGCATCCGCGCCATGTCGGCGGGCTCGCGCTCGTCGCACCGCTGACGCACATGCAGGAACACGTCCCGCCCGTGTTCGAAGGCCTGACGATCCTGTCGCCGACGTGGCGCAGGATCGTCGCGTGGACGCTCGCGATTCCCGTATCGATCAGGAACAGCCGCGCCACGCTCGACGTCGTGTTCGGCCCGGAAGCGGTGCCGGCAGACTACGCGACGCGCGGCGGCGGCCTGCTCGGCCTGCGACCCAGCGCCTTCCTGTCCGCGTCCGACGACCTGCGCTCGCTGCCCGACTGCCTGCCCGTGCAGGAAACGCGCTACGGCGAACTGCAGGTCCCTGTCAGCATCCTGTACGGCAAGGACGACCGCATCCTCGACTGGCGCGCGCACGGCCAGGCGCTGGCCGACAAGGTCCCCGGCACGACGCTCCAGCTCATCGAGGGCGGCCACATGCTGCCCATCACGAATCCGGATGCGACGGCCGCGTTCATCGACGCGGCCGCGGCTCAGGCGACGCTGTCCGCCAGTGCCGTCGTCAGCGCGGCCAGGTCGTAAGGCTTGCGCAGCACGACGGCGTCCGGCCAGTTGTTGACGTCGCCCTTACCCGTCGCGAACACGATCCGGATCCCCGGCGCGAGCACGCGCGCCTGCGCGGCCAGCAGGTCGCCGGACATGCCGGGCAACAGCACGTCCGTGATGAGGACATCGGACGCGGGCGAGATGATGTCGAGCGCCTGTTCCGCGTCGACTGCTTCCAGCACCTCGTGGCCCAGGTGGCGCAGCAGCGCGGCCGTAGAGTCCCTGATCTCGTCCTCGTCTTCCACGAGCACGATGCGCAGCCGGTCCGGATCGGGCTTGCGACCGGCCGCCGGCGCAATCGGCAGCGCGCCGTCCACGCGCACGCGGTTTCTCTGGTTCGCGAGCACCTGGCGGATGCGGCGCGCGAGGCTCTCGCGCGTGTACGGCTTGCCCAGCAATTCCACGCCGGGGTCGAGGCGGCCGCCGTGCACGATCGAGTTCTCCGTATAGCCCGACGTGAACAGCACGGCGAGATTCGGCAGCCGCTCGCGCGCCATGCGGGCGAGATCGGGACTCCGCAGGGTGCCGGGCATGACGACGTCCGTGAACAGCACGTCGATCGGCACCCCGGACTCCACCACCGCAAGCGCGCTGGCCGCATCGGCCGCCTTCAGCACGCGGTAGCCGAGCTGGGTCAGCATCTCGACGACGGTCGCGCGCACGGCTTCGTCGTCTTCCGCGACGAGGACCGTCTCGGTGCCGCCGACGGCCGGCTGGTGCGCATCCATGGGCCCCAGGGGTTCCTCGGCCGCCGTCGTGCGCGGCAGGTACAGCTTCACCGTCGTGCCCTGCCCCGGCTCGCTGTAGATCTTCACGTGGCCGCCGGACTGCTTGACGAAGCCATACACCATCGACAGCCCGAGCCCCGATCCCTTGCCTTCTTCCTTGGTCGAGAAGAACGGCTCGAACGCCTGGCGCAGCACGTCCGGCGTCATGCCGCTGCCGGTGTCCGTCACGGCCAGCATCACGTATTGTCCCGGCGCGACGTCGCCGTGCGTGCGGCAATACAGGTCGTCGAGGATGGCGTTGTGCGCCTCGATGGTCAGCTTGCCGGCGCCGCACATGGCGTCGCGCGCATTGATGGCGAGGTTCAGCACCGCGTTCTCGACCTGCGCCACGTCCACCGCCGTGTTCCACAGGCCGCCCGAGATCGCGAGCTCCACCTCGACCTCTTCGCCGAGCGCGCGCCGCAGCATGTCTTCCATGCCCGTCACGACGCGTCCGATCTTGACGACCTTCGGCTCCAGCGGCTGGCGGCGGCCGAACGCGAGCAGGTAGCTGGCCAGCTTCGCGCCCTTTTCCACGGCTTGACGCGCATTGCCGATCCACCGCTTGGTGTTGGCAACCCCGTCCACGCCGCCCGGGTTCATCTCGAGCAGCTGCAGGTTGCCCGAGATGATCTGCAACAGGTTGTTGAAATCGTGCGCGACGCCGCCCGTCAGCTTGCCGATGGTCTCCATCTTCTGCGACTGCTGCAGCGCCAGTTCCGTGCGGCGGATCTGCTCCGCCTGTTCACGGTCGGCCGTGATGTCGCGGCCGATCGCGTGGATGAAATCGGCGTCCGGCGCCGCGGTCCACGACAGCAGGCAGTAGCTGCCGTCCTTGCGCCGGTAGCGGTTCTCGAACTTGTAGACGTAGTGGCCCTCGCCCAGCGACGCCATCTGCGTGACCGTCGCGGCCTGGTCGTCCGGGTGCACGAGCTGCAGGAAATTCTTGCCGACGACGTCGTGCTCGGACCAGCCGAGGAGCGACCCGAACGACGGACTGACGGCTTCCACGATGCCGTCGAACGACGCGACGAGCATGATGTCGCGCGACAGGCGCCACATGCGGTCGCGTTCCGCCGTGCGCCGCGCGACCGTCGATTCCAGGTCCGCGTTCAGCGCCGCGAGGCGGTGCGCGATGACTTTCTGGTCCTCGATGTCGATGCTCGTGCCGATCCAGCGCGCGACGTCGCCGTCCGCGTCGCGCAGCGCGACGGCGCGCGACAGATGCCAGCGGTACGTGCCGTCCGCGCCGCGCAGGCGGAATTCCGCGTCGTACGGCGCGCCCGACGCCACCGCGCCGGCCCAGCGCTGCTGCGCGGCCGGCAGGTCGTCGGGATGCACGGTGGCCGTCCAGGCGATGCCCGCGAGGCCGTCGTGGTCGCGGCCGCTGTACGCGTACACGTGGGTGTTGAACCAGTCGAGGCTGCCGTCCTTCGTCGCCGTCCACACCTGGTTCGGCATCGCCTCGGCGAACGTGCGGAATTTTTCCTCGCTCTCGCGCAGCGCGCGCTCGGCCTCCACGCGCACCGTCACGTCGGCACCCTGCACGAAGATGCCGAACACGGTGCCGTCCTCGCGCTTGACGGGCTGGTAGACGAAATCGACGTAGTGCAGGCGGCGGTTGCCGTCGCTGCCGGCGAGCCACAGCGGGCTCGCGGTCGCGGTGTACGTCGTGCCGGTGAGGTAGACCTGGTCCAGGATCGCGATGACGCCCTGCGGCACCGTCTCCGGCAGCGCTTCCCGTACGGGCTTGCCGAGCAGGTCGCGCTGGCCGGCCAGCGCGCGGTAGGCCGCGTTCGCGGACTGGATCACGTGGTCCGCGCCCGCCAGCTGGGCCATGAAGCCGGGCGCCTGCTCGAACATCGTCTGCAGGCGGTCGTGTTCCCCGCTCAGCCAGCGCTCGGCGCGCACCTTGGCCGTCGTCTCGACGACGATGGCGATCACGCCGACGACGCTGCCTTCGGCATCGACGATGGGCGAGTAATCGAGGTTCATCCACACCGGCTCCGGCCTGCCGCTGCGGTGCAGGGTCAGTTCCTGGTCGCGGTACGACAGCGTGCCGCCGGCCAGGCCGACCTTCATCACGTTGTCGTTGAAATCGGCCACCTCGGGCCAGCCTTCGCGCACTTTGGAGCCGAGCAGGCGCGGATGGCGCCCGCCCGCGAAACCGGAGTAGGCGTCGTTGTAGATCATGACGCCATCCTCGCCCCACAGGGTGACGATGGGCACGGGCGAGCGCAGGATCAGTTCGACGGTCGTACGTACGACGTCCGGCCAGCGGTCGACGGGGCCGAGGGACGTGGCGCTCCAGTCGTAGTCGTCGATGATTCCACCCAGCAGGCCGCCGCCCGCACCGAAGATCCTGGCCGGAGCCGCCTGAGTCAACATCGTGTGAATCTGCCCGCTGAGATTAGAAAGTGCGCAATTCTAATCGCGATCGCAATCGTACGGTCACACGATTCGCGGCCTTGTCCGGATCGGCCCCTGTCCGCTGCACCGCATGCTAAGGTGCGGGCCAGATGCGGCGGGCACGCGCGCGGCGATCCCGCACCGGCATGCTGCAGGGCAGCACGAAAATTCCCGGCGAAAGCACCCGTGCGCTGTCTTTCCGGAATTAATATGTTGCTGCCGCACACACACCTTACCAAGGGGGACAGCGTTTATGAGCCAGAGTACACCTCTGTCGCTGCACGTCCCGGAGCCTACCGGCCGCCCGGGTTGCAAGACCGATTTTTCTTACCTCGACATCCACCAGGCCGGCGACACGCCAAGGCCGCCCGTCGACGTCCGCTACCAGGACACGGCGGCTCTCGCGGCCGGCATGATCCGAGTACTGGACGACGACGGCAATGCCGTTGGCCCATGGGATCCGGGCCTCGACCGCGACACGCTGCGCTTCGGCCTGCGGACGATGATGAAGACGCGTATCTTCGATGCGCGCATGGTCATCGCCCAGCGCCAGAAAAAGCTGTCGTTCTACATGACCTCGCTCGGCGAGGAAGCCATCGGCAGCGCCCACGCGCTCGCCCTCAAGGATGGCGACATGTGCTTCCCGACCTACCGCCAGCAAAGCCTCCTGATGGCGCGCGAGTATCCGCTCGTGGACATGATTTGCCAGCTGCTGTCGAACGAGGCCGACCCGCTGAAGGGCCGCCAGCTGCCCGTGATGTATTCCGTGAAGGCCAAGGGCTTCTTCACGATCTCGGGCAACCTCGCCACGCAGATCCCGCAGGCAGTGGGCTGGGCCATGGCGTCCGCGATCAAGGGCGACACGAAGATCGCGTCCGGCTGGATCGGCGACGGCGCCACGGCCGAGAGCGATTTCCACACGGGCCTCACGTTCGCGCACGTGTACCAGGCGCCCGTGATCCTGAACGTCGTCAACAACCAGTGGGCGATCTCCACGTTCCAGGCCATCGCCGGCGGCGAGAGCGTCAGCTTCGCGGCGCGCGGCGTCGGCGCGGGCATCGCGTCGCTGCGCGTGGACGGTAACGATTTTCTTGCCGTGTATGCCGCGTCCTGCTGGGCGGCGGAGCGGGCGCGCTCCAACCTCGGCCCCACGCTCATCGAGTGGGTGACGTACCGCGCGGGCCCGCACTCGACGTCGGACGACCCGTCGCGCTACCGGCCCGCCGACGAGTGGACGTATTTCCCGCTGGGCGACCCGATCGGCCGCCTGCGCCGCCACCTGACCGGCAAGGGCTGGTGGTCGGACGCGGAACACGAGGCCCTGCAGGCCGAACTGGAAGCCGAAGTCATCGCCGCACAGAAGGAAGCGGAACGCCACGGCACGCTGATCGACGGCCGCGTGCCGAGCGCCGCATCGATGTTCGAGGACGTCTACAAGGACATGCCCGAACACCTGCGCCGCCAACGCCAGCAACTGGGGGTGTGACGTGAAGCGCGACATCGACAACGACATCAAGACCACCCCGATGACGATGATCCAGGCCCTCCGTTCGGCCATGGACGTCATGCTCGGGCGCGACGACAACGTCGTCATCTACGGCCAGGACGTGGGCTATTTCGGCGGCGTGTTCCGCGTGACGGACGGCCTGCAGGCGAAGTACGGCAAGCAGCGCTGCTTCGACGCGCCGATCTCGGAAGGCGGCATCGTCGGTACGGCGGTCGGCATGGCGGCGTACGGCCTGCGGCCCGTCGTCGAGATCCAGTTCGCCGACTATTTTTATCCCGCCACCGACCAGATCGTGTCGGAGGCGGCGCGGCTGCGCTACCGTTCGGCGAGCGATTTCACGGCGCCGCTGACGATCCGCATGCCCTGCGGCGGCGGGATCTACGGCGGCCAGACGCACAGCCAGAGCCCGGAAGCGTTCTTCACGCACGTGTGCGGCCTGCGCACGGTGATGCCGTCCAATCCGTACGACGCGAAAGGCCTGCTCATCGCGGCCATCGAGAACGACGACCCCGTCATCTTCCTGGAACCGAAGCGGCTGTACAACGGCCCGTTCGACGGCCACCACGACCGCCCCGTCGTCTCGTGGGCCAAGCACCCCAAGGGCGAGGTCCCGGAAGGCTATTACACGGTCCCGCTGGACAAGGCCGCCGTGTTCCGCGAGGGACAAGACCTCACGGTGCTCACCTACGGCACGATGGTGTGGGTGTCCGAGGCGGCCGCGAACGAGACGGGCATCGATGCCGAGATCATCGACCTGCGCACCCTGTGGCCGCTGGACCTGGAGACAGTTATCGCATCCGTGAAGAAGACGGGACGCTGCGTCGTCGTCCACGAGGCGACCCGCACGAGCGGCTTCGGCGCGGAACTCGCGGCCCTCGTGCAGGAACACTGCTTCTACCACCTCGAGGCGCCCATCGAGCGCGTGACGGGCTGGGACACGCCTTACCCGCATGCGCAGGAATGGGCGTACTTCCCGGGTCCGGACCGCGTGGGTGCGGCATTCAAACGAGCGATGGAGGCGTGATGGGACAGCATGTGATCAAGATGCCGGACCTGGGCGAAGGCATCGCGGAAGTGGAAGTCGTCGCGTGGCGCGTGCAGCCGGGCGATGCGATCGTCGAGGACCAGATCCTGGCCGACGTCATGACGGACAAGGCGACCGTGGAGATTCCGTCGCCCGTGCACGGGACGGTGATTTCCCTCGGCGGCAAGGTCGGGGAATCGCTGGCCGTCGGTGCCGAGCTGATCCGGCTGGAAGTCGAAGGTGCCGGGAATGCGAAGGAGGCACCGCCGCCGGCCGATGAGCCGGCCGAGGTGCCGCACGGCTTCGTGCCGGAACCGCCGCGGGTGGCCGAGGCCGCGGCGAGCGTTGCGCAGGCGGCGCCAGTCGTCGCTCCGCCGTCGCGTCCCGTGCCCGCGCCTGCGCCTGCGCTCCGCGCGGCCGGCGACAAACCGCTGGCCGCGCCGGCCGTGCGCAAGCGCGCCTGGGACCTGGGCATCGAACTGCAATACGTGGCCGGCAGCGGCCCCGCCGGCCGCATCACGCACGCCGATCTGGATGCGCACGTGGCCGGGCGCGGCCGGGCGGCGCCGGCGGCTGGGCGTTATGCGGAACTGGAAGGCGAGGAAGCGATTCCCGTGATCGGCCTGCGCCGCAAGATCGCGGAGAAGATGCAGCTCGCGAAGCGCCAGATCCCGCATTTTACGTACGTCGAAGAGGTCGACGTGACGGAACTGGAAGCGCTGCGCGGCCAGCTGAATGCGCGCTACGGCGAGGAGCGGGGCAAGATCACCCTGCTGCCCCTCCTGATGCGCGCCGTCGTCCTCGCGGTCCGCAAGTTCCCCGACGTGAATGCCCGCTACGACGACCAGGCGAACGTCGTCACGCGCTACCAGCCCGTGCACATCGGTATCGCGACGCAGACGGACGCCGGGCTGATGGTGCCCGTCGTGCGCCATGCGGAAGCGCGCGATCCGTGGGCCAGCGCGGCGGAGATCGCCCGGCTGGCCGACGCGGCGCGCCACGGCAAGGCGGCGCGCGACGAGTTGTCCGGCTCGACGATCACCATCACGAGCCTCGGCGCGCTGGGCGGGATCGTGAGCACGCCCGTCATCAACCACCCGGAGGTGGCGATCGTGGGCGTGAACCGCATCGTCGACCGGCCCGTGATCCGGAACGGCGGCATGGTGGCGCGCAAGCTGATGAATTTGTCGTCGTCGTTCGACCACCGCGTCATCGACGGCATGGTGGCGGCGGAATTCATCCAGACGGTGCGCTCGTATCTCGAGGCGCCGGCCACCCTGTTCGTGGAGTGAACGCATGACGGAAACTACGACTCTCCTGGTCATCGGCGGCGGCCCCGCCGGCTACGTCGCCGCGATCCGGGCCGGCCAGCTGGGCATCCCGACCGTGCTCGTCGAAGGGGCGGACCTGGGCGGCACTTGCCTGAACATCGGCTGCATCCCGTCGAAGGCCCTGATCCACGCGGCGGACGCGTTCCACCAGGCCGCAGGCTACGCGGGCGAATCGCCGCTCGGCATCCGGACCGGCGCGCCGACCATCGACGTCGCGCAGACAGTCGCGTGGAAGGACGGCATCGTCAGGCGGCTGACGGGCGGCGTCGGCGCGCTGCTGAAGAAGAACGGCGTGAAGGTCGTCCAGGGCTGGGCGCGCATCCTCGACGGCAAGACCGTCGAAGTGGGAGACGTTCGCATCCGCTGCGAGCACCTGCTGCTGGCGACCGGCTCCGTGCCCGTCGAACTGCCGTTCATGCCGTTCGGCGGCAACGTCGTGTCGTCGACGGAAGCACTGGCGCCGGCGACCCTGCCGGAGCACCTGGTCGTCGTCGGCGCGGGCTACATCGGGCTGGAACTGGGCATCGCCTACCGCAAGCTGGGTGCGCGGGTGACGGTCGTCGAGGCGGCCGGCCGCGTGCTGCCCGCCTATGACGACGAATTGGTCAAACCCGTTGCGGCGAGCCTGAAGCGGCTGGACATTGCCCTGCACCTGGAGTCCAGCGTGCTGGGCCTGGTCGAAGACGGCCGAGGCATTCGCATGAAGACCGGCGGCGGCGAGGAAGACGTGCTGGAGGCGGACCGCGTCCTCGTTGCCGTCGGGCGCCGGCCGCGCACCGAAGGCTATGGCCTGGAAAGCCTGCTGCTCGACATGAACGGGCGCCACGTCCGCATCGACAACCAGTGCCGCACGTCGATGCGCAACGTGTGGGCCATCGGCGACCTGACGGGCGAGCCGATGCTGGCGCATCGCGCGATGGCCCAGGGCGAGATGGTGGCCGAGATCATCGCGGGCAAGCGCCGCCATTTCACGCCGGGCGCGATTCCCGCCGTGTGCTTCACGGAGCCGGAAGTGGTCGTCGTGGGCATGACGCCGCAGGACGCCGCGCGGCTGGACGTGGACTGTATCAGCGCGAGCTTCCCGTTCGCCGCCAACGGCCGCGCGATGACGCTGGAATCGACGGACGGGTTCGTGCGCGTGGTTGCCCGCAAGGACAACCACGTGATCGTGGGCTGGCAGGCGGTCGGCGGTGCGGTCTCGGAACTGTCGACGGCGTTCGTGCAATCGATCGAGATGGGTGCGCAACTGGAGGATGTCGCGGGCACCATTCATGCCCATCCGACCCTCGGCGAGGCGGTGCAGGAAGCGGCATTGCGCGCGCTGGGCCACGCGCTGCATATCTAGCAAAAACGCACGGGCGAACCGGCGTCGCCCCCGACGCCATTCGCCCGTGCCGCGCACCAGACCGCTGGCACGCCCCCGATCCCGGACCAGCCGGGCCTTACCTTGAGGCCTTGTTGTCTTCGTCCGACTGGCGGCTGCCGGCGTTGCCGGTGCTCAGGCTGCCGATGCCGCCGAGGCCGGTCTGCAATTCGCCGGCTTCCTCGCCGACGAAACCTTCGCTGTCGCGGTCGGCATCATTGCTCAACAGATCGTCCGCGCGGCCCTTTTGCAGGCTGCCGCCCGTGTCCGACTGTGCATTCGTGCCCCGGGGTGCCGTACCGGTACCGCCCGCCCCCAGCGTGCCGGCGGAACTCGTGCCGTCCTTCGTCACCTGGTCGTAGTTGCGCCCTTTGGCGTCGTTACCTTCGCTCTGCATGGACATGGGATTCTCCATTCGTTCGCGTTGATGATCATCATAATCCTCCCGCATCCGCCGACTATAGGCACGCACCCGGCTGGCTTGTAGGACATGTCGGGCGAGAATGACGCACGGCATGTCTTGTATGCTATAAAACGGTGTTGCAATACATGAACGACGAATGAACGAACCGAACATCCTGGTGATCTACGCCCACCCGGCGCCGCACCGCTCGCCCGTCCACCGCCGCCTTGCGGAAACGGCGCGGGCGCTGCCCGGCATCGAACTGTGCGACCTGTACCAACGCTACCCCGACTTCGACATCGACGGCGAACAGGAGCGCGAACGGCTGCGCGCCGCCCACCTGCTCGTCTTCCTGCACCCGTTCCGCTGGTACGGCATGCCTTCCATCGTCAAGGAATGGATGGACGTCGTGCTGCAGCCCGGCTGGGCCTATAACGACTACGCCCACACGGGCGAATGCGCGCTGCGCGGGAAAACCTTCTGGCTCGTGACGACGACGGGCAGCGGTCCCGACGCGTACCAGCCGGACGGCCTGCACGGGCGTCCATTCGCGGATTTCCTCGCGCCGTACGAGGCGACGGCCGCGCTGTGCGGCATGGACTGGATCGCGCCGCTCGTCCTGCACGGCGCCGCACAGGCGACGCCGGAAGCCGTCGATGCGTTTGCGGCCGAGTTCCGCCATCGTCTCGAAGGCTACGCCGGCCTGGCCGCCGCGTCGGAGGAGGCGCGCAGCCATGGAGCATAACCTTTTGCAGAACGCGGTCGTCTACCTCGGCGCGGCCGTGCTGGTCGTACCCCTCGCGAAACGCCTGGGCATGGGCGCGGTGCTGGGCTACCTCGTGGCCGGTATTCTCATCGGTCCGTTCGGCCTGCGCTTCGTCGCGGACGGCGAGGACGCCCTGCACTTCGCCGAATTCGGCGTCGTGCTGCTGCTGTTCCTGATCGGCCTCGAACTGGAGCCGAGCCGGCTGTGGGCACTGCGCCGGCCGATCTTCGGCTGGGGCGGCGCGCAGGTGGTGGGAGTCGCGGCCGGCCTGTTCGGTGCCGCGCTTTTAGCCGGCATCGACTGGAAGGTTGCCCTGATCGCGGGCCTGGGCCTGTCGCTGTCGTCGACGGCGATCGCCCTCGCGTCGCTGGAAGAACGCAACCTGATGCCGACACCGGCCGGCCAGGCCGGCTTCGCCATCCTGCTGTTCCAGGACATCGCGGCGATCCCGATGATCGCCATCGTGCCGCTGCTGGGCGTGCCGGAATCCGCCGGCGGCGGGGGCAACGCGTGGATCGCGGCGCTGAAGGTCGCGGGCGTGCTCGCGGGCCTTGTCGTCGCGGGCCGCTTCCTGATCCGGCCCCTGCTGCGGATCATCGCCAAGACGGACGCGCGCGAAATCTTCACCGCGTTCGCCCTGCTGCTCGTCATCGCCATCTCGCTGCTGATGCAATGGGTCGGCATGTCGATGGCCCTCGGGGCCTTCATGGCCGGCGTGCTGCTCGCGGACTCGGAATACCGCCACGCGCTCGAGACCGACCTGGAGCCGTTCAAGGGCCTGCTGCTGGGCCTCTTCTTCATCGCCGTCGGCATGTCCGTCGACTTCGCCGTGTTCCTCGCGCAGCCGGGCCTCGTGCTGGGCCTCGTCGCGGGCTTCCTGGCCATCAAGGTCGCGGTGCTGTACGGCCTGTCGCGTGGGTTGAAAATCGCGCGCGGCCAGCACCTGCAGTTCGCGCTGCTGCTCGCGCAGGGCGGTGAATTCGCGTTCGTCGTGTTCGGCGCGGCGGCCACGGCGAAGGTGTTCTCGCCGGACGTGGCCAACATCGTCGTCGTCGTCGTCGCGCTGTCGATGGTCGTCACGCCGCTTGCGCTGATGGCCTACGACCGCCTGGCGGCCGGCCGCGAAGGCCGCGGCGGCAAGCGCAAGGCCGACCGGATCGAGCCGAACGAAGACCACGTGATCGTCGCGGGCTTCGGCCGCTTCGGCCAGATCGTCGGCCGCTTCCTGCACGCGAACAACGTGCGCCTCACGGTGCTGGACCACGATCCGGACCAGATCGAGGTGCTGCGCCACTTCGGCTTCAAGGTCTTCTACGGCGACGCCACCCGGCCCGACCTGCTGCGCGCCGCGGGCGCCGCGAAGGCCAGGGCCGTCGTCGTCGCCATTGATGACATCGAGGACAGCCTGAAACTCGTCGACGCCGTCCGGCGCGAGTACCCGAACCTGCCCGTGTTCGCGCGCGCCCGCAACGTCACGCATTACTACCAGCTGATGGACCGCGGCGTGGAGCTGATCGAGCGCGAAACGTTCGAGGCCGCGCTGCGGCTGGGCCGCTCCGTCATGACGGCGGGCCTGGGCCAGAGCGCGTACGCGACGCGGCAGGCCGCGCTGAAATTCAGGCGCTACAACAAGCAGACGCTCGACACGGTGTACCCGTATTACAAGGACCGCGAGGCGTTCGTGTCGATGGCCAAGCAGGCGCGCGAGGAACTGGAAGCGATGATCTCGCGCGACCGCAAGGCGTTCGACGAGGAGACCGGCAGCGACTGGGACTGATCAAGGGGCCGGCTGGTCCGTCCACGTCGGCCCTGGCGTGGACGGCTTGCCGCCGACCCAGTCGAGCCGATCGATGCACATGCGCCGCGCCGTCTGCGCCACGTCCCACGCGTGGTACACGATCCACGTGGACGTCCCGTCCGGCCCCGTGGTGAACGAATTGTGTCCCGGTCCCAGCAGGTTCCCGCCCTTCGGCGTGCGCATCAGCAGCGCCTCGTGCCCGCCTTCCGGCCGCGTGTACGGCCCCAGCGGATCGTCCGCGACGACCCAGCTGACGCCATAATTTTCCCGCTCCCACGCCCCGCCGCTGTAGAAGCAGTAATAGCGGCCGTCGTGCAGCAGCACCGCGGCGCCCTCCACCGTGTGCCAGTCATGGACTGCCCCGTACATCGTGCGTCCCTTGCGGAACACGTGCCAGTCCTCGTGCGGCCGGACGACGACGCGCGGGTCGCCCGCCAGCGTCGTCATGTCGACGAGACGGTCGACGACGATGCCCGTTCCGACGCGGTATTCGCCCTCCGGTTCGAGGAAATCGACGCAATAGAACAGGTACCACCGGCCGTCCTCCGCGCGGAACGGATGCGCGTCGATGGCGAACGGTCGATCGGGCACGAGCAGCTTGCCGCTGTCGACGAACGGGCCGGCCGGGTGATCGGCGACGGCCACGCGCAGCTTCTGGTCCGTGCCTTCCGGGGCCGAGCCGGCCGAGTAGTACATGTAGAAGCGGCCGTCGTGGCTCGCCACTTCCGGCGCCCAATAGTGCGCTTCGCCGATCGGCAGCAGCGCATGGCCCAGCGGTTCCCAGGCGACGAGGTCCGTCGAGCGCAGGACGGGCACCTGGCGCCCGTCCGCGCCGCCCGGCGCCGTGCCGTACGCGTAGTACACGCCGTCGTGGCGCAGCACGAACGGGTCCGCGAACACGTCGAGCCACACCGGATTGCGATACGTCGTCGCCATCGTCACGCTCACAACGAGAAGCGCAGCCCGACGCCATACGTCGTCGGGTTGTAGCGGATGTCGCGCGGGCGGATCTCGGAGCCGAGATAGCTTTCGTACTTCTCGTGCGTCAGGTTGATCGCATCGAACTGCAGCGACAGGTTCTTGTTCAGCGCATACGACACGCTCAGGTCGACGTACGTGCTGGCCTTCACGATGCGGTCCTGGAAGAAGCGCGGCTCGGCGATCTGCTCGACGTAATTGCCCCGGTGCGTGGCCGTCAGGCGTCCCGTGATGCCGTTCCCTTCGTACAGCAGCGCAAAGTTGTAGTTCTTCTTCGCGACGTTCGTCAGCGCCGTCGTGCGGTACTGGCTACTCGTCGGCGAGACGAGCGTCTGGTTGTCGCCGTCGATCCACGTGTAGTTGAACTGGGCGCCGAAGTTGCTCCAGGGGCCAGGCAGGAAGTCGAAGAACTTCTGGATGCCGAATTCGGCGCCGCGCAGCGTACCCGAGCCGGAATTCTGCGGACGCGTCACGCGATAGTTCTGCCCGCCGATGACTTCATTCGACTCCATGTTCTGCAGGTAGCCGTCGATATCGCGGTGGAACAGCGCGACCTGCGCGTAGCCGTTTTTCGGGAAGTAGTATTCCAGCGTGGCGTCCGTGTTCACGGAGCGCGTCGGGCGCAGGTTCGGATTGCCGGCCGAGCCGGTGCCGGGCGCGTTGACGGTCGGCGGGATCAGCGACAGGGCCGGGTTCAGCGACGCGAAATCCGGCCGCGTGATCGTCTTGCCGACGGAGAGGTGCGACTGCAGGTTCTCGCGCCAGCCGACGACGGCCGCGAAACTCGGCAGGAAGTTGTTTTCCGTGGAGCTGACGGCGATCGGCGTGACCACGTCGCCGATACGGCTGTTGCCGTTCAGGTTGCGCGCCACGTGGACGTAGCGCCCGCCCACCGTCCCGGACAGGTCGACGTCGCCCGCCTTCGTCTTCCAGCGGGCCGCGAGATACACGGTGTTCGTGCTTTCGCGCTGCTCGAAGGTGCGGGTCGGGTCGTCCGCCACGCGGCCGGGCGCGGCGCCGTAGAAGGCGCGCACGGTGTCGGCCTGGTCGATCAGGAAGTCGCGCGACGGCGTCAGCCACGGCCCGCCGAGACGGTCCAGGCCCGGCACGAGCGATTCGAAACCGGGACCGAACGCGTCGACGGGGTTCGCCCGGACTGCCCCAGTGATGTCGCTGTGGCCTTCCGCGCCGTGGAAGCTGGCCAGGTGGTTCGACAGGCGCAGGCCCGCGTCGATGCCGGAGAAGAAGCCGTCGCCGAGGCGGTACGACGCGTCGCCGCGCCACTGCACCTGCTCGCCTTTCGAGACGCCCCAGTTCTGCACCATCCCGCGCAGCACGAAGGCGCGCGGGTCGCGCAGCGCGTTCGGGCTCGTGGGCGTGCTGATGCTGTTATAGCCGCCGTGGCCGTCGGCGCCGTACGTGTAGACGTTGACGCTGGCGCCGGGGATCTGTTGGTCGACGATCACCGTGTCGTTGACGAACGTGGACTTGGTCCAGCCGAAGTTGGAGCTGGCCTTCCACGGCCCCTCGCGGTAGTTCAGGCCCAGGTTCAGGAAGTGCGACGTCGTGTGCTCCTTCACGCCCCACGTCGACGTGGCCGTGTACGGGTCCCAGTCGTACGGGCCGCCATACTGCGCGGCCTGCGCGTATGCGGACTGGATCGGGCACACGACGCCTTCCGGCGTATTGCAATACGCGCCCTGCGGCGCCAGCTGCACGTTGTTCAGCCGCGGCGTCCACGTCGTGATGGCGAGGATGTAATCGACTTCGCTGCGCGCACGGTAGCCCGTGCCGAGGTATTGCACGTTCGCTTCCAGCGTCGGGTTGACCTTCCACTGCAGCGCGCCATGGATGCTGCCGCGGTCGCGGTCGCCCGCGTTGTAGATGCCGCCCACGTTCGGCAGCTCGCCCAGGCGCGCACCCGGCGCCAGCGGCGCGAGCGGACCGTCGCCGAGGCGCGTGCCCACGCCGTTGGCGTCGATGGAGTGCACGCGGTCCGGCCGGTCCACCCACTGCACGGGATAGCCCCAGTGCTCGCGGTTGAACGCCACGTCGACGAGCGCGCCGATCTCGCCGTAGCTCGTGTTCCAGCGGTTGCTGGCCGAGAAGCCGGCGCCCGGGTTGTCCTTCGTCGACGTCGCGTCGGACCCGGATACTTTCTGGCGGCGGTCTTCCACGTAGCCGGTGACATTCAGGCCCTTCAGGTCGAACGGCTGGCGCAGCCGCACGTCGATGCCGCCCGCGATGCCGCCTTCGAGCTGGTTCGGCGTCGCCGTCTTGTACACGTCCAGGCCGCCGATCGATTGCACGGGCAGGTCCTGGTACTGCAGCCGGCGCCCGTTCCCCGTGAAGTACTCCATGCCGTTCAGCGTGGTCACGACGTCCGGCAGGCCGCGGATGATGACCTGGCTCGTCTCGCCCCGGTCGCGGCCGACCTGCACGCCGGCGATGCGCTGCAGGGCGTCGCCCGCGGCGCGGTCGGGGAATTTGCCGATGTCTTCCGCGTTGATCGAGTCGACGACCTGCACCGAATCGCGCTTGATCGCCTCGGCGCTGCGGATACTGCTGCGCAGGCCGGTCACCGTCACTTGCTGGATTTGCGCACCCGGCGTAGGGGCGCCCGGCGTAGGGGAAGGTTGCGTGTCGGTGGTTTGCGCATTGGCGGCGTGCGCAAGCAACACAAGGATGGCCGCGGATACGGGCCTGAGTCGGAACGTGATCATGCGTATCTCCCGTTTATTAGTAATAAGTTTTATCAGGAAGCTAACGCAAAAGCCGGCAAACCGACGCACGCTTGAACCCGCTTTTTTTGCGGTTTTACAGCCTTGGCGGGGCCACGGAATCGCGTGCCACCAGAGGGCATTCCATCTTGATGATGGCCTTGGAGGACAGGTTCGCGCGCACTTGCGCGATGAGAGAATCGGCCGCCCAGCGGCCCATTTCGTAGTTTGGTAACAACACTGTGGTCAGCGGCGGGTGCGTGTAGCGGGCGATATCCTGGTCGTCATACCCGACCACAGACAGGTCGCGCGGCACCGACAGCATGCGTTCGCGGGCCGCGTCCAGCGCACCGATCGCCATCAGGTCGTTGGCGCAGAACAAGGCCGTCGGCCGCTGCGCCAGGTCGAGCAGCGACAACGCGTGCTCGTAGCCGGCCGCCACCTGCCAGTCGCCCGTGCGCACGAGCACGGGATCGAACGGGATGTCGGCCGTCGTCAGCGCCTGGCGATACCCCTTCAGGCGCTCGGCCGCCGCCTCGATCCAGTGCTCGCCGTTGATGAAGCCGATGCGGCTGTGCCCGCTCTCGATCAGGTGCATCGTCGCGGTATAGCCGCCCAGCAGCTCGCTCGGCACGACCGACGCGCGGCCGCGGTCGCGCGTGTGACAGTTCAGCAGCACGGTCGGCGTGGCGTCCAGCGCGGCCGGCACCGTCACGGCGCGGGTGAAGATCGTGGAATAGATGACGCCCAGCAGCGCGGGATGGTCCAGCATGCGGGCGAACACGGCCGCTTCCACCTCGGGGTCGCCGCGCGTGGCGAACACGGCGACGAGGCAATCGTGCTCCCACGCGGCGTCCTTGGCGCCGTCGATGGTCTGCATCGCGTGCGGGCTGGTCGTCAGTTCGTCGGACAGGTACACGATCAGGTTGCGCGATTGCGCGGCCGCGTGGTGCGCGTGCCGCTCGACGGGGTAGCCGAGTTCGCGCGCGATCCGGAGCACGGTGTCGCGCGTGACCTTCGACACCTTCGCCCCGCTCATGTGGTTGATCACCAGCGACACCGTCGACTGCGACACGCCGGCCAGCTTGGCGATGTCGGTCATCGTGGGTCGGCGGGGCCTGGTCATGGGCGTGATTGTTGGCAAAGGGTCATCGGTTGCACAACATTATCACTAATTATTACCTGCCGCCAGCCCGGCGCGGGGACTAATCCGTGACTTCGAAGGCCTCGTCCAGCACGTCGAGCCTGTAGGGCGCCCTGGCGGCGCCGCCCTGCTCGAGCCGCGCGCGCACCTGCGCCAGATAGTCCGCGCGCGCCTTGCGCAGGACGTAGTCGCGGAAATTCGCGTGCTCCAGATCGTGCCACGCGGCCTGCCGGGCGCTGTCCGACCGCGCCCGGGCCGCCGCGAACGACGCTTCGGTGAGAACGGCGTCCGCCGCCGTCATCCGTTCGTAGCCATACGCTTCCATGTAGTCGCGCGCCAGCGTCTCGATGGCGCGGATGTCGTCGAGGCTCAACTGCTGCTTGAATTTGTCGGCGTTGGCCGGGATCGGCGCAAAGCAGTTCGACGCCCACAGGGCCGACAGCTTCGAGATCTTGCGCGCCTCCGGCGAATGCGCCACGTCGAGCATCGCCGGCAGGAACTCGATGCCGATGAAACCGCAAACGCGTTTCAGCGTCTCCTCCTGGTCCGCGAGGAAGTCTTCGTAGCGTATCGTCAGGACGCGCTCGGAATGGCGTTCCAGCAGCGTGCGCGCGGCGTCGTGCGCCTGGACCCAGGTGCGGGCGTTGAGGGTGCTGTCGAAGTCGTGGATGATGGCGCGGTTCATCGACGCCACCTGGCCGCGCGGATCGCGTACCACGTTCAGGAACAGCATGTCCGGGAACAGGCGCATCAACTCGTCGGCGTAATGGACGCTGTCGAGCGACTTGTCCATGACGATCTTCGCGCCCGTCCGCTCGCCGGCGCGGAGCAGCAGCTCCCAGACGATGCGGTGCACGCTGCGCGGCTCATGCCGCAGGCGTTCGAAGATCTCGACCGGGTCGTAGACCATGTCCGGCCATTTGACCATGCTGACGGCCTGCAGGCCGACGACGTCGACGACGAGCCGGAAATACGCGCGGTCGTCCTCCAGGTCGCCGTACAGGGGAACCAGCGGCATGAAGTCGACGATGTGCAGCGGATAGGGCGAATGGAACTCGGGATTGAAGTTCAGGCGCAGCCGCAGCGCGTGGCTGCCGCAGCGGCGCAGCGGCATCATCAGCAACGGACGGGGACGTTTGTTCGCAACTACCGTATTCGATTCCATGCTTTCTCCTCACAGTAGAAAATAACCGGCCGCGCCGCACAGGGGCACGACCCAGAACGCTTCGATCCGCCAGCGCAGCAACAGCATGCACGCCAGCACGAACAGGACCAGCGAGGCCCACGTCGGCGCTGCCATCCTGCCGATCGCCAGGGCCGCCGCGACCACCATGCCGGCGCCCGCCGCGCGCACGCCGCGCAGCGCCGACCGCACCGCGGCCGCCGCATGCCACCGCTGCAGCCGGTGCGCACAGGCGACCATCAGCAGCGCCGCCGGCGCGAATACGCCCGCCGTCGCCGCGAGGGCGCCGGCCAGGCCGCCCGCCTTCAAGCCGATGAACGCGGCGCCGATCAGCACCGGGCCGGGCGTCAGCTGCGTCAATGCCATCGCATCGGCGAATTCGCGCGCCGTCACCCAGCCATAGGTGTCGACGACGGCATGCTGCAGGACGGGGATCGATACATAGCCGCCGCCGAACATCAGGAGGCTCATGCCGGCGAAGGCGGCGAACAGCCTGGCCGGCACGGCGACCTGGCCCAGGAGCAGGGGCACGAACAGCACCGGCACGGCGAACAGGACGCCCGCCCTGCCCTGCGCGGGCGCCACGGGCGCGGCGCCGGCTTCGCGGAACCAGAGGCGTCCGGCCAGCGCGGAGGCCGCCACCACGGCCAAGGTGGCCAGCAGGCCGGACACCGTGGACACGAGGACGGCCGCGCCGACGGCCAGCACGGCCTCGCGCCAGCCGCTCACGGTCGTACGGCACATGCGCCAGGCGGCGGCGAGAATGACGGCCGAGACGGCGGGGATGATTCCCATGAACACACGGTCGACCTGCGGCAGCCGCCCCAAGCGGAAATACAGGCTGGCCAGCGCCACCATGCACAAGAACGCCGGCAGTAGCGCGGCGCAGACGCAGACGCCTGCGCCGGCCGCGCCGCGCAGGCGGTAGCCGACGTAGGCAACGGTGTTCAGGGCAACCGGTCCGGGGAGGATGGACGCGAGCGTGACGCCGTCGAGCACGTCCTGGTCGGCCAGCAGCCTGCGCTCGGCCACGACGGCGTTCTGCATGACCGACACCATTGCCATATACCCGCCGAAGCTGGTGCAGCCGATGCGCAGGAACAGCGCGCCCAGCGCCGCGAGCGAAGGCGCCTGTCCCTCATTGCGCATGCGCGCGTCCTCCGCAACCGGCGAAATAGTCGGAGAACGCGCGCACGAACCGGTCGACGTCGGCGGCGGGCAGGCGGTTGATGCCCGCCGCCGCCCGCCGTCCGCCGCCGCCTTCGAAGCGTTCGCACAGGACGTGGGCCGCGTGGGTCGTCGGCTCGTTCGAGCGCACGCTGACGACGAACGAGCCGTCCGAACCTGCCGTCAACACGGCGATCGCCCGCCCGCCGCCAGCAACGGCGAGGCGGTTGGCGAACACGCCGGACACGCGCCGCGCCCAGCATGCATCGGGCAGCACGTAGACGGCGCCGTAGTGCCATTCCACCAGCGGCCGCAGGCCGTCCATGAGCGCGCCGTCGGCGCGGTACCCGTCGGCCAGCATGCGGTATTCGTCCGAGGCCGCGATGAAGTCGAACGGGTCGACGTACGGCGCCAGCGCCCGGTACAGGCCGTCCGGCGCGAGGTGCAGGTCGTCGATGCATTCGCCGTAGGCGTTGTAGTTCAAGACTGTGCCAAGTTCCGCCAGCGCGGCAATGCGCGCTTCGGGCCAGCCCAGCGCCTGCGCCAGGCCGCGCGCCGTCGGGGCCAGGTTGTCGCCGAACGCGGCGGCGATCGCCCACGGCCGGTAGCGCCCCCCGAGATGGCGGTCCACCAGCAGGCTGGTGCAGACGGTCGGCGCATCGTCCCACACCAGGCGCAGGCGCGGGTGGGCAAACGCCTGGCGGGCCGAATGGTGATCGAACCACGTCACCTGCGCGCCGGCGTCGAGGATGCGCCGAAGCGGCGCCGCATTCGCGTCGATGGCGATGTCGAGCACCGTCACCTCGGCCCCGGCGCCACAGGCGACACGCTGCAGCATCGCGACGTCGCGCTTGACGCCCGTGACGAGCGTGCTGGCCGCCGGATGGGCCAGGCGCCATTGATGCTGGGCGCAGATGCCATCGGCGTCGCCGTTGAACACGTCGAAACGCAGGGTCGCCATGACTAGCGCAGGCGCCCAGCCAGGTGGTCGTACAACGCGCGCGTCGCCTGCTGGAGCGACATCCGGCCGGTATCGACCGCGATATCTGGATGTTCGGGAGGCTCGTAGGGCGCGGAGACGCCGGTGAAATTTGCGATCTCGCCGGCGCGCGCGCGGGCATACAGGCCCTTCGGGTCGCGCGCCTCGCACACCTTCATGCAGGTGCTGACGTGGGCCTCGACGAAGCGGTCTGCGCCGACGATGTCGCGCGCCACCTGGCGGTCGGCGCGCAACGGCGAGATGAACGCGGTGACGACGAACAGCCCGGCTTCGTTCATCAGGCGGGCCACTTCGGCCGTGCGGCGGATGTTTTCGCGCCGGTCGTCGACCGAGAAGCCCAGGTCGCGGTTCAGGTGGTGCCGGACGTTGTCGCCGTCGAGCACGAAACTCGGGTGGCCCCGCTCGAGCAACAGGTGTTCCAGTTCGTAGGCGAGCGTCGACTTGCCCGCCCCGGACAGGCCGGTCAGCCAGATCGTGGCCGGCTCGTGTCCGAAATACCGTTGACGGTGGGCCGCCGTCACCTTCCCCGGATGCCAGTAGATATTCGTTGCTGCTTCTTGTACCGCCACCTCGTTGCTCATCACTGCTCCTTCGTGAATTGCAATACTCCGGCTGCCAAGTTGCGTGCGACGCTGTCGGACCCTTCAGCCGGCGCGCCGGCGCTCTTCGCGCCGCGCCGGGAACGCGGGGGTGCCGAGGGATGACGGCAGCCTCAGCACGGGCGCCAGGAACGGTTCCGCGTGCGCCGCGTCGGCACCGGCGGCCGCGTGCTGGTCGGCGGACAGCTGGAACACGCTGACCACCTGGGCCAGACGATCCGCCTGTTCCCGCATCGATTGCGCCGCCGCGGCCGCCTCCTCGACGAGGGCCGCGTTCTGCTGGGTGACGGCGTCCATCTGCGTCATCGCCTGGTTGACCTGGTCGATGCCGGACGCCTGCTCGTCGCTCGCCGCCACGATCTCGGACATGATGTCGGTCACGCGCTTGATGCTGTCCACCACGTCGTGCATCGTCGCGCCGGCCTCCTCGACGAGCTTGTTGCCGGAGTCAACCTTGTCGACCGAGTCCGAAATCAGTGTCTTGATTTCCTTGGCTGCCGCGGCGGAACGCTGGGCCAGGTTACGCACTTCGGTCGCGACGACGGCGAAACCACGGCCCTGCTCGCCGGCCCGCGCCGCCTCGACGGCGGCGTTCAATGCCAGGATATTGGTCTGGAACGCGATGCCGTCGATGACGCCGATGATTTCCACGATCTTCTGCGCCGACTGGTTGATGGCGCCCATCGTGTGTACCACCTGCGACACCACGCCCCCGCCCTTCTCGGCGACATGGGAGGCCGACATCGCCAGATTGTTCGCCCGGCGCGCGTTGTCGGCGTTCTGCTTCACCGCCGACGTCATTTCTTCCATCGACGATGCGGTTTCCTCGAGCGAGCCGGCTTGCTGCTCGGTGCGCGCGGACAGGTCGATGTTGCCGGCCGCAATCTGGGCCGAAGCCGTCGCGATGGTATCCGTGCCGGTGCGCACCTGGCTCACGATACGGACCAGGCTGTCGCGCATTGTGCTCATGGCGTACAGGAGGCTGGAATCGTCGCCCTCACGGGTTTCGATGCCGACCGCCAGGTCGCCGGTGGCGATCGCGCCGGCGATGCGGACCGCGTCCGTCGGTTCCCCCCCTAGCTGGCCCAGCAAGCCTCGGGTGATCAGCCATGCCGCCAGGCCGCCCGTCGCCAGTGCCAGCATGCCGATCGCGATCACCAGGATACGGGCGGAGTTGTAGGCCTTGTCCGCCTCGCGTAACGCGATCAGGTTCAGTTCTTGTTCGAAGGCGGAAAGTTCGCGGATCAGGGCCCACCACTTCTTTTGCACGGGCCGGAACTCGAACCGGACCAGTTGGTAAGCTTCTTCCTTCTTGCCTTCGAGCGCGAGCTGGACGGCGCGCGGATAATACGGCGCGGCCAGCGCAGCCTGCTCGCTGATCTGCTTCATCAAATCCTTTTCCTTGGCGCTCGTCTCCGGGATGGACGAGAACATCGCGTCCAAGTCCCGCGAGGCGGTAGCGTACTTCTTGCTTTGTTCTTCGACGCGGTCGATCTCCATCTGGAGTTCTTTCTTGTTGGCGCTGTCCAGCAGGATCAGGTTTCGCAGGGCAAGGGCCCGTTCCGTGACCGTCAAATCCATCGCCGCGGCCAGCCGCGCCTCGACGTTATTGACTTTGCTGATGTTGTCCGCCTGGGACTTGATGAATGCCATCCGGTTCAGACCGAGCAGGCAGATGACGGCGAGGAGGATGGCCATCAGGCCGAAACCGATGCCGAGGCGGCGGGCAACGCGCAACTGGTTGAATTTCACGCTGCTACCTCGAAGAAACGTTTCGGAAACGCCGCACTGCCCATGCATGAAAATGGCAACATGAGTACCCCCTAATGAGTTTTTTGATTTAAATCATCATATAATCTTTTGATGCCGGAGGGCAACTAAATTGTTCAATTACAGTTTTGCAATGAACCTCGATATCCGGCACGGCGCTTACAGCCGCTGCGCCCCGCTCCCCAGCTCCGACAATTCGTCCAGCGGATTGCGCAGCCGGCACGCCTCGATCGAAAGGCACCCGCAGCCGATGCAATCGTCCAGCTGGTCGCGCAGCCGGGTGAGTTGCCCGATACGCTCGTCCAGCTCGCGCCGCCACAGGCTGGACAGCCGGCTCCAGTCGGCTTTGGTCGGCGTGCGCTCTTCCGGCAACGACGCCAGCGCCGCGCTGATCGATGCGAGCGGGATGCCGATGCGCTGCGCGACCTTGATGACGGCCACGCGCCGCAACACGTCGCGCCCGTAGCGCCGCTGGCCCCCGCTGCTGCGCACGCTGCGGATCAGGCCCTTCGACTCGTAGAAATGGAGAGCCGACACGGCCACGCCCGCGCGCCGCGCGACCTCCCCCACCGCCAATAGCCGCCCGATGTCGGCCGGATTAATCTTTGCCATCATTCCCCCCTTGACCTCAAGTTAAGTTGAGGTTCTACACTGCCTTGCATCGACACGCAACCACGAGGAGAAACGCATGAACGCTGCCGCGAACAAGGCACTGATCAAGACGCTGTACGAAGATTGCATCAACGGCCGCGACCTGGACCGGCTGGAAACGCTTATCGCCCCGGACTTCATCGGCGCGCGCGGCGAGCGGGGTCCACGCGAATTCCGCGCGACCATCGAAGCCGTGCTGACGGGCTTTCCGGGCGTGCGCTTCGAGCTGCACGACGTGTTCGGCGAGGAGGACAAGGTGGCCGTCCGCTGGACGTTCCGCGCCGTGCATGGCGGGCGCTTCGTCGGCATCAAGCCGAGTCTCGCGGAGGTGACGCAGGAAGGCAATGTGATCTACCAGCTCCGCGCCGGGCAGATCGTCCGGGCGTGGCTGCAGGCGGACCGGCTGGGCGTGCTGCAGCAGATCGGCGTGGTGCCGAAGTCGTTCGTGGAGGCGAGCGGGCAGCGGCCGATCTAGGTCGCCACCAACTGCTCCCGCAACGCCGGCAACGCCGCCCCGCTCTCGTCGAACAGCCTCGCCCGCGCCGGGTCGAACCGCAGCCGCACGCTTGTGCCCGGCGCCGGCAGCGGGGCGCCGGGCGGGCACTTGGCCGCCACCATGCCGTCCACGCCATCGACCTGCACGTAGGCGAGCGTCACGTCGCCGAGGTATTCGACGAGCGCCAGCCGGGCCGGGATGCCGGCTTCGCCCCCGGTCTCGAGCCGCAGGTGCTCGGGCCGCACGCCCAGCGTGAGCGCGGCGCCGCCCTGTGCCCGGCTCGCGTCCACCGCCACCTGGGCCATGCTACCGCCCGGAACGCGCACGGTCGCGAGGCCGCCCGTGTGACCCGCCAGGGTCGCGGGAAACGCGTTCATGCGGGGCGAACCGAGGAAGCCCGCCACGAACAGGTTCGCCGGCCGCTCGTACAGTTCCAGCGGCGTGCCCACCTGTTCGATGCGGCCGCCGTTGAACACGACGATCTTCTGGCCGAGGGTCATCGCTTCCACCTGGTCGTGCGTCACGTAGATCATCGTGGCCTGCAGGTCCTTGTGCAGGCGCGCCAGCTCCACGCGGGTCTGCGCGCGCAGCGCGGCGTCGAGGTTCGACAGCGGTTCGTCGAACAGGAACACTTCCGGCTTGCGCACGATGGCGCGGCCGATCGCGACCCGCTGCCGCTGGCCGCCGGACAGCGCTTTCGGCTTGCGGTCCAGCAGATGCGCGATCTGGAGGATCTCCGCCGCGTGCCGCACGCGCTGGTCGATCTCCGCCCTCGGCACCTTCGCGAGCTTCAGCGCGAAGCCCATGTTTTCGGCGACCGTCATGTGCGGGTACAGCGCATAGCTCTGGAAGACCATCGCGATGCCGCGCCGGGCCGGCTCCACCGTGTTGCTGACGACGCCGCCCAGTTCCAGCGTGCCGTCCGTGATGTCTTCCAGGCCCGCGATCATGCGCAGCAGGGTCGACTTGCCGCAGCCGGACGGTCCCACGAAGACGACGAACTGGCCATCCTCGATGTCCAGGTCGACGCCCTTGATGACGGGATTGTCGCCATACGTCTTGCGGATGCCGCGCAACCTTACCGAAGCCATAACCTCTATCCTTTCAATCCGCTCGCCGCCAGGAAGCCCTGCGTCACGCGGCGCTGGAACAGCACGTACGCCAGCGCCACGGGCAACGCGCCCAGCAGCGCGGCCGCCATCAGCTGGGCGTAGCGCACGCCGAACGCGTCGTACGTCTGCGTGAGCCCCAGCGGGATCGTCATCATGTCGTTCGACGTGACGATGATGAACGGCCACAGGAAGTTGTTCCACGCCGCGATGAACGTCACGATCGCCATCGCCCACACAATATTGCCAGAGATGGGCAGGTACACGCTCCACAGTACGCGCAGCGGCCCGGCGCCGTCCATCACGGCGGCCTCGCGGAAGTCGGCGGGGATCGCGTCGAAGAACTGCTTGAACACGTAGATCACGACCGGCGACACGACCTGCGGCAGCACGATGCCCGCGTACGAGTTGATGAGGCCCAGCTGGTGCATCGTGCGGAACAGCGGCACGAGCAGCGCCTCGAACGGCAGCAGGAAGCCCAGCATCGCGATGCCGAACACGATGCCGCGGCCCCGGAAACGCAGCTGGGAAAACGCGTACGCGGCCATCAGGCTGATCGCCATCGTCACGACCGTCACCAGGAGCGCGACGAGGAAGCTGTTGAACAGCCAGCGCACGACGTTGCCCGCGCCGAGCGTCTTGCGGTAGGCGTCCAGCGTCCAGTCCTGCGGCAGCCAGTGGAAGTGCGCGGACACGGTTTCCAGTTCCGGCCGCAGCGACGTGGACAGGGCCCACAGCAGCGGGAACGCCCACAGCGCGGCGAGCAAGATGGCGCAGGCGGCGCCGGCGATTGTCCAGAACGACGCCTTCATGCATCCCTCCCGGCCAGGAATTTCACGAGCCACGCCTGCAGCAGCGACAGCAGGATCACGATCGCGACGAACGCCATCGCGACCGCGGCCGCATAGCCCGCGTCGCTCTGCGTGAACGCCGTCTCGTACATGTAGTGCAGCGCGACGCGCGTCGTGTTGAACGGCCCGCCGCTCGTGAGGATGTACGTCTGGCCGAACACTTTCAAGGACGCGATCAGCTGCAGGATCAGCGCCGTCGTCGCGACGGGACGCAGCGCCGGCCACGTGATCGTGCGGAACAGCGTATAGCCGCGGGCGCCGTCCAGCGCGGCCGCTTCGTACAGCTCGGCCGGGATGTTGCGCAGGCCGGCGAGGAACAGCAGCATGTTGAAGCCGACCGTCCACCAGATCGTGCCGATGGCGACGGCAGGCAGCGCCCAGTGCGGATCGGCGAGCCAGGCGCGCTGGCCGCCGAGGATGTGGTTGACGACGCCGGACGACGGCTGCAGCATCCAGTCGGCGATGAGGGTCATCACGGAAATCGGCAGCACGAACGGCAGGAAGAACGTTCCCTGCAGCCAGCCCTGCGCGCGGGTGAAACGGTCGACGAGCATGGCCATCAGCAGGCCGAGGGCGCACAGCGGGATCACCGTGAGCAGCGAGAAGTAGAACGTATTGCCGACCGAATCCCAGAACGACGGGTCGTTCAGCAGCGTGTGGTAGTTGTCGAGGCCGACGAAGGCGCTCGTGCGCGTCAGGCTGCTCTCCGTCAGGCTGAGCCAGAACGTCTCCAGCGCGGGCACGAAGAAGAACAGGCCGAACGCCACGAGGAAGGGCGCCAGTAGCAGCCAGGCCGGGAGCGTATCGCGGCGGGCCGTGGTCATGGTGAGGTCGTCGCGTCGCATGCGTGGTCCTCAATAACGCGGCGGACGCTTGCGCACGAGGCGCGCCGCTTCCGTCTCGAACCGGTGCACGGCCTGCTCCGGGGTCAGGTAGCCGTACAGCGCCGCCGGCAGGAATTTCGACGCGATCGCCTCCAGCGGCCCGGCCGCGCCCATGTACCAGCCGTCCGGATCGTACACGACGTCGCCCGCGACCTGCGCGTACATCGCGTTCGGCATCAGGTTTTTCGCCGCCGGTGATTCCGCGACGGGCTTGTACGCGGGGATGTGGCCGCCCTCCGCCCAGCCCAGGGAATGCTTGCTGACGTAGGCGATGAAGCGCATCACCGCCCGGACTTTTTGCGGCGACGGTTCATGGCCCGGGTTCGCGGGCAGCGCGAACGCGTGCGAATCCGCCCACGTCGACGCGTTCGCATACATCTTCGGGAGCGGCACGATGCCGTAGTCGAAGCCGAGCGTGCCGGCCTTCGACGCCCGCACCAGTTCCGGCACTTCCCATACGCCGTTGAGCATGAACGCGGCGCCGCCGCCCATGAACTGGCTCGTCGACGCGGCGTAATCGAGCCCGGCCTGCGCATAGCCCTTGGTGAACCAGTCGCTGATACGCGTGAGCGTCGCGGCGCCGGCCGGGCCGTACGTGAAGCGGCCGCCCGCGATGATGGTGACGTCCTGCTGCGCGAGCATGGACAGCCACAGGCGCCAGATCGCGTACGAGCTCTGGCTGCTTTCCATCGTCAGCCCGCGCTGGCCCGTGCGTTCGGTGGCGGCGCGGAACGCGGCCGTCAGGGCGTCGACGCCTTCGATCGGTTTCAGTCTGCCTTCCGCGTCCAGCAGGCCCGCCTTGCCCGCGAGTGTCTTGTTGTAGTAGAGGACGAACGGGTGCACGTCGAGCGGGATCGCGTACGTCGCGCCGTCGTAGTGCGCCTTCGTCCACTGGCGCGGCAGGTAGTCCTGGCCGCGCAGGCCGGCCGCCGCCAGCTCGGCGGGAGAGATCGGCCGCAGCACGCCGCCGCCGGCCAGGTTGACGATGCGCGACAGGTGGATCGTCGCGACATCCGGCCCGGCGCCCACGACGGAGGCCGTGATCAGCTTCGTATAGAAAGGCTCGCCCCACTTGAGGGTCGTACTGACCACGCGCACGTCGCGCTGGCTGGCGTTGAAGTCGTCGACCAGCGCCCGCATGCGCGCGCCGTCGCCGCCCGAGAGCAGCGTCCACATCCTGACTTCGACCTGCGCCCGCGCGGGGGCGGTCACGCCCGCCAGCCCGAGAAACAGGGTCGCAACCAGCGCGGCGGCGCGCGGGAATCCGCGTCGCGCCACGTTGTCTCCTGATTGTGTTTCCTTCTTGTTCGTTGTGGCGCGCGGCTGCCTGGCTGTCTTATGCGACTTTACGCCGTGCGCGCGCCCCCGGACCGCCACGCCCGCGGCGCTCGAAGCCCGGAGGACCCGCGGACGGACCTGGTTCGGTCGGCGGGTTGTCCGGCGCTTCCAGCTGCGGCGGCTGGCGCTCTCCCGGATAGGCTAGCACTTCTGCCGTTTCTCCGACGCGCGTCCACTCGACAGGGAAATCGGGGCCCCGCCGCGCGCGCCAGCGCTGGCTGTGGCCGAGGGGATCCAGCACCCAGTCCTGCAGGTGCGCCTGCGGCCCGCGCGTGGCCTGCGCCAGCGCCTCGATGGGCGCCTTCGGCACGCGCTCTTCCGTCAGCAGGCCGTTTTTTTCCAGGAACGTATCCGTCAGCTGCGTGTAGCAGAAGCCGGACAGCGGCCGGCACCGGTGCACGGCCGACATCAGCTGCTGGTAACGGAGCAGCAGCTCCTTGCTGTCCTTCGCCACTGAATAGCCCCAGCCGGATTCCTCGCCGGGTTTCGACATGGCAATACCGCCGAACTCGGACAGGAACAGCGGCCGGCCCACGCCCGAATACCCGTCGATGACGAGGCGGCGCCGGTCCGGCTGCACGTGTTCCAGGGTGTATGCGACGGCCTCGCGGCTGCCGTAGCGTTCCAGCAGCACGCCGGGGTCCTGCTCGTAGTCGTGCACGCACACGAGGTCGCCGCAGGGCATCTCCCAGCCATCGTTGCCGACGACGGGCCGCGTGCCGTCCAGCGCGCGCGTCATGTGGTACAGCGCGCGCACGAAATCGACCTGGCGCCGGTCGTTCATCAGTTCCGGCACGCCCCACGATTCATTGGTCGGCACCCACGCGACGATGCAGGGGTGCGAGATATCGCGCTCGACCAGTTCCTTCCACTCCTCCATCACGCCGTGGATCGTCGCGCTGGAAAAGCCGTACGCGGACGGCATCTCGCCCCACACGCACAGGCCCAGCACGTCGCACCAGTACAGCCAGCGCGGGTCTTCCGACTTCTGGTGCTTGCGCACGCCGTTGAAGCCGAGGCGCTTGATGAGCAGGACGTCGTGGCGCAGCTGGTCGCTCGACGCCACCATCAGGCTGTCGGGCCAGTAGCCCTGGTCGAGCACCATGCGCAGGAAATACGGGCGGCTGTTCAGCACGAAGCGGTCGCCTTCCACGCTCACCGTGCGCAGCGCCGTATAGCTTTGCACGCTGTCGATCAGGTTGCCGTCGGCCGAGCGGATCTCGATCTCGGCGTCGATCAGTTGCGGGCTCTCCGGGCTCCACATCCACAGGCCGCGCGCATCGTCGATGCCGGGATCGGGCAATTGGAAGATGCGCGACAGGCGGGGCCCGGTCAGCAGGCAGCGGTCGTTGACGAGCAGCCGGCCGCCCAGTTTCAGGGTGACGTTGGCCATGCCGCCTTCGGGGACGTGGGCGATGTCGGCGTCCAGGCGGATCTGCCATGCGGCCACGTCGGCCGTCCAGCGCAGCTGCGCCACGTGGGCGCGCGGGACCTTTTCGATCCACACCGTGCGCCAGATGCCGCTCGTGCGCGGGTACCAGATCTTGTGCGGTTCCGGCTCCCAGTCCATCTTCCCGCGCGGCTTGTGCATGTCCTGCGGGTCGTCCTCGGCCTGCACGGCGATCTCGAGGATCGAGCCGTCCAGGTGGCGCGTGACGTCGAGGGAGAACGGGCTGTGGCCGCCCCGGTGCTCGATGGCGAAGCGGCCGTTGATCCACACGCGGGCCCGGTAGTTGACGGCGCCGAAATGCAGGATCAGCCGCTCCTCCGGTCCCGGCAGCAGCGCGGGATCGAGCGAAATCTGGCGCTTGTACCACACGCGCCGGCGGTAGCCGCGGTCGTGCACGCCGCTGGCGCGGGCTTCGGGCGGATACGGGACGACGATCGTGCGGTCGAACGGCACCTCGGCCGGGTCGACGTAGAGGGTCGAATCGTCGAACATGGCCTGCCAGGGGCCATCGAGGCTGCGCCAGGCGGCGCGCCGCAATTGTGGGCGGGGATATTCCACGTCTGCGCTCCTTCGTTGTTCTGTACGACCTACTCTAGGAGCCGTAACTCCCGCTGGCAAGCCCTTTCACTAGCGGTTACAAAGCGATACTCACGGCGTCGCATCAACGAGACAGGCGGGACACGGTCACGCGTTCGAACACCGCCCGATGGCCGGCGCCGCCCATCGCCACCAGGCCCAGCCGCGCCTGCGGTCCGAGGCGGTGCGTCCACGTGCCGCCCCCGACCCAGGTCTTGCCGTCCCGGCTCGAATACCCCGTATAACGTTCATCCCGCCCCACCCGGTGGACATCGAGCCGCAGCCAAGTGGTTGTCCCCGGCGTACCGGCCACCGTATTGCCGTAGCGCGGATACGCTTCCGGCACGGGGGACAGCTCTTTTGCGAACTCGACCTGGTGCAGCCCCCCGTGCGCCATGTCGACGAGCTTGACGTAGTTGTCGTCGTCGCGCATGACCACGAAGCCGGCCTGCACGGCCGTCTTGCAGCAGTCGTCCGGCACCGGCAGCTGCACGACCGCCTCGATGCGGTAGTCGCCGTCCGGCAGCGCCGTCTGCAGCACGCTGGCCGTGTTCGTGTCCACGTGCAGGTCGGTGGCGGCCGTCGCCACCGTGAGGCCCTGCGGACCGGTGGACCATGCGCCTTCACCCGGCGGGCGCTGCCACGACCACCGTTCGTCCAGCTTCGCGCCGGCAAAAGTTTCCGTCCACAGCGGGCTCGCGTTCTGCGCGGGCGCCGGCGCAAGCGTCAGCGGGCGGGGACGCGTGCCGGCCACCGTGGCAGGCGCGGGCCGCGGTGCGTCGCTGGGCGCGCCGTGCGCGACGGGCCAGCCGTCGACCCAATCGATACGGTCGAGCAGCGCGAGGCGCCGCGTCAGCTTGTCGCGCGCGCTGAAGAACGGTTCGTTCACGTCGATGCCGTGGTAGATCGTCCACCACTGACCGCCCGCGTCCGGGAAGACGGTGTTGTGGCCCACGCCGACCCAGCGGTTGCCGTTCTGGAACAGGACGGGCGTGCCGCCGGCGCGGGGCGCGGCCAGGTCCTGGCCCAGCCGGTCGAGGAACGGCCCCGCCGGCGTGCGCGCCCGGCCGGCGTAGACGGCATAGCCGGTCAGCGGGCCGTTGCAGCAATCCGTCGTGGACCCGAACAGATACCACCAGCCGCCGTGCTTCACCACTTCCGCACCCTCGTAACGCCACGCGGCGCCCACCTTGCGCGGCGTGCCCTCGGCCTGCAGCGCGTCGGGCCGCAGCGGCTGCACGTACACGCCGCCGCCGTAGCTGCCGTAATAAATCCATTTGCGGTTGCCGTCCTCGACGACCTTCGGGTCGAACGTCCACTGGAAATCGCATCCGGGCCCCGCCCGCCGCGGCGGCACCACCGGTTTCGACGCCGGCACCCACGGGCCGGCCGGGCTCTCCGCCATGGCCACGCCGATGGCGCTGTCCTTGTCGCAGCCCGCTTCAGGGCTGTGCGCGTCCGCCACGTCCGTCACGGTGAAATACAGGTAGTAGTGGCCGTTCAGGAATGCGGGCTCCGGCGCCCACAGGCCGGACGTCGGCGCCGCCAGCCCGGCCGGACGGTCGGCGAACGCGTCGCCCACGTAGTTCCACTCGACCAGGTCCGTCGACCGGTAGATGGCGATCATGTGGAAGTGCCAGTCGCCCTTCTCGCCTTCCAGCGGATGCTCCTTCTTGCTGACGGGGTCGCTCGTGCAATACAGGTACCACGTGGGCGTCTTCGCACGCGGGTCGCGCAGCACGGCCGGATCGGCGCAGTTCTGGGAAGGCTCGCCGTTCGCCAGCCGGACGGGCAGCGGATTGCGATAGGTGGCGGCGGGCGCCGCCCATGCCGGCGCGGACAGCGCCAGGACCAGTGCCCCGAGACTCCGTAGCGATCCCATGTCTCCTCCCGATTTTTGCCGCCGAGCTTACCCCAAGCGGCCGGGGCAGGATGCACGGTTGGCCATCAATGGCCGGCTGTCTTCGAGAACAGGTTCATCACGAGCACGCCCGCCACGATCAGGGCGATGCCCGCCAGGGCAGCGGCATCGAGTTTCTGTTCGTACAAGATCCAGCCGGCGGCCGTGATCAGCACGATGCCGACGCCCGACCAGACGGCGTAGGCGACGCCCAGCGGGATCGTCCGCAACGTGAGCGACAGGAAATAAAACGCAAGGCCATAACCCACGACGACGAGCGCCGCGGGGCCCGCGCGGGTGAATCCGGCGCTGGCTTTCAGCGCGGTGGTGGCGACGGTTTCCGACAATATGGCGATCGCCAGGTAAATCCAGTTGTTCATATGCTCTCCTTGTTGCCGGATTATGAACAACCCCGTCGCGTCGTGCCAACTGCAAAGGCCTGACCTCGGGCGCCGCGACGTCCGCTCTGGTATCATGACGATTGTTTCCGCTTCGAGATCCACACGTTGACGCTACACACGAGGATGTCCACCGGCCTGCTGTTTGCGGCTCTGCTGAGCGCCGGCACGGCGGACGCGAAGGACGCGACCCTGCGCCCCTGGCCCGCGGGCCAGCCGACGCCGGCCCTGCAGGTGACGGGCCTGGACGGCCAGCCGTGGGACGTGGCCAGCCTGCGCGGCAAGGTCGTCGTCGTGAATTTCTGGGCCAGCTGGTGCGGCCCGTGCGTGGACGAGCTGCCGGTATTGAAAGGCCTGGCGGGCCGCGACGGCGTCGCGGTCGTCGGCGTGAACTACAAGGAACCGCGCGATACGATCGAACGGTTCACGAAGGAGCACCCGCTCGGCTATCCCGTCCTGCGCGACCGCACGGGCGATGCCTTCAGGCGCTGGACGCCGGGCGTGATGCCGACGACGATCCTGGTGGACCGCACGGGCCGGGCGCGCTGGCGCACGGTCGGCGAGATTCCGCCGGACGACACGAAGCTGCGCGCCGCCATCGACGCGCTGCTCGCCGAGCCTCAGAAGCACTGAACACACAACCAGGAATAGGGAAAAGCCATGCAAGACACCAAACCGTCCACCACCCGCCGTGCGCTGCTGAAAGCGGCCGGCGGCCTCGCGCTCGCCACCACCCTGCCCCGCGCCGTGCTGGCGGCGGAAGCGCAGGAACGCCATTTCGACCCGCGTCCGGGCGACTGGAAGAGCTACGAGGTGGTGACGAAGGTGGCTCTGCAGCGCGCGGCCGGTCCGTCGACCGTGTGGATCCCGCTGCCCGCCATCGACACGGAATGGCAGCGCAGCCTGTCGAATAACTGGTCCGGCAATGCCACGAAGACGCACGTCGAAAGCGACCCGCACTATGGCGCGCGCTTCCTCGTCGCCGAATTCGATGGCTCCGCGCCTCCGATGCTGGAAGTCGTGTCGCGCATCCAGACCCGCGACCGCGCGGAGAACTGGAAGACCCGCACCCCGGGCACGGAAGCCGCGGAAGACCTGCGCCTGTGGCTGCAGCCGACCGACCTGATGCCGCTCGACGGCATCGTGAAAAAGACGTCGCTGACGATCACGAAGGGGGCGCGCACGGATGAAGAAAAGGTCCAGCGCATCTACGACTGGATCGTGCTGAACACGTTCCGCGAGCCGAAAGTGAAAGGCTGCGGCACCGGCGACATCAAGACGATGCTGGAGACGGGCAACTTCGGCGGCAAGTGCGCCGACCTGAACGGCCTGTTCGTCGGCCTGTGCCGCGCCTCGGGCGTGCCGGCGCGTGACGTCTATGGCATCCGCATCGCGCCGAGCGCCTTCGGCTACAGGGAACTGGGCGGCAAGCCGGCGTCGCTGCAAGGCGCCCAGCACTGCCGCGCCGAGGTCTACCTGAAGCAGCACGGCTGGGTCGCGATGGACCCGGCGGACGTGGCCAAGGTCATGCGCCAGGAAACGCCGGACTGGATCAAGGATCCGGACAACCCCGTCGTCGCGCCGGTCAAGAAAGCGCTGTTCGGCGGCTGGGAAGGCAACTGGATGGGTTATAACTTTGCCCACGACGTGCGCCTGCCGGGCTCCGTCGCCGGCAAGGTCGGCTTCCTGATGTACCCGCAGGCCCAGAGCGGCGGCGAAGCGTACGACTCGCTCGCGCCGGACACGTTCAAGTACACCATCACGTCGCGCGCCATCTGACCGGCATGTCCACGCTCGCCCGCCAACCTGTCGACGGTACCGAACGCAAGGCCGGCCGTCTCATCGCCGTCGGCATGCTCGCGGCGCTGCTTGCCTCCACGTGCTGCGTGCTGCCGCTCGTGCTGGTGCTGGTCGGCGTGACGGGGGCGTGGATGGCCAACCTGCAGGCCCTGAAGCCGATCACGCCCTACGCCATCGCCCTCACCGTGGGCGCGCTGGCGTGGGCCGGCTGGCTCGTGTTCCGCCCGGCGCGCGCGTGCGACGTGGAAAGCGGCGACTGCGCCACCACGCGGCCGCTGATGCGCCGCGTGTTCATCGCCTGCGCGCTGTTCGTCGCGCTGTTGCTGGGCTTTCCGCTGATCGCCCCGCTGTTCTATTGAGAGAGCTACCATGAACTTCACCCGTACCCTCGCCATTGCCGCCCTCTTCATCGCGGCGCCCGCGTTCGCCAAGCAGCAGACCGTCTCGTTGAACGTCCCGACGATGGACTGCGCCACCTGCCCCATCACCATCAAGGCGGCACTGTCGAAAGTGCCGGGCGTGTCGAAGGTGAAGGTCAGCTACGAGAAGCGCGAAGCCGTCATCGTCTACGACGACGCCCAGGCCACCGTCGCCGACCTGAAAAAGGCGACGGAAGACGTGGGCTACCCGGCGATGCTCAAGGCGCCGAAGTGATCCCGCGGGGTTCTGTGAGAAATACGAGGAACACCGCCCCGATCAATCCCATGCCCACGGCGCACGCGGCCTGCCAGCCGCCGTGCGCGTAGCTCCACGCCCCCAGCGCCGATCCGGTCGCGCCGCCCAGGAAGAACGTCGCCATGTACAGGCCGTTGACGCGGCCGCGCACTTCCGCGCCCAGCGCATAGATCGCGCGCTGGCCCAGCACGAGGTTGCCCGACACGGCGAAGTCCAGCGCGATGGCGGCCGCCACGAGGATGACGACGCCGAACCGGCCGCCATCCGCCAGGCCCAGCGTCGGGACGAACGACAGCAGGCCGAGGAGCATGCAGAACACCGTCGCGGGGCGCGTCCAGCCGCGGTCCGCGACGCGGCCCGAGAGCGGCGCCGCGATGGTGCCGGCGACGCCGGCCAGCGCGAACCATGCGATGTCGCGCTGGTTCATGCCGTAGGCCGGGCTCGCGAGCAGCAGCGGCACGACGGTCCAGAACACACTGAACGCGCCGAACATGCCGGCCTGGTAGATGGCGCGGCGGCGCAGCACGGGCAGGTCCCGCACGAGCGCCGCCATCGATGCGAGCAGCGCGCCGTAGCCCAGTGTTGCATGTGGACGGCGCGTGGGCAGCAGCACGCGCAGCACGATCCCGAGCACAACCATCAGCACGGCCGACAGCACGTACACGCCCTGCCACGACCACGCGTGCGTGATGAAACTGGCGACGGGCCGCGCCAGCATGATCCCGAACATCAGGCCGCTGACGATATTGCCGACGACGCGGCCGCGCACGTGTTCGGCCGCCATGTGCGACGCGTACGGGACGAGCACCTGCACGGCGACGGCGCCGAAGCCGATCACCAGCGAGCAGGCGAGGAATGCGGGCACCGGGTGGCCGAGCGCCGGCGCGATTGAAGCGGCGATGAGCGCCGCCACCAGCAACGCGACGAGGGCCAGCACGAGCTTGCGGTTTTCCAGCAGGTCGCCGAGCGGCACGACGAGCAGCAGGCCCGCGCAATAGCCGAGCTGCGTGAGGGTGACGAGGAGGCCCGCGGCGCCTGCCGGCAGGCCGATGTCGGCGCGGATCGGGCCGACGAGCGGCTGTACATAATACAAATTTGCGACGATCAGGCCGCAGGCCGCGGCGATCAGCAGCATCAGCCACGTCGACATGGTCGCGACGTCATGCCGCGGACGGTCGAGCACCTCGGTGGGCAAAGGCGTTGGGGACAACATGTGCTCCGGTCAAAGCGTCGAGTGTAACGCCTGGCCGCCATCCTTGCTCAAGGAGGATACGCTGCCGCGTCAAGGCTGGTCCAGCCAGTCGTATTCCCAGCTCCACGGCATATCGTCCGGGCCGAGCGCCTGCCGGCCCAGTTCCGGGAACAGGCGCTCCGCCCGCACGTCGTTCGACAGCATCACCACGCAGCGCTGGCCCGTCTCCAGGCACAGCACGAAGTCCGCCGTCGATTCGTCATGACCGCCGTCGAACCAGCCGGGCCCCGTCCGGTCCTCGAACGTGACGACGCCCAGGCCCGCGGCCAGCTTTTGCGGCCACGCGGTCTCGGCCCCGTCGAACGCGGGGAACTGGTGGCGCGTCGTGATCGGCAGCCAGCCGGTCGCGAACGCGGCGCGCGTGTCGGGCCGCAGGCCGTCGCCGCGCATGATGCCGGCCCACAGCCTGGCCTGGTCGGCGATCGTCGTCTCCATCGACCCGGCCGCGCGCACGCGGTAGCGCCGCTCGTGCGGCTGCAGCGTGCCGTCGAAGGCATAGCCGTCCGCCGCGTTTTCCGCGAATTCCGCGCGCCAGTACATGCTCGTGCGGCGCATGCCGAAGCGGTCGAACACGCGCCGGCGCATCTCCTGCGCCACGTCGAGGCCCAGGCCCTGCTCGACGATCAGCTGCAGGATCGCATACCCCTCGCTCGAGTAGGCATAACGTTCGCCCGGATCGGTGTGGATGCGCAGCCGGCCGCGCGGCTCCATCCAGCGGTAGTTGGCGAGGCCGCCGCCGTGCGCGAGCAGGATGCGCGGGGTGAGCGTCTGCCAGCGCGCGTCGCCCGCGAGGTCGGAAAAGTCGTAGGGACGCACGCGATACGTGGGCAACGGATGCGGCAGCAGCTTCGTGACGGGCGCGTCCAGGTCCAGCCGGCCCTCGTCGGCCAGTTGCAGCAGCATGTATGCGAAGGCCGCCTTCGTGAGGGCGCCGCCGGCCATGATGGTGTCCGGCGTCAGCGGCTGGCCGAGGGACGCGTTGCGCATGCCCATCACCTTCACTTTCGCGACCTTGCCGTTCTCGATCGTCGCGAAGGCCAGGCCCTGCACCTGCTCGCGGCGCATCGCGCGCTGGATCTCCGGGTCGGACAGCGATTGCATGGGGCGCAGCGGACGCGCGCAGCCAGCCATCAACATCGCCGCCATACCCACCGTCAACCACGTCCCGAACCGCATGCGCTCTCTCCATACCTGCCGGATACCGCACCGCGCGGCACCCCAGCCCGACATGATGCCATGAGAGCGCTAACTTCGTCATGTCGGAATGTCAATGCGCGCGCTTGTATACGCGGACGTAGTCGACCAGCATCTGCTGGGGAAACGCCGTCGTCGCATCCGGGTTGCCGGGCCAGCCGCCGCCGACGGCCAGGTTCAGGATCACGAAGAAGGGATGCTCGAACACCCAGTCGCCAGTGACGGTCTCGGGCCGCGCCGTGTGGTACAGGATGCCGTCGCGGTACCAGCGGATCTCGCGCGGCTCCCATTCGACGGCGTAGACGTGGTAGCCGTCGGCATAGGTGCCCTTCTCGAGACGCTGCGGCTTGCCGATCGCCTTGTCGCCGCTGTAGCCGGGGCCGTGCAGCGTGCCGTGCACGACGTCCGGCTCGCGGCCGATGTTTTCCATGATGTCGATCTCGCCGCAGCGGGGCCAGCCGACCGTGCCGACGTCGGCCCCGAGCAGCCAGAACGCGGGCCAGATGCCCTGCCCGCGCGGAATCTTGATGCGCGCCTCGTAGCGGCCGTACGTGCGCTCGACCTTGCCGGCCGTTTTAACACGCGCTGACGTGTAGTGGCGGCCGCCGTGGTCTTCCTTGCGGGCTTCGATGACGAGATTGCCGCCGTCGACGCGCACGTTGTCCGGCCGGTCCGTATAAAACTCCAGTTCCTGGTTGCCCCAGCCGTTCCCGCCCGTCTCCGGGACCCACTTCGTGCGGTCCAGGGTCCGGCCATCGAATTCGTCGTGCCAGTCCAGCACCCAGCCCGGCGGCTGTGTGAGCGGCGCGTTCGCCGTTTGAGCGTGCGCCGCGGTCCCGAGGGACAGGAAAACGGCAAGCACGGCGGCGCCGCGTAACGTGGACATGCAGGCTCCTCTTGGAAACGTTCCCAGACGGTTTCCAATATAGCACCGCGTTTTTTTCGATGTCAAACGCGCCGGCGTTTTTCAGTGTGCCGTTTCGGCCACGCACTACTGAATATTCCGTTGACAATTATTTTTTCTGAACATAAGATTCGACCACCATATGGAAACGTTTCCAGAGATTGGAAACGATGTTGATGCGGTGAAGAGAAATAAAAACAGAGGAGACCCAATGCATTACCCCAAGGCAAACCAAAAACTGATGAGCCTGGCTGTGGCGAGCGCCTGCGCCGCCCTCATCCCGGCTTACGCCCAGACCACCGCGCCGGAAGACACTCGCGGCGGCGACATCCCCACCACGTCGATCCAGCAGGTCACCGTCACGGGTCTGCGCCAGTCGATGGCGTCGTCGCTGAACCTGAAACGCCAGTCGGACGGCATCGTCGACGGCATCGTGGCCGAGGACATCGGCAAATTCCCCGACACTAACCTGGCCGAATCGCTGCAGCGCATCTCGGGCGTGTCGATCGACCGCGTGAACGGCGAAGGCCAGAAGATCACCGTGCGCGGCGTGGGCCCCGACTTCAACATGGTGCTGCTGAACGGGCGCCAGATGCCGACGTCGAACCTGGGCGACCTGAACGGCCGCTCGTTCGACTTCTCGAACCTGGCATCGGAAGCGATCTCGCAGCTGCAGGTCTACAAGACCAGCCGCGCCGAGACTCCGACCGGCGGCATCGGCGCCACCGTCAACGTGATCACGGCGCGTCCGCTGGATAAACTGGGCACGTATTCGAGCATCGGCATCAAGGCCGTGCACGACACGTCGAACAACAACCTGCCCGGCGACGTCAAGGCCGGCACTTCCACGACCCCGGAATTCTCGGGCATCTATTCGACGACGTCGAAGGATGGCCACTGGGGCCTGGGCGTGTCGGCCAGCTACCAGGAACGCAACCTGGGCTTCAACCAGGCGTCCGTCGGCAACGGCTGGAAGGGTCCGTTCCGCGGCGACGAAAACAACTGGGGCACGATCCCGCAGCCGGGTACCGCCGGCTCGGAAAACATCACGAACCGCCCGAAGCCCGGCGACATCTACCAGGTGCCGCAGAACCTGAACTACAGCATGACGGGCGTGAAGCGCCAGCGCACCAACGGCCAGTTGACCCTGCAGTGGCAGCCGGTGAAGGAACTGACGACGACCCTCGACTACACGTACTCGGAAAACAAGCTGCAGACGAAGCGCAACGACGTCTCCGCGTGGTTCAACTTCGGCGCGTCGGCCTCGTCGTGGACCAATGGCCCGATCGCCGCGCCGCTCGTCTACACGGAATTCCTCCCGGCCGGGAACAGCGACATCGCGATGGGCGGCGCCGACTTCGCCACCAAGACCCAGAACAAATCGCTTGGCTTCAACGCCCAGTGGCGCGCCACGAAGGACCTGAAGCTGGAGTTCGACGCGCACCGTTCGACCGCGGAATCGAAGGCCGACAGCCCGTTCGGCTCGAGCAATACGCTGGGCACCGCGAGCTTCTCGCGCGGCGACACGACGGCCGACTTCTCGCAGGAATTCCCCGTCCTGTCGATCAAGGGCGCCGACTTCGTGAACGCGCCGCAGCAGGTGACCGGCTCCGTCTTCCAGAACGGCTACATGAAGGGCGAGGTCGACCAGCTGCAGTTCAAGGGCCGCCTGCGCATGCTGGAAGCGTCGAACCTGAACTTCGGCATCGGCACCATCGAGGTGAAGAACCGCTCCGCGTTCTCCACGCAGCAGCGCGACTCCTGGACCGGCGCGACGAAGCCGTCGGACTACCCGAGCAGCCTGTGGCACGCAGACACGGTCCGCCAGTACTTCGACCAGCTGGCCGGCAGCCAGAACCCGAACCTGTTCAACACCTTCTACACCTTCAACTTCGCACAGGTGCGCGACGTCGTGTCGAAGGCATCCGGCATGCCCGAGCTGTACCTGCCGAAGAACACGTACGACACGGACCAGCGCACCCGCGAAAAATCGAAGAGCCTGTACCTGCAGTTCAACACGGACTGGGATACGGCGCTGCCGATGCACACGGCGATCGGCGTGCGCTACGAGAAGACGGACGTCGTCTCCACCGCGCTCGTGCCCGCGGCCACCGCCATCACGATGGTCTCCGCCAACGAGTTCCCGGTCACGTTCGGCGCCCCGACGTTCACGACCCTCACCGGCAAGTACCACCACCTGCTGCCGTCGGTGGACTGGGACATGGACCTGCGCGACGACATGAAGGTGCGCGCGAGCTATGGCGAGACCATCGGCCGTCCGCGCTACGACCAGATCGCCGGCGGCCAGATCCTGAATACGCTGGCGCGCGTCGACGGCGGCACGGGCTCGCAGGGCAACCCGGCCCTGAAACCCGTGAAGTCGAAGAACTTCGACCTGTCGTGGGAGTGGTACTACGGGAAGGACAGCTTCTTCTCCGTGAACGCCTTCTATAAGGACCTGGAGAACTACGCCGGCCAGTCGAAGATCGACGCCACGCCGTTCAACCTGCACACCCCGGTGGGCGGCGCGCTGTGGAACGAAGCGTCGGCTTCCGGCTGCGGCACGGACCCGGCCTGCATCCGCAACTACATCTTCAAGAATCATCCGACCGCCCCCGGCGTGACGGTGACGGGGGTGGACAGCAGCGGCAACCCGACCGGCAACATCGTCGGCCAGCCGGGCGATCCGGTGGCGCACTTCCAGATCACGACGTTCTCGAACCAGAAGAAGGCAAGCCTGAACGGCCTGGAATTCAACCTCCAGCACATGTTCGGCAACACCGGCTTCGGCATCTCGGCGAACTACACGTACGTGCACTCCGGACTGCGGTACGATAACGGCAGCGTGGGCGAACAATTCGCGCTGGTCGGCCTGTCGAACTCCGCGAACCTCGTCGGTATCTACGAGAACGACAAGTGGAACGTGCGCGCGGCGTACAACTGGCGCGGCGAGTTCCTGTCGTCGACGTTCGACGGCGCGGGTCCGAACCCGAACTACGTGGAGCCGTACGGCCAGCTCGACCTGTCGGTCGGCTACAACGTCACGCCGAAGCTGGTCGTGCAGTTCGAAGCCATCAACCTGACGAACGAGACGAGCCGCGTCCACGGCCGCACCACGCAGCAGGCCCTGTACGTGACGCAGACCGGACCGCGTTACATGCTGGGCGCCCGCTACAAGTTCTGATCGTCTCTCCCGCCGCGGGGTTCGCCCTGCGGCGGGATGCATGGCCTGCCGTAATCGGTTTCAGCAATTAAAAAGTTGTTCCAAAAACAGCATTTTCAGGTAGACTCATGCGGCCCACCGGAAAAAGGAAGCTGTGATGAGTAAACCCATCGAACACGTCGTGGTGGTCGGCGGCGGCTCCGCCGGCTGGCTCGCGGCCGCGGTCCTGGCGGCGGAACATCCGCGCCTGGCCGTCACCCTCGTCGAATCGCCCGGCGTGCCGCCGATCGGCGTCGGCGAAGGCACGTGGCCGTCCATGCGCGAGACCCTGCAGCGCATCGGCGTGTCCGAGGCCGCGTTCTTCCGCGAATGCGATGCCGCGTTCAAGCAGGGCTCCCGCTTCGACCGCTGGGTCGACGGCAGCGACAGCGACACCTATTTCCACCCCTTTTCCCTGCCCCAGGGCTATGGCGAGGCGAACCTCGTCGCGGCGTGGCAACGCGCGCACCGCGACGTGCCGTTTGCGGACCTGGTCAGCTACCAGCCGCACTTGTGCGTGCAGGGCCGTGCGCCGAAGCAGCCGCAGACGCCGGAATTCGCGGGCGTCGCCAACTACGGCTACCACCTCGACGCCGGCAAGTTCGGCGTCTTCCTGCAGAAGCACTGCGTGGACAAGCTGCGCGTGCGGCACGTGCTGGCCCACGTCGTCGACATCCTGTCCACCGACGATGGCGACATCGCCGCGCTGCGCACGCGCGAGGCCGGCCTCGTCGAAGGCGACCTGTTCATCGACTGCACCGGCATGGCGTCGCTGCTGCTGGGCCGCCACTACGGCGTGCCCCTCGTGTCGCAGCGCGACATGCTGTTCAACGACCGCGCCCTCGCCGTCCAGGTACCCTACCCCGCGGACGACACGCCGATCGCGTCGCAGACGACGTCCACCGCCCAGTCGCATGGCTGGACCTGGGACATCGGCCTGCCCACGCGGCGGGGCGTCGGGTACGTGTATTCCAGCGCCCACGTCGACGACGACGCGGCGGAGCGGACGCTGCGCGCCTATCTGGCTTCCACCGGCATCGCCGGAGAGATCCCGCAACCGCGCAAGATCGCCTTCGACCCGGGCTACCGTACCCGCTTCTGGGAAAAGAACGTCGTCGCGATCGGCCTGTCGGCCGGCTTCATCGAGCCGCTGGAAGCATCCGCGCTCGCGCTCGTGGAACTGTCCGCGACGTGGCTGGCGGACGACATGCCCGCCACGCGGGCCCAGATGGACACGATCGCCGCGCGCTTCAACGAGGCCTTCACGTACCGGTGGGAACGCATCATCGACTTCCTGAAGCTGCACTACGTGCTGTCGAAGCGCACGGATACCGCCTACTGGCTCGATCACCGCGCCACCCGCACGCAGTCGCCGCGCCTGCGCGAGCTGCTCGCGCTGTGGCGCACGCGCGCGCCGTCGCGGCGCGACTTCCCGCGCATCGAAGAGATCTTCCCGTCCGCGAGCTGGCAGTACATCCTGTACGGGATGGGCTTCCGGCCCGAATTGACCGAGCGCGCATCGGATTTGCCCGAGCGCGCCGACCAGTACTTCCGCGAGGCCGCGCGGCTCACCGCCCGCATGCTGCCGCAACTGCCCGCGAACCGCGAGATGCTCCACCACATCCGCCAGTTCGGCATGCCGCCGGGCTAGCAGAGACACCACCACAACACCAATAACGAGAGACTACCACCGATGGCCAACCATGCACCCCTGAACAACGTCGACCACAAGAACCTGCGCGTGGTCACCACCCGCGGTGCGGCGTACGGCGACGCCGTGATGTCGGCGCTGACCTTCCCCGCCGAATTCCGCGACCTGCAGGCCTGCTACCCGATCGTCTTCGCACAGGACGGCAACGGCAGCTACGACGCGCTCGCATTGCTCGGCTTCGAACAGGGCGAGAACCTGTTCCTCGGCCCGAACGGCTGGGACGCGCCCACGATCCCGCTGACGATCGAACGCCAGCCGTTCATGATCGGCCGCGGCGGCGACGAACTGTCCGTCCACGTCGACCTGGACAGCCCGCGCGTGCGCGACGGCGGCATCGAGGGCGAAGCGCTGTTCCTGACCTATGGCGGCACGAGCGAATACCTGGAACGCATCAGCTCCGTGCTGCGCACCATCCACGAAGGTCTCGCCGCGTCGCGCGCCTTCGTCGCCGCGCTGGTCGAGCTGGAACTGATCGAATCGTTCGTGCTGGACGTGGAACTGGACGACGGCTCGCAGAACCGCCTGGCCGGCTTCTACACGATCAACGAGGACCGCCTCGCCCAGCTGTCGGGCGAGCAGCTCGCGCGCCTGCACGACAAGGGCTACCTGCAGGCGATCTACATGGCGGTGGCGTCGCTCGCGCAGTTCCGCAACCTGATCCAACGGAAGAACCGCGCCAATGACGTCCTCCGCTGATTTCGCGCACAAGCACGTCCGGGAAGTCGCGTTCGGCGACAACAAGCTGCCGGACGAGATGCTGCGCGCGACGCGGCCCTACATCGTACGCGGCCTCGCCGCCAACTGGCCCCTCGTGCAGCGGGGCCGCGCGTCCGCGGAAAGCGCGGACGCGTACCTGCGCCAGTTCTATCGTGACGCGACCGTCAACGCGATGCTGGGTCCCGCACAGATCGGCGGCCGCTTCTTCTACAACGACACGATCACCGGCTTCAACTTCCACAACGTGCGCGGCCGCCTCGACCAGGTGCTGGACGAACTGGCCGCGCACCGCAAGCGGCCCGACCCGGGCGCGATCTACGTGGGCTCGACGTCGATCGACGGCGCCCTGCCCGGCCTGCGCGCCGCCAACGACCTGGACCTGGGCGACCGCAACCCGCTGGCCAGCATCTGGATCGGCAACCGCACCGTCGTCGCCACGCACTACGACCTGCCCGACAATATGGCGGTCGTCGCGGTGGGCGAGCGGCGGTTCACGCTGTTCCCGCCGGACCAGCTGAAGAACCTGTACGTCGGCCCGCTCGATTTCAATCCGGCCGGCCAGGCGATCAGCCTCGTCGACGTGCGCAACCCGGACTTCGAGCGCTTCCCGCGCTACGCGGAAGCGCTGCAGCATGCCGAGGTGGCGGAGATGGGTCCCGGGGACGCGCTGTTCATCCCGTCGATGTGGTGGCACCACGTGGAAGCGCTGTCCGCGTTCAACGTGCTCGTGAACTACTGGTGGCGCCAGTCGCCGGACTACATGGATACGCCGACGAACGCGCTGATGCTGGCGATCCTGACGATGCGCGACCTGCCGTCCGAGCAGCGGCGCGCGTGGCAGGAGATCTTCCGCCACTACATCTTCGAGCCGGATGCCGGCAACCTCGCGCACATCCCGGAGAATGCGCGCTACGCGCTGTCGCCGCTCGATGAAGACGGCGCCCGCGTGTTGCGCGGCCAGCTGCTGCGCCGCATCAACCGATAAGACTACAAGAAGTAAACGCCAGGAGTAGAGACATGGAGAACAATCACCAACAGGGCCGCGGCCGCCCGATCCGCCGCGTCGTCATCGCCGGCGGCGGCACCGCGGGCTGGATGGCCGCGGCGGCGCTGGCGCGCACCCTCGGCAAGGTCGTCGACATCAAGCTCGTCGAGTCGGACGACATCGGCACCGTGGGCGTGGGCGAGGCGACGATCCCGAGCCTCGTGCACTTCCACCGCCTGCTCGACATCGGCGAACAGGAATTCATGGCGGCCACGCAGGCCACGTTCAAGCTGGGCATCAGCTTCGAGGGCTGGCGCGCGCGCGGCGAAGACTACATCCACTCGTTCGGCATGACCGGCACGGACCACTGGACGGCCGGCTTCCAGCACTTCTGGCTGAAGGGCCGCGACCGCGGCCTCGCCGGCGACTACGGCGACTACTGCCTCGAGCTCGTGGCGTCGCAGGAAAAACGCTTCGGCCACCTGCCGAACCAGGGCATCAACTACGCCTACCACCTGGACGCTACGCGCTACGCCCGCTACCTGCGCCGTTTCTCCGAACACTTCGGTGCCCAGCGCATCGAAGCGAAGATCGCCGGCGTCGACACCGACCCGGCGACAGGCCACATCACGGCGCTCGTGCTGGACTCCGGCACGCGCATCGAAGGCGACCTGTTCATCGATTGCACGGGCTTCCGCTCGCTGCTGCTGGGCCAGACGATGGGCGTGGACTACGAGGACTGGTCGCAATGGCTGTTCAACGACTGCGCGATCGCCGTGCAGACGGAATCGACCGGTCCGGCCGTGCCGCTGACGCGCTCGATGGCGCACGACTGGGGCTGGCAATGGCGCATCCCGCTGCAGCACCGCACCGGTAACGGCATCGTGTTCTCCAGCCGCCACACGGATGAGGCGACGGCGCGCGCCACGCTGCTCGGCAACATCGAAGGCAAAGTCCTCACGGAGCCGCGCGTGATCCGCTTCACGCCCGGCCAGCGCAAGAAGGTCTGGGCCGGCAACTGCATCGGGCTCGGTCTTGCGAGCGGGTTCCTGGAGCCGATCGAGTCGACGAGCATCCACCTGATCCAGCGCGGCATCGTGCGCCTGTTGCAGATCTTCCCGTCGCACGGCATCCAGCAATCGGACATCGACGAGTTCAACGCGCAGGCCGAGGAGGACATCCGCACGATCCGCGACTTCATCATCCTGCACTACAAGGTCACGAACCGGCGCGATACGCCGTACTGGCACGACGCGGCGACGATGCAGGTGCCGGACAGCCTGCAGCACCGCATCGACCTGTTCCGCGACGGCGCCCGCGTCTTCCGCGAAGGGAACGAACTGTTCGCGGAAAACTCGTGGGTGCAGGTCATGCTGGGCCAGGGCCTCACGCCCGAGCGCTGGCACCCGAGCGCGGACCTGATGGGCGACGACGAGCTGCGCGGCTTCCTGGACGGCATCCGCAACGGCGTGCGCCGCACGGTGTCGCAACTGCCGCCGCACCAGCAATACGTGGAGCGCTACTGCCCGGCGGGCAAACCGTGACGGCGGCTGGCGGCTTTGCCGACACCAAACGGCACTACGCCGTCCTCGACGGCCTGCGCGGCGTCGCGGCGCTGACCGTGGTCGCCTTCCACCTGTGCGAAGCGCATGCCGTCAACCGCTTCGCCCAGGTGATCAACCATGGCTACCTGGCCGTCGACTTCTTTTTCCTGCTGTCCGGCTTCGTCATCGGCTACGCGTACGACGACCGCTGGCGGCGCATGTCGCTGGGCGAGTTCTTCCAGCGCCGGCTGATCCGCCTGCATCCGATGATCGTCGTCGCGATGGTGATCGGCGCGCTGATGTTCTATTTCCAGGCCGGGCCGCTGTTCCCGATGATCGCGGACACGCCTTTGTGGCGGATGCTGCTGATCATGGTGATCGGCATGACCCTGCTGCCGGTGCCGCCCGCGCTGGACCTGCGCGGCTGGGCCGAGATGCATCCGCTGAACGGGCCGGCGTGGTCGCTGTTCTTCGAATACGTGGCGAACGTGCTGTACGCGCTCGTGCTGCGGCGGCTGCCGAACCGGATCCTCGGCGTGCTCGCGCTGCTGGCCGGCGCGGCGCTCGTGTACTACCTCCTCGCGGGACCGAACGGCGACGTGATCGGCGGCTGGTCGCTGGACCCCGTCCAGTTCCAGCTGGGCTTCACGCGTCTTGCCTACCCGTTCTGCGCGGGACTGCTGCTGTCGCGCGTCGTCCGTCCGGGCCGCATCGCCCACGCGTTCCCGATCAGCGCCGCGATCCTGTTCGCCACGATGGCATTGCCGCGCATCGGCGGCCCGGATACGTTGTGGATGAACGGCCTGTACGAAGCCCTGTGCATCGTCGCCGTGTTCCCGTTCGTCGTCTGGCTGGGCGCCAGCGCCCAGGTCAGTGCGCGTACGGGCCGCGTGTGCGCCGCGCTGGGCGGCCTGTCCTACCCGCTGTACATCATCCACTATCCGTTCGTGTACACGTACACCGCGTGGACCAACGAACAGCATGTGTCGTTGCGCGACGGCCTGCCCGTCGCCGCCGCCACCTTCGCCGTGTGCGTCGCGCTGGCGTGGCTGCTACTGAAGGTCTACGACGAGCCCGTGCGCGCCTGGCTCACGCGGCGGTGGCTGGCGCACGAGCGTGCGCAAACCAAGAATGAAACAATCGCAACTTTGCCTGTTCAAGAATAATTTCTCTACCGGGCATAGATATTCTGTTACGCCTGTTCCGAAAATCGTTGCTGTACAGCATCAGTAAGGACGTTCTTGCAGGAATCGTCGTGACAACGGCTGAGGCTGGTCGCTAAGATTTAGAACATTTCCAGCGGGCAAATCGGTAAATCCGATGGCCCGCTGGCGTGTTCGACAATCTCCAGGACCAACGCCTCCCATGGCCATCTCCCCTTTTCCGACCCGGCTCGCCTGCGCCCTCGCGGCCGCCTTCGCCATCGTCCCCGACCTGCATGCCCAGACCGGCATCGACCCGGCCGCCGCCGCCCAGCGCGCCGAGGTGCTGCAACGCCAGCAGGAAGAACGCATCAAACGCGACATCGAAGCGGCCAAGCCGCGCGAGCGCACCGAGCCCGGCATCGATACGAGCCGCCTGCAGCCGCAGGTCGACGCGTCCGGCGCCGGACCGCGCTGCCACGACATCGACATGATCACGATCCACGGCGCGCCGGGACTGTCCCCGGTCGTCCGCGCCGCGATCGAGACGGCGTACAGCCACCGCTGCCTCGGCGTCGCGGAGATCGAAGCGATCCTGGGCCTCATCACCAAGGACTACATCGACCGCGGCTACGTCACCACGCGCGCCTACCTTCCAGCGCAGGATCTCGGCAAGAAGCGCCTGGAGATCCTCGTGATCGAAGGACGCCTCGGCGCGCTCAAGGTCGACGACGGCGCCCGCATCAACCCGTGGAACGTGTTCCCGCCGGCCGGCGGCCTGCTCAACCTGCGCGACATCGAGCAAGGCATCGACCAGGTCAACCGCCTGGCCTCGAACAACGCCACGCTGGACATCCAGCCGGGCAGCGCGCCGGGCGAAAGCACCGTCGTCATCCACAACAAGCCGGCCTTTCCCGTACATGCCAGCCTGACCGGCGACAACAGCGGCTCCGAAAGCACGGGCCGCAACCAGGCGGGCTTCTCGGTCAGCACGGATGCCATCCTCGGCTTCAACGAGCTGCTGCTGGCCACGTATCGCCGCTCGCAGCCGAACGACATGGCGCACAAGGGCTCGGAAAGCAAGAGCGTGACGGCGATCGTCCCGTTCCGCTGGACGACGTTCACGGCCACGGCGAGCGACGCGCGCTTCGTGAGCACCGTCCAGCTGCCCAGCGGCGAAGCGCTGCAATTCATGGGCCGTTCGCGCAATGCGTCGCTGCGCATCGACCAGCTCCTGTACCGCAACCAGGTCACCCGCGCCGGCGTGTACGGCAACCTGGCCGTCAAGGACAGCAAGAACTACCTGGGCGGCGAACTGCTCGGCGTCAGCAGCCGCAAGCTGTCGGTGCTGGACCTGGGCGGCACGGCCAGCACGACGTTCCTGGGCGGCGCCCTGTCCGCCGACCTGGGCTACTCGCGCGGCCTCGGCATCGCCGGCGCGCTGCACGATGCGGACGGCCTGGCCGCGGACGCGGGCCACGCGCAATTCGGCAAGGTGACGTTCAATGCCAACTGGATGCGGCCCTTCCGGATCGGCACCCTCGATGCGGGCATCTCGTCCAGTCTCACGGGCCAGTACGCACTCGACACGCTGTTCGGCTCCGAGCAGATGCTGATCGGCGGCCCGTACACGGTGCGCGGCTTCTACAACAACACGCTGTCCGGCGACCACGGCGCGTACGTGCGCAACGAGGTCTTCGTGCGCCCCGTGCTGCCGCTGCTCGGCCAGGCCATACCCGTGCGTGTCTACGCCGGCGTCGACGCGGGCCGGGTCGAGAACCGTGTCGCGGGCATCCCCGACGGCACCCTCGCCGGCGCCGCGCTGGGCCTGAACATCGCGTGGAAACGCACGTCGCTGGACGTTTCCGCCACGCGCGCACTGCACGAACCGCACGCCTTCCAGCGCGAAGGAACCCAGACCTGGGTACGCCTGAACATCGAGATCTGAAAGTACCGCCACCATGAACCGCTCGTATCGCCACGTCTGGAGCGCCGCCCGCGGCGCGTATGTCATCGCCGCCGAAACCGCCCGAGGAAAGGGCAAGTCCGGCCGCGCCGTCCTTGCCGCCACCGTGCTGGCTGCAGTGCTGCCCACCTTCGCGCCGGGTACCGCCTGGGCCCAGCTCAAGACACCCACGTCCGTCGTCCCCAACGGGGGCAAGACGAATACCTATATCGCGCCGAACGGCGTGCCCGTCGTAAACATCGACTCGCCGAACGGCGCCGGCATCTCGCACAACACGTTCGACACGTACAACGTCGAGGCGAAAGGCCTCGTGCTGAACAACACGCCGTTCACGCAGGCCGCGGTGGGCCAGTCGCAGCTGGCCGGCGGCATCGTCGGCAACACGAACCTCAAGCAGGCCGCCCGGGTCATCCTGAACGAAGTGACGTCGACCAACCGCTCCACGCTGGCCGGCTACACCGAGGTGTACGGCAAGCGCGCGGACGTCATCGTCGTCAACCCGAACGGCCTCACGTGCACGGGGTGCGGCTTCATCAACACCGACCGCGTCACGCTGACGACCGGCGCGCCCGTGTGGGCCGCCGACGGCAACCTGATCGGCTTCAACGTCAGCCGCGGCGACATCGCCATCGGCGGTGCGGGCGTGGATGCCAGCGCCCAGCAGATCCTCGACCTCGTCGCGCGCAACGTGAAAGTCGACGGCCAGGTCAACGTGGCCGGCACCGGTGAACTCGGTGTGTTCACGGGCCCCGTCCAGTGGCACTACGAGGGCCGCAACATCGCGGGCACCGTGGCCGCCGCGGCCGAGAAGCCGCAGTACGCCATCGACTCGAGCGCGCTGGGCGGCATGTACGCGGGCCGCATCCGGCTGATCGCGACGGAGGCCGGCGTGGGCGTGCGCATGCTGGGCGACGCCGCCGCCAGCGCGGACGACTTCCGCGTCGACGCGGCCGGCAAGGTCCTCCTGCAGGGCCGCGTGTCGGCCGCGCGCGACGTGGCCCTCACGCAGACTGGCGCCGGCCAGGTCGAAATCGGCGGCGCCAACGCCGCCGTCAGCGCGACGCGCGACCTGAACGTGACCGCGGCCGGCGCCCTGGCGCTGAACGAGGCCGCGCTCAAGGCCGGCAACAACCTGGCGATCCAGGCGGCGAGCCTGGCCGACACGTCCAGCGCCAACGCCACCCGCAGCGCCAACGGGGACGCCAGCGTGAAGGTCGCGGGCGCCGCCGCCATCGACGGCAGCACCTGGGGCGCCGGCGGCGCGTTCGGCCTCGACGCCGGCACCATCGCCGCCACGCACGCCACGCTGTACAGCGGCAAGGGCGCGCTCACGCTCGGCGCCGCGGGCGACGTCGTGCTCGACGCCGTCAAGGCCACGACCACCGACAAGCTGGACGTGCAGGCACGCGGCGGCGCACTGCGCCTCACAGCTGCAACGCAATTGACGGCCGGCGCGGACGCCGCACTGCGCGCCGCGACGGCGCTCGACAACGCGGGCAGCGTGCTCGCGGGCGGCAGCCTCGCGCTCGACGGCGGCGGTACCGCGCCGCTGCAACTGACGAACAGCGGCCTGCTGCAGGCCCAGGGAGCGCTCGACATCGGCACCGCACAGGCCGCGGCCGTGACGAATACGGGCCGCGCGCTGGCCGGCCGCATCGCCATCCAGGCGACCACGCTCGCCAACGCGGGCGCCGTGCAGGCCAACGATGGCATGCGCATCGCCGCAGCCGACGCAATCACGAACGCCGCCGGCGCCACGCTGCTCGGCGCGGGTGCCGGCAAGGACGTCGTCCTGCAGGCGGCGCGCCTGGACAACGCGGGCACGGTGCAATCGGCCGGCGGCCTCGCCACGACCGTTGCAGGGAGCGTCACCAACAGCGGCAAGCTGCTGACGACGGCCGCGGCCGACGGCGGCGCGGACGGCAGGCTGACGGTACAGGCGGGCAGCATCGCCAACACGGGCACCGTCGCCGCCGCCGGCGCGGCCAACCTGCAGAGCGCCGCGGACGTGGTGAACCGCGCCCTGGTCCAGGGTGCGTCGCTCACCGTCGCGGCGGGCACCGGCATCACCAACGACGGCGCCGACAGCGCCCTGCTGGCCCGCTACGCCGCCCTCGTCACGGCGCGCGACGTCGCCAATGCGGGCACCATCCAGGCCGGCGCGGACATGTTCGTGACGGCAAGCGGCTCCCTCGTCAACACGAACGCGATCCAGACCCTGAACGCGGGCAGCAGCCTCGCACTGACCGGCGGTACCGTCACGAACGGCGGCACCCTGCAGGCAGGCGGCAGCGCGACCGTCAAGTCGACAGCCGCGACGTTCACCAACAGCGGCCAGGTCATCGCCACGGGCAACCTGGACGTGAGCGCAGCGTCCGCGTTCCTCAACGCCGACGCGAAGAGCGTCATGCAGACTGCCGGCGATTTCACGGCGCAGGCCGCCGAATTCGTCAACGGCGGCGCGATCAGCGCCGGCAAGAACGCGACCGTGGGCGCCACCTACGGGCTCACCACGTCCGGCCTGCTCGAGACGACGGTGGCCGGCGGCAGCGTAACGCTGCGCGGCGCATCGGTCGGCAACGGCGGGACGATCCGCGCGGCCGATGGCGCCAGCCTCGCCGCGCTCGCAGGCGAGCTGCAGAACACCGGCCAGGTCAAGGCCGCCACGGGGCTCGACCTCGCAGCCACGAAATCGATCGCCAACGGCACAGGCGCCCTCCTGTCCGGTCACACGTTGAACGCGAGCGGCCCCAGTTTCAGCAACAGCGGCACCGTCCAGGGCGAGACGAACGTGACGATCGACGTCGCCGACGCCCTCGCCAACAGCGCGCTCGTGCAGGCAACGGGCGCCGGCGCGAGCCTGGTCCTGCGTGCAGGCACGATCGCCAACAGCGGCACCGCCGGCTCCGGCGGCACCGCGAGCCTCACGAGCCGTACCGGCGGCATCGTCAACAGCAGCCAGGTGCAGGCGCAGGATGCGCTGACCCTCTCCACGGCCACGACCCTCGACAACAGCGGCACGATCATCGGCCAGGCCGGCGTCACGGTCACCGGCGCGGCCGGATTCGGCGTCGCCAACAGCGGCCGCATCCAGGCCGCCACGGCGCTGAACGTGGGTGCCGCATCCGTGGGCGCCGCGTACATGACGAACAGCGGCACGCTGTTCGGCGACACCATCGGCGTGGTTGCCGCCAACCTGACGAACCAGGGCCGCATCCAGTCGAACGGCACCGCCACGCTGGGCGGCACCGATATCGTCAACCAGGGCAGCGGCGCCGTGATCCTGACCGGCATGGACGGGAGCGCGAGCACCATCGCCGCCACGGGGAGCGTCCGCAATGAAGGCGCCATCCACACGGCGGGCGACCTGACGGTGACGGCACCGCGCCTCGACAACACGAACACGGGCGGCATCTCGTCGGAAGCGAACCTGACGGCGAACGCGGGCGGCGCGGGCTTCGACAACGCCGGCGCGCTGTACGCCAGCGGCACGCTGACCGTCAACGCCGCCGGCCAGACCTACAACAACACCATGACCGGCACGATGGACGCGAACGACATCAACGTCGCCGCCGGCACCTTCAACAACTACAACACCGTGATCGCGCTGCGCGACACGACGATCACGACCACCGACGCCTTCAACAACCTGCCGACCGGCCGGGTGCCGAACGTGATCGTTGCCCAGGTGATCAACGGCGGCGTCAGCACGCCGTACGACTGGGAAGGCAATTGCGCATTCCTGAGCTCGGGCTGCGACCACCTCGTCACGTGGGCACAGACCGTAAACTGGATCCAGGGCCTCGACGGCGCAATGCCCACGCAGTTCGGCCAGGTCATCGCCGCCCGCACGATCAACATCAACTACGGCCAGTCGGGCGTGAACCAGGCGTCGCTGATCTCCGCACCGAACCTCAACATCAGCGGCAGCGGCGCCTTCACCAACACCGACCTGCACCTGGAACAGATCGACTATGCCCGCCGCTGGCACATGACCAAGATCGGCCACCTGTTCGACGACGACGAGTACTACTACACCTACCCGACGACGGACGGCCAGTACGGCTGCAACGACGGCGGCTGCTTCGCCGGGTCCGCCGGCAGCGCCGGCGCCGCCCAGGCCGCGGCGCACCTGATGGAAACAGGCCGTCACGTGATCCAGAAGTGGAAGGCCGGCATCTACGCGACCAACCTCACCTTCACGGGCGGCAGCCTGATGAACCTCGGGTCGCCGTACCAGCAAGGCACGCAGGCGCAGTCCGTGGGGGCCGACAGCGCCGTCGCGGCCAATCCGCTGGCGGGCACGCCGCTGGGCGCCGGATTGAAGGCGCTCGTCAGCAAGCTGCCGACGAACGCGAAGACACAGAACGTCGCGGCCGCGCCGGCGCAGCAGTTCCAGGGCCTGAACCTGAACCTGCCGACGAACCCGAACGGCTACTTCGTCACGGCCAAGGATCCGAATTCGCACTACCTCGTCGAAACGAATCCGCTGTTCGGCGCCGGCAGCAATTCGGTCGGGTCGGATTATCTGACCAAGCTCCTGAACATCAACCCGGACAAGGAGATCAAGCGCCTGGGCGACGCCAACTACGAGGCGAAACTCGTGCGCGACCAGCTGATCGCGCAGACCGGCGCCAACGTCCTCAAGGGCATGGCGGGCGAAGCGGCGCAGATGCAGGCGCTGATGGACAACGCGTCCACGCAGGCGGGCACGCTGGGGCTCGTGTACGGAAAAGCCCTGAGCCCGGACCAGGCCGCGAACCTGACGGAAGACATGGTGTGGATGGTCGAAACCGTCGTGGGCGGCCAGAAGGTCGTCGCGCCGGTCGTCTACCTCGCGAAGTCGACGAAGGATGCCATCGAAGGCGGCGGCCCGGTGATCTCGGCCACCAACATGAAGATCGACGCCGGCACGGTGACCAACACGGGCGGCACGATCAAGGGCGACAAGCTCGCTATCACGGCCAAGGGCGACATCACGAACACGGGCGGCAAGATCAAGGGCGGCGACGTCGCGCTGAAGTCGACCGAAGGCAGCATCGTCAACCAGACCGTGGCCGAGACGCGCGGCGGCAAGGACTTCGCGCGCACGACGATCGGCGCGGCGGCCGGCATCGAGAGCACCGGGAAGCTGAGCCTCGACGCGGCGAAGGACATCACGGTCAAGGGCGCGGACGTCAAGGCGAGCGGCGACGCGAGCCTCGCGGCGGGCGGTAATGTCACGTTCGACACGATCCAGAACACGACCGCGGACGCCACCATGCAACGCAGCGCCGGCCTGCTGGGCGGATCCGGCAGCGGCAGCAGCCTCGCCACCACGACCAATATCGGGTCGAACCTGGCGAGCGGCGGCAACCTCAAGATCAAGAGCGGCGGCGACACGACCATCGCGGGGTCGCAGGTGAAGGTCGGCGGCGACCTGGCGCTGGACGCCACGGGCAACGTCAACGTCATCTCGCGCCAGGACACGCGCGAAACGACGAGCTACTCCGAGCACTCGGGACTCGGCGTGGGCGGCGGCCTGTTCGGCAACACGTCGACGACCACCGATACCTTCCAGGGCCGCAACGTGGCCGCCGGCATCGACGTCAAGGGCAATGCTGCCATCAAGAGCGGCGACACGCTCACGTTGCAGGGGTCGAACCTGAACGTCGGCGGCGGCGCGGACATCCAGGCGGGCCAGGTGCAGGTGCTGGCCGGCCAGGACGTCGACCGCACGACGACGACCACGAAGACGACGAGCTTCCTCAAGCTGGACGGCGCCGGCGGCGACACGTCCGCGGGCGCGGGCGCGTCGGCCGGCAAAGGCGTCGACAGCAAGGCGGGCGTGGGCGTCGGCGCGGAAGCACATGCGGGCGCCAGCGCGTCCGGCAGCGCGGGCGTCACGCTGGCCGAGACGAAGACGACGAACACGTACGACTACAACGCACGCGCCGTTGGCTCGCAGATCAACGTCGGCAAGGACCTGAACGTGAAGGCCGACAAGGACATCACGCTGCAGGGCGCCAGGGTGAACACGGGCGGCGATGCGAACCTGGATGCGAAGAACGTCAACGTGCTCGCGTCGCAGGACGTGCACGTCTCGAGCAGCAAGACGTCGACCACGCAGATCGGCCTGTACGCGGAATCGAACAACGAAGCGTCGGCCAGCGCCGGCGCGCGTACCGGCATGGTGACGGGTGCGGGCGCGCAGGCGGGCGCCTCGTCCGACACGACGCTCGACGTCATCCGCACGAAGACGACGCAGACCGACAGCCTGAACATCCACAACAACGGCACCACGATCAACGCGAACGGCAAGTTGAACATCAACGCGAAGGACAAGCTGACCGTCCAGGGTTCGGAACTGGGCGGCGAGAACGGCGTCGCGCTGAAGGCGAAGGACATGGCGTTCACCGCCGCGACCGACGTCGACCAGACGACCACCACGACGACGAAGACGTCGGCCGGCCTGTACTACGGCGGCAGCGCCAAGGCCGAGGCCAGCGCGTCGAACGGCATGCTGGGCGGCGGCGGCGCGGCCTCCGCGAACGCCAAGGCGGGCCAGGGCCTGCAGGCACGCCACTCGGAAGCGACCGACGCGTCCGGGACGACGACGGCGCAGGTGTCGACGATCCGCTCGGGCAACGGCGACGTCACGCGCACGGCGACGGGCAACATCACGGACGTGGGGACCAATATCGACGCGGCCGGCAACTTCACCCAGTCGGCCACCACGATCGACAGCAAGGCGGCGGCGAACACCAGCTGGACGTCGTCCAATGCGTCATCGCACGAGGCGCGCATCGGCGTGTATGCGGAGGCGAGCGCCAACGCGGGTGCGACCGGCGCGCCGAGCGCCTCCGGCGCCGGCGTCAGCGTCGGCATCGAGGCGCAGTACACGGGCACGCAATCGTCGTCGAGCTCGAACAGCAGCACGGCCGTGGTGTCGAATATCCGTGCGGGCGGCAAGGTCACCAGCACGTCGTCCGGCGCGACGACGCTGGAAGGCACGAGCATCAAGGGCGACAAGGGGGTCGAGATCGGCGCCCAGTCGCTCGACTACAAGGCCGCGCACGACACGTCCAGCAGCAGTTCGAGCGAGCAGACGATCAACGCCGCCGCCAACGTCGGCGTCGGCCTGGGCTCGAAGACCGTCGAGGGCGGCGCCAGCGGCGGCTTCGACAAGGCCAGCGAGAGCGCTCGCTCGTCGACGGCCGTCGCCGGCGGCATCCAGTCGGGTGCGGGCCTCGTCATCAAGACGCAAGGCGACGCGCGCTTCGAAGGCACCGACATCGCGGCCAAGGGCGACGCCACGGTCCAGGCGGGCGGCAAGCTGACCATGGATGCGGCGCGCAACGAGAGCAGCTCGTCCAGCAATTCGAGCTCATTCCAGGCCGGCGTGCAGGTATCGGGCGGCGGTGGCGGCAAAGGTGGCGGCAAGGGTGGCGAAAGCGGCGCGGGCCTCACGCTGGGCGGCGGGTTCCAGAACGACACCAGCACGTCCAGCCAGGCCGTCACCGGCGGCGTGAAATCGGGCGGCAACCTGACGCTGAGCGCGGGCGACAAGGCCAGCTTCGAAGGCACGCAGCTGAAGGCGGGCGGCGCGGCCGCCGTGACGGGCGGCGCGGTCGAGTTCAAGGACGCGAAGAGCACGAGCAGCAGCACCAGCTCGGGCTTCGCGGCCGGCATCGGCGTCTCGGGCGGCAGCAAGGACGGCAAGTCGAGCGGTGCCGGGATGGCCACCGTCGAAGGCGGCTATTCCAGCGGCAGCAAGACCACGTCCACCCGGGCGACGCTGGAAGCCGGCAACGGCGTACAGGTGAAGACCGGTCAGCCCTGACCGAGGTGCTCGTACAGGATCAGCGACCCGATCGCGATCAGTACGAGCCCGCCCACGACCTCGGCACGCTTGCCCACGAGCTTGCCGAGGCCGCGGCCCACCATCACGCCGAGCGTCACCATGATGAACGTCGACAGTCCGATGGCGCCGGCCGTCGTGACGATGTTCGCATCGATGAACGCGAGGCCCACCCCGACGGCCATCGCGTCGATGCTCGTCGCGAAGCCCGCCACGGCCAGCAGCCAGAACGAGTGGCTCGCCGGCTTGTCGTCCTCGTCGTCGTCCGCGCCGGACAAGCCTTCGCGCATCATGCGCAGGCCGAGGACGCCCAGCAGGGTGAACGCGATCCAGTGGTCCCACGCCTGGACGTACGGCGCCGCCCAGTGACCCAGCGCCCAGCCGATGACGGGCGTGAGGCCTTCGATGACGCCGAAAATGGCGCCCGTGCGCAGGGCTTCGCGGAGATGGGGACGTTGCAGCGCGGCGCCCTTGCCGACGGCGACGGCGAAGGCGTCGGTGGACATGGCGAGAGCGAGTGCTGCGGTGGCGAGGAGATTCATTGTGGTTCCAGTCGGGCAATGACGAAGGCATGCCGGCGCGGCCCGATGAACGCGCAGGCATACCAAAGGTCTTGCCAACCGAAACGGCTGCCCGTACCACGTCGACCATCGGCCGGCGAGTATGTTGATACGGGAACTTCCGCGAGGGCGGAAGCAGGCTACTCCCCAATGGGATGCCGGCATTCTACTGCAAAAAATGCCGGCATGGCCAGTCTCAGGCGGTGGTTGTCCCCTGGCGATGCAGGTTCGCATACTTCAATCCGAAGAACAGGATGAAGCCATAGCAGGCGGCCGGCACGAAGAACGACGGTTGCACGCCGATGTGGTCCGCCAGCCAGCCTTGCAGGAACGGCACGATGGCGCCGCCGACAATCGCCATGCACAGGATGCCGGAGCCCTGCCCCGTGTGGCGTCCCAGGCCGTGCAGCGCCATGCTGAAGATCGTCGGGAACATGATGGAATTGCACAACCCGACGGCGAGGATCGCCCACATCGCGGCCTGGCCCCGGCCGAAAATGGCGGCCAGCACGAGCGCGATGGCGGCCAGCGCATTGAACGCGAGCGCCTTCCCGGGGCTGACGACGCGCATGACGGCGAAGCCGATGAAGCGCCCGATCAGCGCCCCGGCCCAATACACGCTGACATAGCCGGCCGCCTGCGCCGCCGCCATGCCCGCGACCTGTTGCTCGCCGAGGAAGTTGACGAGGAAGCTGCCGATGCTGACTTCGCCGCCCACGTACAGGAAGATGGCGACGGCGCCCAGCACGAGGTGGCGGTACTGCAGTGCCGAACCGGTCGCACCGGCGGCGGGGACGTCGGCGTCCGCATGGTCGATGCGCGGCAGCCGGGCCAGCGCGAACAGGATGGCGAGGAGCGCAAGCGCCGCCGCCAGCGCGAGATACGGTCCCTGCACGGCGGACGCCTGGTCGGCCGCGACGGCGCCGGCACCCGCCAGGATCAGCATGCCGCCCAGCGCCGGGCCCACCGTCGTGCCCAGCGAATTGAAGGCCTGCGTGAGGGTCAGGCGGCTCGACGCCGTCGCGGCCGGGCCGAGCACCGTCACGTACGGGTTCGCGGCCACCTGCAGGATCGTGATGCCCGCCGCCAGCACGAAGAACGCGAACAGGAACAGGCCGTAGCCGCCCTGCGCGGCCGGATAGAACAGCGCGCAGCCTCCGGCCGCGATCAGCAGGCCCGTGACGGCGCCCTTCTGGTAGCCGATGCGGCGGATCAGCGCACCGGCCGGCAGCGACACGATGAAATAGGCGCCGAAGAAGCAGAACTGCACGAGCATCGCCTGCAGGTAATTCAGCGTGTAGATCGCCTTCAGGTGCGGGATCAGCACGTCGTTCAGCGACGTGAGCAGGCCCCACATGAAGAACAGGATCGTGACGATGACGAGCGGTCCGGTGTTGGTCGCGGTGGCATTGGATGCCGCGGCCACGGGCACGGACGGGTTGGGGGAAGCTGCCATGAAGGCTCCTTGTTATGGTTATGGTGTTGCGGCGTCGAGCAGCGCGGCCACGCCGCGCAGTGCGGGATACGGTTCGGTGACGAGATACGTGGGGATGCGCGCCAGCCAGGGCTGCAGCCGCCCCTTGCCTTCGAAGCGGTTGCGGAACGCGGACGCGTGGAACAGCGGTCCGAGACGGGGCACGATGCCGCCGCCGATGTACATGCCGCCCGTCGCGCCCAGCGTCAGCGCGACGTTGCCCGCCACGCTGCCCAGGATGGCGCAGAACGCGTCGACCGTGGCACGGCAGGCGGCGCAGGAGCCGGACAGCGCGCGCGCCGTGATGTCGGCGGCGGCCAGCCGTTCGCCGGCCAGCACCCGGTGGATCGCTTCCAGGCCGGGGCCGGACAGCAGGCGCTCGGCCGAGACGTGGCCGTGTTCTGCCCACAGTGCGTCGAGGATCCGCATCTCGTCGCGGGTGACGGGCGCGAAGCTCGCGTGGCCGCCCTCGCCCGCCAGCGCGATCCAGCGCCCGCCGCCCGCGGGCACGACGCCGGACACGCCGAGACCCGTGCCCGGGCCGACCAGGCCGATCGGCCGGCCCTCGACCGCCGCGGTGTCCACGCCCCCGATGCGTTCGCGGCCGCCCGCGTCCAGGTACGGCAACGCCTGTGCGAGCGCCGCGAAGTCGTTCACGACGAGGAGCGTCCCGAAACCGCAGGCCTCCCGTAGTCCCGCGATCGAAAAGCGCCAGTGGTGGTTGGTCATGCTGACGAAGTCGCCCTCGACCGGATTCGCGATGGCGAGCGCCGCGTGACGGATGCCGTCCGCCGGCAGGCCGCGGGAGGCGGCGCGGGCCAGGTACGCCGCGATCGCATCCTTGACGCGGTCGTAATCGCGGCATGCAAGCACTTCGATGTCGGCGAAATCGCCGCCCGGCGCCTGCAGCGCGAAACGGGCGTTGGTGCCGCCGATGTCGGCCAGCAGCCGGAATGCATTCATTGCAGGTCCCCGCATCGGACGGTGCCGGCGCCGGCCGCCACGTCGACGTTGCCGAAGGCGGCCGTGAACGGCCCGTCGCTCGTCACGCGGAACGGCGTGTCGACGCGCGCGATGTCCGTGCCGCGCGCACGGAAGCAGGCGAGCGGGATCGCGACCTCCTGGCGGCCCTTGCCGGCCAGGCCCGCGAACAGCCGGGTCGCATCCAGTGGCGTGCCGCAGGCGGTGCCGCCGCACGCCATCGCGATCGTCACCTTGTCGGCTGGCGCCTGCTGCACGATCGTGTCGAAGCGCAGCACGCCCTTGTCCGCCAGCGCGGCGGGCAGTGCGAGCGGTTTGCTGCCGTGCGCTTCGAACGTGGCCGGCGCCGTCCACGTGACGAGCTTCGCGTCCTGCTGCGCCTTGATCTGGGCGATGGCGACCGAAATACCCGGCAAGCTCGATCCCGCGTTCAGGTCCGCACCCAGCGCCGCCGATTGCGTGCCGCTGACGATCCGCAGCGGGAAGCTGGCGCGGTCGGCCTGGCCGAACACGGGATACGTATCGGACGCGCTGCAGCCGCCGGCCGGATACGTTGCATCCAGCGTGCCGAGGTGCGAACGCTGCCCCCGCTTCAGCCCATAGCCATAGGCGAACAGCGGAGAATAGCCGGCGTCGCCCACGTTCAGCGGCGTCTGGCACACGGACTTCGGCCACGAGAACGACAGCTTGCCGTTGAAGTCATACGGCTTCGCGCCCTTGCTTGCGACGAGCAGGTCCGAGACGCCCCTGCCTTCCGTGCCGGGCAGCCACGCGGCGATGAACGTGTCGGACAGATTCAGCAAGTCGTTCACCCACAGCGGCCGGCCGGACAGGAACACGGTCACCACGGGCTTGCCCTTGCCGTGCACCTTCTGCAGCACGGCCAGGTCTTCCGGGTAGCGGCTCGAATGGCGCAGCGTGCCCGAGGGGACGATGTCGCCGTCGCCTTCCGCATACGGCGCTTCGCCGATCACGGCGACCACGGCGTCGAATTTGGCCGGGTCGACATCGGCACCGTCCGCGCTGTAGTTGACGTTGCTGCCTGCCGCCTTCAGGCCCGCAAGGATCGTCTCGGCCTTCGGGAAATCGGCATTCGTGTTCGCCGTGCCCTGCCACGTCAGCGCCCAGCCGCCCGTCTGGTTGGCCATGCTGTCGGCCGCTTTGCCCACGACCAGGATTCTCTTCCCGGCCGCCAGCGGCAGCGCCGGTCCTTCGTTCTTCAGCAGCACGAGCGATTCGCGCACGGCGCGGCGGCCCAGCTCTTTCGCGAGCAGCGCGTCGTCCTTGCCGGCCCATGCGGATTGCGACGGCCGCTTGTCGAAGACGCCGGCCCTCAGCTTCACGCGCACGATGCGGCTGACGGCGTCGTCGATGCGCGCCATCGGAATGCGGCCGGCTTCCACATCCTTGATCGTATTGGCAATAAAGGCCTTCCAGTCGTTCGGCACCATCACCATGTCGATGCCGGCATTGATGGCCTGCGCGCAGCTGTCGTTGCGGCAGCCCGGCACTTCCGCATGTCCGTTCCAGTCCGTGACGACGAAGCCGTCGAAGCCCATCTTGTCCTTCAGGATATCGGTGAGCATATAGCGGCTGCCGTGCACCTTGCCGTAATCCTTGCCCGCGGCGACGTCGTTCCACGAATTGAACGAGGCCATGACGGTCTGCGCGCCCGCCTCGATGCCCGCGTAATAGCCTTGCGCATGGATATTCATCATGTCGCGCTCGCTGACCTTCGCGACGCCCATGTTGATGCCGAATTCCGTGCCGCCGTCGGCCATGTAGTGCTTGATGCTGGCGATGGCATTGGCGTCGTCCTTCAGCGCGCCCTGCAGGCCCGTCACATAGGGGCCGGACAGGCGCCGCACGAGTTGCGGATCTTCCGAAAAGCTTTCGTACGTCCGGCCCCAGCGGTCGTCGCGCACGACGGCGACGGTCGGGCCGAACACCCAAGCGATGCCCGTGGCGCGCACGGCCTTGCCCGTCGCGGCGCCGATGGCCTTCACCAGTTCCGGATCGCGCGCGGCGCCGAGGCCGATATTGTGGGGGAACATGGTGGCGCCGTAGACGTTGTTGTGGCCGTGCACGGCGTCCGTGCCCCAGATCATCGGGACCTTGACCGCCATGTCCGTCGCCATCGACGCGTCGTAGAACGCGTCGGCCAGCTTCAGCCAGTCGGCGGCGTGCGCGTGCTTGTCGTTGCCCGGCCAGCTGCCGCCGCCGTTCAGCACGGAGCCGAGGTAGTACGTGCGTACGTCGTCCGGCGTCACGGCCTTCAGTTCGGCCTGCGTCATCTGGCCGATCTTTTGGGCGAGGGTCATGCGGCCGACGATCTCGCGCACGCGCGCCTCGAGGGCGGCGTCCGGTGCGATGGCGCTCTTCAGGTGTGGCCAGGCCTCGATCTGCGGGGCGGCCGTTGCGCAGAATGCGGCGGCGGCCAGCGCGGACGCGACGGCGAGCCGGATGTGGCTGTTGCTTTTGGTGGTCATGCGGGTGTCTCCAGGGTGGTCTCGCGGAGTCGATTGGAAACGATTCCAATCAACCCCGCGAATATTGAATGCAAACGCCCGCGCTGTCAATCATTCGCTTGCGTTCACGCCCCGCGCAGGAAACCGCGATACCACTTCGCGCTGTCCTTCAGGCGGCGCTCCTGCGTCGCGTAATCCACGTGGACGAGGCCGAAGCGGCGCAGATAGCCTTCCGCCCACTCGAAATTGTCCAGCAGGCTCCACGCGAAATAGCCTTTGACGGGGACGCCGTCCGCGACAGCCTGGCGCAGCGCGGCCAGGTGGCGCATCAGGTAGCGGCGCCGCGCCACGTCGCGCACGCTGCCATCGCCAGTGACCACGTCGTCGTAGCAGGAGCCGTTCTCCGTCACGTACAGCGGCCCGGGACGGTAGTCGCGGTCGACGCGCGCCAGCAGCTCGGCCAGCCCCTGCGGCGCCACGGGCCAGCCCATCGCCGTGATCTCCCCCTGCGCCGGCAGCACGCGCGCGCCCAGCGGACCATGGTCCGGATCATGCGCTACCGTCTCCGGGAAGTAGTAGTTCACGCCCAGGAAGTCCGTCGGCACGGCGATGTCGTCCATGTCGCCCGGCAGCACGACGGGTGCCGCGCCGCCCACCTGCGCGAGCGTCGCTTCAGGATAGCCGCGCCCGTACAGCGGGTCGAGGAACCAGCGGTAGCGCAGCCCGTCATGGCGTTCCATCGCGGCGACGTCCTCGGGTGCTGCGCTCGCGGGCCGCAGCGGGTGCAGGCTGAGCGAGATGCCGACCTGCGCGCCCGGCACGTTGGCGCGGATTACCGGCACCGCCCTGCCGTGCGACAGCAGCACGTGGTGCGCCACCTGCAGGGCCGTGCCGAGGTCCGTCAGGCCGGGCGCATGCCAGCCCTCGTAATTGCCGATGATGGCCGTGCACCACGGCTCGTTGTGCGTGATCCAGTGGCCCACGCGGTCGCCCAGGCGGCGCGTCACCGCGTCGGCGAGGTCGACGAACGCGTCGACCGTATCGCGCGACGCCCAGCCGCCGCGGTCCTGCAGCCATTGCGGCAGGTCCCAGTGATACAGCGTGGCCCACGGTTGCAGGCCCCGCTCCAGCATGCCGTCGACGAGCCGGTCGTAGAAGTCGAGGCCTTTCGCATTCGGCTTTTCGCTCACCCCGTCGCAGATGCGCGGCCACGCGATCGAGAAGCGGTAGGCGTTCAGGCCCAGGTCGCGGCCGATGTCGAGGTCTTGCGGCCAGCGGTGGTAGTGGTCGCAGGCATCTGCGCCGGACGAGCCGTCGCGGATCTTGCCGGGCGTCGCGGCGAAGCGGTCCCAGATCGATTCGACGCGGCCGTCGACGCTGCCGGCGCCCTCGATCTGGTACGACGACGTGGCGCAGCCCCACAGGAAATCGGGGCCGAAATCGGCGCGCTGCGGCGCCTGCGGTTCGGGGCTGTCGGCGCCCGGGAAAATGTCGTAGGTGGTCATCGTAGTCTTTGTCGTTGTGATTGGAAAGCTTTCCAGAGTCGCCGCAAAAAAAGGCGCGCATGCGGCGGCGCGCCGGATCAAGGAATCATGCGGCCTTGCGTTTCACGCCCGGGGCCTTGGCCAGCGACGCGCGCAACGTCACGCTGACGGGAAATTCGCGCGTGACGGGACGGCGCATGTCGTAGCACAGGTTCAGCAAGGCGTTGATGCCGTTCTGCGTCATCTCGCGCCACGGCATGTGGACGGACGTGAGGCGCGGGGCGGAAAACGCGGCGCTCGGGGTGTCGTCATAGCCCAGCACGGACAGGTCATGCGGCACGCGGATGCCCGCCTCCTGGAAGTACGACAGGGCGCCGACCGCCATCTCGTCGTTGGCGCAGAACAGCGCCGTGCACGGGTAGCCGGAATCGAGCAGCTGCTTGGCCGCGGCCCAGCCGCCGGCCGGCGAAAAGTCGCTCTCCAGGCGCCAGATTTTCGCAGGGTCGATGCCGTTGTCGCGCAGCTCGCTCATGAAGCCGTCGATGCGGGCGCGGTTGTCCTCCAGCTGGCGCGGGCCTTCTACGACGGCGATCTTGCGGTGCTTGTGGTCCAGCAGCGCGCGCGCGGCGAGACGGCCGCCCAGCGTGTGGTCGACGGTGAAGCACTGGTCGGGCATGGACTCGAAGCTGTGGTTCAGCGCGACGAGCTGGCCGGACTTGGCGCCCAGCGCGGCCAGGTCTTCTTCCAGCAGCGCGCTCGTCATCACGACGAGGCCGTCGCAGCCGCGCTCGACGAGGAATTCGACGCCCTCGATGGCCTGGCGGCGCTCGTCGCCGAGGCCGACGCCGAACGCGAGCACCATGTGCACGCCGGCCGCGCGCAGTTCCGTGTCGATGATCTGCAGGATCGGCGTATAGAACGTCCCGCTCAGCACGGGGATGTACACGCCGACCATGCGGCTCGTGCCGGACAGCAGCGCGCGCGCCGCGTGCGAGGGCCGGAAACCCAGCTCGTCGATCGCCTTCTTCACGCGCGCCAGCGTCGCCGGCGACACGGATCCCTTCCCGCTCACCACGCGCGACGCGGTACCCAGGCCCACGCCGGCCAGCTTCGCTACGTCCTTGATCGTTGCCACAAACTTTTCCTTAATGCTATCGATTCGTCCGAAGGATACTGTATTTGCCGTCTCTAGAGGCGATTTCCGCTCACGGGATCGAACAGCGAGAGCCGTTCCACATCGATCCCGAAGGCCACCCGCTCGCCCGGCGCGTAGCTGCGCCCATCGTGCACGAGCGACGCGAGCGTCGCCTTCCCCCGGCGCAGCCACACGACCTGGTGATTGCCCATCGGTTCCACCAGGGTGACTTCGCCGACGAAGTCGCCGCCGGCGTGGATCTCCACGTGCTCCGGGCGGATGCCCAGCACCGCCGGCCGTCCGGCGGGACGCGACTCGTCCGCCGGCAGGTAGCGCATGCCGTCCGCCTCGAAACATCCTTGCGCGTCCAGCGTCCCTTCCACGAACGCCATCGCCGGCGCGCCGAGGAAGCCCGCCACGAAACGGTTCGCGGGGCGCTCGTACACGTCCAGCGGCGTGCCGATCTGCTGGATCTCCCCGCCCTGCATGACGACGATGCGGCTCGCGAGCGTCATCGCTTCCACCTGGTCGTGCGTCACGTAGATCATCGTCGAGCCCAGCGTCTGGTGCAGCAGTTTCAGTTCGCGCCGCAGTTCCGCGCGCAGCTTCGCGTCCAGGTTGGACAGCGGTTCGTCGAACAGGAATACCTGCGCCTCGCGCACGAGCGCGCGCCCGATCGCGACCCGCTGGCGCTGGCCACCCGACAGCTGCGCGGGCTTGCGGCGCAGCAGCGCATCCAGCTGCAGCATGGCGGCGGCCCGGTCGACCCGGCGGCGGATCTCCGCCTTCGGCGTGCCGGCGATGCGCAGGCCGAACGACATGTTGTCCTCGACCGTCATCGTCGGGTACAGCGCATACGACTGGAACACCATGCCGATCCCCCGTTCGCTCGGGTCGGCGTCCGTCATGTCGCGCCCGCCGATCTCGATGGCGCCGGAATCGCTGTCGACGAGGCCCGCGATGCTGTGCAGCAGCGTCGACTTGCCGCAGCCGGAGGGGCCGAGCAGCACGAGGAATTCGCCGGGCTCCACGTGCAGGTCGAGGTCGCGGATGATGGGCTTGCCGCCCAGGACGATGTTCAGTTTGCGCAGCGAGACGTTGGCCATCCCTTATCCTTTCACGGCACCGGCGGCGATGCCGCGCACGAACCAGCGGCCCGAGAAGAAGTACAGCGCGAGCGGCACGAGCGCGGTGAGGATCGTCGCCGCCATGTTCACGTTGTACTGCCGGACGCCGGTCGTCGTGTTGATCACGTTGTTCAGCTGGACCATCATCGGCATGTTGTCGCGCCCCGCGAACACGAGGCCGAGGATGTAGTCGTTCCACACGCCCGTCACCTGCATGATCGCGGCGACGACGACGACCGGCAGCGACATCGGCAGCATCACCTGCAGGAAGATGCGCCAGAAGCCGCCGCCGTCGATGCGCGCCGCCTGGAACAGCTCGTGCGGCACGTTGCAGTAGTAATTCCGGAACAATAAGGTCATGACGGGCATGCCGAAGACCAGGTGCACGAGGACGATCGCCGGGAGGCTCCCGAAAATGCCCGCCAGCGCCATCACGCGTACGAGGGGGTAGATCATCACCTGCACGGGAACGAACGCACCCGCCATCAGGATGCCGAACAGGATGTTCGCGCCGCGCGGCCGCCAGAACGACAAGGCGTAGCCGTTCACGGCGCCCAGCAGGATCGGGAGGAGCGTCGACGGCACGGTGATGGCGACGGAATTCCAGAAGCCGGTGCGCACGCCGTCGCACGCGGCGCCCGTGCACACGCCGCTCCACGCGAGACGCCACGGCTGGAGCGTTGGCGCCAGGGGCAGCGCGAAGATGCCGCCCTGGCGGATCTCGTCCATCGACTTCAGCGACGTCACGATCATCACGTACAGCGGCAGCAGGAAGAACAGCGCGGCGCCCAGCAGGAACACGTACAGGCCGATGCGGGCCGGCGTCCAGCGGCGGCGTGCGCGGCGGGCCGCCGTCGCCGGCCTGGCGACGGCGGCCGGCAGCGGCGGGACGATCGACTCCATTTTCATGCGGCCTCCTTGCGGCTGCGGGCATAGGCATATGGCGCGAGCAGCGCCAGCACCGGCACGAGCAGCACGATCGCGCCGGCCGAGGCCAGGCCCACGTTCGAGCGCAGGAACAGGTGATCCATGATGAACTTCGCAGGCACCTCGCTGGCGATGCCGGGGCCGCCCTGCGTCATCGCGACGACGGCGTCGTACAGCTTCGCGACGGCGGTGGCCAGCAGGAGCAGGACGGTGGCGATGGTCGGCCACAGCATCGGCACGATGATCTGGGCGTACACGCGCCACGCGGGGATGCCGTCAAGGCGGGCCGCCTTCCAGATTTCGGGATCGACGCCGCGCAGGCCCGCCAGCATCAGCGCCATCACGAGGCCGGACATCTGCCACACGGTGGCGATGACGACCGTATAGATGGCGAAGTCCTGCGACACGATCCAGTCGAAACGGACGCCGTGCAGGCCGAGCGCGCGCAGCGAGCCGTCGATGCCGTCGCCCGGCGTCAGCAGCCATTGCCACACGAGGCCTGTCGCCACGAACGACATCGCGTACGGGTACAGGAAGATCGTGCGGAACACGCCCTCGCCTTTCACGTTCTGGTCGATGAACACGGCCAGCAAGAAGCCGATCGCGAGGCAGGCCAGCACGAACAGGACGCCGTAGGCGGCCAGGTTGTGCAGGGAGAGCATCCAGCGCTCGTTGTCGAACAGGCGGTGGTATTGCGCGAGGCCGATGAAGCGCCCGGACGGGAACGTGCGCGAGCCGGTCAGCGAAATATAGAAGGTCCACAGGCCGGCGCCGAGATAGCCGAATGCGGCCACGACGGCCATCGGCAGCAGCGCGGTGTAGGGCGTGACGCGGGTGAGACGCAAGGTCGCCATGTCAGTAGCGCAGCGCCGAAGCGATGCTGTTCTGGGCCCGTTCGACGGACATGTTGGTATTCCAGTAGGCGGTCAGGACGTCCTGCAGCGCGCCGTTCTGGTCCGGCGTCAGGTACACCTCGGCGACGCCGACTGGCCGCTTCGGATCGCGCAGGATCGCCATGCCCTTGCGCGCGCACGCGTCGAACTGGCTGTCGTCCGCGTCCAGCCGGACCGGGATCGAGCCTTTCAGTTTATTGAACGCAAGCTGCACGCCCGGCTTGTCGACGACCGTCGCGAGCAGCTTCTGTGCCCGCAGCGCGCCCGCGTCGTCCGTTTTCGGGAACACGAATACGTCGCCCTGGATCAGGTACGGGCTGTCCGCGCCCAGGCCCGGCAGGCAGCCGAACTGCCGGCCCGGCGCCTGGCCGGCTGCGATGAACTCGCCCTTGGCCCAGTCGCCCATGATCTGCATGCCCGCCTTGCCGCCGATGACGAGGGCCGTCGCGTCGTTCCAGTTGCGGCCCGGCGACGCCGGATCGACGTAGCCCTGCAGGCGCTTGTACGCAACGAGCACCTTGCGGAACTCGGCGGAACGGATCGCGGCCTGGTCGCGGTCGCGGATCACTTTCAGGTACAGGTCGCGTCCGCCCATGTTCGACAGGACCATCGAGAACAGCAGGATGTCCTGCCACGCCTGGCCGCCGTGCGCGAGCGGGATGACGCCGGCCGCCTTCAGCTTGTCGAGCGCCGCGAACAGCTCGTCCATCGTCGCGGGCTCGCGCGTGATGCCGGCCTTCGCGAATGCAGGCTTGGAGTACCAGATCCACGTCTGCATGTGGATGTTCATCGGCACGGCGTACCAGTGGCCGCGCACCTTGATCACGTCGACGATGGGCGCGGGCAGCACCTGGTCCCAGCGGTCGCGCCGGGCGAGGTCGTCGACGGGATTCAGCAGGTCTTCCTCGATGATGTCGAGGAACTGCTTGGAGGTGTTGAACTGGGCGGCCGTCGGCGGATTGCCGCCGATGATGCGGTTGATGGTGACGGCGCGCGACTGGTCGCCGCCCGCGATCGCGGTGTCGACCCACGTGCCGCCGGCGTCGCGGTAGGCCTGCTCGACCTGCTTCACGGCGGCAGATTCGCCGCCGGACGTCCACCAGTGGATCACCTCGGCCCGTGGACCGGCATGCGCCGCTTTCGCGGTCGCGCACAGCCAGGCGCACAGGCAGGCGAACTGCAGCGCCCTGCGGATTCCGTACATGCTGTCTCCGTTATGGCGTCCTGGCAGGGCCGGCGCCTTTTTTTATCCCGTCGCGGCATGCCATGGAAACGTTCCCATGGGCATGCTCCGACTATAACATCCCGAAAAAATCAGTGTCAAACAAAACAACGCCCTAGCCTGTCGCTGCGGCGCACACGGCTTTTACGTGGCCGCGCAGCCACGCGTGGACCGGGTCGGCATGCTGGCGCTGGTGCCAGCACTGTTCCACTTCCACGACCGGCAACGCGAACGGTAGTGTAAACGTCTGCAGCGGCATCGTCGCCATCGCCCATTGCACGAACGGCGCCGGCATGACGGCGACGAAGTCGGACGCCAGCGCCATCGACAGCGCCGCCTGGAAGCCCGGTGCCACCAGCGCGACGGTGCGGCGCAGGCCGCGCCCGGCCAGCGCCGCGTCGACGGCCGCGCACGAGCGCCGGCCGGGCGACGTGGCGATGTGCTGCCACGCGACGAATTCCTCCGCATCGATTCTGGCGCGGCGCCGCCCGTTGCACAAGGGGTGACCACGGCGGACGACGCCGACGAACGACGCCGTGAACAGCCGCTCGGTGAGAATGCCCGGCTCCGGCCCCTTCACGACCAGGATGTCCAGGTCGACCTCGCCGCTGCGCAGCGCGTCCGGGTCGCGGCTGGCGCGCGGCAGGAACTGCAGCGCGACGCCCGGCGCCTCCGCGCGCATCGCGGCAGCCAGCCGCGCGGCCCACGCGCCGGCGAAACCGTCATTGGCGCGGAGGGTGAACGTCCGTTCCAGGGTCGCAAAATCGACGTGCGGCGGCTGCAGGACGCCGCGCACCTGGTCGATGGCACAGGTGACCGCCTCGCGCAGCGCCAGCGCGCGCGCCGTGGGCACGAGGCCGCGCCCGGCGGGCACGAACAGCGGGTCGTCGAACGCGTCTCGCAGCCGCGCCAGTCGGCGGCTCATCGCGGGCGCGCTCACGTGCAGGCGTTGCGCCGCGCCGGCCACGCTGCCGGTCTGCAGCAAGGCGTCGAGATCGACGAGGAGGTTGAGGTCGAGGTTCTGGAGGGTCGTCATGAATGCTGCACGGCGTGCACGGGTTGCCTGCAAGGATATCACTTTACGCACGAACCACGGTGCGGGGATGATGACGGCATGGACACCCTCTTTCCCCTGCTCGCCGTGTGCATCTGGACCGGCAACACGCTCGTCACCAAATCCGCCGCCACGGCCATCGACCCGGCGGCCATCGCCTTTTACCGCTGGGTGCTCGCCGGGGCGCTCCTGACGCCGTTCGTCGCCCGCGCCGTGTGGCACAAGCGCGCCGTCGTGGCGCGGCACTGGCCGAAGCTCGCGTTGCTGGGCGCCCTCGGTATGGCGACCTACCAGGGTCTCGCCTACGAGGCGGCGCGCACGACGACGGCCATCAACATGGGCGTGATCGTCGCCACCATGCCGCTGATGTCCGCCCTGCTTGCCGCGGCGGCCGTGGGCGAGCGCCCGACGCGCGCGACCGTCGGCGGGGCCGTGCTGTCGCTGGCCGGCGTGGTGGTCCTCGCCGCGCAGGGCGCGCCGGGTCGGCTGCTCCATGGCGGACTGCATCCCGGCGACGGCCTGATGGTGGTCGCCGTTGCATCGAATGCCGTGTATGGCGTCCTGCTCAAACGCTGGGCGCTGCCGCTGTCGACGTGGGAACAGCTGTACGTGCAGATCGGCTTCGGCGTGCTGTGCCTCGCGCCGTTCTGGTGGTTCGCGCCCGCCGCGCCCATCACGGCCCACAACCTGCCGCTGGTCCTGTATGCCGGCACCGCCGCGTCGATCGGCGCCCCGTTCTGCTGGATGAACGGAATCAAGCGGATCGGCCCCGCACGCGCCGCGGTGTTCATGAACCTGCTGCCGCTGCTCGTCGCGCTGGGCGCGTGGGGGCTGCTGGGCGAGCGGCTGCACGGCTACCACGCGGCCGGCGGCGCACTCGTACTGGCGGGATTGCTGTGGAGCCAGCGCCGCTCAAGGCTTCACTAGGGCTACCGTGAGCATGTCGAACAGCGTGCGCGCGGCCGGCGCCATCGTGTGGTTGCGCCTGGAGATCAGGCCCAGGGTCCGGTGGATGGCCGGGTTCACGAGCGGCACGCCGACGATGGTGTCCGGCCGCCCGGGCAGCACCGACAGGCCCGGCACCGCGGCCACGCCCATCCCCGCCTCGACGAGCGCCAGCACGCCGGACACGTGGTTCACCTCGCACAGGATCACCGGGTGCTTCTCCACGCCGGCGAGGGCCGCATCGATGACGGTGCGGTTGCCGCTCGATTTCGCCACGGAGATGTAGCGCTCGTCCACGGTCTCCTTCCAGCTGAGTTCCTTGCGTCCCGCGAGCGGATGGTCGCTGCGCATGGCCAGCACATAGTTCTCCACGTAGATCGGCTCGAAGACGATCTCGGGATTTTCCGCGCCGGTGAAGTTGATGCCGAAATCCGCTTCGCCTGCCAGCACGAGGTTCAGCACGTCCTGCGCGCTCTCGTCGTGCACGCGCACGCGGATGCGGGGGAAGCGCTCGCTGAAGCGTGTCAGCACGTCGGGCAGGAAGTGCCACACGGCGGAGGGCACGCACGCGAACGTGACCGAGCCGGTGCGGTGCGCCGCGAGGTCGGCGACGCCCAGCACCGCGTCCTCCAGCTCGTCCAGCGCCGTGCGCACGTTGACGAGAAAGGTCTGGCCGACGTTGGTCAGCTGCACGCGGCGCGTGGTCCGTTCGAACAGCTTCACGCCGAGGCTTTCCTCGAGCTTGTCGATGCGCCGGCTCAGCGCCGACTGCGACAGGAACAGGTCGGACGCGGCCTGGCGGAAGCTGGCGCGTTCCGCCACGGCCACGAACGCCTGCAAATCATGGAGATCGTAATTGATGCGCATGGCGCAACAATACGCCTGAAATTTGCAATTATCAAATCATTCCTTTTGTCGGATGATCTAGCCACTCAGCCATCAGCCTCGCCAAGAAGGCATCAAAAGGAGACACCGTGCGCCATTCCTGCGCCCTCACCGTATTGCTGCTTGCTCCCGCCATCTGCCCCGCGCAGACCAGCGTCAATCTCTACGGCATCGTCGACGTCGGCCTGCGCGCCGTCGACGGCCTTGCCGGCAGCACGACCTCCGTCGCGAGCGGCGTGAACCAGACGAGCCGCTGGGGCATCCGCGGCCAGGAGGATCTCGGCGGCGGCTGGAAAGCCGTGTTCCGGCTCGAAGGCGGCATGAATGCCGACACGGGCACGCAGGCCAAGAGCGACCGCCTGTTCGACCGCCAGGCCTGGGCCGGCCTGGACTCCCCATACGGCCAGCTCGCCGTGGGACGACAGGCCAACCTCATTTCCGACGCCCTGCTCCCGGTCGACCCGATCGGCAAGCGCGACGCGTCGTTCAACCCGAACGTCAACGTGGCGGGCCTCTCGAATACCGCGTACGGCACGCACGCGTTCGGCCGCCAGTATGGCCCGAGCGGGTACCCAGACAATTTCTACCGTCTGGACAACACGGTCAAGTACACGGCGACCGTGGGGCCGTGGCAGGCGCGTGCCGCGTATTCCGCCGGCGAAGTCGCGGGCGATGCGGGCGCGTCGGGCAGCCATGGCGTCGCCCTCGCGTACCAGCGCCCGGACTGGGTCGTCTCGGGCGCGACGATGCAGTTCCGCAGCCGCGACGGCCTGCCGCTCGATGCGTGGAGCCTGGGCGCCGCGGTGCGCTTGGGCAGCTGGCAGCTGAAGGCCAATGCCGCACGCAACGACGCCGACACGGGGCCGGCCAAACGCGTCGTCCAGCGCGTGCTGTCCGTCGGCGTGAGCCGCCCACTGGCCCGCGACCTGCTCGTTATGACCGCCTGGTACAGCGTGCGGCGCGAGGCCACCGGCTTCGTGGACGACGGCTTCGACCGCGCCTTCCTGTTCGTCGAAAAGACGCTCGCGCCGCGCACCACGGCCTATGTGGAAGCCGACTACACGGCCTGGCGCGGCGATGCCGCTACCAATGACCGCCACGGCACGGGCGTCACGCTCGGCCTCATGCAGAAATTCTGACAAGGAGACACTCATGCACTTCAAGACCACCCTGGCCCTCATCGCCTGCGCCTTCGCTGGCGCCGCCCACGCCACCGACGTCCACGTCGTCAGCTCGGGCGGTTTCGCCCAGGCGTACAAGGACTTGTCCGGGCCATACGAACGCGCCAGCGGCGACAGGCTCGTGTCGGAATGGGGCCCGTCGATGGGCGCGACGAAGAATGCGATTCCCGCCCGCCTCGCGCGCGGCGAACATATCGACGTCGTCATCATGGTGGGCGATGCGCTGGACAAGCTGATGGCCGAGGGCAGGCTCGAACCGGACAGCAAGACCGTCCTCGCCGACTCCCCGATCGCGTGCGCCGTGCGGCATGGCGCGACAAAGCCGGACATCCGCACCGTCGACGGCCTGCGCCAGGCCTTCCTGCACGCGTCGAAGGTGGCCTATTCGGACAGCGCGAGCGGCGAATACATCAAGCGCGAACTGCTGGACAAACTGGGCATCCAGCAGCAGATGCAAGGCAAGGCCGCGCAGATCCCGGCCACGCCGGTGGGCGAGATCATCGCGCACGGCGAGGCCGATTTCGGGTGCCAGCAAAGGAGCGAGCTGAAACCGGTGCAGGGCATCGACATCGTCGGCGTGCTGCCGGCCGAAGTCCAGCGCAGGACGCAGTTCGCGGGCGCCGTCGTGCGCGGCGCGCCCCACGCGGAAGCGGGCCGCGCCCTGCTCCGTTTCCTCGCGTCCCCCGCGAACGCGCCCGCCATCGAGGCCACCGGCCTGGAACCGGTCGCGGCCACGCACTGACCCCTACTGGAGACGTCATCATGACCAGTCAAACCACCGTCGCGGCGCCCGCCGCCGCCACATCCGCACGCGGCCCGTCGAAGCTCGGCGCCGTCATCCGCGTCACGAGCGGGAATTTCATCGAGATGTATGATTTCTTCCTGTTCGGCTTCTACGCGAACCAGATCGCGGCCGCGTTCTTCCCGTCCACCAGCGAGTACGCCGCGCTGATGATGACGTTCGCCACGTTCGGCGCCGGCTTCTTCATGCGGCCGCTGGGCGCCATCTTCCTGGGCAGCTACGTCGACCGGATCGGCCGTCGCAAGGGCCTCGTGCTCACGCTCGGGATCATGGCGTCGGGCACCGCACTGATCGCGTTCGTTCCCGGATATGCGACCATCGGCCTGATGGCGCCGCTGCTCGTGCTGGTCGGCCGCCTGCTGCAGGGCTTTTCGGCCGGCGTGGAACTGGGCGGCGTGTCCGTCTACCTGTCCGAGATGGCGACGCCGGGCAACAAGGGATATTACGTGAGCTGGCAGTCGGCCAGCCAGCAGGTGGCCGTCGTGTTTTCCGCCGCGCTGGGCTATGGCCTGAACCACGCGATGCCGAAGGACGTCATCGCCGACTGGGGCTGGCGCATCCCGTTCTTCATCGGCTGCTCGATCATCCCCGTCGTCTTCCACATCCGCCGCTCGCTGCAGGAGACGCAGGCCTACCTGGCGCAGAAGTCGCACCCGACGTTCGCGCAGATGATGCGCACGCTGACCCTGAACTGGCCCATCGTGACGGCCGGCGCCATGCTCGTCGTGATGACGACCGTCGCGTTCTACCTGATCACCGTGTACACGCCCACGTTCGGCAAGAGCGTGCTGCACCTGTCCACCGAGGAGAGCCTGCTCGTGACCTTGTGCGTCGGCGTGTCGAACTTCATCTGGCTGCCCGTGATGGGCGCCCTGTCGGACCGCATCGGCCGCTGGCCCGTGATGGCCGTCTGCTCGGCGCTGGCCGTCGTGACGGCGTACCCCGCGCTGTCGTGGCTGATCGCGCATCCCAGCTTCGGCAACATGGTGATGGTCGAGCTGTGGCTGTCGTTCCTGTACGGCAGCTACAACGGCGCCACCATCGTCGCGCTCACGGAGATCATCCCGATGCAGGTGCGCACGACCGGATTCTCGCTCGCGTACAGCCTCGCGACCGCGCTGTTCGGCGGCATGACGCCGCTGCTCTCCACGTGGCTGATCGAAGCCACGGGCGACAAGGCCGCACCCGGCTGGTGGATGACGGGCGCCGCCGCGATCAGCCTGTTCGCGGTGTTCCTCGTCTACCGCGGCGTCGTGAAGGAGCGCGTGGCCGTCAGTTAAAACGGCCGCCCGCGCCGCCGACGCTGTAGCGCCCCGCACCCAGCAGGGCCACGGCGACGGCGGCGCCGAGATACATCCCCTGCAATTCGAGCGCCCAGCCGCCGGTGTCGTTCAGGGTGAAGAACTGGCTCGTGTGGACTAGCATCAGCGCCACGATCATGTTCACGGCCACGACGAGGGCCGCGACCCGGGTGAACACGCCGAACAGGATGAGGAGCGGCGCGATCACTTCGCCGATGTACACGAGGTAGCCCAGCGCCCCGGGCAGGCCCGCCTTCGCCAGCATGCCGCTGATGAAGCCGACGCCCCCGATCAGCTTCGACACGCCGTGAAACAGGATCAGCACGGCCAGCACGATACGCAGGACCAGCTTGCCGCCATCGTCCGTCTTGTCTTCCATATCGCCTCCTTGATGTGAGCACGGCAGGTATACTTCCATGGTACGCCAACTGAAGAGAACGAGCCGTTGATTCCCGAACCAGACAAGAACGCCCGCGTGCGCGGCGTCACGTCGATCGCCGCCATGCGCGACGCCATCCGTGACGCATCACGCAAACTCCCGCCGCTGACCACCATCCCCCGCTTCCGGACGCTCGATCGCGCCGCCTTCCGCGCGCAGGCGGAACGCGGCCTGCCTTTCATGATCACGGGCCTCGTCGGCCGCTGGCCGCTGTGCGCGTTGACGCCGGACGAGTTGCGCGCGTGTTTCGGCGCCGTGCCCGTGCGGGCCCGCGTGGGCGACTACATCGGCACGGCGTTCGCGCCGGACCGCGCGATGCGCGACATGGCGATGGGGGAGTACCTCGATCTCGTCGCGGACTGGCAGGACGGCCTGCCGCCGTACGTCGGCAACCTGGAGATCAACGGGCTGAATGCGATGTGCCATTGGCCCGGCTATTTCAGCAAGATGGGACCGCCCCGCTTCTGGCTCGGCCCCGCCGGCACGGTGACGCCGCTGCATTGCGACTACGACGACAATATTTTTGCGCAGGTGTGGGGCACGAAGCGGATCTTCCTGGTCCCGCCGCATCACGACGAATTCCTGTATGTGCGCGAAGCGAATCCGGTGCTGTTCGGGTCCCCGTTCGATCCGGAGCGGCCCGACTTCGATACGTACCCGCTGGCGCGCGGTGCGGCGCCGGTCGAATGCATCGTCGAACCCGGCGCCATGCTGTACGTGCCCGCAGGCTGGTATCACCAGGTGCGGGCGTTGACGTTCGCGCTGTCCGTCAACCGCTGGGCCAGGGCGATGCCGCTCGCGCTGAAGAACGATTCTTCGTTGCGGCGGCCGCCGCCCTGACCGGGCATCAGGCCTTGTGCTTGCGGCGGCGCGCGGCCAGCAGGCCCAGGCCGCCGCAGACCAGTGCCAGGCTGGCCGGTTCCGGAACGTCCGTCGTCGGCGTCGTCGCGGTGTAGGTGTAGGTGACCTTCGCCACGCCCGATGCGGCCGTGGTGAATTGCTGGATCAGGTTGCCCGAACCGGTGCCGCTCGACGCGCCGACGGCGTTCAGGCCCAGGTTGATCGTGCCGCCGCCCAGCGCCGAGAACAGGGCGAAGTCGCTCGCGCTGCTGCTGACGAAGAAGTTCGAGCCCGTGGCCGACACGGCGCCGGTCGTTCCGCCCGACGTGCCGCCGAAGTCGATGCCGCCGTCGAACGCGCTGAAATTGAAGGTCTGGCTGAATACCGGATTCGTCACCACCAGCGTGCTGTTGTCCGGACGGGTCAGGCCCAGCAGCGAACCCAGCGACAGGGTCACGGTGGAGGCCGTCGCATCCATGCTTTCCGCGTTGCCGCTACCCTGCACGACGCCGGACAGGTCGAAGCGGATCGACGTCAGGTTACCCAGGCTGGTGTCGAATTTCGCAAACGACAACGTATTCGACCAGTTGGTCGTGGCCAGGGCGACACTGTCGGCATAGCTGAGCGTCGTCGCTTGCGCGGACGCGAAAGGGAGGAATGCGGCGGCGGCCGCTAGGGCTGCAAACGTTTTTTTCATATGTGTGAGTTCAACTTTCATGTCTGGTTATTAACAGGTGATGCGATTTTCTATTATAACCATAATATTGAACAAATTTCACATATGCATGTTTTCTTCTTCACACTTTTCGTGTCATGGTTGCAATCTGTAGCCGACCGCGGTCTCCGTCAACAAGTGCCGCGGCTGCGCCGGATCGTCTTCCAGCTTCTGGCGCAGATGGCCCATGTAGATGCGCACGTAATGGCCGTTGTCCGCATTCGACGGGCCCCACACCTCGCGCAGCAGCTGCGGCGCCGTGACGACGCGGCCCAGGTTCGCGACCAGCACGGAGAGCAGCTTGTATTCGGTCGGCGTCAGGTGCACGGCCTCGCCGTCGCGCTGGACCGTGCGCCTGTTCAGGTCGACCTCGACCCGGCCGAACGCGATGCGCGCGGAGGCGTCGCCACCCGCCTTGTGCTGGCGGCGCAGGGCGGCGCGTACGCGCGCGAGCAGTTCGCCGATGCCGAAGGGCTTCGTCAGGTAGTCGTCCGCGCCGGCGTCGAGCGCCGTGATCTTGTCCGCCTCGTCGATGCGCGCGGACAGCACGATGATGGGCACCGGGCTCCAGGTCCGCACGTCGCGGATCAGCCGCAAGCCATCGCCGTCCGGCAGGCCCAGGTCGAGGATGATGAGGTCGGGCGTGCGGGTACCGGCGTCGATCAGGCCGCGCTTCAGGGTCTCGGACTGGTGCACCTGCCAGCCCTCGCCTTCCAGGGCCATGCGGACGAAACGGCGGATCTGCGGCTCGTCCTCGACGATGAGGGCGACGGGTGCGGCGGTATCAAGGCTCATGCTGGTCGATGGCGTGGTCGTGGTGGTCGGGATCGGCGTCCGGCAGCGGCGGCGGCTCGCCCAAAGGCAGGCGCAATTCGAAGCAGGCGCCGGCGTCCGGCCGGTTGAAGGCGCGCATGCGGCCGCCGTGCGCCTCGACGATCGCACGGCAGATCGCGAGGCCCAGGCCGACGCCGGCGATCGGTGATTCCTGCTGGCCGCGCACGAACTTCTCGAACAGCGCGTCCTCGCGGCCGGCCGGCAGTCCGGGGCCGTCGTCGCACACGGCGACGACCAGCATTCCCTCTTCCGCACGCGCCCCGATCGTCACGTGCGCGTACGGCGGCGTGTACTTGCCCGCGTTTTCCAGCAGGTTGCACAGCACGCGCTCGAGCAGGGTCGCGTCGAAACGCACGAGCGGCAGGCCGCGCGCGATGCGCGTGTCGACCATGCGCGCCCCCAACTGCCAGCGGCAGGCGCGCAGTGCGCTGCCGATCGTCTCCTCGACCATCTGCCACTGCAGGTTCAGTTTCACCCCGCCGCTCTGGATGCGGGCCATGTCGAGCAGGTTGGCGACGAGGGTGCTCATGCGCCGGGCTTCGTCGCGCAGCGCATTCGCCAGTTCCATCTGCGCCGTGGCCAGCGGCGGGCGGGATAGCGTCAGCGATTCGGACAGGCCGACGAGGCTGGTGAGCGGCGTACGTAAATCGTGCGACAGCGCGGCCAGCAGCGAATTGCGCAGGCGCTCGCCCTCCATGCGCACGACGGCGTCCTGGGCGACATCGACGTAGTGCACCCGCTCCAGCGCGATGGCCGCCAGCGCCGCGAAGGCGTCCAGCAATTCACGCCGCTCCGGCACCAGCAACGCCGCGACGTCCGGCACGCGTACCGCGAGCACGCCGCGCGAGCGCATCGGCGCCAGCAGCGGCAGGTACAGCCAGGGATTGCTGGGCAGCGTGCCCGTCCCGGCACCCGCGGGCGCCGCATGGTCGAACGCCCACTGCGCGGCCGCCATGTCCAGCACGCTCAGCACCGGGGCACGCTCCGCGCTACCCGGATCCGCCACCGGCCAGCGCAGCCGGGCCGCACCGTCCGGCAACAGGATCGCGGCGCGGGCGTCGAAGCTGCGCGCGAGGAAGCGGCGGGTGATCTCGAAGACCTGCTCCGTCTGCAGCGCGATCGACAGCGCCCGCGCGAATTCATACAGCGCGCGGGTGCGGGCTTCGCGGCCGATGGCGCTTTCCGCCTGCTCGCGCAGGTCCGACGTCAGGCGCGCCGTGATCCAGCCGACGGCCAGCATCACGGCCAGCGCGACGCCGTATTTGAATTCGCTGACGTCATATTGGCGCCGCGGCACCGCCGGGACCAGGGCGCAAAAACCGACCAGCGTGGCCATGATCGCGGGACCGCGGCCGAGACGGATGGCGACGAGTACCACCGTCAGCAGGAACAGCATGGCGACGTTGGCCACGTCCAGCAGCGGCAGCAGCGGAAGCGCGACGAGCGCCGTGCCGAGGCTGGCCCCGATCGCGGCGAGATAGCGGCGCGGTGCCGGCGTGCCCGCGGCGTGGGCACCGTGCGGCGGCGCCGTGCGCGGCGCCGCGGGTGCGGGCGCCGCGACCTCGACGAGATCGAGCTCCGGCGCCTCCCGTGCGAGCCGGCGCAGGAAAGGCGTGCGCCACCACGCGGCCGCGCGCTCGCGCGCCAGCACGGCCGTCGCGCAACCGTGGCGGCGCGCATAGCCGGCGGCGACGGCGGCCGCGTCGGGCCCGTCCAGCACGGCGGTGACGGCGCCCCGGGCCTGCGCCTGGCGCAGCAGTTCGAGCGTGCGCAGGCGTGCCGCTTCGCCCTGCCTGCGCGTCCCGGCGTTCTCGACGAGGATGGCGTGCCACGGGGCACCGTCCGGCGCGGCGAGACGCGCGGCTGCCGCGACGGTCCGCTCGTCGCCGCCGTCGGCGCGCAGCACGGCCAGCACGCCGCGCCCTGCCGCCGTAAGGGATGATGTCGTCGATCCGGAACTCTGCATGCGAGGATGGTAAGCGATCGCACGTAAAAGCGGCATAAAAAAAGGCGGCAAACGCCGCCCTTTCGTCCATGCCCGCGCTACGCGCCGGCAGGATCAGTAGAACGCATACCCCAGCGAGAGGCGGAAGCTGCGGCCCGGCGCGTACAGGGAACGCAGCGTGTAGCCGATGGTCTGCTGTTGAGTCTGCCTCACGACGGCGTCGCTCAGGTTGCTGACGCTGGCGCTGGCATACAGGTTGTCGTTGAACTTGTAGTTCAGGCCGGCGTCCCACTGGCCGGTGGCTTCCTGCCACACCGGCAGGCCCCAGCCCACGTCCTTCGGCGCGACGCCGCCGTTCGCGTCAGCGCGCGCCGGATCGGCACTCGTGGCGTCCCAGCCGTTTGCGCCGTAGGCGCTAGTGGCTTGCAGGAAACGGTCACGCCAGCTGTAGGCCAGGCGCAGCGACACCGGGCCGCGGTCGTACATCAGCGCAAAGTTGAACGCACGGGGCGACAGGTACGGCACCGGCAGGTCCTTGAACGGCAGGCCGTTCGTGTCGCAGCCGTACAGGTTGCCGGCAATGCCCGAGTTGCCGCCCTGGCAATATTTGAAGTCGAACGGGTGGTACAGCGACTGCTTGCCCTTCAGGTAGGTGAAGTTCGACGACACGCCGAATCCCTTCATCCAGTCAGGCAGCGCCTGGTCCAGCACCGGCAACTTGTCCAGGTAGGTCATGCCCGCGATTTCGACGCCGACCTCCCACAGCCTGGCCGCGTTGGCCGGGCCGGTCACGAGGAAGTCCTGGTCGTTGCCCGCCAGGTCCTTGACGGTCCGCACATAGCTTTCGGACATGATGATGTCCTTGACCTTTTTCGCGAACAACGCGCCGGTCAGCGACTGGCCATCGCGCGGATACCATTCCAGCGTCAGGTCGAGACCGGTCGACTTGAGCGGCTTCAGGTGCGCGTTGCCCTTGTTGTCGCCGGTGTATTTGACCATCGCGATCTTCGTGTTCGTCGGATCCATGATCACGCTCTGGTTCAGCGTGATGTATTCCTGCAGCTGGTCGAAGCCGGGACGGTAGATGTTCTGCGACAGCGCCAGGCGCGACTGCAGCTTGTCCGACCAGCTCACCTTGACGTTCAGGCTGGGGATCACGTCGACGTGGCTGGTAACGGCATCCAGCTTCTGGTTGATCACGCCGAACCGGGGCAGGCTCGGATCCGTCGTCTCCGTATATTTCGGCTCGAAGATCGTGTAGCCGTGGGCGGTCGTTTTCGTCCGGACGACCCGCACCCCGGTATTGCCCTCGACCGGGAAGCGCCAGTCGTCGAAGCCGAAGCGCAGCGTGCCGTAGATGGCCTGCGTACCCTCGCTATGCTTGCTGATCTTCTCCGGATCGTCCGTAAAGCCTTCGGGTTTCCAGTCCGCGTTGTGATTCACGCAGTCGGCGGCCCGTTTCGCGTCGTTCGTGTACGCGGCCGCGTCCTGGCACTGCCTGATGCGCAAGTCCAGCAACTGCTTGTATTGCGTCTGCCAGTAGCTCGCCACGAGCGGCATGCTGGGCGTGATGATCGTCGGCGGCGAAGCCAGCTTGCCATCGAAGAAGTTGGGGAACGTGAACGGCGTGACGCCGCCCGGGATCTGGTACCTCGGGTCGCTCAGGTAGGAGAAGTTGGGCCTTTGCCAGTTGCCCACGTCGCTCGGCGGCGGGAGCTGACCCGGTACCTTGGTCGTGGGCACGGACCAGTATTCCGAGAGCGATTGCCATCCGGAGCCGGAGGAGTTCTGATGGGTCGACTCGCGTTCCGTCAGGCGCACGCCAAAGCGCAGGTCGCGCAGCACCGGATGGTCGAACGCGTACTTCGCATCGGCCTTCCATGCGTACAGGTCGGCCTTGGCCCGCTGGAGGGCGGGCTGGATCTCGTTCCAGTAATAGTTGCCGGGATCGGCCAGGAACTTCGTGGCCGCCGGATCGAATGTGAACTTCGGCATCGAGCCCGTGACGTCGATCGACATGCTCGGCACGAACGTGGCAAGGTTGATCAGGGAGCCGTGGGAGCTGTTCGTGGCGTGGACCCATTGCAGGTCGTTCTGGAACGACCAGTGCTCGTTGGCCCGCCATTTCACGTTCCATGCCAGTTCGCGGGTCCGTGCATTCACATGGCTGGCGTTCGCGGTCGTGCCCATGTTCAGGCCGCCCGCCGCGAACTGGTTGAGGCCGAAATCGGCCGGATAGGTCAGCGTACCCGACTGGAACACGCCCCTGTCGTCGAACCTGGCATCGGTGTACTTCGTGTCGTACGCATACCGCGCCGCCGTGAAGATGGCATGCGACTCGTCGGCCGAGGTGAAATCGGAATCGAAATAGGTCAGCGCCGACTCGACATTGTCCTTCTTCCATTGCAGCGCGCCGTAGAAGCCCTTGCGTTCCGATGTGCTGGTCCCCGTACCCCACGAGGTGCTGCGAGGTGCCCATACCGTCTTGCCGGGGACGACGTCGTTCGTGCGCGGATAATAGGCCGACAGGCCAATCGAATCGTTGCGGGAATTGAACCTGTTGTACGAGAGATCGACGAGGGCGCCGAATTCACCATAGCCCGTCTTCCACCGGTTCGAATACAGCCCCGAGGCGGCCGGCGAATTCTTCTTGCCGAACGCCGCGTAGTTGTTCGACAGGGACAGCGCGCCCATCTGCCCTTTCTGGTCGAACGGCAGGCGCGTACGCAGGTTGATCTGGCTGCTGATGCCGCCCTCCACCAGTTCGGAAGACGGGTTCTTGTACACGTCCACGGCCGCCATCAGTTCCGGCGGCACGTCGGCCCAGCTCAGCTCGCGTCCCGGCCAGCCGGCCGAGAAGCTCTCGCGCCCGTTCAGCGTGGACGAACCCCACGACAGCCCGCGCACCTGCACGCCCGACCCTTCGGCGCTGAACGTCAGATCGTCCCCGCCCAGCGGGCCCTTGTTCGAACGCGAGCGGTTGCGGTCCATCGTGACGCCCACCACCCGCTGCAGCACCTCGGTGATCGACTTGTCCGGGAGCTTGCCGGCTTCGTCCGCGACGACGGAGTCGACGACCTGTTCGGCTTCCTGCTTGATTTTCTGCGCGGTGATCAGCGCCTTGCGCTGGCCGCTCACGACGACCGTCGTCACCGAGGGATCGGTGGCGGGAGTCTCGTCCGTCTGGGCCTGCGCGGCGCCGCTGTACATCATCGCGACCTGCGCCGCGGCAAACGCCAGCGCGGTCATCTTGATCTGCTTGCGCACGATCTTCGTCTCAATCCTTGTCATTATGTGTCCTTCGTGGCTGTGTAGAACGATCCGTCGTCACTGGAAGTAGATCGGGCCGGTCAGCTTGAACTGGGTCTGGTACTTGTTCGCCGCGTTGGCCGTCTGCCCGTTCGGCTGTACCGCGGCGAACTTCATCTCGATGACCGGGTAGCTCGTCAGCTCGTTCCAGGTGTCCAGCCCGCTCAGGCCGCACGACTCGCCGATCGAGAACTGGTCCTTGATACCGAGGCTGTAATCCGTGGCGGCGGCAGCGGCCGGCTTCACCGTGGCTTTCAGGGACACGTGGCAGGGGTGGCCGTTCGCGTCCAGCCGGTCCTGGTTGAAGTGGTTGGTGAACAGTTCGACGGTGAACCTGTTGTCCGCCGCGCCGAACCATTCCGGGTTTTGCGCGAGGTTGAAATGCAGCGCCGTCTGGATGTCGATCGACACGCCCTTGCCGACCTTCGCGGGCCCCTTGACGCCGGCCCGGTACACGTCGTTGCCGAGGTTATACAGATCGTCGCTGACGAGGCCAGGCCCGAACATCTGGAACGACGCATGGCTGGTCTTCGTCGCATCCGGCGGCGCGTCGAACGACGCGGTAAAGGTGTAGCTGGTGCCGCCGTCGGACACGGAACGGTCGCAGTCGTTGCACCACCATTGGTTGCCCTGGTGGCCGATGAGGCCTTCCCTGGTGCTGTCGTTGTCCTTGTAGCCGGTCAGGAAATTCATCGCGGTGGGCTTTTCGGTGCCGATCGGGATGCGCACCGACACTTTCGTCGGCGTGTAGACATCGTTGCCGTCCTGCGAGGCGACGACGATGCACATGCCGTTGGCGAGCTTGGTCATCGTCGAGCCGCTGACCGTGCACACGTCCGGTGTCGTCGTCGTGTACGTCACCGGGAGGCCGGCGTCGAACGTGGCGGACAAGGGCACCGGTTTCGTATCGAGCGGCTGCCAGCCCGGGTTCGGCGAGTTGGTGAGCTTCGGCGTGTTCTTGATGACCACGAAGAGCTGTCGCTGCGAGGCGGGCGCGTAGCCGTTGCCGCCGGCCTGGGACGCGGTCACCGAGCATTCGCCCGCTTTCAGCAGCGTCAACTGGTCGCCGTTGACGGTGCACGTGTCGGGCGTGTTCGACGAGAAGGTGACGGGGCCGCCGCCGGTCGCCGTCGCCAGCAGCCTGGTCGGCGTGCTCCCCGGCACGGCCACGGCCCCACCGCCGGGGTAAGTGAAATCGACGGCCTGCACCATGCCGCCGTCAGCGCTCCCACTCCCGCCGCCGCCGCCGCAGGCCGCGAGCAACGCGGCGCAGGCCAGGGAAACGGCCCGGGGCTTGATGGTCGTCGTTTGTCTCCACATAAGTTGTCCCTCTTCTCTATTATGTCGTTACGTACCGATACGGGTGCCGGACGAGCGGCCTGCGTGGCAGCGCCGCTTCCAGGCAACCGTGACGAAGATGAGTTGGCGGGCGGAGGACGCGTGCGACACGCCCATGCGCCGGCGGGAACCGCTGCTCTCGCTTGCCGTTGCCAATCAGCCATAATGCTCAGGCAACACGTATGGACGCGGCAATTGCGGGATTCATCAACGCGGCGAGAAAATCCCACAGATGAGGGGGGAATGTGGCGGCAGCGAAACGGCAGCCGCCCGTGGGGAGGTCAGGAGCGGCGCTCCGGTGGAGCGGGCGCAGGAAGATGAAACGACGCCAGCCGGCGCTGCGTCGGTGTGCGGACAAATGCGTCGCGCGAGGGGTCAGCCGAACAGCTTGATCGCCGTCTTCGCCACGAGCTCGCCCTGGTGGCGCGCCCCATCCAGCTCGTTCTGGCTCGGCTGGCGCTGGCCCTGGCCGCCCGCGATCGTGCTGGCCCCGTACGGGCTGCAGCCGGTGATCTCGTCCAGCGTCATCTGGCCCGCGAAGCTGTACGGCAGGCCCACGACGACCATCCCGAAGTGCAGCAGGTTCGTGATGATCGAGAACAGCGTCGTTTCCTGGCCGCCGTGCTGGGTCGCCGTCGACGTGAACGCGGCGCCGACCTTGCCGTGCAATGCGCCCTTCGCCCACAGCCCGCCCGTCTGGTCCAGGAACGCGGCCATCTGCGACGGCATGCGGCCGTAGCGCGTGGGCGCGCCGATCACGATGGCGTCGTAGTCCGGCAGTTCGTTCACGGTCGCGATCGGGGCCGGCTGGTCCAGCTTGAAGTGGCCGTTGCGGGCGACGTCTTCCGGCACCGTCTCGGGCACCCGCTTGACGTCCACCGCCGCACCCGCCGCGCGAGCGCCTTCCGCCAGCGCGTTCGCCATCTGTTCGATGTGTCCATACGTGGAGTAATACAGCACCAGTACCTTCGCCATGGCCGTTCCTTTCCCGTCATGCCGGCGCCACCGGCGGCGCCCCGCCCTCGCTTGCCCGATTGGCAACGATCCGCACATGCTACCGCATCGTGGGCGCTGCCGGCGTCCGTATTAACGCAAGTACAATGGCGTCCTGATGAAAGCCCGTCATTATCTGATCCTCATGGCCGTCGCCATCCTGGTGCCGGTTACCGTCATCGCCGGCGCGGGCTTGTCCATGCTCCTCGACTGGGAGCGCGAGTCGCGCATCCGCAGCGTGGTGTCCAACGCGCGCGCCACCGCGCTGCTCGTGGACCGCGAGATCGCGGCCGCCCAGGCGGCACTGCGCGCGCTCGGCCACTCCGACACCATGCGCCGCGGCGATTTCGCCGAGATCCATCGCGAGGCGGGCGCCATGAACGCGGCCACGCCGTGGACGTGGACCCTCATGATCGACTACGACGGCTCTCCGCTCCTCAACACCCTCGTCCCGTACGGCACCCGTTTGCCGGGCCATGCGGGGCCCTGGGTCGCGCAGGCGTGGGACAGCCAGCGGCCGCGCGTATCCGGCTACTTCGTCGGCGCCCTGTCGCGCAAGCCGACCGTCTCCGTCGACGTGCCGCCGCTGTGGGTGGACGGCGACGCCACGCGGCTCGAACAGGTCTTCGACAACCTGCTGCACAACGCGATCAAGTACACGCCGGCCGGCGGCGCAATCGCCGTGCGCGGCCGCATGGACGACGGCATGGCCGTGTTCGAGGTGAGCGACACGGGCGTCGGCATCGAGCCCGCCACCCTGCCGCTGATCGCCGCTCCCGCGCGTTCGGCCGATCCGGAACCGGACGCCGCGGCCAGCGCCGCCTGAACGGGTTCACACGCACACGGGTTCGTCCTGCAAACGGTAAGGCGACGCGCGGGCCCAGTCGAGCAGCATCGCCGCCGGCATCGGCGCGGCGACGAAATACCCCTGGGCCTCGTCGCAGCCGAGGGCGTGCAGCGCGTCCCAGATGCGCCCGTTGCTGACGCCTTCCGCGACGACGCTCATCCCGAGGTCGTGCGCCAGGTGCACGGTCGATTTCACGATGGACGCGGCACGCCCGTCCTCGATCATCTGCATGGTGAAACCGTGGTCGATCTTGATGACGTCGACGGGCAGCCGGCTCAGGTAGCTGAGCGACGAGTAACCCGTGCCGAAGTCGTCGATGTACAGGCGGAAGCCCATCGCGGACAGCCGTTCCAGCTCGGCGATGCTCTCCGCCGGGTTCTGCATCAGGCTGCTCTCCGTCATCTCCAGCCCGACCAGGCCCGCGCACGCGCCATGCCGCTCCAGCAGCTCGCGCAGGTGTTCGGACAGCGACAGCGCGGCGATGTCGCGCGCCGACAGGTTGACGGCGATGGGCAGGCGCACGCCCTGCGCGCGCCACGCCTCGCTCTGGGCGACGGCGCTGGCCAGCATGTGCTGCGTGAGCACGTGGATCAGGTCCGTGGACTCGATCAGCGGCATGAACGTCTCCGGACCGATGCAGCCTTTCTCCGGGTGGACCCAGCGCACGAGGGCTTCCGCGCCGACGATCTCGCGGCCATCCATCGTGACCTTCGGCTGGCAGAACAGCTGGATCTGGCCCGCCTCGATGGCCGCGCGGAAGTCGCCGATCAGCGACAGGCGGTCGGGCGTGTGCGGGTCGTCCTCGGCCGCGTAGACGGCCACGTTGCGCCCCAGGTGCGCGGCCTGGTACAGCGCGATGTCGGCTTTTCTCAGCAGCGTGTGGTAGTCGAGGCCCTGCAGCGGCGCGAGCGCGATGCCGACGCGCGCGCCGATCTCGTACGAAATGCCGGCCACGGCGAACGGCGCCTCGAGCGCGCGGTGGATGTGCTGGGCCCAGCGCCGCGCCTCCTCCTCGTCGGCGCCGTCGAGCACGATGGGAAACCGCGCATCGCAGCGCGCCACGACGCCCGCCTGGCCGACGACGGCCGCGAGGCGGTCCGCCACGAGCGCGAGCAGCACGTCGCCGTACAGGTGCGTGAGCGCGTAGTTCACGTCGCGGAAGCGCACGAGGTCGACGATCAGGCAGGCCAGCCGCGCCGGGCCGCGCCCCCGGCCCGCGCTGCGGCGCAGCTGGAGCAGCCGGTCGTCGACCTCGTTCTCGAACCGGTTCATGTTCGGCAGACCCGTCACCGTGTCGTAGTACGCGAGGCGCCGCACGTTTTCCTCCGCGCGGCGGCGCTCCGTGACGTCCTGCACGAGGCCCAGCATCTTGACCACGTGACCCGCTGCGTCGCGCCGGACTTCGGCCACGGAATGCAGCCAGCGCACCTCGCCGTCCGGCCGGAGCAGGCGGAACTCGATGTCGTACTTGTAATCGGGGTCGAGCAGCGCCCGTTCGCGCGCGCGCTCGGCCATCGGGCGGTCGTCCGGATGGATGCGCGCATAGATCTCGGCCGTCGACACGGGTGTCTCGTCCGGGCGGAAGCCCATGATGCGGTAGCCTTCCGGCGACGACGTGACGTGCGAATCGCTGGCCGCGTCCCAGATCCAGTTGCCGATCAGCGCCAGCGACTGCGCGCGCAGCAGCTCGTTCTGGGTGTCGCGCAGCTGGACCTCGGCTTCGACGTGGCGCGTCACGTCCTGCAGGACGACGAGCACCGCATCGCGCCCGCCGTATTCGATGGCGCAGCGCTGCAGGATGGCGTGGTGGATCTCGCCGCGCGCGCCGGCGATGTGGCGCACGTGCGAATGGAGGCGGCAGGTTTCCGGCTGCAGACCCGTGCCGTCGTCGGCGTCGTGCGCATACAGCTCGGGCAGGTGGATGCCCAGCAACGTGTCACGGGTATGGCCGAGCAGCGCCAGCGTCGCGTCGTTGGCGTCGAGGATTTCCTGCGACACGGGGTCGCAGACCAGCATCGACAACTGCGTCCCTTCGAACAGGGGCCGGCACCATGCGCTCGCATCCGCGTGCGGGGACTGTGCAGCCATGGCTTTCCTTTCCAGTCGATGAGGGACCACAATTGAGTATAGCGCAATCATCGATAATAAAATGTTATCAAAGACCTGTCAGGACAGACAGGTAGCCTGCTTTTCGGCCATCCTCCAGAATGGCCGACCCCGGCCTTGCCGCCTCTCTTCGATGGAGCACACATGACGAACACCGTACGCTGGGGAATCCTCGGCACCGGCAGGATCGCCCGCGATTTCGCGACGGCCCTGCGTGACACGCCCGGCGCCACGATCGCCGCCGTCGCCTCGCGCGAACCCGCGACGGCCGCGGAATTCGCCGACGAATTCAATATTCCCCTGCGCCTGAAAGGCTACGACAGCCTCGCCGCCTGCGCCGACGTCGACCTCGTCTACATCGGCACGCCGCACGCCATGCACGCCGGGAACGCGCTGTCGATGCTCGCCGGCGGCAAGGGCGTCCTGTGCGAAAAACCGTTCGCGCTGAACCGCGCCCAGGCCGAGCAGGTCGTCGCCCTCGCGCGCAGCCGCCGCGTGTTCCTGATGGAAGCCATGTGGACGCGCTTCATGCCCGCGCTGGACGAAGTCAAACGCATTCTCGCCTCCGGCGTACTGGGCGAGGTGTCGCAGGCGAGCGCCGATTTCGGCTTCGCCGCGACGGGCGGTCCGGAAGCGCGCCTGTTCAACCCGGCCCTCGGCGGCGGCGCCCTGCTCGACGTCGGCATCTATCCGCTGTCGATCACCTCCTACCTGCTCGGCGCAGTCGAGACGGTGCGTGCCCAGGCGGAACTGGGACCGACGGGCGTCGACCTGCAGACCGTGTTCACGCTGCGCCATGCCGGCGGCGCGCTGTCCACGTGCGCCTGCTCGCTGAAGGCACGCACGCCGGGACTCCTGACCCTGTCCGGCCGTAACGGGCACCTGCGCCTGGATGCGCCGTTCCACCGCCCGCCGACCATCAGCCTGATGCTGGCCGACGAACCGGCCCGCGTCATCCCGACGCCGTATCTCGGCAACGGCTACGTGCACGAGGCGATCGAGGCGCAGCGCTGCTGGACCGAGGGCCTGGTCGAAAGCCCGGCCATCACGCACGAGCAGACCTTGCACCTGATGGGCGTGCTGGACGAGATCCGCGCGCAGACCGGCGTGAAGTACCCGGGCGATTGACATGACTCCCGGCGCGCGGCATACTCGTCGGTGTTAGCGCTATCAATACAATGACCGGAGACACAGATGGCCGCATCCCCTCATCCCACCGGAGCAGTCCGATGACGGCCGCCCTGCCCCGCGACGCCGTCGGCACCGGCGCTGCCCAGGCGCCGCTGCCCTGGCGCGAAAAGCTGGCCTACGGCGTGGCCGACATGGGTTTCAATTTTTATTGGACCAACGTCGCCACCTTCCTGCTGATCTTCTACACGGACACGTTCGGGATCTCGGCCGCCGCGGCTGCGACGATGATGTCGACGATTAAGATCATCAACGCGTTCACCGACCCGATGATCGGCGCCGCCGCCGACCGCACGGACACCCGGTTCGGCAAGTTCCGCCCGTGGCTCGTGTGGATGTGCGTGCCGCTGGCCGGCGCCGCCGTCCTCACGTACACGACGCCCGGCCTCGAAGGCGACGCGAAGCTCGCGTGGGCCTACGGCACCTACCTCCTGATGATGGTGTGCTACACGTGCGTGAACATCCCGTACAACGCGCTGTCCGGCGTGATGTCGGCCGATCCGCAGCAGCGCTCGACCATCAACGGCCTGCGCTTCATCTTCGCATTCGCCGGCAGCACGCTCGTGACGGCCGCGACGCCCGACCTCGTGCGCTGGCTCGGCGCCGGCAACGACCAGCGCGGCTGGCAGCTCACGATGCTGCTGTGGGGCGTCGCCGCGTCGCTGCTGTTCGTGCTCACCTTCTTCAATACCCGCGAGCGCATCGCGCCGCCGCCGGGCCAGAAGAACGCCGTGTGGCGCGACGTGCGCGACCTGGCCGGCAACCGGCCGTGGATGGTGCTGTTCTTCCTCGCGCTGATCATCATGGTGACGATCACCCTGCGCACCGCCAGCGCCGCCTATTACTTCAAATACGTCGTCGAGCGCCCGGACCTGATGCGCACGTTCGTGCCGACCTATATGGTGACGGCCGCGATCGGTGCCGCACTGACGCCGCTGCTCACCCGCTTCATCGACAAGAAGACCCTCATGATCGTGCTGATGAGCGCGACCGCCGTGCTGTCCGCCGCGTTCTACGTCGTGCCGCCCGACCAGGTGTGGCTGATGTTCGTGCTGCAGGGCGGGATGGGTCTCGTGCTGGGGCCGAAGTCGCCGCTCGCGTTCTCGATGTACGCCGACACGGCCGACTACAACGAGTGGCGCACGGGCCGGCGCGCCACCGCCATGACGTTCGCCGCCGCCACGTTCTCGCAGAAGCTGGGCACCGCGGTCGCCGTCGCCGTGATCGGGTCCGTGTTCACGGCGCTGGGCTACGTGCCGAACGCCGTGCAGGCCACGGGGTCGCGCGAAGGGATCGTGTGGCTCATGTCCTTCATCCCCGCGGCGTTCGCCGTCGCCGCCGTCGCCGTGATGTGTTTCTATAACCTGAATGCCAGGCAGTTGGCGCAGATCCAGGCCGACCTGGCCGCGCGCAAACCGGCCACTGAATAACAACGACAAGGAAAGACCATGCTGCAACCGACCGAGAACGGCGCCCGCTACGAACTCGCGAGCCCGACCGCCATGCCGAACGCCGGCGGCTTCCTGTGGAACCGCCGGATGATGATCCAGGTGACGTGCCGCGGCTATGCCACCGCCCAGTTCATGCAGCCGGAACCGGCCAAGTATTCGTACGCGCCGAACCTCGAGGCGAAGACGTTCATGCAGCCGGAGCAGGCCTATTACGCGCACCACCCCGGCCGCTTCTTCTACGTGAAGGACGAGGAGACGGGCGAGATCTTCTCGGCCCCGCACGAACCCGTGCGCGCCGCGCCTGACCGTTTCGCCTTCTCCGTCGGCCGCGACGATATCGCATGGACCGTGGAAAAGCTGGGCATCCGCGTCGACCTGCGCCTCGCGCTCCCGGTCGACGACGTGGCCGAGCTGTGGACCCTCACCGTGACGAACGTCAGCGGCCGGCCCCGCAAGGTCAGCGTCTATCCCTACTTCACGATCGGCTACATGTCGTGGATGAACCAGTCGGCCGAGTACCGCGCGGACCTGGGCGGCATCGTCGCGTCCAGCGTGACGCCGTACCAGAAGCTGCAGGACTACTTCAAGAACAAGGACTTCAAGGACAAGACGTATTTCCTGTGCGAGACCGCCCCGGACGCGTGGGAAGCGAACCAGGGCCAGTTCGAAGGCGAAGGCGGCCTGCATGCGCCGGACGCGCTGCGCGGCGAACGCCTGGCTGGCGGCGACGCCCGTTACGAGACGCCCGTCGCGGCCGTGCAGTACCGCTTCTCGCTGGATGCCGATGCGCCGCTCACCCGCCGCTTCCTGTTCGGTCCCGCACGCGACGATGCCGGGATCGCGGCGATGAAGCAGCGCTACCTGGGCGCCGGACAATTTGCCGCCGCCGCGCGCGACTATGCGGCGTATGCCGACCAGGGCGCGGGCTGCGTCCAGGTCGAGACGCCCGATGCGGAGTTCGACAACTTCGTCAACCGCTGGCTTGCGCGCCAGGTGTTCTACCACGGCGACGTCAACCGCCTGTCCACGGATCCGCAGACCCGCAACTACCTGCAGGACAACATGGGGATGGCGTTCATCAAGCCGGCCGTCGCGCGCGCCGCGTTCCTGCACGCGCTGTCGCAGCAGGGGGCGAACGGTGCCATGCCGGACGGGATCCTGCTGTTCGAAGGCGCGGAGCTCAAGTACATCAACCAGGTGCCGCACACGGACCATTGCGTGTGGCTGCCCGTCTGCCTGCAGGCCTACCTCGACGAGACGGGCGACTACGCCATCCTCGACGAACCCGTGACGGGCCATGACGGCGCAGCCTACACGGCCTACGAACGCATCTCGATGGCGATGGACTGGCTGCTGCACAAGCGCGACCACCGCGGCCTCTCCTACATCGAACAGGGCGACTGGTGCGATCCGATGAACATGGTCGGGTACAAGGGCCGCGGCGTCTCGGGCTGGCTGACGGTGGCGGCCGCATACGCGCTGAACCTGTGGGCCGACGTGTGCGCGGCGCGCGGCGACGACTGGCGCACGGACCACTTCCGCGCCGGCGCCCTCGACATGAACACCGCCGCCAACCTCCACCTGTGGGACGGCGCCTGGTACGCCCGCGGCATCACGGACGACGACGTCGTCTTTGGCGTGAGCGCCGACAAGGAAGGCCGCATCTATCTGAATCCGCAGAGCTGGGCGTTCCTCAGCGGCGCGCCGGACGACAAGCAGCGCGCCACGATGCTGGCCGAGATCGACGGCCAGCTCGACACCCCGTACGGCGTGCAGATGTTCGCCCCGCCGTATTCGGCGATGCGCGAGGACGTGGGCCGCGTCACGCAGAAGCATCCGGGGTCGGCGGAAAACGGCGCCGTGTACAACCACGCGTCCGTGTTCTACATCTACAGCCTGTACACGATCGCGCAGCCGGACCGCGCGTGGGACGCGCTGCGCAAGATGATCCCCGGGCCCGGCGCGGACGACTACCTGCGGCGCGGCCAGCTGCCCGTCTTCATTCCGAATTACTACCGCGGCGCGTGGAAGGAATACCCGCGCACGGCCGGCCGTTCGAGCCAGCTGTTCAACACGGGCACCGTCTCGTGGGTCTACCGCTCGATCGTCGAGGGCCTGTGCGGTTTGAAAGGCGATGCGGCGGGCCTCGTCGTGAACCCGCAACTGCCGTCGCACTGGCCGTCCATGCGCGTGCGCCGCGAGTTCCGCGGTGCCACGTTCGACGTCAGCGTGACGCGCGGCGCCGTCGAGCGGACGACGGTCGCATGCGACGGCAAGATGCTGGCGCAAGCGCACATCGCCGGCATCGAAGCGGGCCGCACCTACCGCGTCGAGGTGACGGTACCCTGAGCGCCGGCGTCAGCCCGGGCGCACGCCCGGGTTGCCGCGCGCGAACGGGAATGCCGGCTTGCGCTGCAGCGGATTGATGTCTTTCTTGAGGAAGCCTGGCGCCACCGGATCGGCCTGGTAACGCAGCTTGTCGTAGAAGCCGCGGGAATCGTCGTTCGCCTGCAGGATGACGCGATCGATGCCCTGTGCGAGGCAGAACCGTTCGATCTCTTCCATGAACCACTCCCCCACGCCGCGGCCGCGGTACTCGCTCTGGATCACCAGCTCGGACAGGTAACAGAACTGCGGCGGCGCCAGCTCCAGCCGCACGATGCCGATCGTCTTCTTGCCGGACAGGACCGCGGCCCACTGCACCCGGCTGCCGGGTGCGAACGCGCCGTCCAGGGCGGCATCGCCCGTCTCGTTCCATCCTGCGTCCTTGCGGAAGGCCTTCAGCACTTTTGGCGTCGGGGCGGCGGGCATGGCGAGGAAGGACAGGTTCGAATGCATTTGTGGAAATCTTTTGATGTGACTCAAACAGATTAACCAGCGGCTGGGTGGGAGGCCAGCGTCGACGCGTAACAAATAACGTCGAAATGTAACGATCTGTATCGGGAATGATTGGATTCAGCGACGATTCGGTCACCGGGTGATCGAAACCCGGATCCGCACCCTGCTCGACCAAAAAAATAGGACCGGAAGCGTCAAGCGTCCAGTCCTTAAGAGGAGATATTTGAAGAGTGCGCAGCCCCCCGCGCACCCGCACTGCCTGATAGCGCCCCGATCTGGTAGCGCTAACAAGCAATACACACAGTGTATCGTTTCCACGGAAAATGTAAAGCTCATCCGGATGATTTTTTCTGTGTTCGAGTCAAATCGGGAACAGGAAGGCGAAGTGCGCTGATCGTACGCATCCCAAATCAACCTGCTCCCCTCTGGCAACACTTGTTGCCACTTTCGAGCAACAGAGTCGTCGACGTCTGATTCGGTGGGATTCAGGAAGATTAGGTGCTTTCCCGCTCGCGCAAGGTAAAGCCCAGGTCGATCCGCCGCTCCCGCGGCTCCTTCCCGCCGATGACGTCCAGCAGCAGCGACGCCGCCTCGTACCCGATGCGATAACGCGGCGTATCGATGGTCGTCAGCGACGGCACCATCCACGCGGACGCCGGCAGGTCGTTGAAGCCGGCGATAGCGACGTCCTGCGGCACGCGGATGCCGTGGCGCTGGCAATAATAGATGGCGCCATGCGCGAGGTCGTCGTTACAGAAGAACACGGCGTCGCAATCCGGTGCCGTGTCCAGCACCTGCCGCATCAGCTCGGCGCCGAGGGCGATGGTGGACGGATCCGGCACCATGATTTCCAGCCTCGGATCGGCCAGGCCCGCCGCCTGCATGGCCTGGCGATAACCGTCCGCGCGGCGCAGGGTGCGTTCGTCGAGCTGTGCGCCCACGAAGGCGATGCGCTTGTAGCCGCGCTCGATCAGGTGGCGCGTGATCGCATTGCCGGCATCGTGCTGCGAAAACCCGACAGACAGCTCACCCGGATCCTCGGCCAGATCCATCATCGACACGACCGGCATGCGCGATGCCGCCAGCATGCGTTCCACCTGCGGGCTGTGCGTGAGGCCGGACAGCAGGATGCCGTCCGGGTTCGACTGCAGGTACGTGAGCAGCAGCTTTTCTTCCTCGGCATCCGAATAGCGCGTGTTGCCGATCAGAAGCTGGTACTGTCCGTGTTCGATGGCGTCGTGGATGCCGTCCAGGACGGCCGTGAACACGACGTTCGACAGCGATGGCACGAGCGCCACGATCACGCGCGATTGCGCCGACGCGAGCGCCCGCGCGGCGCGGTTGGGCACATAGCCCAGTTCCACGACGGCCTGCTCCACCTTGGTCCGGGTCGCCTCGGACACGAGTTGGGGCTGGCTGAGCGCGCGCGATGCCGTCATCGTCGATACCCCCGCGTGCGCCGCCACCTCTTCCAGCGTAGTCCGCCCCGTTCCCCTTACCTTACCTGCACTGCTTCTGCTCATTGTTTTTTTCTTAAATGCTGGCCGCCACGCGGGCCGACCATGGATTCCGCCATGGATTGGACATTTTGTCAATGTTTGACATGCAAGCGTTCCCAATCCGCGACGCATCGCGCGTACCGATGAGATGTGTCCGACAGCTCCTACAACCGCCTGACGCCTGGTCCGATTGTCGGCCCCGACAGGCGGCCTACCATGGCATCTCACGTAGCGATCAAGGAGACGATTATGCCGAGCAATCAGGAGTACAAAGGCAAGGGCATGAAAGGCCGGAATTACGATGAGCTGAGCGGTGCAGGCACGAGCAGTGCCGGCAAGACGGGCACGACCGGCAACCTGAACGACGGCGGCCGCGACGGCGGCGTCGGCACGCCCGACCTGGGGGATGCGGGCAACCTGCAGTCGGCCGGCGGCCAGCCCGGCGGCACGCCGGCACAGGGCCGCTCGCGCCGCAGCCAGGGCAGCCAGGGCAGCCAGGGCAACCAGCAGAACTCCGACCTGGCCAGCGGGCCGGGCGACAACGCCCAGCGGGGCGACCGGGGCAACCAGCAAAGCGGCAACCTCAACCGGGGGAACCAGTCCCAGTCCGACCTCGGCAGCGGTCCGGGCGACGACTCGCCGGGCGACGACTCGATTCAAAGCGGCCGCGGCGGCGGCAACATGCAGAGCGGCGGCCAGGGCAGCCGGTCCGGCCGGAACCGGCTGACGCCGGACGACCTCGATACGGACGAATCGCTGTAACCGATCAAACCCCTTCACCGGCCCGCCCACGCGGCGGGCCTCCCCCGCTGTTGTGTTTACGCGTCATTCAGGGAAAGAGTTGCCATATGGAATGATACAATCGGCTGTCCGTGCGAACGCCGGCATCTTCTGCATCGTCCCCCGGGTCTGACTGGAATCACATCATGAACGCGCCGGCCCTGCCCGCCTCCGCCGCCGACTACATCGCACATATCGACCTCGCCTTCGAACTGATGGTGGTCCTCGATCCCGCCGGGCGCATCGTGCGCGCCAACGCGGCGGCCGGCGACATCCTCGGCTATGCGCCCGCCGAACTGGCCGGACGTCCCGTGCACGACCTCCTGCATCCGGACGAGCGCGCGACGCTTCACACGCTCGCGGCCGAAGTCGTGGCCGGCCTCCCGTGCCGCGAGCGCGAGCTGCGCTGGCGCCGCAAGGATGGGGCCATCATCTATTTGTCGATGTCGGCCCGCTGGTCCGCGCGGGCCCGCCTCGTGTACGCGACCGCGCGCGACGTGACGACGCACCGCGCGGCGCGCGAGGAGCTCAAGCGTTCGCGCGAGCGCATGAACGCCATGCTGGAGAGTATCGGCGACGCCTTCTTCGCGATCGACCGCGACTGGCGCATCATCTACGCCAACCGCAAGGCCGGCGCCTTCATCGGCGTGGACGTCGGCCCCAACATCGGGCGCCACCTGCTCGAGATCGCGCCGGCGCTCGAAGGCACGGAAAACCTCGACTACTACCGGCGCGCGATGAGCACCGGCGAGCCATGCTTCTACGAGGTGTACTGGGCGCCGTCCGCGGCCTGGGTCGAGGCCCGCATCTATCCCACGTCCGACGGCCTGTCCGTGTACTTCCACGACATCACGGCCAAGCGCCGCGCGGCGGACGCCGTGCGCAAGAGCGAGCAGCGGTTCCGCAACCTGTTCCAGCAGGCGGGCGACAGCATCGTGATCGCCGACAGCGACCTGCGCATCATCGCCGCCAACGGCCGCGCGTGCGCCCGCTTCGGCTATACGGAAGACGAATTTACCGCCCTGTCCGTGAGCGACATCGACGGCCACCACGCCTACACGTCCGGCATGCTCGACAGCCTGCGCGCCGGCCAGACGCACCTGCTGCGCATGACCAAGCGGCGCAAGGACGGCACGAGCTTTCCGGCCGAGGTGCACGTCTCGCGCTTCGAGGACGGCGGCCAGGAATACTTCCAGGCCATCATCCGCGACCTCACCGAGCGCGAGGAGGCGGAACGCCAGCTGCGCGACAGTGAACAGCGCTTCCGCGAAGTCATCGAGATGACGCCGGCCGGCTACGTGCTCGCGAGCGCGGACGGCCGCGTCCTCGACGTCAACCCGGCCCTGTGCACCCTGTCCGGCCACACGCGCGCCGCGCTGCTCGGGCGCTCGCTCGACGACCTGTTTGTCGCCTTCCCGTGGCACAGCCTCGCGGCGCACGACGTCGATACGCCCGTGCAGGGCGTGGAGGCGGTGCTGCGCCACGCACAGGGCGGATCCGTGCACGTGCTGTTCAACGGGAGCGTCCGCCGCGACCCGTGCGGCAACGTGGCATCCGTGACGGGCCTGATGAGCGACATCACGGACCGCAAGCAGGCCGAAAGCCGCCTGCGCGAGCTGGCCACGCACGACACGCTCACGGGCCTACCCAACCGCGCCCTGCTGCAGGAGCGCGTCCAGCGCATGCTCGACTCTTGCCCGCACGGCCGCACGGTTGCCGTCATGTTCCTCGACCTCGACCGCTTCAAGGAAGTCAACGATTCGTTCGGCCACGACCTGGGCGACGCCCTGCTGTGCGAAGTCGCGGCGCGGCTGCGCAAGGTGATGCGGCCGGGCGACGTGATCGCCCGCCTCGGCGGCGACGAATTCGTCGTGGCGGCCGAGTGCACGGGCGCCCAGGATGCCGAAGCGATCGCGGCCAAGCTGCTCGACGCGCTGGCGATGCCGGTGCGCGTGGGCGGCCAGGAAGTCACGGCCGGCGGTTCGATCGGCATCAGCATGTTCCCGCACGATGCCGGCACGCGGGAACTGCTGTTCCAGACGGCCGACACGGCAATGTACGGCGCCAAGCGCGCGGGCCGCAACCGCTACCGCTTCTTCGAGCCGGAGATGACGCTCGCGGCCCAGGCGCGCATGGCGCTCGAGATGGCGCTGCGGCCCGCGCTCGCGCGCGACGAATTCGAGCTGCACTACCAGCCGCGCATCGACCTGCGCACGATGAACGTCGTCGGGATCGAGGCGCTGATCCGCTGGAACAGCGCCGACCTGGGGCGCGTCTCGCCGGGCGAATTCATCGCCATCGCCGAGGAGACGGGCATGATCCTGCCGATCGGCCGCTGGGTCCTGAACGAGGCGTGCCGCCAGACGCGCCGCCTGATCGACCGCCACGGCCGCACCATCCGCGTGTCCGTGAACGTCTCCGCGCGCCAGCTCGCGCAGGCGGGGTTCGTCGACGAGGTGCGCGCCGTGCTGGCGGACACGGGCCTCGATCCCGACTGCCTCGAACTGGAACTGACGGAGAGCGCCCTGATCGAGGACATTCCGCGCACGGCCGCCATGCTCGACGAACTGCGCGCGCTGGGCGTCAAGCTGGCCGTCGACGACTTCGGCACCGGCTATTCCGGCCTCGCCTACCTGCGCCGCTTCCACATCGACGTCCTCAAGCTGGACCGCTCGTTCGTGCTGCAGGAGGACGGCCGCATCAGCGCGTTCGACTTCGTCAAGGCGTTCGTCGACATGGCCCACGCATTGAAACTGTCGGTCGTGGCGGAAGGCGTGGAAACGGCCGAGGTGCTCGATTTCCTGCGCGCCGCCGATTGCGACGAGGTGCAGGGCTACCTGATGGCGCGGCCGATGCCGCTGGACGCGCTCGAGGCCTGGCTGGTCGCCGCCACCGAAGGCTAGCGCGCGACCGCGGCGGCGCCCGCCGCCGTCTCCTCGACCCCCTCCTCCGGCGGCACGAGCAGCAGCAGCCTCCCCTCCAGCGCCTCGAACCGCAGCGGCAACCGCATCCGGCACACTTCCCCATCCGTGGCCGTCTTGAGCTTGCGCCGCGCCGACAGCAGCGGTGCGCGCACCGTCATCCGGCGGAACGCGAACGCCTCGACGTCTTCCGCCTCGCCCAGCCGCCCGAGCGCGCCCCGCACGAGCAGCCCCAGCATCCGCCACCGGCCGACAGGACGCGGCGCGATCGCCACCAGCCGGCCTTCGTCCAGCGCACGGTCGAGCGCGTGCATGCCCACCTGTTCCATTTGCAGGCGGTTGTTGCCGACGAACAGCGTAGGCGTGCGCAAATGGCGGGTCTGGCCGTCGAGTTCGAGCGTGATGCGCAGGCTCCGGTAGCCGCGCAGCGCCGTCTTGACGGCGGACAGCAGGGCCACGACGCGCGAGCGGCCGTACTGGCGCTTGTCGTGCTCGCGCTCTTCCAGCAGGTGCGGATACAGGCCGACGCTCGCGTTCACGAGGAAGATGCGGTCGTTCAGGAGCCCGATCTGGACCGGGCGCACGCGCGCGTGCAGCAGTGCGCGCACGGCGTCGGCCAGGTCTTCCGGAATGCCGTGCGTCCGGCCGAAGTAATTGAAGGTGCCCTGAGGCAGCACGCCGAACACGCAGCCGTGCGCGACGGCCGCATGCGCGACCGTGTTGAGCGTGCCGTCGCCGCCGGCCGCGACCAGGATGGCGCCATCGCGCGCCGCCCGCCCGGCCATGACGCGCGCCGCGTCCTCGAGGCGGTCCGCGTCGTGCACGACCTCCAGTTCGCAGGCCCGTCCCGCCGCGCCCAGCACGTCGCGGATGGTCGAGCAGCGCAGGTCGGTCTCGGCCCGGCCGGAGCCGGCATTCAGGACGACGTAGAACGGGGCATCGGGACGCAAAGGTTCGGGACGTGATGCGGCGGGCATCGCCGTGGGTCTCCATGGTCGGTGGTTGGACATACGACCGCAGGATAGCAGCATTCGCGCGACCGGCCCGCCCGGCTGAACGTGGCGAACGTAATGTAACATCGCATCCTCCTCACCAAGTTGGTGCATTCTCCCGTGCCCGTGCCAATGTCAACAATTTCGCTACGCGCAGCGCTGTACGCGAAGCGCTATACTCACAACCACAATCATAATTTCATCATACGGAACTGCGCTGTCCCGCCAAGCCGGCGCGCTTTTGGCATCACAAGCACAGCATGAGAATCAGCAAAGAAAAGGCGGCAGACAACCGCGCCGCATTGATCCGCGCGGCGAGCAAACTGATCCGCGAACGCGGCATCGACGGCGTGGGCGTCGCCGAGATCAGCAAGGAAGCCGGTCTCACCCACGGGGCCCTCTATGCCCATTTCCGTTCGAAGGAAGAGCTGGCGCTGGAAGCCCTGTCGTATGGCCTCGACCAGGCCAATTCGCGCATGTATTCGAGTACGGTGGACGGCATGCCCGACCTGGCGCGCTTCCTCGACCGCTACCTGTCGCTGGAATCGCGCGACGACTTCGGCAACCGCTGCGCGATGGCGGCGTCGGCCAGCGAGATCGGGCGCCAGGACAAGGCGATCAGCGCCCGCTTCGCCGAGGGCTACATGGTGATGGTGCGGGCATTCGAGCGCCAGATCGCGCAGAACGAACCGGGCAGCGACGCCCTCGCCCGCGCGATGGTCGTCGTGTCCACGATGATCGGCAGTCTCGCCGTCGCGCGCGGCGCTGCGAAGGGCAACCCGGCCGTGTCGGAGCAGGTGCTGCAGGCGACCCGCCGCCTCGTGGACGAGTTGATGCGGGCGCCCGAGAAGGCAGACGTTACTTCGTGACGCCGATCGGCGTGCGGTGGCCGCCCTTGAAGGTGTACAGGGTCAGCACGCCGTCGCGGATGTCGCCGTGGGCGTCGAACGCGATGGTGCCGGTGACGCCGGGGTAGCGGACCTTGGCCAGTTCCGGCAGGTATTTCGCCGGCGCGCTGGAGCCGGCCTTGTCCATGGCGGACGCGATGGCCAGCACGGCGTCGTACGAATACGGCGCGATGATCTGCACGTCGATGCCGAAGCGCTTTTTATAGTCGGCGCGGAACTTGTCCATGCCGGCCTTGCCCTTCTCTTCCACGCCGCCCGCTTCCGCGCACACGACCTGGCCATCCGTCATCGTATTGCCCGACAGCGGCTGCATGGCGTCCGAGCAGATCCCGTCGCCGCCCATCATCTTCGCGTTGATGCCCAGCTGCTTCATCTGGCGCAGCATCGGGCCCGCCACGGCGTTCATGCCGCCGAAGAACACGAGGTCCGGGTTGCTGGCGCGGATGCGCGTCAGGATCGCGGCGAAGTCCGTCGCCTTGTCGTTCGTGAATTCGCGCGCGACCGGGTTCACGCCCTGCTGGCGCAGGCTGTTCGTGAATTCCGTGACGAGGCCCTGGCCGTACGCGGTGCGGTCGTCGATGACGGCGATACGCTTCGCGCCCATCGTCTTGACGGCGTAGCGGCCCAGCGCGCGGCCCAGCTGGATGTCGTTCGCGACGACGCGGAACGCCGTGTTGTAGCCCAGCTGCGTGTACTTCGGATTCGTGGCCGACGGCGAGACCTGCGGGATGCCCGCGTCGTTGTAGATCTTCGCGGCGGGGATCGTCGTGCCCGACGTCTCGTGGCCGATCACGGCGTTCACTTTCGCATCCGCCAGCTTTTGCGCGGCGGTGGTGGCCGCCTTCGGATCGCCCGCATCGTCTTCCGGCACGAGCACCCATTTCACCTTCTTGCCGCCGATCGTGGCGCCGCGCGCGTTCAGCGCGTCGATCGCCATGCGCACGCCGTTTTCGCTGTCCTTGCCGAAATGGGCCACCGGTCCCGTCATCGAGGCCACGTGGCCGATTTTCACGGTCTCCTGGGCCGTCGCGAGACCCGCCGCGGACAGTGCCAACACCAACAACGCTTGCTTCTTCATTCCATCCTCATCTAAAACAACGGTTCTTTATACCAAATGAATAGGGTAACGCGGATGAGCGGATTTCACAAGTCTTGCAAAGGAACACGCAATTTGAGGCACAATGGGATTTTGGTTTTCCGAAGTCCACGATGACATCCGACTCTCCGTCACCGCTTCCCTCACTGGGCGCCGTCACGCTGCTGCGCGCCCTGTTCAAACACCCGCGCCGCCTGAATGGCGTCCGCACCCCGCGCACCGTGTACGTGCTCGACAGTATCGATTCGAACCAGCTGCGGCGCTACCGCCAGACCCTCGGCTTCCGCGACGAAGGCATTCCCGTCACCTATTACTACCTGCTGGCCCAGCGCGCCCACGTCGCGACGATGCTGGACGACGCGTTCCCGTTCCGCCTGCCCGGCACCGTGCACACGGAAAACGCGCTGCATGCGCTGGCCGAGCCCCTGCGCGACGTGCCGCTCGTGCTGTCGACCACCGTGAACATCCGGCCGCCGGCCGAGAATGGCGCCGTGTACGCGGAACTGGACACCGTCGCGCGCCAGCAGGGCACCGACATCTTTACGTGCCGCAGCACCTACCTCGTCGTGCGCGGCCAGTCCGGCAGAAAGCGCCGCCAGGACGCGCGCGACCTGCCCGTGCTGACGGGCTGGCGCCTGCCGCGCAACACCGGCCGCGCCTATGCCCGCATCTCCGGCGACTGGAACCCGATCCACCTGTGGACATGGTCGGCCCGCCTGATGGGCATGAAGCGCCCGATCATCCACGGCATGCACACGCTGGCGCGCGCCTGCGCCGAGCTGGAACAGGCGTGCGGCCGCCGCATCCTCGCGCTGGAAGGCCGGTTCCGGGCGCCCGCCGCACTCGGCAGCGAACTGGTGCTCGGCGCCGACCTCGCGGCCGGCAGCTTCGCCGTCGGTGGCGGCGGACGGATCGTGGCGGAAGGCAGTTTCCGGACCATTTGATATATATCAAAGAAACTGCTTGATAGATTCGCCATCCTGAGGCCGTCCACACCGGACTCTCAGGAGGGAATCATCATGTATGACCGTATCCTCGTCCCCACGGACGGCTCCGACGTCTCCGCCGCCGCCGAGCAGGCCGCCATCGCGTTCGCGCGCGCCCACGGCAGCGAAGTCGTCGTGCTCGCCGTCGGCCAGCCGCAACCGCCCATCGCCTCGGCCGAAGCCGCGATGGCCATCGACCCCGGCCTCGACGACGCCGTCCTGCTGGCCGCCGCCAAGGAGCACGCGCGCAACGTGGCCACCGCCGCGGAGGCGGCCGGCGTACGCTGCACCTCGCTGGCCGTGCTCGATTACTCGCCGGCCGACGCCATCCTCGCGACGGCCGACAGCCATGTCTGCGACCTGATCTTCATGGGCTCGCACGGCCGGCGCGGGCTGTCGCGGCTGCTGGCCGGCAGCGTGACGCAGAAAGTGCTGGCCGAAGCGCACGTGCCCGTGATGGTGATGCGCCCGCGCGCGGAAAGGAAGTGACGTGTACAAGCGCATCCTCGTCCCCGTCGACGGTACCGAACGGGCCGTCGCCGCCCTCGGGTCCGCGCTCGGCCTGGCGCAACTGGGCGGCGGAACGATCGTCGGCGTGCACGTGGCGGGCGAATCGCCGCTGCTCGCGACGGGCGACATCGGCGGCCCGTTCTACGACGCGTGGCGCGCCGAGGCGGACCGCCTGGGCCGCGAAGCGCTCGACTACGTCGTGCGGCGCGCCACCGAGGCGGGCGTGCCGTGCGAGACGGTACTCGCGCCGCCGGGCCCGCCGTGGGAAGGCATCATCGGCACGGCGCGCGAACGCGGCTGCGACGTGATCGTGATGGCGTCGCACGGCCGTCACGGCGTGGCCGCGCGGCTGCTGGGCAGCGAGACGCAGCGGGTGCTGATCCACTGCGACATCCCCGTGCTGGTGGTGCGTTAGGCGTGTTTAAGAGTCCCTGCGTGACCCACCGGGACCCGACGTCTGGAGGAAGCTCAGCGAAGCTGCCCGGCCGACTGCATCATCGCGCGCACTGTGGCGTCTTTTTGCAGCACGAAGTCATGGCCCGCTAACACGAAGTTGCTGGTTGGCTGGATCACCTTGACGTTGACGAACACGGCGTCGGGCGTATCGGCGTAGGAACCGACGACCACGGCCTGTGCGTCGTGGGTGTGCGCCACCTCGCCGATCTCGCGCGTCAGCATCAATTCGCCCTGGCTGCGCTTCAGATACACGGTGTTGCGCAACTTCAGCTCCAGCATTTTCAGCCCGCCTTGCGCGAGCCGGGTCGAGACCTGCTCCGACACCAGTCGCCCGAGCGTCGAGGTCTGCTCAAGCGCATCGATGTTGACGATGGTCGCCATGATCAACGGCTTGTCGTCGGCCAGCTTGTTTTTCAATTGCGCCAGCAAGGCATCGGCCGCGGCGTAGTTGGCACCGACGACCACATTGACTGCCGGCACCGGAGAGTAGCCCTCGTCCGGCCTGACGGACGCGCAGGCGGCCAGTAGCAACGGAACGAGCAACACGGCAAGCGCTTTCTTAACACAATTCATTTCGCATCCCCTGCCACCGCGAACGTTTTCACCATCTGCGCTGCCGACAGGGGCGCCCCTTCATACAGCCCGCGGTCGCTGTCGACCGTATAGTACACCGACGTCTGGCGCGCGTAGTAGCGCTGGTCGTCGGAGACGGCGACGGTGACGATGATCTCGGTTTTCGGCGTGTCACTGGACGCGAATTGGGAACGGAACCAGGCATACGCATCGCCGGCAAAAATGGCGGCCGTGGCCAGCCCGAGGCCAGTGTGGTGCACTTCCGTCAGCGCCCATACGCCAGCAACGAGGGTAGACCGCTCGCCATGGAATTTGTATTGAGGACGATGGCCGGAAAACGCGACCACTTGCGTGTCGACCTCAACCTTTAGGGCATCTTGCGGCGTCTTCGCCACGACGAAGCCGCCATTGACGAGCGAGGTCATCAGCTGACCCGCGACTGCGCGGTCGAAGGGCGAGCCCTGCAGCGGCTGCACGAACAGCGCGCGGCGCGGGCTGTTGTTGAGCGCCGGGACCAACTGCTTTTCGATATGTTCGGTAATAGCCGTCCAGTGCGCGGCAGCCTGCAATTTCTGCTGCTCGCTGGTCGGGAAATGGGTAGCGACCGGGACTGGGCTGTACGGGGTGGCGCATCCCGCGGCGAGCACGGCCACGCCGACTATCGCCGCGGTGCGGCTAAGTTGTTCTCTCATCTTCTGTGATCTCGTTGCCGGACCCGGCTAGCCCGGTGCCTGGAGCCGGGACTCTAGCACAGGAATTTCCCCAAGACAATTTTTAGCGTAGAAGGCGAGGATGGCGTACAACGTCAACCTTGCGAGAGAAAGCCCTCGACAGCGCCGCCTGGGATTGCGCCCGCAGGCCAACGGGTGACGCCGCGTATGTCCTTTTTTCAGGACTTCGCACTAGTCGATGCCGAGCCAGCGCCGGTAGGCAGCGTAGTGGTGAATTGCGAAGCCGCCGAAGCCCGGCGATCCGGACACGGCGCGCGCCGTCACCGTCAGCTCGCGCTCCATGTCCCCTTCACGCAGGTGGTGGAACGACACCTTGCGGATGGCGTTCGGCATCGTCTCCACGCCGATGACGACGGGCTTGCCGATCTTCGCGCCGTAATCGAGTTCGTCGCGTGCATGGCTGACGATGCCGTCGCCGCCTTCGGCATGGTCGCGGTAATCCATCAACGCCACGTAGTCGTACAGGTCCTGCACGTGCTCGTTCAGCGGCCTGCGCCTGCCCTTCCATTCGATCGGGATGCCGTCGTACCAGAACGGGATCGCGGGGCCCATCGGCAGGCCGGGCGCCACGGCGTTCTTCTGGCGCACCAATGCGTCCGACATGTCGAGGAAATCGCCGAGGAGTTCCATCTTGCGGCTGCTCCAGGCGTCGAGGATGTGGGGCTCGATGTCGAGGCTGATGCCGTCGAAGCGTTCTTCCGGCGCCGCGGCCGCGTTATAGTCCAGCACCCGTTGCAGCATCGCCTGCGCGGCGCGGCGGTGTTCGGGCAACAGGTAGCGCTCCGTGTGCAGGTAGCCGGAGCCCAGCAGCGCCTGCACCTTCAGCCCCGCCGCATGCATGCGCCGGACGAGCGTCCGGTAGCGCGCGGGGTGCGTCGCGACCAGGTTGCGGCCTTCGTACGCGTCGGCATACACGTAGGCCGTGGCGATCGACTTGTCCTTCAGGAATGCGATCGCGGTGCGCGCCGCCGCGTCGTCGTCCAGCAGCGCGTACGACTCGCCTTCCCAGATCCAGATCGCGCGTGGACCGGGCCGCGCATCGCCCGCATGCGCGACCGTGGCGGCCGCGAGCAGCAGCGCGGCACACCACCGGCGCGCCGTCACAGGGGCATCTCCACGTGGTACTGGCCGATGCCGATCGAGCGGCCCGTCTCCGGGTGCGACGGGATCATCGACACGAAGTACCTGCCGTGCGGGAGGCGGCCCAGCTTCGCCTTCAATACGACCTGCACCGCTGCGCCGGGGGCCAGCGTCTGGATCTCGCCGGCCGTCTCGCCCAGCTCCAGGCCGCCCGCGTCGCTGATGATGAGCAGCGGGACGAAGGGGCTCGACGCCGTCGCGCCCTGGTTGACGATGGTCGCCTCGACGCTGCCGTCGGCGCCGCGGCGCAGGCTGCCCACGGCGACCTGGCCCGCTTCCGACGCGAGGTCCACGCTGCGCAGCTTGCGGCCGTCCTCGTGCCACGGCGCCAGCACGGCGGGCGCCGGTTCGAGCGCGGCGGCGCCGGCCACCTTGCGGTTCGCCGCGAGGAACGCGTCGAACTGGGCGCGGGCCCGCGCGAGCGCGCCCTCGTCCGTCGCGCGGTCCAGGCGCATGCCGTCCGCCAGCGCGAACAGGCGGCCCTGCGCCAGGTACACGGAACCGGACACGAAGTCGGACAGCTCCGTCTTCGTCTGCTTCAGGGGTATCACGTGCAGGTTGCGGAACGTCGGTTCCGTGTCGAGCCCCGTACCCAGCCACGTCACCCGGTCGGGCGTGCGCAGGCCGTAGCCGTGGCCGAGGAAGGCGAGCAGCGACGGCGCGATGTCGAACTGCGACGACACGGCCTTGATCGCGCGCGGCGCCTTCAGCATGGGCGAGAACACGATCAGCGGCACGTGGTAGCGCTCGATGCGCGTGTCCATCGGCAGTTCGGGCAGGCGGTGGTCGCCCGTCACGACGAAGATCGTGTTGTCGTAGCCGGACAGCTGCGCCGCCTGCTCGAAGTACAGGCGCAGCGCGTCGTCGGCGAACAGCACGCTGGCGAAGACTTCGCGCTGGCTCGTGTACGCGGGGTTCGACCCTTCCGCGATCCCGAGCGCCGCCAGGCGTTCGCCCACCTTCCGCAGATACGCCGGCTTGTCCGGGAACGTGAACGGATCGTGCGTGCTCGTCGTCTGGATGATGCGCACGGACGGCTGCCGCGCATCGTCGCGCTGGCGTGCGAGCGCCGTCTCCATCAACGCGCGGTCGTCGTAGCCCCAGTAATTGCTGCGCTGGTAAGGCGGCTTGAAGTCGGCCTCGCTGACGAACGCGTCGACGCCTTCGCGGCGCAGGAACAGGCCCTGGTTGTCGAACTCCAGGTTCGAGCCGCTGTAGTAATTCAGGCGGTAGCCCTGGTCCTTCAGGAGAGACAGCAGCGAAGCGTGGCGCGGCATGCGCTCGCCCAGCGCGGCCATGCCGTTGTCGCCGAACGGCAGCGAACCGAACACGGTCGGCAGCACGCCGAACGTGCGGCCCTGGCCCGCCAGGAAGTTTTCGAAATACAGGCTGCGGCCCGCCAGCTCGTCGAGGAAAGGCGTGAAACTGCCGAAGCGGGCGCCCGGTCCGGAAAAGCTGCGGCCGAGGCCTTCGACGATGATGAAGACGATGTTCGGCGGCGTGCCCGGCTTCGTGCGGCTCCGCGTGTCAAACAGCGGCCCGAGCGTGTCCGGCGTCTGCTCCGCATGGGCGAACGGATAGCGCGGATCCTTGCCCGTCCACGGCAGGCCTTGCGCCTGCTCGTGCGTGCCCGCGTCCCGCTCGCCGGCGACGTGGGCCACGCTGCGGTCCGTGAAATACGCCATCTTGTTGCGCAGGTAGTCGATGCCCGCTTCCGTGTCGGCGGTGGCCGGCGCGAAGTGGTCCGGCAACACCTTGTACGCGACGATGCTCAGCAGGGCCGCGACGAGCGCCGCCCGCGCACGCGCGCGGGGCCACCATGGCCCGAAGCTGGCGGCGAGGACGCCGGCCAGCGCGGCCAGCGCGAGCACGTATGCGACGACGAGGCCGATGCCGGGCTGCGCGCGGACGCCAACGGTCGTCGCGATCTCCGCCCGCGCATAGCCGAACAGGTCGGCGCCGAGCGGCACGCCGGCCGTCCAGTGGTATTGCAGCAGGCCCGCCTGCACGGCGAGCAGCGCGCCCCATACGATGCCGAGGGCGGCGACGCGCCAGCGCCGGCGCGGCAGCAATGCGAGCGGCACGGCGCCCAGCAGGAAGACGAAGCCGTAGCGCGCGAGCGCCAACAGGTCGTTCGCCAGCGCGGGCCCGAACAATACGGACACCTTGATGCCGCCGGCGCCCGCGTGGATCGTTTCCGCGATGCGCAGCACGAGCCAGCCGGCCACCAGTGCGGGTAGGGTTTCGAGCGCCGTCGCCAGCGCGCCCTTGACGCGGGCGAGCAGCTTGCCGGCGAAACCGGGCGGCGGGTCGTCGTGCCGGCGGGCGGGCTGGGTCGCGCTTACCATCGGCGGTACAGGGAAAACGTGATGCCGCGCTGGTTGTCGGCACCGCTGGCGCGTGCGAAGCTGGCGCCCACGCGGGTGCCCCACTCCGGCGTCCAGTAGCGGACCCACGTCGCGCTGCCGCCGCCGGAGCGGCTCTGGCCGCCCACGAGGCTCAACGGATCGTCGCTGCGGCCGCTGTTGACGGCGACTTCGGCATACGTGTCGGCGTCGCCCGCGTAATACCAGCGCGCCAGCAGGCGCTCGCCGGTGCCGTGCGAGCCCGCCGAGACGATGTTCTGGTGGCGCAGCTGCACGTACCAGTCGCCCGTGTACTTCGCGATGCTCACGCCGTAGATGTTCACGCGCGACGCGAAGCCGAGGACGTCGTCGCTGACCGACGCTTCCCAGCCGTTGCCCAGCGATTGATACAGCTCCGCGCGCCCCGAGTTCGCGGGGAACAGGCGGGATGCCGCGCCGCGCTGGTAGCGCAGGTTGGCATACGCGCCGGACCACAGGTTCGCGTAGCCGTCCAGCGCCCACGCGTAGTCGTGCAGGCCGAAGCGGTGCGCCCGGAGGGTCTCGAAGCCGAGCGACCCGCCCTTCGTGTAGTGGCGGATGCTGGCCGCCTGGTCGTTCCAGCCGGGGCCGGTGCCGACGTCCGTCCAGCTGGACGACAGGCTGGCGGCCCACGTGTAGCCGGCCGCGATCGTCGCGTCGGGATTGCCGGCGCGTGGCTGCAGCGCGGCGGCCAGCGCGTCGATCGCGTCGCCGCCGGGACCCAGCGTGCGGGCCTCGTCCAGGTCGGCGCGCGCCTCCGCATTGCGGCCCAGCGCGCGCAGTGCCCGGCCGCGTGCAACGTACGCGGTGGCGTCGTCCGGCTGCAGCGCGATCAGGCGGGTGTACGCATCGACAGCCTGCCCGGGCTGGCCGCTCCACGCATAGGTATTGCCGAGCGCGGACCACACGTCCGCATACGTCGGCGCGGCCGTGGCGGCGGCGCGCAGGTCGCGCTCGGCCTCCTGCCACCGTCCGAGCCGGGCATACACGATGCCGCGGCCCAGCAGGACGTCGACGTTGCCCGGCGAGCGCGCCAGCAGCGCGTCGTAGGCGGCCAGCGCCAGGTCGGGCTGGCCGTCGTTGGCAAGCGCGCGCGCCCGGGCATAGGCATCATCGAAAGAAGGTGTTGCGGCCGGCTGGGCCGGGGCGGAAACGGCGGGAGGCGATGGGGGCTGCTGGGCGGCGACGGGCATCTGAGCGGGAAAAAGTGGCAAAAGTGAGCAGCAATGTTAAATGCTGCCCTCCCGCAACTTTGCCGTCCCCAGAGAGGAGCGTCAAGCAGAGCACGCCTGACGAATCCCGGATGTCGCACAAAACACGCAAATCGGTTGCCGCCCTGGTCAGGCCGCCGAGCCGCCCAGCCGGCGCAGGTGGTCGCGCCACGTGTCGATCCGCTCGGCCGACAGCGCGTGGGCGCGGCCGATCAGGGTCGTGCGCACGGGCCGGATCCCGGCCCGGCCGAGGATCTGCCGGCGCATCATCTTGATGCCGTAGCCGCCGTAGCCCCACCGGTAAACGGCCGCCGGCATGCCCATGCTGACGACGAGCCGCGCGCTGCGTCCACCCAGCAGGCCGGCGCCGAACGGCCGGTGCGGGTCGTCCATGAAGACGCCCGGCCGCGTCACGTGCTCCAGGAAGCCGCGCATCAGCGCGGGCATGTCGCCCATCCACAGCGGGTACACGAACACGAGGTGGTCCGCGTGCTGGATCGACTCCTGCACGGCGGCGAGCTGCGGCGGCGCCGAGCCGTGCCACCACTCGGACGGGCTGGTCAGCAGCGGGAAGCTCATCCGCGCGGGTTCGACCACCTCGACGTCATGCCCAGCCGCACGCGCGCCGTCCGTGTACGCCTGGGCCAGTGCATGGCACAGGTGCGGGCGATGGCAATCGGGATGACCCTGAATCAATAGAATGCGTGCCCCCATCAGCAACCGCCATGCTCTCGTTCGACTTGTACAGCGCTCATTTTTCGCTTTCGATCTGTATTCCCTCAATCAGGCTAACCGAACACAACATTGCTACGTTGCGAGATATCAAACCACAGGGATTTTTTCGTGCTACCGGAAGTCTAAGAAAATTCCGACTCCCAGGAGGGAACATGCCCAACCGCGTCAGTCCCAGCCGTCCACGCGCGATCTGCGCCGCGTTGCGGCATGGCCGCAAGATGCTGTGCCGGCGCATCGGGGAGATCGTGTCCGGCCCCGACGACAGCATCGGGCGCGGCTTCGCGGCGCTCGTCGCGGCCGTCGAGGCGGCCTTCCGGCACGAAGAATTGATCATGGAAACGCTGGGCTACGTGCACCTGCACGAGCACCGCGAGGAAAACGCCGTCGTGCTGTCCGCCCTGCACCACGTGCTGCCGGACGTCGAGCGGGGTGACCACATGCTGGGCCGCCAGGTATTGGCGGCGCTCGTCGACGTGCTGGACCTGCACCGCCTGTCCGGCGACCTGGCGCTCACGGTGGCGGCGCATCCGTCCGGCATCCGCGTCCGCGGGCATGCGGCCCGCGCCACGCTGCACGTGGCGCCGCGCCGCTCAACCCCGCGTTGACAGGCGCTTTGCCATGTACAGCGCATCTTGCGGGTACGTCGCCAGCGCCGCCGCGTCGCCGGCCGCCGGCAGGTAGCCGAGGCTCTCCCAGAAGCGGCGCGTGTCCTGCACGGACACGAGCGCGGAATGGCGCAGGCCGCCGGCCCGCGCGAGCAGCGCGTCGACGAGGCGGCGCGCGACGCCCTGCCCGGCCGCCCGGGGCGCCACGGCGAGGTCGTGCAGGTACAGCGTGTCGGGAGCGTCCGGCAGCGCGAAGTGGCCGCCGAGCGGCGTCACCTTCCCGAGCCGGGACGGATATGCGAACAGGTATGCGCAGACGCCTTGTGCGTCACGCGCGACGAGCACGGCGTCCAGGTCGGCCTCCGCCATGCGGACTGTCCGCATCAAACGGCCCCCAACGCCCGCGCGACGATGGCCGCGGCGTCGGCGACGACCTTGTCGTCGTTTGTCGACCCGGTATAGTAGACGGCCGCGATCACGGGCTGACCCTGCGGCGGAAACACGATGCCCACGTCGTTGGTCGTCCCGTGGGCGCCCGTGCCCGTCTTGTCGGCCACGCGGCAGTCCGACGGGAAACCCGCCTGGATGCGCTCCTTGCCAGTCGTGTTCGCGAGCGCCTCCTGCACGGCCAATGCGGCAAGAAGGACGGTACGGCGCGTCGGATCGAACATGGAGGTTCCTCGTCGTGGTGGCGGCCGCTATTATGCCAAACACCCGGCCGGCTGCTGCCACGAGCACGGATCCATCCGAGCCGTGACAGGGATCAGCGGCGGCGCATGCTGGCGACGGCGACGCCGGCCAGGATGACGGCGAAACCGGCCGCGTGGTACAGGTGCGGCGGCTCCTTCAGCAGGGGCCAGGCGGCGAGCGTCGCGAACAGCGGAATCAGGTAGACGGTCAGGCTCGCGCGCGCCGGGCCGGCTGCCGCCACGAGGCGGTCGAAGAAGAAGTACGCGCCGAGGCTCGGCACGACGGCGAGGAAGGCGAGCGCCGCGTACAGGCGGCCGTCGGCGAAGTCGGCGACGGTGCCGCTGGCCGCTTCGAACGCGGCGAACGGCGCCAGCACGAGGGCACCGCCGCCGATCAGCGCGGCCAGCTTTACCGTGGACGGCAGCGGCGGCAACGGCAGGCGCTTGTTGAAGACGGTATAGAACGACCAGCCGCACGCGGCCAGCACGACCCACAGGTCGCCGCTGCCGAATTCCAGTTGGCCCAGCGCCGTGACGTCGCCCTTCGACAGCACGACGAGCACGCCGAGAATCGCCAGGAACATGCCGCCGGCCTGGCGGCGCGACAAAGGCGCCTTCCACACGAGCGTTTCGATCAGCGTCACGAGCGCCGGGCAGGCGGCGAAGATGATGCCCACGTTCGCCGCGCTCGTGTGGCGGGCGCCGACATATTGCGGCGCGACAGAAAGGCCCATGCCGAGGCCGGCCAGCAGCAGGATGCGCTGCCAGTTGGCGCGGAGCAGGCCACGCAGCGCCCACAGGCGCGGTCCGCACGACGGCAGCAGGATCATGAACGCCAGCATCCAGCGCCCGAAGGCGAGGAAGACGGGCGGGATCCCCGCGCCCTGCGCCCAGCGGGCGACGACGAGGTTCGCTGCGAACAGCGCGGGGGTGACCAGCATGAGCGGCAGTTCGGCTGCGAAGGGATCACTCCGGTAGCCGGCGCCCGCCCGTGACACTGCATTCGACACGAGGGCTCCTGAACGTAAAGCGGCGGACGCGGGCATCCCCGGGTAAGGCATGCTGCGCCGCAATAAATGGATAAGCGCCATGGTAAGGGAGCACGCGCAGAATGTGCTTCTATTCGATAGCGTTAACACGGCTGTTTCCGCAAGGGTCTTCTGCAGAAATAGCGAATAGAAGATAAAATCTCCGGTCTTATACGGAAACTACGAAGGAAGCACTGCGATGAAAGACGGCCAGCTGGACGAGACCGACCGCCAGATCCTGCGCACGCTCAGCCGCGACGGGCGCATCAGCAACCAGAAGCTGGCCGAAACGGTGCACCTGTCGCCGACGCCCTGCTGGCACCGCGTCAAGACGCTGGAGGAAGCGGGCTATATCACGGGCTACGTCGCGATGCTGGACCAGCGGGCGCTGGGCATGCCGGACACGGTGATCATCGAGGTGACGGTGGGCCGCCACGACGACGAGATCTTCAAGGCGTTCCAGGACGCGCTGGCCGAGTTGCCGGAAGTGATGGAAGCGTATCTGCTGTCGGGGGAGTACGACTACCTGATCAAGGTCGCCGTGGCGGGGACGGAAGGGTATGAGAAATTCCTGCGGCAGAAGCTGTACAAGCTGCCGGGGGTGACGCGGACGCGGTCGACGTTTACCTTGCGGTGCCTGAAACGCACCCCGTCCGTGTCACCCTGACTTTACTTCTTTTTGAGCTCGGTCAGTTCGGCCCGCAGCTTGCTGCGCTCCGCCGTCGACTTGTCGAGCTTCGCGCGCAAATCGTCGAGCTCGGCCGCGAGGCTGTCGCGCGCCGTCGTCGCGCCCACGAGTTCCATCTCGGCCCGCAGGCGCGCGTCCGATTCGGCGGCCATGTCGGCCACCTTGCGTTCCAGTTCCTGGCGCAGCTGCGTCAGCTGCTGTTCCTTGCCGTCGATCGCAAGCTGGTCCTTCGCCTTGCTGACGAGGGCATCCATCGCGACCTGGCGCGCATTCTTGAGTTCCGCGTTCAGGCGTTCGATGGTTTCGTCGCGCTCGGCGATGGCTTCCTCGGACGCGGCCGCCGCGTTCGCCATTTCGTCACGCAGCGCATCGCGTTCGCCTTCGAGCGCTTCGCCGGCCGAACGCAAGGCTTCGATGTCCGCCTCGTTGCGCTCCAGCGCTTCGCGGTCGCCGGCGCCGGACTCTTCCGCGAACTTCAGGGCCCAGTCCGCCAGCCCGGCCAGCAATTCCTGCGGCAGCTCGGCCTTGGGAGCTGTCTTCGGCTTGACGTTTGCCGCACGCCACGCGGCCAGATGCTTGAAGATGGCGTTCGGCGAACCCTCGCCGAGGAAGTCCTGCACCGCTTCGATGGTGACCGCTTCGCCATCTTCCTGCAAACTCTCGGCTGCGCGTGCAACGTCGTCGAATGTGACTTCTTGGCCTGCCATAAGGTCTTGACTCCTGCTTCGTTGGATTTCGGGAGTGCGTATGATACTTCCCGTAGAGAAATTCGGCAGCAATCAGCGCAAGAGTGTTGCGCGCCGGACGCGTCCGGCGCGAGTAAATTTCACGTTTGGTAAGTTTCAGCCCGTTTGGGCGACGGGTGCGGCCAGCGGACGAATCTGGTTGCGTCCACCCTGCTTCGCTTCGTACAGCATGGCGTCGGCCCGCAGGAACAATTCGTTCTCGCTGCGTCCTTCCGGATACGCCGCCAGGCCGCCGCTGAACGAGAAGTGGCGCACGTCGCCCGGCTTGACCTCGAACGCGATCGCGCCGAACGCCTGGCGCAGCGCGTCGAGCCGGCGCCAGCCCTGCTCCAGCGTGCAGTCCCAGAACACGACGACGAATTCCTCGCCGCCGAAGCGGCTCAGCAGGTCGCCTTCTTCGATGCGCGCCGCCAGCGTCAGCGACAGGCGCTTGATGACGATGTCCCCGAAGTAATGGCCCCAGGTATCGTTGATGGTCTTGAATTTATCGATGTCGATGATGCCGAAGCACAACGGCCTGTTTTCCAGCGCGGCACGGCAAATCAGCGCCTGCGCCTTCTGCTGCAGGCCGACCTTGTTGAGCAGGCCCGTCGCCCGGTCCTTGCCGATCAGGTCGCGGCTGATGCGGATCTTGGCGGCCCGGTTGAGCAACTGGCGCGCGAGCAGGTCGGGGTCGTCCATCGCGAGCAGCGCGTCGAAGCCGCTGTCGAGGGCGCGCCGCGCCTGGCCCGGGTCGGCGCGGCGTTGCAGCAAGGTGATCTCGCGCACCGGGTCCGCTTCGATATTCCGCTTGAGCACGCGCACGACGGCTTCCGTCCGTTCGTATTCCACGTCCGTGATCAAGACCATGTCCGGCTGCAAGTCCTTGACGCGCAGGTGCAGCGTCTGCGGGTCGGTGTGGTAGACGATGTCCAGCCGCTGTTCGCGCAGCGCGGCCTCGTCCCAGCCCGGCGGCGCGCCCAGCATGGCGACGCGCACGAGGTCGCCGCGCTTCTGTTGCACGAACAGGTTGAACAGCTTGTCGACGAGGACGTCGTTGGCGATGGGTTTTTCGGCGTAGGCAAGGCATTTGCTGTCGACGAGGCGTTGCTGCAGCAGGAACCGGCTGCCCTGGCGCACGCTCTGCAGGTAGACGTAGCGGTGGTCGTCCGGCAGCCGCGCCAGCAGCTCGCCCAGCAGCAGGGTCTTGCGCTTGTCGTGCAGGTCGGACTGCATGTTGTACAGCGCGTCGAGGTCGATGAGGTACAGGCCGTCGCCGGCATCGCGCCCGACGGCGGCCACGAATTCGCTGAGCTCGTGGAAGAAGTGGATCTCGAAATCGTACTTGTGCGCGTGCAGCAGCAACTCGGCCCGGTTGTCCTTGATGAAGAAGCTGTGCGACAAGAACAGCACATGATTCCTGTACAACGAGATGTCACCCGCCATGTAATACGCGCCTCAAGAAAGTTGACCACGGTAGTGTTGTACCGACCGCAAGCATACCTCCGTTTGCGCCATGCATAAGTAGGAAACCCGGTTTTTTTTGACGATCTGACCTTCGTCTGCGTGTTATCAGGAAAATACGTTGCGCGCGGACAAAAAGTTACCGATCAGGCACGCATGGTGGCCACACCACCCAGCTTGTCCGGGTTGCGCACGACATAGATCGCGGCGATGCGGCCGTGCTCGATATGAATCGACGTAATCGCATCCGGCACGCCATTGCGCCAGGTCAGCAGACCGGGCTCGCCGTTGACGGTGATGATGTCGTGGCGCGTATCGGTACCGGACCACTTGCGTTCGATGCCCGCGACGAGGCGGCCCACGCGGTCGGCGCCGAACACCTGCCTGACGGTCGTCTTGACCTTGCCGCCGCCGTCGCCCGTGAACGTGGCGTCCGCCGTCAGCAGCGCCTGCACCTGGGCCGGATCGGCCGAGCGCGCCGCCTGCACGAAGCGCCCCAGCAATTCCAGGTGCAGCTCGCGGTTGACGGCGAACCGGGGCCGCTCCGCCCGCACGCGTTCGCGCGCGCGCTGCAGCACCTTGCGGCACGCGGCTTCCGTCTTGCCGACCATGGCCGCGACCTCGGGATAGTCGAAATCGAAGACCTGGTGCAGCAGGAACACGGCGCGCTCCTCCGGCGCCAGCCGTTCGAGCATCAGCAGGAACGCCGTCGACAGGTCGCCGGCCGCTTCCAGCGCGCTCTCCGGCGACGCCGCCGTGTCTTCCACGAGCGGCTCCGGCAGCCACGGGCCGACGTAGTGCTCGCGCTCCGTCATCGCCCCGCGCAGCCGGTCGATGGAGAGCCGCGTGACGACGGTGACGAGCCACGCTTCCGGCGTACGGGCCTCGACGCTGCCGCCGTTCTGCCAGCGCAGCCAGGCTTCCTGCACGATGTCCTCGGCGTCGGCGCGCACGCCGAGCATGCGGTAGGCGATCCCGAACAGGCGGGGGCGGAGGCGGACGAACTCGTCCAGGGCGGGGTTGAGGGCAGCGGTCTGGGTATCCATATCCATAAGACGGATGAGGCACGCGTTTTGTGACCGCCGATTGTACGCCCGTCAGTGCACCGCAAATCCTCCCCGGACTGTCAGGTTGTCGTCCCGCACTCGGCTTCCTGCCGCGTGCGGGCATGCGACTTTCCCGGCCGCACCCGCATCGGTGCGCGCGGCACGTCCAGCCGCACGGGGGTGAGCTTGCCGGCATACGGCGGCATGTCCGGATCGATCTCGATCGTGCTGCCGTCCGGCGGCGCCCCTGCGAGGAACGCGCCGATGGCGATCCGGACGATCATCCGGTTGCCCGGCTCGGGCTTCATGCTGAGCCGCTTCTCAACCTTGTTAATGTACAGGAACGTACACGACGCCCCGCCGGGCGTGGTGATGTCGACTTTCTTCGGCAGGGAAAACCCGTAACGGCCCGTCGCCCACAGCTTGACGACACAGGTCCCGTGCTCCAATGACGAAAAAGTAAAGTTCATGCGGCAATCCTAACCGCCGTAACTTATCTGTACGTTTGGAATTTGTACCAAACCGTAACGGGTGGAACATTCGTTTCCTCGTCACATCTTCAGCTCGAGATTCACCCCGAAGCGCGTGGCGCCCTGCTGCCAGCTGGCCTGGCGCGACAGCCCGCCCGCGTCTTCGTAGATGCTTTCCGACGCATTGTCCATGCCCAGGATATTGTTGAGCGTGAAGCGCAGTTGCAGCTTTGGGTCGAGCTTCCAGGCCGCGTACGCGTCGACGTCGCGCCGCGTGTGCGCATGCCGCATCTGCGCATCCGACACGCGTACCCAGCCACCCTGCTGGTACGCCATGCTGGCGCCGAAACTGAGGCGATCGCGGCGGTAGTCGAGCCCCACGTTGGCCGACACCGGCGTCTGGCCGTCGAGGCGGTTGTCGGGGCCGGGCACGGTCGACACCTCGGACCAGTTGCGGGTCACGCTCGCGCGCATGTCGAAGCCCGCCGCGGCCGGGTTCAGCATGCGCAGCGGCAGCTTGACCTCGGCCTCCAGCGAATGCACGCGCGCGTCGCCGTCGTTCAGCGGGCGATAGATCCAGCGGCCGTCCGGGTCGAGGTCCAGGCGGGTGCGGATGTAGTCGCTGATGAGGCGCTGCGTGCCGCTCACCGACACCATCGCGCCGTCCGCCCAGTATTGTTCGAAGGCGACATCGATGCCGTTCGCCAGCTCCGGCTTCAGGGCCGGATTGCCGCTGGAATCGGCCGCGAAGCGGGTGTTCAGCGCGGACAGGTACCGCCGCGCCGTCAACTGGTCGACGGTCGGCGCCTTGTACGTGCGCGTGAGCGCAAGGCGCACCTGGCGCCCGCTCTTGTCGGGGAATTTGTACAGGGTCTGCGCGACGGGGCTCAGCACGTGGCTGCGCGACGTCGTCTCCGGCACGTTCGTCCCCGCACTCTCGGTCTCGACGCCTTCCCAGCGTCCGCCCAGGTACATCGACCACTGCTTCGTGATGTTCCACTCGTCCTGCACGTAGCCGGCCAGGCGCGTTACCTGCGGCGCGTACGCTTCGACGACGTGCGTGGCCGGCGCGCCGTCCTGCTGGTCGATGCGGTCGCGCGAATCCTCGTTGCGCTGGCGGCTCGCATCGACGCCCGTGACGAGCGCGTGTCCATCGAACAGCGAGCGCGAGAACTTGCCCCGGAACGACATGCGGCGCGGACGATACACGGTGTCCCAGTCGCGCAGCAGGTGGTGCGCGCGGCCCGCGTCGTAGTAATCCGTGTCGTTGTCGTTCTCGTCGCGGCTGCGCTCGCCCGACAGGCTGACGTCCAGCTTGCCGCCGGCCACCTTGGCGATCCAGCCGATCTCGCCGCGCATCATCCACTGGTCGCCGGACGTGCGGCCCGGCATGTCGATCCAGTCCGGATCGCCGAACGCGCCGACGAGGTTGTCGTTGTGCGAGGCGCCCGACCACGCGTGGCGGCTCGCCTGCAGGCCGGCCGACAGGTTCAGTTCGTTGTCCGCGTCGATCTTCCAGTTCAGGCGCGGGAACAGTATGCCGCCGCGGTAGGCGCCGCCGCCGTCGTACCGGGTCAGGCGCGACTGCGCCAGCGTACCGTCCGGCAGCGTCAGCTGGTCGGCGCCGCGCGAATGGAAGTCGTTGTGGCCGCCGAACAGCGAGCCGTTCACGAAGTACGACAGGCTGCCGACCTTCTCGCCCCACGTGCCGCCCATCGTGCCGCTTCGCTGCAAGGTCGAGCGCGTGGCATTCAGGCGCAGGTCGCGCTGCGGCTTGCTTACCACCTTGCGCAGCACGATGTTGATCGTGCCCGCGATGGCCTGCATCGAATACTCGGCGCTGGCGGCGCGGATCACCTCGATGCGCTCGATCTGGTCCGGCGTCAGCGCATCCAGCGAAAAGCCCGGCGGCGGGCGGTCGCCGTTGACGAGGATCTGCGTGTAGCCGTTGCCGAGCCCGCGCATCTTGATCGATTTATCCGTCACGGTGACGCCCGGCGCCCGCTTCAACACGTCGAAGATGTTGTCGTCGCCATACTTCCGGATCTCGTCCGCCGACAGGATGGTCTTGCTGGCCGTGTCGTCGCGGCGCGGATCATAGGTGCGGGCCGTCCCCTTCACTTCCACCTTCTGGACCGGTTTGTCCTGGGTCTTGGTCTTGTCGGCCGGCGGGGCCGATTGTGCGAACACGGCAGCGGGGCAGAACAGCGCGGCGGCGATGGCGAGGCGGAGAGGCGTGGGAGACATCGTGGATGGGCAGAGGATTGCGTCAATACGCTTGCTGGCGGCAGCGTCCGGGCTAAATTGTTCGAGAGACTAACAAATTATGCTAACCGGAATGGCGGCGTTTGTCACTTGTGCGACGCCGCATCGAGTCCCGCGAGAATGACCCGCACGCCCGTCCCCAGGAACGCTTCCGGCGCGCCGGTCTCGCGCTCCGTCAGCACGCGGTTGGCGGCCAGCAGGGTGAAACCGTGGACGTGGGCCCATAACAGGCCCAGGACCTCCTTTTCGTCGAGCCTTCCCGGGATGTCGCCCGACCGCTGGCAGTGGTGGATGATGCGCAGCAGGATCGCCCGCGTGCGGTCGAGCGCGGGCAGCGGTTCGGCCTTGTCCCACAGTTCGCGGCCGGTGCCGAACATCACCTGGGCATACGACGGGTTGTCGACGGCGAAGCGGTAATAACACCTGCAGGCCGCGAGGATCTGGAGGCGCGGGTCGCGCGCATGCCGAAACCGATGTCGCCGATCCGGTTCGGGTTGCGGGTCCGCATCAACTCGAGGAAGGTCGCCATGATCACGTCGGGCATGCTGCGGCCGCGCCCCTCGCGCGCGGCAGAGACTGGATAGCGCGTATCACACGAATCCGGCCACGATGTGGCGGGCAACCATCATGCACTATTGATTTAACGAAATACGCGTTCCGTCAAGATATAATCGCCCAGCCATGATCCTGCGCCGCCTCTCTCTGTTCCTGCTTGCCCTGATGCTGTCCGCGGCAGGCGGTCCCGCGTTCGCGGGCAACGTCTACACGTTCGGCGGCGTGAGCAACGTCGGCAACTGTACACTCGCGGGCGCCGTCTACACCTGTCCGAGCCTGCCGCTGAAGGTGGACGACGACAGCATGGTGATCGCCAGCGGCTACACGGTCAAGATCACGGCCGACACCACGTTCGGCTACAACCACAGCCTGAAGATGAGCGGCAGCGCCGTCCTGATGAGCACGGGCGACCTGGACATCGGCGGCATCGCCACGAACAATCTCAAGATCACGGGCGGCACGCTGGTCGCGGGCGACGTGTTCAGCGTGGGGGCCCAGAAGCAGACGCTGACGGCGGACATCCAGGCCGGCACGGCCAACCTGGGCACCGGTTCCGACCTCACCATTACGGGCAGCATCAAGGCCACGGACACCGTCAACGTCGCGTCGCACGCGACCATCAAGGGCCCGATCAGCGGCGCGACGGTGACCACCGGCTCCCCCGTCACCCTCAACGGCAACATCGTCGCGACGAACTCGTTCACCCTGGCCTCCGGCAGCTCGGTCAAGGGCGACGTGACGGCGCCCGTCGTCAGGCTGATGCCCTCGAACGCCAACGTCGATGGCAAGATCACGGCCAAGACCTCGCTGCAACTGGGTTCGGGCGACGTTGTCACGGGCGACGTCAAAGCCGGCACGCTGACGCTGGATGCGTCGGAAGCCACCATCGACGGCAACGCGACCATCGACAGCGGCATCTTCAACTGGCACGGGCGCGTCACGAAGACGATCTATTGTTCGGGCGGGACCACCACGGGCAAGTGCGACTGCGTGTCGAACAACAGCGGCTATGAAGTCAACACGAACCTCGGCCCCCACTGCCAGGGCAACGTGGTGCCGCTGGACCACTTCCTCATCACCTACAACCCGACGGGCAGCGTGTGCGAGTCGTCGAAAGTGACCATCACCGCCTGCGCCAACCAGGCCTGCACGGCCACGTACGGCGGCGGCGCCACCGTGACGCTCGCCCCGTCGGGCCAGTCGGTGGCCGTGCCCACCTCCGGCAGCGTCGATGCGGCGGTCCCCTGGAAACAGGCCGGCACGTTCACGCTCGGCGTCTCCGGCGCGACGACCGCCAACGCCACCACCTGCATCCGCGGTGGAGACGCTGGCCCGGGCGCCGATTGCAAGGTCGCCGTGTCCGCTTCCGCCTACACGATGACGACCAACCGCGCGGGGTTCTATGCCGAAGAGCCGACGGGGCTGACGGCGCCGCAGCTGATCATCGCGGCCACGCGCTTCGATCCCAAGCAGAACTCGTGCGTACCGCTGTTTTACGACGTGGAGCGCGACATCAACTTTACCTGCGCCTACAGCAACCCGACGAGCGGCACGCTGCCCCTCCGGCTGAACGGCACGGCGCTGAACAGCGGCCTGAACGCCGGCGCCGCCTGCGACAACACCGGCGCGACGGTGAAAGTCAAATTCGACAAGGAGGGCAAGGCGGCCGTGCCGGTGCAGTACGCGGACGCCGGCGCCGTGGCTGTGACGGCGACCGACAGCGGCGCCGGCGCCCCGCCGCAGGCCAGCGTCACGGCCGTGTTCGCACCCGCGGCTTTCGCACTGGCGCTGCCGAACACCAATGTACCCTACGTGGCGGGCAAGGAATTCACGGCGACGGTCACGGCCCTGAACGCCGCATCCCCACCGGCCGCGACCCGGAACTTCGGCCGCGAGTCGGTGCCGGAAAACGCGAAGCTGGCATCGGTGGCCTGCCAGCCGAACACTGCCAACGGCCTGCTCGCGCAGACGGCGTTGCCCGTCGCGGCCGGCATCCAGACGATCAAGGCGACGTGGAACGAGACGGGCCGCATCGACCTCCGCGCCCAGCTGGCCAACACCAACGGCTACCTGGGCACCGGCGCGCAGCCGACCGCCGCGACCACCAGCAAGGTCAGCCCGCCCGGCTGCTCGGGCGCCGTCGGCACGTTCAGCCCGGCCTATTTCGGCATCGACGTGGACACCGGCTGGACGCGTACCGCGACCCTGTCCGGCAGTACGTTCCGGCAATACTATGCCGGCGAGCCGGCGGTCAAGTTGACGGTGACGGCCTACAGCCTGTTGAACAACACGACGGAGAACTACGACGACACCTACGCGCGCGACGTCGTGTTCACCAGCCTGAAACCGGACGGCACGGCGCTGGCCGCCGGCGCCTTCAGCGCACCGGTGCGCGCCGCCGACTTCAAGAAAGGCGTCGCCCAGTGGACCGGCAGCTACACGTTCACGACGTCGCCCACGGTGCAGACGCGCGTGCGCGTGCGCGCATCCGAGGACCTGCCCGCCGCCCAATACCCCGCCAGTTCGTCGGCACTTCCGGCCGCGGCCGGCACCGAGCCGACGCTGCTGATCCGCAGCGGCCGCATCCGCCTGCCCAGCCGGTTCGGCCCAGCCGGGGCCGCGCTCAAGATTCCCATGACGCTCGAGTACTACACGGACCAGGCGTGGATGGTGAACGCCGAAGACTCCACCACCGCCCTGCCGGCCGGCATCGTGTCGACGGGCGCGGTCAAGCCCGATTTCACTGTCGCACCCAGCTTCTCGTCATCGACGTTCGCGAAAGGCAGGGCCGACCTGACGCTGACGCCCTCCGCCGCCCGCCACACCAGCGTGCCGTTCGCGCTCAACCTGGGCACGACAAGTGACAACACGTCCTGCTACGCCAACCGGGGCACGCCGATGACGTCCAGCACGGGCGCCGGCCTCGCGTTCCTGCGCAGCCCGGATGCGTCCTGTTCCGCCGCCGGCATCGTCGATCCGTCCGCGCTGGCCACGTTCGGCGTCTACGCGCCGGAAACGAAGCGCATCATCCACACGCGCGAGGTGTTCCGATGACCGCCCATCCGCGCGCCTGCGGCTTCACGATCGTCGAGCTGGTCGTCGTGATGGTGATCATCGGTGCGCTGGCCGCCCTCGGCATCCCGCGCCTGGTGGGCGACAAGTCGTCGGAAGCGGCCGTGTTCGGGGACCAGGTCGCCAGCGGCCTGCGCCGCGCCCAGAAGATCGCGATGGGCCACCGCCGCGTCGTGTGCGCGACCGTCGGGCCGAAGGCCGTCGTGCTACGCGTAAACGATTGCGGCAGCGCCGGCATCGCGCTGAACGGATCGGGCGACGACGATTACGCGACGAGCGACAGCGTCCTCACGGTGACGTCGGCGACCCTGTACTTCCAGCCGGACGGCCGCGTGACGCGGGATGCCGCAGGCGTGACGGCGTGGACGGACAACATCGTCATCGCTGCGGGGACGACCGAGTTCCGCACCATCACCGTACAAGGCACGACCGGCTATGTTGAATAGAATCAGGCGCAGTGCCGGCGTCACGCTGGTCGAACTGATCGTCGCCCTCGTCATCATGGGCGTCGCGCTCGCGGGCATGGTGGCCGTGTACACGGCCACCACGCGGTCGAGCGTGGATCCCGTCGTCGTCCAGCAGATGCAGGCGATCGCGGACAACATGATGGAAGAGATCCTCATGAAGCCGTTCGCGGCAACGGCGGGACAAACCGCCCGCGTCGACTTCGACGACGTGCTCGACTACCACCAATACGACAGCGGTACCCAGGGGATCACGGACGTCGAAGGCAATGTGATCGCGGGCCTGGAGCGCTACCGGGTCGTGGTCGGGGTCGGCACGAGCGCCGGCCTGCCGGGCGTGCCGTCCGAGCACGCGCTGAAGGTCACGGTCACCGTGTCGGACATGCGGGCCGTCGACCCGAACGATCCGAATTCGAAGCTCACGCTCACCGGCTGGAGGACCAATCCATCATGACCCGCCAGCGCGGCTTCACCCTCGTCGAACTGGTCATCGTGATGGTGCTCATCGGCGTCATCGCGGGCATCCTCGCCCTGCAGATCCGGCCGGCCATGCAGTCGTATCTCGCGATCCGCCAGCGCGCGAATCTCACGAGCCAGGCCGATACGGCGCTGCGGCGCATCATTGCGGACGTGCGGGCGGCCGTGCCGAACTCGTTGCGCTATATGAAGGATACCCAGGGTCAGTGCATCGAGTTCGTGCCGACGAAGGATGGCGGCCGGTTCCGCACGGCACCCGATTACGGCGCGGACCCGGCCGCCCCCAGCGGCAAGGCACTGGAACGCGACTCGTCCAGCACCACGTTCAACACGCTGACGAGCCACGATGCCGGCATCAAAGGCGACTACCTCTTCATCGGCAACGTGAACGGGGACGACGTCTACAACACCGCCAACAGCTGGCGGATCCAGAACGTGGAGCCGACCGCGAAGGCCTCCGACGGCAAGAGCCTCATCACCCTCGCCACGGCGGCGACGCTGCCGGCAGGCTACGAAGGCGGCCGATTCGTCGTCATCCCGGCCGGGGAACGGGCCGTGACCTATACGTGCACGGGCCAGGGTACGGACGCCGACGGTACCGGCAAGGGTGTCATCTACCGCGTGACCGGGTACGCGCCCAGCGTCGCGCCGCCGGCGACCTGTCCGACGGGCGCCGCGATCCTCGTCGCCAAGGTCAGCGACTGCAGCTTCCTGTACCGCGAAAACCAGGGCGCCACCCAGCAAAGCGGCTACCTGCAGCTGCGCCTGGGCCTGGCCGAAGGCGGCGAAGCGGCCCGGCTGACGATGGGCGCGCACGTGGAGAACACGCCATGACGGCCCGGCGCGCGGGCGGCTTCGCGTACATCGCCGCCATCGTCTTCCTCGTCGTGCTGGCCGGCTTCGCGCTGGCCGTGCTGCGCCTGTCGGATACGCAGCAGATCACGGTCAGCCAGGCCATCCTCGGCAGCCGCGCGAGCCTGGCCGCGCGCACGGGGCTGGAACTGGCGTTCTACCAGCTCAAGACGCCCGGCACCGAGTGCAAGAACGTGCCGACCTGGCCGGACCTGAAAACGGCGACCGGATTCGTGGTGAGACTCGATTGCACCATGCAGACCTATTCCGAAGGCGTCACCGAAAACGGCACGCCGGTGTCGAAGACCATCTTCGAGCTCAAGGCGACGGCCTGCAACGGCAGCACGTGCCCGGGCACCAATACGGACCTCGCGAATCCGGACTACGTGGAACGCGTGCGCACGGCGTCGATCTGCGTCCCCTCCGCCGGCAGCGAGTGCTACTGACCCGCCATGCCGCCCCGCCCCCCGCTCTCGCTCGCCGCCCTCGACGCGCTGCTGACGGACCGGCGCAGCCGCCGCATCGAAGGCTGGCGCCGCGGCGCGCTGGAATTCCTCGTGTTCGGGATCAAGGAAGCGCGTGCCTGCCTGTTTGCGGGGCTGTTCTTCGCCTGCGTGCTGCTCGTGCCGCGCGCCGGCCTGCTCGGCGTGCCCCGCTATGACCTGCTGCTCGTGGCGGCGCTGGCGATCCAGGCATGGATGCTGAAGAGCGGGCTTGAAACGCGGGACGAACTGAAGGCGGTCTGCCTGTTCCACGCGCTCGGCTTCGCGCTGGAGGCGTTCAAGACGTCGAGTGGCATCAAATCGTGGAGCTATCCCGATTTCGCCTACACGAAGGTGCTGGGCGTGCCGCTGTTCTCGGGATTCATGTATGCGGCCGTGGGCAGCTACATCATCCAGGCGTGGCGCCTGCTGGACCTGCGCGTGCGTCACCATCCGCCGTACTGGATGGCCGCGCTCGTCGCGTTACTGATTTATCTGAATTTCTTCACGCATCATGCGCTGGGCGATGTGCGCTGGTACCTGGCGGCCGTCGCACTGGGGCTCTACGCCCGCACGACCGTCAGCTTCCGCCCGCTGGACCGCGAGCGGCGCATGCCGCTATTACTGGGATTCGTGCTGACCGGGTTCTTCATCTGGCTGGCGGAGAACCTCAGCACATTCTGGGGATTGTGGCGTTATCCGAACCAGCTGGGGGCCTGGTCGGCCGTCCACGTGAGCAAGTGGAGTTCGTGGTCGCTACTGGTCATCATGACGTTCACGATCGTCGCGAACCTCAAGCACGTCAAAGCGCGGATACACGTACCAGAGCAGTGACGCCGGTCTTGGCCAGCGCCATCGCGACGGGCAAGGCGCACAGCACGATCATTACACCGATACGCACGCGGCGGGCGCGCTGTTTCTGTTCCTCGAAACGGGAAACGCGGAATCCTGCATCATGGTTCATGGAAGTCCTTTCATGTGATATGAATGAGCCAATCATAATATGGAGGCCGGGAAACCCGCGACACGAATGGATTTCCCGCGAATCCGATGCCACCCCGATAAGTTACATTGCGCTGGGGTAAAAGATCAGGTTACACCTCCTGGCTATACAAATCCATGAGACAGATCTAACCAAGGTTAAATTCCGCAAAATCGTCTGATTTTATCCACGCCAATCCGGCAACACGGCCGGCTCAGCTGCGATCGACGACGAGCGCGAGTTGTCCATCGCGCACGACGAATTCCGATTCGCCCCGCAGCGCCAGCCGGGTGCCGGCCGGCGGGCCGCCCGGCACGTCGACGGCAAGCTGGCCGCGCCACGCGACCGCCGCGACGAGCGCGTCCCCGCGCGGCGCGAGCGCCGTCACGCGCTGCTCGCGCTCGGCGAACATCGTCTTCGCCCGTTCGGCCAGCACGCGGAAGGCGTCGCGGCCGTCGCTGGCGGCGGTCAGCTGGCCGCCGGACCAGTTCTCGAAACGGACGTCGGGGGTCAAGGTGTCGAGCATGGCCTCGACGTCGAAGGCGTTGTAGGCAGCCACGTAGCGTTCGATCAGGGCCAGGGCAGCCGGTGCGATGCAGGCATGGGACATCGGTCTCTCCTTTCTCGTTTCACGTAAAACGCCAGGCGATGGCGGACGCGTCGTCCGCCGTCTTCGCCGCCAGCCCGGCGGCCTCCTTGCCGGCCTCGAACGCGCGCAGCTCGTCCACCAGCGCATCCAGCCCGCGCGCGCGGCACGTGTCGAGCAGGCTGCCGTCGGAATGCAGGCCGTAGGTGTCGACGAGGCGGTACAAACCGTCGCTGAGCACCAGCAGGTGCGCGCCCGGCGGTGCCGTCACACGGGTCCGGCGCGCCGCGAACGGGCCGCGCGGTTCCAGGCACAGGACCGCGGGATTCGCTGCCGTATTCTGCTCGTGGCGGCGCGCGCGCAGCATCGGCAGCAGCCGCGTCCAGCGCTCGGCCGGGTCGAGGATGCCTTCCGCGACGAGCGCCGCGACGGCCGCCTGCGTCGCCTGTTCCTGCGGATTCTCGAACGGATCCAGGTCGCGCACCGCGCCGTCCGGGAGCTGCAGCAGGATCTTGCTGTCGCCGAGGCAGAACAGGTCCAGGGTGTGGCTGCCGCCGGCGTCGGGGTCGGAGACCCTCACCCAGGCGAGCGTCGCGATGGGCCAGGCGTACGGCGGCACGTCGGCATGGCCGCCGGCGGCGCGGTACGCGGCCCGCGTGTGTTCCAGCGCTTCCAGCACGAGCGCTTCCTGGCTGCCGTCCGCGCGCAGCACGCCGCCCAGGTCCTGCGCGAAGCGGCGCACGAACCAGGCGGGGTCGCTGGCGCCGGCCGCCAGGCAGCGCTCGGGCGTGAGCGGCGTCGCGCCATCCATCAGCACGAGGTCCGTGTACCCGTCGCGCTCATACACGACGACGACGTCTTCGTTGATCCGGCCCTTGCCGGCCGACGAAGCGAGGGTGTACCGCATGCTTGCTCCCGTCAATGTTGTCGTCGTTACTATAAGCCATCCAGATGACGCACGGATGAACCGTGTGGAGCGTGAGGATTGGAGAGTATGTCGCGCGGGTTTTCGCGTACGATGCAGTGGGACTACCAACACGAGGGCACCATGACGTTCATCGAATCGATCCAGACCTGCTTCCGGAAATACGCCAACTTCGAGGGCACGGCGCGCCGTTCCGAATACTGGTGGTTCGCCCTGTTCCTCGTCATCGCCAGCATGATCCTCGGGCAGGTCAGCACCACCCTGTCGATCGTGTTCTCGCTCGCCACCCTGTTGCCGTCGATCGCCGCCGCGGCCCGCCGCCTGCACGACACGGACCGCAGCGGCTGGTGGCAGCTCATCAGCCTCGTGCCGATCGTCGGCATCATCATCCTGATCGTGTTCCTGGCCCAAGACAGCCGCCCGAACCGCTACGGCATCGCCCCGGCCTACGCCGCCTGACCTCCGCTCACAGTAGCCGAATACCCGGCAAGGTCCGCAACGACGTTTCGCGCATCACCTGCACGAAATCCTCCAGGTAGGCGTCGTCGCGGCCCGTTTCCTTCTTCCCCTGGCGCGTCACCGCGTACAGGCGTCCCGTCAATCCCCCCTCCCCGATGCGCTGCTGCGCCACGTAGCCGCGCTGCAGATACGTCTGCACGGCCCACAGGGGCAACGCCGCGAATCCCCGTCCGCTCGCCACCAGTTGCAGCATCGCCACCGTCAGCTCCGTCGTGCGGCGCGGCGGTTCCACGCCCGCGGGGCGCAGCACCTGGCGCACGAGGTCCAGCATCTCGTCCGGGACCGGGTACGTGATCAGGGTCTCGTCGGCGAAGTCGGCCGCCACCAGGTGGTCGCGCGCCAGCAGCGGATGGCCCAGCGGCAGGATCGCGACGATGTCGAACTCGAACAGCGGATAGACGCCCACGTCGCGCTCGTCCGCATCGACCTCGGACACGATGGCGACGTCGGCCCGGTCCTGGTGCAGCAGCCCGACGGGGTCGGACTGGAACCCGGACACGATGTCCTGCTCGACCTCCGGCCAGCGCAGGCGCAGCGCATCCATCGACGGCATCAGCCAGTCGAAGCACGTGTGGCACTCGACGGCGATGCGCAGCTTGCCCGCGCCGTGGCCCGTCAGGCGCGCGATGTCGCGCTCGGCCCTGTCCACGGCCGGGATCACGTCCTGCGCCAGCTCCAGCAGGCGCCGGCCGGCGGGCGTGAACGCGACGGGCGCCGACTTGCGCTCGAACAGCGTCAACCCGTAGAACTCTTCCAGCGCCTTCAACTGGTGCGACAGCGCGGATTGCGTCACGTTCTGCAGCGCCGCCGCGCGCGACACGCTCCCTGCTTCGAGCAGGGCCAATAGCGTGCGCAGGTGGCGCAGGTCGAGGATCGAGGTCGGCATGAGCGGAATTCATCTGGACAGAAAAATAATTCGTTTGAATTATGCCCGTCACTCATCGATGATGACAAGACTTATTCATCCAGATGAGGCAACAACATGATCAAAACTCATATTCTCGGCTATCCCCGTATCGGCGCCCAGCGCGAACTGAAATACGCGCTGGAGCGTCACTGGCGCGGCGAGATCGACGAGACCGCGCTGGAAGCCGTCGCCGCCGACCTGCGCGCGCGCCACTGGGCCGACCAGCGGGCGGCAGGCCTGGACTTCGTCAGCGTGGGCGATTTCGCGTTCTACGACCAGGTGGCCGACCACGTGCTGCTGTTCGGCTGTGCCCCGGCGCGCTTCGGCTTCACGGGCGCGGAAACGCCGCTGCAGCGACTGTTTACGCTGGCGCGCGGCGTGGCAACGGAAGCGCACGACGAGTGCGGCTGCGGCCACACGTCCCACGGCAAGCCGGCACTGGAAATGACCAAGTGGTTCGACACCAACTACCACTACCTCGTGCCGGAATTCGACGCCGCGACCCGTTTCGCACTGGCGCCCGACCGCCTGCTGGACCAGGTGGCACAGGCCCGCGCGCTGGGCCACGCCGTCAAGGTCACGCTGGTCGGCCCCCTGTCGTTCCTGTGGCTGGGCAAGGCGAAGGACGGCGCCGACCGCCTCGCGCTGCTGGAATCCCTGCTGCCGCTGTACTGCGACCTGCTGGCCCGCCTGAAGGCGGCGGGTGCGGAATGGGTGCAGCTGGACGAACCGATCCTCGGCCTGGACCTGCCGGGCGACTGGTCGCTCGCGTTCGAGCGGGCCTACCACCTGCTGCACGGCGCGGGCGTGCCGCTGCTGCTGGCCACGTATTTCTCGCCGCTGCAGGAAAACCTGAGCCTCGCCTGCAAGCTGCCCGTCGCAGGCCTGCACGTGGACGGCGTGCGCGCGCCGGAAGAGCTGCGCCCCGTCGCGGACTGGCTGCCCGGGCACAAGGTGCTGTCGGTCGGCATCGTGGACGGCCGCAACATCTGGCGCGCCGATCTCGATGCCTGCCTGGAACGCCTGCGCCCCGTGCTCGAGCGCCGCCCCGGCGCGGTGTGGCTCGCGCCTTCCTGCTCGCTGCTGCACGTGCCGTTCACGCTCGCGCACGACATGGCCCTCGACGCCGAACTGCGCACCTGGCTGGCCGGCGCCCGCGAAAAGCTCAACGAGCTGCGCATCCTGAAACAGGCGTTGACCGGCGGCGAACGGGCCGTCGCGATGGATCTCGCCGCCGCCCGCGCCGCACTGGCTGCCCGCCGCGCCAGCCCGCGCGTGTCGCGTCCCGACGTGGCCGCCGCCCTGGCCGCGCTGCCGCCCGCCGCCGACCGCCGCGCCGCCCCGTTCGCGCAGCGCCAGGCGGTGCAGCGCGCCCGCTTCGACCTGCCCCCGTTCCCCACGACGACGATCGGTTCGTTCCCGCAGACCCCCGCGATCCGCGCCGCGCGTGCGGCGTGGCGCCGCGGCGACCTCGCGGACGCTGCCTACGACAACGCGATGCGCGCGGAGATCGCCCACGCGGTGCGCGTGCAGGAAGCGCTCGGGCTGGACGTCCTCGTGCACGGCGAGGCCGAGCGCAACGACATGGTCGAGTATTTCGGCGAGCAGCTGGACGGCTTTGCGTTCAGCGCCAACGGCTGGGTGCAGTCGTACGGGTCGCGCTGCGTGAAGCCGCCCGTCCTGTACGGCGACGTGGCCCGTCCCGCGCCCATGACGGTGGCGTGGACGGCGTACGCGCAAAGCCTTACGCCGCGGCCGATGAAAGGGATGCTGACGGGCCCCGTCACGATCCTGCAGTGGTCGTTCGTGCGCGACGACCAGCCGCGCGCCCTCACCTGCGCCCAGATCGCGCTGGCGATCCGCGCCGAAGTCACGGACCTGGAACGTGCCGGCATCGGCATCGTGCAGATCGACGAGCCGGCGCTGCGCGAAGGCCTGCCGCTGCGCCGCGCGAGCCGCGACGCATATCTCGACTGGGCCGGCCGCGCATTCCGCATCGCCGCGAGCGGCGTCGCGGACACGACGCAAATCCACACCCACATGTGCTACGCGGAGTTCAACGACATCCTGCCGGCCATCGCCGCGCTGGACGCGGACGTGATCACGATCGAGACGAGCCGCTCGGACATGGAACTGCTGGCCGGCTTCGGCGCGTTCGCCTACCCGAACGAGATCGGTCCGGGCGTGTACGACATCCACTCCCCGCGCGTGCCGGCGACGTCGGACATGGTGCGCCTGCTGCGCAAGGCGAGCGCCGTCGTGCCGGCCGACCGGCTGTGGGTGAATCCGGACTGCGGCCTCAAGACGCGTGCGTGGCCGGAGACGGAAGCGGCGCTGCGCAACATGGTGGCGGCAGCGCGGCTGCTGCGCGACGAGGCGGCCGGCGGGCAGGCGCGCGCCGCGTAACACCGTCACTCCCGCGGAAGCGGGAACGACGGGGGCTCAGGCTGGGTGAATGCCGCGCTCCGTGAAATACGCCTCCAGCGTATCCCGCTCCCCGGCCCGGTCGACCAGCGCGACATAGGTATCCGGCCGCACAAGGTAGGCCGCGTCGCGCACGAGGCCGGCCGCCTGGCAGGCGTCGCACCAGTCGTAGCGGTACAGGGCGATGCCGCGTCCGGCGCACCAGGTCTGCAGCGCCGGCGCCGCCTCGCCGTACACGTGCACCTGCCACGCGATTGACGACAACGGCGCGTGGTTGTCCGGACCGCCGCCATAGCCCGTCCATGGCAGCCTGTCGCCGCCGCGCACGTGGCCCGCGCTGCCCACGGACAGGGCGCTGTCGGGATAATGGATGCCCATCTGCGACAGCACGCGGAACATGAACGCCCGGATCGGTTCAATGCCGTACGCGGCCGATGCGAACAGGGGCGCGATGTGCGTGCGCACGAAGTCGGCAAACCCGCCCTCGGCGACGACGAACGAGAACGCGCGGTCCGTCGTCTCCACGAGCCTCTGGGCGAACGCCTTGCGCTCGGTCTCGTACGTGTCGATGAGCGTCTCCGGCGCGCGGCCCCGCAGCACGTGGGCCAGCTTCCACGCGACGTTGATGGCGTCCCCGATCCCCGTGTTCATGCCCTGGCCGCCGGCCGGGCTATGGACGTGGGCCGCGTCGCCGAGCAGCAGCGCGCGCCCGGACCGGTAATGCCCCGTCACGCGGTGGTGCACGCGGTAGGTCGAGAACCAGTTCACCCGGTTGATCTTCAAGCCGAGGCTCGTGATGGCGCGCTGGCGCACATCGTCGAACCCCAGCGCATGGCCTGCGCCGACCTCGGCGTCGCGCACGGCGCCAATCAGCCGGGCGTTGCCCCGCAGATCGTAGGCGAACAGCGCGGCGAAATCGCCGTCCTCGAGCGACACATGGATCTCCCCATTCGCCGCCGGCCCGGAGACGCCCACGTCGGCCACATAAAAAGTGTGCTGGTACGTGCCGCCCTCGAACCCGGTGCCCAGCTGGTGGCGCACGACGGAATGGGCGCCGTCGCAGCCCGCGAGCCACGCAGCGCGGCACGCCGATTCGCCGGCCGGACCGCGCACCCTGGCCGTCAACCCGGCGGCATCCTGCTCGAAGCCGAGCAGCTCGGTATTGCGCTCGACCGTCACGCCCGCCTCTTCCAGGCGGCGCACGAGCACGCGCTCGTGGCGGTCCTGCGGATAGATCAGCACGAACGGATACGGCGTCAGTTCGCGGCCGGCGTCGCGGAAGGACAGGCGCGCGCGCCGTTCCCCCTTCACCCACAGGTTGATGGCCGGGTTGCGCAGGCCGCCTTCCACGATCTCGTCCGCCAGGTCGAGCTGGCGGTACAGTTCCAGCGTGCGCGCCTGCACGGCCATCGCGCGCGAGCTCGTGCCGGGCCCCGCGCCGCTGTCCACGATCCGCACCTTGATACCCTGGCGCACGAGCCAGAGGGCCAGCACGAGGCCGGTCGGTCCGGCGCCCGCGATCAATACTTCGGTCTCGTCCATGTCGTCTCCTCGCAGGAATGAATGACGGGAAACCTCCGCCGCATACGGCGCACGGTAACGATACAGTATGTTACGCGCGTCCCGCTACAATGGTCCGGTCGGGCTCGTTTGAGGAAAGGACCGTATCGTGAAGATCGCCTGCATCGCCTGGGGTTCGCTGATCTGGGAACCCGGACCGTTGAAGCTGGCGTCAGGCTGGCAGCCGGACGGCCCCACGCTGCCGCTGGAATTCGTGCGCGACAGCGACGACAGCGCGGAACTGGCCCTCGTGCTGCACGCGCCCGCGCCGCCCGTGCCCACGCGCTGGGCGCGGCTGGACACCGGCGACATCCACGAAGCGCGCGAGATGTTGCGCCAGCGCGAGAAGATCCGGCCCGAGTATCCGCAATGGGTGGGCAGCCTGCCCGACCCGGTGCCGCCGGGCCTGCCCGCGCCGACGCCGCCGGCCATCGTGGCCTGCATCGCGGACTGGATGAAGGCGCGAGATGTCGATGCGGCCGTGTGGACGGCGCTGCCGGCCAAGTTTGCCGGCGTGAGCGAACGGGCGCCCAGCCCGCACGAGGCGGTCGCGCTGCTGGCGGGCCTGGAAGGGGAAGAGCGGGCCAAGGCCGAGGAATACGTACGCCGGATTCCGCAGGATATCCGGACGTTGTACCGCGGCGTCATCGAAGAACGGCTGGGCTGGACGCCCCGGCCGCAAGTCAGCCGCCCGTCCTGAGCTTCTCCATCAGCTTGCGCGCCTCGTCCGCCTGTGCAAACCGCATGTCCCCGGCAAACAGGCCGTCGAGTTCCTTGCGTGCCCCGGCCTTGTCGCCGCTCGCGGCCAGCGCCGCCGCCAGGTGGTAGCGGATGTCGCGCGCCTTCGGTGCCAGCGCCTGCGCCGCGCGCAGCAAGGCCACGGCGCGGGCCGCGTCGCCCTTGCCGACGAGGATCCAGGCCAGCGTGTCCATCACATCGGGACGCTTCGGGGCACCCTTGAGCGCCGCTTCGGCCGTCGCCTCCGCGCGCGCGTCGCCCAGCGACTGATAACACAAGGCAAGGTTGTTCAGCGCGACGGGGTTGCCGGGCTGGCGCTTGAGCACGTCTTCCAGCTGGGCCGCGGCCCGCTTGAAGTCGTTCGCGCCCATCCACGTCTGCGCACGGTACGCGAGCACGCGCACGTCGTCGGGATGCCCCGCGAGCCACTTCGCCAGCCGGCTGTCCGCCTCCGGCACGCGGCCGGCCTGGCGCAGCGCGTTGTCGATCTTGATCGCGAGTTCGTTCGTCGCATGCAGCGCGGACGCGCGTTCGAACGCGGCCAGCGCGGCGCCCGGCTGGTGCTTGGCCATCAGGATGTCGCCCTGCAGCTGGTACCCGGCCGCGCCCTGCGGATGCTGCTTCTGCATGCGCTCGGCCACCATCAGCGCGAGGTCGTGCGAGCCCTTGCGCACGTACAGCGCGGCCAGTTCCAGCTGCGCCGACGGGAAGTCGGGCTGGATCGCCAGCACGCTCTTGAGGTCGTCCTCGGCCTGCGTCGTGTTGTTCATCACGAGGCGCAGCGCGGCCACCTGCATCAGCGCCGGCGCGGACCGCGGCAGCGCCTGCGCCAGCTGCTTGTACGATTCCAGCGCGGCCGGGAGGTCGCCACGTGCCAGCTCGGCCTTGCCGCGCAGGTCCAGCAGGTCGGGGTTTTCCGGATGGTTCACCTGCAGGCGGCGCGCCAGCTCCAGCGCCTTGTCCGCCTGGCCCGTGCGCAGGTAGTGCGCGCACAGGTCGACGCCGGGCCCGATCGCCTGCGGGTCGACGGCGGCGGCCTGTTCCAGCCAGCGCGTCACCTCGGTACTGTCGTGGCGGCGCTCGGCCAGCGTCGCCAGGCCGTCCATCGCGGCCACGCTTTTCCTGTTCTTCGCCAAAAAGTCGACCAGCACCTGGCGCGCCTGCGCCGGCCGGTCGGCGTCGAGCGCCAGTTGCGACAGGCTCGCCGCGGCGCGGTAGTAGCCCGGATCGAGCTGCAGGGCCCGCGCAAAACTCGTCCGGGCGGCGTCCGCCTTGCCCTGGGCCGCCAGTACCTGGCCCTTGAGGGCGTGGGCCAGCGGCTTGTCGGGCTGGGCGCGCTCCAGCGCGAGCGCCGCGTCGAGGGCGGCGTCGCGCCGGCCCAGGCGCAGGTTCGCCTGCACGAGGGCTTCCACGGCCTCCGGCGAATTCCTGTCGAGCGCCGCCGCCGCTTGCAGCTCGCGCACCGCATCGTCGGTCGCGCCCGCGCCCAGCCGCGCCAGTCCGAGGCCCGTGCGCAGCGTGGCCGACGCGCCGTCGAGCGCACTGGCGCGCGCGAACAGGTCGGCGGCCTGGTCATAGCGGTGCGCCTTCAGGTTGGCGTCGGCGGCCAGCGCCAGCACTTCGGCGTCGCCCTGGCGCGCATCCAGCACGGGTTCCAGCACGGTCCGCGCCTCGTCCCCGTGGCCGGAACCGATCAGCGCCTGCGCCAGCATCTTGCGCGCGTACACGTTGGCGGAATTGCGTTCCAGGTAGCGGCGGAAATGCTGCTCCGCCTGGTAATTCGACCCCAGCTTCAGGTCGACGGCGCCGGCCAGCAGCACGCTTGGCATGTGGTCGGGCACGGTCTTGAGCACCTTGTACAGCACGTCGCGCGCAGCGTCCGGCTTGTCGGTCGTATAGTACAGCAGCGCCTGCGTGTACGCGACGAGCAGGCTGCCCGGCGCGCCCTTCGCGGCCAGGTCCAGCTCCGCCTGCGCCATCTGCGGCTTGCGCAGGCCGATGGCGAGATAGGCTTTTTCCACGTGGGCCGTGCGGTGCTGCGGGCTGGCGGCCAGCACGCGGTCGTACAGCGCCAGCGCCGCCTCCGGATGCTCGCCCGCGCGCACGAGGTCGGCCTTGAACATCAGCGCGTCGACGTTGCGCGGATCGCGGGCCAGGATCCGGTCCGCGTAGCCATGCGCGGCATCGGCATGGCCTTCGACAATCGCGAGCCGCCCCAGGCCCACGAGGGCCGCCGGGTCATCCGCATGCTTCTCGAGCACGTGCTCGTACGCGGCGCGCGCCTCGTCGTTGCGGCGGAGGGCCAGACAGGCGTCGCCGCGCGCGATGGACAGGCCCGGGTCGTCCGGCCCGCCGGCCGTCTCGTCCAGCGCCTTCTGGTGCTGGCCTTCCATCACGAGCGCCGCGGCCAGCGCGGCCAGCGCCGGCCCGCGCGCATAGCCCCGGTCCAGCGCCTGCCGGGCTTCCTTCTCGGCCGTCGTGCTGTCGCCCAGGTCGAGGTAGACCTGCGCGAGCTGGTAGCGCGTGTCCGTGCTGCGCGGGTCCGCGTCCAGCGCGTTCTTGAGAACGATGAGCGCGCCGCGGAAATCCCCCTTCGCGCGCAATTGCGCTGCCTCGGCCCGCTGCTCGGTCGCCGACTTCTGGTTGCAGGCGGGAAGCGTCGCGGTGAGAAAGACTGCCAGGAGGACGGTCGCCAGGCGGCTGGCGCGCGAGGTTGCAGAGGAAAATGACGGCATCGCTGATCTTGTTATAGATTAATGATGCATTTTCGTGGTGCAAGCCTGTTTATGGCAAGCAAAAACCACTGGGAATGCTCGCGATACCACGTTGCAAAAAGATCACCGCTCTTATTGATATTAAATAATTTATTTACAAGTTAAATTTATCTGTGGCATGATGACGATTGAAGCTGGTCAATGTGTAGATATTTGGGAGAGTCTGTGAAAAAAGCGATCAAGCTGGCCGTATCGGCTGCATTCATCCTCGGCGCCAGCCAGGGGTGGGCCGCGACCATCACCGACTCCGGCGTCACCGCCTATTACGGCTACGACAACCAAGGCGCCGCCGACGTCATCGGCGGCACCCAGTACGACATTTCCAAGGCGACGATTACGCGTGCCGGGAGCGTGCTGACCATCACGATCAACACGAACTTCGCCGGCAAGGCGGGCGTCAATGCGAGCTGGGGCAAGGACGGCCTGACCGGCGCGACCTACAAGGGCATCGGCTACGGCGATCTGTTCCTGTCCGACACGTGGAACGCCGCCGGCACGAGCGACACTCAATACAGGACCGACAACGCGAACAAGGGCACCGTCTGGGACTACGGCTTCGCGCTCGATAACCGCTGGAACAACAAGGGCGGCGACTTCAAGATGTACGCCCTGAACGGCGCCACCAACGCCCAGAACATCCTCAACTCGAACAGCTACATCAGCTGCACGAACTGTAACTACCGCGAGAACGAGGAAACGGCGGTCAACACCGCATCGAAGACGGTGAAGTACACGGGCCTGTCCGGCAAATGGGCCGTCTCGACCGGCGCCCTCACGTTCACGATCAACCTCGCCGGCTCGGAACTGATGGACTACAGCTCGTTCGCGATGCACTGGGGCGAGACGTGCCAGAACGACGTCCTCGAGGGCGTCGCCATGGGCGTGCACGTTCCGCTGCCGGGCACCGCCGCCCTGCTGTTCCTCGGCCTCGGCGCGCTCGGCGTGGCACGCCGCCGCCGCGGCCCGGGTGCGCTGGCCGCCGCCTGATTCCTGTCAGCCGGCGCTGCCGGCAATGCGGTTGCGCCCCGCTGCCTTGGCGCGATACAGGCGCGTGTCCGCGAGATCCACGAGCCCGGCCTGCCGGTCCTGGCTGCCCGGCACGAGCACGAATTCCTCTCCACCCAGGCGCGCGATGCGGCGGTACACGCCGCCGTCGTCGCCGGTCTCGGGATGGGTGGTCGTGGCGTTCCTGCGGCTGAAGACCATCATGTTACCGGAATGCCTGGCCTTTGGATCAGTGCCCGCGCGGCGCGCGATGGATAGACTCCGCCTGTCATCCCATTTCCCACCACGAGGTCTCCCATGGACAACCAACATACCCAGGACAATGCCGGCGTCGTACAGGAATTCGGCGCGCTGGCGCCCGTGCGCATCGGTCTCTCCGGGCAGACGCGCTCGCAGAGCGTGCGCGCGCTGAACCGCCTGCTGGCGCACACGATGGCGCTGCGCGACGCGTACAAGAAGGCGCACTGGCAGACGTCCGGCGCCAACTTCTACGAGCTGCACCTCCTGTTCGACAAGCACTACGAAGAACAGGTCGTGATCATGGACGCCATCGCCGAACGCATCCAGACCCTGGGCGGCGTGACGTTCGCGCTGGCCGGCGACATCGCCGGCGAATCGTCGATCGCGCGCGCCCCGCGCGGCCGCGAATCGGCCCACGCCCAGCTGGAACGCCTGGCCGGCGCCCACGAGACGATCCTGCTGGACGCCAGGCCGCTGGCCCGCGCGGCGTCCGACGCCGGCGACGACGGCAGCAACGACCTGATCGTCAGCCAGGTCGTGCGCGCCAACGAACTGCAGAGCTGGTTCATCGGCGAACACCTCGCCCGCCAGGCCGAACGGAGCTGAATATCATACTTTAGTGTGATGTCATATCCCTTCGTATAGCTGGACCCGGGCGGCCTTCGTCCCGACAATGACCAGGGTGGCGCGGCATTCCGTCCGCACCACCCTGATCACCGGACGAGGAGCAGCCCATGACCACCCACCCGCCCCCACTGGCCGCGAGCCTGGAACCCGAACGGCAGGCGCGCCTGGCCACGATCGGCCAGCTGGCCGCGTCGATCGCCCACGAAGTCGACCAGCCGCTGGCCGCCATCGCGCTGCACGCCCACGCGGCGCTGCGCTGCATCGAACGCGCCCAGGCGCCGGCCCAGGCGCATGCCGCCCTGTGCGCCGTGCTGGAAGCGTCGCAGCGCGCCAGCGCCATCGTCAACAGCGTGCGCGCCCTCGCGGGCCAGGCCCGGCCCGACCGCACCGCGTGCCGCCTCGACGCCGTCATCGACGACGTGCTGGCCGAGTACGCGGCCGACCTGCGTCGCCACGCCATCGCCTGCCGCGTCACGCTGGCGCCGGCCGCGCGCACGGTGCAGGCCAGCCCCGTGCAGCTGCGCCAGCTCCTGCGCAACCTCGTCGGCAACGCCGTGGACGCCCTGGCGCCCGTGCGCGGCCGGTCACGCTTGTTGACCATCCGCGCCCGCGTGGGCGCCGGCGGCGAGATCGTCGTCACCGTGCGCGACAACGGCACCGGCATGGATGCGGCCACCGCCGCACAAGTCTTCGATCCGCTCGTCACGACCAAGCCGCACGGCCTCGGCCTGGGCCTCGCGATCTGCCGCGCCATCGCCGACGCGCATGGCGGCCGCCTGTGGCTGGACGCCAATCCTGACCAGGGCGCCACGGCCGGCTTCGCATTGCCGCGCACCGTGCACGCGCAGCCGTCCGCCGTATCCGGGGAGGCCGTCCATGGATGACCCGCGCCCCATCACCGTGCTGGTCGCGGACGACCACCCGCTGATCCGGGCCGGCCTCGCCGCGCTGATCGGCGCCGAGCCGGCGCTGCGACTGGCCGGCGAAGCGGGCGACGCCGTCGCCGCCGTCGAACAGTATCTGCGCCTGCGCCCGGACGTCATGCTCGTCGACCTGAACATGCCGGGCGGCGGCGGGGTCGAGGCGATCCGCAAGATCCGCGCGCTCGTGCCGGACGCCCGCATCGTCATCCTCACGACCTACGACGGCGACGAGGACGTGCACCGGGGCCTGCTGGCCGGCGCCAGCGCCTACCTGCTCAAGCAGTCGGGCCTCGACGAGGTGCTGCAATGCGTGCGCCAGGTGGCCGCCAACCGCCGCTACCTCGCGCCCGGCCTGGCCGAAAAGCTGGCCGGCCGCGTGGATGCCAACCGCCTGTCGCGCCGCGAACTCGAGATCCTCGCGCACCTGTCGGCCGGCATGAGCAACAAGATGATCGCGCGCACCGAGAACATCGGCGTCGGCACGGTCAAGTACCACGTCAACAACATCCTGTCGAAGCTGAACGTCTCGTGCCGCACCGAAGCGGCCTGCGTGGCGGCGCGGCGGGGGCTGATCCACGCGTACTGACGGTCAAGCCTCGACCAGGTAGGGCGCCGCGCCGCCGGCCATCTCCTTGAACAGCCGGCGGATCACGCGGCTGAGCGATGCGTGCGGCTTGCCGCCCACGCGGCGGGGATGCGGTTGGCCATCCGGAATTCGCTGACGACGGCGGTCGCGCCGGCGTCGGCGGACAGGCGGATGCGGATGACGTCGATGGGTTCTGGGGTATGCACGATATGACTCCGGCTTCTGATGTGGCTGGGCTGGCAAAATTCGGGGTCAGAGCGCAAAAAAGCAAATTCGCGCTCTGACCCCGGTGCTGCAAGCGTAGCGTGGTCTTCCAACGCTTGCCCCACCCATTTGGCGGGGGGGCGATGACTCGATAAGGGGGAATCTTGTACAATCTTGCCCTGTACCGCCTCCGAAGATCGCACCGCATGAACCCTCCCAGCGCCACGCCGATCCGCGTCCTGATCGCGGACGACCACCCGATGATGCGCGAAGGCATAGCCGCTTCGCTGACCGCGCACGGCAACATCGAGGTCGTCGCGCAGGCCTGCGACGGCGACGAGGCGATCCGCTTTTTCACGAACTGGCGCCCCGACGTGGCCCTCGTCGACCTGCAGATGCCCGGCAAGGATGGCCTGGAGGCCATCCGCGCCATCCGCAGCCTGCATCCGGACGCCCGCCTCGTCGTGCTCACGACCTACGACGGCGACGCCCGCATCGCGGCGGCGCTCAAGGCCGGCGCCTCCGCCTACCTGCTGAAGAACGTCCCGGGCCGCGACCTGGCGGCCACCGTGCGCGAGGTGCACAACGGCTCGCACATCCTGCCCCAGGCGCTGCGGCGCGAGGTGGCGATCCACTACGCCGGCGACGCGCTGTCGCCGCGCGAGCTGGACGTGCTGCGCCTGGCCGCGGTCGGCCATTCGAACCGCGCCATCGGCGAACAGCTGCACATCGGCGAGACGACGGTCAAGACGCACATGAGCACGATCCTCGTGAAGCTGGGCGCGAACGACCGCGCCCACGCCGTCACGCTGGCCGTGCAGCGCGGCTTCATCGACCTCTGACCTGCACCGCGATGCGCCGCCGCCATCGTTTCGTCCGCGCGCTCGCGGCCGTCCTGGTGCTGGCCGCCCGACCCGCACCTGCGGCGCCGGAAGGCTTTGCCGACTACCACCACACGCAATGGACGGCGGCCGACGGCGTGCCGCCCGGGATCGCCGCGATGGCGCAGACCCGCGACGGCTGGCTGTGGCTCGGCACCGCCGACGGCCTGTACCGATTCGACGGCCTCGCCTTCGAGCGCATGCCGCTGCCGTCGCCGCCCGGGCGCAGCCGCGACCGCTTATCGCAACTGTATGCGGCGCCGAACGGCGACCTGTACATGGCGCACCTCTCGGAGGGCGTCTCGGTGCTGCGCCGCGACGGCAGGTTCGAGGACCTGCCGCCGCAGCCGCCCGCGTTCGGCGGGGCGTCCGACCTGGTGGTCGACACGGACGGCACCCTGTGGACCATCAACGGCCCCGTGCTGCACCTCGTCGGCGGCACGTGGCGCATCGTCGCGGACGGGCCGGACTGGGACGCGTTGCGGCGCGGGAGCCTCGTCGTCGACGGCGCCGGGCGGCTGTGGGCGTTCAACGACAGCGGCGGCTGGCGCCTGGACCGCGCCGCCGGCCGTTTCGTCCGGATCGTGGACACGCCGGGGATGCGGCTGCTGGCGCCGGATGGCCGCCTGTGGATGCGCCAGTCCGACGACACGCTGCGCCTGGTCGCGGCGTCCGGTGCCGGACGGCCGGACGCGTATGCACCGTCGGAAGGCCGCACGAGCGGGCACTTCGGCGCGGATGGCACGCTGTGGCTGCTCGCCTGTCCGCAGACGATGTGCCGCGTGCCGAACGCCGGCGCGCGCAAGGAAGCGCACTGGCCGGCCGCGTCCGCCATCGCCGAGCGGATCGCCGGCCCGGCGCAAGCCTCCGGCGTGGATGCCGGGACGATCCTGGAAGACCGCGAAGGCGACATCTGGATCGCGACCGAGAGCGGTCTCGACCGCTTCCGGCGCAACCGCTTCCTCAAGAGCGGGCTGCCCGACGGGGGCATGCGCTACAGCCTCGCCACCGACACCGACGGCCGCACGTGGGCCGCCGACCGGGGCACCGGCGCGCTGTGGCGTCTCGTGCCGGATGCGCCGCCGGTGGCCGAACGCGGTCCGTGGACCACCGTCGTCGCCAATGGTCCCGACGGCGCGCTGCTCGTCGGCGGCACGCGGCGCATCCAGCGCCGCCGCGGTACCGCCGTGGAAGACATCCCGCTGCCGCCGGGTCCGGACGGCAAGCCGCGCGACTACAATCTGTTCGGACTGCTCGACGACGGCAAGATCTTGTGGACGGCGTCGAACGACACGGGGCTGATCGGCTGGCGCGACGGAAAGTGGCTGCCCCGTTCGGCCTTCAACCTGCCGCCCAAGATCTACCATTCGGCGCCCGCGGGGCCGGGCGGATTCTGGATGGCGACGGGCGACGGCAAACTCGCACTCCATGACGACGGCAAGCTGACGGTCCGCGATCTCGGCCCCGTCGGCACGGCCAGTGCGCTGTTCGCGGGCAAGGAACTGGTCGTCAGCGGTACCGGCGGCACCGCGGTGCTAAGGCGGGATGGCCTGCGTCTCCTGCACCCCCGCGAGCCGGACGCGCTGCGCAACCTGTCCGGCATGTACGTGACGGACGACGGCGACGTCTGGCTGAACGGCGCTGCGGGCCTCGTCCACGTGCGCGCCGCGGACTGGCGGCAGGCGCTGGCGGACCCCGGCAAGGTGCTGCGCTACGAGCTGTTCAACACGCTGGACGGTTATCCCGGCCGCGCCGCCTTCGAAAACCGGTCGCGCGGCATCGTCAGCGCCGACGGCCGCAACCTGTGGCTGACCGCGACGGGCGGCGTCGTGCGCCTCGACCTCGCCCAGCTGCGCCGCAACCGCGTGCCGCCGCGGGCCGCGATCCTCGACGTCACGGCGGACGGCCGCACCTGGCCGGCGCGCGGCACGATCGAACTGCCGGCCGGGGCCGGCCACTTCCGCATCCGGTACACGGCGCCGGCGCTGCGCATGTCGGAACGTGTGCGCTTCGAATACCGGCTGGACGGCGTCGACAACACCTGGCTCGACGCGGGCACCCGCCGCGCCACGTCGTACACGAACATCGGCCCCGGCGACTACGTGTTCCGCGTACGCGCCGTGAACGAGGACGGCGTGCCGGGCGACGCCGTCGCCACGCTGCCGCTGCGCGTGGCGCCGACGCTCGTGCAGACGCTGTGGTTCCGCCTCGTCTGCGCCGCCGCCGTCGCGCTGGCCGGCGTGCTGCTGTACCGCTACCGCGTGCGCTACGTGACGCGCCGCGTCACGGAACGGCTGCAGGTGAGGACGGCCGAACGCGAACGCATCGCGCGCACGTTGCACGACACCTTCCTGCAGACCGTGCAGGGCCTGGTGCTGCGCGTGGACGCCGTGGCCGCCACGCTGCCGCCCCACGCCAGCGCACGCCGCCAGCTGGAGGACGTTCTCGACGACGCGAGCCTGGCCATCGGCGAAGGCCGCGACCAGTTACAGGAACTGCGCGCGGGCGACGCCCACGTGCTGGAAGACGTGCTGGCCGACGCCATCGCACGCCTCCGGCAGGCGCATGGCGAACTCGCCGTCGACGTGCACGTGGACGGCGAGCGCCGCCCCCTGCTCGCACCCGTCGCCGACGAGATCGCGGAGATCGCGCGCGAGGCGCTGCGCAACGCCTTCGCCCATGCGCACGCCGCCCGCATCCGCGTCACGCTGGTCTACGCGCGCCGCACGCTCTCGTTGTGCGTGGCCGACGACGGCCGCGGCCTGCCGGAACCGGTGCGGCGCGACGGGACGCGCAGCGGGCACTGGGGCCTCGTCGGCATGCGCGAACGGGCGGAACGCATCGGCGCCCGTCTCGACATCGCCAGCGGTCCGCGCCAGGGCACGACGGTCACCCTGACGGTGCCCGGCGCGCACGCCTACGGCGCGGACTGAGCCCCGCCGAAATACGCTTCCAGCCCGTCCGGCTGACCAATGCCCGCCTCGTCGCGGTGCCGGGCGCGGAGCCGTACACACCGCTGGACGTGGCCGTCGAGCGCACGCTGGAAGGCCTGCGCTGCCTGCCGCCCGGAACTTCGGCGCAGCGCAACGTTCAAAGTGTATTCGGCTGAAGATCGAGGAGACCATCATGAAAACGGTAGGCCAGGTCATGACGCACGACGTCGTGACCGTCGCGCCGACGGACGGCCTGCAGCGGGCCGCCCAGCTGATGCGCGACATGAACGTCGGTGCCCTGCCCGTCTGCGACGGCCAGCGGCTCGTCGGCATGATCACCGACCGCGACATCACGATCCGCGTCACCGCGAACGGCCTGGCGCCGGACGCCTGCAGAGTGGGAGACGTGATGAGCGGGGACATCGCCTGGTGCTTCCAGGACCAGACCATCGGCGAAGTGCAGCAACTGATGGCCGACCGCCAGTTGCGCCGCATCGTCGTCATCGAGCGCGCGAGCATGCGCATGATCGGCATGGTGGCGCTGGCCGACCTCGCCACGCGCCAGCCGGCGCCGATGGACGCCATGCTCGAAGACATCTCGCGGCCCTATCCGCCGCAGCGCGCGCCGACCGGCAAGGCGCCGGATACCCACTGAATCAGCCGTGCGCCGGCACGCCGAGCCGCTGGCCTTTACCATACATCCGGCACTCGGCCGCGAGCGCCAGCAGGTTCGGATCGCGCTCGCGGCTCTTCGAGATCAGCAGGCTGATCGTCTGGTGCGACGCGTATTGCGCGTCGAGCGGAATCAGCTGGATGCGCGTGCTGAATTCGGCCACGCGGCCCGGCAGCAGGCTGTAGCCCATGCCGCCGCTGACGAGGTTGATCAGCGAGAAGATGTCGGACACGCGCATGATCGTCTCCGGCGTGTAGCCGGCCTGGCGGAACGCATGGTCGAAGCTGTCCGACGTGACGAAGCCGCCGCCCAGCGTGATGAATTTTTCGCCCTCCAGGTCGCGCAGGTCGACGTGCCCACGGGCCGCGTACGGTGAGCCCAGCGGCGCCGCCAGGTGCACCTCGTCCTCGAACAGCGGGACGGCCAGCAGCTGCGCATCGTCGAGCGGCGCCTGCAGGCCGATCACGATCGCGTCGAGCCGCCCCTCGTCCAGCCCGCGCAGCAATTCCTGGTTCGAGCCCAGCGTGAGGTCGATCTGCAGTTCCGGCCGGCGCAGCTTGAGGCCCATGAGCAGTTGCGGGATGCAGCGCAGCGTGAGCGAATACAGCGAGCCGATCTTCAGCCTGCCGCCCGCGAAGCCGGCCAGTTCGCGCACCTTGCGCACGCCCTCTTCCGTTTCGCTGACGGCGCGCTGCGCATGCTTGGCGAACGCATAGGCGGCCGGCAGCGGCGCGAGGCTCCTGCCCTCGCGCCGGAACAGCGGGCAACGCAATCCTTCCTCCAGCGAATGCAGCGCGCGGTGGATGCTGACCGTGCTCTGGCCCAGTTCCTCCGACACGCGCGCCAGGCTGTGCAGGCGCATGAAGGCCAGGAAGACTTCCAATTTCTTTAAAGTAATCTCTTCATCGATCATCGCGCCGCTCCTCGGGAAAGCATACTCCAATCATTAACCTGAGAGTAAACATTCCAACGCCGCGTTGATTGAAGCCCGGCCGTCTCCTTTCTATGCTGGCCCTACCTTCCATACAAAGGAGACAACATGGAAAGCAATACGGCCACGACGCGCCAGTGGGACACCCGGCGCCGCGAGAAGGCGCGGCGGATGGCGGCGGCCAGCCACCTGGCCGACGGTCCCGTGCTGGACAGCGCCCGCATCGTCGACGCCCTCGAACTGCTGCTGGCCGGCGGCGACCGCGTCGTCCTCGAGGGGAACAACCAGAAGCAGGCGGACTTCCTCGCCCGCGCCCTCGTGCAGGTCGACCCGGACCGGGTCAACAAGCTGCACATGATCATGCCCAGCGTGAGCCTGCCGGAACACCTGGACCTGTTCGAACGCGGCATCGCCAGCAAACTCGATTTCGCCTACGCCGGCGCGCAAAGCCTGCGCATCTCGCAATTCCTGCAGGAGGGCACGCTGACGGTCGGCGCCCTGCACACCTATATCGAGCTGTATGCCCGGCTGTACGTGGACCTGTCCCCGAACGTCGTGATGGTGGCCGGCTATATGGCGGACCGCCAGGGCAACCTGTACACGGGGCCGAGTACGGAAGACACGCCGGCGCTCGTCGAGGCGGCCGCCTTCCGCGACGGGATCGTGATCGCGCAGGTGAACGAGATCGTCGACGACCCGAAGGACCTGCCCCGCGTCGACATTCCCGGCGCGTGGATCGACTACGTGGTGAAGTCGGACAAGCCGTTCTACATCGAACCGCTGTTCACGCGCGACCCGCGCCTCATCAAGCCCGTGCACATCCTGATGGGGATGATGGCGATCCGCGGCGTCTACGAACGCCACAACGTGCAGTCGCTGAACCACGGCATCGGCTTCAACACGGCCGCCATCGAACTGCTGCTGCCGACCTACGGCGCGCAGCTCGGCCTGAAAGGCAAGATTTGCCGCAACTGGACGTTGAATCCGCACCCGACCCTGATCCCAGCCATCGAGTCGGGCTGGGTCGACAGCGTGCACTGCTTCGGCGCGGAGCTGGGCATGGAAAAGTACACGGCGGCGCGTCCGGACGTGTTCTTCATCGGCCGCGACGGCTCCATGCGCTCCAACCGCGCGTTCTGCCAGCTGGCGGGCCAGTACGCGGTCGACCTGTTCATCGGCTCGACCCTGCAGATGGATGGCCTGGGCAATTCGTCCACCGTGACGCACGGCCGCCTGACCGGCTTCGGCGGCGCGCCCAACATGGGCCACGACCCGCATGGCCGCCGCCATCCGACGCCGGCGTGGCTCGACCTCGTGGAAACGGATGACCCGCTCGCACGCGGTAAAAAACTCGTCGTGCAGATGGTCGAGACCTTCCAGGACGGCAGCCAGCCCACGATCGTGGAATCGCTGGATGCCGTCGAGGTGGGCAAGACGTCCGGCATGCCGCTGGCGCCCGTGATGATCTACGGCGACGACGTCACGCACGTGCTGACGGAGGAAGGGATCGCCTACCTGTACAAGGCCCGCTCACTCGAAGAGCGCAAGGCCATGCTGGCGGCGGTGGCGGGTGTCACGCCCATCGGCCTCACGCACGATCCGAAGCAGACGGCGCGCATGCGTGCCGAGGGCCTGATCGCGCTGCCGGAAGACATGGGCGTGCGCCGCGCCGACGCGACCCGCTCGCTGCTGGCGGCGAAGAGCATCGCGGAGCTGGTCGACTGGTCCGGCGGCCTGTACGAACCGCCCGCGAAATTCAGGAGCTGGTGATGACGGCGCGCGATCCCATCCTGATTCCCGCCGACGTCGCGCCCGACCTGGCACTGGCGCTCGCCGGCCATGCCGTCGCGGCGCTGATCGACGAAGCGATGCTGACGCCGAAACCGGGCCTCGTCGACCTGCGCGGCGCGGGTGCCCACCGCGACCTGTCCTGGCCGCTGATGTGCGCGTCGGCCTGCGCGCTGCGGCCCGCGTTCGGCCAGATGGCGTTGGCGGGCGTCCTCATCGCGGACGACGACGCGCTGCTGCGCCGGCAAATCGGTGCCATCGGCCGCGACGGCGAAGCGGCGATGATGGCGGCCAGCGGCGGCGTCAACACGCACCGCGGCGCGATCTGGGCACTTGGCCTGCTCGTCACGGCCGCCGCCGCATCGATGGAACGCGACGCGGGCACCATCGCGGCCCACGCGGGCCGGCTGGCGCGCATGGCCGACCCGGGCGCGCCTGCAAGCACGGGCCACAAGGGCGAACGCGCGTGCATCGAGCACGGCGTGGGCGGCGCCCGCGGCCAGGCCCGCGCCGGCTTCCCGCACGTGATCGACCACGCGCTGCCGATGCTGGCACTGTCCCGCGCCCGCGGGGACGCGGAGCACCACGCCCGTGTCAATGCCCTGCTGGCCGTGATGGCGACGCTGGACGACACGTGTTTGCTCGCGCGTGGCGGCCGCAAGGCGCTGGACGCCGCGCAGGACGGCGCGCGCCGCGTGCTCGCATGCGGCGGCATCGCCACGCCGAACGGGCGGCGCGCGTTCGGCGTGCTGGAAGCGCGGCTGCGCCGGCTGCACGTCTCGCCCGGCGGCGCCGCCGACCTGCTGGCGGCCGCGCTGCTGCTGGACCGAATCGAACGAGGAGAATAAGCATGGAGAGACTGGAATACGAATTCGCCGCCGGGCAGCCGGCGCTGGGACGCACCGTCAGCGGCGTCGTCAGCTCCGGCGACCTGGAAGTGCTGCTGGAGCCCGCAACCGCCGGCCGCACGCTGGTCGCCGTGCAGACGTCCGTCGACGGCTACGGCGCCACGTGGAAGGCGCTGCTGGAGCGCGTGTTCGGCGCGGGCGAGCTGCCGGCCGCGCGCATCGAGATCAACGACAACGGCGCGACGCCGGGCGTCGTGCGCATGCGCATCGAGCAGGCCTTTGAACAGGCAGCGAACAACGGAGGCACGCCATGAATATCGAACACCTGTTGAAGCGCGACAGCTTCATCGAACGGGGCGCCCGCAGCCGCGCGCAGGCGCTGCTCGACCCGGGTACGTTCCGCGAACTGGCCGGCCCGTTCGCACGCCTGCACTCGCCTTGGCTCGCCATGCAGCATCTCGTCACGCAGTCGGACGACGGCGTCGTCGTGGCCAAGGGCAAGATGGCGGGCCAGCCCACCGTCGTGCTGGCGATCGAAGGTGCGTTCCAGGGCGGCAGCATGGGAGAAATCGGCGCCGCCAAGATCGCCGGCGCGCTGGAACTGGCGCTGCGCGACAACGAACGGGGCGTGCCGACGCAGGCCGTCATCGTGTTCGAAACGGGCGGCGTGCGCCTGCAGGAAGCGAACCTCGGCCTGGCCGGCATCGCCGAGATCCAGTCCGGCATCGTCGCCCTGCGCCGCCACCGTCCCGTGCTCGGTATCAGCGCCGGTACGGTCGGCTGCTATGGCGGCATGTCGATCGCGGCCGGCCTGTGCTCGTACTTCGTGATGACGCGGGAAGCCCGGCTCGGCCTCAACGGTCCGCAGGTCATCGAGCAGGAAGCGGGCGTCGCGGAATTCGATGCACGCCAGCGCGCGCTGATCTGGGGCCTGACGGGCGGCGAGCAGCGCACCGCGACGCACCTGGCCGACGCCTGCGTGGACGACGACACGGCCGTGGTGCGCGCCACCGTCATCGACTTCTTCGACCGCGGCGTGCCGCCCGTGCACCGCAGCGACCGCGCGGCCGACTTCCTCGCCTGCCTCGAACGCGTCGACACGGACAGGCAGGCCACGGCGCAGGACGTCCGTGCACTCTATCGGAAAGGACTCGAATGATGGATACGAACCATGCCTCGCGCGGCGCCATGTGGCTGCGGCTGCTCACGGGCGGCGCCCACCCCGTCCACGACTGGACGACCGTGCACGCCTGCGACGCCATCCTGGCCGGCCGGCCCGCGCGCTACATCGCCGTCGTGCCCGATCCGGACAATGGATTCCCCCGCGCCCGCAATGGCGAGGTGGGCCTCGTCGAAGGCTGGCGTCTCGCCCAGGCCGTGCGCGAAGTCGTCGACCTGGACCGGGACTCATCCGAAAAGCGGGCCATCGTCGCCGTCATCGACGTGCCGAGCCAGGCCTACGGCCGGCGCGAAGAAGCGTACGGCATCCACCAGGCGCTGGCCGGCGCCGTGGCCGCGTATGCGGAAGCCCGGCAGGCCGGCCACCCCGTCATCGGGCTGATCGTGGGCCTCGCGATGTCCGGCGCGTTCCTCGCGCACGGCTACCAGGCCAACCGCCTGGTCGCGCTGGCCGACCCGGCCGTGGCCGTGCACGCGATGGGCAAGGCGTCCGCCGCGCGCGTCACGCTGCGCTCCGTCGAAGCGCTGGAAAAACTGGCCGCCAGCGTGCCGCCGATGGCGTACGACATCAGGAGCTTCGCGTCGCTCGGCATCCTGCACGACGTGCTGCAACTGACGAATCTCGCGCTGCCGGACGAGCAGGACATCGCCCTCGTGCACGGCGCGCTGGAGGCGGCGCTCGCGGACATCCTCGAAGACCCGCGCCGCGACCTGGCCTGCCGCCTGCGCGGCCAACACCGGGACGCCTCGCGCAGGGTGCGCGCGCTGCTCGCAACGGAATGGGAGGCCGCCGACTGAATCCACAGCAGCACCCGGCCGCCAACAACAATAACCACGGCCGGTCCACCTTTTTCCGGACAAAGAGGAGACACACATGATTATCTACGGAACCGCATTGCTGGCCATCTGCCACCTGCTCGGCATCTTCCTGGGCGACCTGCTCGGGGCGCTGCTGGGCGCCAAGACCAACGTCGGCGGGGTGGGCATCGCCATGATCCTGCTGATCTGCGCCCGCCTGTGGCTGCACCGGCGCGGGCTGATGCCGGCGCAGACCGAAATGGGCGTCGGCTTCTGGGGCGCCATGTACATCCCGGTCGTCGTCGCGATGGCCGCGCAGCAGAACGTCGTCTCCGCGCTGCGCGGCGGCCCCGTCGCCCTGCTCGCCGCCTTCGCCACGGTCCTCGTGTGCGCGGTCTGCGTCTCGCTGATCAACCGCGGCGAACGCCCGGTCCTTGACGCCGACGCCGAGGCCCGCGTCGCCACCCAACGCGCCTGACGGAGGCCACCATGCTCGAACTCCTGGAAAAAACCGCGAAACACAACGGCCTCGTGCTGGCCTTCGCCCTCGTGGGCCTCGTGATGATCGTGTCCATGCAGCTGTCGCGCCGCCTCACGTTCGGCCGCGTGCACGGTTCCGCCATCGCCATCCTCATCGGCCTCGGCCTCGCCTACTGGGGCGGCATCCAGACCGGCGGCCAGAAAGGTCTCGCCGACGTCACGCTGTTCGCCGGCGTCGGCCTGATGGGCGGCGCCATGCTGCGCGACTTCGCCATCGTCGCCACCGCGTTCGAAGTGCAGGTCACGGAAGCGAGAAAGGCGGGCCTCGTGGGCGCCGTCGCGCTGATGCTCGGCACCGTACTGCCGTTCATCGTGGGCGCCAGCGTGGCCTGGGGTTTCGGCTACCGCGATGCCGTCAGCATCACGACCATCGGCGCCGGTGCCGTCACCTACATCGTCGGCCCCGTGACGGGCGCCGCGATCGGCGCCAGCTCGGAAATCATGGCGCTGTCGATCGCGACCGGCCTCGTGAAGGCGATCATGGTCATGGTCGGCACGCCGATGGCGGCGCGCTTCCTGCGCCTGTCCACGCCGCGCTCGGCGATGGTGTTCGGCGGGCTGGCCGGCACGGTCAGCGGCGTGTCGGCGGGCCTCGCCGCCACCGACCGCAAGCTCGTGCCGTACGGTGCGCTGGTCGCGACGTTCCACACGGGCCTCGGCTGCCTCCTCGGCCCGTCGCTGCTGTTCTTCGCGACCCGCTCGCTGGTGGGCTGACATGGCCCCGCACGACCTGCTGTTCGTCCGCCGTCCCGACGCATTCGCGTGCGACGGTGCGCGCCCGGACTGGCTGGATCCGGCGGCGCCGCTGGTCGTGCGGCGGGAGGCGACGGCGCCTGGCGTCGTTCCCGCCGGTGCGCGCGGGCTGCAACGCAACGAGCGGTGCAAAGGCTACGTCGCTTCGTCCGACGTGGAGGCCGTCGTCACCCCGCGCATGCTGGCCGCGCGGGCACGTACGGCAGACAGCGACCTGCCCTGCATCGCCGCCCTGCGCGCGCTGGCCCCGCGGCTGGACGCGCTCGACGTCGACTGGGGCCCGGCCGGCGGCACCGGCTACTGGCTCGCCTGCGGCCTGCCCGTGCTGCGCGCGACGAGCGACCTCGATCTGCTCGTGCGCCTGCCGCGCAAGCCCTCATCGTCGCTCGTGGCCGCATTGTGCACGCTGCAGGACGGCCAGCCGTGCCGCATCGACATCCAGGTCGACACGGGCGCGGCCGGCTTCGCCCTCGCCGAATATGTGCGCGGCGGCCGTGTGATGCTCAAGACTGGCCACGGTCCCCGCCTCGTCGCCGACCCCTGGGGGGCCGCATGAGCGTCCTGTTCACGTTCCCCGGCCAGGGCGCGCAGAAGCCCGGCATGCTGCACACCCTGCCTGCGCACGCCGAAACGGCACGCACGCTGGCCGAGGCCACGCGCGCATTGGGCCGCGACGTCCTCGCGCTGGATGACGCCGGGGCACTGCGCTCCACGGTCGCCGTGCAATTATCGCTACTGGTGGCTGGCGTCGCGATGGCGCGCGTGCTGGCGGCGCACGGCGCGGCACCGCAGTTGGTGGCCGGGCTGTCGATCGGCGCATGGCCGGCGGCCGTCGTCGCGGGTGTGCTTGAATTCGCGGATGCCGTACGCCTCGTCGAACTGCGCGCCCGGCTGATGGAAGACGCCTATCCCGCCGGCTATGGCATGACGGCGATCGGCGGGCTCACGCGCCGGCAGCTGGAACCGCTGCTCGCGCAGGGCCACGGGCCCGTGTACCTCGCGAACCTGAACGCGCCGCGGCAACTCGTCGTCTCGGGCAGCGCGCCGGCACTGGACGCCGTCGCCGCGCTGGCCCTGTCGCACGGCGCCACGCGCGCGGAACGGCTCGCGGTGCCCGTGCCGTCGCACTGCGTGTTGCTGGACGAGCAGGCCCGCACGCTCGCCGGCGCCTGCGACCAGGTCCCGCGCCAGCGCCCGCGCATCACATATGTCAGCAGCAGCGCGGCACGCGCCCTTTTCGACGGCGACCGGATCATGACGGACCTCGCCGCGAACATGGCGCGCCCCGTGCTGTGGGCCGACACGTTGCGCCACGCGTGGGAACGGGGCGCCCGCGCGGCACTGGAAATGCCCAGCGGGTCGGTGCTGACCCGCCTGGCGCAGGACGCCGACTTCGGCGCCGGCATCGCCCTGTGCGCCGACGGCAACCGGCTCGACACGCTCGTGCAGGTCGCGCTCGAGAATCAGTAGCCGGCCCGGTCCAGCGCCTCGTTGACGGCGTCGACGACGGCCTGCGGCTTGTCGGCCTGGATGATGTGGGACGCGCCGGCCACGACGTGCAGGCTGGCGCGCGTGGACAGCGCGGCGATGTCCTTCTGGATCGCGAGGTTTTCCGATTCCGTCGCCTTGTTCAGGGCACTCTGCGGCTTGCCCGGCACGGCATACGGGCTTACGCCGCGCACGAGAACGACGAGCGGCAGGTCGCCGAAGCTGCGGCGTGCGGCGCGCAGTTCGGCGTCGCCCGCGTCCCCCGCCTTGTTGCCCGCGACGAGATCGTCCCAATATGCGGGCTGGCGGACCATCGCAAGGCGCGCGGCCGCCAGTTCACGGCCGTACGCCGTGCCCGTGCCGCCCGTGCAGGCGGCAAACAGGTCGCTGCCCAGTTCGAACCCTTTATGAGCCGCTTGCGCGCACTGCTCGATGAACTGGTTCTGCGCGTCGTAGAACTGTTTGAGCTTGCCCTGCGACGCGGCATTGATCCGCTTCTCTTCGTCTTCGTGCCCCGCCTCGACGAGCACCAGCGCCTTCACCTCCTGCGGATAGCGGTACGCGTACAGCTGGGCGACGCCGCCGCCGAACGAATTCCCGACGAGGACGTACGGCGGCGCGATGCCGGCCTTGCCCAGCAGCGCGTGCAGGTCGGACACGGCGTTGCCGAACGTGGGCGGCAGCGGCGACGGGTCGCTGAAGCCGCGCGCCGCGCGGTCGTACACGCAGGCGCGCGTGCGCGCGGCCACCTTCGGCTGCACGCCATGCCACGACCAGCCGCCGTCGCCGGACGGCGCGTCGAAGACGACGGTCACCGGCCCGCTGCCCGCGCAATACAGGTTCAGGCGCCGGCCGCCGATGTCGACCATCCGGTGCGGACGGGCGAACTCGCGGTCGGCGTCGTTGATCGCGGCGGCGGCGGCGCCGGCGCAGGCGCCGGCCAGCAGGAAGGACAGCAGAACGGGGCGCGACATGGAATCTCCTGGACGGTGGAAAGCCAGAATGCTAGCGCGGGACAGGGGTGCCAAAACTCTCCAATCTCCACACCGCAAGATTTGACACACCGGACGGGCACGGCGACGTTACACTGACCAAAAAACGGACCGGAGACGACATGACAGCACGCTTTGCGCGATCCCCCGCCTGGGCCACCCGCTACCTGCTGTTCATTGCGGGCATGGGCGGCCTGTTGTACGGCATCGACGTCGGCATCATCGCGGGCGCACTGCCTTACCTCGAGTCCACGGCCGCACTGGCGTGGAAACTCAATGCCCAGCAGCTGTCCTTCGTCGTCGCGGCCGTGCTGCTCGGCTCCGTGCTGTCGTCGCTGTTCGCCGGCCTGCTCGCCGACGTCATCGGACGACGCCCCGCGATGGTCGTCGCCGGCGCGCTGTTCGTCGCCAGCATCCCGATGATCGCGCTGGCGGACGGCTATGTCGCGCTGCTGTGCGGCCGCCTGCTGCAAGGCGTCAGCGGTGGCCTGATCGGCGTGATCGTGCCGCTCTACCTCGCCGAATGCCTGGATGCGGACCGGCGCGGGCGCGGCGCCGCGCTGTTCCAGCTGCTGCTCACGGTGGGCCTCGTCGCCGCCGCGCTGATCGGTCTCGTGCAGGCGCGCAGCGTGCAGTCCGCGACGGATGCCGCGGCGGCGCTCCCGGAAGCGGCGCGCGCCGCCACCGTGCTGGCGGCGAAGGACCGCGCGTGGCGCGGCATCTTCTGGATGTGCCTCACGCCCGGCGTCGTGTTCACCTTGGGCTGCCTGCTGCTGGCGGAATCGCCCCGCTGGCTCGCGCAGCGCGGCCGGCGCGAAGCCACGGCCACGCGGACGGCGCGAACTGCGGACCCGCTGCTGTCGCGCCGCTACGTGCTGCCGTTCCTGCTGGCCTGCCTGATCCTCGCCTGCAACCAGGCGACTGGCATCAATTCCGTGCTGGCCTATGTCGTCAACATCCTCAACCGCGCGGGCCTGTCCGGGTCCAGCGCCAACCTGGCCGACGTGCTGCTGAAAGTGCTGAACGCCCTGATGACCATCGTCGCCGTGCTGCTCGTGGACCGCAAGGGCCGCCGCTTCCTGCTGATGGTCGGCACGGCCGGCATCGTGGTCGCGCTGCTGGCCGTCGGCCTCCTGTTCCGCGCCAACGAGACCCGGCAGCGCGACGTGCTCGCGCAGGTGCGCGCGCTGGCGCACGACGACGGCCTGGCGCTGCGCCTGGACGCCCCGACGCTGCGCGCGCTGGGCGCCGACCCGGCCGGCCCGACGCAGGTGCTGACGGTCGCCTATGCCTACGGCCCGTTCACGAACGTGGCCAGCATCCGCAGCGACGATCCCGCCCTGCCCCGCCTGGACGCGCACCGTGCCGACACCGTGCAGCCGGACAGCGTGATCGGCGCCGCCTTCCGCCGCCTGCACCTGAATCCGTTCCCGGACCCGGCCGCGGCGGCCGCGGCGCCGCTCGCGATCGAAACGGCCCGCCTCGGCCCGCTCCCGACGCCGGGCCACGGCTGGCTCGTCGCGGCGGCGATCTCCCTGTTCGTGGCCAGCTTCGCCGTGGGCCCGGGCGTGTGCGTGTGGCTCGCGCTGTCGGAACTGATGCCGACGCGGATCCGCTCGAACGGCATGAGCATCGCGCTGCTGATCAACCAGTTCGTGTCGACATCGATCGCAGCCGTGTTCCTGCCGACGGTCGGCCGCCACGGCTATTCCACGATCTTCTTCTTCGGTGCGGCCTGCACGGCCGTCTACTTCCTCGCGTCGGCGTTCCTGCTGCCGGAGACGCGCGGCAAGACGCTGGAGGAGATCGACGCGTTTTTCGCGCGCCCGGCCGCGAAGTGATCAGCAGGCGCCGCGCCGCGCCAGCACGCCGTCCAGCACGTCGAGGATGTCCGCCGCCATCACCGGCTTGACGAAGTGGCGGTCGAAGCCGGCCGCCAGCGCCCGCTCGCGGTCGTGCGCCTGGCCGTAGCCGCTGACGGCGACCAGCGGCACGTCCGCCATGCCGGGCAGCGCGCGCAGGCGGCGCGCCAGTTCGTGGCCGTCGAATTCCGGCAGGCCGATGTCGAGCACGCACACGTCCGGCTGCCGCTGCGCGGCATAGGCAAGTGCCTTGCCCGGGCTGTGCCACACCGTCGCGCGGTGGCCCACGGCCTCGATGTACATGGCGAGGATCTGGGCCGCGTCCACGTTGTCGTCCACGATCAGCACTTCCAGCGCCTCGGCCGGCGCGGCGGCGCCCGTCGCCACGGGCTCCAGGCCGATGTCGTCGTTCTCGCTCGCGAGGCGGGGCAGAACGACGGTGAAGCGGCTGCCCCGGCCCGGGCCGTCGCTGCGCGCGGACACGGTCCCGTCGTGCAGCTCCACGAGGCTCTTCACGAGCGCGAGGCCGATCCCGAGCCCGCCCTGCGAGCGGTCCGCGCTGCGCTCGGCCTGGGAAAACAGGTCGAACGCGCGCGCCGCCAGGTCGGGCGTCATGCCGATGCCGTTGTCGCACACGTCGACGGCCACGTTGCCGCCGTCCAGCCGCACATGTACGTCGATGCGCCCGCCGTCCGGCGTATATTTCGCCGCGTTGCCGAGGATGTTGGCGAACACCTGCACGAGGCGCTTGCGGTCGCCTGCCACCTGCGCCTCGTCGGACGGCAGGTGCAGCTCGAGATGGTGCGCTTTCGCCCTGACCTGGGGCCGCACCTGTTCCACCGCTTCCGAGATCACGCCCGCCAGCGGCACGGGCACGCGGTCCAGCGTGATCAGGCCGCGCGTGACGCGCGAGACGTCGAGCAGGTCGTCGATCAGCCCCGTCATGTGGCGGGCCTGGCGGCCGATGATCGTCGTCACCTGGCGCACCCGCTCCTCGTCCAGCCGGCCGACCTTGAGGAAATCGGCGGCCGCCGTGATCGGCGCGAGCGGATTGCGCAGTTCGTGCGCCAGCATCGCGAGGAATTCGTCCTTGCGCCGGTCGGCCTCGCGCAACGCGCGCTGGGCTTCCTGGATCGGCGTGACGTCGACCATCACGGCCACGCCCTCGGTGGCCGGATGGTCCATCGTGACGGAACCCATCTGCACGCTCGCGCGGCTGCCGTCCTTGCGGAAGTATTCCTTGACGAGGTTTTCCATGCGCCCGGTCGTGCGCAGCTCTTCCATCGCACGCGCGGTCGCGTCGGCCCATTCGGGCGGCGTCAGGGCGCGCGATTCGAGACCGTCGCGCTCGAACTCCGCGCGCGTGTAGCCCAGCATGTCGAGGAAAGCCTGGTTCGCGTCGATGATCGTGCCGTCCATGCGATAGCGCACGATGCCCACGACGTTCGATTCGGCCAGGCGCGCGAACCGCATCTCGCTCGCGCGCAGCGCTTCCTCGGCCCGTTTCTGGCGGCTGATGTCGAGCACGACGCCCGGCAGCCACGCGGGCCGGCCGGCCGCGTCGAGCGTCACCTTGCCGCGCGCGAGCACGTCGCGCCACGTGCCGTCCGCGCGCCGCACGCGGTAGGTGCATTCGAAGCCGTCGCCCGTCGCCACGGCGTCCTCGATGCAGCGCCGGGTGTGCGCGACGTCGTCCGGGTGCACGGCCGCCAGGTAGCCCGACAGCGGGCCGCCCGCCGCCGTCGCCTCGTCCACGCCGTAGATTCCGGCCAGGTTGCGGTCGGCGTACACGCGGTCGTGCGCGAGGTCGTACGTCCAGGTGCCGATGTCCGCCGCCACCAGCGCGGCCGACAGGCGCATGCGCGCATCCTGCAGCGCTTCCTCGTTGCGCTTCTGCTGGTGGATGTCGGTGCACGTGCCCATCCAGCGCACGATGCGTCCCTGTGCGTCGCGCACGGGCTGCGCGCGGCCCAGCACCCAGCGGTACTCGCCGCTGCGGTGGCGCAGGCGGTATTCGATCTCGTACGTCGTGCCCGTTTCCAGCGAGTGGCGCCAGGCTTCCCACGCGCGCTCGCGGTCGTCTGCGTGGAACATCGCGTTCCAGCGTTCGCCGTCCGTCTCGCCTTCGGGCATGCCCGTGAACTCGTACCAGCGCTGGTTGTAGAAGTCGTGGTAGCCGTCGGGCAGCGTGGACCAGACCATGTGCGGCATCGCGTCGGCGATCGCGCGGAACTCCGCGTCGACGGGCCGCAGCGCGCCGGTGCCGGACACGATGCACGTGAAGCCGCGCACGGTGCCGTCCAGGTCGCGCAGCGGCGCGAACGCCAGTTCCATCCACGCCGGCGCGCCGGCGTCCGCGCCCAGAGGACAGGCGGGCCGGCCGACGCGGAACGATTCGCCCGCCAGCGCGCGCGCCACGTGCGGCCGCAGTTCGGTCCAGGCCTCGGTCCAGTCGGCGAAGCTGCCGCCGAGCAGCGCGGGATGCCGGGCGCCCAGCAGGGGCACCGCGCCGTCGTTGTACAGCAGGCCCGGCGCGTCGCCCCAGCCGAGGAACGCGGGCACCGGCGCGTCGAGCAGGAACCGCACGGCGTACGCGAGGGCGGGCGGCCACGCCGCCGGCGCCCCGAGGAGAGAGGCGGACCAATCCCGCTCGCGCAGGATTCGCTCGACGGCGGGTGCGGACGAGCCGCCGGCAGAATCGTTCATGGTATCCCGGTCAAAGACTTCATTCTAACGGGGCTCAGGCATATTGGGGCATCCCGGGCAGCAGCTTGTCGAGCGTGACGGGATAATCGCGCACCCGCACGCCGGTCGCGTTGTAGATGGCGTTCGCCACCGCAGCCGCCACGCCGCAGATCCCGAGTTCGCCCACGCCCTTCGCCTTCATCGGCGACGACACCGGGTCCGTCTCGTCGAGGAAGATCACCTCCTGGTGCGGGATGTCGGCGTGCACCGGCACCTCGTAGCCGGCCAGGTCGTGGTTGACGAAGAAGCCGACGCGCTTGTCGACGACGAGGTCTTCCATCAGCGCCGCGCCGACGCCCATCGTCATCGCGCCGATCACCTGGCTGCGCGCGGATTTCGGGTTCAGGATGCGCCCGGCCGCGCACACGGCCAGCATGCGCCGCACGCGCACTTCCGCCGTCGCGGCGTCCACCGCCACCTCGACGAAATGGGCGCCGAACGTCGATTGCTGGTATTTCTTGTCGAGGTCCCCGTATTCCATCGCGTCCTCGCCGATGATGTCGGCCTCGCGCGACGCCTGCTCGAGCGACAGCGCCTTGCCGCCGGCACGCACCATGCCGCCGCTGAAATCGGCGTGTGCGGGGTCGAGGCCCAGCTTCTTCGCCACGTTCTCGCGCAGCTTCACGCAGGCCGCGTACACGCCGGCCGTCGAGCTGTTGCCGCCCCACTGGCCGCCGGAACCGGCCGACACGGGATACGCGGAGTCGCCCAGGCGCACCGTCACGCGGGACAGCGGCACGCCCAGCATCTCGGCCGCCGTCTGGCCGATGATGGTATAGGTGCCGGTGCCGATGTCGGTCATGTCCGTCTCGACGGTGACGGTGCCGTCGCGCTCCAGACGCACGCGCGCGGCAGACTTCATCACGAGGTTGTTGCGGAAGGCGGAGGCCATGCCGTAGCCGACGAGCCAGCGTCCGTCGCGCACCTGCCCCGGTTTCGGATTGCGTTTGTTCCAGCCGAAACGTTCCGCGCCGGTGCGCAGCGTGTCGACGTAGCGCCGCTGCGAGAACTTGCGGCCCGGCTTTTCCGGATCGACCGTCGTGTCGTTCACGATGCGCAGCGTGACGGGGTCCATTTTCAACTTCTCCGCCAGCTCGTCCATCGCGATTTCCAGCGCCATCATGCCCGGCGCCTCGCCCGGCGCGCGCATCGCATTGCCTTCCGCCAGGTCGAGCACGGCAAGGCGCATCTGCGTGAAACGGTTCGCGCCCGCGTACAGCAACCGGGTCTGGTTCACGGCCGTTTCCGGTCCGCCGTCCGGCAGGTCGCCCGACCAGCTCTCGTGCGCGATCGCGGTGATGCGGCCCTCACGGGTGGCGCCGATGCGGATGTGCTGGATCGTCGCGGGCCGGTGGGTCGTGTTGTTCATCATGAGGGCGCGCTGCAACGCCACCTTCACGGGCCGGCCCGCCGCCTTCGCGCCCAGCGCCGCCAGCAGCGCTTCCGACCGGAGGAACAGCTTGCCGCCGAAGCCGCCGCCGATATAGGGCGACACGAGGCGGACGTTTTCCTCCGGGATCCCAAGCGTGCGCGCCATGTCCTTCTTGCCCCAGTTGATCATCTGGTTGGCCGTGTACAGCGTCAGCGTGTCGCCCTGCCACACGGCCGTCGACGCGTGCGGCTCCATCATCGCGTGCGTCTGGTCCGGCGTCCTGTAGGTCGCGTCCAGCTTCACGGGCGCGGCGGCGAAGGCGGTCTCGAAGTTGCCGACCTTCGTCGTCGACCTGGCTTTGTCCTTGCTGGCCGGGCCGGCCGCATTCATCGCCGCTTCCAGGTCGTACACACCTGTGACCGGCGCATACTCCACGTGCAGCAGCGCCGCGGCGGCGCGCGCCTGTTCGAAGGTTTCCGCGACGATCAACGCCACGGCCTGGTGGTAGTGCTGGATCTCCGGCCCGCCCAGCAGGTGTGCCGTGTTGTACTTGCCCTTGGCGAGCTTGCCAGCGTTCTCGTGCGTGATCACGGCGAGCACGCCGGGGGCGGCGCGCGCCGCGCGCGTGTCGATGCGCCTGATGGTGCCCTTGGCGATGCCGGCGCCGACGACCCAGCCGTAGGCGGCGTTCGGCGCCACCTTGTGCTGTTCGTACGCGTACGGCGCCGTGCCCGTCGTCTTGAACGGGCCGTCGATGCGGTCCGTCGGCTTGCCGACCACCTGCAGGCGGTCGATGGGATTCGTGGTGGCGGGTGTCGTGAATTTCATCGCTGCCTCCTCATGCGGTGCGTGCATCCGCCAGCACGGATGCCAGCGTGCGCTGGACCAGCGGGACCTTGAACGCGTTGTCGTTCGTGACGCGTACACCTGCCAGCAACTGGTCGGTCACGGCCTGCGCGCCGCGCGGCATGGCGGATTCCGCGGCCGGCACGCGCCACGGACGGTGCGCGACGCCGCCCAGCGCCACGCGCCCGCTGCCGTCCGGCTGCACGACCGCGGCGACGGACACGAGCGCAAACGCATACGACGAGCGGTCGCGCACCTTGTGATAGTAGTGCTTGCCGCCCAGCGGCTTCGGCAGCGTCACCGCCGTGATCAGCTCGCCCGGCGCAAGACTGTTCTCGATGTGCGGCGTGGCGCCCGGCAGGCGATAAAAGTCCGCGATGGGGATCGTGCGCGCCGAGCCGTCCGGACGCACCGTCTCCACGCCCACGTCCAGCAGCTGCATCGCGACGGCCATGTCGCTCGGGTGCGTGGCGATGCACGCCTCGCTGTGGCCCACGATCGCGAGCTGGCGCGTGTAGCCGCCGATGGCGGAACAGCCGCTGCCCGGCTTGCGCTTGTTGCAGGCCATGTTCGTATCGTAGAAATACGGGCAGCGTGTGCGCTGCAGCAGGTTGCCTGCCGTCGTCGCCTTGTTGCGCAGCTGCGGCGACGCGCCCGCGAGCAGCGCGCGCGACAGCACGGCGTAATCGCGGCGCACGCGCGCATCCGCTGCGAGGTCCGTGTTGCGCACGAGGGCGCCCACGCGCAGGCCGCCGTCGGGCGTCGCTTCGATCCTGTCGAGCCCCAGGCCGTTGACGTCGACGAGGTGCGGCGGCGTCTCGATCTCCAGCTTCATCAGGTCGAGCAGGTTCGTGCCGCCGGCGATGAAGCGCGCGCCTGGATGCTGTGCGGCGGCGGCCGCCGCTTCCGCCGGGGTGCGGGTGCGCTGGTAAGTGAATGCCTTCATGCCGGCCTCCCCGCGAATTCCGTGATCGCATCGATGATGTTCGAGTACGCGCCGCAGCGGCAGATGTTCCCGCTCATGCGCTCGCGCAGCTCGGCCGGCGACAGCAGCGGCTGCGCATCCAGGTCCGCGCTGGCGTGGCTCGGGACGCCGCGGCGGATCTCGTCCAGCGCCGCGACGGCCGAGCAGATCTGGCCGGGCGTGCAGTAGCCGCACTGGTAGCCGTCGTGCTTCACGAACGCGGCCTGCAGCGGATGCAGCCTGTCCGGCGTGCCGAGGCCTTCGATGGTCGTGACGTCCGCGCCTTCGTGCATCACCGCGAGACTGAGACAGGAATTGATGCGGCGGCCGTCCACGATGACCGTGCAGGCGCCGCACTGGCCCTGGTCGCAGCCTTTCTTGGTGCCGGTCAGGCGCAGGTGCTCGCGCAGCATGTCGAGCAGGGTGGTGCGCGTGTCGAGATCCAGTTCGTAGCGCTGGCCGTTCACGCGCAGCGCGACCCTGGCCGTGACCGGCGCCGGCGTCGCGGCGGCCGGCTCGGCCGAGGCCATGGGCGGCAGCGCCGCGGCCGTGGCGGACAGCGCGCCGCCGATCAGCAGGTCGCGCCTTGTCTGGTTGATGTCGCTCGAGTCGATCATGGGTACGCTCCCTTCAGTGCACAACACCATCGTCAGATTGCGCATATTAAATCTGATCGACCGGGTACCCGAGCACGATACGCGCGTCCATACCTAAATTCGGCATTTCCGACCCGGTCACCGCCGTCCGGTAGCGCATTCCGATACCGCACGGCGCACACCGTGCGCCCCGCGCGACGCGGCCTTGGCCCGGCCGCGACCTGCGGGCAAGATGGCGCCACATTCGATTACGGAGGAACGATGAAACGCCTACTGCTTGTAACCCTGCTTGGCCTGGGCTGTGCAAGTGCCCATGCCGCCGACGCCTCGACCCCGTCGCAGGCCGCCAGCGAACTCGTGGGCAGCGCCGCACTCGGCTCGATCGCCGTCGTGGGCATCACCGGCAGCGCGGTGGTGGCCAGCGTCGAGACGGTCGGCGACGGCATCGAGGTCGTGCTGGAAGGCGCGGGCCAGGCCAGCCGCGCCACCGTCCGGCTGTCCGGTGCCGCGGCGCGCGGCCTGTCGATCGGCGCCGGGACCGTGCTGCAGGTCGTCGCCATGTCGGCCGGCCATGCCCTGGTCCTGTCGGGCAGGGTGCTCGCGTTCATCCCGAACGAAGTCGGCCAGGCGTTGCTGCACCATGCGCGCGCTTCCTGACCGCCTGGCCGGGCTGGCCTGCGCGCTGGTCCTCGCGACGGCGCTGCCGGCGCACGCGGGCCAGCCCTGCCGCGACGAGCCCCTGAGTGTCGACGAGGTCCGCAAGTCGCTGGACCTCGCCCAGCGCACGTTCGCCGCCCTCGACGCGAGCGGCGCCCAGGTGGCCATCGTCGCGCGCGCGGGACAGGATCTCAGCAGGTACGGCATCGCGTATTCGCACATGGGCATCGTCGTACGCGACCACGCGGCCGGCCGCTGGAGCGTCGTGCACGAACTGAACACGTGCGGGACGGCGGACTCCGACCTGTTCGTGGAAGGCGTCGGCAATTTCTTCCTGACGGACCTGTACCGCTACCGTGCCCAGGTCGTGATCCCGGCGCCCGACGTGCAGGCGCGCGTGGCCGCCCTGCTCGCGGGCCGCACGGCGCGGCGCCTGCACGAGCCGCACTACAACATGCTGTCCTACGTGTACTCGACCCGCTACCAGAACTCGAACCAGTGGGTGCTGGAGACGCTGGCGGCCGCCACCGCGCCGGCGGGCGCCGTCGAGACGCGGGGCGAGGCCCAGTCGTGGCTGAAGGGCCAGGGCTACCGCGTGCCGACGGTGGAGATCCCGGCCGCCACGCGCCTGGGCGCCCGCATGTTCCGCGCCAACGTCGCGTTCGACGACCATCCGTTCGACCGGCGCATGGCCGGACAGATCGACACCGTCACCACGGATGCCGTCGTGAATTTCGTGCGCGGACGCGATCCGCAGGCACGTGTGTTCGTGGTGGAGTAAATACGAAGATGTGACAATCTTTGAATTTTGCGACACATTCCGGCTGCTATCCTTGCCACCTCGAACAAGGAGCCGAGATGTCCACGTTGTCACGCGCCGCCCTGCTGTCCCTCGCCATCGCTCTCGCCGCTTGCGGCGGCGGCACCGGTGGCGGGACCGGCACGCCCGCCCCGGTCGCATCGGCGCCCCCGCCTCCGGCCGCGGCGGGAACCGCCATCACGGCCCAGCCGGTGTCGCAATCGGTCGCCGCGGGACAGGCCGTCACCTTCTCGGTGGCGGCGGACGGCACGGCCACCGCGTACCAGTGGCAGCGCGACGGCAAGGACATCCCCGGCGCCACCGGGCTCACGTACACGCTTGCCAACCCGCAGGCGGCCGACGGCGGCGGCAAGTTCACGGCCGTCGCCACGGGCACGCGCGGCACCACCGTCAGCACCGCGGCCGTACTCGGCGTCTCGGTGCCGAAAGGGCTCGCGCTGGTGGCGGGCAATCCCGGCGGCATCGGCAACCTGGACGGCACTGACGCCCGGCTGGCCCTGCCCGGCCTGCTCGCCATGCAGCCGTCGGGCGCGCTCTACCTCGTCGACGGCCTCGCCTTTTCGCCGAGCGTGCGGTCCATCGATCCGGCGACGGACGCCATCACGACGCTGGCGCGCGACCCGGCGCTGCACGACGCCCGCGCCATCGCCGACGACGCCGCCGGCAATCTTTACGACGCGCCCTGGGCCACAGGGCCGGCGACCGCCATCTACCGGACGCCGCCCGGCGGCAAGCGCATGCTGTTCGCCGGCGCGGCCGGAGAAGCCGGCAGCACGGACGGCGCCGCCACGGCCGCGCGCTTCACGGAGATCGGCAGCCTCGGACCGGTCGACGCGATCACGGTCGCGCCCGACGGCACGGTCTACGCGATGAGCGACAACGCGCTGGTACGCGTCCTGCAGTAGCGGACCGGCGTCTTTGCAAAGATTTACACAAACCGTGAGCACCTTGACGGCCTGCGCATCCATACTCCGGCGCAGGAACCGACACGAGACCATGCACCTGCCCGCCCTGCCCTACAAACAGCTCGCCGCCAGCCTCGCGCTGGCCGTGCCCATGCTCCTCGCGTCGCGCAGCGGCGCCGACATCGTGCCGGTGCGCGCCCCACTCGTGCGCGTCGCCGCCGCACCGCAGCCCCTCCACCCCGCGCCCGGGGCGCCGCAGGCGCGATGAACATCCTGCTCCGCCTCGTCCTCGCCTGGCTCGCGCTGGCCTGGTCCGGCAGCGCCGCGGCGTCCGGCTCGGAAGTGCTGCTCGAGTTCCGCGAGGACGCCGTGCTGGCCGAACTGCGCCTGCCGCTGCGCGACCTCGCGGCGGCGCTGGGACGACCGCTGCCCGCGTCGCCGCTGCCCGTGCGGGGCCGCCTTCATGCGGAACTCGCGCGTTATCTCGGCGCGCACATCGATCCGGTTACCGACGATGGCCGCCACTGGTGGGTGGACGTCGCGGACATGCGCGTCGCCGTCGATGCCGAGCCGCGTGTGCTCGTCGCGCACGCGACGCTGGTGCCGCCGGCCGGCGCCAGCACGCGCCGCTTCGTGCTCGGCTACGACGCCATCGCGCGCGAACTGCCCGGCCACGCCACCCGCCTGGCCATCCGCAGCGACTGGCACGGCGGCGTGCTGGCCACCCGCCCGGCCACCCTCGCGCTGCTGGACGCCCCGCGCGGCCGCGTTGCCGTCGACCGCGACCACGGCGGCGCCTGGCGCGGCTGGCTGGCCGTCGGCAGGCTGGGCGTGCGCCAGGCGGCGGACGCCGGGCGCTACCTGCTGCTCCTGCTCGTGCTGGCCGTGCCGGCGGCCGTACGTTCGCCGGCGCTGCTGGCACGCATCGGCGCCGCGTTCGCACTCGGGCAGACGCTCGCGCTGCTGGCGGCAGCACCCGGCTGGTTCCGGTTGCCCGCCGACATCCTCGACCCGCTTGCCGCGGGCGCCCTCGTGCTGGCGGGCGTGCACGCGATGCGGCCGCTGTTCGCGGGCCGCGGGACGTGGTACGCCACCGGCTGCGGCCTGCTGTACGGCCTGGCCGCCGCCGGCACCGTCGGCGCGCTCGACCTGGACGGCTGGCAGCTGGCCGCCGCGATCCTCGCGTTCGCCGCCGGCTGCACGCTGGCGCAGGCGGCGCTGCTGGCCGCCGTCCTCGGCATCGTTAGCGGCGCCGGCCTCCTCCTGCGCCGCCGCACGGCCAGCCTCTCCGCGGAACGCTGACACCACGTCGCGACAACGCTTGACGGGGGTGCAACGCCGGTGCTACTGTACTACCTGTACTAGTACAGTCAATTCACCATGACCCGACGTGCCCTTTTGATGCTGCAGATCGTGACCGGCGATCCGCGGCCCATCACCCGCCAGATCACCGACGGCATCAAGCGCCAGATCGCAGGCGGCGACCTGATACCGGGCGACGCGCTGCCCAGCGTGCGCGGCCTCGCGCAGCAGCTGTCGATCAATCCGAACACGGTGGCCAAGGCCTATGCCGAACTCACGGCGGAAGGCTGGCTGTTGTCCCGCACCGGACTCGGATTGTTCGTGGCCGAGCAGCGCCAGCGCCTGTCGGACGAGGAACGCGAACGCCGCCTGGCCGAGGCGGTCGGCCGCTTCGTCAGCGACGTGATCGGCCTCGATTATCCGCAGCAGACCATCCTCGACCGCGTGGCGGCCGAGCTTTCCCACTACGAGACGAAAAAAACCGCATGAGCGATTACGCCATCGATACCGAGGACCTGTGCCTCGTCTACAAGCGCAAGCCCGCCCTTGACCACCTGACCCTGCGCCTGCCGCGCGGCGGCATCCACGCCTTCGTGGGCGCCAACGGCGCCGGCAAATCGTCGCTGTTCCGCGTGCTGCTCGGCTTCGAGCCCGCCGCCAGCGGCAGCGCGCTCATCCTCGGCCACGACTGCCGCCGCCTGACGGCCGCGCTGCGCGAACGCATCGGCTTCGTCAACGAAGAGCACACGCTGCCGGCGTGGATGCGCGTGCGCGACCTGACGGACATGCAACGCCGCCAATACCCGCGCTGGAACGACGCGCGCTACGACGACGTGCTTGGCCATTTCAACGTCGAACCCGGCCAGCGCATCGGCGAGCTGTCGCGCGGCGAACGCGCGGGCCTGAACCTGGCCATGGCGCTGGCGCAGGGCCCCGAGCTGCTGATCCTCGACGAACCCACGCTGGGCCTCGACGTCGTCGCCAAGCGCGCCTTCCTCGACGCCATGCTGCAGGGTACCCTGGACGACGCCGGCGCCACCGTCGTCTACTGCTCGCACCAGATGGACGAAATCGAGCGCGTCGCCGACAACCTCGTGATCCTCGAGCGCGGGCGCATGCGCTACATGAGCGGCCCGGACGACTTCTGCGACCGCATCCGCCTGTGGGTCGCCGCGTTCCACGGCAAGGCGGCGGAAGTGCGCCAGCTGCCCGGCGTGCTGCAGGTACAGGTCATCGACGGCCTGACCCACGTCGTCGTGTTCGACCAGGACGACAGCTTCGGCGCGCGCCTCAAGCTGCTGGGCGCGCACTCGGTCCAGGCGATGCCGCTGGGCCTGGACCGCGCCGTCAACGCCTTCCTCGCCCACGGCCACGCCCGTCCCGTCGCCAACCTGCTTGCCGCGTAAGGAGATCCCATGCTCGCATTCTTCCTCGCCGAACTGCGCCGTTTCCGTCTCGGCGCCGCAGCGTACGCGCTCGCGAATCTCGTCGCCCTGTCCGTGCTGCAGCAGATGCTGGACATCCCCAACGGGCCGATCGGCCTGCACATCGTCATGCTGGGCTTCTACGTGCTGTCCGGCCACTTTCTCGCGGTCTACCAGTTCGGCAGCTACCGCCAGCCGAGCCGCTGGATCTGGCTGCAGCACAGGCCCGTCCACCGCGCCCGCATCCTGGCGGCCCTCGTGCTGGCCGCGGCCGTGCTGATCGCCGTGGCCGTGGCGCTGCCCCTGTGCGCGGCGCTGCGCATGCAGGAGCATTACACCCGCAACGTCATCGACGCGCGGCACTACGCGGGCGCCGCGTACCTCGCCCTGTCCGCGTTGACCGCGTGGCTGGCCGGCGGCTACATCATGCTGCACCGCAGCCGCTGGGCGTTCGTGGTCTTCGTGCTGCCCGTCGTGCTGACGATCCGCCTGGCCACCGCCTCGACGGTGCTGGGGATGACGGCGGCCAGCGCCGTCATCCTGCTGGGACTCCTCTACACGGTATTCCGCCCGGGCCGCAGCACGGCGGACGACACCGTCGCCACCGCCGCCTCCGCCCTGCCGCTGCAGGCGTGCCTGTACGTCGCCCTGTTGTGGGCGGGCTCGATGCTGTACCAGGCGGGCCTGGTCGCCACCGGCACGCATCCACAGGTCATGACGCCCACGCCCGCCGGCGGCCCGACGGCGGCGTACCGTGCGGACCCGGTGATACGGATGCGGGCCGCGCTGGCCGGCAGCGCGGATCCGCGCGCGGCCGGGTGGCGGACCGCGCTGGACGCGGGCGCGATGGTACGCGTCCCGAACGCCATCCACCAGTACGGCGTGCGCGGCATCCTGACGACACAGGGCCAGGTACGGTTCGTCAAGGGCGAAACCCTGTGGACGTTCAGCCACGACCGCATGCGGTACCGCGGCGTCAATCCCCGCGACCGTACCGACGAGGGCACGTTCGGCGCGGGCGGCCCGGGCACGCCCGAACCCTTCGACACGGTGCCGGACTCCCTCGGCGACCGGCAGGGTCTCCAGTGGATGTACGACGCCCACAACCTGTACCGGGTCGAGCAGCCGGGCATGCGCCTGCGCCACGTCCTGCGCGTGGATGGCCGGGAGCAGGTGGGAGGCGTCGCCGTGCTCGGGCAGCGCATGCTGGTCCTCACCAACCGCCGCGTCGCGATCCTCGCCCCGGCGAACGCGGCCCCGGTCTCCGCGACCGACGTGCGCCTGCCGCTCCCGTACGGCGACCTCGCGCTCGCGGAAGCCGCGCAGGTCCCCGACGGCCTGCTCGTGAGCTTCGTGTACGGCCGGCGCCAGTTCGACGGGTCGCCCGCCTCGGACCAGGTGACCTACCTCGTCGACAATACGGGCCGCGTGCAGGAAGTGAGCCGGCGCACGCTGGCGCACGACCTCCCGCCGCTGTTCGAGCACCGCGCGTGGTGGGCGTCGCCCGCGCTGCACGCGCTCGTGTCGCTGCCCGACCTGCTGATCAACAACGGCACCGTCCCGGACTACGGCGTGAGCCGGTTCGCCCCGCTGCTGCAGCCGCGCCCCACCATCGTGTGGGCCGCCGCGCTCGTCGCCGCGCTCCTGGCCGGCGCGGGGGCGGCGTGGTGGACCCGGCGCGCGGACCTCGGCCGCACGGCACGCATCGCGTGGTGCGTGGCGTGCCTGCTGCTCGGCGTACCGGCGCTGCTGTCGCTGATGATCCTGCAACCGCGGCGGCAGGCCGTGACGGCCGGCGGGGGCGCGATCTATACTGGCGGCTTTATCAACCTGCCAAGGAAGTCATGACCCGTCGCTCCCTGCCCGCACGCCTGCCCCTGCTTACCCTGCTGGTGGCCCTCGCGTGCTCCGCCCTGCCCCCGGCCGCCGTCCACGCGGCCGACGACGCGAAGCCCGCCCCGCGCGACCTGCGCGAGACGTACACGAAATACGAATACCGCATCCCGATGCGCGACGGGACGAAGCTGTTCACCGTCGTCTACGTGCCGAAGGATGCGTCGAAGACGTACCCGTTCCTCATCAACCGCACGCCGTACAGCGCGGGCGTGCAGGCCGAGGGCGAGCTGCACTACGGCGAGGACTGGTTCCCGAAGCAGATCGGGCCGTCGAAGGAATTCGAGGACGCGGGCTACATCTTCGTCAAGCAGGACGTGCGCGGCCGCTACATGTCGGAGGGTAAGTGGCAGGAGATGACGCCGCACGTGAACCCGCGGCGGGCCGCCGGCGAAGGGCAGGAAAGCCAGGACATGTACGACACCATGGAATGGCTGCTGAAGCACGTCCCGAACAACAACGGCAAGGCGGGCATCTACGGCATCAGCTACCCGGGCTTCTACACGTCCGCGAGCATCATCGATTCGCACCCGGCGATCAAGGCCGCGTCGCCGCAGGCGCCCGTGACGGACCTGTACATGGGCGACGATTCGTACCACGGCGGCGCATTCATGCTGGCCGCGAACTTCGGCTTCTACGCGTCGTTCACGGAACAGCAGAACCCGACCCCGCTGCCGAAGACGTGGGCCGACTTCGACTACGGCGCGGCCGACTCGTACGACTTCTTCCTGAAGCATCGCACGCTGTCGAACATCCTCGGCACGCTGACCGACAGGCAGCGCGCGCTGCTCGCGCCGACGATCGAACACGACACCTACGACGGCTTCTGGCAGACGCGGGCCATCGCCCCGCACCTGAAGAACGTGAAGGCGGCCGTGCTGACGGTGGGCGGCTGGTTCGACGCCGAGGATCCGCAAGGCCCGTTCACGACCTACCACGCGATCAGGAAGAACAACCCCGGCATCTTCAACGGCCTCGTGATGGGCCCGTGGGTGCACGGCGGGTGGGCGCGCTACGACGGCAAGCAGCTGGGCCGCGTGTCGTTCGACAGCAAGACGGGCGAATACTTCCGCCAGCACATCCAGTTCCCGTTCTTCGAACAGCAGCTCAAGGGCGTCAGGCCCGCGCAGCCCATCGCGGAAGTGACGGCCTTCGAGACCGGCTCCAACGTGTGGCGCCGCTATACCGCCTGGCCGCCCGTGCAGGCAAAGCCACGCACCCTGTACTTCGGACCGAACGGCACGCTGGCGTGGCAGCAGCCCGCCGCGGGCGCCGGCTACGACGAATACGTGTCCGACCCGAACAGGCCCGTGCCGTACATCGGCTACCCGGCCACGTCGGTGCCGCAGGAATACATGGTGTCGGACCAGCGCTTCGCCGCCACGCGCCCGGACGTCCTCGTGTACCAGAGCGAGGTGCTGGAAGAGGACGTCACGGTCGCCGGCCCCGTCACGCCGAAGCTGTTCGTGTCGACCACGGGCACCGATTCGGACTGGGTCGTGAAACTGATCGACGTGTACCCGGCCGAATACCCGAGCGGCGAACAGCCGCCTCGTGGGAACGGCAACGACGTGGCGCCGCCGCGCGGCACGATGGCAGGCTACCAGCAGCTCGTACGCGGGAATCCGCTGCGCGGCAAGTTCCGCAATGGCTTCGAGCATCCGGAGCCGTTCGTGCCCGGCAAGGTGGAGGCGCTCAGCTACCACATGGGCGACGTCAACCACACGTTCCGCCGTGGCCACCGCATCATGGTGCAGGTGCAGAGTTCCTGGTTCCCGCTCGTGGACCTGAACCCGCAGACGTTCGTCACGATCCCGAAGGCGAAGCCGGAAGACTTCAAGGTGGCCACGCAGCGCGTCTACCACGCGGCGCAGACGCCGTCAGGCCTGCAGCTTCTCGTCCTGCCGGCGCACTGAGTCCGGCGCCAGCCGCATGCTGCGGGCCACCGCGCCCTTGGCGTCGGCAACGTCGAGATAGCCGCAGCGGCGCCCGTCCTGCTTGCCCCGGTACAGCGCCTGGTCGGCCAGCGCAAGCGCGTGCTGCCAGTCGACGGCGTCATCGCCGCCGGCCGGCAACGACAGCGCGCCGGCCGTGATGGTGACGGCCAGCCGCTGGCCGTCCGCGGTGGTCACTGGCGTTCCCGCCACTGCGGCCAGCAGCGCGCGCACGAGGTCCGCGTGACCGGCGGCGTCGCCGCCGTCCATGTGCACGAGGAATTCCTCGCCGCCCCAGCGCAGCACGGTGCTGCGCCCGTCCACCGCCGCGCGCAGCCGCCGCGCCACTGCCACGAGCACTTCGTCGCCCGCCGCATGGCCCAGGCGGTCGTTGATGGTCTTGAAGTGGTCGATGTCGAGCAGGACGAAGCAGTGGCCCGGTCCCGGCGCGCGGGCCGCCATCGCGTCGCGGAACGAGCGCCGGTTCAACAGGCCCGTCAGGGCATCGTGCGTGGAGTGGAACGCCAGTTCCCCGTTCAGTTCGCGCAGGCGGGCACTCGTGCGCACCGAGCGGCGGTACAGCCGCCACACGAAGCCGCACAGCACGAGCGCGACGCCCGCGCCGCCCGTGGCGATCAGCTGCCACACGCGGCGCTTGCGGATCTGCGCGTCCTTCATCGCATTCTCGCGCCGCAGGCCCTCGATCTGGATGGCGCGGCGCTGCGCCTCGAACTGCTCCTGCAGCACCCTGGCCGTGTTCTCGTGCTCAGCGGCGGCCAGCTTCGCCGCCACGTCGCGGTGTTCCTCCAGGGCCTGCAGGGCCTGGGGCACCTGCCCGGCCTTTTCCAGCATGCGGCTCTTTTCGAGCAGGACGTTCGCCAGGTCGGGCAGCGATTCACCCACGCGCTGCTCCGCGACCACGCGGTCGATCCAGGCCAGGCCCTCGGCCAGGCGCCCCTGTCCCGCCAGCGCGAAACCGAGGTTCGCCTCCGCGATGTGGCGCGTGGCCGCATCGCCCGCCTTGACGGCCAGCGGCAGCGCGGCGCGCGCGGCCAGCTCGGCCTCCACGTAGCGGCCGTCCGCGAGCCAGCTGTCGGCGATGTTGCCGAGCGCGTTCGCCTCGAACAGGGTCAGGCCGCGCGCGTGCGCGATCTGCAGGCCCCTGTTGTAGGCGACGCGCCCCTGCTCCGCATGCCCCTGCATGACATGGGCGATGCCTTCGATGACGAACCGGCGCACGGCGGACGGCGGCGGCAATGCGCCGCCGTCCGGGCCGATCGCGGCCAGCGTGGACAGCACCTTGTCCGGCGCGCGCGTGTACACGTACACCTTCGCGATGGCCAGGCGCAGCCCGTTCACCGTCGGGTCGGGCAGCGCCGGATGCTGGCGCGCGATCTCGAGCGCCTCCAAGTAATGGCTGTGCGCGAAATCGAACTGGCCCAGCTTCAGGTACGCGTCGCCGTAGGCCTGCTGCAGCGCGGCGGTGAAGGCGGGGGCGCGCAGGTCGGCGTTGCGGATGTCGATGTCGTTCACGGCGGCGAGCGTGCCGGCCCGCGCGAGCTGGCCGAGCGCGGTGTTGAGCGCGTCGCCCTGCGCCCGCGCCAGCTGCCCGGGTTCGGCGGCCGCGCGCACGCCCGGTGCCGCAAGACCGAGCACCAGCAGCGCCGCCGGCGCAAGCCGCTTCATGCATCCTCCGGCAGGTCGAACGGAAAGCGCGCCTCCAGCGGGCAGTCCGCCGCGGCCACGGGCCGGCCGAAATGGTAGCCCTGCATCTCGAAGCAGCCGTCCGCCATCAACAGGCGTGCCTGCGCCGGCTGCTCGATGCCTTCGGCGATGACGTCCAGGCCCAGGCAGCGCACGGCCGTCACGATCGCCCGCACGATGGCGCGCGATTCCGTGCTCTGTTCGAGGTCGGAGACGAAGGCGCGGTCGATCTTGACCTTGTCGATCGGCAGGCGCTTCAGGTAGGCCAGGCTCGAATAGCCGGTGCCGAAGTCGTCGATGCTCAGCACGACGCCGGCCGCCTTCAGCTCCTTCATGACCGTGATGCTGCGCCCCACGTCGTGCATCGACGTGGATTCCGTGAGCTCCAGTTCCAGCGCTCCGTGCGGCACGCCGTGGCGCGCCAGCGTGTCGACGACCCGCGCCGCGACCTCGTCGTCGAGGAACTGGCGCGCCGACAGGTTCACGGCCACGGTCAGGGCCGCATGGCCCGCGTCGCGCCACGCGCGCAACTGGGCGCAGGCCTGGTCCAGCACCCACTGGCCGATCGGGATGATCAAGCCGCTTTCCTCGGCCACGGGAATGAATTCGGACGGGGCGACCATCCCGTACACCGGGTGCTGCCAGCGCAGCAGCGCCTCCACGCCGACGACGCGGCCGCTGCGCAGGTCGACCTTCGGCTGGTACGCGAGCGCCAGTTCGTCGCGCGCGAGCGCGCCGCGCAGGTCGTGCTCGAGCGCGCGCGGCCCCGTGCGCCGCTGCGCGGGCTCGTACGCGCGCGCGAGCCCGTGGCCCTGCGACTTGGCATGGCGCAGCGCGGCCTGGGCGTGGATCAGCAGGGCCTCGGCATCGAAACCGTCGACGCCGAAGCGGCAGTGTCCCATCGTCACGCTGCCGTGGATCACGCGGCCGGCCACCTGCACCGGGCGGTTCAGCGCGCGGTGCAGCGCCTGCGCCCGTTCGGCGCAATCGTGCGCGTCGGACTGGAGCCACAGCAGGAACGTGCTGCCGCCGATGCGGGCCGCCACGTCGCCGGGCCCCGCGCGGTGCCGCAGCCGGCGCGCGATCGCGACCAGCATCGCGTCGCCGCTCGCATGGCCGTGCTCTTCGTTGACGGCGGCAAGATTGTCGACGTCGACGACGGCCAGCAGCGCGCAGGCGTCGGTCGGCTCGCGCAGGGCGTGGCGGGCGATCGCGTCCTCCACGACGAGACGGTTCGGCATCCCGGTCAGCGGGTCGCGCAGGAATTGCTGGCGCAGCCGCGCGCCCGTACCGCCCTCCAGCAGCGGGCGGCCGCCCCAGTTGTTCAGGCTCTGCACGGCGTCCAGCGTGGCCGTGCGCAGTTCGATCAGGTCCTCGACCATGCGCGCGAGCTGTTTCAGCACCAGCAGGTCCTGTGGCCCGAGCGTGCGCGGCACGTAGTCCACGGCGCACAGCGACCCGATGCGCCGGCCGCCGCTGCGCAGCGGCACGCCGGCATAGAAACGGACGAACGGCGCCCCGGTGACGTGAGGATTGTCCGCGAAGCGCGGATCGCGCGTCGCGTCCTCCACCACGAAAGGCTCGTCGTCCAGCACGGTCCAGGCGCAGAAGGCGACGTCGCGCGGCGTCCCGCTGCCCTCGATGCCGCAGCGCGCCTTGAACCACTGGCGATCGCTGTCGACGAGCGAGACGAGGCTGACGGGCACGTTCAGCGTGGTGCAGACGATGCGCACGATGCGGTCGAACAGTTCGTCCGGTTCGCTGTCGAGCAGCTGCGTCGCGCGCAAGGCTTCCACGCGCGCCGTCTCGTCGGGCGGCAGCGGCGCGCTGCCTGCGGGGCCCTCGCCCTGCGCCGCGGACGCTTCGAACAGCACGGCCGTGTTGCCGCCGCGCCGGCGCGCGGCCTGCACCGCCTCCTGCGCGCGCGCCAGCAGCGTGTCGCCATCGACGTTGCCGTCATCCAGCGCGATTCCGACGCTGGCGCCGCATGGCGCAGCCGCCGCCAGCATCTTGCCGGCCAGTGCCCGTGCGTCGGCGGCGGGATCGGCCAGGTGCGTGAGCAGCACGGCGAACGCGTCGCCGGCGACCCGCGCCACGACGTCGGTGCGGCGCACGCGCGCGCTGAGCCGCGCCGCGAATGCGGACAGCGCGTCGGGGGCGGCCGCAGCGTCCAGGCCGACGAGCAACAGGGCGACGCCGCCGCCGGTGCGCGCGGCCGCTGCCTGCGCGCCTTCGAGGCGGCTCATGAATTCGTCGCGATTCGGCAGACCGGTGGCCGCATCGTGCGTGGCCGCGTGGTGCATGGCGGCGGAGTTCGGGTAAGAAGGATTCATGATCGAGGTGGCGCCGGTGCGGCGGCGCGCCGGAAGCTGGCGAAGACGGGGCCAGGAAATCGCATGCGGGGCTGGGCAGGACCACTATAGCATCGGCGTCATGCAGCGATTTACGTACGGCAACTTTTTTCATATTTCTGTCGGCAAATCCAACACTTCATTTCCAGACATGCACATTTTCCCGCCGGATTGCCGCGCCCACATCGTCATTTCCATCAGTTAAAACTTGAACAAGGTCTTTCAATTGATGCAAAATAACGGCGATGTGCGGCCTCGACAACGCCGCCGCACGCCAACCGAGGAGCGGCCGTGCTCGTTACCGACACCCTTCCATCCAAACGCCCCCGGGCATCGTCGGGTACCGGGCTGCGCTGGTTGGGCGCCATCATCGTCGCGATCCTCGTCGGCCTGGCCGCGCTGCCCTTCCTCGCCAGCCGCGCCGCCGACGCCACGATGGACGCGCTGCAAACCGTCGCGGACAAGGAACGCGCCTACAACCGCCTGCTGGACCTGCTGACCGACGCCGAGACGGGCCAGCGCGGCTACGTCATCACCGGCGATGCGGGCTTCCTCGATCCGTACAACGCCAGCGTGGCCGCGATCCCCGCTGCCGTGCGCGACCTGAAGCCGCTGGCGGAAGGCCTTGGCGAACAGGCGACGCTGGACGAGATCGAACGGCTGGCGCAGCGCAAGGTGGACGAACTGGCCGCCACGATCCGCCTGCGCCGTGACGAGGGGTTTGCCCCGGCAGCGGCCGTCGTCGGCAACCGGAGCGGCAAGGCGGACATGGACAGGCTGCGGCTGCTGATCGGCGAACGGGCGGCCGCCCTCGAACGCGAGCGGCTGGCCCTGCGCGACCGGCTGAACACGACGCTCGACTACAACACGTTGATCGGCATCTGCGCCGGCCTCGCCAGCCTGATCGTCATCGGCACCGGCCTGGTCCTCGTCATGCGCAGCCTGCGCGCGGGCTCCGAAGCGGCCGACCATGCGCGCCGGCTCGCCGACGCGCAGGCCGACCAGGCGCGCCAGAGCCAGGTCCGCAGCCAGCGCCTCACCGTCACCGCCCAGATGCTGCAGGCGATGGACAGCCTGACGCGTACCGACGAATTGCACAACGTCCTGCCGGCCTTCCTGCCCAAGGTGCTGCCCGGCAGCAGCGGCACCGTCTACCTGTACCGCAATTCGCGCGACTACCTCCAGCGCGCCGCGGCATGGGGCGGCGACGGGCATCATCCGGAGCTCGTCAGCCCGAACGAATGCTGGGGCCTGCGCTTCGGCCATGCCCATGCGGCCCAGACGGGCGACGACATGCATTGTCCCCATTGGGGCGACGCCCCGCCCGCGCCCGGCCGCACGGACCTGTGCGTGCCGATGATTTCGCAGGGCGAGGTGCTGGGCCTGCTCTCGGTGAGCGTGCCGCAAGGCCCGGACGCCGTGGTGGAACTCGCGGCCGCCACCACCATCAGCGAACAGCTGGCCATCGGCATCAGCAACATCAACCTGCGCGAGGTCTTGCGGCGCCAATCCACCGTGGACGAACTCACGGGCCTGTACAACCGCCGCATTTCGACGAAACGCTGCGGCGCGAACTGTTCCGCGCCGAACGCATGCGCGCGTCGCTGGCCGTCGTGATGATCGACCTGGACCACTTCAAGCGGATGAACGACACGTACGGCCACGAAGCGGGCGACCTGGTCCTGCGCACCGTCGGGCGCTGCCTGCGCGAGGGCGTGCGCCGCAGCGACATCGCGTGCCGCTACGGCGGCGAGGAACTGGTGCTCGTGCTGCCCGAATGCGACGCAGCCGCCGCGCGCACGTGCGCCGAAACGCTGCGCAAGACCATCTCCGCCCTGGAACTGCATCACGGCGACGCCACGCTGCCGCAGGTGACGGCGTCGTTCGGCATCGCAATGTGGCCCGCCCACGGCGAGGACGCGCATACGCTCGTGCAGGCGGCCGACCGCGCGCTGTACGCCGCCAAGCACGGTGGACGCAACCGGGTTTGCATGGCGTCGTGAGGCCGTGCTAGGCTTGCCTTTTCGTTACCACTCGAAGAGGCAAACCTTGAAACGAACCGCCGTCTCCCGGACAGCCGTCCGGCTGTTCCTGCTGGCGCTGGCCGGCACCGCATCCGCCGCACCGCTCAAGACCGAGGTCGCCGGCAAGGTCGACGGCATGTATCCGTGGCTCGACGGCATCTACAAGGACTTGCATGCGCACCCCGAGATCGCGTTCCAGGAAGTGCGCACGGCCGGCAAGCTGGCGGCCGAGATGCGCAAGCTGGGCTTCGAGGTGACGGAAAAGGTCGGTCGCACCGGCATTGTCGCCATCCTGCGGAATGGTCCCCAGGGTGCCGGCCCCACGGTCCTCGTCCGCACGGAGCTGGACGGCCTGCCGATGGAAGAGAAGACGGGCCTGCCGTACGCAAGCCGCGCCCACACGCAGGATGGCGCCACGTTCACGACGCACAGCTGCGGTCACGATGTCCACATGGCCGCCTGGCTCGGCGCCGCGCGCACGCTCGTGGAAATGAAAAGGCAGTGGAAAGGCACGCTGATGTTCATTGCCCAGCCGGCCGAGGAAACCGTGTCCGGCGCCCGGGCCATGCTGGACGACGGCCTGTTCAGGCGTTTCCCGAAACCGGATGTCGCGTTCGCCCTGCACACCTGGCCGCTCGCGTATGGCACGGTGGGCTTCGAGGCCGGGCCGGTGTCGTCGAATTCGGACGCGCTGGAGATCCGGTTCAACGGCCGCGGCGGCCACGGCTCGGCGCCGGACAAGGCCATCGACCCGATCGCCATCGCCGCGCGCTTCATCGTCGACGTGCAGACGGTCGTGAGCCGCGAGAAGGATCCGAAGGAATTCGGCGTCGTGACGATCGGCGCGATCCAGGGCGGCACCGTGGGGAACATCATCCCGGACACGGTGCAGGTGCGGGGCACGATCCGCTCGTACAGTCCGGAGGTGCGGGCGAAGCTGCTGGACGGCGTGCGCCGCGTGGCCAATGCTTCGGCCGCGATGGCCGGCGCCCCGGCGCCCGACGTACAGCTGATTCCGGGCGGCGCCGCCATCGTCAACGATGCCGCGCTCGTGCGCCGCACGGAAGCCATTTTCCAGGACGCGTTCGGGGCGAAGAACGCGGTGCGCATGCCCGCGATGACGGCCAGCGAGGATTTTTCCGCGTATGCGAACGAGGGCATCCCGTCGATGTTCTTCTTCACGGGCGTGTACGCGCCGGAGGCCGTGGCCGAGGCACGGCGCGCGGGCGGCAAGCCGCTCGCGTTCAACCACTCGCCGTTCTACGCGCCCGTACCGGAGCCGTCGATCAAGACGGCCGCCCAGGCCATGAGCCTGGCCGTGCTGGGCGTGCTGGCGCAGCCTTAACGTTTCAGGAGTGCCGCGCGCGCCTGCTCCCACGGCGTGCCCGCGAGTGCCTTCGCGCACTCGGCGCAGGGCTCGAACGGATTGCAGGCGTGGTCGAGTTCAATATAGTTGGCGCCGACCACGAGTTTCGCGGCGGCCGAGTCGACGCGGCCGGTGGGCGCGCCCTCCTTCAGCCATTTCTGGAAGGGTTCGAGGGCGACGCCCGTGGGCACGTACCAGCGCTTGCGGCCGGGACTCCAGCGGGCGCCGAGGGCACGGGCCTCGTCTTTTTCTGCGTAGGGAACGTTCAGGAAAGTCATCCCGCGGATGCTAACCGATCCCGCGCCGCCACGCAAACATCGTCAGCGTTGCGTGCCCCGGCCAGCGCGGCCGCGACAACGAAGCTCTTCGCACTTGCTCATGCGAATTTCCGTTATGATCTTCTTCCCCGCTTCTTTTCGGACCCCGACATGCCCGCCATCCGCACCCTGCATCCCGACGACTGGCCCATCTACCGCGACCTGCGCCTGCGCGCGCTGGCCGACTCGCCCCAGGCGTTCGGCAGCACCCATGCCGAGGAATCGCAACGCACGGACGACATCTGGGCCGCGCGCCTGGCCGCGCCCGCGCTCGGATCGCACCTGCAGGGCTGGCCGTTCGCGGTGGAAGTGGACGGCACGCCCGTCGGCCTCGCATGGGTCAAGATGGAAGGCGCGCACGCCAGCGTGTACCAGGTGTGGGTGGCGCCCGAGGCGCGCGGCCGCGGCGTGGGTGCCGCGCTGCTGGACGCCGCCATCACGTGGGCCCGCGCGCGCAAGGCGTGCGAGGTCCGCCTCGACGTGACGGCCGGCGACGGCGCGGCGGCGCGGCTCTATCGCCGCATGGGCTTCGTCGACGTGGGCGCGCCCGTGCCGATGCCCGGCAGGACGACGTTCGAACAGGCGATGGTGCTCACGCTGGGCGCCTGACGTCGTCCGCCGTCTCGTCCTTCATTTCGCGGTTGAGGAAGTAGTTCAGCGCCGTCCGGATCACGGCGATGGCGGCCAGCTTGCCGATGCGGTCCCACGTCGGCGCCACCGACGTCGACAGGATGTCGGCCGCCAGCTGCAGTTCCAGCGCGAGGGTGAGGTAGCGCGCGAACGCGAGCCGGATCGGGATGAAGCTGCCGCCCCGGGACAACGCATAGCGCACGAGCCCGACGATCACGATGACGACGCCCGCTGCGATCACGCACGCGCCCAGTGCTTCTACCAGCAGGCGCAGCCACTCCACCCAGGCCCGCACCTGGAGTTCCGTCTGTTCGAACATTCGACTCCTATTGGCTATAGAGATAAGCGGCCATGTCGCGCGCCTCGGCCCGGGTGACGCCCAGATCCGGCATCGCGGTATTCGGGACCACCTGGCGGGGATGCTGGATCCACTTGATCAGGTTGTCCGCATTGTGCGGCATGACGCCCGCAATATAACCGCGCGAGCGGATCTCGTCGAGGGGCGGGCCGACGTGGCTGTCCGCGTGGGCGATCCCCTTGATCTGGTGGCAGCTCGCGCAGCCGTAGCGCGCGATGAGTTCGCGGCCGTGGCGCGGATCGCCGCCCGTGATCGGCTCCGTCTTCGGCGGGGTCTTCGAGCAGGCGGCCAGCAGCGCCACGGACAGCAGGAAGGTGAACGATCGCCACCTCATGTCTGCACCTCCACGGGCCCGGCGCGCAGCCAGCGCGCGCACAGCACGAGGCCCGCGATCAGGTAAGCCAGCCCCCCTGGAATCCACATGATGAGGCCACCCAGCTGCTGGTCTTCCAGCGGACTCAGGCCGAAGACCTGCGCGCGGTTGCCGTACAGCGGATACCAGACCGTGCCCGACATGGTGAACAAGGCGCCGAGCGCGCCCGTGTGCATCATCGTCGTGAACAGGTAGACGATGGCGCCGCCGCGGCCGTGCGCCCCGCCCTCGCGGCCCAGCACGGCCCACCAGAACAGCAGCGCCGTGGCGAGGAAGCTCGTGTGCTGCAGCGCGTGCATGCCGTTGTCCGCCAGCGCCAGCTGGAAGCAGGCCGGCACGTGCCACATCCACAGCGCGGCGAAGTGCAGCAGCCACGCATTCAGGGGCGCCGTCAGCGCACCCCAGGCGGCGCGCACGGCGGGCCCGCGCGTGGCGGCCGCGATGGCAAGACGCCGCTCCGGCCCGAACGCCCACAGCCACAGCGCAAGCGGGCGGCCCAGCACGAGCAGCGGCCCCGCCACGATCATCAGGACCTCGTGCTGCACCATGTGCGCGGAAAACGCATAGCTGCCGGCGCCGTCCAGCGGCGACGCCAGCGCCAGCACGAGCATGAACCAGCCCGCGCCGAACCAGGCGGCCTGGCGCGCCAGCTGCCGGCGCGCCCCGTGCGCGCGGGGCCACAGGCGCTTCAGGCCCGCCGCATACAGCAGCAGCGACAGCGCCAGCAGCGTCACGACCCACCATTCCGCGCCCCAGCCGAGGGCGGGGCCGGCCGCCAGCTCGGCCTGGACGTCGTGCGCGCGCGCCGCGAGCGGCAACAATGAGAAGACGGCGATCAGGCGGCGCATGGCGACAACACCCACTGCGGAAACCATTGCGCCAGCACGGCGAGGCAGGACAGCGCGCCGACCAGCGCGGCCACGAACGCGATGAATGGCGGACGGTCCGGCACGTGGTCGCGCGCGGCCGTCCGCCCGAGGCTGCGGCCTTCCTTCCAGTTGCGCCATGCGGCCCAGCTCATCCACGCGCACGCGGCCAGCACGAGGCCCGTGACGACGTTCGGCGCCACCATCGACTGGCGCGTGCACGCGGGCGTCACGAGCGCATACGTGATCGCCAGGTTGGTCAGCGCCAGGCTGGGCGCGAGCAGCAGTGCCGGCCAGTTTCCCATCGTCCCTCCTTAAAAACGCGCACCCCAGTAGATGACCGCGTAGATCGGCACCCAGCTGAGCACGACGAAATACCAGTACCCCGCGTTCTCGCTGACGTCCACGAAGCGCTTGCCCTCGTGCGGCCCCGTGAACATCAGCACCGTCAGCACGAGGGAATCGTAGGCGTCGGTGATGAGGTGCGTCGTGTGCAGGCCAAGCAGCATCCACACGACGGAGCCGTAGGCGTCCGTATCCCAACTCGTGTTCAGCGCACCGAACTCCAGCACGCGCACGGCGAGGAAGGCGACCGACACCACCATGCACACACTCATCCACAGCCGCACGCCGGCCAGGTCGAGCCGCTCGGCCGCCTGCTTGGCCTTCTGGTTCGGCCACATGCTCAGCAGGAGGATCGCCGTGTTGACGGTCCCCCACAGCAGGTCGGGCGGGAAACCGCTGATCGGCCAGGAGGCCGCGTGGCTGCGGAGATAAAAATAGGCCATGATCGTCAGCGCGAACACGGTGCTCTCGACCGCGACGAGCCCCATCGTGCCCCACCACATCGGGCTGCGCATGCCGAAACCGAACGTGGGCAGGCCGGTCACGTCCAGCGCCGCGCCCCGCTGCACGGCCTCCTTGCCCGACTTGCGGTTCTCGATCGGCGCGCTCATGGCGGCGACTCCGAATGCACGCGCTGCTCGACGACGGAGCGCTTGGGCCAGAACCACAACGTCGCGCCGATCGCCACCGGCGCGGCGGCCCAGACGACGGCCCACGGCGTGTAGATCGACCCGACGAACAGGATCGTCGTCGCCACCGCCGACAGGAACGGCCAGATCGACGACGACGGCATCCACAGGCGGTGGTCCGGCTCCGCGTCGGTCACGGTCGTGACGAGCACCTCGCGCCAGTCGTTCGACATGCCGGTGACGTGCGTGGGTTCGCGCCGCGGCTGCCACAGCGGATAGCGCCCGTGCACGACGGGGATGACGTCGAAATTGCCCATCGGCGGCGGCGACGGCACGCTCCATTCCAGCGTCCCCGCGCCCCACGGATCCGGGCCGGCCATGGCCCCCCTGCGCAGGCTGCGGACCACGTTCACGAGGAACAGCAGCATGCTGGCCGCGATGATGGCGGCGCCGATGCTCGACAGGAGGTTCATGCCGTCCCATCCCATCTCGGCGGGATACGTGTACACGCGGCGCGGCATGCCCCATAACCCCAGCAGGTGCATGGGGAAGAACGCGACGTTGAAGCCAATGAAGAACAGCCAGAAATTCCAGCGTCCGAGACGTTCGCCGAGCATCCGTCCCGTAAACTTGGGGAACCAGTAATAGAACGCGCCGAACAGGGGAAATACGGCGCCGCCCAGCAACACGTAATGGAGGTGGGCGACGACGAAGAAGCTGTCGTGCAGCTGCGTGTCGAGCGACACCGAGGCCAGCATCAACCCCGTCAGCCCGCCCATCACGAGGATGAAGAAGAACGCCAGCACGAACAGCAGCGGCGTTTTCACGTTGATGCGGCCGCTGCCCAGCGTGGCGATCCAGCAGAAGATCTGCACGGCCGTCGGCACGGCGATGATGAGGCTCGCCGCCGTGAAGAAGGTCTTGCCCAGCTCCGGGAGGTTGGTCGCGAACATGTGGTGGACCCACAGGCCGAACGCGAGGAACGCCGTCGTCACGAGGGCCAGGATCATGGCCGGGTAGCCGACGACGGGCCGGCGCGAAAAAGTCGCGACGATCGCGGAGATGAAGCCCAGCGGCGGGATGAAGATCAGGTAGACCTCGGGGTGGCCGAAGAACCAGAACAGGTGCTGCCACAGCAGGGCGTCGCCGCCCTTGTCCGGGTTGTAGAACTGGGTGTCGACGAGGCGGTCCGTGATCAGCGCGGTACTGGCCAGCATCACGGCCGGCAGCGCGAACAGCACCATGAACGACGTCACGAGCATCGCCCACACGAACAGCGGCATGCGGTTCAGGCTCATGCCCGGCGCGCGCAGCTTGAGGATGGTCGCGATGATGACGATCGCCTCCATCAGGCCGGAGAGCTCCGTGTACGTGATCATCTGGGCCCAGAAGTCCACGCCCTTGCCGGGCGAATGGCGCAGGCTGGACAGGGGCACGTAGGCGAACCAGCCGGCGTCCGGTCCCACGCCCGCGAAGAACGCGGCGTACAGCATGATGCCGCCCATCGTGAAGATCCAGTACGCGTAGGCGTTCAGGCGCGGGAACGCGAGGCTGCGCGCGCCGATCATCAGCGGCACGAGATACGTGGCGACGGCCTGCATGATGGGCACGGCGAACAGGAACATCATCGTCGAGCCGTGCATCGTGAAGATCTGGTTGTACATCTTCGGCCCGATGATCCCGGCGTTCGGCTGCGCCAGCTGCAGGCGGATCAGCAGCGCCAGCACGCCGCCCAGCAGGAAGAAGATCATCGTCGTGACCATGAACCGCTTGCTGATCGTCTTGTGGTTGATGGCGGCGAACCAGCCGTAGAGGCCCGGCGGGTCGCGCCATGTGCTTTCCAGCGCCGCGGCGGCGGCCGGGCCGGCCTGCGGAACGAGGCGTGGATCGGATACGGTCATCGGAGGGTCTCCAGGTAAGCCAGCAGGGCTTGCAGGTCATCGGGGGGCAAGGTGTTGGCCGGCATGTTCACGCCCGGCTTGAGCGCCTGGGGATCGCCGATCCAGCCCGCGAGATGGCCGCGGTTGTTGGGGAACATGCCGGCGCCGATGGTCTGGCGCGATGCGAGGTGCGTGAGGTCCGGTGCGATGCTCCCCTGCGCCGGCGTGCCCGCGATGGCGTGGCAGCGTGCGCAATTCGCGTTCAGGAACACGTCGCGGCCGCGACGCGCGGCGGCATCCGCCGGCTCGGGCGCCGGGCGGCGCTGGTGCGCGGCCCAGGCCTCGTACTGGCCGGACGGTACGGCATGCACGAGCAGCGCCATCAGCGCATGTTCGAGCCCGCAGAATTCGGCGCACTGCCCGCGATAGGTGCCGGCGCGGTCGGCACGCAGCTGCAGCGTGGCGGTACGGCCCGGTATCAGGTCCTTCTTGCCGGCGAGGGTGGGCACCCACAGCGAGTGGATGACGTCATCCGCGCGCAGGGTGACGATCACGGGGCGGCCGACGGGGATCGTCAGCTCGTTCGCCGTCGTGAATTCGCGGGCCCCGTCGGCATCGCGGTAGCGCGCCTCCCACCACCACATGTGCCCCACCAGTTCGATGTCGACGGCGTCCCGCAGCGGCAGCCGGGCCAGCGCGCGGCTCGTGAACACGTCGCCCGCGAGCAGCGCGAACAGCCCGACGATGCAGGCGCCGGTCGCCCAGCCGATGCGGTGCCAGATGCGCCGCTCCGGGCTTTCCAGCGACGAGGTGTCGGCCCGCGTGGCGGCGTCCGCGCGCGGCGCGCACCAGACGGCGATGATCGTCGCGACGACGATGGCCACGAATACGAACGTGCACAGGGCCAGCGTGCCGTTCCACAGGTCGCCGATGTGCGCCGCCTGGGTGCCCGCGGCACGCAGTGCATCCTGCATGCCGCTCGCTGGCGCAGCGCGCTGGAATGTCATGTGCCTCCCCGAAAAAAAGGTCGAATCTGAATGCCAAAATGTCTACATTGCAGATATACCTTTTTTTCGGCCGTTCCCGCGCACGAATCAACGCGCGCGCGGTCGGATCAGCGGCACAGGGCGTCGAGATTCCCGACCGGTTCCACGGCCGGCAGGCCGGCCAGGTCGATGCCCGCGTCCTGTGCGCGGCGCTCGATCATCTCGCCGTGGCCCGCGCGCGGACTGGGCATGCGGTACGCGGGGTCGGACTGGACCTGGTCCAGCGTCACGTAGTGCGCGCCGGCCGCGTCCAGGCGCTTCATCACTTCCGGCAGGGTGACCGCGCTCCAGGCGCCGATGTGCGTCAGCAGCACCTGCGGGATCATGCGGCCGTACACGCGCTGCGACATCGCCTTGAAGCGCGCCAGCTGCTGGTCGACGCGCCGGAAGTAGCCCGTCTTCATCCCCTCGATCGCGGCCTGGTCGCCCTTCGCGACGCAGCGCGCGTAGGTGTCCGTGTAAGCCCAGTCGTCGAAGCCGAGGGTCGCCTCCGCGACGCGGTAGCCGCGCGACTTCAGCCAGGACAGTGCATCGTCGTGGCGCGCACCCTGGCCGCCCGCGTCGAGGAACGGGAAGCGCATGACGTGCCAGTCCTTGCCCGCCATGTATTTTTCCAGTACGGGCTCGTTCTTGCGCACGTCCTCTTCCCAGGCCGCCAGCGACTTCGCCTGCGACAGGCCCATGTGGGTGTAGCCGTGGTTGCCGAGGGGGTAGCCGGCCTTGCGCCACACGTCCAGCGCAGCGTCGCTGCCCGCATCGTTGACGAGGGCCACGGCATTCACGAAACCCCAGGCCTCCGGCACGCCGTGCGCCTTGAACGTCTCGATGTGCGAGCGGGCGATGTCGGCGCGGCTGATGTCGGCCGGCTTGGCGCCGTGCGAAGGCAGGTCGTCGACCGTGACGGCGACGTCGAAGCGGCTGCCCGGTGCGGCGAGTGCATTCGCACCGGCGATCGCCAGTACGCACAGGAGGATGGATGATTTCAAGACTGTCTCCATAATTAGTTCGATCATTGCATTATTGACCGGATCAGCGAAGGCAGGCAACGGCGCAAGGAACGATTTATGATCGCGGTGTCCACTCAACAACGAAAGGAATCCGCATGCAGAAACGCCTCGCCGCCGCCCTCCTCGCCGTGGTCATCGGTGCCCCCGTCCTCGCTGCCGTGCCGCGCGCCGTCATCGCCGACCCGGCGCGCGACGCCGCGCACCCTGCGCGCAACCGCCAGGCGCTGATCCTGTCGCACGGCGACGGCATGAACGCGCTGTTCATGCTGGCCGCGGGCGCCGGCCCGAAGCCGACGCTGCTGCTGCTGCACGGCCTGCCGGGCAACGAGCAGAACCTCGACCTCGCGCAGGCCGTGCGCCGCGCGGGCTGGAACGTGCTGACGCTGCACTACCGCGGCAGCTGGGGTTCGCCCGGCCGCTTCACCCTGGCCGGCGCGGGCGAGGACGTCGAGGCCGCGATGGCGTTCCTGCGCCAGCCGGACACCGTCGCGCAATACGGCATCGACCCGCAACGGATCGTCGTCGCCGGCCACAGCCTGGGCGGCTTCCTCGCCGCGCGCTACGCCGCCACGCACGACGACGTCGCCGGCGTCGTGCTGTTCGACCCGTGGAACATCGGCGCCACCGGCAAGAACGTGGCCGCGCATCCCGAATCGCGCCAGGACGCCATCGCGGACCTGGGAGACGACTTCGGCAACAGCCTCGCCGGCACGGACGCCGCGCGCCTGATGGCGGAGGTGGAACGCCATGCCCGCGACTGGGACCTGTTGGACAACGCGCCCGCGCTGGCGGGCAAGCCCGTGCTGGTCGTCGCGGCGGAACACGGCAACGCGGCCCAGGTGGCCCCGCTGGCGGCGGCGCTGAAGGCCCAGCGCGGCGCGCGGGTGCAGGCCGTCACCCTGCCCAGCGACCATGCGTTCGCGGACAGGCGCATCGGTCTCGCGGCGATCACGGTCGACTGGCTCGCCGCGCGGCGTCAGCGGACCGCGCCGAAATGAACGGCGCCTGTATTGACGGGCGCCGTGCGCGATTGGATGATTGACTTTACTTTCGCGGGCGCGGTAGGATGAAATCGATTTCAATTTCGTAACGTACCAGGAGACTGCATGTATTCGTCGCGCCCGCGCCTTCCCACCGTCCTCGCCGCCGCCCTGCTCGCGACGGGCACCGCACACGCGGCCGCCGGGATCGAAATCAACCAGCTCGGCTTCCTGCCGGCCGCGCAAAAGCTGGCCGTCGTGCCGGCCGGCGCGAATGAACGCTTCAAGGTGGTGGACGCCACGAGCGGCAAAGCCGTGTTCGAGGGCACGCTGGGCGCGGCCGCGACGTGGGACGCCTCGGGCGAGAGCGTGCGCATCGCCGATTTCTCCGGCCTGCGCACGGCCGGCAGCTACCGCGTGACGGTGGCGGGCCAACCGGATTCGCCCGTCTTCGCGATCGGCCCCGAACCGTATCGCGCTCTCGACGCCGGCGCCATCCGCGCCTACACGCTGAACCGCGCGAGCATCGCGCTGGACGCGCGCATCGCAGGCGCCTATGCGCGCCCGCTGGGCCACCCGGACGACAAGGTACTCGTGCACGCATCGGCCGCCTCGCCCAGGCGCCCGGCCGGTACCGTCATCAAGAGCCCGAAAGGCTGGTACGACGCGGGCGACTACAACAAATACATCGTCAACTCCGGCATCAGCACGTACACGCTGCTGGCGGCCTATGAACACTTTCCGGCCTGGTTCGACAAGCTCGCCGTCAACGTGCCGGAATCCGGCAACGGCGTCCCCGACCTGCTGAACGAGGTGCTGTGGAACCTGGACTGGATGATCACGATGCAGGACCCCGACGACGGCGGCGTCTACCACAAGCTGACGAACAAGAGCTTCGACGGCATGGTGATGCCGGACCGCGCGACGGCCCCGCGCTACGTCGTGCAAAAGACCACGGCCGCCGCCCTCGACTTCGCCGCCGTCATGGCGACCGCGAGCCGCGTGCTGGCACCGTTCGATGCGAAGTCGCCGGGCCGTTCGCAGCGCTACCTCGCAGCGGCGGAGAACGCGTGGCGCTGGGCCGTCGCGCATCCGAACGTCCTGTACCGCCAGCCGGCCGACATCCAGACGGGCACCTATGGCGACGAAAAGGTCGACGACGAATTCTCTTGGGCCGCGGCCGAGCTGTACATCGCGACCGGCAAGGACGAGTACCGTACCCGCGCCGTCGCATTGGCGCCGGGCGTGCAGACGGAACCCGGCTGGTCCGACGTGCGCCCGCTCGGCTGGATCTCGCTCGCGCAGCAGCGCGCACACCTGAAAAAACCGGAAGACGCGGACAACGCCCGCAAGCAGATCCTCGCCGCGGCCGACACGCTGCTGGCGCGCTGGCAGGCGTCGCCGGCGCGGCTGTCCCTGGCGAAGTCCGACTTCGTCTGGGGCAGCAATGCCGTCCTGCTGAACCAGGCCATGATGCTCGTGCAGGCCTATCGCCTCACGAAAAAGGCCGATTACCTGAACGCGGCGCAGTCGGCGCTCGACTACACGCTGGGCCGCAATCCGCTCGGCATCAGCTATGTGACGGGCTTCGGCACCCGCTCGACCATGCATCCGCACCACCGCCCGTCGGAAGCGGACGGCATCGCGGCGCCCGTCCCCGGCTGGCTCGCGGGCGGTCCGAACCCGGGCCAGCAGGACGCGAAGGATTGCAAGGGGGCGTCGTACGCATCGAAGCAGCCGGCCCTGTCATACCTCGACCATGGCTGCAGCTACGCCAGCAACGAGATCGCGATCAACTGGAACGCGCCGCTCGTGTACGTGGCGGCGGCGTTGCAGTCGCTCGATCGATGACCAGGAGCGGCTGACGAAGACAGGGTCGACTACGAGTAACGCTAAACTTGATCGATTGAAACTTTTATTCCTGGATCTATGAGGCCGCTGTGACTCGTTCTTGCAGCGTGTCTTGGACCAGCCGGATGCAGCAAGTCCGATAGCGAGGCCCAGGCAGCGTTCAAGGAATATCTGCACGACCCTGATTCCGTGACGCGAGCTGGGCCATCATGGAAAAAGAGCGAGCCCATTGGCAGGAAAAGGTCGACAAACTGATTGCCGTGGCGAAGGGCGGGCAATGTAGATCCGGCGGCCCGTAACACACGGGGATAGCGCCGGGGGCGCTATCCCGCCTGCGAGGGAACGACGTGCACACGCTCTACCAGTTCATTTTCTTCTTGATGAACGCCGTGAGGATCTCCGCATTGTCGCGCTGATGCTTCAGGCGCGGATGCTGACCATAGCCGGTGAACGGAAAGAACACGGTATCGATGCGCTGGTCGCCGCCCTTGCGCATGTCTTCCACCGCCGACTTGACGTAGCCTGGCCACTGCGGATCCCTGGTCGCGTCCATGCTGCCCAGCGCGCACACGATGTACGCCTTCGGATACAGCTCGCGGATGCGCTTCACGAATTTTTCGTACGCGGCGATGCGGCCCGCGTCGTCCGGTTCCGGCTGCAGCTGGTGCCGGTCGCCGATCAGCCAACGGTCATTCTGGAGCAGGTTGACGACGACGACGTCCGGCGTCCAGCGCGAGAAATCCCACTTCGTGTCGTTGTTGCCGACTGCGCTGAGCTGGTCGTAGAAGTCCGGCATCGTGAACGGAAACCAGCTGATCATGACGCCGATGCCGCTCTGCGACGTCTGGTGCAGTTCCGCGTTCAGGTTGCGCGCCGTGATGCCGGCGTACGACAGGAAGCTGTTCTTGTCGCGGCCCACGTCGTCGCGGCCGTTCATCGGCGCTTCGTCGCCCATGCCGCTCGTGATGGAATCGCCGAAGAATTCGATGCGGCGCTTGGGACGCGCGGGCGGCGCCAGCATCTGGCCGCCGTCCGCCAGTTCCAGTCCGCGGAACACGGTCGCACCCTCCTCGCCTTCCGTGCGCTTCGTGATCAGGAAGCTGTGCTTGCCCGGCGCCAGGCCGGCGATCACGTCGTACTTCTTCGATCCCTGCGCCGCTTCGATGATCAGTGGGCTGGCCGTGTCGCCGTCGATGAAGACGTTGAAGTAGTTCTTGCCCTTCTCGTCGTCCAGCGTGACGGCCAGCGACGTACCCGTGAAGTTGCCGGCGATGGCCGTGTTCGGCCACGTGATGACAGGGGCGTCCGGTTGGGCGAAGTCGACGCGGCCCGTGTACAGCAGGTGCTTGTCGCTGGGCGCGACGGTCACGGCCGCGCAGGCCAGGCCGGCCTGCAGCAGCGCGGCCAGCACGAAAGTCTTGGTCAATCGTTTCATTGGGGAGCTTTCAGGAATGCGGGCAGCTCGTCGAGGGTGATCACGTCGGGGTGACGATACACCTTCGTCTTGTGCGCCGCGTTATTGTAATGGTCGCCGGTCCAGAAATTGTCCTTGTCGGACGTGCCGGCAGGCGCGCGGCCGTCGTTCCACGTCAGGAACCACAGCCAGCGCGCGCCGTCGCGCCGCATGTTGTCGGGATCGGGAATGTAACTGTTCTCGGTCATGGCCACGGGCTTCGCCGCCGGACCGATGGCGGCCATGCGGCGGTAGGTGTCGATCTGCGACCGGTACGTCTTGCGGTCGCGCTCATCGTACACGTCGTAACCGGTGATGTCGACGACGTCGTCGCCCGGATACCAGTCCGCATCCTGGCCGTTCCACACCCAGATCAGGTTGTGCAGGCCGTGCCGGTGCACGAGCCGGTCGAACATGTGCCGGTACAGCAGCTTGTACGCCTGTGCATTCGACACGCCGTCCGCGCGCTTGCGGCCCCACCAGAACCAGCCGTCGCCGTTGCTGCCCGCCGCTTCGTGCAAAGGCCGCCACAGCACCGTCACGCCGGCCGCCTGCAGCTTGCCGAGTTCCACGGCCACGCGGTCGATGCCGGCGTCGATCTGCCGGCCCGCGGGGCTGGCCGTATCGAGCCGGCCATCGCGCACGGGGATCGTGAACGCCGTGTTCTTGCGCGCATCCGGCTCGCGCGCATAGAAGTTGCCCTGCTCGCCCGCGGGCGCCGACGGGTCGCGCCAATGCCAGCAGAACGTCACGAGGCCGCCGCGGCGCGCCCAGGCGATCGCTTCGTCGACCTGGTGCGCGCCGTCGCCCTTCTGCCACGTGTTCATGAAGTCGAAGCCCATCAGCGCGGGATACCTGCCGGTGTCGTCGAACACGCGCCGCGCCATGTCGACGCTGTCGTTCCACGTCACGTCCTGCTGGCCGGCGATGGTCTGCCGGCCCCAGGTCTGCACGAGCCACGTGTAGGCGGCGCGCGTGCGCGCGTCGGCCTGCGCGTCCACCGGCACGGGTCTGGGAGCACCTTGCGGGGCTGCCGCGCTGGCCGATGCGGCCAGCGCGAACATCAACGCGGAAACGATGCGTCGTTTCACAGCTTCACGGTGACGGGCTTGCCGTCATAGGTGACGGTCTTGTCGGCCGCATCCATGTTCGCGCTCGTCGCCACGCCGGCACGCAGCACGCGCACCTTGATCTGGCGGGTCTGCGGCATGCCCTTGTACTGGCCGCTGCGCGCGCCGATCGTGACGGTGCCCGTCTTGTCGTCGTAGCTGAACGGGATGCGGCTGAACTCACCGCGCTCGTACGCATTGGTCACGCCATCGTCCTCGTACAGGCTCGCCTGGCCGTTGGCACCGGCGTAGACCTGCAGCACGATCGGCGCGTCCGGCTTCTCGTCCACGTATTGCGTGACCGGACCGGTCGGGATCACGGCGCCCGCGCGTACGAACACGGGGATGCGGTTCAGCGGTGCATCCACCTTCGCGCTGGTGCCGCCCGCGTAGCGCTTGCCGGTATCGAAGTCATACCAGTCGGCGCCCGCCGGGAAGTACACGGTACGCTCGCGCGCGCCATAGCTCGTCACCGGCGCCACCATCAGCGCGTGGCCGAACAGGTACTGGTCCTTGATATCCTTGACCTTGTCGTCCTTCGGGAAGTCCATCACGAGGCCGCGCATCATGGTGCCGTTGGCGTAGTGCGTGTCGGCCGCCATCGAGTAAATGTACGGCATCAGGCGGTAGCGCAGCTTCAGGTAGCCCACCATCGAGTCGCGCATCGCATCGTCGCCGGCCGCGATGTTGTAGATCTCGCGCTTGACCACTTCGCCGTGCGAGCGGAACAGCGGCGAGAACGCGCCGAACTGGAACCAGCGCAGGTTCAGTTCGCGCCATTCCTTCATGTCCTCCGGCTTGGCCTGGCCGCCCGTCGTGGCGCGGTTTTCCTGCGCGGAGCCCACGTCGCCGTACTGGAAGCGGTTCTCCTGCGCATAGCCGCCGATGTCGTGCGTCCAGTTCGGGATGCCGGACATCGAGAAGTTCACGCCCGACGCGATCTGGTCGTACAGGTTGTTCCAGCGGCCCGCCGTGTCGCCGCTCCACACGGCCACCGAGTTACGCTGGATGCCGGCGAAGCCCGATCGCGACAGGATGAACTGGCGCTTGTCCGGCTGGTCGCGGCGCAGGCCTTCGATCATGCCGCCCGAGTGCACGAGGCTGTACGGGTTGAACGTGATCTCGCCGGGGCCGTAGACGGTCGGGCCGATCAGCTTTTTAAAATCTTCCAGGCGCGAGTTCGACAGCACGTCCGGTTCCGTATTGTCCATCCACCAGGCGTCGAAGCCTTTCGCCACCAGCTTGTCCTTCATCTGGCGATAGTAGATGTCGCGCGCTTCCTGCGTGTACGGGTCGTAGTGGCTGTTCTTGTAGCCCTTGCCGACCCAGTCCAGCGCGCCGTCTTCGACGTTCTTCGTCCACATGTGGCCCTTCGCCGCCAGTTCCTTGTAGTTGTCGGTATTGGCGTAGAACTTGCCCCAGATGGAGATCATGATGCGCGCGTGCTGCTTGTGCACTTCGTCGACCATGCCCTTCGGATCCGGGAAGCGGACCTTGTCGAAGTCGTGCGAACCCCAGCCGTCTTCCGGCCAGTAGAACCAGTCCTGCACGATATTATCCAGCGGCCAGCCGCGCTTGCGGTATTCCGACACCGTGTCCAGCAACTGCTGCTGCGTCTCGTAGCGCTGGCGCGATTGCCAGAAGCCGTACGCCCACTTCGGCATCATCGGCTGCTGGCCCGTCAGGGTGCGGTAGCCGCCGATGACGCTGTCCATGCTGTCGCCGCTGATCACGTAGTAGTTCACGGCCTCGGCGATCTCCGACGACATCGTCAGCGAATGGCGCTCCGGCGTCGGCAGCGGGTCGTTGTGCGTCATCGCGACCATGCCGCCCGACGGCTTCCATTCCAGGTGCAGCTTGACCGGCTTGTTCGCCTCGAACTTCACTTCGAAATTGTGATACCACGGGTTCCAGCCCTGGCGCCACACGTCCATGACCTGCTTGCCGTCGACGGTGAGCGTCGCATAGTCCGACGCGTACAGCTGCATCTTGTGCACGCCCGCTTTCGGGCTGGCCATCGCGCCGTCCCAGACGACCTTGACGTCCTTGCCGCCGAGCGCCTTCATCGAGGGCAGTTCCTTCGGCCAGAACTCCTCGACGTCCTTCAGGAACTGGTAGGCGATGTCCTTCTCCTGCCGGGTCAGCGCGAGCTTGCCGTCGATGTAGTAGCGCGCCGTCAGGCCACCCGGCTTGCCCTGCTCGTCCGTCAGCTTCAGGTCGCGCGACAGCCATGCATACGGCTTCGAGTCGCCAAAGCGCGTGATCGAGTTCTGGTCCCACAGCAGGCCGTAGTTCTTGTCCGAGACGACGAACGGCACCGACGCGATCATGTTGTGCTGCTGCAGCAGGACGTCTTCGCCGTTGTAGTTCATCTGCGCGTTCTGGTGCTGGCCCAGGCCGTAGAACGCATCCTTCGTACCGTAATTGAAACCTTCCTTGATCGCGAGGTAGGGCTTGCCGCCCACCTGGATCGGCGTGATCGTTTCCGCCGCCTGCGTCAGGAAGGCCTTGCCGGCCGCATCGAAGAAGCGGACCTGGCCATCCTTCAGCGACACCTGCGCCGCGATCTTCTGCGCCTTCAGCGTGACGGCATCCTTGCCGTCGGCGACGGTGAACGCGCAGCTGTTGCACGGTTTGGCGACCGTCATCAGCGACGGCGTAAGTTGCTTGCCTTCCTTGTCCAGCTTGACGACGTGGACGATGTTATCGGCCATCAGTTCGAGGCGCACGAGCTTTGCCGGGCCGGTGTCCGGCCGGACTTCGATGCCGGTGGCGGTCTTCTGGACGGTGCCCGCGAGGGCCTGGCCCCCTGCGGCCAGCAGCAGCGCGGCGGCCGCGATTCTTGTCAGTTGCATCAATCTCTCCTGGTTTTCGTTATGTCAGTACGAACCCATCTTCACTTTCAACACCGTGGGTACGGCCGGCAGATTCAGGCCATAGTCGGTCTGGTCCCCATTCCAGTTCCGTTCCATGACCCATTTGCCGTTGGCGTCGAAGCGTCCCTCTTCCACCCGCGCGTAACCCGTGGGCTTGCCGGCATTCGGGCCGTTGCCGGAAAACTTCACGCGGATCTGCTGGCCCACGATCACGAATTCGTCCGGGCCGATCTGCGCGATCGCGGCGCCGCCGGACGGTTGGTCCGTGCCTTCGGCGTATTCGTTCTTGTCCTTCAGGTACTCGCGTTCGCCGAACTGGAATTCGCGGAACGACAGGTGCACGTCCCAGCCGTTCGCGGCGACGGTCTGCGGTTTGCGGTCGTCGCCTTCCGCGACGCCGTACGTACGGCCTTCGTAGGCCCACTTCGCCCACACGCGCTGCATCGGCGCGAACACCTCGTAGACTTTCGCGAACGGCTCGATCATACGCTTGTCCGTGTACTTCGAACCGAGCGGGTAGTTGCTGTACATGGCATAGTCGAAGCCGAACGGCGCGACGCCCAATGCGCCCTTGCCGATGATCTGGTAGACGTAGCGCGCATAGCCCGCGGCATTGCCCATCTCCGGCACCATCAGCGGATTGTCCGGACGCTGGAACAACTGGAGCGTGGCGCTCACGTTGCTGGACTCCGGCATGTAGATGTCCGGGCCGGCGAAATCGATGTGCGGCGCGGCCGCCTTATAGATGCCGAGGACGTCGTAGGTCGGCCCGCCGGAGGCGAAGTCCGCCTTCCACGGCGGCGCCGGCTTGTCCAGCACGGGCGTGCGCAGCGCGTTGTTCACGTACATCGGCAGGTCGTACACGGCACGGCCGGCCTTGGCGATGTCTTCGATGTAGGCGGCGATGGCCCACGAGTGGAAATACTGGTCGGCGTAGTCGCCGTACACCTCGCTCCACGTGCCCTGCTTCGGACGGCCCGCGGGCGGCGGCTGGTGCGCGAGGACGGCGGCCGGCACCGGCTGCTGGAACACGGCCTGGGCGCGCGCCGCGTAATCGCGTGCGACGCCATACGTGCCCACTTCGTTCTCCACCTGCACCATGATCACGGTGCGCTTGTCCGAGTCGATCTTCCTGATGTGCTCCATCAGCGCGACGAAGGCTTTTTTATCGGCGGCCAGCGTGGCTTCGCCGAACGGCGACAGGCAGTAGCTCGTCTTGCCGTCCTTGTCGATCATGCGCGGGAAGCGCTTGTTGTCGAACTTGACCCATTCAGGCGCATAGGCCGGGCCGGTATTCTTCCAGGTGCCGAACCACAGCAGCACGAGGCGCGTCTTGTGCTCGCGCGCCTGTTGCACGAGCTTGTCGACGTAGCTGAAGTCGAAGGTGCCTTCCTTCGGCTCGATCTGTTCCCACGCGACGGGGATTTCCAGCGTGTTCGCATGCACGTCCTTCATGGCGGCCCAGACCTTCGGCAGCGCGGCCGGGTAGTTGCTGGAATTATGGGCCTGGCCACCCAGGATCAGGAACGGGGCGCCGTCGACCATTAGGGCGTAGCGGCCGTCCTTGCCCACGATGCGGGGCAGTTCGGACGCGGCGTACGCGGCGTGGCAGGTGGCGGCGGCGAGCAGGCCGGTGGCCAGCAGGCGGAAGGACATGGTTTTCATATGCGAACGGGTCTCCTTCGGTCGCAGGGTTGTAAAAACGGGCGGCCTTTCCAGCCGCCCGTCCGTGATGCGCTTAGAACGAGTAGCGCAGCGACGCCGTGTAGCGGCGGCCGGACACGAAGACCGCGCGGGTCATCATGCCGATCGACTGCTGCATCAGCTGTCGGTATTTCGAGTTGGTCAGGTTCTGCGCTTCCACGCCGAGCGACAGCTGCTCGTTGATATTGTAGAAGAACGAACCGTCCAATTGGCCATAGCTGTCCGACCACGTCGGCAATGCCCACGCGATCGTCTGCGTGGTGCCGGTGGCCGGATCGACGCGGCGGCCGTCCGTGCCGTTGGTGCCGTTGACGTTGACATTCTGCAGCGCCTTCGAACGCCATGCCCAGGCCAGGCGTGCCGAGACCTTGCCCTTGTCGTACAACAGGGCCAGGTTGTAGGCGTTCTTCGACAGGTTCTGCAGCGGCAGGTTGCCGAACGTGGCGCCGTTCGTGTCGCAGCCGTTCTGGTTCAGGTTCAGGTTATCCGCACCGTTCGAGCTGCCCGTGCAGAAGGCCGAGTTGACCGGATGGTACAGGTCTTCCTTGCTGTCCACGTAGGTGTAGTTGGCCTGGATACCGAAGCCCGACATCCAGCCCGGCAGCCTGTCGAAATACTGCTGGTACGCGATCTCCGCGCCGCGCGCATGGCCGCGCGCGCCGTTGACCGGGCCCGTGACCGTGAACGTGTACGGCGTGCCCGTCACGCCCGCGACGTTGTAGCCGTAGGACTGGTTGATGATGATGTCCTTCAGCTGCTTGTTGAACACCGCGAGGGTCAGCGAACCGGCCGGCGCGAAATACCATTCCGCCGACAGGTCGACCTGGCGCGACTGCACCGGACGGAGCTTCGGATTGCCGGTGCCCGTGCCCGTCAGGCCGACGTTGTTGACGGTGACGACGTTGCCGGTCGTGGTCTGGTCGACGTTTTCCGACAGGGTCGTGTAGCTCTGCAGCTGCGAATAATCCGGCTTCGAGATGCCCATCGCGGCCGCGAGGCGGAACTGCAGCTTGTCGGTCGCCTTCATGCGGAGGTTCAGGCTCGGCAACACGTTGTGGTAGTGGTTGTCGAAGTCCTGGCGCGTCGAGAACGCGGCGATGTTCGGGATTTCCGGACCGATCACCGTCGTGCCCTCGGCCGGCTGCGTGATGTTCGGATTGAACACCGTGTAGCCGTGCGCCTTCAGCAGCGTCTGCACGTAGCGCACGCCGATGTTGCCGTCGATCGGATATTTCAGGTCGTCGAAGCCGAAGCGCAGCTGCGTGTAGAACGCGCCCGTGCGCTCGGACAGGTCGTTCGTGCCGGCCGGATCGGTGCCGAACGTCGCGGGCGACCACGGCGTGCACGGGTTGCTCGTGCCGTTCTGCTGGTTCGCCTGCTGGCACAGGATGTCGTGGTAGCTGTGCAGCGTGGCATAGCTGCCCGGGTACCCGGTGGCCAGCGCCACGTTCGGGAACACGAGGGACGGGACCGGGGTGTTGTTGTTGAAGAAGTTCGTGAACTGGTGGACCTGCGTCTGGTTCGAGAAGCGCGGATCGCTCAGGTACGCGAGCTGGCCGCCCGTGTCCGACTGCCACGGCTGGGTGATGGCCGCCCAGTTGAAGCTCGGGTTCGAATTCGTCGTCGTCGAATCGGCCTTCGTCAGGCGCACGCCGAAGCGCACGTCGCGCAGGACCGGATGGTCGAACGTGTATTTCGCATCCGTCTTCCACGCCCATTCGCCGGCATGGCTGTCGTCGAAGTGCTCCTGCGTGAACGCCCAGTAATAGTTGGCCGGATTGGCCAGGTAGGCAGTCTGGACATCGTCGAACGTCAGCTTCGGCACGGAGCCGGACAGGTCCACGTTCTCGTACGGCATCTTGACGGCCGTGGCGACGGTCGAGTCGAAGCTGTTGCTCGTCGCGCGCACGCGCTGCACGTCGGTGTCGATCTGCCAGTCGCTGTTCGGACGCCACATCAGGTGCCAGGAGATGTCCGTCGTCTGCGACTTGCGGTTGGCGGCGCGCGTGTCGGCGCCGAAGTCGATGCCCTTGTCGGTGGCGTCGGTCAGCGTGCCGGTCAGCAGCTGGCCGTTGGCGCCGTACGTGCCGTTCGTGACGCCGATGTTGTACGGGCTGGCGGACGAGAAGATCGCCTGCTCGTCCCACTGCATCCGGTACTTCGACTTGAAGTACGTGAGCGACGACTGCAAGTTCGCATCCTTCTTCCATTGCAGCGCGCCGTACAGGCCCTGGCGCTTGCGGTCGAAGTTCAGCGTGCGGTATTGCGAGCCTTTCGGCACCCACACGTTCTGGCCGGCGACGACGTCGTTGCGCTGGTAATACGGCTCGACCTGGAACGCGTCGGTGCGGGTGCCGCTCTCCGAATACGCGTAGTCGACCAGGGCGCCGATCTCGCCGAAGCCCGTCTTCCAGCGGTCCGAGAACATGAACGAACCGGACGGCTGGCGCCTGCCCTTCTTCAGTTCCGAATACGTGTCCTGCAGCGACGCGGCCATCTTGCGACCCTTGAAGTCGAACGGCATGGCGGTGCGCAGGTTCACGAGGCCGCCGATGGCGCCTTCGATCTGTTCCGCCGACGGGTTTTTATAGATGTCGACGCCGGCCATCAGCTCGGGCGGGACGTCTTCGAAGTTGAGCGAGCGGCCACCGTTGGCCGAGAACGAATCGCGGCCGTTCAGCTCCGAACGGGTGTACGACAGGCCGCGGATGGTGACGCCCGAGCCTTCCACCGAGTAGTGCTCCGGATCGCCCTTCGACATCGTGCGGTCGATGGTGACGCCGACCACGCGCTGCAGCACTTCCGTGATCGAACGGTCCGGCAGCTTGCCGATGTCGTCCGCGACGATCGAATCGACCATCTCGTCGGCATCGCGCTTGAGCGCCTGCGCCGAATTCAGCGCGGCGCGCTGCCCCGTGACGACGACGACATTGCTGCCGCCGGCCGGCTGGGTCTCCTGCGCGACCGCCACGCCGCCGGCCAGCAACGCGACATGCGTCACGGCCACGGCAATGGCTGTTTTCTTGAATTGATACATCTACATCTCCTTTGGCTGACAACAGGGCCCATCGAATGACGGCGCCCTTCACTGCAAAGAGACGACCTCCCGGGGTCTGCCTCTGAACTTCTCAAAACCGTGCCGCGTCCAGGCGCACGCTCTCGCCCGGACGCAGTTTCACCGCGACGGTGCGCGCGCCATAGCGCACGGCCGCGGTACCGCTGCCTGCCACGTTGCGCACGACGGCGTCGACGAGGCGGCCGCGCGTCCAGCGCATGTCCACTTCGTACCCGCCGCGTGCACGCAGGCCTTTCACTTCACCGTCCGGCCACGCGGACGGCAGCGCGGGCAGCAACTGGATCGCGCCCGCCTGCGACTGCAGCAGCATCTCCGCGATACCCGCCGTCGCACCGAAATTGCCGTCGATCTGGAACGGCGGATGCGCATCCAGCAGGTTCGGATACGTGCCGCCGGCATTCAGCTGTTCCGAGCCGGCGCTGGCCTGCTGGGCCGCGCGCGCGCCGGGGCTGGCCAGCACGCCGCGCAGCATCCTGTAGGCGTGGTCGCCGTCGTACAGGCGGGCCCAGAACGCCATCTTCCACGCCATCGACCAGCCGGTGCCCGCGTCGCCGCGGGCTTCCAGCGTGCGCTTCGCGGCGGCGGCCAGTGCCGGCGTGCGCGCGGGGCTGATCTGCCGGCCCGGGAACAGCGCGAACAGATGCGACACGTGGCGGTGCGTGTCGCCCGGCGTCTCCAGCACCGGATCCTTCTTCTCCTCCAGCCACTCGAGCAGCTGGCCCCAGCTGCCGACCTTCGGCGCCGCGAGCCGGTCGCGCATGCGGGCGAGTTTGCCGCGCAGCACCTTGTCGACGCCAAGGACGTCCGCCGCTTCCACCGTGTTGTTGAACAGGTCCCAGACGATCTCCTGGTCGTACGTGACGCCGTCTTCGATGGGGCCGTGCTCGGGCGACCAGCCCTGCGGCGCGACGAGGCGGCCGTCCGGCAGTTCCTTCAGGTAGTCCTGCCAGAACGCGCTCGCCTCCTTCATCATCGGGTACGCGACGTCGCGCAGGAAGGTTTTATCCTGCGTGAACGCGTAGTGTTCCCAGAAGTGCTGGGCATACCAGGCGTTGCCCGTCTTGTTCCACGTGTAGCTCATGCCGCCGAACGGGTTCGATTCCGTGCGCAGCGTCCAGCCGCGCACCGGTTTCCCGTCTCTGGTCTTGAACTCCGCCGCCGTCGCCTGGCGCCACACGGGCGCCACGCTCGTCACGAAGCCGAAGAACGGTTTTGCCATCTCCGACAGATTCGTCACCTCGGCCGGCCAGTAATTCATCTGGACGTTGATGTTCGTGTGGTAGTCCGAGCGCCACGGCGGCGTGAGGCTGTTGTTCCACAGCCCCTGCAGATTGGCCGGGAGCGAACCGCGCGAGCTGGAGGCCAGCAGGTAGCGACCGTACTGGAAGTACTGCGCTTCCAGTTCCGGGTCGTTGCCGTCCTTCGTGTACGCCAGCACGCGCGCGTCCGTCGGCAGCGCCTTGCGGTCCGCCGCCGTCGCGCCCAGGTCCAGCTGCACCCGGCCCAGCAGGCCGGCCACGTCGCGTTCGTGCTCGGTGCGCAGCTGGTCGGCGGGACGCGCGGCCGCGGCGGCAACCTGCGCCGTGACGCGCGCCAGCGGATGCTCTCCGCGGAAGTGCTTCGCCGCGTCAGCGACATAGCTCGTGCCGGCGCCCACGATGACGGTCAGCGCGTCGCAGCCCGTGAACACGATGCGGCCGTTCTCGATGGACGCCTTGCCGCCCTCGTTCACGACGCGCACCTGGGTCGCGTAGTCCAGCGTATTGGCCGTCGGCGCCTCGTTCGGCAGCGTCCAGCCGGCCAGCGTGCCCGTCGCGTACAGCGTGTCCTTGCCGGAGGCGAGGTGCGCGCCGTGGCGGTCGGACAGCGCGATCGTTCCGGTGTACTGTCCCGGCTTGTCCGCCGTCAGGCGCAGGACCATCACCTGCGCCGGGTAGCTGGCCCACGCCTCGCGGCGGAAGTGCGCGCCGCCGTGCGTGTACGTGACGGCGTGGACGGCGCGCGCGATGTCGAGCGTGCGCCGGTAGTCTTGCGCGTCCCTGTCGTGCCCGGGCAGGTCGACGACGACGTCGCCGAACGGCTGATACGTCCCCGTCTCCTTCGCATCGCCCGACCACAACGTGATGTCGTTGAACTGCAGGTGTTCGCGCGCGAGGCCGCCGAACACCATCGCGCCGATGCGGCCGTTGCCGATCGGGAGCGCTTCCTTTTCCCAGCCCTGGTCGTTGTCCTGGGCCGGACGGTCGTAGCGCAGCACCAGGTCGGGCGCTGCCGCCGCAGTGGACGTGGCGCCGGCCAGGGCCAGCGCCAACAGGAGCGGATGAAATCGATTACAAAGAGAGGCCATAATAATCGCTGTCGGGAAGCGTTGTTCAGTTAGCGGCAGGCTTGCCGTAGACGATGCCGCGGCCGGCGGTGCTCATGTAGACGACGCCGTAGCGGTTCATGTCGCCCACGATGAACTGGCCGTCGCCCGGTCCGCCGTACTGGTGGGCGTCGTCGTTGATGCGGGTCCAGGTGGCGCCGCCGTCGATGGAGCGGTGGATGCCGCGCACGCCCTTCACGTCGCCCCAGATGTAGACCGCGGGGTAGTCGTGTCCCGGCGCCGCCTTGCCGAAGCCGACCGCGCCGCAATAGCGCACCGCGGCAAGCGGCGCGAAGTGCGCGCCGCCGTCCACGGAGCGTGCGAGACCGCCGTTCTTCAGCGCGACCCACACGTCCCCGCCCCGGCCCGGCGCCACGCGCACGAGACGCGACCCGCCCGCGGGCAGGCTCGCGCGCGGCGCGAACGAGGCGCCGCCGTCGGTGCTGACGAGGAGCGCGGCGTCGTCGTACGCATAGAACACCTTCGCGTCGAGCGGATCGCCCACCGGGCGCAGGTTCGTCTTCGCGAGGCCGGCGACTTGTGTCCACGTGGCGCCGCCATCCGCCGACCGCCATACTTCCTTCGCCTTCTCGGGCGCATGCAGGAGCACGGCGCCGTCGGCCGAGATGGCGACCTGTCCGCGCCTGCCCTTGATGGTTGGAGTCTTCGTCCATTTGGCGCCGCCGTCGCGCGTGACGAGCATGCTGTCGCCCACGCGCACCATCGTGCGCGGATCCTTCGCCGCGACGCCGAGACCCGTCGTCGTGCCGATCTGGGGATCGTGGATGCGGCCATGCCGCGATGGATCGTCGTGCAGGTAGCCGTCGATGTCGCCGATGGCGGAGACGAGCGGACCGCCGGGAATGCTGGCGAGGCCCAGCGGGACCGTCTCTTCCAGGCCGTCGACCGTGAACGTCCACGTCGTGGGCGACGCGTCGATGTTCGCCGTGCGGAACACGCCGTTGCCGGACGTGACCCAGACGGCGTGCGTGTCGGCCGGGTCGAATTCGACGGAACCGGCCCAATGGATCGAGTGGCCTTTCAGCCAGGGCACGCCGGCCGATTCGCGCACGAAGCCGCGGCCGATCACGTCGGTCCACGAGGCGCCGCCGTCATTCGACAGGAAGATGCGGTCGCCCTTCGCGTCGCCCTGCGGCAGGAACGTGTTGATGGTCGAGGCGACGAGGCGCTGCGGATTCTTCGGATCGACGCTGATGCCGGCGAACGGCCGCGTCCAGCCCGCGGGCGTGATGTTCGTCCACACGCCGCTCGCGATCGCATACTTCCACACCTGGCCGCGGTCCATCGGCTCGCGGCCCGTGCGGTCCGGATGCGGTCCGGCGCCGTTCGCGAACGTGACGATGAGATTCCCCGCCCCGTCCAGCACGGCGCGTTGCGGCATCAGGTCGACGGGCGCGCCGGCCACGGGTTCGAACGTCGCGCCGCCGTCGTCGCTGCGGTACAGGTTCGGACCGACGGCGCCGAAGCGCGACACGCCGACGAACACGCGGCGGGCCTGGCCATCCTTCACGCTGGCGGGGTCCGGCACGACGACATCGATGCCCACGTCGTTCGGCGTGGACGTCACCGGCAGCGCCGTCACGCGGGTCCACGTGCGGCCCGCGTCGACGCTCTTGAACAGGCCGTCGCGGCGCGTGCCGACGTACAGCAGCTTGCTGTTGCCGGGATCGACGGCGAGGCGTTCGCCATCCTGGCGGCCCATGCCGTTGCCATGGGTCTTGAACTGGTGCGTGACGTCGACGATGGAAAAGGTCTTGCCCGCGTCCGTCGAATGCAGGATCGCGGTGCGGCCGCCGTTCAGGTAGGCGATGCCGGCGAGGAGCCAGATGTTGTCGGCGTCGCGCGGGTCGACCGCGAGCGAGTCGATGCCGAGGTAGCCGGTCTGGTCTTCCGCCACCCAGTCGAGCAGCGGATGCCAGCGCCGTTCGCGCGGATCCCAGCGGTAGGCGCCGCCCACGTCGGTACGCGCGTACGCCACGCCGGGCGCGGCGCGGCTGGGCACCACGGCCGTGACGAAGCCGCCGCCGCCGATGGCGACGCTGTCCCACACGTACGGCACCTGCTGCTGCGCGGCGGCGCTCCCGGTCAACAGTGCCAGTGCCAATGCGACCGCAGGGGCCAGCTTCATCGCCTTCATCACAACGTCTCCATCATGCGTACATACACCTGTTTAGCCCTTGTAGACACGGAAGCTGTGCGGCGGAATCACCACTTCGCTCACCGTGTCGCGGCCCGCACCCGGCACCGTCTCGGCCGCCGGACGCGCATTGCCCGTCGTCGCATGCTTCACGACCTTCACCGTCGTCGGCGTGTCGCGGAACGACTGGATGACGTAGGCGCCGTTATCGTACGTGAACAGGCTCACGCCGGCCGGCGCCTCGATGCGCACGGCCGTGTCGGCCATCAGGTATTTTTTCACGCTGTTCATCACGCCTGGCGGCATACTATACAGGTCGCCGATATTGCTGGGAATGGACAGTACGTAGAGAACGCCCTTCGAATACCGGTTCATCAGCAGCACGGGGAAACCGCGCGCGCCCGCGACGCCGCGAATGATGGGCCACGCGTCGTTCGTGAAGTAGTGCAGTTCGGGGAACAGCACGTCGCGCGGCGCCACCTTCGGATCGTCGCGCAGCGATTCGCCATTGCCCGCGCCATAGCCGTTGTAGTAGTCGTTCAACAGCACCTGGTTGCCGGTCGCGTAGACTTCGACGAGATCCTGGAAGCCGCGGTCCTTGCGTTTCGGATCCTGCGTCGCCTTGACGAAGCCGGACGTCACGAACACGACCTTCCCCGCCTCCAGCTGGCGCTTCACCTTGTTCAGCACATCGGGATCCGCGGCCGACGCCTGCGTCAGCAGGATCGTCTGCGCATCCTGCGGGAAGCGCGCCGTCAGCGCAATCGGGATGCCGACGTTGCCCAGGTAGTTCGGCAGGAAGTCCTCGGCGGACGACGAGTTGGCCGGACGATAGGTCGGGATGCCGGTCGGATTGCCCAGTTGGTCCAGCACGGCGTCGATCTGCTTCAGCGCGGCGCCCGCGGCAAGACCCCAGCCCGGCGGCGCTTTCGCGTCCGGGTTCGCGGCCTTCCAGTCGGCCACGATGCGGTTCCAGTTGAACGAGGTGTCTTCCTTTTCCCACGGGCGCTCGCCCGCTTCGGCCGGCGTGTCCTGCGCGGCCGGGTGCCAGTTGAACAGCGTGATCTCGGGCGCCTTCGCGAGCATCGTGTCCCACAGCTGTTCGGCGTAACGGTCGACGTAGCGGATCGAATACGTGTCGACCCAGCCGCCGCCGTTCCTGCCGTCCTTACGCAAGGTCTCGTAGTAGCGGATGATGTTGTACGACTCGTACTGCTGGAGGAGCTGGTCGGTGATGACCGGGTCGCGGGTCTCGGTGCCGGCGTAGATCCCGTCGAACATCTCCGGCTGCTGCGCGAGGTCGAAGCCCAGGCCTTCGAAATGCTCGTACCAGTTCGGATACTTGATGACGATCCTGACGTTCCTGTTGACGGCGCGCGCCGGATCGATGATCAGGTCCTTCGACACCTTGCGCATCGTGGCGATCCGGTAGTCCGTCCACGTGCGTGCGCCCTTCGCCTTGATGTCGGCATCCGATTTCGACGTGTAGAACGTGAAGTCGTCGAGGATCACGTGGTCGAAATGGCGCGCCATCAGTTCCATCGCGCGCTTGCACGTGTCGCGGTCCTTCGGCGACTCGTAGTCGAAGGTCATGAACTGGCCGTTGAAACCGCCCGCCGCCAGCGTGACGCCGCCCGCCACCTCGATGCCCTTCGCCAGGAACTGGCGCTTGACCGACTCGATCTCGGCGTCGCTGGCGAAATGGTTGTCGCGGTAGCCCTCGATATAGACCTTGTCGAACGGGACCTGGCTCATGGCACGCGCGAACTGGTGCTCGAAGACCTTCGGGTCGACGAGGCTCTGCGTGACGTTTACCGGAATATAGATCGCGGTCTTGAAGTGCTTGTAGTGACCGGCGGCCTGCGCCGGGACGGGCGCCAGCATGGCATTGCCGGCGACAGCGAGGAAGGCCAGCGCGGCAGCGGTCTGGCGGGCGAGCGAGGTACGCATGAGTCTCCGGCAATGTTTTTATGGTGTTAATCGTCGCTATGCTAAGCGAACCGATGTTAGGTACGCAAGACGAATGTTCGCGCTAACAACTGGTAGCGCTGATCATCAAGTTGTTTAGCGTGTTTAGTGGCTAACCCCTGCAACAACACGATACGGTGTGAAAAGGTAGCGCTGCCAAGACACATCTGTTGTATTTCTCACACGCACGTCAATATTTTTTTGGCAGTCATGAAATCGATTGCGTATAACATCGTCTGGTGACATGACTGCCGAACTAAAGTGTCGAACGCTAACCCATGCGTTTTCTCAAAACGGCGGTTTTCACTGGGAGTACGGGGTACTACCCGCTTCCGGCTCAGCGCTCTCCCGGCTGGCCGGTGCACGGCGGCGGTGTCCGGGCAACGGTTTGTTTGCTCAGTATGTCGGCAAAAAGACACGTTGCGTTGTCGCAAAACTGACAACTGAGTAGCAAACAATAAAAATTTTATGGTAGCGTATAACAACCAGTGTTAAGTCTCACATTCACACTGGTTTTGTTAGAGCTTGTTATAACAACACTACCTGATCATCGGGGGAGACAATGAGGAATTTCCAGAAGACCGCGATTGCGGCAGCGGTTGCGCACGTAGCCGTCCTTTCCAGCGCCGCAGCATGGGCGCAAACCACCGCGACGACCGACCCCGCCACCGGCGCCGCCGTCGTCGTGGTCAGCGGCCAGCGCGCCGCGCTGCAGTCGGCGCAAAAACTCAAGCAGGATGCCGACGAAGTCGTCGATTCGATCGTCGCCGAAGACATCGGCAAGCTGCCGGACCGTTCGGTCACCGAGGTGCTGCAGCGTATCGCCGGCGTCACCATCGACCGCAACATGGCCGGCGACCCGAACCGCCAGTCCGTCGAAGGCTCGGGCGTCTCGGTCCGCGGCCTGACCTACGTGCGTTCGGAAGTCAACGGCCGCGACGCGTTCTCGGCCGGCGGCGGCCGCTCGCTCGGCTTCGCCGACGTGGCACCGGAGCTGATGGCGGGCGTCGACGTCTACAAGAACCCGTCCGCGGAACAGATCGAAGGTGCCGTTGCCGGCCTCGTGAACCTGCGCACGGCCATGCCGTTCGACTACAAGGGCTTCAAGGGTACCGTGGGCCTGTCGGAAACCTATTCCACGCTGCGCAAGGGCGCGCCGTCCCCCACCGGCACGGTCCTGCTGTCGAACCGCTGGAAGTCGGACACGTTCGGCGAATTCGGCGCCCTGGTCGACTTCGCGCATGCGAAGAGCCCGACCCGTTCCGACGGCGTCGGCGTCGACGTGTACTACCCGCACGTGAACTCCACGAACCCGGCCCTGTACGACCGCTCCAAGACCCAGTGGATCCCGCTGGGCGTCGGTTACCGTTCGCAGGACTTCGAGCGTACCCGCCGCGGCGACTACGCCGCCTTCCAGTGGCGTCCGAACCGCGACTTCACGGCCGCCCTCACCTACTTCAAGACGAAGTACAAGGAAGACCTGGACGAGCACGTCGTCGGTTCGTCCGAGGACAAGTGGTACCAGCAGGTCGCGAGCCAGGATTCCGTCTTCAACAGCAATGGCGTGTTCCAGAGCGGTACGATCTCGAACCCGACCTACGGCGGTTCGCCGTTCAACAGCTCGCAGCGCATCAACTCGCGTGAATCGAGCACGCGCGACACGTCGCTGAACCTGCAATGGCGCGTCACCCCGAGCCTGACCTGGACCAACGACTTCCAGCACGTCCGCTCGACGACCGAAGGCTTCGACGCCGACGTGTCGACCGGCTTCATCATGCCGAACCAGAAGATGGACATGCGCGGCGACGTCCCGCAGATCACGCTGGGTTCGGCGGCCTACATGGCCGACCCGAACAACTACTACTGGGCCTACACCCAGGAAGCACTGGACCACGCCACGGCCACCCAGAAGGCGTGGAAGACCGACTTCAAGTACGCGTTCGACCACCCGGTGCTGCGCGACGTCCGCTTCGGCTTCCGCATGGCCAACCGCGACGGCGAGAACCACAAGGCCCAGAAGTTCTACAACTGGCAGGCCATCACGTTCCCGTGGATGGAAGGCTGGCAGATCCCGCACGTCGCCCGCCTGGGTGACCCGCGCTTCGCCGGCGGCGCCTCGCTGCAGAAGATCGACAACTTCTTCGACGGCAAATACAACCTGCCGCCGATGCTGTTCGCCGACGAAGCCACGGTGCGCGGCTTCCCGAACGAGTGGGCCAAGATCCACGCCTACCACGACGTGCTGTGCAAGGAGCAGGGTTCGACCTGCGATCCGTGGAAGGCAGCGACCTTCAACGATCCGGCAGCAACGAACACGCAGACCGAGAAGACCCGTGCCGCCTACACGCAGCTGCGCTTCGGCTTCGACGACCTGAAGTACCCGATCGACGGTAACATCGGTATCCGTTACGTGAAGACGAACGGCTCGGGCCGCGGCTACGTCACGTACGCCCCGCCGAGCGTCAACATCCCGACGGATGCCCCCGTCACCGGCGCGGACACGCTGGTCAACATCACGCCGTTCGCCGAAGCCCAGTCGGCCAGCAACTCGTACCACAACTGGCTGCCGAGCCTGAACCTGCGCCTGAAGTACAGCGACCAGCTGCAGTTCCGCTTCGCCATCGCCAAGTCCATGTCGCGTCCGGACTTCAACCAGCTGCAGGTGCAGACCAACCTGAACTCGTCGCCGAACCAGACGACGATCCGCGACGCGTCCGGCAAGACGACCCAGGTCATCTTCAACGGCACCAGCCTGTCCGGCAACAGCGACGGCAACGCGATGCTGAAGCCGACCACGTCGACCAACGTCGACCTGACGGCGGAGTGGTACTTCGCGAAGGCCGGTTCGCTGACGTTCTCGGCGTTCAACAAGGACATCAAGGACATCATCACGACGCAGAACTACGCGTACACGAGGAACGACGTCAACGGCAAGCCGCAGACGTTCGTGGTGACGGGCCCGGTCAACGGCGCCAACGGCTTTGCCCGCGGCTTCGAGATCGCGCACCAGCAGTACTACGACTTCGTGCCCGACTGGCTGAAGGGTATCGGTACCCAGGCAAGCTGGACCTACGTGTCGAGCGAGCGCACGCTGAAGAATCCGGTGTTCGAAGCATGGTGCTCGGGTAACGATGCAGGTTCGAACTACAACCTGTTCATCAACGGCTGCGACACCGACGGCCGCGCATTCGGCAAGACCCCGCTGCAGGGCCTGTCGCGTCACACGATCAACTTCGCGGTCATGTACGAGCAGCACGGCCTGTCGATGCGCCTCGCCTACAACTGGCGTTCGCGTTACCTGCTGGGCGTCACCCAGTGGGGCAGCCGCGGCAACAACGGCCTGAACACGAATCCGGCCGCCGATCCGTCGAAGTTCCTGATCCCGACGACGAACAACGACCAGGCATTCGGCCTGCCGCTGTACCAGGCACCGTACGGCCAGCTGGACGGCTCGATCTTCTACGACTTCACGGACAAGTTCCGCGTCGGCCTGGAAGCCACGAACCTGACCAACTCGTACACGCGCCAGATCATGGAGCAGCACGCGGGCAACTTCACCCGCCAGGTGTTCATGAGCGGTCCGCGCTACACGCTGCTGGCCCAGTACTCGTTCTGATCCAACGGGAATCCGCATGATTCGATACAATCGCTGATCGATTCCTGCCCACCGCCGCCGCGGCCTTCACGGGTCGCGGCGGCGTTTTTTTTTCAACAAGGAGCACTCATGAACATCCAAGGCGAAATGATCATCGGCCGCCAGGCCGTGCGCGGCAGCGCCGGCACGCTGCGCGCCTACAATCCGTCCACCCGCGCCGAGATGGAACCCGAATTCGGCGCCGCCGGCATGGACGACCTGGCGGCCGCCTGCCTGCTGGCCGAACAGGCGTTCGACGCCTACCGCAGCCAGCCGCTCGAGCAGCGCGCCCGCTTCCTGGAAACCATCGCCGACCGCATCATGGACCTGGGCCCGGCCCTGATCGAACGCGCCTCCGCCGAATCCGGCCTGCCGACGGCGCGCCTGGAAGGCGAGCGCGCGCGCACCTGCAACCAGCTGCGCCTGTTCGCGAAAGTCGTCCGCGACGGCCACTTCCTCGAAGCGACGCTGGACTCCGCCCTGCCCCAGCGCACGCCGCCCCGCTCCGACCTGCGCATGCGCAAGATCGGCCTCGGCCCCGTTGCCGTCTTCGGCGCGTCGAACTTCCCGCTCGCGTTCTCCGTCGCCGGCGGCGACACCGCGTCGGCGCTGGCCGCCGGCTGCCCCGTCGTCGTGAAGGCGCACAACGCGCACCTGGGCACGTCGGAACTGGTCGGCAAGGCGATCCGCCAGGCCGTCGAAGACTGCGGCATGCCGGAAGGGACGTTCTCCATGCTGATCGGCACCGGCTTCGAGATCGGCCTCGCACTCGTCCAACACCCGGTCATCAAGGCGGTCGGCTTCACCGGCTCGCGCAATGGCGGCCTCGCGCTCGTCAATGCGGCGCAGGCCCGCAAGGAACCGGTCCCGGTCTACGCGGAGATGAGCAGCATCAATCCGTTCTACCTGCTGCCGGGCGCCCTGGCCGCGGGCGGCGCCAGGCTGGCGCAGGGCTTCGTCGATTCGCTGACGATGGGCACCGGCCAGTTCTGCACGAACCCGGGCCTCGTGATCGCCCTCGCCGGCCCGGACCTGGACGTGTTCCGCACGGCCGTCACGGAAGCCCTGGCGGCCAAGGGCGCCGGCACGATGCTCACTGCGGGCATCCACCAGGCGTACGTCGACGCGATCGCGCGCCGCTCCGGTCTCGAAGGCGTGGAACTCATCGCCCAGGGCAGCTCGGACGGCTGCGGCTGCGCCGCCCAGGCCGCGCTGTACCAGGCCGATGCCGCGACGTTCCTGTCGAACAGCGCGCTGGAAGAAGAGATTTTCGGACCGAGCTCGCTGATCGTCGTGTGCAAGGACGAAGCCGAGCTGCTGGAAGTGACGCGCCACGTGGAAGGCCAGCTGACGGCCACGATCCACGCGACGGCCGCCGACCGCGAGCTGGCCGCGAAGCTGATGCCGACGCTGGAACGCAAGGCCGGCCGCATCCTGTTCAACGGCTTCCCGACCGGCGTCGAAGTGTGCCACTCGATGGTGCACGGCGGCCCGTACCCGGCCACGTCGGACAGCCGCACCACCTCCGTGGGCGCGACCGCCATCGAGCGCTTCCTGCGTCCGGTGTGCTACCAGGACGTGCCGGCCGACCTGCTGCCGGAAGCGCTGCGCGATGAGAACCCGCTGGGCCTCACGCGCATGGTGGACGGCAAGCTGCAGTAATCAAGGCGCCAACGTCCATTCGACGTTGTCGGCCTGCCCGCCCGCCCGGACTTCGATCCGGTTCGGGCCGGGCTGCAGGCGCACGGGCCAGCGGGCGATGCGGCCTTCCACGGCGCGCTCGCCCAGGTCGACGCCATTCACCCGCAGCCGCGCCGCCGGCTGGTTGCTGTACACCTTGACCTCCACGTCCGCCGCCGTCCGCTTCACCGCGCGGCGCGACGTGATGTACACCATCGGCTTCTTCGACCAGTTGGCCTGGTACCAGTAATACGCATCCTTGCGCACCTTGCGGTCCATGCTGATGAGGCCCTTGTCGTTGACGCCGCGCGCATCGCCCTCGTTGCGGCCGCTTGAGGCGAAGTCGAAGCCCGTCCATACATAGCTGGCCCACAGCCACGGCGCCGCCTCGATCTGGCGCCAGGCCGCCTCGTGATACAGCGCCTGGTATTGCTCCGGGTGCCAGCGGCTGGGCGCTACCGGGCGGCGCACCGGGTCTTCCTGGTGCAGCGCGCTGCCGCCGGCGCCGTATTCGCTCAGCGACTGCGGCGTGCGCGGCAGCTTCGCATGGTTCGACGCCAGGAACGGCGCCAGGTCCGAGAATTCCTTGTCGTACCAGCCGAAATAGACGTTGGACCCGACGGCATCCGTGTGCATCGCCTGCGGCCCGTCGATGGGCGCGCAGCAGTTCGCGTACGCGGTCGGCCGGCTGGCATCTTCGGCGTGCACGAGCTTCTGCATGGCGTCCAGCACGCGGCCGCTGACCTCATCCACCTTGTAGATCTCGTTCCCGAGCCCCCAGACGAACACGGACGGGTGATTGAAATTCTGGCGCACGAGCTCGCGCGCCTGCTGGGCCGCGTTGGCCGCGAACGCGTCGCTCCCGTTCACTTCCGACGTCAGCGGCAGCTCGGTCCAGACGAGGAAACCCTTGCGGTCCGAGAGCGCGTAGCTGTGTTCGTTGTGCTGGTAGTGGGCGAACCGCAGGCCCGTGACGCCCAGCTCTTCCAGGATGCGGTAGTCGTTGTCGATGTCGGCATCGTCGACCGCGACGCCCTTGCCCGGCACGTACGTCAGGTGGACGTTCACGCCATGCACGCGGTACGGCTTCCCGTTCAGCAGCAGGCCGCGGTCCGGGTCGAGTTGCACGGTCCGGATGCCGACCTCGCTGTCCACGCGGTCGAGCACCGCGCCCGCACGGGCCACGGTCACTTCGCTCGTGTACAGGTACGGGTCCTCGACGCCCTGCCACAGGTGCGGATTCGCCAGCGCCGCATCCAGGTCGACCGGCACGACGGCACGCGCGGGCAGTGCGACGGACCGCTGCGCCGTCGCCGCAACCTTGCCGGCCGCATCGCGCAGCCGCGCCGTGACGACGACGTTCTCGGCCCGCGCACGGTCGTTCGCGACGCGCACGCGCCAGTGCGGCCGCTCCGCCTTTGGCGTACTGAAATACACGCCCGGCCCGCCCGCATCGAGCATGTCGACGTGCACGTCGGCCGTCGTCACGAGCCGTACGCGCCGATACAGGCCGCCGTACAGCGTGTAGTCCCCGCCCAGCGGCGCCACGTCCGGCTGGCGCGTGTTGTCGACGCGGACCAGCAGCGCATTGGCGCCGGCGCGCAGCTGCTCCGTGACGTCGAAGCGGAAGCGCGCGAAGCCGCCTTCGTGGCGGCCGATGCGCGTGCCGTTCAGCCAGACGTCCGTCGACAGCGCGGCGCCGTCGAATTCGAGATATGTCCGCCCGCCGTTGACGGCCGGCGCCGTGAGCGTGCGCCGGTACCAGCCGGCGCCGCGGTAGGGGTTGGGCGACGTGCCGTCGTCCGCATTGAAGGTGTGCGGCAGCGTGACGGCCGTCCAGCCGTCCGGTGCGCCCCTGGCGAATTCCCAGTTACCGTCAAGCGGGGTGACGGTACGGGGTGCCGCCTGGGCGGTGGCGATACAGGAAACGGCCAGGACGAGCACCCGGCAAATACGGATCATGGTAGCGTGCATCTTTGGTCTGGGCATAAAAAAAAGGGCCCGCGAACGGGCCCTCGTTGGGATCGAAACGATCAGTGGTTATGACGCGGCATGTCGTGGCCGACGTCGCGATACTGCAGCGCCATCTCCATCACGGCGCCGGTGTGCAGCTGGCCCACGGTCGCGCGGTAGATCTGCTGCCACGGCGTCTGGTTGCCCGGGATCGGCGGCGGCGCATCCTTGCGGCGCGCTTCCAGTTCCTCGTCCGGGATCAGCACGTTGCAGCTGCCCGTGTTCAGGTCCACGCGCACGCGGTCGCCCGTGCGCAGCAGCGCCAGGTTGCCGCCCGCCGCGCTTTCCGGCGACGCGTTCAGGATCGACGGGCTGTCCGACGTGCCGGACTGGCGGCCGTCGCCCAGCGTCGGCAGCGCGTTGATGCCCTTCTTGATCAGCGCATCGGGCGGTTGCATGTTCACGACTTCCGCCGAACCGGGCCAACCCACCGGACCGGAACCGCGGATCACCAGCATGGTGTTCTCGTCGATACCCAGCGCCGGATCGTTGATGCGGTGGTGGTAATCGTCCGAACCGTCGAACACGACGACTTTGCACTCGAACGCGTTTTCCGATCCTGGCGTCGACAGGTAGCGCTGGCGGAAGGCGTCCGAGATCACGCTCGTCTTCATGATCGCGAAGTCGAACAGGTTGCCCTTCAGGACCATGAAGCCGGCCTTCTGCTTCAGCGGCTGGTCGAACGGGGTGATCATCTCGCGATCAATGCTTTCGCGGCCGACGAGGTTCTCGGCCATCGTCTTGCCGGTGACGGTCTGGCGCTTCGAGCGCAGCAGGCCTTTCTGCTCCAGCTCCCACATGATGGCGGGCGTGCCGCCGGCGCGGTGGTAACGCTCGCCGAGGTATTTGCCGGCCGGCTGCATGTTCAGCAGCAGCGGCACGTCGTAGCCGTATTCCATCCAGTCCGAAGGCGTGATCTCGACGCCGGCGTGACGGGCCATCGCCACGATGTGCGGCTGCGCGTTGCTCGAACCGCCGATCGCGGCGTTGACGACGATCGCGTCGATGAACGCGTCGCGCGAGAGGATCTGCGACGGACGCAGGTCTTCGAACGCCATGCCGACGATGCGCTTGCCGGTTTCGTACGCCATCTGGCCGCGCTCGCGGTACGGCGCCGGAATGGCCGAGCAGCCCGTCAGCGACATGCCCAGCGCTTCGGCGATGGCATTCATCGTCGACGCGGTGCCCATCGTGTTGCAGTGGCCGGCCGACGGTGCGGATGCGGTGGCGATGTCGATGAATTTCTTCTCGTCGATCTCGCCCGCGGCCAGGCGGCGGCGGCCCTTCCAGATCGCGGCGCCGGAGCCGACCAGCTCACCTTCAAACCAGCCGTCCAGCATCGGACCGCCGGACAGCACGATGGCGGGGATGTCGACGGTGGCGGCGGCCATCAGCTGGGCCGGCGTCGTCTTGTCGCAGCCGGTCGTCAGCACGACGGCGTCGATCGGATAGCCGTGCAGGATCTCGACGAGGCCCAGGTAGGCCAGGTTGCGGTCCAGCGCCGCGGTCGGGCGGCGGCAGTTCTCGAAGATCGGGTGCAGCGGGAACTCCATCGGGATGCCGCCGGCGTCGCGGATGCCGTCGCGCACGCGCTTGGCCAGGTCCAGGTGGATGCGGTTGCACGGCGAGATGTCGCTGCCGCTCTGGGCGATGCCGATGATCGGCTTGCCCGAACGGAGTTCCTCGGGGGTGATGCCGTAGTTCATGAAGCGCTCGAGGTAGAGCGCGGTCATGTCGATGCGCTCTTCGTTATCGAACCAGTCCTGCGACCGGAAGCGCTTCGGTTTGCTGTTCTGTTGTGTCATTCCGTATTACTCCTGCAGCCGCAGCACGTGGTGCGGCAATCCGGCCGTCTCGGCGCGGAAGGTGAACAGCGCGCCCGCGAGCGGCTGCTGGGCCAGTTCCTCGGCCGTCAGGCCCTTGCGCGCCGACGTCGCGTACACGGTGCGCAGGTCGTCGCCGGCAAAGGCCAGTTTGGTGATGTTCGAGCAGGGGAAGCGCACTTCGCCCACTTTCTCGCCTTGCGGATTGCGGCGCTCGATGCGCCAGCCGCGGAACACCGCGATCCACACGTAACCCTCGCCGTCGACCGCCATGCCGTCCGGCCAGCCGCCGTCCGTGATTTCCGCGAACAGGCGCTTGTTCGACAGGCTGCCGTCTTCCGCCAGGTCGAAAGCATACACCCGTTTATCGAGCGTGTCGGTGTGATACAGCGTGCGTCCGTCCGGGCTCACGGCCGGGCCGTTCGTGATGATGTAGCCGTCGTCCATGCGCACGACGTGTTTGCCGTCGAAACGGTACAGGACACCCGACTGTGCTTCTTCCGCATCATCCATCGAACCGAACCACAGGCGGCCCTGCGCGTCGACGTGGCCGTCGTTGAAACGGTTGCCCGGCACGTCCGCCTCGACCTTCGCGAACGGCACGAACTCGCCGGTCGCTTCCACGAAGCGGTACAGGCCATCCTCCAGCGAGACGACGAGACCGCCGTCCGATGCCCGCACCACGAAGCTCACCTGGCCCGGCGCGTCCCAGCTCTGCCGGTTGCTGCCGTCGGCGTCGCAGCGGTGCAGGCGACGGCCCTTGATGTCGACGAACCACACCTGCTTGGCCGGGGCATCCCACAGGACGCCCTCGCCCAGCGTCGCGCCGACTTCCCACAGCGGAGTGGGTTGCGTGGCGACGATGCTCATGCGCCGTACCAGCCCGCGTCGACGAAGTACTCGCGGCCGGAGATGTGGCGCGCGTTGTTCGACGCCAGGAAGAGCGCCAGCGCGGCCACGTCTTCCATCTCGACGCGCTCGGGGATGCACTGGCCGGCCAGGATGCGGGCTTCCTCATCCGGGTTGTGCCACAGCGCCTTCTGGCGCGGCGTGACGACGGCGCCCGGAACGACCGTGACGGCACGAATGCCGTGCGGACCGAATTCGCGCGCCATGTTGCGGGTCATGCCTTCGATGGCCGCCTTCGCCATCATGTACAGGCCCAGTTGCGTGTGCGGCAGGTGCCACGAGATCGAACCGAAGTTCAGCAGCACGCCGTACTTGCGCGCCTTCATGCCCGGGATGACGGCCTGCGCGCAGAAGTACTGGTGGCGCAGGTTCACGTTCATGCGGCTTTCCCAGTATGCCGGCGTCACGTTCTCGATGTCGTGACGGTCGTCGTTGGCCGCGTTGTTCAGCAGGATGTCGACGCCGCCCGCTTCCTCTTCGATACGGGCGAAGGTCGCCTTCAGCTCGTCGAGGTTGGTCAGGTCGCACTTGATGAATTTCGGCGCGATGCGCGAGCCGGCCAGCGACGCTTCCAGGGCGCGCGACGCTTCCTCGGCGATATCCAGGAAATAGACACGGGCGCCCTGACCGGCGAAGGCCGTGGTCAGTTCGGCGCCGATGCCGCTGCCGCCGCCGGTGATCACGACGCGCTTGCCGGCGAGGTCGGGGAACGTCGCGTAGACGAATGCTTGGTTTTGTTCAGACATGTAATTCTCGTTATGTTCAAAAGCTCGGGCTTACTTGCCCGAGACAGCCAGCAGGCCGCGCTGGGCCAGGTTTGCGTACAGTGCACGTACGCCGAAGGTCCACGGTTCGATCTGGTCGCTGCGCTGGACGGTATTGACAAGCGTGCCCAGCGACGGCGTGGAGATGCTCACGCGGTCGCCCGCGTGGTGGGTGAAGCCGCCGCCCTGCGCGTCGCGGTCCTTGATCGGCGAGAACATCGTACCGAGGAACAGCATGAAGCCGTCCGGGTACTGGTGGTGCTTGCCGCAGGTCTGGCGCACCAGGTCCAGCGGGTCGCGGCTGATCTCGCGCATGAAGCTGGCGCCGGCCAGTTCGAAGCCGTCGTCGACGCCTTCGATCCGCATGCGCACTTCCGCGTTGCGCAGCGTGTCGATGTTGAAGTCGCCGTCGAACAGGCGGATGAACGGGCCGATCGCGCACGAACCGTTGTTGTCCTTCGCTTTACCGAGCAGCAGCGCGCTGCGGCCCTCGATGTCGCGCAGGTTGACGTCGTTGCCCAGCGTGGCGCCGACCACTTGCGCGCGGCTGTTCACGGCCAGGACGATCTCCGGTTCCGGGTTGTTCCAGTGCGACGACGGGTGCAGGCCGACCGCGGCGCCATGGCCGACCGCCGACATCGGCTGCGACTTCGTGAACACTTCCGCGTCCGGGCCGATGCCCACTTCCATGTACTGCGACCACATGCCGCGCGCCGACAGGTCGGCCTTCAGGCGCATCGCGGCCTCGCCGCCCGGCTCAAGTTCCGACAGGTTGGTGCCGATGGTTTCCTGCAGTTGCTGGCGCATCGCGCTGGCCCGGGCCGGGTCGCCCTTGGCCTGCTCTTCGATCACGCGTTCCAGCAGGCTGACGGCGAACGTGACGCCGCAGGCCTTGATCGCCTGCAGGTCGCACGGCGCCAGCAGGCGCACCGCGTTGCCTTCGTCGCCGGCCAGCGCGGCGGCGACCAAAGCGTTCACGTCGCCCAGGTCCTCGCCTTCCGCGCCGCGCACGATGGCGACCACGTCGTCGCGCTCGAGCAGTTCCGACACGGTCGGGGCGTGCCGCGTGATATCGATTACACGACCGTTACGGACGGCCACTACGGCCGGGCCATTGGTCGGAGCTGAACGCCAGACGCGGCCGACCATCAAGGCCTGGTCGAGGTCCTGCGGCAGCGGATTGGCTTGGATTGCTGTCATGTTGTGTCTCTCTTGGTTATGCCACCGTCAGGGTCGCCTTCTTCAGGTCGACGCTGTTCGGTCCTGCGAAAATGGTGAACGTCCCCGGTTCCACGACGCGTTTCATGTCGCCGTTGTAGAACCACAGGTCGGTCGGTTTGATGTCGAAGGTGACCGTGCGCTTTTCGCCCGGCTCCAGCGTCACGCGCTGGAAGCCCTTCAGTTCGAGCAGCGGACGGGTGACGGAGCTGACGTCGTCGCGGATATACATCTGCACGACTTCGTCGCCGCGTACGGCGCCGGTATTCTGCACGTCCACTTGTACCTGGGTCGTGCCATTCGTCGCGATCCGGTCCTTCGTGAGGCGCGGTGCGGAGATCTCGAAACGGGTGTACGACAGACCGTAGCCGAACGGGTACAGCGGCGTGGTCACGTCGTCGATGTAGCCGCGGCGGCTGCTCGGCTTGCGGTTGTAGAACATCGGCAGTTGGCCGACGTTGCGCGCGATAGTGACGGGCAGCTTGCCGCCCGGGTTCGCGCGGCCGAAGATCAGGTCGGCGACGGCGTGGCCCGTCTCCTGGCCCATGTACCAGCATTCCATCAGCGCGTCGGCGCGCTCGGCCAGGTAGTTCACGGACAGCGGACGGCCGTTCAGCAGCAGCACGACGGTCGGCTTGTTCAGCGCGAAGATGGCGCGGGCCAGGTCGTTCTGCTGGCCGATCAGGTCCAGCGTCGTGCGGTCGCCCAGGTGGTTGTCGGCCCACGCTTCGCGCGCGGTCTGCTCGTTGTCGCCCAGGACCATGACGATCGTGTCGGCTTTCTTCGCGGCTTCCACCGCCTCGGCGATCAGGCGTGCATTGACTTCCGGCTTGGTCCAGACGATTTCGTCCTGGCCCCACACGTGGCCTTCCGTCAGGCGCACGCCTTCCGAGTAGTCCAGCGTGAAACCGCCCGCCTGCGCTTCCTTCTGCAGGGCCTCGTACACGGAGACGATGTGGCGCGGCTTGTCGGAGTAGCCGCCGATCGGCGTGTCCTTCGCGTGGGTGCCGACCAGCAGCAGCTTGCCGACTTTCTTCGGCGCGAGCGGCAGCAGACCTTTATCGTTTTTCAGCAGCACGGCGGTGCGCTGGGCGGCCTTGCGCGCGAGGGCGATGGCTTCCGGCGTCGCGGTGCGCGCGTCGGCCTGGGCCGCGTCCGCGTACGGGTTCTCGAACAGGCCCGCGTCGAATTTCCAGCGCAGGATGCGGCGCACGACGGCGTCGAGTTCCTTCGTCGTGATCTTGCCTTCCTTGACCAGTTCGTCCAGCGCGGCGAAGCCGGCGGGGTCCGGCGTCTCGATGTCGACGCCGGCCTTGAACGCGCGCAGGCCGCCTTCCTTGACGGAGCCGACGAGGTGGTGACGGCTGCCCAGTTCCGCGACGGCCATGTAGTCGGACACGGTCAGGCCCTGGAAGCCCCACTCCTTGCGCAGGACGTCCGTCAGCAGCCAGCGGTTGGCGTGCGACGGGACGCCGTCGATCTCGTTATACGACGGCATCACGGCCGCGATCTTCGTTTCCTTGATGATCTTCTCGAACGGCGGGAAGAAGTCTTCGCGCAGCGCGCGTTCGCCCACGTTCGCGGGACCGATATTGGTGCCGGACTCCGGCTGGCCGTGGCCCGTCATGTGCTTCAGCGTGGCGAAGACCTTGTCCTGTGCCAGCGGCAGCGTGTTGCCCGAGAAGCCCAGCACGGCGGCCTTGCCCATGACGCCGCAGACGTGCGGGTCTTCGCCATAGGTCTCTTCGATGCGGCCCCAGCGCGGCTCGCGCGCGACGTCGACCACCGGTGCCAGCGCCAGGTTGGCGCCGCGCGCGCGCATTTCCTTGGCGGCGAGCGAGAAGATCTGCTCGACCAGTTGCGGATCGAACGTGGAGGCCAGGCCGATCGCCTGCGGGAAGCTGGTCGCCTCCGGCGCCACGTAGCCGTGCAGCGATTCCTCGTGCATGAAGACGGGGATGCCCAGGCGCGTCTGTTCCATCGCCCATTTCTGCACGGCGTTCACGTAGTCCGCCGTTTCCTTCGGGCCGCGGTTGCCGACGGCGCCCGAGTTGCCGGCGTTGTTGTCGGCGCCGATCTGGCGGTCGGAGGGGCGCGCGAACATGCCCATCCCATGCGGATGCACGCGGCTCGCCTTCTCCGCGTTGAAGCTCGTGTCCGCGTTCTGGAGATCCTTCTTCGTCAGCCACACGCATTGCAGCTGCGCGATCTTTTCATCGACCGTCATGCGGCCCAGCAGGTCCTCCACGCGCGCCGCGACGGGCGCGTTCGCCTGCTTGTAGACCGGCGCGCCGCCCTTGACGGCCTTCGCCGCCATCGCGCCGGGCACGACTGCCATGCCGGCCGCGCCCCCAACGGTGGCCAGAAACTCTCTGCGTTTGATACCCATCGACGTATGTCTCCTGCTTGTTTTTGTAAGGTGCCGACTCGCGGCCGGCCAAGTGTGGTCTGCCTGGCATGCGGAGGGTCTATGCCCAACATTCCAATAACAGAAATGTTACCGCAACCATTCCAGTCTAATCGGCTAATTTAGCGCTTGTCAATCAATTATTGGGAAGATGGCCGGCTAAAGTCACGCAATGGGCTGCGGCGGTGGCGGAAATGGCTGGGAAAGAGGGAATTAAGGATGTTTGCGCGAACAGTTTATGCGCCGCGCGTAGACGGCCGCGGCTGGGGAACCCGCGGCCGGATGGGTCAGCCGGCGCGCTTGGCGGCGGCGAGCGGCAGCAGTGCCGAGGGACGGGTGCGCGGCGCGGCGTCGGACTGGCGGCGCACCAGTTCGAAGTCCATGCGGACCTGTTCCGGCGCGGCCTCCTCGCCTTCGCGCTGCGCACGCACGCGGCGCACGAGCGATTGCACGGCCTCGCGCGCCATGCCGGCGATCGGCTGGCGCACCGTGGTCAGTTCCGGCCAGATCGTCGTGGCGAGCGCCGTATCGTCGAAGCCGGTGACGGTCAGGTCGCCCGGCACGTCGAGCCCGAGACGGTGCGCGACGGCCACGCAGGCGGCCGCCATGTCGTCGTTGCTGGCGAAGATGGCGGTCGGGCGTTCTTCCAGCGCCAGCAGGTGTTCGGCCGCGTCGAGGCCCGAGCGGTAGGTGAACATGCCCTGCACGACGAGGTCGTCGGACGCGTCGGCGCCCTGCTCCGCGATCGCCGCGCGATAGCCTTCGAGGCGGCGCGCGCTGGCCGTCTGGTTCGGATGGCCGACGACGAAGCCGATGCGGTGGTGACCGAGGTTGACCAGGTGGCGCGTCATGGCGTGCGCCGCTTCGTAGTCGTCGATGCTGACGGCGCCCACGCGGCTGTCCGGCAGGCCGCAGGCGACGACGACGGCCGGGATGTTCGCGTCCGCGATGGCGGCCAGCACTTCCTCGCTGTCGCACAGCGGCGGCGGCAGGATGATCCCGTCCAGGCCGTTCTCCACGAGGCGGCGCGTCTGCTCCGCTTCGTGCTCGCCGGCTTCGCATTTTTCCACGAACAGCTGGACGTTGTTCAGGCCCGACTGGCTCAGGAGGCCGACGAGGAACTCGCTCAGGTAGGCCGCGCTCGGGTTACTGTACAAGAAGCCGACGCGGATCGGCTTGGAGCCCGCGAGGTTGCGCGCCTCCTGGTTCGGCGTGTAGTTCAGCGCCGCCACGGCTTCCGCGACCTTGCGGCGCGTGCTCTCGCGCACGAGGCCCTTGCCGTTCATGACGCGCGATACCGTCATGGCGGACACGCCCGCGAGCTTGGCGACGTCCGCCATCGTCGGCTGGCCCCGTCGTTCCAGCTCCTCCTGGACGGACTCTGGTTTGGTCTTGGTCATTCTCCCGATTCCCCATCATTTTTTGTTTGCGCTATCTTAGCACTTCACAGGCGTGCAAAGATAGCCATAAAAATGGCCGTAAACACCCAGAAATCGATTTCCCATTTCTAAAGTTTGCGCTAACATTCCTGCGCCGGACGGGCCGCCGCATCCGGCACTCATATAAATACAACGGAGACTACGATGGAACGATTCCTGCGGCTTGCGCATGCACGCCTGCTGGTGGCGGTCGCGCTGAACGTCCTGCTTGGCCTGACCGGCACCCACCTCGCCCACGCCGCCAATGAAGACGGCTATGACCTGTGGCTGCGTTACCGCCTTCTGCCCGCCGCCCAGCGCACGGCACTCGCGGCCGCCGCCACCGGCATCACGGCGCCCGACGACACCCCGACCGTGCGCGTCGCCAGCGCGGAGCTCAGGCGCGGGCTGGCCGGCATGCTGGCCCGCACGCCGGACGCGATCCCGTCCACCGCGAAGGCACGTGCAGGCGCCATCGTCCTCGCCCGCGCCAGCCTTCCGGCAGGCCTGGCCGACGCGGACGCGGTGCGCCGCGACCTCGCCGGCGCCGGCCCCGAGGGCTATGTCGTGCGCCGCACGCGCCTGGGCGGCACCCCCGTCACACTGATCGCGGCCAACACGGACATCGGCCTCCTGTACGGCAGCTTCGCGTGGCTGCGCCAGCTGCAGCTGGGCGCCGCGCCCGACAACATCGCCCTCGCCGACAAACCGGCACTGCCGCTGCGCGTGCTGAACCACTGGGACAATCTCGACCGCACCGTGGAACGCGGCTACGCGGGCGAGTCGATCTGGAACTGGTGGGAACTGCCGAACATCGTCGACCCGCGCTACACGGATTACGCGCGCGCCAACGCGTCGCTGGGCATCAACGGCGCGGTCCTGAACAACGTCAACGCCAAGGCCGAGGTGCTGGGGCCCGCCTTCATCGCAAAAACGGCCGCCATCGCCAAGGTGCTGCGCCCGTATGGCATCCGCGTCTATCTCTCCGTGCGCTGGTCGACGCCGCTGGAACTGAAGGAGACGAAGACGGCCGACCCGCTCGACCCGGCGGTCGCCGCATGGTGGGCGCGCAAGGCGGACGAGATCTACCGCACGATTCCCGATTTCGGCGGCTTCCTCGTCAAGGCCAATTCGGAAGGCCAGCCCGGCCCGCAGGACTATGGCCGCAACCACGCGGACGGCGCCAACATGCTCGCCCGCGCGCTCGCCCCGCACAAGGGCATCGTCATGTGGCGCGCCTTCGTGTACAACCCGCCCGCGCATCCGAACCAGGTCAGCGACCGCGCCGCGCAGGCCTACGACCAGTTCAAGCCGCTGGACGGCAAGTTCGACAAGAACGTGCTCGTGCAGGTGAAGAACGGCGCCATCGACTTCCAGCCGCGCGAACCGGCGCACCCGCTGTTCGGCGCGATGCCGGACACGCCGCTCGTCATGGAATTCCAGGTGACGAAGGAATACCTGGGCTTCGCGACGCATCTCGCCTATCTCGGTCCGCTGTTCCAGGAAACGCTGCGGTTCGACACCCGCGCCGGGAACAAGCCGATGACCGTCGCGCGCGTGTTGGAAGGCGGCCAGGATGGTCACGTCGGCGGCATCGCCGGCGTCGCCAACATCGGCTCCAGCCGCAACTGGACCGGCTCCACGTTCGACCAGGCGAACTGGTACGCCTACGGCCGCCTCGCGTGGAACCCGGACCTGGACAGCCGCGCCATCGCGCGCGAATGGGCGGGCCAGACGTTCGCGCCGGACGCGCGCGTCGTCGATCCGGTCGTCGCCATGATGATGCGCTCGCGCGAAGCGGTGGTCGACTACATGACGCCCCTCGGCCTGCACCACATGATGGGCACGGGTCACCACTACGGTCCCGCGCCGTGGATCGACAACCTGGGCCGCGCCGACTGGAACCCGGTCTATTATCACCGCGCCGGCAGGAACGGCATCGGTTTCGACCGCACGGCCACGGGCAGCAATGCCGTTGCCCAGTACGCGCCCGAGGTCGCGCGCCGCTTCGCCGACCCGGCCACGACGCCGCAGGAATTCCTGCTGTGGTTCCACCACCTGCCGTGGGACTACCGCATGCCGGACGGCCGCACCCTGTGGACGGACCTGATCGCGCACTACGACCACGGCGTGGCCGAAGTGGCCGCGATGCAGGCCCAGTGGCAGCGCCTGCGCCCGTTCGTGGATGCGCAGCGTTTCAACGACGTCGCCCAGCGCCTGGCCCAGCAACAGCGCGAGGCCGAATGGTGGCGCGACGCGTGCATCGCGTACTTCCAGCAGCAATCCGGCCTGCCGCTGCCGGCCGGCGTGCGCGCGCCGGCGCAATCCCTCGAGTATTACCGGTCGCTTTCGTTCCCGTTCGCGCCCGGCCATGGCTAAACCCGATCAACACCACCATATAAAAGAAGGACACATAATGACTACGAGACGAGAGATCATCCAGGCGCTCGCCGGCGCCGCCCTGCTGCCGGCCGGCGCGCCGTTCGCGCGTGCGCAAGGCGCCGCGGGCGAAACGCTGAAGGACGTCGCGGCCCGCAAGGGCATGCGCTTCGGCACCGCCATCAGCGCCGGCCGCAACCAGTTCGGCGACGCCGCCTATCGCGCCCTCGTCGAACGCGAGTGCAACCTGATCGTGCTCGAGAACGAGATGAAATGGCAGGCGCTCGAACCGGCGCCGGGCAAGCCGAACTTCGGTCCGGCGGACGACGTGATCGCCTGGGCGAAGGACAAGGGCATCGCCGTGCGCGGCCACAACCTGTTCTGGCAGGCCGAGAAGTGGGTGCCGGCATGGGTCGCCAAGCAGAACTTCGGGCCGCAGCCGGCGAAGGCCGTGGAACAGCTGATGCGCACGCACGTGAGCACCGTGTGCGGCCACTTCGGCAAGACCATCAGGAGCTGGGACGTCGTCAACGAGGCCGTCGACCCGGCCGACGGCAAGCTGCGCCAGAACGCCGTCACCAGGCCGCTGGGCGCCGTCGAGCAGATCGACCTCGCGTTCCGCCTCGCGAAAGAATACGCGCCGCAGGCGCAGCTGGTCTATAACGACTACATGCGCGGCGACGCCGGCAGCGCGAAGCACCGCGCGGGCGTCCTGGCCCTGCTCGCCGACCTCAAGAAGCGCGGCACGCCGATCCATGCCCTGGGCCTGCAGAGCCACATCGGTTCGTGGGACGAAACGGACAAGGGCCGTTCCGACCTGGTCGAATGGCGCAAGTTCCTCGACGAGGTGTCGGGCATGGGCTACGACCTCCTGATCACGGAACTGGACGTGAACGACCGCCGCCTGCCGGCGGCCACACCCGCGCGCGACGCCGGCGTGGCCGCCGCCGCCCGCGACTTCCTGGACGTGACGCTGGCCTACCCGCGCCTGCGCGACATCCTCGTGTGGGGCCTGGCCGACAGCGTCAGCTGGCTGCAGACCTGGGACGAGGCGCCGCGCAAGGACAAGCTGCCGATGCGCCCGACGCCGTTCGACGCGCAATTGAAAGCGAAGCCGATGAAGCAGGCGATCATCGATGCCATCAAGGCAGCGCCGGCACGCCAGGGCTGACCTGCGATATCGATTCGGGTATCGGTCGGTACGCACAAGTGATTGGTGCGCCGGCCGATCGGTATTTATACTCGCGCGACGCTCATCAACTCTTAACCCGCACATGGACTCGAATCGCCGCCGCATCCTCACCGCCTCCCTCGCCACCGCTGCCGCCGCTGGCCTCCCCTCGCTTGCCTTCGCGGCAAAATCGAAAACGCCCGCGCCGGGCACGGGCCTCGCCCCGACCCCGCCGATGGGCTGGAACAGCTGGAACTCGTTCGGCCCCACGATCACGGAAGCCCAGGCGCTGGAAAACGCCGACATCATGGTCGCGAAACTGCTGCCGTTCGGGTACAACGTGTTCACCGTCGACATCCAGTGGTACGAGCCGAACGCGAACAGCTACGAATACCGCAAGGACGCCGAACTGACGATGGACCAGTACGGCCGCCTGCAGCCGGCGCCGAACCGCTTCCCGTCCGCGGCCGGCGGCACGGGCTTCAGGAAGCTCGCCGACCAGATCCACGCGCGCGGCATGAAGTTCGGCATCCACCTCATGCGCGGCATCCCGCGCCAGGCCGTGCGCCTGAACACGCCGATCCTCGGCACGAAACTGCGCGCGCAGGACATCGCCGACACGAAGGCGATCTGCGAGTGGAACGGCGACATGTACGGCGTCGACATGACGAAGCCGGGTGCACAGGAATACTACAATTCCGTGTTCAAGCAGTACGCCGACTGGGGCGTCGACTTCGTCAAGATGGACGACATGTCGCGTCCGTACGAGCGCAACTGGCCCGAGGTCGAGGCCGCGCACAAGGCCATCGCGGCCAGCGGCCGTCCGATCGTCCTGTCGCTGTCGCCGGGCGAGATGGACCTGCGCTGGGCCAACCACGTGCCGCACTATGCGCAGATGTGGCGCATCTCGGACGACTTCTGGGACGAGTGGCGCCTGCTCAACGAACAGTTCCAGCGCCTGGAAAACTGGAACCCGGTGATGGGCGCGAACTCGTGGCCCGACGCCGACATGCTGCCGCTGGGCCGCCTCGCCCTCGGCGCGCGCGACACCAAGTTCACGCCGGACGAGCAGCAGACGCTGATGTCCCTGTGGAGCATCGCGCGCTCGCCGCTGATCATGGGCGGCGACCTGCGCCACCTGGACGCGAAGACGCTCGCGCTGCTGACGAACCCCGAGGTGCTGGCCGTAAACCAGCGCAGCCGCGACAACCGCCCGCACCGCGCGGACGCGGGCACGCGCATCTGGAGCGCACGTTCCGCCGACAAGCGCAACCTGCAATACCTGGCGCTGTTCAACACGTCCGACGCACCGACCGAGATCGTGTTCGACCTGTCGCGCCTGGACCTGGGCAACCGCAGCGTCGCCGTGCGCGACCTGTGGGCGCGGCGCGACCAGCCGGCCGTGCGCGGCGCGCTGCGCATCGCGCTGGCGCCGCACGCGTCGACGTTGCTGGGCCTTCAGGCTTGAGTGGATAAGCGGAATATCGGGGACGGATACGTCTCAGCAATGTGGTCGCGGTCGTCGGCGACGTAGCCGAAAATCGATGGGCCCCGACGACATCGAATATGTCGGGAAAACATCGATGATCGGCCTCGGGCTTCGTGTGCTTAGTCAACGAAATCAACGTTGACGGCACGCGAAGCGACCAGGCGGGCTTCATGAGGTCAGATCATTTGATCGCCGCGATAAAGTCCCCCGTCCCCAGGGCAGTACGCAGATCCGTCAGGATAGCGATTTGGTCGTTCAAGCATGAAACGGGTTTCAGACGCCGCAGAAAGTCCTCGATGACGTCTTCACTCAGCTTTTCAAAATGGTAGTAAATTCGCTCTGCAGCGGTGCGCAAATCCAGGTCCATGGTGTTATAGGCCACCTCGACGAGCGCACGTGAAAAGTCTTTACTGTTGAGCAGCATCGCATCCAGGATACGCGCGGTCAGGCCTTTCAAGGTGTCCAGGCCACACGCGGAAATCACGTATTTCCCTTGCTCCGGTGTTATCGCCTGGTAAACAAACCCTTCCAGGACACGGATATGGTCTCCATAGGTATCGTAATATGGATGAACCCATTTATACGCATTTTTCCCAGTCGGCAATGCGGCCGGGATAGTCGTTCGATCAAATAACGGGTCAAAACTCCCCTTCGTTGCGTTGCACATCTTGCAGGTCAGTGCAAGATTTTTCGCACGATACATGAAGTCGGCATAGCCGCCAGTATGGCGCCGGTGATCATATTCGTTCTTTTGCGACGTCGGTAAATCGAAGTCTTTCTCGGGATTTTTTGATTTCGGCAATATATGATCTATATCACGGTGACCAACCTCGTCCAGGACGATCGGCCTGCGACAGTACACGCATTTGTAACCCTGGGCCACCAATAATTGCTTTCTCAGCTTTACGATATTGACCCGTTTTACATTCCACTTCCTGCTTGTGATTTTATCGAGCGCAGCAAACAGGTTCGCTTTATCCTGAATGAGGCTTTCATCAATTGTCGTCATGAGCCAACTTTCCAGGAAGCAGGTTCCGAATCGCCAACGAAATCGGAAGCATGGGATCGTTCTTCGGGAGATTCTTCGATATCTTGACGATCTCTCCGCCCAGGGAAATGAATTCCTTGGAATCGGTCTTCCCGTCCCTGATGAGGCCCAGGACGGTATCAACCATCGCCACGAAACTCGAACTACGCGTGCTTTTCATGCCGAACAAGGCTTCCAGCGTCTCGTTCACATCCCAACCAAAATTTTCGACCAAAGGTTCTGTTGCGATACCGATCGACGAATCCGCCGAAGGAACCAGCCTGACGATGTTCCCTCGCTGGCCGTCCACACCCGACGCGATCAAGGGGGAGTGAGTCGCGACCACGATGTGACAACGCTTCCTCTCTGAAAGGACTGTTTCGAGAAGCCTGACATAGTTCCTCTGCCACTCCGGATGAAGACTGTTTTCCGGCTCATCGATCAATATCACTGCATTGTCTTCGACCTCGAGCCCCAGCCCCAACAAACCAAGCAGCAGCTGCCATTGCCCGGAGCTCAAGCTGGTCGCGGAAATCAATCCGGTATGGTCGCGTTCGGGCCGGGAGGACGGCAAGATCAGCAGATCATCCATGACCAGCAAGCCGATATCGATCAGTTTTTCGATATCAAACTGTTCCTGTTCGTCAAACTGGGCAGTGACGCTGCCCCACTTCAAGTCATACACTATTAGCGCGGGAAACTGTTCCAGGAATCTCTCCAGTTTCCGCAGCCGCGCCTTGCTTCGCAAAAGATATTTTGCGTATTCCAGCGTCTCCTCGTTATTTTCGGACGCAAGGTCATTCCGCAACCCTTCCAGGAATGGAATCAGCTGAGATGAGTCAAAATCACCGCGTTTCAGTCCTGCTTCGCTCTTGTCGCGCGCGGACACATTCAGGTTCGGCGGTCGGCGAATCCTTGCCGCCACCATAGGTACGAAGCCGAGGAATTCGAATATCGGACACAATGATTCTTGCCGCGTGGCCAGTTTCTTCTGTCGTTTCCACAACAGGCTCGCGATGATCCGACTGATACCGATTGCGCCGGCAGAGCCGTTCACAGATCTGAAGCCAAAGTATGAATATGGTAACTCGCCGGGCGGCGAGTCCAGCCCGCGGTTGCGCCTGATCATATTCATTTTATTGAATCGGTCGAATGGAGTACCCGAAATTGCAATGACGGCGCTGACGCCGGCGCCTTTGCTTAACTCTACCTGAAGCGAGCGGAAATGCATGGTGCCGATTCGCACGATCGGAAAACCCAGTGCAGCGCTCGCGATGAGCCTGAGCACCACGCTTTTCTTCGTACCGTTAGCACCTGTCAGGACAGTGATCCAGTTTGCATCGCCATCATCTGCGGCGGAAATCCGGAGCCCATTTTCGGCACCTTTTACACCCAAACCTTTTATGCGCATGTTTGATATATAGATAAGACACCCGCCGAAACAACATCGAGCCGGGCGATCAATGCCCGCTACTGCCACAAGGTCGGAAAAACGTTCTGGAGCGGTCTTTGTAAGATTAGTCTTACAATAATAACTGATATCGCCAGTGAAATTGTCACGAAATATCACGGCAACGACACAGAACCTCCGATCGACCTCCGCGCATTGAAAATGTACGTTTCCCGGGCGGGCAACCATGACGTTCCACCCCCGCCAGCATATGAATTATGTTGAACGCGACGTTCAGCGGCGACTCATCTGCGATAACATGCGAAAATAGCATTGATATAAAAGTTGGAACACGCGTCTGTATTCGCGAACTTTCGTCACGAACAGGTATACCCCTCCCGTCCATCGACCGCATGAGAATCCACCCGCTCACCGGGGAGTTTGCGCAGCCCGCGAACGAAACCGCATTCCTCGTCCACCAACTGCCGCAGACACGGGCCCTGCTCGGCTACACGCTCGTGTTCTGCACGCTGTTCTACCTGGCGTTCTCGATCTCGGACCTGGCCGCGCTGGGCTATGGTCCGGCCTACCTGAAGCTGTGCGCGGCGCGCGCGGTCGTCGCCGCGACGGCCGGCACGTGCGCCTGGCTCGCCTACCACCAACCGCTCACCCTCCACGCAACGCGCATCGCCGCCAGCGTCGCGGAAACCGTGGCGCTGGCGTGCTTCATGTTCATCGCGGTGCAGCGGCCGGACGAATTCCATTGGCACGCGATGTCGCTCGGGATCATGCTCATCGTGATCTACCTGTATATCCCGAACAGCTTCGCCAATACGCTCGTGCTGGCGGGCGGCGCGACCGCCGCCTTCCTCGCGCTGACGTGGAAATTCGGCCGGCTGACGGCGGCCGACGGGGTCACGATGGTGATGCTGCTGGTCCTGGCGAACGCGTTCGGCGCGCTCGCGGCGCGGCGCTTCAACCAGGTGACGCGTGAGGAATACCAGGCACGCGTGCAGCTCCAGCACACGGCGGCGCGTGATCACCTCACGGGCTGCTTCAACCGGCGCTACCTGCACGAGACCCTGATGCGCCCCGGCCGGATGCGCACGCCGGACCATGGCAGCATGCTGACGGTGGTCCTGTGCGACATCGATCACTTCAAGCGCATCAACGACACATACGGCCACGCCAGCGGCGACGCCGTGCTGCGCAGCTTCGCGGACCTGTTGCGGCGCATGACGCGCGACGGCGTCGACAGCGTGGTGCGCTACGGCGGCGAGGAATTCCTCGCGATCCTGCCGGGGACTGACCTCGACGGCGGCATCCACCTGGCGGAGCGGCTTCGTACGCGCTTCGCCGACACGAGCGTCATGACCGACGACGGGGCGGAGCACGTGCGCACGACGGCGAGCTTCGGCGTCGCCTGCGCCGACCTCGCGGCCGACGGCGGGCAACACGTGCTGCGCGACCTCATCGCCGTGGCCGACAAGCTGATGTACGACGCCAAGCGCGGTGGACGCGACCGCGTCCACGCGCGCTGCGCCTGCGCCAATGACGCGGCCGGGCCGCGCCAGGCCGGACTGCTCAATAGGCGGTGACCGAGAAGTTGCGGGCGCCGAAGTTCATGCCGCCCGAGGACGACGTGATCTCGAACCCGTATTGCACGTCGCCCAGCGTGACGTTGCCGATCCAGCCGAGGTTCTGCAGGTAGCGCATGATGGCGAGGATGTCGACGGTCGTGTTGTTGGTCTTCGTCGTGCGCAGGAACGAGTACACCATGTTGCCGCCGTTATTGCCGCGATAGACGTTCCACGTCGCGCCGCCCACGTTCACGTTCGTATACACGGGGATCGCGCAGCCTTGCGCCGTCCAGTTGTACGAGACCGGCTTGACGTTGCCGCAACCGCCCGACGTGCCCGTGTAGTTCAGCCACAGCATGATCTCGTTGGCGTGGTTCGAGTCCCAGATGTCGTACGCCGATTCCCATGCGCCGCCGGCCGGCGTCGTCGCCGACACGACGGACGTCACGCGCGACAGGTTGCTCAGCGGCTTGCCGACGTAGAAGCCGATGTGCGGGTAGGACTTGATGCCGCCGGTGTTCGGCTGGTTCGACCACACGCCCCAGTCGGCCGGCGAGTTGACCCACAGGGTCTGCGGGCCGGCGCCCTGCCCCCAGATGTCGTTGTTGAAGCTGTACGCGCCCATCGTGGTCCCTCCGTACTGCGCGGAGGTGGACCAGGTTGCCGCCTGCGCCGGGGCGGCGAGACTCGTTGCCAATGCCACTGCCGTGATGCAAAGTGCGTTCTTCATATAGTCTCCTTGATGTTCGCCCCGCTTGAGGCGGACCGCGACTACCGTATCCGCATACGGCATCCGGGGCGTCGACGCCGCATTCTTATTGTTATGTAACCGATTTCATCGTAGAGACGGTGACAGGCGCAGTCAATTGTGCTAACAGTGATTGTTAACCGCTATCACGGAGGCATGCCATCTTCGTATGGCAAATGTCGATTTCGATATAGGCCGCCCAGCCAGTGTGATCAGTCGTGGACCTTGCCGCGCAACGCCTTGACCTGGCCACGGCCGGCCTTGGCGTCGAGCCGGCGCCGCTGCGAACCCAGCGTGGGGCGTGTGGGCCGGCGCACGGGCGCTACCTTCGCCGCCGCGTCGACGAGCGCCTGCAGCCGCGCCAGCGCCTCCGCGCGATTGCGCTCCAGGCTGCGCGCGGACTGCGCCTTGATGACGACGACGCCGTCGCGCGTGATGCGGGCATCGGGCAGCGCGCGCAGGCGTTCCTTCACGTCCGCCGGCAGCGACGACGCGCCGATGTCGAAGCGCGCCTGCACGGCGTTCGACACCTTGTTCACGTTCTGCCCGCCCGGGCCCTGTGCTCGGATCGCGCTGAACTCGACCTCGTCCGGATCGATGGCGACAGGCGGGCGCACGGGGGTCAGCGGACCTGGGTGCCCAGGATCGCGCCGCCCGCCGTGCCGTACACGAACGGACCGTTCAGCGACGAGCCGTCGGCGTACGTCGTCGGCGTCTGCTGCGTCCAGCTGGACAGGTTGAACGTCGCATTCGTCCTGAAGCTGTACTGCGGCGCCGACGGATACGGCGACGGCTGCGTCACCTGGGCGCTGAGCCGGTAGACCTGCACGCCGCTGTTGATATCCAGCGTCTTCTTCGCCGCGCACTGGGCCGGCGTGCGCACGAGCTTCGTGAAGTAGGCGGAGTTCTGCGGCGCATACGGCGCCGTCGTGTTCTCGGGATTGTACGGGTTGGCGACAAGCTGCGCCTTGACGCTGCCGCGCGGCCCGGACACCAGCACGGCCGTCTCCTCGTCGACGCCGACGCCCAGCACCTGGTCGAACTGTTCGACGCCGCCGGGGCAGCCGTTGCCGATGCGGGACACGAAGCCGATCAGGCGGCCCAGCCGGTCGCGCGTATTGAAATGGTCGTCGGTGATCGTCTTTTCGAGGCCCGGGATGTTGATGAAGCTGCCCGTCTGGATGAATTTGCCGGACGACGTGTTGAGCGGGTCGATCGTCATGTAGCGGTTGAACGGATTGGCGAGCGCCTCGTCCGACGTCACCGTGTCGTTCAACGCGACGAACGCGTACTGGCCCAGCATCGCATTGCCGGCGCTCGTGCCGCCGATGGGGATGCCCGCATTGACGGCGCGCTGCAGCGCGGCGGCCAGCGGCGTGCCTTGCCAGTACTGGTAGTAATCCGCCTGGTCGCCGCCGGCGATGAAGATGGCGCTCGCTTTCGCGATCACGTCCAGCACGAACGGATCCGCCGCCGCGGTGCGGCTCGGGATCACGAGCGTTTCGACGGACGTCAGGCCCAGATCGAGGCCGCCGACCATCTCGTAATTGCGGCTCGTCGTCGTATCGACCGTGCCGAGCCGGCTGTAGACGTACGGGTTGTACGCGTCGCCGCCCGTCGCGCGGAGGATGACGAAGCGGCCGCCCGCCGCCTTCGTGATGCCGGCCTGCGCGATCATCCAGCGGAACGCCTCGGCCACGTCGTAGCCGCCGCCCATCAGCACGACGGACGGCGTGCAGACCGTTTCCCAACACGACACCGGCTTCGCGCGCACGGGCGTGGACGGGTTGCCCACGTAGCTGTACGTGTATTTGGGACCGGCGTGTGCCGCTTCGGTAACGAGCAGCGGAGCGAGGGCGAGCAAAGAGCGGACAAGCAAGGCAGGGGCGGCCTTGGATTTCAGCATGGAAGTCATGGGGGCTCCAATCGGCGAGGGTTCGGTTCGGGCAGGCTCAGCATATTATCTTTTTTGCACCGCCGAAAGCAGCTTTGCGCAGGGATTGCGGGATTTTCGGCATTTGCACCACACGCGGGCGGCGTGTATCGTCATGCCTGACCGATGAATCGCCCTGAAAGAACCGCACGATGAGTTTCGACCTGATGGTGTTCGCCCCCGACGCCGCCCCTTTCAAGCGGCCCGCCTTCCTCGACTGGTACGAGGAACAGACGCAATGGACCGAGGACCACGGCTACGACGCCCCCGCCGTGGCCACGCCCGCGCTGCAAGCCTTTTACGCGGACCTCGCCGCCGAATTCCCGCCCGCGCCGGCCGACGTGGAGGAGCCGGACACCGGCACCGACTACACGATCGGCAGGGCGCTGATCTACATGTCGTTCCTCGACTGGGACCGCATCGACGCGGCGTGGGAGGCCGTGCACCGCCTGGCGGCGAAGCACGAACTCGGCTTCTTCGACGTCAGCTCCGACCTCGCCGAAGTGTGGCTGCCCGACCGCAAGGGCGGGCTGCGCGTGGCGCACTCCGATTAATTCGCCTTGACCAGCGGGCTTTCCTGCGGGCCGAGATAGCTCGGCTTCAGGCCGCCCGCATCGATCACGACGCGCTGCAGCACGAGGCCCGGGTCCAGCGCCCAGAACTTCAGGGTATGGCGCCCCGCCGCCCTCACCTCGTGCGCCGTCGTGAATTGCGCGACGCCGTCCGTGACGATCCTTTCCCAGTGCGTCAGCGATTCGTCCGCATGCACGTCGACGATGCGCGGCGCCTCGTCGTCGATCGAGACGGCGTAGCGGAAGCCCGGTCCCGGCCGGAATTTCAGCGTGGGCGCCAGCGTCGCCTGCACGTTCACCTTGCCCGGCTCGAACAGGAACACGTCGTACTCGAGGCGCATGCCGTCCGCTGGCTGCAGCGCGGGCGCGTCCACCGGCAAGGTCGTCATGCCGGACAAGGTGCGGCCCAGGCCCGGTACGCGCAGCCATTCGCGGCCTGCTGGCGCGAGCGCGCGGCTGTAGTGTTCGGCCTCGATGGCGACCGTGCCACCCGTCTCGACGAAACCTGCGACCTGCGTGCCGCGCTGGTCCGCGTGGCGCAGCGGGACCACCACGACGGCCTGCCGGCCATCCGGACCGCTCACCAGCACGCGGCCGGACGTCACGCCCGCCGGCACCTGGTCCCAGCGCACGTCGACGGCGATCCGCTTCGACTTGTCCGTCGTGCCGGACGATTCGCCCAGCACGATCCACGGTTGCTCGGCACGTGCCGTCCACGCCACCGGCGCGGCACCGCGATCGAAGACCTCGATGTAGCGGTTCGATTTGTCGAACGGTTCGAACGCGGGAAGGCGCAGGTCCTGCGCCGCCGGCCAGGCGGCCTCGCTGCCCTCCACCGCCACGCCCAGCCCGGGCGCGGCCGGCAGCGCGATCTCGCGCACCTCGGGCATGATGTTCGTCGCCGGGTCGCGCCAGCTCGTGTAGCCGATGTGCGTCTGCGCCATCATGTGGTTCCACTTGCCGCCGTTGATCGTGTGGTACTCGCGCGAGATCGCGGCGTCCTGCGCGAACAGGTCGCGCGCGCGGGCCGCGAGGTCGTTCGTGTCGGCGCGGCCCTGCTGCGCATGGAGGCGGTTCGCCTGCACCGTGGCATACAGTTCGCCCAGCGTGCCCGATGCGCGCACCGGATGCTCGACCAGCTGGAAGAACGCGTCGCGTTGCGCGGGCGCCAGCTTCGCTTTCACCCGCTCGACGCGGGCCGCCAGGTCGCGCCAGTCGGCGACGATGCGCTCGGACTCGCGGTAGTTCGTCGCGCTGTACGTGCCCGGCTCCAGCTGTTCCGGCCGGCGGCGGCCGTTGTAGCGGGCGTACGTCTCGACGATGTCCGCGATCTCGGACGCGTTGCCCGCGCCGAACTCGCGCGCCGCCCACAGCTTCAGGTACTCGGGCTGGCGCGACGCGGGCCACGCGGCCGGGTTCCAGGCATACGTCAGGAAGAATTCCGTCGGCACTTCCATCGGCTTGAGGTCGCCCACGTTCACGACCCACAGCCGGTCCGCGCCGAGGCGCCAGGCGAGATGCATCTGCTCCCACACCTTCGGCAGCGGCGTCACGTTGATCCATTTATAGGAGCGCGGGCCGCCCACGTAGTCGAAGTGGTAGTAGATGCCGGCGCCGCCGCTGCGCTTGCGTTCCTCCGCAGTGGGCAGGCGGCGGATATTGCCCCAGTTGTCGTCGCACCAGAGCAGGGTCACGTCGTCCGGCACGCGCATGCCCTTCTCGTAATACTCCTGCACTTCCTTGTACAAGGCCCACACCTGCGGGACCTGCGGCAGCGGTTTTCCGGTCGTCTTCGCGATCATCGCGCGCTGGTCGGCCACGATCCGCTGCAGCAGCGCGACGTTCGATTCCTCTGACATCGGCTCGTCGCCGTCGCCGCGCATGCCCAGCGTGATGACCTTGTCGTAGTCCTTCGACCGATCCAGCCCCTGCTGCCAGAATTCGCGCAGCACCTGTTCGTTGCGGTTGTAGTCCCATGGTCCCTTGCCGTACTTCTTCCACTCGGCATGGGCGCGCATCAGCGGTTCGTGGTGCGACGTACCCATCACGATGCCCATCTCGTCGGCCAGCGGGCCGTTCTCCGCATCGTCGTCGTAGAACGCATTGCCCCACATCGCGGGCCACAGGTAGTTGCCGCGCATGCGCAGCACGAGCTCGAATATCTTCTCGTAGAACTTGTGATTGAAGCCGCCGAATTTCTCCTTGGCCCAGCCGGACAGCGCCGGCGCCTCGTCGTTCAGGAAGATGCCGCGGTAGCGCACGACGGGTGCGTCGGCCACGCGCGTGCCTGCCGCCACGGCGAGCACGTCGTGCTTCGGCGGCGCCACGTCGGCCCACCAGTTCCATGGCGAGACGCCGATCTGCTCGGACACCGTGTACAGCCCGAAGATCGTGCCGCGCTGGTCGCTGCCCGCGACGACGAGCGCTCGCGCCACGCCCGGCAGCGGATTGCGCACGGTCTGCACGAGGTAGCCTTCCCACTTGCCGCGCACGGCCTTCGCGTCGATCCTGTTCGCGCGCGCGAGGCGGTCGATCAGTGCACTCTGACCGAGCGTGCCGACGATGACGACGTCCGCGCCCTTCGCCACGGCGCCCGCGGACGCCAGCAGCGCGGGCCGGGTGCCGGACACCCGTTCGATGTCCGCCTGCAGATCGGCCGCCGCGCGGCGCACGCCCTTGAATTCGTTCGGGTCCACCACGATGCGCGCGGCCAGTCCGGGACGCGCGAGCACGACGGCATCCTTGCCCGCCTCGAATGTCACGAAAGCGCGCTCTCCCAGCGCCCATGCCGGCTGTGCGGCCGCAAGCGCCAGCACGGCGGCGGCGACGAGTGATTTCATTAAGTCTCCTGGTGTTTTTATGGGTGATTCAGCGCGCGATGCGGCAGCTCTTGAGCTGTTCCAGCGGCACGGCATCGGCCATCGCCTTGTAGCCGGCCGTCGACGGATGCAGGCCGTCGTTGTCCAGCGCCTTCAGCAGGTGATCCGGCCTGGCGGGGTCGCGCAGCGCCGCATCGAAATCGACGACGCCGTCGACGACGCCCGCGGTGCGGATCCACTGGTTGTACGCGAGGCGGTCCGCCTCGTTGTCCGCACCCGGCGCGTAATAGCCGCTGCCGCCGTATGGACTGATCGTGGCGCCCAGCACGCACACGCCCTGCAGATGGGCACGCGCGACGATCTGGCGATAGGCCTGTTTCAGGTCGTCCAGCAGGGCCGCGCGCGCCGCCGGAGTGTCTTCCCTGTTCCGGTGCTGCACGCCGAAGTCGTTCACGCCGATCATGACGATGGCGTGGGAGACGCCGGGCCGCGCGAGCACGTCACGTTCGAAGCGCGACACGAGGTTCGGGCCCAGGCCGTCGCGCAGCATGCGGCCGCCGCCGATGCCTGCGTTGACGACGCCGATGTTCGTCATCCCGGCGCTGCGCAGGCGGCTCGCGAGCCCGTCCGTCCAGCGCGCATACGTGTCCGGGTTCACGCCGTAGCCGTCCGTGATGGAGTCGCCGATCGCGACGACCGTGTGCGCCGCGCCGCGGTCCAGCACTTCGACACCCGTGATCTGGTACCAGCGCGTGAAGGTGTCGGCCTGCGGCCAGCTCGCGGCGTGGACCTGGTTGCCGGGCACCCGGAAGCTCGTCGCGCGGGCGCCCGGATGACCCGTCTGGCGCGCCGGCGCCTGGGCGAAATGCAGCGAGATGGCGAGGTCGGCGCCTGCGGCATGCGGCAGGTCGATCGGGTCGCTCACGTATTCCGCGCCGGCGGGGATCGTCACGGACGCCGCGCCGCCGAAACGCAGCGGGCGCAGGCTGGCGCCGTCGACGTCGGCCTTGCCGGGCGCGCGCGCCAGCGCGACGCTGCCGGCGTCGATCACGAGCGGCGCCGTGCCGAACACGTTGGTGAGCTTCACGCGCAGCTGGCTCCCGCTCAGCGACACGCGCACGATCTGGCGCAGGCTGGCGTCCTGCCACTGCGCGGCGGGCAATTCGTTCTGGCCTTCCGGCACCAGTTGGGCACTTCCCCAGGAGGCGACCCAGTGTTCGCCTGCTGGGGTTTGTACGGCGATGGCGGCACAGCCGCCGAGGGAGAGGCACAGGAGGCTGGCAGCCAGAATCGATTGACGGGACATCGTTATTCCTTCACACTTGGCAAATGGTTGCGCTACCATTCTAGTTTAGAACAATGTTACGGGCAACGAGATATATTTTTTCGATATGCCCGACATCACCAGGAGACCCAGAAAATGCCCCTCATCCAGCGCGCCGCCAGCCCGATCGTCACCGAGATGCAGGTGATCCCCGTGGCCGGCCGCGACAGCATGCTGCTCAACCTGTGCGGCGCCCACGCGCCCTGCTTCACCCGTATCCTCGTCCTGCTGAAGGACAGCGCCGGCAACACCGGCATGGGCGAGGTGCCCGGCTCGAACGGCATCCTGCGCGCACTGGAGCGGCTCGTACCGCTCGTCACGGGCACCGAAGTGGCACGCTACAACCGCACCCTGAACGTGCTGCGCGCGGCGATCTCCGGCGTGAGCCACCAGGTGACGTCGAGCGCCGAGGAAGCCGTCATGAAGCAGCCGCACGAAATCAACCTGCGCCTGGAAAACGTGGTAACGGCCGTGGAGGCGGCGCTGCTGGACCTGCTGGGCCAGCACCTCGCGGTGCCGCTGTGCGAACTGCTCGGCAACGGCCAGCAGCGCACGCACGTGACGATGCTCGCGTACCTGTTCTACGTCGGCGACCGCACGCAAACGGATCTGCCATACGACGGCGAGGCCGCGCAGGATGGCTGGTACAGGTTGCGCGACGAAGAAGCGTTGACGCCCGGGCAGATCGCCGACCTGGCCTCCGCCGCCGTCGACAAGTACGGTTTCCGCGACTTCAAGCTGAAAGGCGGCGTGATGCGGCCGGAAGACGAGATCGCGGCGGTGGCCGCCATCAAGCAGCGCTTCCCGGACGCGCGCGCGACGCTGGACCCGAACGGCGCCTGGTCGCTGGAGGAAGCCATCGCCGCGTGCAAGGACCAGGGCCACGTGCTGTCGTACGCGGAAGACCCGTGTGGTCCCGAGAACGGCTACTCCGGCCGCGAGATCATGGCCGAGTTCAAGCGCGCGACGGGCATCCGCACGGCGACGAACATGGTCGCGACGGACTGGCGCCAGATGGCCCACTCGCACCTGCTGGGCGCCGTCGACATCCCGCTCGCCGATCCGCACTTCTGGACCATGCAGGGCTCCGTGCGCCTGGCGCAGCTGTGCCACGACTGGGGCCTGACGTGGGGGTCGCACTCGAACAACCACTTCGACGTGTCGCTCGCGATGTTCACGCACTGCGCCGCCGCCGCGCCGGGCGACATCACGGCGATCGACACGCACTGGATCTGGCAGGAAGGCCGCGAGCGGCTGACGACGGAGCCGCTGCGGATCGTCGGCGGCCAGGTCGCGGTGCCGGATGCGCCGGGCCTCGGCGTCAAGCCGGACATGGAGCGCATCGCGGCCGCCCACGAGTTGTACAAGAAGGTGGCCGGCGGCGCGCGCGACGACGCGATGGCCATGCGCTACCTCGTGCCCGGCTGGACGTACGATCCGAAGAAGCCGAGCTACGCGCGCTGACCCCGTCCAGGCGTCAGGCGACGACGGCGCCCCACGCGGCCAGCGCCGCGCGGCACCAGTCGTCCAGGCGGGCGGCGTAGGTCGCGGCGTCGAAGCCGCCCAGGTCGGCGATCGTCACGGCCGGCGCGCCGACCGGCCGCGCGGCCCGCGCAGGCACGGACCAACCCGCGGGCATCCCGCCGCGCGCGGCAACGAGTGCGCCAAAGACGCGCTCCGGCGCCATGCCGGCCACGTAGATCTGGTGGAGCGCCGACCAGGCACGGTCGAGCGATGCCGCGTGCGTCACGGGATGCTGGAGCGCATAGGCGGCGAATGCCTGCCCATGCCGGCTTCCCCACGGTTCCTCGCGCGAGTGGTCCAGCGCGAGGAGCGTGTCGAACCGTGACGCGCAACTGTCGTCAAAGGCTGCGTAAATGGCGCAGCATTCCGGGCACGAATGGGTGTGCGTCGACGGTGTCATGTGCCGGGTGCAGGCTGAAACCGCCATTGTAAGCCATTCACGCCGCCAGCGCCCCCGGCACCTCGCATTGCAGGAACTTGTCGAACTCCGGCAGCGCCATCGGCCGCGCGAACAGGTAGCCCTGCGCCTCGTCGCAGCGGCAGGCGCGCAGCGTCTCCATCACCTCTTCCGTCTCGATGCCTTCCGCGACCACGGTGAGGCCGAGCGCATGCGCCATGTGCACGAGGGCGGCGACGAATTCGTCGCCGTTCGGGCACTCCTCCAGGAAGAACGAGCGGTCCAGTTTCAGCACGTCGACGGGGAAGCGCTTCAGGTACGACAGGCTCGAATAGCCGGTGCCGAAATCATCCAGCGCCAGCTTCACGCCCAGGCGCTTGAGACGGTGGAGCACGTCGACGGACTGGTCGATGTCGTCGATCAGCGCGCTCTCGGTCAGCTCCAGCTCCAGCGCGCGCGGCGCGAAACCGGATTCGCGCAACGCCTGTTCGACCTCGGCCACGAGTTCCGCCGACCGCAGCTGGCGCGCCGACACGTTCACGGCCACGTGCAGCTGCGTGCCGTATTTGTCGGAGAGGCGCTTGCCGACGCGGCAGGCCTCGCCCAGCACCCAGCGGCCGATCGCCTCGATGTGGCCGCGCTCTTCCGCGATGGGGATGAATTCGAACGGTGCCACCTGGCCCAGTTCCGGATGCTTCCAGCGCAGCAGGACTTCCACGCCGCGCAGGCGCCACGTGCGCACGTCGATGCGCGGCTGGTAATGCAGCTCGAACTGGCCCAGCTCCAGCGCGCGCCGCAGCGCCGCCTCCACCTGCAGCCGCCGCCGCGCTTCCACGCTCATCTCCGGCTCGAAGAACTGGTACGAACTCGCGCCCAATGCCTTGGCCTTGTACATCGCCGTGTCCGCGTTCTGGAACAGCAGTTCCGGCGTGGCGCCGTCCTGGCCCGAGAGGCTGATGCCGATCGACGCGCCCACGCACATCTCCAGCCCGTCGATGTGGAAGGGATTGGTGAGGGTCTCCAGGAGGCGCTGCGCGATGCCGGCCGCGGCGTCGCGCCCCGCGCAATGGGCCGCCACGACGAATTCGTCGCCGCCCAGCCGCGCGACCACGTCGCCCGGGCGGAGGCACGACTGCAGCCGCAACCCCACCTGCCGCAGCAAATGGTCGCCGGCCGCATGGCCCAATGAATCGTTGACTTCCTTGAAGCGGTTCAGGTCGATGAACAGCACGGTGGTTTCCGCTTCGCCGCGCGCCTGGCCCAGCATCGAGCGCAGATGGCCGTTCAGCCAGGCGCGGTTGGGCAGGCCCGTGAGATCGTCGCGCGTGGCCAACTGTTCGAGCCGCTCCTCGGCGCGCTTGCGGTCCGTGATGTCGTGGAAGTAGACCGACAGGCCATCCTCGCGCGCGTACACGCGCACGCTGAGCCACACGCCTTCCGGTTCGTAGAACGTCTCGAATGCCGCGTTCTCGCACCGCTCCATCGCGCGCCGGTAGATCCGGGCCGTCTCCGTACCTTCCAGGTCGTCGGCCAGGTCCCACAATACCTTGCCGCCCGACGTACCGGGCTCCACGCGGGCAAACACCTCGGCCAGCGTGTTGGCATACGTGATCTCCCAGTCCCGGTTGACCGAGAAGAAGCCGTCTTCGATGCTTTCCAGGATCGTGCGCATGCGCGCGTGCGCGTGCTCGACACGGTGCAGCATCTCCTTTTCGCGGGTGATATCGCGCGATACGAGGACGGCGCCGAACACGGCACCGGTGTCCGGGTCCGCGACCTTGCGCACCTTCGAGCCCAGCGCGACATAATGACCGTCGCGGTGCCGCTTGCGCACCTCGACCACGTCGCCGATCTCCTCGCCCGCGTTGATGCGCGCCAGCGCCGCGGCCGCCGGCGCCTGGTCGTCGGGATGGAGGAACTCGAGGACGGTGCGCCCTACCATGTCCTCCACCTCCCAGCCCAGGAAGTTCGTGTACGACGGCGACACGTGGATGTAGCGGCCGTCCACGCCGCAGTGCGCGATCAGGTCCAGGCTGTGGTCGACGATGAGGCGGTGCTCGGCCTCGCTGCGCAACGCGCGGTCGAGCGTCGCCTTCTGCTCCGTGACGTCGGCGAACGTGCCGGACCAGCCGGTGCAGCGGCCGTCGGCAGCAACGTGCGGGAGCCCGGACACGACGACGCGGCGCATGGACCCATCCTTGGCGCGGATCCCGACTTCATGGCTGAACGCCGCCTGCCGCGCCAGCGCATCGGCGCCGCGTTCCGCCGCCTGCGCGTCGGCGGCGCACCGGCGCAGCCAGTCCGGCAGGTGCGCCGCGACGGCGAAATGCGGCAGCGCGCCCTGCCCGTGGTCGACGCTGGACGTGCAGACGCCTTCGGTATCCGTGGTCCAGATGCTCGCGATTAACGATGTCGAGTGTGGCATGGGATTCTGAAAAGGTGGGAAACAGCATCCTGAACCGTCATTATGCGGCATGACTGTTGCTGTAGGACAATGCCTACGCAAATTCGTCTTCAGGGTGTTGCCCGACAACAACTCAGAATGGGCAGTGCGGCGCGGGCCGGCGGATGCCGGCACCGCGTGGGGAAGGCATTACTGGCGCAGCAGCGTGCGCAGGGTGCGCGACAGGTCCTCGGCCGAGAACTTGGCGACGTAGGCGTCGGCGCGGACGTTCTTGACGTGTTCCTCGTTCGTCGTGCCGGACAGCGACGAGTGGATCACGACAGGCATGTTGCCGAAGCGCGCGTTCGACTTGATGTTGCGGGTCAGGGTAAAGCCGTCCATTTCGGGCATCTCGAGGTCGGTCAGCACGAGCGCGACCTTGTCGTGCACGGTCTTGCCTTCGGCTTCGGCCGCGGCGGCGATGTGGTTCAGCTGTTCCCAGCACTCCTTGCCGCTCTTGGTCATCACGAACGGCAGGCCCATCGCGTCCAGCCCCTGCTCGATCAGCGCGCGCGCCACGACGGAATCGTCCGCCGCGAGGATCACGGCGCCCGGCTTCAGCTTCATCTTGGCGCCGACGGCCTGTTCGATGTTCTCGGTCTGCGCTTCCGGATTCAGGTTGCGCAGGATCGTCTCGACGTCCAGCACCTGGGCCAGGCGGGCCGGCTGGCCGTCCACCGCTTCCAGGCGCGCGATGCTCGTGACCATGCCGCTGCCGGCGCTCTTCTCGGCCGACATCACCTGCGTCCAGTCGAGGCGCACGATCTCTTCCACGCTCTCGACGGCGAACGCCTGCGTGGTGCGCGCGAACTCCGTCACCAGCATGATGTTCAGGCCGGTCTTGGGCGTGACGCCGGCGATGCCCGGCAGGTCCAGGACCTGGATGATCTGGCCGCGCAGGTTGACCACGCCGAGGACGTGATCGGGCGCGCCGGCCACCTTGGTGATCGTCGGCATGGCGACGATCTCGCGGATCTTGAATACGTTAATGCCGAACAGCTCGCTGTGCTCGCCGCTGGCGTCGCCGCCAAGTCGGAAAAGCAAAAGCTCGAATTTGTTCGTGCCCGTGAGGTTGCTGCGCTCGTCGACTTCCTGCTGAACCGATTTCATGTCCCATCCCAAAAAGGTTGATTCTTTTGGGAAATTCTAGACGCGAACCGCGTGCCGGTGTAAAGACCAGCATGAATCTCCGTCACTTTTTGGTGATTTCGCACCAAAAAACCACACACATTTGATGAAATCGTAACGACCGGTCACGCTGCCGAGGCCTGCGCATCCACCTCGCACAGCGCCTGCCGCGCCATTTCGAGGATGCCCTCGAACGACTTGGCCGCCGCAATGAAGAGGCCGTTGTGGCAAAAGGCCGCATCCGGCACACCCGTGACGGCCGCCAGGTCGGCGTCGCGCAGACCCGCCCAGGCCGCGGGCAGGTCGGCCCGCGCATCGAAACTCTCCGCGCTGACGGGCACCGTGTGGATCATGTGGCGCTGCTCGGCCAGGCTGTAGCTGATGACGAACAACACCTTCGGCATCTCCTTGCGCACGATGGCCGTCCACGGCAACGCGGCATTTTTCAGGAACAGCACACGGCCGCCTTCGAGCACCTCCGCGTGCCGCACCTGCTCGACCGCGAGCAGCGCGCCCACGCGGTACTTCACCGCATTGATCATCAGGTCCGTGAGCAGGCCCAGCACGCGCCGGAACTGCTCATCGCGGTAGGCCTCGGCCGCCGGGCCATAGCCCAGCCGCTGCTCGTCGAGCCAGTTCGGATTGAAGCCGGAGACGATCGCCGACAGGCCGTAGCTGCCCGGCGCGTTGCGGGCCGCGCCCACGTCCGACAGGTCGAGGTATTGGACGACGTCCGCGTCGATCGCATACGCCATCTGCTGCGCGCCCTCTTCCGACAGTTTATGGCCCGCGTGCCGCTCGGCCAGCAGCGCGACGCAGCGCGCACCGTATTCGCGCCACACGAGGCCGGCGCTGGCATACGGCACGCCGCTCATGCGGGCGCCGTCGAAACCCTTCTGGTGATGGTCGAAGCGGCCCGCGGCCGGGTTCCATTCGCCGCCCACGTCGATGGCGACGTCGGCCCTGGCGATGATGGCGGGATCGCGCGTGCGCACGAGCTCCGCGTCCGGGTACAACAACAGCAGGACGGCCACGGCCCACGCATCGTCCGCGTGGAATTTACCGCTGTGGGTCACGATCAACATTCTGGCTCCAATCTGAGTGCATACCCCGATGATACCGGCTTTGGCGGCAAGGCCGGGCACGCGTATGATGATGGGTGTTCCCATCCGCATCGAGACAAGCCCATGCCGCTCCGCTTCCCGACTCTTCCCCTCGCTTTCGTGCTGAGTCTCGGCCTGGCGCCCGCCGCCGCGCGCGCGGACGCGCAGGCCCCCGCGGGCGCGGCCAAGGGCTCGCTCGTGATCGCCGGCGGCGCGCTGCGCGCCGACAACGCCCCCGTGTGGAAGAAGATCGTCGAGCTGGCCGGCGGCCGCGGCGCGCGCATCGCCGTGTTCCCGACGGCGGCCGGCAATCCGGAGCGCTCCGGCCGCCTGACGGCCGAGATCCTGGCCAGCTACGGCGCCCGCCCGTTCGTCGTGCCGCTGTCCGCGAAACTGGCCGGCACCGACGTGCGCCGGGCCGCCGACGACCCGCAGCTGGCGGCCAGCGTGCGCGCGGCCGGCGGCGCCTTCTTCACCGGCGGCGACCAGGGCCGCATCACAGCCGCGCTGCGCCATGCGGACGGCGGCAACAGCGCGGTGCTGGACGCATTGTGGGACCTGTACCGGCGCGGCGGCGTCATCGCCGGCACGAGCGCCGGCGCCGCCATCATGAGCAGGACGATGTTCTACGAAGGCCGCGCGCCGCTGCCCACGCTGCGCGACGGCATCACGGACGGCCGCGACATCGCGCCGGGCCTCGGTTTCATCGGCGACGACGTGTTCGTCGACCAGCATTTGCTGATCCGCGGCCGCTTCGCCCGCATGCTCCCGGCGATGCTGGCCAAGCACTACCGGCTGGGCCTGGGCATCGACGAGAACACGGCCGCCGTCGTCGCGCCGGACCGGTCGATCGCCGTCATCGGCTACAAGGGGGCGCTGCTGCTCGACCTGGGCCAGGCCACCGTGGACGCCGCGCGCACCGGCTTCAACGTGACGGGCGCCCGCATCAGCTACCTCGACAGCGGCGACCGCTACGAGCCGGCCACCGGCCGCTTCACGCCGGGCCCGGACAAGGAAAAGGTCGATCCGGCCGACCCGACGTACCGCGGCCCGCTGTTCGCCCCCGACATCCTCGGCAACACGGCCGTCGTCGACCTGTTGATGAAACTGTGCGACAGCGACCAGCCGCGCGCCACCGGCATCGCCTTCGGCGACCCGGCCGGCGCGGCCGCCGACCGCGGTTTCGAATTCACCTTCACGCGCACGCCGGAGAGCGAGGGCTACACGTCGAACCGGGCCGATACCTATTCCGTGTACCGCGTGCGCATGGACGTGCGGCCGGTGAAGGTGACGTTGCCGTTGTATCGGGCGGACTGAACGGCAGGCTTATCGCTGACCCTGATATTTCCACACGGAAATGTTAGAATGCCGGGGCCTCATTGATAGCGGCCAGCCCGCATCGCGTCGCCGCGAGTTTTCCCGGAAGTTCGTATGTCGGAAAAAAGAATCGATCCTGATCGCCCCGCCCGTTTCAACTACGTCGTCTGTCTCGACATCATCGTCCTGGCCTGCATTCTGGTCGTCGCCGGCCGTCCGGACGGCCTGGCGATCACGCTCAGCGCGATCGTCATTGCCGCAGGCGCGGTGTTGTATCGGTGTTCGGTCGGGGTGAAGTCCTATTTGTCGAGCAAGCCCACGACGTTGCAGGCGGATCCGGGCGACCTGGATCGGCGCTTCGACGCCCCCACGCCGAAGGCGCCGGTGGACAGCCCCATCGTCGGCCGCTCCAGGTCGTGGCTGCGCGACGGCGACTAGCGCGCAATCGATACGGCCAGCGTCTCCTTGACTTCTTCCATCACCACATAACTCTTCGACTGGCCGCCGTCCGCCACGTGCAGGATCTCGCCCAGCAGTCTCCGGTATTCCGTCATCTCCGGAATGCGCGCCTTGATCAGGTAATCGAAATCGCCCGAGACGAGGTGGCACTCCATCACCTCGGGAATGGCCAGCATCGCGCGGCGGAAGCGCTCGAACGCCTGCTCCGACTTCTGGCGCAGCGTGATTTCCACGAACACGAGGATCTGCAACCCCAGCGCCCGCGGCGCGACGCGCGCGTGGTAGCCCGCGATCACGCCGTCGCGCTCCATGCGCTTGACGCGCTCGATGCAGGGCGTCAGCGACAGGCCGACGCGCTCCGCCAGGTCCTTCATCACGATGCGGCCGTCGTCCTGCAGGATGGAGAGGATGTGCAGGTCGATGCGGTCCAGCACACGATTCGAGTCTTTTTGCACGCGCATGAATTCTCACTAAAAAGTTGATCGCAAACAGAAACAATTATGGCATTCCGACCACTACAATGGAAACAATTTCTAATTCCAGAATAACAGAGACACAAGGAAAACTATGCGCGTCATCGTACTCGGCAGCGGCGTGGTCGGCGTGACCACCGCTTATTACCTGGCCAAGGCCGGCCACGACGTCACCGTGATCGACCGTCAACCGGGTCCGGCCCTGGAAACCAGCTTCGCCAACGCCGGCCAGATCTCGCCGGGCTATGCGTCGCCGTGGGCGGCGCCGGGCATTCCGCTGAAGGCGTTCAAATGGCTGTTCCAGCGCCACGCCCCCCTCGCGATCCAGCCGGACGGTTCCCTCTTCCAGCTCCAGTGGATGTGGGAGATGTACAGGAACTGCGACGCCGGCCGCTACGCCGTCAACAAGGAACGCATGGTACGCCTGGCCGAGTACAGCCGCGATTGCATCCGCGCGCTCCGCGCCGAGACGGGCATCGCCTACGAAGGCCGCCAGCAAGGCACCTTGCAGCTGTTCCGCACGCAGGCGCAGTTCGACGGCGCCGCCAAGGACATCGAAGTGCTGAAGCAGGCCGGCGTGGCGTTCGACCTCCTGGGCCGCGAGCAACTCGCGCAGGCCGAGCCGGCGCTGGGCAACGTGCGCGACAAGCTGGTCGGCGGCCTGCGCCTGCCGAACGACGAGACGGGCGACTGCCAGCTGTTCACGACGCGCCTCGCGCAGATGGCGCGCGAGCTCGGAGTGCGCTTCCAGTTCGATACCGATATCGAGCGCCTCGACATCGCGAACGGCCAGGTCGTCGGCGTACAAACGGACAAGGGCCGCGTGACGGCCGACCGCTACGTGCTGGCCCTGGGCAGCTATTCGCGCCTGCTGCTGAAGGACCAGTTCCGCGTGCCCGTCTACCCGCTCAAGGGTTATTCGATCACCGTGCCGATCGTCGATGCGGCGAAAGCACCCGTCTCCACGATCCTCGACGAGACCTACAAGATTGCCGTGACCCGCTTCGACGACCGCATCCGCGTGGGCGGCATGGCGGAGATCGCAGGCTACAGCAAGGTGCTGAATCCGCGCCGGCGCGAGACGCTGGAACTCGTCGTGAACGACCTGTTCCCGGGCGGCGGCGACGTCGCGCGCGCCACGTTCTGGACGGGCTTGCGCCCGATGACGCCGGACAGCACCCCGATCGTCGGCGCCACGCCCTTGAAAAACCTGTTCCTCAACACGGGCCACGGCACGCTGGGATGGACGATGGCGTGCGGCTCGGCCAGCGTCATCGCCGACCTGGTGAGCGGCAAGGTCCCGGCCATCCATGCCGACGACCTGGCGGTGTTCCGCTACGCAGGCACGCGGACCCCGAACGTGCGCGCGGAGCTGGCCAAGGCATGAACGCGGCCGCCCATCCCTCCCACGTTGCGGCGATGGCCGCCAGCCGGGCCGGCGCGATCCTGACGATCGACCTCGATGCCGTCGCGGCGAACTACCGCCTGCTGGTGGAACGCGCGGGCGGCGCCGTCGTCGCCGGCGTGATGAAGGCCGACGCCTACGGCCTCGGCATGGCGCACGTCGCGCCGGCGCTCGTGCGCGCGGGCTGCCGCGTGTTCTTCACGGCCCACGTCGACGAAGGCATCCGCCTGCGCGGCATCGTCCCGCCCGACTGCGCCATCTACGTGCTGCACGGCCCGCCACCCGGCACGGCCGCCGACTTCCTCGAACACGGCTTGACGCCGGTACTGAACGACCCGGGCCAGGTGCGCGAGTGGAGCGCCCTGTGTGCACGCCTCGGGCGCCGCCTCGCTGCCGCGATGCAGGTCGACAGCGGCATGTCGCGCATGGGCCTCTCGCCCGCCGACCTCGGCGCCCTGGGCGACCCGCGCGCCTGGCTCGCCGCGTTCGACCCGGTCCTCCTGATGAGCCACCTGGCCTGCGCGGACGTACCGGATCACCCGATGAACGCGCGCCAGCGCCAGCGCTTCGACGCGATCCGCGCGCAGTTCCCCGCGATGCCCGCGAGCCTCGCGAATTCGTCGGCCGTCTTCCTCGGCCACGATTTTCATTACAACCTCGCGCGTCCGGGCGCCGCGCTGTACGGCATCAACCCGCAGCCGGGGCATGCCAACCCGCTGCGCCAGGCCGTGTCGCTGGACGCGTGCATCGTGCAGGTGCGCACGATCGCAGCCGGCGACGCCGTCGGCTACGGCGCACGCTACGTGGCGGAGGACACGCGCCGCATCGCCACCATCGCCATCGGCTACGCGGACGGCTGGCTGCGCGCCCTGTCCGGCTGCGGCAGCGCGTACATCGACGGCGTGCGCGTGCCGGTCGCGGGCACCGTGTCGATGGACAGCATCACGCTGGACGTCACCGGCATTCCCGAGTCCCGCCTGCAGCCGGGCATGACCGTCGAGCTGCTGGGGCCGCATCAGCATGTCGACGTCGTCGCGGCGGAGGCCGGGACGATCGGGTACGAAGTGCTGACGCGGATGGGCCACCGGTTCGAGCGGCGCTATCTAGGCGGGTAGTCCAGCAGTGCCGTGCCGTAGAACTACCGGCGGCAGAGTGCGCTCACCGGATTGTCTCCCTTCGCCGTGATGACACCCAGGCGATACGGGAGTTTGATGTAGTCATCCACACGCACGGCCGGATCGTTGCCCTGGAAAAGGTATTCGAGCGGGCGGCACGGATCGATCGTCATCGTCTGGTCGGCATTCGTCCGTATCATTTCACCGTGCGAGATACCTTCCGACCAAAGCCGTTCGACGTTATCGCTGCCGGCGAACGTGTTCATCGGCGCGGAAGAAAACGGCTCCCATTTTCCATCCAGGCCGTGACTCTTCCAGATGCGGAAATAGCGGCCTTTCGGCGACATGGCTTCCACCAGCGTGATGTACGTATCCGTGTTGGCAATGCGGTACGTATTGCTCGCCTCGAACAGGTCTTCCGTCTTTTCGCTCATCACGGCGACCGTATTCCGGAAACCGTTCGGGAACTGGCTCAAGTCCGTTTCGGACCGCAGCAGACGGCCATGGTCGTCGGTATTGAACAGGTAGCATTTCTTATCGTCGCAAATCACCCAGAAATCCAGCCAGCCCTGGCCCTGCGGTTCCTTGACGATGTCGGGGACGACGGGAAAGAATGGTTTCGGGGCAGTCCAGGACATCGGATCGCCGATATTGTCCGACGTCGAATACAGCGGATCGCCGCCCTGATACACGAGATACCATTTCTTCTGCGGCGCAAAATAAAAGACCTGCGGCGCGGCGCGATAACCTGGGCCCATCGGGGATTTGTCGAGCGGGACGATGGGCGCGGACGCGGCATCCTCCCATTTGTCGAAGCTGGTGTACGCGAGTCCCCAGCCTTTCGAGCCGGCCGTCGTCATGAACACATGATATTTACCGTTCACGTGGACGATCGACGGATCTTTCACGCCATAAATGGTCTGCCCCGAATCTGGCTGCGGCGATATCAATGGCGCGCTCGAGGTCCATTGAAACGTCTTGACGCCAGCACATCCTACCAGGGCAGTCGCCATGGTTACCGCAAGAACGCATTGCCCGAATTTCATCACTTTCCCATCTGGATCGAATAAATGATGCGGATTGTATTCCAGACCATCGACATATTTTCCCCGATGGCGCTCATGAAATTTACCGGACGGCCAATAGAAGCGCATCCTCGAGCCGGTCGTTCCCCCAAAACATCTCGTCGCCCACGAAGAACGTCGGCGCGCCGAAGATGCCGCGCGACCGGGCGGCGTCGGTCCGCGCGCGCAATGCGGCTTTGCACGCGTCGCCCTGCGCAGCCGCGACGATCGCGCCGCCGTCCACGCCGAGTCCGGCGAGGATGGCGCGGATGACCGCCTCGTCCCCGATGTCCCTGTCCTCCGCGAAGTTGGCCAGCATGACCTGCTCGTAGAACGCATCCACCCACTCCGTGCACTCCCCAAACAGCGCGACTCGCGCCGCCAACAACCCGTTTCGGGGAAACACCGAGGGCTGCCGCCAGCGCAGCCCGTATTTCGCGCACTGCCGCTCCATGTCGCGCCACACGTAACGCCCTTTGGCGGCCTGCAGCACGAACGGCGACGTGTCCCATCCCTGCGCCTTGAAGATCGGCCCGAGCAGGAACGGTTTCAAGTCGACCCGCACGCCCGCGCCGGCCGCGAGGCGCCGGATGCGCATCATGCTCAGGTAGCTATAGTTACTGCCGAAGTCGAACCAGAATTCGATGGTGTTCATGTCAAGGTTCCCGTCAGTCGAAGATGAGCAGGCAGCGGATCTCGATGCTCTCGCGCGGCGGCGTCCCCGGCGGCGTGTCCGGATGCGCGAACGCGGCGTGCGGCGTGAAGCATGGCATGCCGTCAAGCGAATCGTACTGCTTGAACAGCAGCACCTCGTCGAATGCCATGGCGTGATAATACGTCCACGCGTGGGCCGGGTCGTACAGCACTTCGAAAATCTCGCCGGTGCGGGTCGGATAGACGATGTCCGCGGCGACGAGATCCGAACGGTCCACGGTCCGCGCGTCGCAGACGGCCAGCGGCGCATCCAGCACCGGCAGCCGCGTCGTGCGCCAGAGGTTGACGATGGCATGGCGCGCGGCCGACCGGATCCCGTGCGCTTCCATCTCCAGCGCCAGCCTGCGCTGCGCCGACGCCGGCGTGAAATCGCAGTGGACGCGCGTGGCCGTGCTGGGCCGCTGGCCGTCGCGCGCGCCGAACGGCGCCAGCGTGCCGGGATCGCGCCGGCGCACGAGGTGATCGAACACGACGGCGCGGCGCGCGCCGGTGACCGTACGCGCGAGTTCCTCCATCTCGCGGTAATACACGCGCTGGATCTCGTCGCGGTCGCCGAACGAACGCATCGCGCTCGGTGCGCCGCACAGTTGGAATCCTTCGCGGTCGAGTGCGGGCGGATCGGCCCGGCCGCGTCCGTCGGAAATCGTGACCGGCATCGTGGCGTAGCAGCCGGTGTCCCACGCATGCCCGCCGGGCGGCGCGAGCATGTAGGTGACGGGTTTGTGTGCTGCGCTTTGCAGGTATTCGAGCGTGGCGCTGACGGGTGTCGGGTGCATGCGGATCCCTTGAAGGAAGTGGCGAAGAGTCTTCATTACATGCCGTCCCTGCCCTCCGTTCAAACGTTTAAAATGACCGGGCCGCATGCCCGGACGGCATGCGAAGGACCCGAACCATGCCGAACCGACTGATCGACCTGCCGCCGCTCGACCTGCTGCGCACCTTCGTCGCGGTGGGCCGCCGCATGAGCATCACGCTGGCGGCGCAGGACTTGTGCATCGTGCAGTCCGCCGTCAGCCGCCAGGTCCAGGCGCTGGAGACGACGCTCGGCTGCCGCCTGTTCGTGCGCGCCTATCGCAGCATCGAATTCACGCCGGAGGGCCGGCACCTGTTCCGCATGGCCGACCCGATGCTGGAACAGCTGGGGTCCGTGATCGGCACGTTGCGCCCAGCCGCCGAGCGGCCGTGCATCACGCTCACGGCCACCATCGGCGTGACCGCGCTGTGGCTGCTGCCCCGCCTGGGGGCCTTCCAGCGTGCCGCGCCCGACATCGACGTGCGCGTGGCCGCCACCAATCGCATGATGGACCTGGAACGCGACGGCATGGACCTCGCGCTCCGCTATTGCCCGGACGCGGCGGCGCCGGACGGCGCGGCACGCCTGTTCAGCGAGATCCTCGTGCCCGTGGCACATCCGTCGCTCGGCGTGACGGCCATCGAGGATCCGGCCACGTTGCGCCGGCACGTGCTGATCGATTACGACGACCCGTCGCGGCCGTGGCTACAGTGGAAGCACTGGTTGCGGGGCGCCGGCCACAAGGGCGCCGCGGCCGGCAACGGCCGCCTGCTCTTCAACCAGTACGACCAGGTCGTGCAGGCGGCGCTGGCGGGACAAGGCGTCGCGCTCGGCCGGCTGGCGCTGGTCGGCAGCCTGCTCGCGGAAGGCAAGCTCGCGGTGGCGACCGGCCGGCCGCCGGTGACGACCGATCATGGCTACTGGCTGCTGGAGCGGCCCGGCGCCGGCAGCCGCGCGCTGACGGCGGTACGGGACTGGATCCTCGCGGAGGCCGCGGCGACCATGCATGACGAACCATCCATCAAGCCCTGAACAACATGTCCCGCGCGAGCGCGCCGATCGCGACCGTGGCGGGATGGCTCATGCGCCGCTCCGTCGTGATCGCGTAGACCTGCTCGACGACGGCATCGACCGTGCCGAGCGCGACGACCTGGTACTGGTCGCACACCTGCGCCGCGATGACCGCAGGCGCGAAGAACACGCCCGCGCCGGACTGGCCGAACGCCTGCATCATCGCGCTGTCGTCGAACTCCCCGATGACGCGGACGTGGATGTCGCCGCGCTCCAGCCATTGCAATAATCGGCCGCGGATCGCGAAATCCTCGCCGGGGAACAGCACCGGCGCATCGTCCAGGCACGCCGGAAAGTCCGTCCCCAGCCGTGCCGCCAGGTCGGCCGTCGCGAACGCGGTCATCGAACTTTCCCCGAGCAGGTGGTTGTAGGCACGCACGCTGAAATGCGCGGGGATCGTCCGGTCCGCGATGACGAGGTCGAGGCGGTGGACGGCCAGATCGGCCAGCAGGTTGTCCAGCCGCCCCTCGCGGCACACGAGCCTGACCGGCTCCTCCAGCCTGAGCGCCGGTTCCACGAGCCGGCACGCGATCAGTTTCGAGACCGAATCGGCGCACCCGACGCGAAACGGCTGCGGCGACGTGAGCTGGCTGTTCCGCAGGAGTTCCAGCAGTTCATCCCCTGCCGTGAAAATCTGCTCGGCCGAGCGGGCGATGCGCCGGCCGGCCTCGGTCAGCTCGAGGTTGCGTCCGGCGCGCCGGAACAGCTGCACACCCAGCGTCGCCGCGAACTCGGACAACTGCCCCGAGATCGCATGGGGCGTCAGGTGAAGCTGCGCGGCGGCGGTGGCGATGCTGCCGGTCTTCGCCACCATCCAGAAATAGCGCAGGTGCTTGTAGTTGAGTGACGTCATGGCGCTCCAATACATCGAAAAAACCGAGGAATGCTGAAAGATAACACGATTAGTACGATCTTTACCTTGCGTCTATAGTGAGATCTCAATCAACGGCAACGATGACCGGGGGCAATGATGAACGGAATCGAAACAATCGCGAGCGGCCCGATGTGGGCCGGTTTCATCGGATTCGTGCTGGTCATGCTGGCGCTGGATTTGTTCGTATTCGGCGGCAACAAGGCACACAAGGTCGGCGTGAAGGAAGCGGGCCTGTGGTCCATCGCATGGGTCAGCATGGCGCTGCTGTTCAACGGCGGCCTGTGGTGGTACCTCAAGTCGACGGTCGGTGCCGACGTCGCCGACCAGAAAGCGCTCGAATTCCTGTCCGGTTACCTCATCGAAAAAGCGCTCTCGGTCGACAACATCTTCGTCTTCCTGATGATCTTCACGGCCTTCCAGGTACCCCAGCAATACCAGCGCCGGGTGCTGGTCTACGGCGTCCTCGGCGCCATCGTCATGCGTGCCGTCATGATCGGCGCGGGCGCCTGGGTCGTCAGCGAATTCAGCTGGGTGCTGTACGTCTTCGGCGCCTTCCTGCTGCTGACCGGCATGCGCATGCTCGTCGCGGCCGACAAGGAACCCGACGTCAAACAGAGCCCGGTCATGCGCTTCGCACGCAAGCATCTCCGGGTGGCGGAAGGCGACCATGGCGAGAAATTCTTCGTGGTGGCGAACGGCATCCGCTACGTGACGCCGCTGTTCCTCGTGCTGATCCTGATCGAGGCGACGGACCTGATCTTCGCGGTGGACTCGATCCCGGCGATCTTCGCCATCACGACGGACCCGTTCATCGTCTTCACCTCGAACCTGTTCGCGATCCTCGGCCTGCGTGCCCTGTACTTCCTGCTGGTGGACATGGCGGACCGCTTCCACCTGCTGAAGTACGGCCTGGCGATGGTCCTGACCTTCATCGGCACGAAGATGCTGATCATGCCCTGGTATCACATGCCGGTGCAGGCGTCGCTGACGGTCGTCGCCGTGCTCATCGCCGGCAGCTGTATCGCCAGCCTGTACGTCGCGCGCAAGCACGACGCCAAGTAACGACTTTTATCGGAGAACCTGAAATGCGCTCATACCCCAAGAACAGTCCCCGCGCCGCCGGCCGTCTGCTGGCCCTGACGATGATCGTCGACGGCAACGTCGCCCTCAGCGAGCTGAAAGCGGTCTACCGGTCGCGGATCCTGGACCACATCGCGCTGGACGACGACGATTTCGACACGGTCCTGCACGAGCTGTGCAACGACCTGCTGGCGACGGCACACCACGGCAACGTCCACGTCGACACGGCCACGATCGATGCCTTCCTCGACGACGTGGAATCACCCGAGCTGCGCCGCAACCTGCTGGCCGCGATGTGGCGCCTCGCGGATGCCGACGGCTGGCTGGCGGATGCCGAAGCCGTCGTGCTGAACCGGGCCGCGATCCGCTGGGGGGCCGAGTCGGGCTTCGTCACGGCGCACTGACCGTGCGGACACGGGCCGCGTGAATCTTGAACAAAAAAGTGTTATCGTGACAATGTAAAACAGAATCACGAATAGAGACACAGTTCGCGCAACACCGGAGACCGCATGCCCGCAACCCGACTTGCATTGACCGCGACGCTGGCCGTCGCCGCCGGCGCCCATGCCCAGGCGCCGGGCGACCCAGCGGACGCCCCGCTTCCGGTGGATGTCATGACGGGCGTTCCTGCGCCGCCGTTCAAGGTCGAGGCGCTGCCGCGCGCCTACACCGGCAATGCCGCCGGCAGCGGCGCCACGCGCATCTTCGACAACAGCAGCGCCTTCGGGGTCTACCGCACCGACCCGAAACTGGTTGCCGGCCTCCGCCTCACACGCTACCTGGCGCTCGAAACCGGTTACACGGGCCTGATCAACCGCGGCCATTACTTCGCCGATTACACGCGCCCGGACGACGTGGCCGGTGGCCTCGGCGCCAACGGGTTCCACAGCTACCTGGCCACCCGGCTCGTACTGCCGCTCGGCGAGCGGCTGCAGGTGACGGCGAAGCTGGGCGTCGCCCACAGCGAATACGTGCGCAGCGGCGTCGGCGGGAGCAGGACGCGGGAGTTCGACGTGGGTCCGTACGCCAGCCTGGGCCTGCAATACCAGCTCGGCAGGAATGCCGCGCTCGTCGGCGCGTACGAGCGGTACGGCAACTCGGAAAGGCGCTGGGGTCCCAGGACCAACGGCAACGGCTTCAGCATCAAACTCAACGTGGACTTCTGAGCGGATCTCGCCGATGCTTCGGCCGCGGCCGAATCGTCGCGCACACGCCTCCGCTAGCATGGGTGCATGGAACTCATCGACTACCTGCACACCCACTTCCTCACCCGCGCGCAGCTGCTCGCGGCCTGCGCCACGGATGGCGCGCATCTCGACCGCTTCACGGCCGCCGGCACGATGCCCGCGCCGTCGTACCGGCTGCAGGTCCGGATCGATTGCGCGTCGTTCTTCGGCGACCATGCGGAGACGCACGCGCTCGACTGGTTTGCGAAAGGCCATGTCGAGTGGCTGCGCATGCTGCTGGCGGGAGAACCCGATCCGTACGGGCGGTTCGCGGCGCGCTACCGGGCCGCGCTGGACGCACTGCCCCTGCGTGGACTGGAGGCGACGGACGCGCACCTGCGCAGCGAATGGCAGCACTTCCTCGCCGGCACCTACGGCCTGTGCACGCGCTCCGGCCTGCCCGAGGACATCGCCGCGAAGGAGCTCGCGATCCACGTCATCCGCACGCTGACGGACGATGACCGGCCGCTCGACGCCGAAGAACGCAAACGGCTGGCCCAGGCGCGCGACCTGCTGGACCGCGCCAGCAGCCCGTTCGCCCCGCACGAGCGCGCACGCAGCTCGCGGGCCCGGTACGCGGTATGAAATAATTCGTGGGACCTGTCACAAACGCGCGGGCCGTTCCGTCTAATGAGTAGAAGGCTGCATTTCGCACCCTGTCCATTCGAAAGGAACCATCATGTCGCACGCTGCCCGCATCAACCTGTTCACCCTGGCCCCATCCGCACTGAAGGCCATGGTCAACCTGTCGCAGACCGTCAAGCAGGGCGCGCTGGGCCCGCGCCTCGTGGAACTCGTCAACCTGCGCGTCTCGCAGCAGAACGGCTGCGGCGTCTGCGTGGACATGCACTGGCGCGACCTGATCAAGCAGGGCGCCGACCCGCGCCACCTGAACAGCGTGGCCGCCTGGCGCGAGTCGCCGTTCTTCAGCGAGCGCGAACGCGCGGCGCTGGCCTGGGCCGACGCCGTCAACGCCCTGCCCCACCGCGACGATACCGACGCCGCCTGGCCCGCATTGCGCGAGCATTTCAGCGAGGGCGAGATCGCGGAGCTGGGCTATACGATCGCCGTGATCCGGGGCTGGAATGCAATCAACCTGTCGCTGCGCAACCCGATCCCGGTCGAGCCGCCGGCCGGCATGTAACTACTTCACGGCGGCGGGATCGAACAGCGGATTCTCGATGAGCCCGAGCACGTTGCCGAACGGGTCGATCAATTCCGCCGTCCTGATGCCCTCGCCCACGTCCTGGATCGCCCCGTGGACGGTGGCGCCGAGGCCGACGATGCGCTCGACCTCGCCCGCGATGTCGTCGACGCCCCAGTACGTCGTCGTGCCGGTCGTCCCAGGGGTGCCGTCCGGGAGGAGGCCCAGCTCGAAGCCGCCGATCGCGAAACCGACGTAGAACGGCTGGTCGAAGTAAGGCTGGACGCCGAACACGTCGGCGAACCAGGCTTTGGCGCGGCCGAGGTCGGCCACGGGATAGGTTACGGTGCGCAATCCTTTGATCATGGTGTCTCCTGTCGTAAAGGCGCCATGATGCCCGATTCGCGCGGTCGTGGATTGGAAAAATGGAAAGCGGATCAGAGCAGCGAGTCGATCTGCGCCGTGATTTGCGACTGCAGGCCAACGAGATCCACCGTCGTGCCCTGCCCGTGCGCGACGGCCGTGTAGATGCCGTCGCCGTTCCCGTCGTGGAAGACCTCGTAGTAGGCGTGGCTGCCGCGGGTGATCGTCTCGACGACATAGCCCGCGGCCGCCTGGGCATACGCCACGGTGGTGCCCAGGTGGACGTCGACCGCCGTGCCGTCGGCCTTGACGCTCTGCGCCGCCGTGACCGTGTCGCCGTCGAACGTGAACCGCATGCGTTCGTACGGCTCGACGTCCAGCGCCGTCGCCGCCGTGCCGACCGGGATCACGCTGAACGTCTCCGACGCAAGCTTGTACGTCGTGCCGTCCGTCGTCGTGAACCGCAGCGTCTCGAGCGTGTTGCCGCGGATCGCCGTTTCCGTGACGGTGCTGCCGTCCACCGCGAACGCGCTCGCGGCCAGGTCGGCGACGGCCACGGTATGGGTCCAGCCCGCGGTGCCGAACGTCTGCGTCATGTCCGTCACCGCGCCGTTCGTTACCGTGAAACCGTACGTGGGCGTGTCCGCCGCCGTCGTGTCGAAGCTGCGCACTTCCTGCGTCAGGTGGTACAGGCCGGTGTCGCTGGCATCCACCGTCCAGGTCAGCGTCGCCGTCGCCGCGCCGCGGGTCAGCATCTCCGTCACGGTGCCCGCGCCGACGGTGAACGTCGCGTTGGCGGGCAGGCTCGTTGCGATCGTCCGGCTGCCGATCACGTGTTCGATGCCGGTGACCTGGCCGTCGCTGATCGTGAACCTGACGTCGCCGCTTGACAGTTTATTGGCGAGTTCGTTGGCCAGGCAACCGGCCGGTGGATGGTCGCGCATAGAATCTCCTTGCAAGTCCGGGATGGGTGCGCAAAGAATAAGATGCTCGTCTGTAAAATGGCGTTAAGACCAGTCCTCACAAGTGTTACGAGATATTGCGATGCCCACCCACCACCCCGTCACGCCCGACGGCCGCTACTTCGTCGTCGCGGGCCGCCTGTGGCGCATGAGCAATCCGGACATCGATCCCGCCACGCGCCAGGCGCTCGTGGACCGGCTGATGCGCGCGCGGCGCCAGGTCGGCGTCGCGAAAAAAGCGGGTGACCCGGTGCTCGAACGCCAGGCCCGCGACGAGGTCGACGCCGCCAAGCGCGCGCTCGGCGAGCGCGGCCCCGTGTGGTGGACGGACGGCGCGCCGGATTACAACCGGCGCATGGCCGCGAACACGCCGTACGCGGCCTGGTACGCGGCACTGCCCGCGGACGGCTAGCGGAACGGCAGCCGGCCCAGCAGCCCGACAAGCGTGCGGGCATGGCGTCCGTCCGGATCGAGGTCCGGATCGAACACGGTGACCGTCATGCCGACGCAGCGCGGATCGGGCACGAGGCCGGACAGGATCGTCACCAGGTCGTCCGGCGCGATGCCCGGCGTGCCAGGACTGTCGACAGCGGGCATCACGGCTTCGTCCAGAACGTCGACATCGAGGTGGATCCAGAAGCGCTGGTGCAGCCTGTGCCGGGTGCGTTCCAGCACTGCCTGCGGACCGATCTCGTTCGCCGAGAACACGTCGATGCGTTCGAAGTCCGTGTCGTTCACGTCCGCCCAGGCGAAGTCGGGACGCCGCCCATCGCGCTCGCCGATCTGGACGACGTCGCGGTCCTGCACGAGCGGAGATTCCACGCCGGGCCATTCCGTCATCAGCGCCTCGCCGCGGCCCGTGGCCAGCGCGAGATCCATGCCGGCGACGGCACCCAGCATGCTGTCCGGGTCGTAGTTGCCCGGGTGGCGGAAGTTGCTGTGGCCGTCCACGTGCACGAGCGACAGCGGCCCGTGCCGCCGCGCGCCCGCCAGTGCCCCCAGCAGGATCGAACAGTCGCCGCCGACGACGAATGCGAATTCGCCGCGCGCACCGGCCGCCGCCACGTGGTCGGCCAGCGCCAGGTTGAAGTCGCGCATCGCGAGGCCGTTGCGCAGCCGCGTGCCCGGATCGGGCCCCGGCTTCCAGGACGGCCGCGGCATGACGACGGGGACGCCGGCGCCCAGGGCGTCCAGCAGGCCCGCGTCGAACAGCGCCGCGGGCGCGCGCCACGTGCCGGGTTCGTGGCCGGGGCGCAGGGGGCGGAGGCCGAGATTCGACGGGGCGGCGATGACGATCATGGCACGGTATACAGAAGAGACTCCGGGGTCGCGTCCGCGAACTGGCGGAATGCGTGGATGAGATGCGACTGGTCGTAGTAGCCGCAGTCCCCGGCGAGGCGCGCCCAGTCCACGGCGGCGTCCTGGCCGCGCAGCGCGGCGTGCGCGCGGCGGAAGCGGCACACCATCGCGAACGTTTTCGCGGAGAGACCCACGCGCTCGCGGAACAGGGACGCGAGGTGCTGGCGCGTGATGCCCAGCCCGTCCGCAAGCGCCTCGACCCGCACCGCCCCGCCGCTCGTCTCCAGGCGCAGGACGGCCGCCCGCGCCAGCGCATCCGCCCGCGCCGGCTCGCGCGCGCGCAGCCGCGCGAGCAAGGCGCGCTCGATGATGCCGAGCCGCGCTTCCGCCGTGCGCTCGCGTTCCCACAGCGCCTCCGCCAGCGCCTGGACATCGGCGCGCGGCCACAGGTCGGACAGGACCGGGTGGCCGTCCTGCAGTTCGGACAGGGGCACGTCGACAAAGGCGCGCGCGGCGCCGGGCAGGAAGCGCACCGCCACCGTCAGCACCGGGTCACGCATCTCGACATGATGCGGGCGCGACATCATGCCCGCCACCTTGCCCAGCGGCGACGAATCTTGCCACAGGATGTCGATGCAGTTGTCGGGCAGCACGCGCGTGCGCACGGGCCCATCATGGGGAATGGCGTGGCTCGTCCACAGGCAGGCCACGTGGCCGGCCAGCGCGGGATGCGGCGGGAATTCGCGGTACAGGTGCATGGCGTCAGTATAGCCCCGACTGCGCGCGGCCTTCACGCCGAGTGCGAAGCCGATGCCCGCCAGTCCCCAGACGATGGCGGCGACGACTTCGAACGTGTTGCGCAATTCGGGGTGGGACATGGCCAGCGGCGGCAGGAGCAGTGCGCGCACGAGGCAGATCGCGGCCATCGTCGCGAGGCCCGTGCGCAGCAGCGGCGGACGGCGCACCGCGCCCAGCGCCGCGCAGGCATACCAGCCGCACGTTGCCATCAGCAGCGCGATGACGAGCGCACCGACCGGCGCGGGCCATGTGCCGGCGCGTGCAGATTCGACCACGGCGGGCGGCGCGCCGAAGTACGCATACCACGCCGGTCCCGCCGCAATGGCCGCCACGTGGATCAGTGCGCCGATGACCGCGATGGCGGCCGCAAGCTGGATCCACCGCCTGGATGATGTTGTCATGCAAGACTCTCCCGCTATCGATCCGTGATGTTGCCACGTTGGGCACGCTCAAAGTGCGCGCTTTGTCACGCGCCCCTATCAGAACCGACAGGCGCGCCGGGCTGGCACCTCCCGTATTGACGCCTATACTGAGTTGATTCGTCTTCAGCGACCCACCCCAGGAGACACCGCATGAACGCATCCCACCGCATCTGCCTTGCACTCGCCCTCGCCGCCGCCAGCGCGGCTCCCTACGCCGCCGGCCCCGGCCAGGACAGCGACATGGACGCCGCGACAGCACTCAGCGACACGAACAGCCGCGCCATGCGCGGCCGCGAGATCGTCCCGCCCGGCGTCATCCTGAACCTGAAGGGCAAGCAGAGGAACCTCGTATGGCAGGGCAGCTACATCGTCAACACGACGGGCTGCATCGACTGCCACACGCACCCGACGTATTCGCCGGGCGGCGATCCGTTCCAGGGCCAGCCCGAGCGCGTCAATGCCGAGCAATACATGTCCGGCGGGCGCCAGTTCGGCCCGTTTACGGCGCCGAACCTCACGCCGGACAACGCGGGGCGCCCGGCCGGCCTCACGCGCGAGGAATTCGTGCAGACCCTGCGCACCGGCCACAATCCGCACGACCCGGCCGGCCAGATCCTGCAGGTGATGCCGTGGCCGGCCGTCGGCAAAATGACGACGCGGGACCTGGTCGCCATCTACGAATACCTGCGCGCGATCCCGTCGTTGCCGAATAACCCGAATCCCGGACCGTGAGGGAAGGCGGGCCCCACCCGGCCGTCACTTCATCGTGTAACCCTGCTGCGCGGTGTCGACGGCGTAGTTGCGCGCCGTGTCCCAGTACGTGAAGCTGTAGCGCACGACGTCGCCGATCTTCAGGCCGCCCGCGCTGTACGTGTTGGTCGTACCGTCCAGGCGCATGCGCACGTTCTGCTGGGTGCCGTTGTTCACGGTGTAGTGGACGTCGGCCCAGCTGCCGGTCGTCGTCGTGAACTGCAGCGTCGTCGCGGACGTCTGCGTCACGTACGTCGGGCCGGACGGCGGTGGCGTGGTCGTCGTGCCGGACTCCCACACGATATCGTCGATCGCGAACTGGAAGCTTGAGGCCGGCAGCTTGCCGGCGTCGCTCGAGACCATGAAGACGTCGAGCAGCGACTGCAGTGCCACCTTGGTCCCGAGGAGTGTCGAGACGGGGATGCTGGCCTGCGCCCAGTCGCCGTTACGCACGAGGCCATACGCGGTCGTGTTGGCCGGGAAGTTCACCCAGTTCTGGTTCGTGTACGTGTCGCCCACGCCGATGTTGAACGAGACGTTGGCCGGGATCTTGATGCGGAACTTCATCGTGCCGTTGCGATAGTTCGTCAGGTCGCGGGCCTGGCGCGCCTGTACGCCGCCGCCGAACCATTGGCCGGGCGCCGTGTACGCCCACGCGATGACGTTGCTGCCCTCGTACGGCGGCGTGTTACCCGCGCCGGACGAGGCGCCGTTCCACAGGAAGATGTCGGAACTGGTGCCTGCCACCAGCTTGTTGTTCACTGGGGTGTTGTCCGTAAAGACGCCGAACTTGCCCGCCACTTCCGGAACCGTCTGGTTGCCCAGCTTGACACTGCCCTTCCCGTCCAGCTGGTACACGCGGACATAGTCCACGTACATCGTGCCGGGCAGCGGCGCCGTCACCTGGCCGGGCGTGGCCGCGTCGGTGAAATTACCGCCGACGGCGAGATTCAGCAGCAGGTAGAACGGGGCCTGCAGCGCCGTCGAATTCACGGGCAGCGGCGCATCGTACATATTGCGCTCGACGCCGTTGTCGACGGTCGTGAAGCGCATCTCGCTCTCGGTCCAGTACAGGCGGTACGTGACGAAGCGGTTCGCGAGCGACGTGGTGGGCACGTACCAGTTCTTCGTCTGCCACGCGGTCGACGCGGCACAGCTTTCGTTACCCGGCACGCACGCGGCCTGCTGCCACGTGATGACGTTCGAGCCGACGAAGTTGTTGGCCGACGGCGACCCGGCCGCCGCGCGCACGGAAGCCTTGTGGCCCATCTCCATGATGTCGATCTCGCCGTTGCGCGGCCACGTCTGCAGGCTCGTGCCGAGCATCCATGCGGCCGGCCACAACCCGGTTACGATGTTCGGGGTGCTCATGCGGATCTCGATCATCCCGTACTGCACCTGCACCTTGTTATGCGTGTCGATCTTCCCGGACGTGAACACGTTGCTGCCCACCGTCTGGTTCTGCGCGCGGATCGCGAGCGCGCGCGTGCCCGGCTCGAACGGCACGTCCGCGATGGAGACGTTGTTCGGGCTGTAGTACTCCAGCTCCTGGTTGCCGTAGCCGCACAGGTTGATCTGGCAGCCATTGCCGTCCGTGGCGGTCCAGCGCGACGCATCCAGGCCCGGGCCGTTGAATTCCTCGGACCACAGCAGCTGGCCGATGGCCGGGTTCGTGACGCTGGCGCCGGCCTGCGTCGCGCACGCGAGCAGCACGCCGGCGGCGGCGGCAGCCATACGGAAAGGTTTCCATTGCGAGTGAGATTTCTGGTTATAGTGGTTCACTTCGACTCCTCTGTTTCACTTCGACGGATAAGCGACCGCCCGTAGAAGCGGCCGCGCTGTGCCGGCTTGGAGTGCCGGTCTTGTTGGATCCTGCGGAGGCTGGGATTGGAAACCTTTCCAAACGTGGATAGGAAATATAGCTGCGTTTACATCGAACGTCAAACCGAATCGTGCGTGATGACACATTGGACTGGTAAACTCGCGGGATAGCCATCACTCACCACACACCATGAAGCAATCGAACGGAGGCCTCGTCTATTCCACCGAGAGCGGCCGCATGTGCCCCGGCTGCCGGCTGCCCGCCGCCGCGTGCACATGCAAGGCGAGTACGGCGCCGATCGGCGACGGCAACGTGCGCGTCTCGCGCCAGACGAAGGGCCGCGGCGGCAAGGCGGTCACGCTCGTCAAGGGACTGGCGCTCGATGCTGCCGCCCTCGCCGCGCTGGGCAAGCAGCTGCGCACCGCGTGCGGCTCGGGCGGGACCGTGAAGGATGGCGTGATCGAGGTCCAGGGCGACCACTGCGACCGGATCATGGAAGAACTGAAGAAGCTGGGCCACCAGCCGAAGCGCGCCGGCGGTTGATTAAAACAGCGCGCCCTGCGGACTCGTGAGCCTCGTGAAACTGTCGTCCAAAAACGGCAGGATGCCGTCCGCGATGGGTTCCAGCTGCTTCGTCAGGTAGTGCTCGTAGTCGATGGGCGTGCGGCGCGTGTCCAGCGTCTCCAGCGGCTCCGGTCCCGCCGTCGTCATCACGTAGCGGATCCAGCCCCCGTTGCGGTATTGCGCGGGCCGGCCCTGGCGCACGTGGAATTCATCGGCCGCACGCGCCGCGCGCACGTGCGGCGGCACGTTGCGCTCGTATTCCACCAGCGGCCGGCGCAGCCGCTTGCGGTACACGAGCTGTTCGTCCAGCTCGCCCCGGAGGGTGCGCGCCACGTAGTCGCGCACATAGTCCTCGTACGGCTCGCCGCGGAACACGCGGCCGTACAGCTCCTGCTGGAACGCCTGCGCCAGCGGGGTCCAGTCGGTGCGCACCGTCTCCAGGCCCTTGAACACCAGGTCGTCGCCGCCGTCCTTGCGGCGCACGAGGCCCGCGTAGCGCTTCTTGCTGCCCTCTTCCGAGCCGCGCACGGTGGGCATCAGGAAGCGCCGGAAATGCGTCTCGTATTCGAGTTCCAGCGCGCTTTCCAGTTGCAGTTCGTCCTGCAGCCAGTCGCGCCACCACGCATTCACATGATCGACGAGCGTGCGGCCGATGCGTTCCGCGGCGTCGTCCGCATGCGCGCGCCCGAGCCAGACGAACGTGGAATCCGTGTCGCCGTAGATCACCTGGTAGCCCTGCGCCTCGATCAGTTCGCGGGTGCGGTGCATGATCTCGTGGCCGCGCATCGTGATCGACGACGCCAGGCGCGAGTCGAAGAAGCGGCACGCCGTCGTGCCGAGCACCCCGTACATCGAGTTCATGATGATCTTTAAAGCCTGCGACAGCGGCGCGTTGCGTTCGCGCTTGGCGGCGTCGCGGCCCTGCCATACGCGCGTGACGATGCCGGGCAGGCAGTGCTGCGTGCGCGAGAAGCGCGCGCCGCGGAAGCCCGGCACCGTGTCCGCTTCCGGCTCCTCGAGGCCGGCGACGAGCCCCACCGGATCGATCAGGAACGTGCGGATGATCGACGGGTACAGGCTTTTATAATCCAGCACGAGCACCGAATCGTACAGCCCGGAGCGCGAATCCATCACGAAGCCGCCGGGACTGTCCGCGCCCGGCACGTCGCCGATGTTCGGCGCCACCCGGCCGAGCCGGTGCATCAGCGGGATGTACGCGTGCTCGAACGCGGCGACGGAACCGCCGCTGCGGTCGGCCGCGAGGCCCGTCACGCTGGCGCGCTCCAGCAGGAAGGACATCAGGTCCGATTTCGCGAAGATACGCGTGACGAGCACGCAGTCCTGCAGGTTGTACGTCGCCAGCGCCGGCTTGTCCTCGGCGAACATGCGGTCGATCTCCGCCATGCGGTCGTACGGATTGTCGATCGATTTACCCTCGCCCAGCAGGCTTTGCGCCACGTGCTCCAGCGAGAATGACGGGAAGCTCCACGTGGCCCCGCGCAGCGCCTCGATGCCGTCAATGACGAGGCGGCCCGCGACGCCGGCGAAGTAGTGCTCCTGCCGGCCGCCGTGTTCGCGCCATTCGATCGCGCTGCCGTCGCGGCCCAGGCGCAGCGGGCGCTGCATCTGCTGCGCATGCTGCTGCAGCACCCGCAGGTCGAACTGGACGAGGTTCCAGCCGATGATCGCGTCCGGGTCGTGACGTTGTATCCAGTCTTCCAGCCGGTCGAGCAGGTCGCGCCGCGTGGCCACCACCTCGTAGTCGAAATCGAGGCCGGACGCATCGCCGTTCGCCGGGCCGAGCATGTAGACCTGGCGCTGGCCGCAGCCTTCCAGCGCGATCGACCGCAGCTCGCCCTGCATCGTCGTCTCGATGTCGAGCGACACCGTCGACAGCGCCGGGCGGTAGTCCTGTGCCGGCGTCAGGCGCGCATCCACGAGGAGGTGCGGGTCGTGCGCATCGGGCGTGCCCGTGAACGTGACGGGCGCCATGATGAAGCGCTCCATCAGGTAGCGTTCGGGCGGACGGATATCGGCTTCGTAGACGTCGAGGCCGTGCTCGCGCAGCCGTTTTTCCAGGCGCAGCAGGTGGCGGTACTGCGTGCAGTACAGGCCCAGCACGGGGCGGTGGCGGAAGTCGCACAGGGACAGTTCGCGCAGTTCGGCGCCCCGTTCGCGCGCGAGCAGCAGGCGCGCCGTGTCGCCCTGCTCCGCCGGGATGAACGCTACGGCCGGCTGCGGCGCGAGACGCACGCGGCGCGGTCCATGCGGCGTCGCGAGCCAGAACTCGACTTCGACCCCAAGGTCCGTATCGCGCCAGTGGCGCGTCAGCAGGAAGCCCTGCGTGTCCATGGCATCAGGCATGTGCGAGTCGGGCCAGCTCGGCCTCCGTGAAGCCGGCCTGCCGGCGCGCCTCCACGTTGAAGGGCCCCTTCAGCACGGGCGCCTTGTACTGCACCGTCAGCGCGTCGTAGGTCGCCACCGGTTCCAGGCCGCGCTGGTCGCACAAATAAAAATACCAGCGGTTGCCGATCTCAACGTGGCCCACCTCGTCGCGCAGCAGCACGTCGAGGATCTCGGCGGCCGCTTCGTCGCCGGCCTGCGCCAGCTTGGCGCGCAGCGGCGGGATCGCGTCCAGGCCGCGCGCTTCCATCGTACGGGGCACGAGGGCCATGCGCGCAAGGACGTCGCCGCTCGTCTTGGCGACCATCTCCCACAGGCTGTCGTGGCCGGGAAAATCGCCATAGGCCCAGCCCAGCGTGCGCAAATGCGCCGCCAGCAGGGTGAAATGATGGGCTTCCTCGGCCGCCACGCGCAGCCAGTCCATGTAATAGGCGTCCGGCATGCCCGGGAACCGCCAGATCGCGTCCAGCGCGAGGTTGACGGCATTGAACTCGATGTGGGCCAGCGCGTGGACGAGCATCGCGCGGCCTTCCTGCGTGGCCATCGAGCGGCGGCCGACGAGGCGCGGCGGCACGAGTTCCGGCCGCGCGGGCCGGCCCGGGATGGCCGCGTCGCCCGGCTGCAGCACGGCTGCGCTGTCGAGCGTCAAGCCGCCGCGACGGCAAGCGTCGGCCAATGCGGCCACGCCCTGCGTCTTGGCGACGGCATCCGTCTCGATCAATAGTTCCAGCGCGCGGTCGCGAAGCGCCATCGTGGTCCCCTGCGGCAAAAGGCGGCAGTTTACCATTCGGCGCCCCGCGGCGCGAGACAGCCCTTATTGCTGCTGGACGGGCACGGTGCTGCCTTGCGGCGGCTGGTTGGGCGCCTGCGTGTCCGACGGGTCCACGCGCGGCGGCGGCAGGCCACCCGTCTGGCCCGCGCTCGGCGGCATCGCGTCGTCCTTGCCGCTGACGGTGCCCGCACCGGAGCCGGTCGCGCCGGTGCTGGAGCTGCCGTAGGCGGTGCTGCCGGCCGACTGGTCGGGCGCCGCCGGAGCCGTGGTCGTGGAGACGACGCGTTCCGTCACCTCGCCGCGTGGGGCCTGGGCCAGCAGTTGCGGCGCGTTCGCCATGTCGCGTTGATAGATCTGGCGGGCTTCCTTCAGGCACGATGCACGGTTGGCGGACGACTTCTTCCTGCACGCCGTCTGCTGCTCGGCATACGCCGCATTGATCTCCTTCTTCAGCGTGGCCATGCGTTGGGCTTTCGTCTTGTCGCCCTGCGTCCACCGCGCCGGATCTTTTGCCGCCATCGCGGGCGAGCCGGCCGCGCACAGCGCGCACGCCAGCGCGACACCGCGCAGGATACATGTTGCTTTGCTCATCTCGACCTCCTGATACCGTAGAAAAGGCGACGCCACCGGCGTCTGCCGGATCCCGCCGGAATCGACGGGGCACGGGTCCAGTATAGTTCGTAAGCGCTGATGACCTGCGTTCCTTTCCCCTTATCAAAAAATCACCGAATGTTTCATCGGAATGATTGCCGCCATACGAATTTTTCATAGGTGACGTGAAAAATGGATAGTGTCGGCATGGCATTTCCTGCCTAGAATCCCGGTTTGCTGCCAGATTAATAATAACGATAACGACTACGGAGACCGATGAAGCACACCTTTTCCGCCCTCGCGGCCTGTCTTTTGCTGGGGTCTCCCTTCGCACTTGCGGCCGACGCGAGCTTCGCCAAGGGCGCCGACGTCGGCTGGGTCAGCGAAATGGAAGCGGCCGGCCGGGTGTTCCGCAACCGCGACGGCAAGACCGAAGACCTGTACGCGATCCTGAAGCAACAGGGCATGGACGCCATCCGCCTGCGCGCATGGGTGAACCCGGAGGACGGCTGGAACGGCCTGGCTGACGTCGTCGCGAAGGCGAAACGCGCGCAGGCCGCCGGCATGCGCGTCATGATCGATTTCCACTACAGCGATTCCTGGGCCGACCCGCAGCAGCAGACGAAACCGAAGGCCTGGGCCGGCTACACCGTGCCGCAGCTGGCCGACGCCGTCGCGGCGCACACGCGGTCCGTGCTGGCCGCCCTGCGCGACGCGGGCGTCGCGCCCACCTGGGTCCAGGTCGGCAACGAGACGCGCACCGGGCTGCTGTGGCCCGAAGGCGACGCCACGAAACACATGGACAACTACGCGCGCTTCGTCGACAGCGGCTACGGCGCCGTCAAGCAGGTGTTCCCGGACGCGATCGTGATCGTCCACGTCGACAACTGCCACGACAACGCCACGTTCCGCTGGAACTTCGACGGCCTGAAGGCGCACGGCGCGCGCTTCGACATGATCGGCGTGTCGTCCTACCCGACGACCGCGAAGAACCACACGTGGCAAAGCGCCACAGCCGCCTGCCTCGCCAACCTGAATGACATGGTCCACCGCTACGGCAAGCCGGTGATCCTGTCAGAGGTCGGCGTGCCCTGGGACCACCCGGACGGCAAGGCGGTCATCGCCGACCTGATCGCCAAGGCGCGCGCCGTCGACGGCGGCATGGCGCGCGGCGTGTTTTATTGGGAGCCCGAGGCCTACGACTGGAAGGGCTATCCGATGGGCGCCTTTGACCGCGGCGGCAAGCCGACCGCGATCATGGACGCCTTCCTGGAGCGCTGAAAACGCGCGAATCACAACCGAGACCAACCTATGAATCTGATTTCCCGCCTCGACGCCATCGTCTTCCTGTTCTACTTCGTCGTGGTCGCAGGCTACGGCCTGTGGGTCTACCGACGTAAAAAGAGCGCGAACACGTCCGCCTCGCACGACTACTTCCTGGCCGAAGGCTCGCTCACGTGGTGGGCCATCGGCGCTTCGCTGATCGCATCGAACATCTCCGCCGAGCAGTTCATCGGCATGAGCGGCTCGGGCTTCCGCATCGGCATGGCCATCGCCGTGTACGAACTGATGGCCGCCGCCACGCTCGTCATCGTCGCCGTGTTCTTCATGCCGGTCTACCTGAAGAACCACATCTACACGATGCCCCAGTTCCTCGAGCAGCGCTACGGCAAGGCCGTCGCCACGACGATGGCGCTGTTCTGGCTCGGCCTGTACGTCGTCGTCAACCTGACCTCGATCCTGTACCTGGGCGCGCTGGCCATCGGCAGCGTCACCGGCATCGGCGTGCTGCCCTGCATGCTGTTCCTCGCCGTCTTCGCCGCCATCATCACGCTGGGCGGCATGAAGGTCATCGGCTACACGGACGTCATCCAGGTCACCTGCCTCGTCATCGGCGGCCTCGTGACCACGTGGCTGGCGCTGGACCTCGTCGCCAAGCTGGGCAACGGCCACGGCGCGATGCAAGGCTTCTCGTCGCTGTACAACTCGACCCGCGACCACTTCCAGATGGTGCTGGGCCGCGACAACCCGAACTACATGGACCTGCCGGGCCTGTCCACGCTGATCGGCGGCATGTGGATCGTCAACCTGAACTACTGGGGCTGCAACCAGTACATCACGCAGCGCGCCCTGGGCGCCGACCTGCCGACCGCCCGCAAAGGCCTGCTGTTCGCCGCGTTCCTGAAACTGCTGATGCCGATCATCGTCGTCATGCCGGGTATCGCCGCGTTCGCGCTGGACCGTGCCGGCGTGCTGGGCGACGCGATGCGCGTCGGCGGCGAGTTGAATCCGGACCGCGCCTACCCCACCCTGCTGGCACTGCTGCCGTCGGGCCTGAAAGGCATCGCGTTCGCGGCACTGACCGCGGCCGTCGTCGCGTCGCTGGCCGGCAAGGCCAACTCGATCGCCACGATCTTCACCCTCGACATCTACCAGAAGCGCCTGCATCCGGACGTCACCGAGAAGAAGATGGTGTGGATCGGCCGCATGACCGTCATCGTGTCGATGCTGCTGGCCGTGCTGATCGCTCCGCTGATGGGCATCGACAAGAAAGGCGGCTTCCAGTACATCCAGGAATACACGGGCTTCGTCTCGCCGGGCATCCTGGCCATGTTCCTGCTGGGCTTCTTCTGGAAAAAGACGACGTCCAGCGCCGCGATGTTCGCGACGGTCGGCGGCCTCGTGTTCTCGATCATCCTGAAGTTCCTGCCGACGATGATGGACCTGTCCTTCCTCGCCCCGATCGGCTTCGCCCACGACAACGGCTCGGGCGTATACGAGATCCCGTTCCTGGACCGCATGTTCATCGTGTTCTGGCTGGTCGTCGCCGGCATGGTCCTGCTCAGCACCGTGTTCGCCCGCGGCAAGGTGAAGGGACTGATCGTCGACACCAAGCTGTTCAAGGTCGATGGTGCGTTTGCCCTGGGCTCGGCCGTCATCTGCGTGGTGCTGGCCACGATCTACGGCATGTGGTGGTAACCACCTTCGCGTAAAGGAAAGGCAGCCTGCGGGCTGCCTTTTTTATTATTTTCACCAGGGTATATCAACTTTGTATATACGCTGGTGAAAAACACAATGGTTGTGCTCCTTGCAAGGCGACAGAATGCCGGTCAGTCGCACGATTGGTTCGCTCGACGTACCAACGAAGCCGACGACAACACATAAAAGTCTAAACGACAAAGCAAGGAGATTACATGCAGCAGAAAACCCTGAGCGTACTCGTACGCTCGCTCTTCCCATTGTTGGCCCTCCCCGCAGTCCCCGCGCTCGCCCAGCAAACCGCGCCGGCCGAACCCGCCGCCGGTGGCGACACCGCCGTGCAGCAGGTCGTCGTGTCGGGCATTCGCGCGTCCGTGCGCAGCGCCCTCTCCGTCAAGGAGAACTCGAACAGCATGGTCGAAGTCGTCGCCTCCGAAGACATCGGCAAGCTCCCGGACACCACCATCGCCGAATCGCTGGCCCGCCTGCCGGGCCTCGCCGCCGGTCTCGATCGCGGCAACGCGAGCCAGATCGTCGCGCGCGGCATGGGCGAGCGCTTCATCGGCGCCACCCTGAACGGCCGCGAACTCGCGTCGTCCGAGCCGAACCGCGCCGTGCGCTTCGAGCAGTTCCCGTCCGAGTCGCTGTCCGGCGCCATCGTCTACAAGACGCAGAACGCCGACCTCGTCGAAGGCGGCGTCGCGACGACCATCGACCTGCAGACCGTGCAGCCGCTGAAGTACAACGGCCGCCAGGCGTCGCTGAAAGTCGACGCGCTGTACTACCCGCTCGCGAAGGACGTCGACGCGCAGACCGTGCGTCCGCGCCTGGGCGGCATCTGGATCGACCAGTTCGCGAACCGGAGCGTAGGCGCGGCGGTCGCGTTCAGCTACCAGAAGCAGCCGTCGATCGAGGAACGCAAGAACCACTGGGGCTTCAACGAAGACCACTCCGCCGACCTGAATGGCGACGGCAAGGTCGACAAGACGCCGTGGGGCTTCGAGGATGAGCTGAAGAGCGGCACCAATGAGCGCAGCAGCGTGCTGGGCAAGCTGGAATGGAAGGCGAGCCCCGACGCCATGATCACGGCCGACCTGTACTTCGCCCGCAACAAGATCCGCGAGCCGAGCGTGCAGCACTGGACGGGCGACGTCGGCAATTGGGACGGCTGGCAGGCCGGTAACTACTCGAACGTCGACATCCGCAACGGCTACGTGGTCGGCGCGACCGTCAAGGACGTGAGCCTGACCACGCACAGCACCCGCTGGATCCAGGACATGGACAACTTCGCCGGTGGCCTGAACGGCAAGTTCAACGTGGGCGACTGGAAGGTCGAGGCGGACGTCGCCACGTCGCGCGCGAGCCGCGCCAGCCAGTGGGCCGACGTGCGCAACACCACCGCGAACAACGGCACCCTGTCGTGGGCCTTCACCGGCAACGAGCAGCAGTCGTACTCGTACAGCCAGGACACGGGCAACCTCGCGACGTTCGGCGCGCCGTCGCTCTACATCGACAACGACGGCCACGTGCACGACCGCCTGGATTCCGCGCAGCTGAGCGGCGCGCTGCCGCTGGACCTGGGCCCCCTCAGCAGCATCAAGATCGGCGCGCGCTTCGCCGACCGCGAGAAGTCCTACCGCCAGACCACGTGGAATATCTCGCCCGCGAACGCAGCGATCCCGGCATCGGCCTACACGACCATCAACGTGCCGGGCTACTTCCCCGCGCTGATGCTGAACGACTTCGAAGGCACCGTGGGTTCCACGTTCGGTCCCGGCGCCCTCGATCCGAGCGGCCGCACGCCGACCGCGAACGACCTGCTGGCCGGCTGGCGCGTCAAGGAACGCACGAGCGCCCTGTATGCGCAGGCGGACCTGGACGGCGAGATGTTCGGCCTGAAGTACCGCGGCAATGCGGGCGTGCGCGTCCTGCATACCAGCCAGACCGGCGAAGGCATGGAGTCCGTCAACGGCGCGGCGCCGACGGCGGTGTCGGGCGGCGCCTCGTACACGAAGGCCCTGCCGAGCATGAACCTGATCTTCAACCTCGACGAGGAACAGAAGCACCAGGTGCGCTTCTCGCTGGCCCGCGCCATGTCGCGCGCGCCGATGGACGAGATGCGCGCGTCGCGCCAGATCTCGATGGACACGACGCCGGGCTCGCAGCAGCCGCTGACGGGCAGCGCCGGTAATCCGGGCCTGCTGCCGATGATGGCCAACCAGGCCGACCTCGCGTACCAGTGGTACTTCGACAAGGGCTCGCTGTTCTCGGCCGCGCTGTTCTACAAGCAGATCGGCAGCTACATCGGCATCACGACCGACACGACGACCATCGGCAACCGCCAGGCCGTCATCACCCGTTCCATCAACGGCGAAGGCGGTTACGTGCGCGGCCTGGAACTGGTGTACCAGCACGCGTTCACGCGCCTGCCCGCACCGTTCGACGGCCTCGGCGTCGCCGCGAACTGGTCGTACAACGAGAGCGACATCCACGAGTACACCAATAACTTCCCGATGGAAGGCCTGATGCGCAACAACGGCGGCGTCACGCTCTGGTACGAAAAGAACGGCTTCGAGGCCCGCCTCTCCGCCAACTACCACAGCCCGTTCGTGCGCATGCCCCGCTGGACGGCCGGCTACATGGCGGAGAACGGCGAGGAGACCTACGTCACCGCGAACTTCTCGTACTACCTGACGCCGCAGCTGCAGCTGCGCGTGGGCCTGGACAACATCACGAACCAGAAAGTGGTCTATACGCAGAACGCGAATGCGTACATGCAGAACGTGATGGAATACGGCCGCCGCTACAACGTGGGTCTCTCGTACAAGTTCTGATGATGACGACGACCCGACCCACGCTGCTCCGCGCCGCCCTGGTGCTGGCTTTCGCCGGCCCCGCCGTGGCGGGCGCGGAACAACTCCTCACCGTCGACGCCACGGCGCCGGCGCCCGACCCGCGCACCGGCTACGTCAAGCTGGGCACGGCGACGGCGCCCGGCGGCCACACGCTCGGCATCAACAACCAGTACCTCACGCGCGACGGCAAGCCGTGGCTGCCGGTGATGGGCGAGTTTCATTACACCCGCAGCCCGGCCGCGAGCTGGGATGCGGAACTCGCCAAGATGAAATCGGCCGGCATCGACATCGTCGCCAGCTACATCATCTGGAACCACCACGAAGCCACCGAGGGACAATTCGACTGGTCCGGCAACCGCGACCTGCGCCGCTTCGTCCAGCTCGCGCACAAGCACGGCCTGGACGTCGTCGTGCGCGTCGGTCCGTGGTCGCACGCGGAGGTGCGCTACGGCGGCTTCCCGGACTGGGTGGTCGACGCCATGCCCACGCGCGGCAACGACCCGACCTACCTGCGCTACGTGGAGCGCTACTACCGCGAGATCGGGCGCCAGCTGGACGGCCTGCTGTACAAGCAGGGCGGTCCGGTCATCGGCGCCCAGATCGAGAACGAGTACAACCTGGCCGGCCCTGGCCGCGGCGCGGAGCACATCCATACGCTGAAGGGTCTCGCGGTGAAGGCGGGCATCGACGTGCCCTACTACACCGTCACGGGCTGGGACCAGACCTTGTACCCGTCCGGCGAAGTGACGCCGGTGTTCGGCGGCTACCCGGACGAGCCATGGGCGACGAGTACCAAGGAGTTGCCCCCGAAGGAGACGTACGCGTTCCGCTTCGACACGCGCGTGAGCGGCGACCTCGGTGCGCAGACCCGCGCCAGCCAGCAGGGCACGGCGGAGACGGACATGGACAAGACCCCGTTCCTCGGCGCGGAATACGGCGCGGGCCTGCCGGCGATGTACCGCCGCCGCACGCTGGTCTCCGCTGACGACATCGCGTCCATGCTGCCCGTGCAGCTGGGCTCCGGCGTCAACCTGATGGGGTACTACATGTTCCACGGCGGGCGCAATCCCGTCGGCGGCACCACCCTGGAAGAAAGTACGAAGAGCGGCGGCTACAACGACGTCCCGGCGATCAACTACGACTTCAACGCGCCGCTGGGCCCGGACGGCCAGCAGCGCGACGTGCTGGCCAGCCTGCGTCCGTTCCACTGGTTCCTGCACGATTTCGGCGCGCGCCTGGCGCCGATGACCGTGCGTAAGCCGGACGTGGTGCCGAAGGATCCGGCCGACCTGGGTCCGCCCCGGTGGTCCGTGCGCAGCCGTGGCGATGCCGCGTTCCTGTTCTACGATGGGCACATCCGCCAGTACCCGACACCGGCGCGCGAGCAGGTGCGTTTCTCGGTCAGGCTGCCCGGCGGGACGGTGACCCTGCCGCGCAAGCCCGTCGACCTGCCGGCCGGTGCGTACTTCGCGTGGCCCGTCAACTTCGACTTAGGTGACGAGCGCGGCCAGCGGCTGACGTATGCGACGGCGCAGCCGCTCGCGCAGCTGGACGGCGCCACGTGGGTGTTCGCGGCACAGGACGGCGTCCCCGTCGAATTCGCGTTCGGCGCCAAGGCCCGCGGCTGCGTGCAGGCCCCGCGCGCGCACGTCGACGAGGGCACCAGCGCGGTCGTCGTGGACGGCATCCAGCCCGGCCTCGATACGGCGTTCACCGTGCGTTGCCCGGGCGCGAAGCCGCTGACGGTGCTCGTGCTGTCGCAGGCACAGGCACGCCAGGCGGCCATCGGCACGTTCCAGGGCCAGCGCCGGCTCGTGCTCAGCGAGGCGCAGGCGTACTTCGACGGCGGCCGGCTCGTGCTCCGCAGCGCGGGGCAGCCCCACGTCCGCGCGGCCGTCTATCCGCCTACCCCGCTGAAGAGCGCCGGCCGCGACGGCCTGTTCCAGGTGTTCGACACGACGCTGCCGGCGCGCGACGTGGCGGTCGCGGTGAAACCGCTGCGCGACGCCCAGCCGGCCCGCCCTGTCCGCATCGGCGGCAACGCCAACGCGGCCGTGCAGCCGGATCCGGAAGCCTTCGGCGCCTCGGCTGCGTGGCTGCTGGACGTGGCGGCGGCGAACCGGTCGAAGGACGTGGACAGCCTGCTGCTCGACATCGACTTCACGGGCGACGTGGCCCGGCTGTTCGACGGCACGCGCATGGTGGACGACTGGTACTACAACGGCCAGCGCTGGCAATTCGATCTGGGTAATCTTCCAGCGAAGCGCCAGGGTCCGCTGACCTTGACCGTGCTGCCGCTGCGCGCCGACGCGCCGATCTACCTGCCGCGCGAGCATCGTCCGGATTTCGGCGGCAAGCCGCAGCTGGCCGAGCTGAAGGCGGTGAAGGTGGTGCCGGTCTACCGCGTGGAGATCGGGAAGTAAGCAAAGCCCCCACCGGTGGGGCATGACCGTCCATGGCGCGAATGTCAAGATGCGCGCCATGGACACGTCAACCACCGGATTTATCCCGCTCCCGCACCCGCTCCCGCGGCGCGGCGCAATGCTCGATACGGTCGAGCATTGCGTCGTGAGCGCCGCACGGTGCCTGCTCGAACAGCAGCTGGGCTTCGTCCCGGCGTGGGCGGTACTCGGGGACTACCTCGGCAGTGTTGGCGTGCGCGTCATCGCAACCCTGGCCCGTGCCGCTACTTCCCGAGGAGAACCATGATTTTTCACGCTTCCATCCCCGCGCGCGACCCCGAGCGCGTCGCCGCCGTCATTGCCGAGATCTGGGGCGGCCAGTCGTTCCGCTTCCCGCCCTGGCCCGGCGCATGGGTCGCGATGGCAGGCGACGTGCGCGGTTCGATGGTCGAAGTGTATCCGCACACGATGCCGATGGCGCCGGGGAACGGCGCCGGGATGGCCCGGCCGCATCCGGACGCCGCACCGCGCCCGTACGCCTGCTTCCACCTGGCCATCGCGACCGAGCGCTCCGTCGAGGAGATCCTCGCGATCGGCAGGCGCGAAGGCTGGCGCGCCGTGCCGTGCTCGCGCGGCGGCGTGTTCGACGTCGTCGAACTGTGGCTGGAGAATGGCCTGATGTTCGAGGTGCTGACGCCGGAAATGCAGCACGATTACCGCAGGGGCGTGAACCTGGACATGTGGCGCATCACCCGCGAGGAAGAGCCGATCCCGGCCTGACCCGCCGTATCGCGGGCACACCGTCCGCCCGTCCGAGCCGCACGTGATCGAATCGCTCGCCTTTCACGTCATCCAGCACGACGGGCGGCCGCGCATCCGGCGCCGCCGTGCGCAGGTCGACGTGATGCACGTCGACGTTGCGCGCGTGGCGCACGTACAGGCCGTACGCCGGCGTCACGCCGAACATGCTGGGTTCCGGATAATGGTCCGGCACCTCGGGCGGCACGCGCCGCGCGTCTGCCGCCGTGCCGCCGCCCCCATGCACGATCGTGATGTTCGACAGCCGCACGTCCTCGACGGGCGCTTCCGGCAGGCCGGCCACGATGGACGCGAATGGCGCGTTCGCCTGCGACACGACCACGTTGCTGATGTTCACCCGGCGAATCGCGCCGACGCGCGTGCCCGCCGGCGCGCGCATGCGCCGGCCCAGGCGGATGAACAGCGGGGCCGTCGTCAGGTCGCGCATGGCGAGATTGTCGACGGTAATGTCCTCGATGATGGCGCCGTCCACGCTTTCGATGGCCAGGCCGCGGCAATGCTCGAACACGCAGTTCGAAATCACGATGTTGCGGAAGCCCCCGTTCGATTCCGTGCCCAGCTTGATGCGGCCGCACACGCCCTCCTCGTCCGGCGCTTTTGTTTGCGTCTTCTGGAAGGTCCCGTCCAGCAGCGTGCCGAGGTCGAAACCCGAGACTTGGCAGCCCGTGATCGTCACGTGCTCGGTGAAGCGCGCGCGGCCCAATGCGTAGGAACTCTTCAGGCAGATGGCGTCGTCGTTCGGCGTGTTGACGGCGCAATCGCTGATCCTCACGTTGCGGCAGCAATCGATGTCGAAGCCGTCGCGCTCCGTGTCGACGGTGACGTTCGCGATCGCCAGGTTGTCCACGCCCGTGGCCAGCACGGCGAAGTGGCCGCACTTCAGCATCGAAAAGTCGCGCAGCAGCACGTTGCGGCAGTTCTTCAGCGCGATCGCCTTGTTCCCCTTGCCGTCCATCTCAGCACCGAACACGGTGCCGGACTTCGTGCGCTCGCCCATCGGGTCCTTGCCGCCGAGCGAGGACGGCATGTCGCCGGCGTTGAGTGGCCGGTTCGCGCCCGGCCCCGAGCGCGTCAGGCCGCGGCCCCAGATGCGGCCCGGGCCCAGGATCGCCACGTCTTCCAGGTTCTCTCCCCAGATCAGCGAGTTGTGCCAGTGGCTGTGGCCGAAGTCCTGGTACGCGTCGTGCGGGTTCGGCTCGGCCGCGTCGTAGCGCCCCTTGCCGTCGGCCGGATCGGCCGCGACAATCACACTGCCGGCGTCGAGGTACAGCGCGACGCGGCTTTGCAGCCGGATCGAAAAGCTCAGGTAGCGGCCGGCCGGGAAGCGCACCGTGCCGCCCCCTGCGGCGGCTGCCGCGGCGATGGCGGCATTGATGGCGTCCGTGTCCAGCGTGGTGCCGTCGCCGCGGGCGCCGAAGGTGCGCACGTCGAAATCCGCGGCCAGCGCCGGGACGCACACGGATGCGCAGGCGGCGCCGAGGCCCTTCAGGAGCCGGCGCCGGGTCGTGTCGAAGGAAGTCATCGCATCACCATAACATCGCCGCGCCGCCCCGAACGCGCAAGTTGCTGAGCAATTGGTTGGGTCATTTTCTTCAATACCGGCCCGCGCGCCGCCGCTAACCTCTGCCGCATCCTCAACACGAAAGGAAACGCAGATGAGCATGTTCGCTTCGATGGCCGCTTTCGCCCTCGCCACCTCGATTTCTCCCGGCCCCGTCAACGTCGTCGCCCTCGGCAGCGGCGCCCGCCACGGTTTCACGGCCAGCCTCGCCCACGTCACCGGCGCCACGGCCGGCTTCTGCCTGCTGCTCGTGCTGGCCGGGCTCGGGCTGCACGAAGTGGTCGCCACCTGGCCGCAGGTCACGAACGTCGTGCGCTGGGCCGGCGTCGTCTTCCTGCTCTACATGGCCTGGAAGCTCGCGGCCGATGCGGGCGAGCTCGATGCCGGCGCGGCGGCGGCCCGCCCGTCGATGCTCCAGGGCGCCGCCATGCAGTGGCTCAGCCCCAAGGCATGGCTGGCCGCGCTGGCGGGCATGGGCACGTATGCGTCCGGCGGCGATGCGGCCGCGGTCTGGCTGTTCGCCGCGATCTACTTCGTCGTGTGCTGGCTGTCGATCGCCGCGTGGGCGTGGGCGGGCAGCCGGCTGCAGGTCTACCTGCGCACGCCGCGCCGGGTGCGCGTCTTCAACCGGACGATGGCCGGCATGCTCGTGGCGAGCGTCGTGTACCTGGCCGCGGTGTGAGCGTCAGTCGCGGTACTGGCCCGGCGTGGCGGCCGTCATCCGCTTGAATACGCGCTGGAAATGGGCCTGGTCGGCGAAGCCGGTGTCTTGCGCCACCTCGGCGATCGGCGCGCCGGCGCGCAGCCGTGCCTTCGCGTACTGGATGCGGCGGTTGGTCTGGTATTCGTGCGGCGCGACGCCGTAGCGTTTCTTGAACGCGCGGATCAGGTAGGAACCGGACAGGTTCGCCGCCTCGCAGAGATCCTGCAGCGGCAGGGCGTCCGCGAAATGGGTGTCGATGTGGTGCGCGACGCGTTCGACCTTCGGCGCGACCGCACCGGGCGCGGCGCCGGGCGCGAGCTCGCCGTCCAGGCGCGCGACGAAATCCACGACGGCCGCCTCGCGTTCGGCAACGCTGCGCTGCGGGTCCGCCAGCACGGCGAACAGCCGCACGCCCGCCTCGACGAGGTGCGGCGCGCGCAACGCCGCCTGTGCATAGGGTCGGAACGCCGGATCCGCGAGGCCGCGCACGCGCGCCTGCACACGGCCCAGCCACACGGGATCGAAGTAGAACATCACGTACGACCACGGCGCGTCGTCGACCGGATTGCAGCCATGGACATCGCCCGGATTGATGACGACGACGGCCCCCTGCTCCACCACTTCCGCATGCGTACCGTTGACGTACGTGCTGCGGCCGCCCGTGATGACGCCGACGGAATGCGTCTCGTGCCAGTGCCGCCCGTAGTGCAGGTCGCGCCCGTCCGTCACGTGGCGCGCTTCGATGAACGGCAAGGCGGGGTCGCGCCAGAAGACCTGGGCGGCGGGATGGCGGTCGGGTCGGGGCATGGTCGTACGGTGTGAAGATCGTCCATCCATTCTACCAGCGGTGACAAAGCACGCATCTTTTCGTGACGCGATCCGGTAAGCTGCCCGCCGTCTACACTTCGACAGCAATAATAGGGACCCATGATCACGAGAAAATCGACAGTTCCGGTATTACTGTTCAGCGTAATGCTGACGACGCATAGCTGTGCGGTTGCCGACACATCAAGCGCTCGTACGATCTGGCGACTGTTGGACGGGATTACGGAGTCAATGGCGGATCGGGAAACGATCCAGACGCTGATGGGCACGCAATTCGAACGGGCTACCGAGCAGCACTACGGCACCGATTATGCGGGAACCGGAAGTCCACTGAGTGACGGGACGATTGTCGGAAATTTTACGTTGGTGAGGCCCACGAACGGCGCAAGGGCAAGCTTCAGGATGAGGATGTCCGGGCGCTGCCATGACATTGCAGAAATCAGGCAATTTTATCCACGGGTCCAGCAAACCGAGGGGCCGCTTCACGGACGTCCCGACGCCGTATTCACCTACACCGAATACACGCGCAACGGGCAGCTGCATTTATACGTGAACACCGGCTCGTTGTGCCTCACTGCGGCGACAGTGGAGTTCGTCCAGTGACCCGCCGCCTAGCAGTCGAACACGTTCCAGCACAGCGCATTGCGTAGCCGCTGGTCGTCCAGCACGAGGTCGCGGATTGCATCCGGCAACTGCGCGCGCTGCCAATGGCATTCGCGCTTGCCCGCTTCGTCCCGCTCGTGTTCCGGCGCGGCCACGTGCGCGACGGCGACGGCCTGCCCGGCCGCCAGCGCGGCCATTTTCGCTGCGCCGGCCTGGTCGCGGGCGGCCGCATCGGCAATGAAGGCAGTCTTGTGCGCCTCCTTCATCGGGATCTCGCCGCGGGCCCAGGCTCGCGCGAGCTCGATCGCCTTCCGTGGCCGGTCGTCGCCGGGCCGCGCCTGTTCGAAATGATGCAGCACGTGCTGCGCGCAGTCGGCCGCCCAGATGGCGAGCAGGTGGTGGTCCGGATCCGACAACGTCCCGCCCCGGCGCACCGTGATGAACCGCGGGTCACGTTCCTTCGGCAGGATCACGCGGACCCCTCACCCGCCCCAGGCCGCCGCGAACGCCCGCGCACGTGCAGCCAGGTCGTCCAGCGTCACGCCGGGTGTAAACAACTGGCTGCCGATGCCCGCGCCCGTCGCGCCGGCCGTCTTCCACGCCGGGATCTGTTCGGGCGTGACGCCGCCCACGGGCCACAGCGGCGTGCCGCCCGGCAGGACGGATTTCATCGCCTTCAGTCCGGCGGGCCCGATCGACTCGGCCGGGAACAGTTTTAAAGCGTGGGCGCCGGCATCCAGCGCGGCGAAAGCTTCCGTCGGCGTCGCGACGCCGGGTGCGCACAGCATGCCCGCCGCGCGTGCGTGCGCGATGACGGCGGGATTGCAGTTCGGCGAGACGAACAGGCGGCCGCCCGCCTGCGCGACGGCGTCGACATCCGCCACGCTCAGCATCGTGCCGCCCCCGACGATGGCGTCCGGCGGCGCCATGTCGACGAGGATGCGGATGGCATCGAGCGCGCCCGGCCGGTTCAGCGGCACTTCGAGCAGGCGCCAGCCGGCGTCGAACAGGACGCGGCCGACATCCGCGGCGTCGGCGGGATCGAGGCCGCGCAGGATGGCGACGAGCGGCAAATCGGGCAAGGCAAAATTCATGAGGGAATCCGGTCGAGGAAGCGCGCCAGCGCGGCGCAATACACGCGGTCCGGATCGAGCCCGGCAAGCGTGATGCCGAAGTGGACGGCCGCGCGCGCATAGCGGGCCCGCAGCACGGGCGAGCCGATGCAGGTGGGCGGCACCGAGCCGCCCGCGAGGCCGACGGCGGCGACAAACTCCGTCCCGACGAGCAGGCCGCTGACGAACGAGCGCGCCTGCGCGGCCGGCATGGCGCCCGAGACGACACGGGCGCGCACGCCGAACAGCGCATTCGACAGCGGCGCGCCGCGGCGGGCCGCGTCCAGGCCGGCGACGAACGCGGCGTCGTCGTCATGGTCGCCCGCCATGAGCGGCGCCAGCGTGCCGTGCGCGGACACCATCGCGAACAGCTCGCCCGTCATGAACGTCGAAATGCGGCGGATGACGCCGTCCGCGAGCTGCACCCATTTGCTGTGCGTGCCGGGCAGGACGAACCAGCCGTCGCGCCGGCCCAGCGCCACGGCGCCCAGCAGCTGCGTCTCTTCGCCGCGCATCACGTCGACGTGCTCGCCGCGCTGGACGTAGCCGGGAACGATGAAACAGGGACGCCCGGCGCGCGGGTCGTCGACGCGGACCACGTGGTCCGGCAGCGCTTCCAGCGGCACGCCGATGTCGAGATAAGGCACCTCGCGCCAGCCCTGGGCGCTGCCGACCATGCCGGAAGCGACGGCGGGAATGTCGGGAGCGACGCCCATGTCGGCCACCAGGGCCGCGAACGACCCGGCGAAATCGGGGCGTACGGCCAGCATGCCCTGGTCGTCGGCGCGCGTGGCCAGTGAAGCGCCGGCGGCGTCGACGAGATAGGCGCGGCGGTTGCTCGACCCCCAGTCGATGCCGAGCAGTTGGTGTGGTGCGATTGAGGCCATCACGCCAGTTTAAACCGATTTGATGTACGTGACGCGCGCCGTCGGCTTGGGACGCGTGGCCGTCTCGCGCAGCGCGCCGAGCATGGCTTCCGCCGCCGGCGACAGCTGGTGATGGCGGCGCGTGATGATGCCGTAGACGTCCATCCGCAAATTCAGTTCGTACGGCAGCACGGCCAGCAGGCCGCTGTCCAGGTAGGGCTTGACGAGTTCCACCGACATCGGCGCCACCATGTCGCTGCCCAGCAACAGCGTCGTCACGACGGGCAGTTCGGCCGTCGACACGGTCTCCGCCGGTTGTTCCAGTCCCTGCGTGAGGAACAGCGACGCCATCCGGTCGCGCACCATGCTGCCGGCCGGCGGCACGATCCACGCCTGTTGCGCGAGCTCGGCCAGGTCCAGGCCCCGCGCGCCCAGCAGCGGGTGCCCGGCGCGCACGATCAGGCTGTGCGGCTCGTCGGTAATCGGTTCGAAGTGGAATTCGTCGGCGATGGAACCGTCGATCACGCGGCCGATGACGATGTCCAGGTCCCCGGCACGCAGGCGTTCGACGAGCTGCTTGCTGCTGCCCACCTCGATCGACACGTTCAGGCGCGCATGCCGCGTCTTGAGCAGGGTGACGGCGGCCGGCACCAGGGTCGTCGACGGCGTCAGGATCGCCCCGACCGCGACGCGCCCGCGCAGGCCGGACATCAGTTCCATCACTTCCTGGTACGCGGCGTCCATCTCCGCCAGCGAGGCGCCGGCGCGGCGGATGAGCACCTTGCCGTACCACGTGGGTTCGACGCCGCGCGGCAGGCGCTCGAACAGGGTGACGCCCAGCGCGTGTTCCAGCTCGCCGAGCAGTTTCGACGCCGCCGGCTGCGTAAGGTTCGCGGCCTGCGCGGCCTGCATGATCGATCCATGGCGGCCCAGTTCGACCAGCAGGACGAGGTGGCGCGTCTTCAGGTAGGCGCGGACGAAGCGGTCGGAACGGGGATCGGACATGGCAGTGCGGCGTGGGCCTCGAAAGTTTCCATAATGATAGTTGCGCATCCGGTCAGGGTCAAACTCGGGATTACTACTTAGCGCAGCTACCAAGACCTCTGGGTTGCCATGAATACAACGTCTCAGTACACTGAGCCGTTATGACGGTCCGCAATCGGCCAGAAGCAGTCGTCTAAAAGCGAGTCTCACCTGCTTAGATCATCCCTAATAGAAAGCTCCGCATCATGACTTCAAACCTGGAAACGATCCTCGACTCGGTAAACGATGAGCAGTCGTTTCTCCAATTTTTGCAGGCGCTTGCAGAGGATTGGGAAGACGAGCGGCACAAGGAGTTGGCAAATCCCAGTTCCTCATATGGCCCTGGCGCCAATGGATGGGAGAACGGTACGATTGGTGCGTACTTGGAGGCGGCAGCTAGATGGGGTGATGCGTCGGTTGGTGGACTCAGATTTTACGAAAAGCCGAGTAACCCATGGAAGCGAGCTGCGCAGATCCTTCACATGGGAAAACTTTACGAATAGCTTGTCCGGTCGTGTGCTGCGCCTTTCAGCGTCCGGTATGGGTCGATGTCCGCCGGCCGTGTTACTCCACGAGTTTTTTGGACCGACAACCTGCTATGCTGGCTCGACCGGCCGAGATCGGCCAGGAGCAGACAACGCCATGTTCACTTACGGAGTGCAAATGCCGAAGATTATTGCTGGCTTTTTCATGGCACTGGCATGCTTTTGTGCCCACGCGGCTGAAAGCATTACGATGAAAGCTGCCGTAGAGATTGCTGAACAGTTCGTAGCGGAAAATGGTTATACAAAGGCTCCTTCATCTGACACCAAAGAGGTACTCGGCAACGAAGCAATCGAATGGACCACTAACCCTCGAGATCGACTGGAACAACGGTTCAACACGCTATTACCGAAAGCGATAGGCGCGAAGAAGGGTCGCAGAAACAGCAGCGAGGGCTGGAGCGTTGCATTCGACTACACATCCAAGAACGGGGCATCTAACAATTGCCGCGTCGTGACAATGAATTCGGCAGGAAATGACATACGGATCGAGCACGTGGATGGCATTCGAAGTTATTTCATAGGCTTCGCTCCAGCTCGTTGATGTCGTGTACGGTCATTGGACCAACGTGGGCTGCCGCCAGTAACGACGAGCAGACATACGTCAGGCGCTCTCAGTCATGATAGACCTGGCTCCGCCCCCCATCCACGAGCAGATCCGTGGCATTCACGAACCGCGCCTCGTCGCTGGCAAGAAACAGCGCCGCGTTGGCGACGTCCCGCGGCTCCCCGATCCACCCGCACGGCAGCAGCGCGGCCTGGCGGCTGCGTTCCGCTTCCGGGTCGGGAAAGCCGGCGAGCCACGCCTCGATCCGCTCCGTCATGATCAGGCCGGGAGAAATGGAATTCACGCGGATGCCGCGCGCCGCGTATTCGACGCCGAGCGAACGCGTGAGGCCGATCAGCCCGTGCTTCGCGACGGGATACGGAAAACAGCCCTTGATGACCTTGTGGCCGTGCACGGACGCGATATTGACGATGCTGCCCCTGGCGGCCGCCAGCATGGACGGGAGCACGGCGCGGCACGCGTTCCACGCGCCTTCCAGGTCGAGCGCGAGGCAGCGCCGCCAGCCTTCCGTGTCCAGTTCCAGCGGATCGGAAAACACGTTCACGCCCGCGTTGTTGACGAGGATGTCGATCTGCCCGAAGCGTTCCAGCGTGCGTGCCGCGAGCCGCTCCATCGCGGCGGGATCGGTGATGTCGGCCTGGACGAACAGGCTGCGCGCCCCGCCCAGTTCCTCGCGCAGCGCCTGCGCGGCCGCGTCGTCGACGTGGCTGTTGATCACGACGCGCGCGCCTTCCTCCACGAAGCGGCGCGCGACGGCCGCGCCGATGCCCATGGTGGAGCCGGTGACGATCGCCACCTTCCCTTCGAGTCTTCCGTTCATCTCTTCCTGCCGCTTCCCTGGTCATGCATGTTTTTATATAACATGCATCCTACACCACGGATCGGCAGGCCTACCACTCCGCGACGCTGCCGTCGGCGTGGCGCCAGACCGGATTGCGCCAGTCGGGCGCCGCGCGGCTCGCCTCGATCACGCGTTCCTCGTCGATCTCCACGCCGAGGCCCGGCTTCGTCAGGGGCCGGATCCAGCCGGAGGACAGGCGGAAATCCTCCTTGTTCTTCACGTAATCCAGCAGCTCGGCGCCCTGGTTGTAGTGGATGCCCATGCTCTGCTCCTGCAGCACGGCGTTGTGGGCGACGAAGTCCACCTGCAGGCAGGATGCCAGCGCCACCGGCCCGAGCGGGCAATGGGGCGCGAACGCCACGTCGTGCGCTTCCGCCATCGCGGCGATCTTGACGCATTCCGTGATGCCGCCCGCGTGCGACAGGTCCGGCTGCACGATGGACAGGCCGCCCCGCTCGAACACGCGCTTGAAATCGAAGCGCGAGTACATGCGCTCGCCGGCCGCCAGCGGGATCGACGTGGCGTCGGCCAAGGCGCGGTAATACTCGTCCTGCTCCGCCAGCACGGGTTCCTCGACGAACAGCGGCCGGTACGGCTCCAGCTCGCGCAACAGCACCTTCGCCATCGGCGCGGACACGCGGCCGTGGAAGTCGACGCCGAATTCGATCTCGAACCCGAACTTCGCGCGCACCTCGGCCACGCGCGCGACGGCCTGGTCGACCTTGCGCGCGTTGTCGACGATGCCCAGTTCCTCCGTCCCGTTCATCTTGAACGTGTCGAAACCGGCTTCGCGCAGCGCGGCGATGCCCGCGATCAGCTCCGCCGGACGGTCGCCGCCCACCCAGCTGTACGTCTTCATACGGTCGCGCACGAGGCCGCCCAGCAACTCGTACACGGGCTGCCCCAGCACTTTCCCCTTGATGTCCCACAGCGCCTGGTCGACGCCGGCAATGGCGCTCATCAGGATCGGGCCGCCGCGGTAGAAGCCGGCGCGGTACATCGTCTGCCACAGGTCGTTGATGCGGGCGGGATCCTTGCCGACAAGGTAGTCGGACAGTTCGTGCACCGCCGCTTCGACGGTGCGCGCACGCCCCTCGATGACGGGTTCGCCCCAGCCGGTGACGCCCTCGTCGGTCTCGATCTTCAGCAGCATCCAGCGCGGCGGGACGCGGTAAGTGGTGAGTCGGGTGATTTTCATGGCGGCCAGTGTAGCCGCGCTCGGCCCGCTGCATGCATGCGCAATCGCGGGCGATCTATACCGTTAAGATATAGACGCCGTTCAGGCCCGTCCGGACAACGTTCATCGTGTGCCGCCGGTGACAGTCTGCGACTTTTCCGGTCCGGCAAGCTGCTATTCTTGTTCCGGGTCCGGCCCGCGCCGGCAATGTGAAAGGATGTCTTACCGTGTATTTGCTGGATCACGCAATGCCCCTGTCCGCCGTCGCCGGTATCGCATGCGGCCTTTTGATCACCAGGACGCGGCCGGGCCTCGTCCTGGCCTCGTGCATCCCGGCCTTCGTCATTCTCGCCACGCTGCTGTACCATGAGTATGCCGTTCCCCATGAGGGCGGCGGCGCGTCGATGTGGCCGATCGCTTTCGTCATCGCTGGCGTCCCGGCCATCGCTTGCGGCTGCGTGGGATGTGGATTCGGGCAACTTCTCAGGTGGGCGAAGGGATCTCGATGAAATTCAACATTTACGGCCGATTCCAGGTCGACGTCCGGCGGGAGAACGACGCCTGGGCCGTGTATCGGGCGGAATTGGGGAAGCGGACGCCGTTCGAGGAGGTCGTCATCCCACCGGACGTGCCGGCGGACGAGCTGGCGACGTATCTCGACGATATCTTTCACGAGTATGCCGGGCACGGGGACAATGTCGTGGCGATGCCCGGCTGATCATCGGACGGGTTCCACGTCGCGTGCGCCGCTGCGGACGCCATGCCGTGCGGCCGCCCGTTTTTTCGCGATCCGGTTCCTGATCCACATCCAGCCGCCGGACACCGAAATCAGCGCGAGCGACAGGCCGAACAGGACGTTCAACACGCGCGTGGCCGTGCCGCCGTACACGCCCGTATGCAGCGGATAGAACCAGGCATTGATGCGCGTGGCCAGGTTCGATTCGAGGACGTTGTCCGCCCGCAGCAGCGTGCCGTCGTACCGGTCGAAGTGGACGAACGTGCGGCCCAGTTGATGGATCTCGCCGGGCAGCCGCATCCGGACCGTCACCACGCCCTTCGGCGAGGCGGGCAGCATCAGCCGCGTGACCCGTCCCTCCGGGAACGCGGCCCTGGCCCGCCGGACCATCGTGTCGAGCGACGCGGGCAGCCCCGCGCGGGATGCCGACGCCGGCGCGGCCTGTTTCGCACCAGCGCCGGTGAAGGCGACCAGCAGCGGTTCCGTCACGACGTTCGGCAGCGCCAGCGCGGCGCCGGTCGCGGCGATCACGACGAGGAACACGCCCGTCACGACGCCGGCCACTTTATGCACGTCCAGCCAGACGCGCGCGGCGCCCGCCTGCCACTTGACCGTCAACGCCTGCCGCCACCGGCCCCGCCTGGGCCACCACAGCCAGATACCCAGGACGACGAGCAGCACGGCGGCGAGGCCGAACCAGCCGATGACCGCCCTGCCCGTCTCGCCGGCGAGCAGGTTCGTGTGCAGGTCGACGAGGATGCCCGTCAGCGAGTCGTGCGTGTCGCGCAGGCCGAGCACGTGGCCGTCGTATGGATCGAGATAGGCGCGCATGCCGCTGCCCCGGTACCAGACCTCGACCGCATCCCCCGGGGACTCGGGAAAGACGAGCATGCGCACGGGGTCACGGGACCAGGCCTGGCGTGCACTGGCCGCCAGGGTGTCGGCCCCGGCGCCGGCCGGCCGCGGCTCGACCCGGCGCAGCTCGGGATGGGTCGCCCGATCGATCTCGCCGTCAAAGGTGATGAGGGCACCCGTGATGCCGCTCATGACGAGCACGACGGCTGCCGCCAGCCCGACATACCGGTGCAACCATGAGATGAGTCTGCGCATACCGTTCCGTTGTATTTAAGCAAATTCTTCAATGCGAATCATTCTCATTATAATTTACAGTCCAATGTATGTGGGGTAAGATCCGATTTTTCTTTCTATCAACACTTGATGATGTTTTTTCGCAAGAAGACGGTCGTTCTGGCCATCGGCCTGTGCTTTGGCCTGCCGGCCCACGCGCAGGATACGGCCGAGAGCACCGCAGCGCCGGCGATGACGGTGGGCGTGGTCACGGTCGTCGGCAAGGCAACGGGTCCGCTGGCCACGCGCAACGTCCTGACGTCCGTCGACCTCCTGGACGAGAGCAGGATCGCGACACAGGCGGTCAGCCACAACTGGCAATTGTTCGGCCAGCTCCCCGGCGTGATGCTGACGCAATACGGCCAGGGCACGACGTCCGGCAAGATTTCGATCCGCGGCTTCACGGGCGAAGGCGAGATCAACGCCGTCAAGCTGTTGATCGATGGGATACCCAGCAACAGCAACGACGGCATGATGCCCTACCTCGACCTGGTGCCGTTGCTGGACATCCGCGCCGTCGAGCTCGTGCGCGGCACGAACGATCCGCGCTATGGCCTGCACAACATCGCCGGCAACGCGAACGTCGTGACGAAGATCGGCGGGAATTACGGGGCGGCGCGCCTCGGCTACGGCAGCTTCGACACACGCGACGCGCAGGCGGCGCTGGGCATCGACCGCAACGGCTTTTCGCAGAACTACGCGGCAAGCTGGCAAAAGACGGACGGCTACCGCGCGCACTCGGACGCGGACAAGGCCGGCTTCTCGGGCAAATGGTTCTATTCGCCCGACAACGGCACGAGCCGGTACGGCCTGATCGTGCGGCACCATGAAGTGCGCGCCGACGAACCGGGCTTCCTGACGGCCGCGCAAGCCCGCGCGGATTGGGAACAATCGATGCCGCACAACGCCACCGACCGCGGCACCCGCCGGATGGACCAGGTGGCCCTGCAGGCCGAGACCGCGCTCGGCGGCCAGATGTTCTGGACCGCGCAGCTCTATCACAATGCGCTGGACGACCACCGCTACGTGACGTTCTCCGCCGAGGTGCGCCAGCAGGAACGCACGATCGAGGAAAGCCACACGGGCGCCTCCACGACGCTCACGTGGCGCCCGATGGGCCAGTTGCGCGTCGTCGGGGGACTGGATACGGAGCGCCAGGACAACGCCAGCCAGCGCTGGTTCACGGCGCAGGAAGTGCGCCAAGCACAGACGCGGGACCAGCAATTCGACCTGAACACCGTCGGCGGCTTCGTCCAGGCGATCTACAAGCCGGTGGCGGCGCTGACCATCACCCCGGCGCTGCGCGTCGACCGGCTGACCGGCAGCTATACGAACCTGCTGAACGGCCGCGTCTACGGCATCAACGACTATGGCCTGATTCGCCAGCCGAAACTGTCCGCGGTGTACCAGGTCGACGACGGCTATGCCGTCTACGGGAACTTCGGCCGCACGTTCCAGATCGGTATCGGCACCGCCACCTATAAAGTCAACCAGACGAGCGACCTGTCGCCCTCGATCAACGATGGCTGGGAGGCCGGCGTCAAGTTCCGTCCCGTGGCGGGCGTCGAAGGCCGGCTCGCGGTGTGGCAGCAGTATGCGTCCAACGAAGCCCGGCGCAAGATGAACGATCCGGCCAACGACGCCGAGAACATCGGCGAAACGCGGCGCCGCGGCGTGGACCTGCAACTGAACGTGCGGCCCACCTCGCGCCTGGGCTTCTGGCTGGGCGCCGCCGTGCAGCGCGCACGCATCGTCAAGGCCGACGCCGCGTCGGTCTCCACGCAGGGCAACGAGATCGACCACACGCCGCACCTGCTGTACAACCTGGGAGCGGACTACGACGTGAGCGACGTGCTGCGCCTGTCCGGATCGATCAATGGCCAGGGCAGCTATTACCTGGACCGCACCAACACGACCGGCAAGTTCGGCGCCTACGCGGTCGCGAACGTGTCGGCCGCGTACCGGATCGGGAACAACCTGGACGTGGAACTCCAGGTGCGCAATCTCGCGGACCGCTACTACGACTACGTGTGGCACGACGGGACGCAGTCGCTGCACGCACCCGGCAGCCCGCGCAGCGTGAACCTGATGCTGACCAGCCGCTTCTAGTGCATTACGCCTGCGGCGCCGTCCAGACGAGGTTCCACAGGTGGCCGTCGAGGTCCTCGAACCCCTGGTCGTACATGAAACCGTGATCCTCGGGCGGGTGCGGAATCCGGGCACCCGCCGCCGTGGCCCTCGCGATCAGGCTGTCGACCTCTTCCCGGCTTTCGCAGCTCAGGCAGATGATCACCTCGTTGGCCTCGCGCGCCTGCACGGCGGGCTTGTTGATCAGCGATTCGAAGAAGGCTTGCGTCATCAACATGACGTGCAGGGTGTCGTCCACGACGTTCATGAACAGCGCGTTCTCGTTGCTGAAGCGCGGGTTGATGGAAAAACCGAGCTTCGTGAAGAACGCCTTCGAACGTTCCAGGTCCTGCACCGGCAGATTGAAGATGATTTGCTTGTTCATGATGTCCTCTTGTCATAATGTTGGTCAGAAAAAGGGGCCTGCACCCTGACGACGAACGGCATTCCACCAAATCGACATCGCCACACCCGATATGCGAATTCTTTTGACCGGTTCCTCCGGCTGGCTCGGCCGGTTTCTCTCTCCCCTGCTGCGGCAGGCCGGGCACGACCCCGTCGGCCTCGACGTGGCGCCCGGACCGCACACCGACGTGGTCGGCAGCGTCGCCGACGCGGTCCTGGTCCGGCGCCTGTTCGCCGACTACCGCTTCGACGGCGTGATCCACGCGGCCGCGCTGCACAAGCCCGACATCGCGCGCCATCCCCGCCAGGCGTTCGTCGACGTGAACGTCACCGGGACGCTCAACCTGCTGGAGGCGGCGGTGGAATACGGCGCCAGCCGGTTCGTGTTCACCTCGACCACGTCGCTGATGATCACGCAGGCCATCCGCGACGAGACGGCGCCCGCCGCCGCCTGGCTGGACGAAACGAGCGGACCGCTCCAGCCCCGCAACATCTACGGCGTGACGAAGCGCACGGCCGAGGAGCTGGCGCGCCTGTTCCACGCGGACCACGGCCTGCCCGTGATCGTGCTGCGGACGGCGCGCTTTTTCCCGGAAGAGGACGACACGCACGACCACCTACACGGCGAAAACATGAAGGCCAACGAATTCCTGCACCGGCGCCTGACCGTCGAGGACTGCGCGCTGGCGCACCTGGCCGCGCTCGACAAGGCGCCGGCCATCGGCTTCGGCCTGTACGTCGTGTCCGCGCCGCCGCCCTTCGGCCGGGCCGACGCGGCCCGGCTCAGGACGGATGCACCGGCGGTGATCGCCGGCTACTTCCCCGACGCGCCCCGGCTTTACGCGGACCGGGGCTGGGCGCTGCCGGCCACCATCGGCCGGGTGTACGACGCGGCCGCGATCGAACGCGACCTGGGCTTCCGCTGCCGGACCGACTTCGCGGCGGTCCTGGCCGCCCTGCGCGACGGGCGGCCGCTGCCCTTTGCCCACGATCCGGCCTATACGTCGCCGATGCTCAGATCTTGAAATCGTCCAGCGAGCGCCCGCTGGCCAGCGCCTCCGCGATCCAGCGGGGCTGGCGCCCGCGGCCCGTCCACGTCTGGCCGCTGTCGGCCGGGTTGCGGTAGCGCGGCGCCCCTTTCCCGACGAGCGCGTCGAGCGGGATGCCCGCGTCTGCCGCGAGCGCGTGGATGCGCGCGCGCGCCCGGTCGCGTTCGTCGCGGGCGCGGCGCCCGATCTCCTGTTCGATATCGAAAAGTAAACCTTTCAGTTCGGCGAGGTCATAGCCGGTGAGATCGATCGGCGCCATGGTGGTGCTTCCTTTGCCAGGGAGGGAATGCGGGGTTCCACTTTACCATGCCGGCGCCGGGTCAATATGTGAACTGCAACGTCGCCGCAGCGCCACATTCCACAAAAGTGAAACTTTCCGTGAGGAATTTAGTGTTACCATTCCTTGCGGACTCACGCCCCAGCACCCGGCGGCGTCCTCCCTTGCGGCCCCTGCCTCGCCGCCGTTCACCCACCCGGACGGCCCATGCTGATGACCACGACGATCTCGGAAACTTCTCGCCTCGCGGCACTGACCGCGCTCGACCTGCTGGATACCCGGCCGGAGCCCCGCTTCGACCGTTTTACACGCCTGGCCGCGATGACCTTCGGCGTGCCCATCGCGCTCATCACGCTGGTGGACGACAAGCGCCAGTGGTTCAAGTCGCGCTGCGGCCTGGACGTCGAGCAGACGCCCCGCGCCCATGCGATCTGCGCCCACGCCGTGGCGCAGCGCGAGATGCTGGTCGTCGAGGATGCGGCCGCGGACCCGCGTTTCGCCGACAGCCCCCTCGTCAAGGGCGAACCGCACATCCGCTTCTACGCGGGCCAGCCGCTGTACTGCGACGGCCAGGCGGTGGGCACGCTGTGCATCATCGACCGCAACCCGCGCCGCTTCGACGACCGGCAGCGCCAGTGCCTGCGCGACCTGGCCGACCTCGTCGAGGTGGAACTGAACCAGGCCCGCGTCACGACGGCGCGCGTGATGGCCGACCAGGCCCTCAAGTCGCTCAACGCGGAACTGGAGCAGCGCGTCGCCCAACGCACGGCGGAACTGGAAGCCCGGCTCGTGGAATTGTCCGCGGAAGCCGCACAGCGCAAGGCTGCCGAGACCTCGCTGCGCGACGCCGAAAGCTGGAACCGCACGATCGTCGCGACGTCCTACAGCGCCTTCGTCGGCGCCGATCCCGAGGGCAGGATCACGGAATGGAACCCGGCCGCCGAACGGATCTTCGGCTGGAGCCGTAGCGACGCCGTCGGCCGTCCGCTGGCGGACCTGATCGTGCCGGAAGAACTGCGCGACGCGCACGTTGCCGGCATGCGCCGCTTCGCGCAGACGGGGTCCAGCACGATCGTCGACAGGCAGGTCGAACTGCCGGCGCTGACCGCGAGCGGCCGCCGCATCGCGGTGGAAATGAAAGTGGGGGCCTATGAATGGCAGGGCCGGCGCTGCATCGGCGCGTTCATCGACGACGTCTCGGAACGCAACCGCACGCGCCAGCAACTCGAGGAAAAGCAGGAATTGCTGGATGCCGTGCTCGAATCGATCGACGTCGCCGTCGTCGCCTGCGACGCCGAGGGCAACCTCACCCTGTTCAACAAGAAGGCCCGCAAGTTGCACGGTCTCGACCGCGCTTGCGTCAAGACGGCCGACTGGCCGACGCATTACGCCCTGTTCGAAGCGGACGGCCATACTCCGCTGGCACCGGACGAAGTGCCGCTTGCCCGCGTGCTGCGCGGCGAAGTCGTACGCGAACAGGCGATGGCCATCGCGCCGCCGGGCCGCACGGCCGCCACGCTGCTGGCCAGCGGCCGCCCACTGAAGAGCGCAAACGGCCGGATGCTGGGCGCCGTCGTGGCGATGACCGACATCACGGAGCGAAACACCGCCCGCGAACAGCTCGAGGCGAGCGAACGCCGGCTGCGCGCCGTCACGGAAAACCTCCCGGCGCTGATCGGCAAGGTGAACGCGGCCGGCAAGTTCGTGTTCCTGAACGGCCGCGCCATCCAGTTCTACGGCAAGCCGGCCGAGGCCCTGATCGGCCATGACGTGCGCGACGCCTATTCGCCACAGGAATACGCCAAGATCGAACCGCACCTGCGCCGCGTACACGGCGGCGAACGCAGCGCGTTCGAGGACGTCATCGAGGTGAACGGACGCCAGCTGTACTACCAGTGCGTGTTCGTGCCGCAGCGCGCACTCGACGGCACGCCGGACGGCTATTACGCGATGGCGTTCGACATGACCGCCCGCAAGCTCTCCGAACTGCGCCAGGCCGAGAGCGAGGAACGGCTGCGCACCATCACCGACAACGTGCCGGTGCTGATCGCTCACCTGGACGCCGACCGCCGCTACGTCTTCGCGAACGCGGTGCACGCGTCGTGGCTGGGCGTGCCGCCGGAGCAGATCCTCGGTCTCACCGTCGAGGAAGCGTTCGGCCCGGCCTTCTACGCGCCGCAGGCCAGGGCGCTGGAACAGGCCTGGCTCGGCAACGCGTCGCAGTGCGAACACGAGATCGTGCGCAAGAACCATACGCGCATCGCCCACTCGACGTTCCTGCCGCAGGTACGCGACGGCCGCGTGGCGGGCGTGTACATCCTGACGACGGACGCCACCGCCTCGCGCATGCACGAGCGCAGCCTGCACGCGCTGGCGCACACGGACCCGCTCACGCAGCTGCCGAACCGGCGCCGCTTCGAGCAGGCGCTGGAAGGCGCCGCCAACCGTTCGCGCCAGGGCGACCGCGATTGCGCGCTGCTGTACCTGGACGTGGACTTCTTCAAGCAGATCAACGACCGCTACGGCCACGCGACCGGCGACGACGTCCTCGTGGAATTCGCGCGCCGGCTGCGTGCCAGCGTGCGCTCGACCGACCTCGTGGCGCGCCTGGCCGGCGACGAATTCACCGTGCTGCTGCACGACGTGCGCAGCGAAGCGGACGTCGAACGCGTCGCGCGCAAGATCCTGGACGCCGTCGCGGAACCGTTCGCGCTGGCCGGCCGCACGCTGAACGTGGGCACGACGATCGGCATCGGCCTCGCGTCCGGCGGCAGCGTCGACCCGCGCGCGCTGATGGAGACCGCCGACCGCGCGCTGTACACCGCCAAGGAAGCGGGGCGCCACACGTACGCGGTCCTGCACACGGGCGAATACGCCTGATCAGTGAACAATGCCCACCGCGAGTTCGGTCCACACGAGCAGCAGCCCGAGCGCAAGCAGGCCGCCAGGCAGCAGGCGGCCCGGCCGGCCGGCGATGCGCCGCTTCGCCAGCACATAGGCCAGGCCCGTCCCGGCCAGCAAGGCGCCGCCGGCGAGGAAATCGCCGGGGCCCCAGTTCACCTCGTCCGTAAACCGCATCGCCACGGCCGGCGCGAGCAGCACGGCCAGCGTGGCCAGCAGCACCCGGCGCACGTCCGTGCGCACGGCGTCGACGATCGTCGTCTTCATCACTCCTCTCCTCGCCATCGTCATCTACATGGGCAGGCGGGCGTCGCGCCGCAGCATGTCCTGCAGCCGGTCCTGCGCCAGCGCCGGACTGAAATAATAGCCCTGCATCTGGTCGCAGTCGTGGTCGCGCAGGAACGTCAGCTGCTCGATCGTCTCGACGCCTTCCGCGATCACCTGCAGCTTGAGGTTGTGGCCGAGCGCGATGATGGCACGCGTGATGACTTCATGGCCTTCGTCCGGCCCCGCGGTACCGCCGAGGAACGACCGGTCGATCTTGATGCAGTCGACGGGGAATTTCTGCAGGTGGCTGAGGCTCGAATAGCCTGTCCCGAAATCGTCGATCGACAGCCGCACGCCAAGCAGCTTCAACTGGGCCAGCGCGTCGCGCGCCTCTTCCGGATGGTCCATCAACTGGCTCTCCGTCACTTCCAGCTCCAGGCGATGCGCGGGGACGCCGTGCCGCGCCAGCGTATCCGCCAGCCGGTTCACGAAGCGGCGCTGGCGGAGCTGGCGCGCGGACAGGTTCACCGCGATGACGAAATCCTCGATGCCCACGGCGGCAAGCGTGCGCAGCGTGGCGCAGGCCTCGTCGAGCACCCAGTCGCCCAGCGGTACGATCAGGCCCGTCTGTTCCGCGACGGGGATGAACACATCGGGCGCGATGATGCCGTCGACCGGATGCTGCCAGCGCACGAGCGCCTCGGCGCCCACGACCTTGCCAGTGCGGAGATCGACCTTGGGCTGGTAGCCGAGCACCAGCTCGCGTTCGCGGATCGCGCGGCTCAGGCTCGCTTCCAGCAACAGGTGCTGGTGCACGACCTGGTTCAATTCCTCCGAATAGAACTGCACGTTGTTGCGGCCCAGCGTCTTGGCGTGGTACATCGCGGCGTCGGCGGCGCGCATGACCTGGTCGACCGTCCGGCCGTCCTGCGGGAACAGGCTGACGCCGATGCTCGTGCCGGGCAGGATCTCCTTGCCCTCGACGACGATCGGTGCCGACACGCTCTGGCGCACCCGTTCGACGAGACAGGCCAGCTGGGTCACGTCGGGCTGCTCGGCGATCACGAGGACGAATTCGTCGCCGCCCAGGCGCGCCACCGTGTCCTCCTCGCGCATGCTGTCGCGCAGGCGGGCGGCGATCTCGCGCAGGACGGCGTCGCCGGCATCGTGGCCGAACGTGTCGTTGATGTGCTTGAAGTTGTCGAGGTCCAGGAAGGCGAGCGCCCCCTGCCGGCGATGCCCGGCCGCGGCGTCGATCGCCGCCTTGAGGCGTTCCAGCAGCAGCGTGCGGTTGGCGAGGCCGGTCAGCGCGTCGTGGTGGGCCAGGTGCTGCAGCCGGCGCTCGTAATGGCGGGCTTCCGTGATGTCGTTGATCACGCCGACGAAGTGCGTCACGTCGCCCTCCATGCTGGCGACGGGGTCGATGCGCAGGTCGTTCCAGAAGATCTCGCCGTTCTTGCGCCGGTTGCGCAGGACGGCGCGTACGCTCTGGCGGCACGCGATCGCGTCGCGGATGCGCTTCTGCTCGTGCACGTCGCAGTCGTCCGCGCGCATGAAACGGGGATTACGGCCCTTCACCTCGGCCAGCGTATAACCCGTGATCTGCTCGAACGCGGGATTGACGTACTCGATCACGTTGTCGGCGCCGTCCGCGCAGCACGTGATCAGGATCGCGTTCACGCTCGCGTACATGGCCCGCTCGCGCACGCGCAGGCCGCGCTCGGCTTCCTTGCGCGCCGTGATGTCCAGGCCGGTGCCGAACACGACCGGCAGGCTGCCGAGGCTCGCGCGCGAGCAATGGAACAGGAAAGTCGTACGCTTGCCATGCTTCCCCACGAGCTCGGCTTCGTGGTACGACCCGCCGCCTTCGAAGGCGTCCAGGATCTTTTGTACGATCGTCGCCTGGTCCCGCTCGTCGAAAAAGTTCTTGACGTTAAGCGTCGGTAACTCCTCGCTCGCCATCTCCAGAGCCTCTTCCAGCTGGTGGTTCCACAACAGCAGGTGCCCGCTCTGGTCGATGACGTAGAACACGCACGGCAATTCCTCGAGAATGTCGGCGATCGGCAAGTCCTGGATCAGGGCGTACCGGGTCGGCGCCAGGCCGGCGCGCGGCACGACGATGACGCTGTAGCCGCCGGGCTGGTCGGGATCGAGCGACTGCGGGGCCACCGTCACCCTCACAGGCACCCGGTGGCCGTCCGCGCAGATCAGTTCGCCCGTGGAATCCTCGTTGACGCGCTCGCCGACCGACGACACGGCGGCGGCATCGTCGAAGGCGATGATCTTGTCGAGGCTGCAGTTGCGGATGTCGGCGGCGGCATAACCCGCCAGCTTCTCGCACGCGCGGTTCCAGCTCGTGATCGTCCCTGCCGCGCCGACGACGAATACCGCGAGGGGTAAAGGCGAAAGGTTCACGACCATCTCCAGAGAACCGGCTGGGCGCGCTTGCGTGTTGCGTCCATTGGGCAAACATCATAGCGCAGTCATGTCCGACGCGGCGCCATATTTACGCTGCATGGCGCCGGCCCCCTCCGGCGGGCTGGTGGCGGGGTTGTCGGGGTGGTCGTGCCACATGTCGGTTAGTTGCATAATACTTGGACAAGCCAGTCCGGCTTGCCGCACTGTCCGTCAGTGCGAGACCGCGGCCGGGGCTGCCAGGGATTGCGCGCCGCCTTCCACCGGCGCGGTCGCAGCCGCAGCCGCAGTCGGCTCGTCCGGCACCGCATCCCGCCGCCGCAGCGCATAGCGGTTCAGCCCCGCCATGTGGATGCGGCACAGGTAGTCTTCCCAGTCGACCAGGCGCGCATCCACCGGATACAGGCGCCGCGCCTCCTCCCCGAAGCGCGCGGCCAGCGCCAGCAGGCCGGCGTTGTGGAAGCGGTAGCGCGGGTGCGCATAGAAGGCGAACGTCAGCGCCAGCAGGCGCGTGGTGCGCAGCTTTTCCAGCGCGCGCGTCGCGCCGGGCGCGCCCACGAGGCGGCGCAGGCCGTTCCACGCGACGGCGCCGATGCCGACCGCCCCCATCACGAAACGGAACGTGCCCTCTCCGACCGTGCGGAAGTCGTGCTTCGGCTCGGCGTGGAACAAGCGGTCGTACCTGCGCCAGTTGCGCTTCGACTCCGTCTGCAGCAGCCGGATCAACTCGCCCAGCGCGAGCGGATTCGTCGAGCCGCTGCAGCACTGGTAGATGCGCCGGCCCGGCCCGCCGGACAGCGCTTCGGCGCCCGCCAGCACGATGGCGTTCGCTACGAGATCGACGGGGATGACGTCGATGATGCCTTCCCGGCGCGCGGGGAAAAAGCTCGTCTTGCCGCGCGCATAGGCGAGGATGACGGCGTCCGCCACCTTCACGCCCTCGATCCAGCCGGGCGCCGGTTCGCGCAGCGTGCTTTCGATGATGGACGGGCGCACGATCGTCAGTGTGCGGCCGTGCATGGCGCGCAGCGCGACCTGCTCGCCGAGCCACTTGGTGAACGTGTAGGTGTCGTTCCAGCCGTGGCGCTGGGCCTCGCGGATCCCGAGGTCCGTCAGGCGCCGGCGCAGCCGTTCCGCATCCGCGCCGCCGGCCTTCGCGCGCACCCGCTCGATCTTGCGCTGCAGGGAGGCGATGAGCGCGTCGACGTCGTACCAGCCCTCGCGATGGCGCGGGATGGCGTCGCGCATGCTGCCCGCCGGCGCCGCGACCTGCTCGCGCATCTCGCCGCGGTTGTAGCCGTTCACATAGCACGTCGACACGTGCACGAGCGGCGCGTTCGCCACGCGCGCGAACGCGGTCACGTGGCGCAGGCTCAGCGTGTTGATGGCCAGCGCCTCGTCGAGCGGTTCGCGGAAGTCGACGCTGGCGGCCGCGTTCACGACCACGTCCACGCCGCGCGCCAGTTCGGCGAAGCGCGCGGGGACCAGGCCGAAGTCCGGTGCCGTGATCTCGCCCGTCACGCAGTCCACGCGCTCGGCGAGGAAGCGCTCCAGCCAGGCGGGACGCACGGCGCGCAGGTGGTCGAAGACAGAGGACGCCGCAACCTCGCGTTCGAAGCGCGCGCGGGCGTCGCCGTGGGTGCCGGCGCGGATCAAGAGGACGATGCGCCCGATGTCGGGCACGGTGCGGATCAGCTTTTCCAGCAGGACCTTCGCGACGAAGCCCGTCGCGCCCGTGAGCAGGACGCGCTTGCCGGCGAAGGCCTCGCGCACGTCGGGCAATCCGTCGATGGTTGTGTTCATTGTCGTCTCCCTGGCCTAGATGATCCGCGTCAGGCGGAACATGGCCGTCATGGCGAGGGCCGGCAGCGCGCTCCGGTGGCAGCAATAGGTCTTCTCGACCTGCCCCTGGAAGCGCGACTTGGCGAATTCCAGCCCCTTGAAGTTGTAGAGGAAGTCCATCCGCTCGCGGATCACGGACAAGGTCGCGCGCAGCAGGCGCGATTCCTGCGGCTCGATCCCGTCCGCCAGCATTAGCGGCGTCAGGCCCAGGTCCACGCATGGCACGCCTTCTTCCTGGAAGCGCGCGATCGCGTAGGCCATCAGCGCATACCACAGGCCCTGGCGGAAGTTGGCGGACGAGCGCGAGATGTTCGGTACGTAGCCGGCCAGGCGGCCGTCGCGGTACAGCGGATCGAAGAACACGAAGCCGACGGCCTCGCCGCCGCGATACGCGTAGAAATAGCGCGTGCCTTCGCGGTAGTCGACGATCATCGGGCGGATCAGGAAGCGGATCTCGTTGTTCTTGCAGCGGCGCGTGCGGATCCACGCGTCCGAGATGCGGCGCACGTCGTGGTCGAAGCCGCCCTCGCGGATCTCGATGCCGTCCGCGCGGGCGGCGTTGATCGCGGTGCGGATGACCTGCTTGCGCGCGCCGCGCAGCGAGAACGAGGCGAGATCCAGGCGCGACTCGCTCCCGAACTGCGTGCCGTAGTAGCCGTGGCGGGCATGCAGGTGGTCGACGACGCCCTTGCCCACCTGGACGAAGACGGCGTCGGGATAGCGGTCGAGGAAGGCGTCGAGCATCGCATCGCGCAGGTGCGGCGGGCACACGGGCTCGCCCAGCGCGAAGCGCATGCCCCAGTGTTTCGCGAAGGCGATGTAGCCGACGCCGGGCACTTCGAAATACGACATCCCCGGCTGCATGGTGCAGAACGACAGCGCATGGCCGCCGTATTGCCGCAGGACGGCGGCGCGCCTGGCGGTATCGTGATGCGACAGGTCGGCGGCGATGCGCCGCTCCAGCGCGACAGCGTGTTGGCTCATGGGGGCTCCGGTTGGATTGCAGGCACTGCGGGAAGGTCTCAGGCCGGCTTGCGCCCGAGGACCGACCAGTAGCAGTCGAGCAGCAGCAGCTTGTAGTGCTTCTGTTCGCTGACCTGCAGGCCGAACTTCTTCATCCACTCCGGATAGTTGTAGATGTTGTGGAAGGCGTTCCCGGCGAATAGCCAGAAGAAGCCGACGGCCCCGTACCAGTACAGGGTCTTGAACACGCGGCTGAACACGTTCCCGGTCGGGAACGAGAAATCGCCGACGACGATGTGGGCGCCCGGGCGGCCCAGGCGGATCAGGTGCGCGAGCACGCGCAGCATCATGTCCTGCTCGAACACGTTCAGGAAGAAGTTCGCGACGACCATGTCGTACTGTTCGAACTCCTCGACCAGCATGATGTCGCTGTGCACCTGGCGGATGCGCACGTCGACGATGCCTTCGCGTTCGAGATTGGACTGGAATTTCTTCAGCATGGTGGCCGACAGGTCGACCACCGTGACCTCGGCACCGAGCCGCGCGGCGTGCACCGCGTCGCGGCCATGGCCGACGCCGGCGAACAGCACCCTGTCGCCCGGACGCAGCTTGTCCAGCATGGCGACCTTGCAGCGGTGGATCGACTTGCCGCTGTAGAACGCACTGAGCCAGTCGTAGATCGGCCCTACGAGCTTGTACTTGTCTCTCATGTTTGCCCTTCCGGTCTTTCCGACCTATATAGGTGTCTCCTCTGCCTCCGTTCACGTTGCATGAACGTCAAGCACCATTAGAGTAATTGAAAGCCTGCGCATTCCACGGCCCCGCGCCTTGTCCTTGCGAGCCAAAACACTGGCTTTGCGGGTCATGGATGTAAAGACCATCGCTCAACGCGCTGATTGAATGGCGGCCGCGGCCGCCCGTAAGTTGACACCCGGGAGGCGGCGAATCGATACTCGACGGGCATACCCACTACGCCGCCTCCCAACGATGAAACTCTCCCTGCCGCTGTTCGCCCTCGCCGCCTTCACGTCCGCCCACGCCGCCGACCGCCTGGCGGTCACCGTCACCCACGATCTCGCCATCGCCCGGCCGGCGGAAACCATCGCCATCCCGTGGAAGAGCGTCAACGACGCGCTGCCGCACGCGGGCATCCAGCACATCGTCGTGAAGGACGCGGCCGGCCGCGTGCTGCCGCACCAGGTGACGAACGTGGCCCCCGAAGCCAAGGACCCGCAGAAGAACGGCGTCGCGTACGGCGAGCTGCTGTTCCAGCACGATTTCGCGCCGGGCGAAAAGAGCGCCACCTTCACCGTCGAAAAAACGGATGCGGTCGTGCCGCCGTTCCCCACCAGGGTGTGGGCCCGCATCGTGCCGGAGCGCCTGGACGACTTCGCGTGGGAAAACGACAAGGTCGCGCACCGCACCTACGGCCCCGCCCTCGCCGCCCCGGCGCCCGCCGGCTCGGACAAGGAAGTCCTCAGGACGAGCGGCCTCGACATCTGGTTCAAGCGGGTGCCGTATCCGATCGTCGACCGCTGGTACAACATCGGCCACGACCACTACCACCATGACGAGGGCGAAGGCATCGACATGTACAACGTCGGCACGACGCTGGGCGCCGGCGGCACGGGCATCTGGGCCGGCGGCAAGCTCTGGTCGGGCATCAACTTCACGCACTGGAAGGTGCTCGCCAACGGCCCCGTGCGCGCGATCTTCGAGCTGACCTACGACGGCTGGGATGCGGGCGGCACGAAGGTGTCCGAAGTCAAGCGCTTCACCGTGGACGCCGGCCGCTACTTCGACCGCATCGACAGCACGTTCACGTTCCCGGGCGCCAAGACGCTGCAGGCCGCCGTGGGCCTGAACAGGAATCCCGCCGACAAGGACGAGGACGGCAAGTCGTCGTTCACGGAAGACGCGAAGGCGAAAGCCCTCGTCCAATGGGTCGCGCAAAAGAACAGCGGCGACTTCGGCGTGGCCGTGATCGTGCCCTCGGCCGGCAATCCCGCCTTCGGCGCGGATGCGCGCAACGCGTTCATGCTGGCGCCGGCCACGTCCGGCCAGCCGCTGCGCTACTACGTGGGCGCCGCGTGGACGCGCGCGGGCGCGATCACGTCGCGCGAGCAATGGCAGCGCACCGTGACGGACGAGGCGGCGCGCGTGGCCGCGCCGGTGCGCGTCAGCCTGTCGGCGCGCTGATGGACCGGCGCGACTTCTTCCGGGTCTCGTCGCTGGCCGCGGCGCTGCCGCTGGGCGGACCGGCGCGGGCGGCGGCCACGCCGGCGCGGCCCCCCGACGGCGCGGCGCTGGCCTGGCTGGAAGGCGCACCGGCCTTCAGCGCCGGCACGACGTTCGGCGTGCCGTGGCCGCGCGGCGCCATCCGCAGGGACCAGACGTTCGTCATCGACGGCGCGTCGGGCGACGTGCCCGCGCAAAGCTGGCCGCTCGCCTACTGGCCGGACGGCTCGCTGAAATGGACGGCTCACGCGCTCGGCGCAGGCACGCGTCCCGACGCCGCCCTGCGCGTGCGTCCGGGCTCGCCGCGCGTCCACACCGGCAGCGCCGTCACCGTGCGGCGCACGGCCGACGGATTCGTGGCCGAGACGGGCGTCGTCGCATGCACCGTGCCGTCACGCGGCCCCGTGATCGCGACGGCCATCCGCCGCGCCGGCCGCGACATCGCCCGCAACGTCCGCCTCGTCGCGCTGTGCGACGACCAGCCGGAAGGCAGCGCGCGCCGCACCGAATTCGTGAGCGAAGTCGAGAAGGTGACGCTGGAGCAGGACGGCCCGGTGCGCAGCGTGCTGAAGCTGGAAGGCAGGCATCGCCACAAGGACCGCGCCTGGCTCCCGTTCACCGTCCGTCTGTACCTGTACGCGGGCGCGGAGTCGGTCCGCATCATGCACACCTTCGTATTCGACGGCGACGAGTACAACGACTTCATCCGCGGCGTCGGCATCACGTTCGACGTGCCGCTGCGCGATGCGCTGCACGACCGCCACGTGCGCTTCGCGGGCGAGAACGGCGGCCTGTGGGCGGAAGGCGTGCGCAACCTGACCGGCCTGCGGCGCGACCCGGGCGCCGGCGTGCGGCGCGCGCAGCTGGCGGGCGAGCGCTGCCCGCCCGTGGCGGACAAGGTCGCACCGCTGCTGCACCTCGTCCCGGCGTGGGGCGACGTCTCGCTGTCGCAGCTGTCGGCCGACAGCTTCCGCATCCGCAAGCGCACGAAGGCCGGCTGCGGCTGGATCGACGCGGCCTGGGGCCGGCGCGCGCCCGGCTGCGGCTACGTGGGCGGCGTGTCGGGCGGCGTCGCGTTCGGCCTGCGCGACTTCTGGCAGCGCCACCCGACGCAACTGGACATCCGCGACGCGCACACGGACACGGCGCGCGCCACCGTCTGGATGTGGTCCCCGGACGCCCCCGCGATGGACCTGCGTTTCTACCACGACGGCATGGGCATGGACACGCATGCCGAGGAGCTGCAGGGCCTCGAGATCACGTACGAGGATTACGAGAAGGGTTTCGGCACCCCGGCCGGCGTCGCGCGCAGCAGCGAGATCACGCTGTGGGCGCTCGACGCGACGCCGCCGCGCGCACGCCTCGTCGAGATCGCGCAGGCCGTGCAGGCGCCGCCGCAACTCGTGCCCGCGCCCGCGCACATCCTCGCGACGCAAGTCTTCGGCGCCCTGTGGTCGCTGCCGGACCGCAGCACGCCGGCCCGCGCGGCCATCGAAAACCAGCTGGACGCGCGCTTCGATTTTTACCGCAAGGAGGTCGAGCAGCGCCGCTGGTACGGCTTCTGGGATTACGGCGACGTCCGCCACACCTACGATGCCGACCGCCACGACTGGCGCTACGACGTGGGCGGCTTCGCGTGGGACAATTCGGAACTGTCGCCCGACCTGTGGCTCTGGTACAGCTTCCTGCGCACGGGCCGCGCCGACATCTTCCGCATGGGCGAAGCGATGGTGCGGCACACGAGCGAGGTCGATACGTACCACCTTGGGCGTTTCGCGGGCCTCGGCTCGCGCCACAACGTGCAGCACTGGGGCTGCAGCGCCAAGCAGGTGCGCATCAGCACGGCCGTCTACCGCCGCTTCTATTACTACCTGACGGGCGACGAGCGCGTCGGCGACATCATGCGCGCAGTGCTGGACGCGGACCGCAGGCTGGACGACGTCGACCCGGTGCGCAAGCTGGCGAACCAGCCGCCCAAGGGGCCCTATCCGGCGCGGATCAGCTTCGGCACGGACTGGGCGTCGCTCGTGGCGAACTGGCTGGCGGAATGGGAGCGCACGGGGAGTGTCCGCTACCGCGACAAGATCCTCACCGGCATGCGCGACATCGCCGCCATGCCGCACGGCTTCTTCAACGGCGACCGCATGGGCTACGAGCCGGATACGGGCCGCCTGCACAACATGATCGGCAGCGACGTCAAGGCACTGCACCTGAACGCGGTGTTCGGCGCCGTCGAGATCTTCGACGAATTGATCCGCCTGACGGGCGATGCGGCCTTCGAACGGGCATGGCTCGAGTACTGCGAACTGTTCAACGCGCCCGTCGACGAACAGCGCCGGCGCCTGGGCGCGCCGCACGGCGCCACGCATGCACTGTACGTCGGCCACTCGCGCTTGACCGCGTACGCGGCCTGGAAGCGCAAGGATTCCCGGTTGGCCCGGCGCGCGTGGCAGGAATTCGAGGGCGACGGCAAGCCGCGGCCGTTCCGCACGGTCCGCGTGGCGGGCCCGGACGTGCTGAATCCCGTCGACGAAGTCCCGTGGGCGAGCACGAACGAGACGGCGCAGTGGGGCCTGGCCGCCATCCAGAATCTCGCACTGATCGGCGCCGCGCTGCCCCGCACCCAGGAGAGCTGAATGCATCGATTCCTCGTCATCGCCGCGGCCTTCGTCGCCGGGCACGCATCCGCCGCGACCTGGTACGTGGCGCCGTCCGGCAGCGACACTGCGGCCGGTACGCTGGCCGCGCCCTGGCAATCGTTCGCGCACGCGCAGGCCATGGCGCAGCCGGGCGACACGGTGTACTTCCGCGGCGGCCGCTACGCCTACACGAAGGCGACGACCGCGTGCGCGACGCGCCGCGCGACGGTGTCCGCCATCGTCCTCGACAGGAGCGGGACCGAAGGGCAACCGATCCGCTACTGGGCGTATCCCGGCGAGACGCCGGTGTTCGATTTTTCGGGCATGAAGGACGATTGCCGCGTCAAGGGCATCGAGGTCGTCGCCGACTGGATTCATTTGAAGGGCCTGGAAATCACCGGCGCACCGCAGCAGCCGGACAACCGCCTGAACCACGAATCGTGGGGCGTGTGGATCGACGCGAACCACGGCGTGTTCGAACAGCTGGATCTGCACCACAATATGGGACCGGGCCTGTTCATCAAGGACGGCGGCTGGAACCTCGTGCTGAACAGCGACTCGCACCACAACTACGACCCGTACACGTCGAACGGCGCGGGCCAGAGCGCGGACGGCTTCGGCGCCCACGTGAGCGCGGGCCATCCGGGCAACGTGTTCCGCGGCTGCCGCGCGTGGGCGAACACGGACGACGGCTTCGACCTGATCAACGCGTACTCGCCCGTGACGATCGAACACTCGTGGGCATGGCAGCACGGCTACCTGCCCGGCACGCACACGCCGCTCGCGGCGGGCAACGGCAACGGTATCAAGGCGGGCGGCTACGGCGGGCGCTACGTCCCCGACGCCGCGAAGCACGTTGTGCGCTTTTCCGTCGCCTTCGACAACAAGGTGTCGGGCTTTTATGCCAACCATCATCCCATTGCGCTGGACTTCTTCGGCAATACGGCTTTTGGAAATGTTATCGATTACAATATGCTCGGCGTGGCCCCGGATGGCGGCCCCGTTTACCTGGGCACCCTGCGCAACAACCTCGCCTATCCGGCGGGTGCGGCGCTGAAGGTGAAAGGCGCGGACAGCGCGGCCAACTCCTGGGATCTGCACCTTGCGTTGAAGCCGTCCGACTTCGACAGCGTGGCGACCACCGGCTGGGACGCGCCGCGCAAGCCGGACGGCAGCCTGCCCGACGTGCCCATGTTCCACCCGTCCGCCGCCAGCGCCGTCATCGACCGCGGCGTCGACGTGGGCCTGCCCTGGCGCGGCAAGGCACCGGACCTGGGCGCGTTCGAGCGCTGAACCGAACCCTAGGGAAGACCATGAACCCATCGATACACGGGGCCGCCAGCGCCCTGCTTTTATTCGCCTGCGCGGCCCATGGCCAGGCCGCGCAAGGCTGGCAATTCGCCTTCGGGCCGGGCAAGGCGCCGGCCGGCTACGCGCCCGTCGACGCGGTCTACAGCACCGCGCGCGGCTACGGCCTGGAACCGGGCGGCCGGCCGGACGGCGTCCATCCCTTTTATTTTTCCGTCGATCTCCCGGAAGGGAATTACACGGTGACCGTCACGCTGGGCGACGACAAGGCCGCCGCCACGACGACGGTGAAATCCGAGCTGCGCCGCCTGATGCTCGACAACGTGGCGACAAAGCCGGGCGAGACCGTCACCAGGACGTTCACCGTCAACGTGCGCACGCCGAAGATCCCGACGGGCGGTGAAGTGAAGCTGAAGGCCCCGCGCGAGACGGTCGAGGAAGCGTGGAACTGGGACCCGCGCCTGACCCTGGAAATCAATGGCGCGCATCCGGCCGTGCGGACGATCGCCATCGCGCCGGCGAACGTGCCGACGCTCTACCTGCTGGGCGATTCGACCGTCTGCGACCAGCCGGCGGAGCCCTACAACAGCTGGGGCCAGATGCTGCCGCGCTTCTTCAGGCCCGGCATCGCCGTCGCCAACCACGGCGAATCGGGCGAGACCTACCGCGACTCGCTCGCACGCCGCCGGCTGGACAAGATCGTCAGCGGCATGAAGCCGGGCGACACGCTCGTCATGCAGTTCGGCCACAACGACCAGAAGCAGATCAATGACGGCAAGGGCGGCCCGTTCACGACGTACAAGGCGGAGATCAAGGCCCACGTGGACGCCGTCCGCGCGCACGGCGGCCTGCCCGTGATCGTGTCGCCGATGGAGCGGCGCGGCTTCGACGCCGCCGGCCGCGTGATCCCGTCGCTGAAGGATTACGCCGAGGCCGCGCGCCAGTCCGCGCGGGAACTGAACGTGCCGTTCATCGACCTGAACGCGATGAGCCGGACGTTCTATGAAGCGCTGGGTCCGGAAGGCTCGAAGGCCGCGTTCGCGGAGCCCACGCCGGGCCGGCTGGACAACACGCACCACGACAGCTACGGCAGCTACGAGCTGGCGAAGGCCGTCGTGCTGGGCCTGCGCCAGGCGCGCGTGCCGGCGGCCGATTTCATCGTCGACGATTTCGCGTTCGATCCAGCCCATCCCGACCCGGTCGCGGCATTCGCCGTACCGCCGAGTCCACATCACACAACACAACGCCCGCTGGGCGACGAGGAGCATAAATGAAACGCCGCACCGTACTCACCACCCTCGGCCTGGCCGCACTGAGCGGCTGCGTGGGCATCACACCTGCATCGAACAACGACGCCTACGTCTTCGCCTACTTCATCGACAACGGCCAGGACGGCCTGCACCTGGCCGGCAGCGTCGACGGCTACCGCTGGGAAGCGCTGAACGGCGGCCGCAGCTACGTGGCACCCACGGTCGGCAAGGCGAAGCTGATGCGCGACCCGTGCATCGTGCGCGGCCCCGACGGCATCTACCACATGGTGTGGACGAGCGGCTGGAACGAGACGGGCATCGGCTACGCGTCGTCGCCTGACCTCATCCACTGGTCGCCACAACGCGAACTACCCGTGATGGCGCACGAACCGACGACCCTGAACGCCTGGGCGCCGGAAATCGCGTGGGACGACAAGCGCGGCGAATACCTGATCTTCTGGTCGTCCACGATCCCCGGCCGCTTCCCGGAATCCGAGGCGGCCGGCGACGATGCGGGCGCCAACAAGTACAACCACCGCATCTACGCGACGACGACGCGCGACTTCGTCACGTTCACGCCCACGCGCCTGTTCTACGATCCGGGCTTTTCCGTCATCGACGCCACGTTCCTCCGCACGAACCGCGGCGACTGGCTGCTCGTGAAGGACGAGACGCGCCATCCGCCCCGCAAATACCTGCAACTGGCGCGCGCGGCCGGCCTGCAGGGACCGTTCGAACCGCTGGGCGCGCCGATCTCGCCAGCCGGCCTGTGGACCGAGGGGCCGACGGCGCTGCAGGTGGGCGACGACGTCATCGTGTACTACGACGCCTACACGACGAAGCACTACGGCGCGCTGCGCTCGCGCGACCTCGTGCACTGGGAAGACGTGACGGCGCGGATGCACTTCCCGGACGAAGGCACCGCGCGGCGCATGCGGCACGGGACGGCGCTGCAGGTGCCGGTGGACGTGCTCGCCGCGCTGCGCCGGCCGTAACACCGCATGGCGTCCCGTCCTACAGTCTCGATTGTGGGGAGGCAACGGTGCGCGGGAACCGTGGCCAATAGAGTAATCTCGGTCGCTCCAGCGTCGTGATCCCGGAGGCGGACCGTGTCCCTTGACTCAGCAAAACCCGATCAGGAAAAACAGGAGCTCTTGCGGGTTCCCGTCGTCCATGAGGAGGCGTGGGTCGAGAAACGGATCGTCGACACGGGTCGCGGCGTACGCATCCACAAGACCGTCGCCGAGCATCCCTGCCGGATCGACGAGCGCCTGCTGCGCGACGACGTCGAGGTCCACCACGTGCCGGTGGACCGCATCGTCCCGCTCGACCAGGCGCCCGCGACCCGCTACGAAGGGGATACGCTCGTGGTGCCGATCCTCGAGGAAGTGCTGGTCGTCGAACGGCGGCTGCGCATCAAGGAAGAGCTCCACATCACCCGTACCCGCCGCGAAGAACACCACGTCGACACCGTCATGCTCAAGTCCGAGCAGGTCAGCGTCGAACGCTTCGACGAGCACGGCGACACCTCATCCACGTGATTTCACCGGAGGACGCATCATGCAACATACTCTCGTAGCGGTGTTCGACAACCGCAGCGATGCCCAGAACGCGATGGACGAACTGCTGGCATCCGGCTTCACCCGCGACAACGTCTATGTCTCCAGCGCCGACCTGACGGGCCAGGACACGACCATGACCGGAACCACCACCACCGGCGCCGTCCATGAGGAAGGCGTGGGCGCCTCGATCAAGCACTTCTTTGCCAACCTGTTCGGTTCGGACGAAGACGAGCACGTCACCCGCTATTCGACCGCCGTCACGGGCGGCCAGCACGTGCTGACGCTGACCACGACGTCGGAGCCGGAAGTGGAACGCGCCGCCGACGTGATCGAGCGCTTCGGCCCCGTCGACATCGACGAGCGCCACGACCTGTCGGGCAATGCAGCCTCGCTCGGCACGAGCGCCTACCAGCCGCAGTCGTCGTCCACGCTGCAGGCCGGATCGATGCAGTCCGGTACGCAGGCCGGCAACCTGTCGGGCAGCCTGTCCGACTCGACCTTGCGCTCCGACTCGCTGCAGCGCGACACGGCCGTCGACCAGACGACGGGCAAGGCTGCCATCCCGGTCGTGCAGGAAGAGGTCCGCGTCGGCAAGCGCCAGGTCGAACGGGGCGGCGTGCGCGTGTTCTCGCGCATGGTCGAGACGCCCGTGAACGAATCCGTGTCGCTGCGCGAGGAACACGTCAGCGTCGAGCGCCGTCCCGTCGACCAGCCGATCAACCCGGCCGACGTCGCCGCGCTCAAGGACCAGACGATCGAACTGCGTGAAACGGCCGAGGAAGCCGTCGTGCAGAAATCCGCCCGCGTCGTGGAAGAAGTCGTCGTCGGCAAGGAAGTCAGCCAGCGCCAGCAACAGATCCAGGACACGGTGCGCCACACGGAAGTGGAAGTGCAGCCGCTGCAGGGCGGCGCGCTCGACGACGATACCTATTACCGCGACGACTGGCAGACGAATTACGCCAGCCTGGGCGGCACCTACGACGACTACGCGCCGGCCTACCGCTACGGCAACGAGATGCGGCGCGACGCCCGCTACCAGGGCCGCGACTGGGACGACGTCGAATCCGACCTGCGCAGCGACTGGGACACGCGTTACGGCAGCAGCGGCTCGTCCACGTGGGAACGCATGAAGGCAGCCGTGCGGTCGGGCTGGAACCGCATGACGTCCTGACCGTCCGCGGGGTGCAGCACGAGCCGGTAGCTCAGCCGGTCCGCGACCCGCTGCGCCCCGAGGCCGGTATAGAAACGGATACCGGCCTCGTTGGACGCCTTCATGTGCCAGTCGATGCGGCCGCACCCCTGCCCGGCCGCATCGCGCGCGATCCACGCCATCAGGGCCCGGCCCACGCCGCGGCCCCGGCTGTCGGCGCGCACGAACAATTCCTTCATCATGCATTGGCGACGGTGCGCCGGCGTCGGGTCGACGAGCGAATACAGCAGCATGACGGCCGCGAACCCGACGACGGTCCCTGACGCGTCTTCCGCCACGACGAGGCGCAGCGGCGAATCCGGCGCCAGCAGGTTCTGCAGCAGATGGCCGCGCACGTCGGCGCGCGCGACCTCCGCGTCCTCGTGATAGTAGCGGTACAGCTCGCACAACAGGTCGACCAGCGATTCGTGCTGATGGGAAGAGACAAGATCGATACGCATCGGTGCATTACGCCAGCATGGCCAGTTCGGGAATCAGCGACCGGTGCGCCGCGATCCCCGCCAGCGCGCCGTCCGCGACCGCGAGCGCCACGTTGCCGGCAGGCCGCGCCATGTCGCCGCAGCAGAACACGCCAGGCACGCTGCTCGCCTTCTGCGCATCCGTCGCCACGTACCGCCCCATCGGTCCGTCTTCCAGCGCGCAGCCCAGTTGCTGCGCCAGCGGACTGGCGATGTGCGTGCGCGTGGCGACGAACAGTCCGGCCAGCGGCAGCCGGCGCCCGTCCCGCAGCACCACGTCCGCGTGGCCCTCGATGCGCGCGACCGGCGTGCGCTCGACGGTCACGCCGCGCCGGGCCAGCGCGGCCACCTGATCCGGGACCGGTTCGAACGCGCCGTTCAGCAGCAAGGTGACCTTGCCCCAGTCCGGCAGCATCAGCGCCTGGTGCAGCGACAACTCCCCCGCCGCGAGCACGCCGATGGCCCCTTCATCCAGTTCGTAGCCATGGCAGTACGGGCAATGGAACACGCTCGTGCCCCAGCGCTCTTCCAGGCCATCCACGGGCGGCAAGGTGTCGGCGACGCCGGTGGCAAGCACGAGCCGGCGCCCGTGCACGCTGCCGCCGTCCGGCAGCATGACGTCGAAGCCGTCGCCGGCCGGATGCGCGGCCACCGCCGTGTCGTTCGCCCACGCCACGTTGGGATAGGCGCGCAACTGGGCACGCCCCTGCGCGGCGATGGCCGCAGCTTCCGTGCCGTCCTGCGTGAGGAAGCCGTGCGAACGGTCGGCATGGCGGTTGCGGCGCCGGCCGCCGTCGATGACGAGTACGCGCCGCCGCGCCCGCGCCAGTTGCATGGCCGCGGACAGGCCCGCGTAGCTGCCGCCCACGACGATGACGTCGAATGCGGAATCATTCGGATGGATGTGCATGATGTGCTCCTTTGGGGTATTGCGCATTGAACCGTTCGGACAGTTCCGCCAGCGTGACCTGCGCGAAGCGCGCGAGAAGCAGCGCTTCCGCCTCCGCGAGCGCATCGCCGAGCGACTGGTTGACGACCTTTTCCACAAGACAGCCGGGCTGCTCCACCCGGTTGCCGATCGCGAACACGGTCGGCGACCCGACCGCCTCGTACACGTCGCGCAGGGTCACGCGGCGCAGGTCGGCCGACACCACCCAGCCGCCGCCATGTCCCTTCTCCGACGCCACGTAGCCGCGTTCGCGCAGGCCCGCCAGCGTGCGCCGCACGAGCACGGGATTCGTGTGCAGGAAGCCCGCCAGCGCTTCCGACGTCAGCGGACGGTCGCTGTGGGCCATGTGCAGCAACAGGTGCAGGATCGATGAAAGTTTGCTGTCGGTTCTCATGTAACTTATGATAGTACATAAAGGACGAACGTGCACGGTACAATGTCGCATGTCCGTCAGATCCACTTTTTTCGATGCCATCGTGGCCGGCACCGGCCCCGGCGGCGCCAGCGTCGCCCGCGAACTCGCGCGGTCTGGCGCTCGCGTGCTGATGCTGGAAGCGGGCGGCGCGGCGCCGCTCGCGGGCACCTTGGCGCAGATGGCCGGCATGGCCGCCGTGCCCGGCAAGGGCGCGTTCCTGCACCGCGACCTGTCGCTGCTCGTGCGCGCGCTGACGACCGGCGGCACGTCGACCATCAACTTCGCCACCGCCGCGCCGCCGCCCGCCGCCATGTTCGCAAGACACGGCATCGACCTGGCGCCGGCGCTGGCCGCCTGGCGCGCGGAATTGCCGATGGCGCCGCTGCCGGACGATCTCGTCGGCCCGATGGCCGCCCGCATCGCGGCGGGCGCCCGCGTGCAGGGCCTCGCGTGGCGCAAGCTGGACAAGATGATCCGCCCGGCGACGTGCCGCACGGGCTGCTGGCGCTGCGTCTACGGCTGCCCGTTCGGTGCGAAATGGTCGGCGCGGGAACTGGTCGACGACGCCTGCGCGCACGACGCGCGGCTCGTCACCGGTGCGCACGTGACGCGCGTGCTGGTGGAGGAAGGCCGCGCCGTGGGCGTGGAAGCGCGGGTCGGCGGACGGATCGAAACGTTCCGGGCGGGCCTCGTCGTGCTGGCGGCGGGCGGCATCGGCAGTCCGCGCATCCTGCGATCGTCCGGCCTGCTGGCAGGTCCGGTCCCGTTCTTCAGCGACCCCGTCGTGGCCGTGATGGGCACGGTGGACGGCATCGAAGGCGGCGGCGCCGAGGTGCCGATGGCGGCGGGGTATTACGACCCGGACGCCGGCATCAGCCTGGCCGACCTCACCCTGCCCCGCCCCATGTACCAGGCGTTCGCGGCGCAGGCCGGACGGATCGACCGGCTGCTCGCCCATGACCGCACGCTGACGATCATGGTCAAGATCCGCGACGCCATCCGGGGCGACGTCGGCCCGCGCTGGGTCGACAAGACGCTGGCCCCCGAAGACCGGCGCCGCTTCGACGCCGGCATCGCGACCGCGCGCGGGATCCTGGAAGCGGCCGGCGCCCGCCACATCTTCGCCAGCCACCACTTCGCCGCGCATCCCGGCGGCACGGTGCGCGTCGGCCAGGCGCTGGACGCCGACCTGGCCACGGCCACGTCCGGCCTGTACGTGTGCGACGCCTCCGTCATCCCGGAACCGTGGGGCCTGCCGCCCACGCTGACCTTGCTATGCCTGGGCTGGCGGCTGGGCCGTTACCTGGCGCTGGTCAGCGCTTCACGGGCAGCGTCGTCGTCAGCTTGATATCGGCCGACGATTCGCCCACCATCAGCTTCACGGGCACGGCCTCGACGTCGAAGCGGCCCGCCTGCGTGTTCCAGTAAGCGAGGCGCTGCGCCGCGAGCGGAATGCGCACGGTGCGCGTCTCGCCCGGCTTGACATTCACGCGCTGGAAGCCGACGAGCGCCTGGCGCGGCCGCTCCACCTGCGACCTGGGCCAGGCCGCGTACAGCTCGACGACGCTGTCGCCCGCCACTTTGCCCGTGTTCGTCACGTCGACGTCGACATTGACCGTGCCGTCCGCCGCCAGCGCCGGCGCGCTCGTGCGCAGTTTCGCGTACCTGAACGTCGTGTAGGACAGGCCGTGCCCGAACGGGAACAGCGGCTGGCCCTTGAAATACATGTAGGTGCGGCCGTGGCGGATGTCGTAATCCATCATGGGCGGCAGCTGCGATTCCGCCGCCGGCCACGTGGCCACGAGCTTGCCGCCCGGGTTGTAGTCGCCGAACAGCACCTGCGCGAGCGCCGTGCCCTGGTCCTGCGACGAGTGCGCCATCTGCACGATCGCGGGCACGTGCTCCTTCGCCCAGTTGATCGTGTACGGGAAGCTCGACACGAGCACCATCACCGTGCGCGGATTCGCCGCCAGCACCTGTTTTACTAGACCTTCCTGCGCGAGCGCCAGGGTCTCGCGGTCGCGGCCTTCGCGGCCGTCGCCCGGATCGGCGCACGGTTTCGTGCCGGCGTCGGTCCACTCGTGCGCCATGTTCGGACCGCAGGTCGGGTCGTTGCCGACGACGACGATGGCCACGTCCGCGTCGCGCGCCGCCTTCACGGCCGCATCGTTCGCGTTGTCGGCCGCATGCGTGACGGTCACGTCCGGGCCCACGGCCGCCTTGATGCCGGCCAGCACCGTGACGGTGTACGGCGCGACGCCGCCATACCAGTCCCAGTGCACGCTGTCCGCATGCGGACCGATCACGGCGATCCGCTTGATGCCCGTCTTCGCGAGCGGCAGCGCGTGCTTGTCGTTCTTCATCAGCACGATGGATTCCAGCGCCATCTTCAGAGACACGGCCTTGTGCGCCGCGCTGTCCCACGGGGCCGGACCGTCCTTGATCGCGGCATACGGGTTGCCGGCCGGGGGGTCGATGAGGCCCAGTTTGATCGTCGTGCGCAGCTTGCGTGCGAGCGCGTCGTCCAGGTCGGCCACGGTGATGGTGCCCTCCTTCAGCGCCGCGCGCAGCTCGTCCTGGTATTTGTCGAGGTACTGGTTGATGCCGGCTTTCAGGCCCGCGACAGCCGCCGCCTTCTGGTCCGGATACCGTTTATACAGTTTCACGAGATTGCCGATGGCGCCGCCGTCGCTCGAGATCACGTCCGCGTTCCACTTCCCGATCACGAGGCTGCGCAGCACCGGGTGCACGCCCATCGGCGTCCCGTTCCAGGCGTTGTACGACGCCATCAGGGCGCGTGCGCCGCCGTCCTCGAACGCCATGCGGAACGGCGCCGCATAGTACTCGTGGAACTGGCGTTCGTCGAAATCGGACGACGAGTTGCCGCGCCCGTTCTCGTTGCTGTTGGCGAGGAAGTGCTTGAGGAGTGCGGCGCCGCGCCAGTACTTCGGATCGTCGCCCTGGATGCCGCGCGTAAACGCCGTGGACATCGTCCCGACGAGGAACGCATCCTCGCCGTAGACCTCCTCGCCGCGGCCCCAGCGCGGGTCACGCGCGAGGTCGGCCTGCGGGCCCCATTGCATCAGCATCGGATGCTTGTACTTGCCGCTTTGCGTGATGTAGCGGGCTTCCGTCGACTGCACGGCGCCGGCCTGGCGCACGAGCTCCGGATCCCAGCTCGCGCCCATGCCGGGCGGCTGCGGGAACTGCGTCGTCGGGATGGGCTGGCGCTGGCGCTTGGATTCGCCCCGCTGCACGAGCCCGTGGATGCCTTCCGTCGCGCCGAAGCTGGGAATGCCGAGACGCGGCACGCCGGAATCCGGCGACAGCGCATCGATCTTTTCGTCGGGCGTCATCAGCGCCAGGATGTTGGCGATGCGTTGCTGCGGGGGCAGGTTCGGGTCCTGGAACGGATAGGTTGCCGCGTGGGCGGCGCCGGCGCACAGCGCAGCGGCCAGCGCCACCGCACGGAGGATGTTCGTCTGCATGGTGTCTCCTTTATCAACGTTTTTGTTAGCGCGAACATCCACATCATACCCCCGAATGAAACCGTTTTCACAACACTCGGCCGCGAGTTCGTGTCCGGCGCTAAAAGTTTCTTGCGCGTCGTAAAGACATCAGTACAATCGGTGTGCATACAAACAGGGAGACAGCATGACTTATGAACGCATCGTGGTCCTCGGCGGCGGCACGGCCGGCTGGATGGCCGCGACGGCCCTCGCGACGGGCCTGAAGGGCACGACGGTGGAACTCGTGGAATCGGAAGACATCGGCACGGTCGGCGTCGGCGAGGCGACGTTCCCCTCGATCCGCAATTACCACCAGATCCTGGGCATCCCCGAAGCGGACTTCCTGCGCGCGACGAACGGCACGTACAAGCTGGGCATCCGGTTCCGCGACTGGCGCGTCAAGGGCGAGGACTATTACCACACGTTCGGCGACTTCGGCATGCTGAACGGCCCCGAGTCGCTGTGGGGCCAGTACCGCCGGCATCCGCGCGCCAGCCTCTCCACGTTCGGCGAGCAATGCCTGCCGACCGTGATGGCGATGAACGACCGTTTCTGCGCGCCCGGCAAGGACGCCGCGAACTTCAACTACGCCTACCACTTCGACGCGATCCTGTACGCCCGCTTCCTGCGCGACATCGCGCTGAAGCGCGGCGTGCGCCGCACCGAGGGCAAGGTCGTCGATGTGGCGCGCCGGCCGGACGGCGGTGTCGCCTCGCTGAAGCTGGACGACGGCCGCACCGTGAGTGCCGACCTGTTCGTCGACTGCTCCGGATTCTCGTCCCTGCTGCTGGGCCGCACGCTGGGCGAACCGTTCGTCGACTTTTCGCACTGGCTGCCCGTGGACCGCGCGTGGGCCGTGCCGTCCGCCCGCGTGGGCGAGAACCTGACGCCGTACACCCGCGCGACGGCGCTGGACGCCGGCTGGGCGTGGCGCATTCCGCTGCAGGACCGCACGGGCAACGGCCACGTCTTCTCCACCCGCTTCATCGACGAGGACAAGGCCCGCGAACAGCTGCTGCAGCAGCTCGACGGCGAAGCGCTCGCGGAACCGCGCCTGCTGCGCTTCACGACCGGGCACCGCGCCAGATTCTGGTCGCACAACGTCGTCGGCATCGGCCTCGCGACGGGCTTCCTCGAGCCGCTGGAATCGACCAGCATCTACCTCGTGCAGGTGGGCGTCGGCCGCCTGATGACCCTCCTGCAGCGCGGCGGCCCCGTCGCGCCGGACCTCGTCGACGCGTACAACACGGGCCTGACGCGCCAGTTCGAACGCATCCGCGACTTCATCCTGATGCACTACTGCCTGACCGCGCGCCGCGACACGCCGTTCTGGCAGTACATGGCGGCCGCTGACCTGCCCGAGACACTGGCCTACAAGCTGCACGCGTGGCGCGAGACGGGCGTGCTGCACCAGTACGACGAGGAAGGCTTCGACGGCCACAGCTGGCTCGCGATCCACGCGGGCATGCAGAACTGGCCCACGCGCAGCGACCCCACGCTGAACCTGGTCCCCGAGGCGCAGTCGCTCGAATGGGTGCGCGAGCGCGCCAGCCAGCTCGCGGCCGCCGTCGCGACGGTGCCGGCGCACCATGAGTACCTGGCGCGGGTGCTGGGCCGCTAACGGTCCGCGCCCAGGCGCTCCATCCACGCGCACAGCATGTCCGCCAGCGCGTCCGCGTAGGCCACGATCTCCTCCGGCGTGCGCGGCCGCTCCGAAAACTGCTTGCCGACCGCGGACATCGTATCGGTGAGCAGATCGGCGGCAAGCAGCCGCATGGCATCCGGCGCCGCCGGCAGCGCTTCGCACAGGAACGTCCGCACTGCCTGTTCCCCCGACTGCCGCACCTCGCGCGCCTCCGGCGCATCGCGGTACAGCGGCGCCGCATCGTTCAGCGCCACGCGCATCGCCGCCTCTTCGCATTCCGACCGCACGAACGCGTGCACCAGCGACCGCAACCGGTCCAGCGGCGGCCGCCCCGTGTCCGCGAGGATGGCGGACAGCATGGCCGTCGTGCGCCGCCATTCGTCGCTCTGCAGGCGGAACAGGATCGCCGCCTTGTTCGGAAAATACTGGTACAGCGAGCCGACGCTGACGCCCGCCTTTTCCGCCACGCGCGACGTCGTGAAGCGCTGCGCCCCTTCCGCCGCCAAAACCTGAACAGCCGCTTGCAGCACGGCCGCCACGAGCTCGCTGGAACGGGCCTGTTTCGGGGCCTTGCGCGAGGCGATCTGGGGACGGCGGCGTTCGGTCATCAAGGGCTCCGGGAATGCGAATAGAAAACCTGAAGGATTATTCGCATAATATCCGGACCCATCCACCACTACAAGTAACCAAAGGAAACCACGATGACCACCCTCACCACCGATCCCGTCGCCCCGCTGCTGGCGCGCCTGTTCGCCGAGAGCGACGCCGAATCGCCGCTGGCGGCCTGCCGCGACCTGCCGGAGGCGGAGTTGCAGCGCCTGATGCGCAGCAAGACGGACTACCGCGCCCTGTACGGCCGCCTGAGAGACCTCGCGCTGCCCGTCTCGCGCGGCACCGGCGTGCTGCTCTACATGCTGGCGCGCTCGAGCCGGGCGCGGACGATCGTCGAATTCGGCACGTCGTTCGGCATCTCGACGATCCACCTGGCCGCCGCGCTGCGCGACAACGGCGGCGGCCGGCTGGTCACGAGCGAGTTCGAGGCGGCGAAGGTAGAGCGGGCGCGCGCCAACCTGGCCGCCGCGGGCCTGTCCGACCTCGTCGAGATCCGCACGGGCGACGCCCTGCAGACGCTCGCCGGCGACCTGCCGGACGCCATCGACCTCGTCCTGCTCGACGGCGCCAAGGCGCTGTATCCCGACATCCTCGCGCTGCTGGAGCCGCACCTGCGCCCGGGCGCGGCGATCGTCGCGGACAATGCGGACCACAGCCCGGACTACCTCGAGCGCGTGCGCGCGCCGGCGTCCGGCTATCTGTCGATGCCGTTCGCCGACGACGTCGAACTGTCCGTGTGGACGGCGTGAGCGCGCCGGGTCACACGAAGAAGTCCCACTGCGCGACGCCGACCTTGTGCTGCTCGAACTCGGCCGAGGTCGCGAACCCCTGCGCCACCTGCGCCAGCGTCGCCCCATGGGCCATCGCATCGGTCCAGAAGGCCAGGCCGGCCGCCTCGCCCGGGCGGCCGAACAGGTCCTGGTACAGCAGCGCGACGTCGTGGGCCGCATTGCCGTCGAACGCGCCGGTGAGCCGGCCCTGCCCTTCCTGCGACGCGATCATCCGCAGGGCGACCTCGCCGAGACCGACGCCGTTCGCGGCCGCGCTGCCCCAGAAATCCATGCCGAGGTAGTCGGCCTGGCGCCCGAGGACCGCCTGGTACAGGCCGGCGATCGAGGACAGGTCGGCGCGGTTGACGACGGTCTCGGTCGCGTCGGCGAACTGCAGGCTCTCGACGTTGACCACCACGGCATGCTGCGCCGGCTGCGCGGTCGGGGTGACGACCAGGTAGCCCTCGTGCTGCTCGACCGTGTAAGCCGACCGCGCGCCGTCGAACACGGCGGCGTCCGTGCCCAGGCCGCCGTGCAGGATCGTCTTGACGGGCGCCGCGGCGGCCCGCGCACCGCCGTCCGCGCTGGACGGCGTGGCCGGCGTGGCGGCGAACGCGAGCCGGTCGCCCCCGCCGCCCGCGAACACGGCGCCGCCGAGGTTCCCGGCCACCGTGAACGTCTGCGCGGCGGCGTCGCCGGTGAGGACCTGTCCCGCCGTCGTACCGGTCACGTTCGCGGCGCCGACGACGGCCGCGAAATCGACGCCGTTCAGCGCGATGCCGCTGCCGGCCGCCAGCTGCGTCGCGTCGATGACGAGGGCCGTGTGCTGCGCACCGTCGCTCGTGCCGGTCAGCACCAGCTGGCCGGACGGCGCCGTAGCGCTCGACACGGGCGCAATCGTCTGCACGAGCAGCGGCGCGTCGGCCGCCAGCGCCTGCAGGAACTGCTTGCCGTTGCCCGTCAGGTGCGCCTGGTCGGCCGGCGCGTGGTCCGGCGTGGCGGCGACGATGGCCTGGATCAGGTGCTCGAGCGGATCGCCGGCGGGCCGGCTCGCGCCGCCCGTGGCGCTCAGGCCGAAGCCGACCGGCACCTGGGCCAGCAGCAGGTTCGCGCCGCCCGATTGCACCAGCGGGATGTCCGCCACGGCGGCCGCGCCCGTCGATTCCACGCGGCCCGGCGTCACGACCGGCACCACGGTCTGCGTGCCCGACCCGCCGCCCGGCAGGACCACCGGCTGCGCGCTGACCACGACCCCATCGATCGTCGACGTGGGCGGCGGCGGCGGTGGCGGCGGCGCGGCGATCGTCAGCGCCAGGGCCGCGCCGGCCGCGGAGACGTTGCCCGCCGCGTCGGCCTGCTTCGCCGTCAGCGTGTGCGTCCCGACGGACAGCGCGGCGCTCGTGACGCTCCAGTTGCCCGCGCCATCGGCGGTGGCGGTGCCCAGCTGCGTCGTGCCGTCCGTGTCGTACAGCGTGACGACGGCGTTGGCCACGCCGGTGCCGCGGATCACAGGGCGCGTGACGGTGGTGATGCCGTCGCCGGCAGTACCGCTGTCGCTGGCGGCATCCAGTACCGGCGCGCCCGGTGCCGCGGGCGGCTGCGTGTCGATGGCCACCGTCAGGCCGGCGCTCGCGGCGGACGCGTTGCCGGCCACGTCGACCTGGCGCGCCGTCAGCGTGTGGCTGCCGTCCGCCAGCGTCGTCGGGACGATCTGCCAGGCACCGTTGCCGTCGGCCGTCGTCGACCCAAGCTGGGTCGTGCCGTCGGTGTCGTACAGCGTGACGGTGGCATTGGCTTCCGCCGTCCCGGTGATGGCGGGTGCGTTGACGTTGGTGATGCCGTCGCCCACGGCACCGCTGTCGCCGGCCGCCGCGAGTGCGATCGCGCCCGGCGCGGCGGCGGCCGTGTCGATGGTGACCGTCAGCGACGATGACGCGTTCGACACGTTGCCGGCCGCATCCGTCGCCTTCGCCGTCAGCGTGTGACCGCCGTCGGCCAGCGTCGAGGCCGTGATCGACCACGCGCCGCCCGTGGCGGTGGTCGTGCCCAGTACCGTCGTGCCATCGCTGTCGTACAACGTCACCGTGCTGCCGCTTTCCGCCGTGCCCGTGATGACGGGCGTGGCGATCGCCGTGATGTCGTCGCTGCTGGAACTGCCGCTGTCGCTGCCCAGGTCCGGCGCCGACGGTACGCTCGGTGCCGTGTGGTCCAGCGTGTACGTGGCGCCGGCCGTGTAACCGCCGCCGATGGCGACGCTGTTGCCGTTCAGGATGCCGGTGCCGCTCGCGTTCAGGTCGAGGCGCAGCGTGCCGTCGCCCGCGAGCGAGTCGACCGTGATCGTGTACGTCGAGCCGCTGCCGTTGACGGCCGCGATATGGCCGGACGCCGTGCCGGTGGCGGTCAGCGCGAAGTCGCTCGCGTCGACGCCCGTCACGCTCTCGCTGAAGGTGACCGTGTAGTCGACCGACGTCGCCGATCCAGCCACGCCCGCCCCTCCGACACGGACGATCGAGCCGACCGTGGGCGCGTCCTGCACGAGGATGTTCTGCGCGACGTGGCTGATATTGCCGGCGGCGTCCGTCGCGGACAGGTACACGTGGTACGTGCCGGCCGTCAGCGCCGAGCCGCCGACGGCGAGCGTGTTCCCCGACAGCGCGAACTTCGCGTTGTCGGCGTCGTTGCTGCCGTTGCCGGTGGCCAGCGCATACGTGACGGCCGTGGCGTCGGTCGCGGACAATGTGCCGACCGTGGCGCCGCCGATGGCGTTTGTCGTGACGAGGCTCGACGCGCTCAGCGCCACCCCAGCCGGTGCCGTCGTATCGATCGTCACCGCCAGCGGCGCCGATGCATTCGACACGTTGCCGGCCGCGTCGGTCGCCTTCGCCGTCAGCATGTGAGCGCCGTCGGCCAGCGTCGATGCCGTGATCGACCACATACCACCCGTGGCGGTGGTCGTGCCCAGCACCGTCGTACCGTTCGTGTCGTACAGCGTGACGGTGCTGCCGCTTTCCGCCGTGCCGGTGATGACAGGCGTGGCGGCCGCCGTGATGTCGTCGCTGCTGGAATTGCCGCTGTCGCTGACGCTGCTCAGGTCCGGCGTCGACGGTGCATTCGGTGCCGTGTGGTCCAGCGTGTACGTGGCGCCGGCCGTGTAGCCGCCGCCGATGGCGACGCTGTTGCCGTTCAGGATGCCCGTGCCGCTGTTGTTCAGGTCGAGGCGCAAGGTGCCGTCGCCCGCGAGCGAGTCGACCGTGATCGTGTACGTCGAGCCGCTGCCGTTGACGGCCGCGATATGGCCGGACGCCGTGCCGGTGGCGGTCAGCGCGAAGTCGCTCGCGTCGACGCCCGTCACGCTCTCGCTGAAGGTGACCGTGTAGTCGACCGACGTCGCCGATCCAGCCACGCCCGCCCCTCCGACACGGACGATCGAGCCGACCGTGGGCGCGTCCTGCACGAGGATGTTCTGCGCGACGTGGCTGATATTGCCGGCGGCGTCCGTCGCGGACAGGTACACGTGGTACGTGCCGGCCGTCAGCGCCGAGCCGCCGACGGCGAGCGTGTTCCCCGACAGCGCGAACTTCGCGTTGTCGGCGTCGTTGCTGCCGTTGCCGGTGGCCAGCGCATACGTGACGGCCGTGGCGTCGGTCGCGGACAATGTGCCGACCGTGGCGCCGCCGATGGCATTCGTCGTCACCATATTGGTTGCGCTCAGCGCCACGCTCGCCGGCGCCGTCGTATCGATCGTCACCGCCAGCGGCGACGATGCATTCGACACGTTGCCGGCCGCATCGGTCGCCTTCGCCGTCAGCGTATGGCCGCCGTCGGCCAGCGTCGATGCCGTGATCGACCACGCGCCGCCCGTGGCGGTGGTCGTGCCCAGCACCGTCGTACCGTTCGTGTCGTACAGCGTGACGGTGCTGCCGCTTTCCGCCGTGCCGGTGATGACAGGCGTGGCGGCCGCCGTGATGTCGTCGCTGCTGGAATTGCCGCTGTCGCTGACGCTGCTCAGGTCCGGCGTCGACGGTGCATTCGGTGCCGTGTGGTCCAGCGTGTACGTGGCGCCGGCCGTGTAGCCGCCGCCGATGGCGACGCTGTTGCCGTTCAGGATGCCGGTGCCGCTCGCGTTCAGGTCGAGGCGCAGCGTGCCGTCGCCCGCGAGCGAGTCGACCGTGATCGTGTACGTCGAGCCGCTGCCGTTGACGGCCGCGATATGGCCGGACGCCGTGCCGGTGGCGGTCAGCGCGAAGTCGCTCGCGTCGACGCCCGTCACGCTCTCGCTGAAGGTGACCGTGTAGTCGACCGACGTCGCCGATCCAGCCACGCCCGCCCCTCCGACACGGACGATCGAGCCGACCGTGGGCGCGTCCTGCACGAGGATGTTCTGCGCGACGTGGCTGATATTGCCGGCGGCGTCCGTCGCGGACAGGTACACGTGGTACGTGCCGGCCGTCAGCGCCGAGCCGCCGACGGCGAGCGTGTTCCCCGACAGCGCGAACTTCGCGTTGTCGGCGTCGTTGCTGCCGTTGCCGGTGGCCAGCGCATACGTGACGGCCGTGGCGTCGGTCGCGGACAATGTGCCGACCGTGGCGCCGCCGATGGCGTTTGTCGTGACGAGGCTCGACGCGCTCAGCGCCACCCCAGCCGGTGCCGTCGTATCGATCGTCACCGCCAGCGGCGCCGATGCATTCGACACGTTGCCGGCCGCGTCGGTCGCCTTCGCCGTCAGCATGTGAGCGCCGTCGGCCAGCGTCGATGCCGTGATCGACCACATACCACCCGTGGCGGTGGTCGTGCCCAGCACCGTCGTACCGTTCGTGTCGTACAGCGTGACGGTGCTGCCGCTTTCCGCCGTGCCGGTGATGACAGGCGTGGCGGCCGCCGTGATGTCGTCGCTGCTGGAATTGCCGCTGTCGCTGACGCTGCTCAGGTCCGGCGTCGACGGTGCATTCGGTGCCGTGTGGTCCAGCGTGTACGTGGCGCCGGCCGTGTAGCCGCCGCCGATGGCGACGCTGTTGCCGTTCAGGATGCCCGTGCCGCTGTTGTTCAGGTCGAGGCGCAAGGTGCCGTCGCCCGTCAGCGAATCGACCGTCACGGTGTAGGTCGTGCCGCTGCCGCTGACGGCGGCGATGGACCCGCTGGCCGTACCGGTCGCGGTCAGCGCGAAGTCGCTCGCGTCGACGCCCGTCACGCTTTCGCTGAACGTGACCGTGTAATCGACCGACGCGGAAGCGCCAGCCACGCCCGCACCGGCGCCGCCCGCGCGCACGATGGACGTGACGCTGGGCGCATCCTGCACCGTGATCGTCTGCGCAAGATGACTGACGTTGCCTGCCGCATCCGTCGCCGACAGATAGACGTGATACGTGCCGGCCGTCAGCGCGGAACCGCCGATCGAGAGCGTATTGCCCGACACGGCAAACTGCCCGTTGTCCGCATCGTTGGTGCCGTTGCCGGTGGCCAGCGCATACGTGACGGCCGTCGCGTCGGTCGCAGACAGCGTGCCGACCGATGCGCCGCTGCCCGCGTTCGCGGTGACGAGGCTGGACGCGCTCAGCGCCACGCCCGCCGGCGCCGCCGTGTCGATCGTCACCGCCAGGCCAGTCGACGCAGCGGACACGTTGCCGGCCGCGTCGGCCGCCTTCGCCGTCAGCGTATGGCCGCCGGCGGCCAGCGTCGATGCCGTGATCGACCACGCGCCGCCCGTGGCGGTGGTCGTGCCCAGCACCGTCGTGCCGTCGCTGTCGTACAGCGTCACCGTGCTGCCGCTTTCCGCCGTGCCCGTGATGACGGGCGTGGCGGCCGCGGTGACGTTGTCGCTGCTGGAAGCGCCGCTGTCGCTGCCGCTGGCCAGGTCCGGCGCCGACGGGGCGTTCGGCGCCGTGTGGTCCAGCGTGTACGTCGCGCCGGCCGTGTAGCCGCCGCCGATGGCGACGCTGCTGCCGTTCAGGATACCGGTGCCGCTGTTGTTCAGGTCCAGGCGCAAGATGCCGTCGCCCGTCAGCGAATCCACCGTCACGGTGTAGGTCGTGCCGCTGCCGCTGACGGCGGCGATGACCCCGCTGGCCGTGCCGGTCGCGGTCAGCGCGAAGTCGCTCGCGTCGACGCCGGTCACGCTTTCGCTGAACGTGACCGTGTAGTCGACCGACGCGGCCGATCCCGCCACGCCCGCGCTCGCGCCGCCCGTGCGCACGATCGAGCCGACCGTGGGCACCGACTGCACGGTGATGGTCTGTGCGAGATTGCTGACGTTGCCGGCGGCGTCCGTGGCGGACAGATAGACGTGGTACGTCCCGGCTGTGAGCGCCGAGCCGCCCACCTTGAGGGCATTGCCCGCCACGGCGAACTGCCCGTTGTCGGCATCATTGGTGCCGTTGCCGACGGCCAGCGCATACGTGACGGCCGTCGCGTCGGTCGCCGACAGCGTACCGACCGATGCGCCGCTGCCCGCGTTCGCCGTGACGAGGGTGGACGCGCTCAGCGCCACGCTCGCCGGCGCGGCCGTGTCGATCGTCACTGCCAGGCCGGTCGACGCGGCGGACACGTTGCCGGCCAAATCCGTCGCCTTCGCGGTGAGCGTATGGTTGCCCTGCACCAGCGTGCCGCTCGGGATCGACCACGAGCCGCCCGTGGCCGTCGTCGTGCCGAGCACCGTCGTGCCGTCCGTGTCGTACAGGGTCACGGTGCTGCCGCTTTCCGCCGTGCCCGTGATGGTGGGCGTGGTGGCCGCGGTGATGTTGTCGCTGCTCGATGCGCCGCTGTCGCTGCCGCTCGCCAGGTCCGGCGTCGACGGCGCGCTCGGCGCCGTCGTATCCACCGTGTACGAGTGGGTGTATGCCGTGCTGTTGCCGTAGACGTTGGCCACGCGCACCTGCAGCGTGCTGCTGCCGGCCAGCGTCGTGGTCGCGGACCAGGCATTGCTCCCCACCGCGTACGTGGTCGCGTTCTGCCAGTGGGCGCCATTGTCGTAGGAGATCTGCACCGTTTCGCCGGTCGCCAGCAGGCCGCTCAGCGTGCCCGAGATCGTCTGCGCCGCAGTCTTCGTCACGAAGTCGGTGCTGCTTACGCCCGTGTCGGCCGACAGCGCGGCGGAGGAGACCGTCGTCGTGGGCGCGCTGCCCGGGGTGACGACGATGTTGTCCATGAGGAGCGGTTCCAACGCTGGTCCCAGCTCATTGGTGATCGTGAAACCCGTAACGCCCACCCAATGGAGTGTCACGCGCAGGTCGCCCTGCGGGGCCAAGTCGACCACCGTCGTGTCGCTGGTGTTGATTGCGGTGATGCGCAACTTCGCGCCGTTCATGTAGGCATCGGCGAAGTCGAGCGAGTCAAGTGCCACGGCCTGGTTGAAGGTCACCGTCGCCGATGCGGTGAGGCCCTGCTGGCTGATGATCACGACGTTGTTGTTGCTCGCGGCAACGTACGACCACGGTATCCCCGGCGAGAAGTCGCCATATTGGAGTGTGTCCCAGATATAGGCATCGTTGCCGGCTTGGCCAGGAAGCTGGTTCGCAGTGGCGGACATGGTCAGGCCGCCGACCGTTTCCGTCACTGAGCCAAACCGATCGACATTCTCGTCCCGTGTACCGGCAGACAGGTCGAACGTCACCGCCATCAGGTGCGGCCACGCCGCAGCACGATCCTCATCGACCGCCAGCGGCACAGCCACAGGCCCCGTCCGCACCGGCAGCGCCCAGTCGCCGCCGCGCGCCGCCGCCCCCGTCGGCACCTCCGACGCCGCCACCGTGGCGCCAACCGCCTGCGCGAGCCTGGCCACGAACCGCTGGCCCACGTCCCCGGCACCGACCGAGCAGCCGTACAGCAGCAGCGCGCCGCCGGGCCTCAGCGCGGCGCCGAGCGCGGCCAGCGCGGCCGACACCTCCGGCGCGTCGAGGCCGGACATGTCGAGAACGCGCCCGCCCAGGATCAGTCGCCCCGGCTCGCCGTGGCAAAGCACGTGGACGGCGTCATAACCCACCTGCCCATGCGCCCACAGCCCCAGTTGCGCGAGACCGTCCTGCGCGCCGCCGAACTCGACGGCCGCCACGCCGGGCCGCAACGCGGCGGCAAGCATGGCGCGGTCGTCCAGCGCGGTGTCGATGAATGCGATTTCCCTGGCGGACCGCGCCCGTGCGGGCTGGGCGGCGTACGAAACGGTATCGGAAGAAGAAGTCTGCTGGTACATGGGGTGCCTTTTGATCAGGGCCGTTGGGGGTAGTTGCCGTTGTATGCGATACAAACCGTCATGCCCAGTCCCGGCGACTGGATGGAGAAGGCTTGCGCTGCGGGCACCGGGGCATTGTTCTGGACGGTGACGGTCCCGCCCGTCACCATGTTGACCTTGACGGTCGTGGCGGCCGTGCCGGCGTTGCCGGTGACCGAGACATCGGCCGGCAGCGTCGCGCCGGACGGCTTGGCCGTCGTGTAAGGCCCTTTCATGGCGACGGCGCTCGGGCCCACCTGCCCGCTCACCGTGGTCAGGTAGTTCTGTCCGGACGCCGGCGTGGCGGTCGGCGTTGCGCCGGACGCCGGCGCGCCGACGGGCAGCGCCGCCGTCACGCCGAGGTTGCCCGTGCTGGCCGGCAGGGCCACGTCGACCGGACCGCTGACCGGTGCGAACCCGGCCGTATGCGTATGCGGTGCGACGGGCGCCTGCGCCGGCGTGAGCGTCTGCTGTTGCTGGCCGACCTGCTGCGCGAAGGCGACGTTGTTCGGGAAATTCACTCCCTGCGTCTGTCCCTGGCCGGTTCCCACCACCGAACGGCCGCGCAGGTCGGGAAGGTTGAACGTCGTGGTCCCGTTCCCGCCGAAGCGGTTGCCGAGCAGCGAAAAGAGCACCTGGTATTGCTGCGGCGCGAGCGTGCGGCCATCGGCCGGCAGGAAGCCGTTGGGGCACCAGTCGAACGAGAACGTGCACACTTCGCCGACGTAAGCCTCGACGCCGCAGGCGCTCGCCGCCAGCGGTAACGCGCCGACGAGGAACACTGCACAGGTGGCCCTGCGGAACTTCGTGATGGATGTCTTCATGTTGGTCTCCTGATGGCCGATGGCGCCGGGCGCCATCCGGGTAATTGCGCACGAGATAGGGACGTGTGGAACACACGACAGTCCCATACTAGCGTCGCCGACAGGCGGCAAATCTCACCATTTCTCTCCGCCGATGTAACATTTACGGCTGGACGTTGCAGTATGGCATTTCGGACCGTTCGCAGGGCGCAAACGTTGCGCGCAATCTACATTATTGAAGGATCGGGGAAGGTTTGTTGGCAATCAATACAACTTGAGGAAAATGCATCCCGGGCAAGGCCGAGCCGCGTCGGCGGATCACGTAACAAAAATGCACGGAAAAGCCGCTGTGGCAATAAAGGCAATAGAGATTTCGTTATAGCGCATATTCACCAGGCGCATGTATCGCCGGCCACCTTCGGCTCTAAGCTTCCTACTCCATAACGACGAGACAACCCGGCGACGCCCCGCGGCGATCGGGCAATAACACGGAGGAGCAGCAGCCATGTCACAGCCTCAACTCCAGCGCGTCGAACGCGCGGAGACTTTCACGTCCCCACCTGCCGCCAGCGGCAAAATCGACCAGTACTTCCAGATCTCGGCGCGCGGCAGCACGCAGCGGACCGAGGTGGTGGCCGGCGTCACCACCTTCCTCGCGATGGTCTATTCCGTGTTCGTCGTGCCGGGCATGCTGGGCCAGGCCGGCTTCGACGTCAGCGCCGTGTTCGTGGCCGTGTGCCTGACGGCGGCCGTCGGTTCGTTGTTGATGGGCTTGTGGGCGCGCCTGCCGATCGCCGTCGGCTGCGCGATCTCGCTGACCGCCTTCACCGCGTTCGGCCTCGTGCTGGGCAAGGGCTTGACGCCGGCGATCGCACTGGGCGCCGTGTTCCTGATGGGCGTGATCTTCACGGCGATCTCCATCACCGGCGTGCGCTCGTGGATCCTGCAGAACCTCCCGTCCGGCGTAGCGCACGGCACCGGCGTCGGCATCGGCCTGTTCCTGCTGATGATCGCGTCCAGCGAAGTCGGCCTCGTCGTCAAGAACGCGGGCGCGGGCCTGCCCGTCGCGCTGGGCCAGATCACGTCCTTCCCGGTCGTGATGAGCATCCTCGGCCTGGCCGCGATCTTCGGCCTGGAACAGCGCAAGGTCCCCGGCGGCATCCTGCTCGTCGTGATCGCCATCTCCGCCCTGGGCCTGGCGTTCGATCCGAAGGTGCACTTCACCGGCATTTTCTCGTGGCCGCAACTGAGCAGCCCGGGCCACGCATCGCTGATCGGCGCGATGGACGTCAAGGGCGCGCTGAGCATGGCCGTGCTGCCCAGTGTGCTGGCGCTCGTGATGACCGCCGTGTTCGACGCCACCGGCACCATCCGCGCCGTCGCCGGCCAGGCGGGCCAGGTCGACGCCCGCGGCTACATCCATAACGGCGGCAAGGCCCTCACGGCCGATTCGGTCAGCTCGATCTTCTCGAGCCTCGTCGGCGGCGCGCCCGCGGCGGCCTACATCGAATCCGGCGTCGGCACGGCGGCCGGCGCCAGGACCGGCCTCACCGCCGTCGTCGTCGGCCTGCTGTTCCTCGGCCTGATCTTCTTCTCGCCGCTGGCCGGCCTGGTGCCGTCGTATGCCACGGCGCCGGCGCTGATGTACGTCGGCCTGCTGATGCTGAGCAGCGTGGCGCACATGAACATGGACGACAAGCTCGATGCGCTGGCGGGCCTCGTCTGCGCCGTGTTCATCCTCCTGTCGTGCAACATCGTCACGGGCATCATGCTGGGCTTCTGCACCCTCGTGATCGGCCGCGTGCTGGCGGGCGAATGGCGCAAGCTGAACGTCGGCACCGTCAGCATCGCCCTCGCGCTGGCCTTGTTCTACGCGGGCGGCTGGGCCATCTGATCAGAACATCCCGTCCCGGTTCGCCATCGGGACGGGCGCCGCCTGGGCGATGTCCCACATCTCCGCGATCCGTCCGTCCTCGAAGCGCAGGATGTGGACGATCGCCAGTTCCGTCCCTCCCTCTTCCAGGACCGCGCGCGAATGCACGGCCACCAGCGGGCCGTCGCACAGTGCGCGTTGCACCTCGAACACCATGTGCGGGAATCGTCCCGCGTTTTCCTTCATCGCGGCCTGCAAGGTCGCCGCATCGGCCGCGAAATGCGGGTTGTGATGGCGAAAGCCGGGCGCCGCGTACCGCGCGAACGCCTCGTCAACCTGGCCGCACGCGGTCAACCGCAGGAAGTCCATGGCCGTTTCTTTCTGTGTGTTCGTGTCGTTCATTTCCCCCTCCTAGTACGGCCCAGCCGTATCGTACGCCGCATCTTTTCGAAAATGTGTAATCTAAGTGACAACTTCTTACTAGGAGAACATTATGAAAGCCACCACCATTTCCAGCATCATGCTTGCTGTCGCCGTGCTTGTCACGGGTTGCCATAAAGCCGAGGACAAGAACGGCATGGGTCCGGCCCAGGAAGCCGGCAAGGCCATCGACGACGCGGGCGCCAAGGCCGCCGCCGAGTCGAAGGAGGCCGCCGCCAACGCCAACGCCGCTGCCCAGCAGGCCGGCGAGAACGCGAAGGAAGCCGCGCACGAGGCCAACGAGAACGTCAAGGCGGCCGCCGACCGCGCGGGCGACAAGATGCAGCAGGCCGGTGCCGAAGTCCGCCAGGAATCGAAGGAAGCCGCGCAGAACGTGAAGGAAGGCGCGAAGGACGCGACGGCCGCCACGGGCCGCGGGCTGGAACGCGCCGGCGAGAAGCTGCAGGAAGCTGGCAAGTAACCAGCCGTCCCCGGGGTCCGGTCGAAGGCGGGTATACTGGCTGGATGCGTATCCAGCTCTTCTCCGACCTTCACCTCGAACGCGACCCCGGGTTCCAGCCGACCATCTTTGCCGACACGGACGTCGTCGTCCTCGCCGGCGATATCGGTTCGTACCAGGCCCGCTCGCGCCTGGACACCGACGACTTCGGCCTCGGGCGCTTTGCGCCTGCCGCCACGGGCGCCGCCGCGCGCGTGCTCTACGTTCCCGGCAACCACGAATTCGACGGCCTCGATTTCGACGCCACGCAGGCGCGCCTGCGCGCGACCTGCGCCGCGCTGGACATCACGTGGCTCGACCGCGCGATCGTCACGATGGGCGACGTGCGTTTCATCGGCACCACGTTGTGGGCCGACTTCGACGCGCTGGCCGTATCCGAAACGGACATCGGGCGCCAGCTCAAGCAGCGCGAAAAGGCGTTCCGCGCCGCGAATTACTACCTGTCCGGGAACACGACGCTCGTGGATGGCGTCCCGCTGCTGGCGGAAGGCCAACGGGAACTGTCATTCGCCTGCCAGGCGTGGCTGCGCGACGCACTCGCGACGCCGTTCGACGGCACCACGGTCGCCGTCACGCACTACGCCCCGACCCTGCGCAGCGCCGACCCGCGCTACGGCATCACGCCCGGCACGGCGGGGTTCTGCAATGCGCTGGACGACCTGCTGCCGTTCGCGGACGTGTGGATGCACGGCCACCTGCATTGCGCCAACGACTACGTCGTCGAAGGCACGGACTGGCGCTGCCGCGTGGTCGCGAATCCGCTCGGGTACGCGAACAAGGGAGAACAGGCGGCGTTCCGGGAAGACCTGGTCATCGAAGTCTAGGTCAGCGCACGCCCTGGTACATCAACCCGCTGTCGTTCAGGCCGAATTTGAACCTGCGGTTCATCGCGATGATCTCCGCGCCCGCCAGCAACGTGGGCCCGTACCCGTGCGCCGCCTTCACGCTCGTCGGCCGGTACGCATAGAACGCGGGGTCGAACGCCATGCCCGTGCCCACGCAGATGCCTTCGATCTGCCCGTTCGGCTGCACCCTGCTGGCGACGGCGTTCCACGCGAGGTTCGCCATCGGCCCGTAGGCCTGCGCGTCGACATAGCCCCGGTTGACGGCACGCGCGATGGCGTACGCGTAGATCGCGGTGGCGGACGTCTCCTGGTACGTGTCGTTGCGGTCGATGAGCTGGTGCCAGAAGCCGTCCTTGGTCTGGTAGCTGGCGAGGCCCTTGACGTGCGCGCGCAGCTGTTCCAGCACGGCCTTGTAATCCTTGTGCGTCTTGGGCAGCACTTCCAGCACCTCGACCATCGACATCACCGCCCAGCCGTTCGCGCGCGCCCAGTGCATCTCCGGGTGGTCGCGCAAGCCTTCCACATAGCCATGCATGTAGATGCCGAGACTCCTGTTGAACATGCGCTTCGAGAATTGCAGCACCTGGCGCGCCGCGTCGTCGTAATAACGCGCGTCGCCCGTCGCCTTGCCCAGGTACGCGATCGTCGGCACGCCCATGAACATGTCGTCCAGCCACAGCGTGTCGGGCAGCGGCCGCATTTTCACGCCGCCGCGCCCGTCCGGGCCGCCGCGCGCCAGCGTACCGTCCTTCAGGCGGTATTCCTTCTTCGTGACGAAGTCGCCGCAGATCGGGATCATCTGCGAGTAATCCACCGGCGATCCGTCGAGCTTCGCCTTCAGGAAGCTCTGGCACAGCGCGCCGGCGTCGTCCAGCGCGTGCGGATTCAGGAAGCTCTTGATGGGCGCGGCGGCATGCTCGCGGTCGGCCTCGACGACCGGCAGATACGTCTTCGTCAGCCGCGACAGGAGCGCGTGGCGCCTGAGCGCGTAATCCGTGTAGCGGCGGTCGCCCGTGGCGGCGCCCGCGGCGAGCATCCCCGTATAGGTCACGCCCCATTCATAGCTCGTCAGGCGGAAGTCGCCCGGCTTCAGCACCGCGTTCGGATCCGCTTTCGTCAGGTCGGCGATGGGCGCGCCCGTGCGCTGGTCGATCACCTCGGCCGGCGTCACCTTGTCCAGGTAGTCGAACACGCGGTCGAGCACGGCCTTGACCTCGGCCGCGTCCATCGCGCGGTAAGGCGTCGGGTAATGCACGTCCAGCGCGTGCAGCATGGCGTCGGCCGCGGCCGGGCCCTTTTCCTGCGGGGCCGGCGCCTGCTGGGCGGACGCCGACAGCGCGCACGCGCCCAGTACCAATGCGACGCATGGCTTCAAACGGTTGTTCAAGCAAGTCTCCTGTCAGTCGAGTCGTTGTATTTTCAGGTCATCCACCGTCTGGCGCGACCATGTCGTGCGCAGGCCGAACCAGCCGCTCCTCAGCGGATGCGGGTCGCGCCAGGTGAACCAGGTGTTGCCGTCCACGCGCACGCGCGTGCAGCCTTCGTACACCGCGATCTCGATGCGGTAGTCGCGGTCCGGGGCCAGGAGGTGCGCGCCGTCGGTGTATTCGGCGACCAGTTCGCGGCGGCCCCCGCCATAGCGCCGCAGGCGCGTCGTCGTGTTGCGGTTGCCGCCGATGCCCGCGTAGTACATCGTGAGGTCGTCGTAGTCTTCGAACTTGCCGCTGCGCGTGAACAGGCCGGCGCGCTTCGGGTCGCGCGCCATCCAGAACATGTTCAGGTCGGACAGGCGGTCGTTCTTCCCGCCGTCCACGATCACGCGGCGCGTAAAACTGATCTGGACATTGCCGTACAGCGGACGGTCCAGCCACACGGTGGCGCCGCCGTCGACGTCCATCACGAGCCGCCCGTCGCGGTTCTCGACGACGTTGCCCGGCGTGCGGGCATACTCGGCCACGTAGCCGGCCAGCGGCTTGCTGAAATCGTCCTGGAACAGCACGGCGCCGGGCCGGCCCCACACGGTGCATTCATCGGCCTGCGCGGATGCGCACAGCGCCATCAACACGACCAGCGCGGGCCTCATTGCGCCGCCAGGTAAGGGCCCAGCGGATTGCCCGGCAGCGCCTTCAGGCCGGCCACGACCCGCTCCGCGTTGAACCCGGCCCCGGCCGCATTCGTGTGCGTGCGCGCATCGGCGAACAGCGTGTTCACCTTGTCCGCGCCGATCCGTTTGTAGCCGTCTGCCACGAGCAGGGTCAGGTCCATGAACAACGCGCCGTTGGCCTCGGCCACCTGGCGGTCCCAGTCGGCGAACGTCGCGAAGTCGCGGCCTTCCTGCCACCGGTCGCGGTGCGGCACGGGCGAGACGAGGACCACGGTGGCGCCCTTCGCCTTCGCATCCGCCACGTAGCGGGCAATGTACCAGCCGAAGCTGTGCACCTGTTCCTTCGTGCCGTCCGGACGCGTGTCTTCCACCGTGTCCGGACCGGTGCCGGGCGCCGACGCACGGTTCTTCATCGCCGGGTCGCCGATGCGGCCGCCGTCGTTATGGCCGAACTGGATCAGCACGACGTCGCCGCGCTTCAACTGGCCGCGCACCTTGTCCCAGCGCCCTTCCGTGAAATACGTCCGGCTGCTGCGGCCGCCTATCGCCGCGTTCACCACGTTGATTTTGCGGGCATCGAAGTACGGGGCGATGCGCTCGCCCCAGCCGATGGCGCCGTTCACGCCGCCGCTCTTCACCGTCGAATCGCCGACGAGGTACAGGGTCGGCAGGCTCGCGTCGCGCGGGGCTTCGTCGCGCACGCTGCGGGCATCGACGACGGGACGCTCGTCCTCGCGCACGGGCGGCTGCAGGTCGACGGGCGCCTGGGCTTTGAGCCACGCGGCGATGCGCGGATCGCCCAGCGCCTTCATGCCTTCCACCGCGACCTGCGCATTCAGCACCGCGCCGGCCCAGTTGGTATGCGTGTGCTCGTCCGGCGTCGTCTGCGGGAACAGCTGCACGACGGCGTCGCGGCCCAGCGCATCGTAGCGCCGCGCGATGCCTTCGTTCAGGTCGATGAAGCCGACGCCTTCCCCTTTCGCCACCGCCGCGGCCCAGCCACCGTACGTGTCGCGGTCGCGCTTCGCATGGCCGGCCGCATCCCACTGCTTGTGCGGGATCGGGGAGCAGATGACCGGCGTGGCGCCCTTCGCGCGGATGTCGGCCACGAACCGGCGCAAATACCAGCCGTACGTGTGCACGGTCTCGTGCCTGTGCGTGAGGAGGTTGTCGATCTCCTCCGTCTCGTCGCCGATGCCGCGGATCGTCCCGCGTGCGCGGCTCGTGTCGTTGACGGCGCTCGCGTCGTTGTGACCGAACTGCATGACGACGATGTCGCCGCGCTTCACGAAGGCCAGCGTGCGGTCCCAGTGCCCGCTCGTGATGTAGGTGCGGCTGGACAGCCCGCCGACGGCGCGGTTGACGACGTTGACCCTGGCGGGATCGAACCACGCGGCGACCGGATTGCCCCATCCCCACTGGCCCGCGGCGCCCTTGCCCTGGCCGTCGTCGCGGCCGTTGCGGACCGTTGAATCGCCGATCAGGATCAGCGACGGCAGCGCCGGATTCGCCGGCTCGGGCAGCGCGACCTGGGCGCGGGCCGGGTCCGTATTGACGGCGGCGGGCAGCGGCTGGGCCTCGGCGTTCGCGATGGCGAACAGGATGAGCAAAGCGTGCAGCAGGCGGTAGAACGGCATGACGGGATTCCGGTTCGTTGTACTGCGTTGCATTCTATGCCCGCGCCGTCCGCCGTCAAAACAGGCTCGCGGAAAGAATCAGGAAAATGATCGGTTGTGCGCGGCCGCCGCTGCAACAATGATCGGATTCCAAAAACAAGGAGACCGCCCATGCGCATACTGTCCGTATTGACGATGTGCTGCACACTGCTGGCATGCGTCGATGCCGCCGCCGCCATCGGCCAGCGCTTCCCGTCCGAACGCAAGGAAGTCGTCGACCCCGTCACCGGCACCCGCCTGACCTTCCTCACCAGCCGCCCGCACGGCGATTCCAAGATCTACCAGACGCACCCGCAGTGGACGGCCGACGGCCGGTGGCTGATTTTCCGCTCCCGCCTCGCCGGCAACGAGGCGATGGCCGTCAACGAAAAAACGGGCGACATCGTGCAGGTGACGGAAGGCGGCTACGAAGGCATGCTGAACGCGGCCCGCAAGACGATGAAGCTGTATTTCCTGCGCCGCGCGGGCGACGACCGCCAAGTCGTCGAGGTCGACCTCGCGCGCGTGCTCGCGGACAGCGCGTCCGGCCGCATGCGCGACGCGGCCAGCTACCAGCGCGTGGCCGCGACCCTCCCGGCGTCGATGGAAGCCTATGGCGACACGGCGCTGGACGCCGACGAGGAGTGGCTGTACGTCCGCGTCGGCCCGCACGAGGCGGCGCGCCACCTCGCGCCCGGCACGACGCTGGAGCCGGCATTCGGCCCGCGCAAGATGGGCGCAGGCCCGGCCGGCATCGCACGCGTGAACGTGCGCACGGGCGAAGTGCGCCACGTCGTGTCGGTGCCGTTCCAGGTGGGCCACATCCAGGCGAACCTGTGGTACCCGGGCGAGATCGTGTTCTGCTGGGAGACGGGCGGCAAGTCGCCGCAGCGCACGTGGACGGTGAAGGCGGACGGCAGCGGCCTGCGTCCGCTGTATCCGGAAGCGCCTTACGAATGGGTGACGCATGAAGCGGTGATCGGCAAGGACGAAGTGGCCCTCGCCATCATGGGCCACCGCGCGATCCCCGGCGCGGCCGCCGCCGTGGACGGCCCGGCGACGGACGTGGGCGGCGCGAACCCCGGCCAGGACGACGGCTGGGGCGTGACCGGCACCCGCGAAAAACCGAGCGGCCTCGCCATCGTCAACCTGCGCACGCGCCGGATGCAGATCGTCGGCCAGACGCCGTCCGGCAGCGGCTTCTGGCACGTGCACGGGTCCAGCGACGGCCGCTTCGCCGTCGGCGACGATTTCAGCCGCAGCCTGTACCTCATCGACCGCGCCTCGCACGAAATGACACTGCTGACGACGGGCCACAAGACGACGGCCGCCGACCACCCTCACCCCACGTTCAGCCCGGACGGCACGCGCATCGAGATCCAGTCCGCCATGCTGTCGGAGGACGGCCGCACGCTGAACATCTGCATCGTGCCGGTGCCGGAAGCATGGCTCAAGCGTGCGCGTTAAAGCCGCTCGACGCGCAGGTTGCGCAGCTCGTACGGCGTGCCCTCGAGCTGGAAGCCGATGCGGCCCGCCGCCGGCTGCGCGATCGTGACGGCGTTCTGCGCGACGCCGTTGATCGTCACGTCGATGCAGCCGCCGCGCACCAGCACGTCCATGCTGTTCCACTCGCCGGGCGGGCGCTCGCTGTCCGCCGCCACACGCGACTTGATCGGCGGGTACGCTCCCGGCGCCGTCGTCAGCGGCTCGTGAAACGTCGCACCCGCCATCGGCAGCAGGTCGCCGACGGCCCCATGCTTCGTCTGCACCTGGATGCTGTAGGGCCACACGCCGTCCTTCGGCCCGGACGCCACGTGCAGCAGCACGCCGCCGTTGCCCGGCTTGCCCGTCCAGCGCCATTCCACGTGCAGGCGATAATCCGTGTACGTGTCGCGCGTGGCGA
>CBIHQW010000004.1:0-378213 GCA_966212285.1 Massilia kyonggiensis
TGTTCGGCCAGTTCGCGCGCGAATTCCGCGCCCGCTATCCCAAGCCCGCCGGCGACCTGCACGTGGCCGGCGAGACCTGGGACGATCCCGGCGTCGCCCGGCTCATCCAGTCCGTCGCGCTGCTGTCCGCCCGCATCAACAAGCGCCTCGACGACGACTACCCCAAGTTCACGGAAGCGCTGCTCGACAGCCTGTACCCGCATTACCTGCGGCCGCTGCCGTCGTACTCCATCGTCCAGGTAGGACAGCGCGGGCCGGCCGAAGTGCCGGACACCCCGTCCGTGCTGGCGCGCGGCACGATGCTGCGCACGAGCGCCGGCACCGATACGCCGTGCCTGTTCCGCACCGTCTACGACGTGCTGCTGGGGCCGCTCGCCGTCGCCCGTCTCGCGTTCGTGCCGCTGCTCGAGGTGCCGCGCACGCTGCGGGCGCCACGCGGGGCGGGTTGCGGCATCAGCCTGACGATCGCGGCGACCCGGGGCGACTTCGGCCGGTTGCCGCCCACGCTGCGCCTGTTTGCCGATGGCGAAGCGTCGACGCGCGCGGCGCTGGTCGACGCCCTGTTCCTGCGCTGTGCCGCGGCATGGGTGCAGCCGGAAGGCGACAAGGGCTGGCTGCCGCTGCCGCGCGTCCCGCTGCGCCTGGCCGGCCTCGCGGAGGACGACGCCATGCTGCCGTATCCCGCCCGGTCGCATCCGGCCCCGCGCCTGCTGACGGAGTATTTCTGTTATCCGGAAAAATTCAGCTTCATCGACGTCGACCTGGCGCAGCTGGCCGGCCTGCTGCCGCCGCGCTGCCGGCGTTTTACGCTGCACCTGGCGCTGTCCGGCATCGCCCCGGATTCCGATGCGGCCCGTTTGCTGGGCGGCGTGGACGCGCGCAACCTGCTGACCGGCTGCACCCCCGTCATCAACCTGTTCCCGAAGGCCGGGGCGCCCGTGCAGCTCGCATACACGAGTGCCGATTATCCGCTGCTGGCCGACGGCGCGCACGCGGCGGCGTACGAGATCCACAGCGTGGACGCCGTCCGGCTCGTGCGCGAAGGGACGGGCACCGTCACGCGGTTCGATCCGCTCTATGCGCCCGGCGACGCTTCGCAAGATCAAGAGCGCAGGGCGGGCGGCGAAGCGTCGCACCGCGCGCACTACTGGATCGCGCGGCGCGATTACGCGACGGCGGCCGTCAGCCCCGGCCACGAGATGCGCATCGCCCTCGTCGACGCCGACTTCCGCCCGCTGGATGCCGCCGGCGCGACGTTGTCCACGGAGCTGACGTGCAGTAACCGCGACGTGCCGTCACGCCTGCCTTACGGCCAGCCGCAGGGCGACCTGCGCAGCGACGAACTGTCCGCGCTGGCGCCCATCCGCATGCTGAGGAAACCGACGCCCAGCTGGCGCTTCGGCGGCACGCGCGGGTCGCACTGGCGCCTCATCGCCCACCTCGCGCTGAACCACGCGGGCCTGACGATGGCGGGCCTGGCCGATTTCCAGAAGATGCTGGCGCTGTACGACTTGCCGCGGTCCCCGGTCGCGCAGCGCCAGATCACCGGCATCGTCGGGCTGGAGCACGGCACGGTGCGTGCGTGGGTGGGCGCGGCGCCGGTCGCCAGCCTGATGCCCGGCATCGGCATCCGGCTGACCGTCGACGAGGAAGCGTTCGCGGGCACGGGCCTGTATCCGTTCGTGCAGGTGCTCGACCATTACTTCGCGCTGAACGGCCACCTGAACTGCTTCACGCGGCTGCAGGTCGTGTCGCAGCAGACGGGCCGCGAAATCATTGCCTGCTCTCCCCGCACGAGCGGCGGCGGATGGACCTGATCGCCCGCCTGCTGGCCGAGCCCCAGCGCTTCGACTTCGTCCAGGCCGTGCGCCTGCTGTTGCTGGCGCTGGGCGAGCGCGGCATCCCCGAACGGCGGGCGCTGGCCCGGCACCTGCGCTTCGCGAACAGCCTCGCGCTGGCGTTCCCGCCCAGCCAGATCGAAGCCGCGGCGCCCGAACCCGACGGTTATCGCCTGACGCCGAGCTTCATGAGCCTGCTGGGCGCGCACGGGGCGCTGCCGCTGCACGTGACGGAGCGGCTGCTCGCGCTGCCGGCGGATGGGCCGGACGCGGAGGCGGCCCGCGCCTTCCTCGACATGTTCAACACCCGCATGCTTGCGCTGTGGTACCGCGCGTGGCAGAAATACCGGGTCGAGCACCTCGTGGCGGGCCCGCGCGACGCCTTCCTGCCGCTGCTGCTGGCGCTGGCCGGCGTACCGGCCGGCGGGGTCTTTGCGCCCGACGGCGTGCCGGACACCGCGCTGGCCGCGTTTGCCGGCCTGCTGCGCCGGCGGCCCGTGTCGGCGGCCGTGCTGGGACGGGTGCTGTCGAGCCATTTCGGCGTGGCCGTGCGCGTGCAGGAGGGCATCGGCCACTGGGACCCGCTCGCGCCCGGCGAGCAGAGCGTCCTGGGTGCCAACGCGCTGCTGGGCCGCCGCACGCTGCTGGGCGCACGCAGCTGGCGCCCGGACCTGCGCGTGCGCGTGCGCATCGGCCCCCTCGACCGCGCCCGCTACGACCATTTTCTACCCGGCGCGCCGGGCGCCCGCGCGCTGCGCACCCTGCTGCAGCTGTTCGCCGTCCCGACCCTCGCCTACGACATCGTGCTCGTGCTGAGCCAGGCGGACCTGGGCCCGGTGCAACTGGACGCGCCCGGGCGCCGGCTCGGCCTGGACAGCTACCTGCTGTCGGCGGCCGCCACGGCCGACCGGGCCGACCTCTGTTACGAACTTCGGCCACTGGATCCGTTGCCCGCCTTAAAATCCGCTTGACCTTCCCATTGTGGGAAGGCATATCCTGTGCTGGCAATGACAGGAGGATACCCATGGCGATCGATTTCGACATCAGCGGAATGACGTGCGCATCGTGCGTGGCGCGCGTCGAAAAGGCGATCAAGGCCGTGCCGGGCGTGCGCGCCGCGAGCGTCAACCTGGCCACGGAACGGGCGGCCGTGCAGGGCGAGGGGCTCGACCTGCAGGCCATCCTGGCGGCCGTCGAGCAGGCCGGCTATGGGGCGCGGCCGACGGGGACGGCCAGGGTGGAAGCGGCGCCGGGCCTGCCGGCGTGGTGGCCCGTCGCGCTGGCCGCGCTGCTGAGCCTTCCGCTCATCACGCCGATGCTGCTGCAACCCTTCGGCGTCCACTGGATGCTGCCCGGCTGGCTGCAACTGCTGCTGGCGACGCCCGTCCAGTTCTGGCTCGGCGCGCGTTTTTATCGCGCGGGCTGGAAGGCGCTGCGGGCCGGGGCCGGCAACATGGACCTGCTCGTGGCCATCGGCACGTCGGCCGCGTACTTCCTGTCGCTCTGGCAGTTGCTGAATGCGGGCGGCCACGGCCACCTGTATTTCGAATCGGCCGCCGTCGTCATCACGCTCGTGCTGCTCGGTAAATGGCTGGAAGGCCGGGCGAAGCACCAGACCGTCGCCGCGATCCGGGCGCTGGAAGCGCTGCGGCCGTCGGAAGCCATCGTCCGCCGCGACGGACGGGATGCGGTCATCGCCCTCGATGCCCTGCGCGCCGGCGACCTGATGGTCGTGCGGCCGGGCGAGCGCGTGCCGGCCGACGGCAAGGTCGTGGAAGGCGCCAGCCACCTCGACGAAGCGCTGCTGACGGGCGAAAGCCTGCCCGTGGCCAAGGGCGCAGGCGACCGTGTGACGGGCGGCGCGGTGAACGGCGAGGGTCTGCTGCTCGTCGAGGCGACCGCGGTCGGCGCGGACAGCATGCTGGCCCGGATCATCCGCATGGTCGAGGATGCGCAGGCGGCCAAGGCGCCGATCCAGCGTCTCGTCGACAAGGCCAGTGCCGTGTTCGTGCCGGTCGTGCTGCTGATTTCCCTCGTCACGCTGCTGGCCTGGGGCCTGGCCACGGGCGACTGGCGGCAGGCATTGCTGAATGCCGTCGCCGTGCAGGTGATCGCGTGCCCGTGCGCGCTGGGTCTCGCCACGCCGACGGGCATCATGGTCGGCACGGGCGCGGCCGCGCGCCACGGGATCCTCATCAAGGACGCGGAAGCGCTGGAGACGGCGCACGCGCTGCGGATGGTCGTGTTCGACAAGACGGGCACGCTGACGGAAGGCCGTCCCCGCGTCGTGGCACTGGAAGGAGAAGACTCGCGCCGGTTGCTGGCGCTCGCCGCAGCCGTGCAGCAGGGCAGCGCGCACCCGCTCGCGCGCGCGGTGACGGAACTGGCGGCGGAGCAGGACGTGGCGGTGCTTGCCGCGACGGAATCGGCCGCATTGCCGGGCCGCGGTGTCCGTGCGCGTGTCGATGGCGCGACCGTCTGGCTCGGCAACCGCAGGCTGCTCGGCGAGATCGGCGCCGGCGCAGCGCTGCCTGCCGCGCTGGTGGCGGCAGCCGAACGCCATGAAGCGGATGGACGCACGGTGTCGTGGCTGGCCCGTGAGCAGGGCGACGCCATCGCCGTGGAAGGCGTGCTGGCGTTCGGCGACCGCTTGAAAGGGACGAGCCGCGCCGCCATCGCCCGCCTGCGCGATCTCGGCGTCGACAGCATGATGCTCAGCGGCGACAACGAAGGCAGCGCACGCGCCGTTGCGCAGGCGCTCGGCCTGACGCGCTGGGTCGCGCAGGTGCAGCCGCAGGACAAGGCGGACGTCGTGCGCGGCCTGATGACGGAAGGCCGTAAAGTGGGCATGGTCGGCGACGGCATCAACGACGCGCCGGCGCTGGCCGCGGCCGACGTCGGCATCGCCATGGCCGGCGGCACCGACGTCGCGCTGCATACGGCCGCAATCACCTTGATGCGCGGCGACCCGCTGCTCGTGGCGGACGCCATCGACATCTCGGACCGCACGTGGCGCAAGATCCGCCAGAACCTCGCGTGGGCCTTCGTCTACAACGTCGTCGGCATCCCCGTCGCGGCCCTGGGCCTGCTGAACCCCGTGCTGGCCGGCGCGGCGATGGCGCTGAGTTCCGTCAGCGTCGTCACGAATGCGCTGCTGCTGCGGCGCTGGCAGCCGGCGCCGCGGCCCGCACTCGAAACCATTTCAACCCAAGCACAAGGAGCACACAAGATGTATGAATTGACCGTCGAAGACATGAGCTGCGGCCACTGCGTGGGCCGCGTCACGAAGTCCGTGCAGGCCCTCGACAAGGACGCGAAAGTCGAAGTCGACCTGCCGACGAAGAAGGTCAAGGTCGACAGCAGCGCGGACCTCGACAGGATCGCCGAGGCGATCGTGGCGGCCGGCTATCCGGTCACTGCGAAAAGCGCTTGACGAGTCCCACGTACACGCGCCGGGCGACGAAGTGGTCGAACCCGGCCTGGCGGAACGTGGGCGTATCGGTGCGGTAAGCGCGCAGGCTGCCGTCGAAGATGTCGTTCGCGTTGACCGTCACGCTCAGCGTCTTGCTCAGCGCGTGCTTCCACGCCAGGTTCACGCTGCTCGTCGGGCCGTAGCGGCCCTGCGGCGTGATGCCGGCCGACTGGGCGTGCGCGTCGACCGACACGTCGCCGTAGCCGGCCCTGACGTTGACGTAGCCTGCGACGGCATCCTGGTCGAGCGTCACGCGGTAGACGCCGCCATCGACACCGAACTGCAGCGGTCCGCCCGGTTTCCAGTCCAGCGCGGCCGTGACGCCGGCGGAGCGGGCCTGGCCGCCGTTCCGTTTCGACGTCACCAGCACGTTGTTTTCGAAGGTCCGCGCGTCGACCACGGTATCGCGGCCCGTGCGGTAGAAGGCGCCTACGCTGCCGGTCACATGCGGTGTCTCCTTGTTCACACCGATTTCCCATGACCCCAGGCGCTGCGGTCCGAGGCCGGGATTGCCACGTTTGAGGTTCTGCGCGTCGACATAGGTCGTGAACGGATTCAGGTCGCGCGGGTCGGGCATCTGCAGGCTGCGGCGGTAGCTGAGCGTCAGGCCGGTGTCGTCTTCCAGCGCATACTTCACGTGCAGGCTCGGATCGAACGCCTGCCAGCGCGCGATCCGTTCGGCGCGCCCGCCCAGCAGCGCTTCCCATTTGCCGTGAACGATCCGGTCGGTGACGTAGGCGGCGACCGACGTCGTCGTCACGGCGTACGCATTGGTCGTGTTGCGGTCCGGCGTCTCGGCGCCGGTCGCGGGATCGACGGTGGCCTGGACGTTGCCGATGTCGTCGGTCCGGTGCTGGATGTCGAGGCCCAGGCCCCATTGGCCGCGCGTCCAGTCGACCGTGGCCTGGTCGAGGCGGCGCGCCGACCTGCCCGCGCCGCGGCTGTATGCGGTGGCGCGCACGGGTACGACGAACACGTCGCGGTACGATTTGTCGACCAGGGCGTCCGTGGTGCTGTGCTGGAGCGTGGCCTTCAGCGCGGTGCCGTTCTGCCGGCGGCTGTAGCCGAGGCTCGCGCTGGCATCAAGCTGCTCGTTCGGGCCGTACGAGATGCGGTGATGGATAGCCTCCACGCCATTCGACCGTTCCTCGCCCAGCACGTCGAACAGGGGCCGCGACCGGCGCCGGGCATGGCGCGCCGACAGGCTGATGCTGTCCGTCCCGGTCAATGCGTAGTCGATGCCCAACGCGGCGCTGTCGACGACGCGGCGCACGAACACTTCCGAGGATTGCACCGTTTGCCCGGCCTGGCCGGTCAGGGGATTGTGCCAGTCGACCGTCGAACTGCGGATCTTGCGCGTGCCGTCGTGGCGGACCGCCACGTTGCCGTGCGCGCTCAGGGGGCCCCGCGTCACGTCGCCCGACGCGCCGGCGTTCCACAAATCCTGGTCCGTGGCGCTGCCCTGGACCTGCCCGTGCGCACCGGGCTTGCGGTTGCGCTTCAGGACGATGTTCACGATCGCGCCGCCATTGGCGTTCTGCGCCGCGGATGGATTCGTGATGACTTCCACGCTCGCGATGTCGGCACCGCTCATCGTCTGCAGCGCGACCGCGCGGTCCTCTTCGGAGCCGGACAGCAGCGCGGTCGGCTTGCCGTCGACGAGAACCGTCACCTGCGTGTTGCCCTTGACCGCGATCCGGCCGTCGGCCGTCACCGCCAGCTCGGGCGTGGCCTGCAGCACGTCCTGCGCGGAGCCGTTGGCGGCGCGCGGCGCGTTCGACATGTCGTAGACGGTCTTGTCGATCTTTCTGACCACCGCCTCTTTTCGGGCGGTGACGGTCACGGTCGGGGCGGGCGGATCGTCGGCGCGGGCCGACGGCGCGGCGAGCACGAGGAGGAGTGCGGCATAACGGGGCTTGGTCACGGTGTCCTTTCTATCTGGCGAACCAGATTGTCGGAGGCGATCGCCGTCAGCGTGCGACCTGTGTGACCAACGCCCCGATGGGCGTGACGGGGCCGTCAGTGGCCCTCGTGCCCACCCCGTTTGGCCGTCCCGATCACCTCCCCGGACGCCGGTGCGGCCGGTGCGCTGACCGGGTCGGGCACCGCCCCGGTCCACTCGCGCGCCACGGTGCCCGCCGGGTGCCTGTACCAGCCCGGATCGCGGTAATCGCCCCGCGCCAGTCCTTCGCGCACCTTGAGGACGGTGAACATGCCGCCCATCTCGATGTCGCCGAACGGGCCTTTACCGCTCATCATCGGCAGCGTGTTTTCCGGCAGCGCCATGTGCATGCCGCCCATCGATCCACCCTTGTCGCCCATGACCATGTAGCCCGGCACGAGGTCGTTGATCTTCTTCGCCACGCCGGCCTGGTCGACGCCGATCAGGTTCGGCATGGCGTGGCTCATCGCGTTCATCGTGTGGTGCGACTTATGGCAGTGGAAGGCCCAGTCGCCCGGATTGTCGGCGACGAATTCGATGGCGCGCATCTGGCCCACGCCGATGTCGACCGTCACCTCGGGCCAGCGCGCGGCCGGGGGAATCCAGCCGCCGTCCGTGCCCGTCACTTCGAAGCGGTGGCCGTGGATGTGGAACGGGTGGTTCGTCATCGTCAGGTTGCCCATGCGGATGCGCACCCTGTCGTCCTTGCGCACGACCATCGGGTCCGTGCCGGGAAAGGCGCGGCTGTTGATGGTCCACAGGTTGAAGTCCAACATCGTGTTCACGTTCGGCGTGTAGTTGCCGGGCTCGATGTCGTACGCGTTCAGCAGGAACACGAAGTCGCGGTCGACGGCATGCTGGCGCGGATTCTTCGGGTGCGTGACCCAGAAGCCCATCATGCCCATCGCCATCTGCGTCATCTCGTCGCTGTGCGGGTGGTACATGAAGGTGCCGGCGTAGCGCGCGACGAACTCGTAGACGAACGTCTTGCCGGGCGCGATCGCGGGCTGCACGAGTCCCGCCACGCCGTCCATCCCGCTGGGCAGGATCTGGCCGTGCCAGTGGATCGTCGTCGCCTCCGGCAGTTTATTGGTCACGAAGATGCGCACCCGGTCGCCCTCGACGACCTCGATGGTCGGTCCCGGGCTCTGGCCGTTGTAGCCCCACAGGTTGGCCTTCATGCCGGGCGCGATCTCGCGCACGACGGGTTCGGCCACGAGGTGGAACTCCTTGACGCCGTCCTTCATGCGCCACGGGAGGCTCCAGCCGTTCAGCGTGACGACGGGGTTGTACTGGCGGCCGCTCGCCGGATGCAGCGGCGGCTGGGTGGCGGGCGAGGACTGGACTGGGGCTTCCGGGATGGCGGCCGCGCCGGCCTTCGACACGAGCGAGGCGCCGACCATGGCGCCGGCCGCGCCGGTGATGAAGTTGCGACGGGTGGTCATTCGGTTTTTTCCTTGTTCAGACGGGTGCCAAGCGTGGCTTCCAGTTCGGCGTGGGCGGTCCAGAAGGTTTCCAGCGCCTCGATGTAGGCGCCGACCGCCTCGGCCTGCGCGCGGGCATCGGCCAGCAGGTCGTGCGGACTCGCGAGCATGCCGTTGTAGCGCAGCAGGACTTCCTTGCCGATCTTCTTGCGCAGCGGGAGGATCGTGTCGCGGTAACGCTGCGCCACGTCGTAGGCGTTGCGGTACGCGAGATACCCTTCGCGCGCCTCGCTGCGGGCCGTGACGGCCGTGAGCGCGACCCGGTTCGCCGCCTGCATGTAGGCGGCTTCGGCGCGCGCGACGCGCGCGCCGCCCCAGTCGAACAGCGGCAGTTCCAGCGACAGCGAATAACCGCGTCCGGTCGGCTCGCCCGTCTGTGTCTTGTTGGCGACGCCCAGGTCCAGGACGTTGATGAAGCGCGTCGTGCGCGTGAGCCCGAGGTCGGCGGCGGTGGCGGCCGCCTCGGCCTGCGCGGCCCGCACGTCCAGGCGCTGCGCCAGCGCGATGCGTTCGACGTCCGGCAGATCCGCCGGCGCGGCCGGCAGGTCGGGCAGGTGGTCGGGCAGCGCGTAATTCGCGTCCTGGCCCCACAGCCCGAGCGCGCGGGTGAGGCGCTCGCGCGCGGCCGTGGCCCGCTTGTCCGCGCGCGCGACGTCGCGTGCCGCTTCGGCCAGGAAGACCTGTTCGCGCGCCAGGTCGAGCTGGTTCGTGTTGCCCGCTTTCGCCATGCGGCCCGTCAGTTCCGCGCCCGCTTCGGCGGACGCCCGCACGCGGCGCGCGTACTCCAGCGCCTGCCGGCTCGCCACCGCCTCGACCCACGCCGTGCGCGTCTCGAGGGCATGGCGTTCGATGGCCGCGCCCACGTCGCGCTTCACCTGTTCGAAGCGACGGGTCTCCATGCGCGCGGCCAGCGGCGTCGTCAAGAGGCCCACCAGGTCGAACGTGATGCCGCGCTCGATCTCGAGGACGCCGCCGCCGGCGAGCCGCGTGAAGTCGAACGAGGGATTGCGGGGCCGGGCGGCCTGCGCCAGGTCGGCCTGCGCGATGCCGACGTTCCAGTACGTGGCCTGCAGGCCCGGATGGTTGACGAGGGCGATGCGCACGGCCGTGTCCATGTCCAGCGGGCGGCCCTCCCGGAACACGGGCAGCTCGCGCAGCGATGCCGCCAGTGCGCCTTGTCCGGCGCCGTCGCGCGCCAGTTGCGGCGTGGTGCCGATGCGGGCCTGCGTCGTGGCGGCGACGTCCCCAAAGCCGCCGTCCGGCGTGACCGTCGCGCAGCCGGCCAGCAGCATGGCCAGGGCGGACGTCTGTATGAATCGTTTCATGTCGTTCTCGTTGCGAATGCGTGAATGGCACCGCCGCGCAAGCGCGCCGGCGTCGTGATACGGCGTTCAGGCGACGAGGCGGCGGGGCGGGCGTTCGGGCAGGGACGGGTCGACGCTGGCCAGGGGGCCGGCGCGGAAGGGGATCGCGATGGAAGGCGGCGCGGACGCGGGCGGGACGAGCGGCATGGGCACGAGCGCGACGACGATGCAGCAGTCGCCGCAGGCGCTACGGTGTTTGTGCTGGTGATCGCTGTCGTCCACCTTGGCGGCGGCCATGTCGTGGCAGCGCTTCACGACCGAAACCGCATGCGTGACGGCCGGCGCACTCACGGACGGCAGCATGCGCGCCGCGGCCAGGCCCTGGAAGGGCAGGGCCAGCAACAGCAGCCAGACGATCAGCGAGCGCATTACGGTCTTCATCGGGCGCATTCTAGCACGATGGACTGTTGCATTTCGATGCATCCCGGGCGCAATAAATGATGCAAAAATGGCCATGCATGCTAGCATATTGATATTACAACTAGAACAAACAGGGATCGGCATGTTGATGCGCATGTTCGCGACACGGACCATGCACAGCCAGCGCCAGGTGGGCGAACGGGCCGCGCAGGTCATCGACCGGGTGATCTTCGACATGGGCGTGGAGCGCCTCGTGCAAGGCTCGTTCGGCCTCGATCGCCATTGCCGTCCGCACTTCTCGAGCGCGCCCGTCGCGCCTGGCCGCGATGGCGTCACCGTGGCGCTGGCGCAGCTGGCCGAGTGCACCGCGCTGTCCGCCGTGGCGAAACGCGATCCCGATCCGGCGGTGCTGCGGATGTACAAGGCGGCGGTCGTCGACGGCCTGCTGCGTGAATTCCGCGCGCGCTCCCCGCGCTTCCGTGCACTGCCCGTCGTGCATGCCGGTCAGCGCATCGCCGAGCGCAGCGCGCCCGATTCGAAATAGATGTGGCGGATGGCCGGATAGGCGGCCGCCACCGCTTTCTCCAGGCGTTCGATCGCCGCCTCCACTTCGTCGATGCGCATGCCGCGGTTGAAGCGCACGGCCGCCGTCAGCAGGACCTCGTCCGGGCCCAGTTGCATGCTGAGCAGCTTGCCGACGTCCTCGATGGCCGGATCGTCGCGCAGGATCTCGCACACGCGCCGCGTGGCGTCCGTGCCGATGCCTTCGCCCACCAGCAGCGCGCCCGTCTCGCGCGCGAGGGCGAACGCGGCGCCCACGAGCAGGAGGCCGATCAGGACCGACGCCGCGGGGTCGAAATACGGGCTGTCGAACACGTGGCCGAGCAGGATGCCGATGGCCGCGATGGCGAGGCCGATCAGGGCGGCGGTGTCTTCGATGAACACCGTGAACACGGAGGCGTCCTTGCTCGCGTGGACCGTCTGCCACAGCGAGGCGCCCGCCTTGCGCCGCTTGTTCAGCGCCTTGCGCGACACGTTCCAGCTATAGCCTTCGAAGCACGCCGATACGCCCAGCACGATGTAGTTCCACATCGGATCCTGCAACGGCTCCGGATGGCGCAGCGCGCTGATGCCGTGGTAGATGGAGAGCCCGCCGCCCAGCGAGAACACGGACAGCGCGACGAGCAGCGCCCAGAAATACAGGGCCTTGCCGTAGCCGAACGGGTGGCGCTTGTCGGGCGGCTTTTCGCTGTTGCGTTCCCCGACCAGCAGCAGGAATTCATTGCCCGTGTCGACGGCGGAGTGGATGCCTTCGGCCAGCATCGCGGCGCTGCCCGTGATGGCGGCGACGATGAACTTGGCGGCGGCGATGCCGAGGTTGGCGAGGATCGCCGCGTAGATCACCTTGCGCGATCCGCCGTCTTTCTTTTGTGTTTCCGTCATGGTGTGTCGGCGCTGATATCATCCTGTCTATGTCGAACCAAGTGTAGCCAATCCGGGTGGAGCGGCTTGCACGGCTGGGAGCGGGTGGATGAGCGTACGTAATCTCAAGCAACTGTTTGCCCCGAAATCGGTGGCCCTCGTCGGCGCGTCCGAGCGTACGGGGAGTGTCGGCGCGACGATGCTGCGCAACCTGCGCGAAGGGGGCTTCAAGGGGCAGCTGTACCCCGTGAACCCCAAGTACGAGACGCTGGACGGGCTGCAGGTCTGGCCGGACGTCGCGCGCCTGCCGCAGGCGCCGGACCTCGCGATCATCTGCACGCCGCCGTCCACCATTCCCGGCATCGTGCGCAGCCTCGGCGAACTGGGGACGCGCGCGGCCATCGTGATGAGCGCCGGCGTGGCGACGGCGCGCGACCTGCGCGGGCGCAGCATCAAGCAGGCGATGCTCGACGCCGCCAACCCGTATTTGCTGCGCATCCTCGGTCCGAACAGTTCCGGCCTGCTGGCGCCCGGCATCGGCCTGAACGCGAGCATCGCCGTGGGCGGCGCGGCGGCGGGGCGGATCGCGTTCGTGTCCGAATCCGGCGCGCTGATGGCGGGCGTGCTCGATTGGGCGCGCACGCGCAACGTCGGCTTTTCCACGTTCGTCGCGCTGGGCGAATCGTCGGACGTCGACTTCGGCGACGTGCTCGATTACCTGGCCAGCGATCCCGGCACGTCCGCGATCCTGCTCCACGCGGAAAGCGTGCGCTATGCCCGCAAGTTCATGTCGGCCGCGCGCGCGGCGGCCCGCAGCAAGCCGACGCTGATGCTCAAGGCCGGACGGTCGCTCGAAGCGGCGACGGCCGGCGCCTGCCTGTCCGGCGTGCTCGCGCGGCCGGACGACGTCTACGACGCCGCGATCCGCCGTGCCGGCATGCTGCGCGTGTACACGACGGACCAGCTGTTCGCGGCCGTGGAGACGCTGGCGCGTGCGAAACCGCTGTTCGGCGAACGGCTGGCGCTCCTCGGCAACGGCGCCGGTCCCGTCGTGCTGGCGAGCGACGCGCTGCAATACGGCGGCGGCCAACAAGCCGAACTGGCGCCGGAAACCGTGGCGAAGCTGCGCGACCTCGTGCCCGAGTGGAGCGGCACCGGCGAGCTGAACCTGCGTGGCGACGCGCCGCCGGAGCGCTACCGCGACGTCGTCGACGTGCTGCTGCACGACCCGCAGGCCAATGCCGTCGTGATGATCCACGCGCCGAACGCCGTCGTCGACCCGGCCGACGTGGCGCGCGCCGTGGCGCCGCTGGCGAAGGCGTCGTCGCGCAACGTGCTCGCGTGCTGGCTCGGACTGCAGTCCGTGGGCGAGGCGCGCACGATCGCGTACGAGGCGGGGATGCCCGCCTACCGCACGCCGGAAGCGGCGGTGAACGGTTTCCTGCAGATCGTGAACTTCCGCCGCAACCAGCAGTTGCTGATGGAAGTCCCGGCCTCCGTCGGCGACGGCGAACCGGACCGCGAACGTGCGCGCGCCCTCGTACGCGAGCTGCTCGACCGGGGCCGCCGCACGGGCCGCTACCTGCTCGACGACCCGGACACGAAGGCGATCCTGGACGCCTACGGCATCCCCACCGTCCCCACGCGCGCGGCCGCGACGCCGGACGAGGCGGTCGCGATGGCCGGGGAGATCGGCTATCCGGTCGCGGTAAAAATCCTGTCGCCGGACGTGGTGCAGAAGTCGGACGTGGGCGGCGTGTCGCTCGACCTGGACACGCCCGAAGCCGTGCGCGCCGCGACGGAACGCATGGCCAAGCGTCTCGCGGAACTGCGCCCGGACGCGCGCCTGGACGGCTTCATCGTGCAGGCGATGGCGCGCAATCCGGAAGCGCATGAACTGATCGCCGGCGCCGCCACCGACCCCGTGTTCGGCCCCGTGATCCTGTTCGGGCAGGGCGGCCTCGCGGTGGAAGCGGTGAACGACCACGCGGTCGCGCTGCCGCCGCTGAACACGGTGCTGGCACGCGACCTCATCTCGCGCACGCGTGTGGCGCGCCAGCTGGCCGGCTACCGCAACCACCCGGCCGCGGATCTCGACGCCATCGCCGCCGTGCTCGTGCAGGTGGCGCGTCTCATCGCCGAGGTGCCGGAGATCGTCGAACTGGACATCAACCCGCTGCTGGCCGACGGCAAGGGCGCCGTGGTGCTGGACGCGCGGATGCGCATCGCGATGGCCGACCGCGCCGGCAATGCCCTCGACCGGCTTGCGATCCGCCCGTATCCGGTCGAACTGGAAGAAGTCGTGCCGTGGCAGGGCGGGACGATCCTGTTGCGCCCCATCCGGCCGGAAGACGGCGCCGCGCACGTGGCGTTCTTCAATGCCCTGACGCCGGACGACGTCCGCTACCGCATGTTCGTGCGCGTGCGCGAGCTGCAGCCGGCGCAGCTGGCGCGCTTCACGCAGATCGACTACGACCGCGAGATGGCCTTCATCGCCACGCGCACGGGGCCGGACGGCCATCCCGAGACGCTGGCCGTCGCCCGCGTCGTGGCGGACCCGGACAACATGAGCGCGGAATTCGCCGTGACGGTGCGCTCGGACCTGAAGGGAAAGGGCCTGGGCGTCATGCTGATGAACAAGCTGATCGCGTACTGCCGCGCGCGCGGCACCCGCGAGATCGTGGGCGAGGCATTGCCGCAGAACGCGCCCGTCATCGGCCTCGTGAGGAAACTCGGGTTCACCGTCGGGCCGGTGGACGAGGACGAGGGTGTGCGGAAGTTCTGGCTGGAGCTGCGGTGATAAACCGTGACTATTTACGGGATTGCGTCACGTAAAATCGGTGCGGTCGACTCCATGGAGGCAACATGGCCGAGTTGACGATCGACTGGTGTGGCTCGCCCGCCGTCGACGTCGACGTGCCGGACCTGCGCGATCCGCGAATGCTTAACGCCTGAACCGCACGTCTTCCTGCACGACCGGCGCGTCGCGGACGGCGCCTTTCGGTTTCTTCGGTTTCTTCGGCTTCTTGACGACCTGCCCGGCCGCATTCGTCTCCGGCACCCGGTGCTCGGGCTCGAAGCCGGCTTCCTCCTTGCGCTGCAAGGTCTGCTTCGTCAGCGCCTCGATGGCGGCCAGCTGCTGGACTTCGTCCGCGCACACGAGCGACACCGCTTCGCCGGAGGCCCCTGCGCGGCCGGTGCGGCCCGTGCGGTGCACATAGTCTTCCGCCACGATGGGCAGGTCGACGTTGACCACGACGGGCAGTTCCTCGATGTCGAGGCCGCGCGCGGCGACGTCGGTCGCGACCAGCACGCGGACTTCGCCCGCCTTGAAGCGGTCGAGCGCGCGCAGCCGCGCGGGCTGCGGCTTGTCGCCGTGGATGGAATCGGCCGAGATGCCCTTCGCGTCCAGCAGGTCGACGAGCTGGTCGACGCCCTTGCGGGTCTTCACGAACGCCAGCACCTGCGGCCAGCCGTGACGCTTCAGCAGGTGCAGGAACAGGTCCGGCTTGCGCTTCTTGTCGACCGGGACGATCCACTGGCGGATCGCCTTCGCCGTCGTGTTGCGCGGCGTGGCCTCGATGCTGACCGGATCGACCAGCAGCTTCGTCGCCAGCGCCCGGATCGGGTCGGAGAACGTGGCGGAGAAGAGCAGGGTCTGGCGGCGCCCGGGCAGCAGCGCGAGCAGGTTGTCGATGTCGCGCGAAAAGCCGAGATCGAGCATGCGGTCCGCCTCGTCCAGCACGAGCGTCTGCACCTGGTTGAAACGCACGGCGTTCTGGCGCTGCAGGTCGAGCAGGCGGCCCGGCGTGGCGACGAGCACGTCGACGCCTTTACGCAGGCGCATCATCTGCGGATTGATGCTGACGCCCCCGTATGCGACCATCGTGCGCAGCGGCAGCCCGGCCCCGTAGGCGCGCACGCTCTCGTGCACCTGCTCGGCCAGTTCGCGCGTCGGCACGAGGATCAGGGAACGCGCCGAATTGCTGGCGACCTGCGCGCCGTCCATCACGAGCCGCTGCAGCAGGGGCAGGGCGAAGCCGGCCGTCTTGCCGGTCCCCGTCTGGGCGGCGGCCATGACGTCGCGGCCGGCCAGCACGGCGGGAATCGCCTGCGTCTGGACGGTCGTGGGCGTGTGGTAGGACAGGGAGGCGAGGGTGCGCGTGATCTGGTCGATCAGGCCGAGCGAAGCGAACGACATGGCGGGTGGATGCGGTTTCTTGAAAGGCGACAGTGTAACCTGTCACGAACGTTGAGGATCGAAGAGTGCGATGGGTATCATCCTGATTCCGCTGTTCCTGGCAATGCTGCTGGGGTTTTCCTGGGCAGGCATCGGCCTGGGCACCCGGGCCGTGGCGCGGGCGCAAGGGCGCCTGACCGCGTCCGTGGTCCTGCTCGTGGCGAGCGCGGGGCTCGGCCAGTGTGCCGTCGTGTTGCCTTTCGCCGTGATGACGGGGAGCCGGGTGTCCGCGTGGGGATTCATCGTCACCGTGATGGCATGCGTTGCCGGGCTGCTCGGGACCGCCGGATCGTATTTCAGAACGCGTTTTTACCATGCCGGCAGACCGGTCGACGGATTGCTCGGGGCGTCGTCGTTTCTTGCGGCCGCCAGCTTCCCGGTGACGTGGTTCTGGCTGGCGCCGCGGCTGGAGGTCTGGTTCCGCGTTGGGTGGATCTATTGAGCGTTGCGGCCTCGCCCGCCCCCGTCATACAGACCGCGTACACGAGGCGGATCACGGCCGCCGGATTCTTCAAGCCCGCTTCACGGCATATTGGCGGCGCGCGCGGGCGCTACGACGAGCATGACGGCCCACAGTGCGAACCGGAGCGCCCGGTCGACGGCGAAGACGCAGCAGGTCCAGACGGCGAGCTGCGCGAGCGAAGAACCGTGGCCGGGCAGTGCGGCGTCCAGGCCGGCGGCGCGCAGCAGCGCGTCGGCGAGCGCCATCGCGCAAAAGAGGCAGGGGAGTTCGATCCACCGGTATTTTTCGAATGGCTTTTTCATTGGTGCCTTGTCGTGTAAAGGTGCCACTGTAGCATCGTTCGCGCGCTGCAAAATACGCCGATTGTCACGCCCCGCCCGTGAACGCGAAATCGACTTCCGGCCTGCGTCCCGACACGATGTCCGCGATGGCCCGCCCCGACCCGCACCCCATCGTCCAGCCCAGCGTGCCGTGCCCCGTGTTCAGGTACAGGTTCGCGAAGCGCGTGCGGCCGACGTACGGCACGTTCGACGGCGTCAGCGGCCGCAGGCCGGCCCAGTACGTCGGGTTGCCGTAGTCGCAGGCGTCGGGGAACAACGCCCGCACGCGGCGCGTGATCGCCTCGCAGCGCACGGGGTTCAGGTCGCGCGTATAGCCGTTCAGTTCGCACGTGCCGGCCACGCGCAGGCGGTCGCCGAGGCGCGAGAACACGAGCTTGTGGCCGTCGTCCGTCAGCGAGACCGTGGGCGCCGCGTGCGGATCGAGGATGGGGTAGGTGGCGGAATATCCCTTGCCCGGATAGATCAGCAGCCGGATGCCCAGCGGCGCCAGCAACCCGACGGAAAAACTGCCCAGCGCGACGACGACGGCGTCCGCATGCACGACGTCGTGCCGGCCGCCCGCATCGATGATTTCCACACCGCGGATGCGGTCGCCCTCGGCCAGCAGGCGCGTGATGGTCGTGCCGTACCGGAAGCGGATGCCGGCCGCCGCGCCGCGCGTGGCCAGCTGCGCCGTGAAGCGGTGGACGTCGCCCGATTCGTCGGTGGCGGTGAAGTCGCCGCCGACGAGCTTGCGGCGCACGGCCGCGAGGGCCGGTTCGATGCGCACGGCCTCGTCGGCGTCGACCGTCATGCGCGGGCAGCCGAGGTCGCGCATCGCGGCGGCCGCGTGGCAGGCCCGCTCGAATTCCCGTTCGTCCGTGTAGAAGTGCAGGATGCCGCGCGTGAGGCTGTCGTACTCGATGCCCGTGCCGGCCCGCAGCGCCTGCAGGCTGCGCCGGCTGTACTCGGCCATGGCGACGATCTGCCGCAGGTTGGCGACCACGCGGCCCGGGGCGCACTCGCGCACGAATTGCAGGCACCAGCGCCATTGCAGCGGGTCGGCCTGCAGGCGGAACAGCAATGGCGCATCTTCCCGGCCCAGCGCCTGCACGACCTTGAGCAACCCGGCGGGCGTGGCCCAAGGTTCGGCGTGCGAGACGGAGATCTGGCAGCCGTTCGCGAAGCTCGTCTCCTGCGCGGGGCCGCTCTGGCGTTCGATCACGGTGACGTCGTGGCCCGCTTCGCGCAGGTACCAGGCGGATGCCGTGCCGACGATGCCGGCGCCCAGGACGATCACGTTCATCGGCGCGGGACTCCATTGGGATGATGCATGCGGCTCCTCGTGAGTGCGACGGGCGGAGCCGGCAAGGGAGAACCGGAGCCGGTGCGCGACCGGAATCCGCATGCTTCCCTTCGCTGGCATTACCCAGATCAGGTTCGGAGGGTGTTTCTCACCCGCGGCCGCGGTGGCGGCTGCAGGACCCCTAGCGTTGCCTTATGGCAGGGAAGATTCTAACACGAGGATGCAACGGGACACCGGCCCGCGGACGGGACCGGAAAGCGGGACAGGCCGCGCGGCGGGCGCGCGGTCAGGCCGCGACGGCGATGGCGGCCGTGGCCAGCACGACGGTGGGTTTCACCGGTTCGCGCCGGTCCTGGCAGGCCACCAGCATGAGGCAGGCCAGGAGCAGCAGGCTCCAGCGTGCGCGATGGTTCATGATGCGCCTCCTTTGGCGGCATCGTAGCGCGATGCCGAGGCGCGCGGCGCGCCGCTGAAACGCTCAGAACCGGTAGCCGATGCTCGCCCGCACGACCGGATAGACCTTCAGTGCGTCCACGTCGTCGCGCAGGTGCAGGGCCTCGGCGGCGACGTCGGTGGCGAGGGTCTTGCAGACGGCGTCCGACGTCTTGCAGCCGACGCTGGCCAGCGACACGTTCGGATTGCCCTGGTAGAACACGCCGAGGTCGATATTGGTGGTCCAGCGCGACGTGCGCGCCAGCGCATTGCCCCAGCCGATGCCCAGGTAGGGCGCGGCCTTGCGGTAGTCGATACGGCCCGTCAGCAGGCCGACGTCGGCCGCCGTGTACGCGTGGCCGTTCAGCGTGAAGCCTTTCATGCCGTTCGGCTTCGCCGTCGCGTTGAACTTGTTGCCGTTGTAGACGAGGCCGCCGGTCAGGTGGAAGCTGCTGCCTTCGTTCAGGTACCAGTCGAACAGCACGTCGATCGTCTGCAGCTTGCCCTTGATGTCGTAGTCGACGCCGTCGGACGTCTTGTCGAAGTTGTGGCGGAAGTAGTTGGCGCCGAAGCGGCCGTTCAAATAAGTTTCCATCGGCACGACGACGTGGAAGCCCACGCCGGTGGAGCCGACGTCGGCCGTTGCGCCGACCTGCGCGTTGGCGGCGCCCGCCGCCAGCAGGGCGCTTGCAGCCAGCACGGTGTATTTCGCGAACATCGATGACCTTTCTGTAGTTGAGGCCGCGATTGTAGCGGGGCGGGTGTTGCAAGGGAAAATGTTGCACTCCGGTTTGTTGTAATCCCGCCCGGAACGACAATGTAAGCAGGTGTTGCAGCCAGTTGTGCATATGATTTCGTTTGATAAACTTCAGTGAAATACTACAACGAGGTCATCCTATGAAAGCCCTGATCTTCGGCGTGGCGCTGTGCGCCGCCTCCCTCCCGGCCCTGGCCCAGACCAACGTCTCCGTCAGCATCGGCCAGCCCGGCTTTTATGGCCGGATCGACATCGGCGACTACGTGCCGCGTCCCGTCGTGTACGCGCCGCAGCCGGTGATCATCACGCCGGCGCCGCACTACGTGGCGGAGCCGGTGTACCTGCGCGTGCCGCCGGGCCACCGCAAGCACTGGGCCAAGTTCTGCGGCCGCTACGGCGCCTGCGGCCGTCCGGTCCTGTTCGTCCGTGACGAGTGGTACACGAACACGTATGTGCCGCGCTACCGCGAGCACGTCGGCTACCGGGGCGACTACCGCGACGGCCCGCGCGAAGTGCGCGTCGTCGAGCGCGTCGAGTACCGCGACGACCGTGGCCACGGCGGCGACTGGGACCGCGGTCATGGCCATGGCCATGGCCATGGCCATGGTCATGGCAACGGCCACGGCAACGGTCACGGCAAGGGTCACGGACGCGGCCACGACTGATCCGTGCCGGGCGGTTTTGCCGCCCGTAGTAAACTGCCTCCCGTGAGCCCGGCAACGGGCATGACCGACGGAGGCAGGCTTGCAAAGCGATATCGTGATCGTAGGCGGCGGGGCTGGCGGACTGGAGCTGGCCTGCAAACTGGGCCGGAAACTCGGGCCGGACAAGGTGACGCTGGTCGACAGCCGGCTGTACCACGTGTGGAAACCGTCGCTGCATGAGGTGGCGGCCGGCACGCTGGACATCCACCAGGAAGGCCTGTCGTACCAGATGCTGGCGCACGACCGCGGCTTTTCCTTCGTCTACGGCGCCATGACGGCGCTGGACGCGGCCGCGCGCCACATCACCATCGCCCCCGTCACCGCGCCCAGCGACGGCGAAGAAGTGCTGCCCGAACGCAGGCTCGGCTATCGCTCGCTCGTGATCGCCGTCGGCAGCACGTCGAATTATTTCGGCGTGCCCGGCGCGCGCGAACACACCATTTCCCTGAATGCCACCGAGGACGCGGAGCGGTTCCGCCTGCGCCTGCTGCGCCTGCTCGCCCAGGCCGAGCAGCAGAAGGAGGACGGCGCCCGCGATTCCGCCGGCCTCGACATCGTCATCATCGGCGGCGGCGCCACGGGCGTCGAACTGGCGGCGGAATTGCGCGAAGCGTCCGGCGTCTATGCCGCGTATGGTTTCCGCCGGCTGCAGGTCAAGCGCGACGTGCGCATCACCTTGCTGGAAGGCGCGCCGCGCATCCTGGCGCCTTTGCCGGAGCGCGTGTCCGCCGCGGCCGCGCGCCTGCTCGACCAGCGCGCCATCCGCGTCGTGACGGATTGCCGCGTGAGCCGCATCGAGAAGAATGAGGTCGGCGACAACAAGGGCAATGTCTATCCGGCCGACCTGTGCGTGTGGGCGGCGGGCATCCGCGCGCCGGAATTCCTCGGCTCGCTCGGGTTGCCGGTCACGAAGGGCGGCCAGATCGACGTGGATGCGCACCTGGCGGTGAAGGGTGTCCCCGGCGTGTACGCGCTGGGCGATTGCGCGGCCTGCACGGACGGCAATGGTAAAGCGGTGCCGCCGCGCGCCCAGGCCGCGCACCAGCAGGCCGATTACCTGTTGAAGACATTCCTGCGCCTCGACAGGGGCGAGCCGCCGCAAGAGGCGCCCTACGTCTATCGCGACTACGGTTCGCTCGTGTCGATCGGCCGCGAGACGACGGTGGGCAGCCTGATGGGTTCGCTACGGGGCGCCAGCCTGTTCGTGGAAGGGTTCATGGCCCGCATCATGTACATGAGCCTGCACCTGATGCACCACCAGGCCGTGCTCGGGCCGCTGCGCACGGGCCTGATGGCGTTCGCGCGCTTCCTGATCCGGCGGACGACGCCGCTCGTCAAGCTGCACTGACGGTCAGGCCGGCTGCTTGGGGAATACCAGGGTGAGCGCGGTGCCCTGGCCATCCGGTCCGGCGCCGATGGTCAGCGTGCCGCCCAGTGTGCGGGCACGTTCGCGCAGCATGCGCAGGCCGTAGCAGCTTCCGGCGGGAGAGGTGCCGGCACCGGCGCCGACGCCGTCGTCGCGCACGGTCAGCATGGCCTGGTCGCCGTCATCGTCGAGGATCACGTCGACCCGGGTCGCCTGCGCGTGCCTGACGACGTTGCGCAGGCCTTCCTCGGCGCAGCGCAGCAGCGCCACGCCCTGGGCGCGCGTGTAGTCCGGGTCTTCGTCCGGCATGCTGGCTTTCGCCTTGATGCCGTGCTCGCGGCTCCATTCCTGCACGAGTTCCGCGATGGCGGCCTTGGGGCCGAGGAATTCCAGCTTGTCGTTCCAGAGCGCCAACTGCATCTTGCGGTTAGTCTCGATGATGTTGTTCAGCAGTTGCTTCATCTGCGCCGCGCGGTCGCGCTGCGGCTGCTCCTGCAGGTGCTGCGACAGCAGGCCGAGATGCATCGTCAGCGCCGTCATCGACGAACCGAGGCTGTCGTGCAGCCGGCGGGCCAGCTGGCGTCGTTCTTCGTCCCAGCAGGTCGTCATATGGGCCAGGAGTTCGGCCAGCTCGGCGGCGCGCGCCGCATGCTGGCCGTCTTCTCCGGAATCCGGCGGATGAGGTTCCGAAACTTTCATGAAGGCAACCAAATTATGTTTCTCGGGATGATACAACAGCTTGGCCAGGGACGGCGCAGGAATCGTCTTTGTGAGTTCCCGTACAGTCCGATGTTGCATATCGCGCCATTCTAGGGGCTCCGGCCCAGTGCCGATAACCCCCACTGAAGGAGTCAACATGAGCACGAGAACCCAATCCGGCGCACAGGCCGGCACCCAGTCGAACGCCATGGCCGCCGGCCAGGACGCCATCGCCCTCCTGACCGCCGACCACCGCGAAGTTTCCGAGATGTTCGAACAGTTCGAGCAGCTGGGCGACCGCGCCACGACCAGCAAGGAAAAGCTGAAGGACAAGATCTGCAAGGCGCTGATCGCCCACACGACCATCGAAGAGGAAATCTTCTACCCGGCCGTGCGCGCGGCGAAGGTCGAGGAGGGCGAGGACATGGTCGACGAAGCCATCGTCGAACACGCTGCGGCGAAGGACCTGATCAAGCAGCTGCAGGAAATGCAGCCGGACGACGACCTGTATGACGCGAAAGTGAAGGTGCTGAGCGAACAGATCGAGCACCACGTCAAGGAAGAAGAGAAGGAAATGTTCCCGAAAGCGAAGAAGGCCGGCCTCGACCTGCTCGCGCTGGGCCAGGAAATGGCGCTGCGCAAGCAGGAACTGATGTCGACGCTGTAAGGCTACGTCTGCGCGGCGACGGGCTCTCCCGCGTCGCGCGGACGCAGCACGGGGTCGGCCAGCTGCACGAGCAGGGCATTCAGTTCCACGGGCTTCACGAGGTGCAGGTCGAAGCCCGCTTCCAGCACGCGGCGCTGGTCTTCCGCCAGGCCGTACCCCGTGAGCGCGATCAGGCGGATGCCGTGCGTGGCCGCTTCCTGGCGCAGGCGGCGCGCCACCTCGTAGCCGTCGATGCCGGGCAGGCCGATGTCGACGAGGGCGACCTCCGGCCGTTCCGCGCACGCCACCCGCACGCCTTCCAGGCCGTCGCCGGCCTGCAGCACGGGATAGCCGAACGAGGCGAGCATCGTCGCCATCATCTCGCGTCCGTCGTCATTGTCTTCGATCAGCAGGACTTTCGGCTTGCCCGCTTCCTGCGGCTGCGCGTGCGCGGGGACGTCGCCCGCAAGCGCCGCTTCGGTGCGCGGCAGGCGGATCTCGAACGTGCTGCCGCTGCTGTTGCCGGGGCTGCTGGCGCTGACCGTGCCGCCATGCAGTTCGACGAGGCGGCGCACGAGCGACAGGCCGATCCCGAGGCCGCCCTGCGAGCGGTCGATCGAGATCGCGCCCTGGACGAACACGTCGAACACGTGCGGCAGCAGGTCCGGCGCGATGCCGACGCCGGAATCGCTCACGCGCAGCACCACCTCTTCGCCGATCGGCACCACCGTGATCTCGATGCGGCCGCCGGCCGGCGTGTATTTCAGGGCGTTGTCGATGAGGTTCGTCGCGATCTGCTCAAGCCGCGTGGGGTCGCCGTCGACCCAGGCCGCGGCCAGCTGCGCGTCGATGTCGTAGCCGGCCGCGCGGCCCGTGGCGCGGAACGTGTCGAGGCAGCTCGAGACGAGCGTGGCGATGTCCAGGCGCTTGCGCGACAGCAGGATCTTGCCCGACATCGCGCGCGATAAATCCAGCAGATCGTCGACGATGCGCGACAAATGCTGGCTTTGACGCTGGATGATGAGGCGCGCCCGCGCGATGGAATCGCCGCTGACGCCCGGCATGCCCAGCAACGAACCGGCGCTGCTGATGGCGGACAGGGGATTGCGCAGCTCATGGCCCAGCATCGCGAGGAATTCGTCCTTGGCGCTGCTCTTGCGTTCGGCCGCGCGCCGCTCTTCCATCTCGCGCACGAGACGTTTATTGGTCGCGGTCAGCTCGGTCGTGCGCTGCGACAGTTTTTCGGCCTGGCGCTTGAGCTGTTCGTTCTTCGTCGCGAGCGCCACGAACACCTGGACCTTGGCGCGCAGGACCTGCGGGATCACGGGGGTGAACAGGAAGTCGGCGGCGCCGCGTTGATAGGCCTTCAGGCGGTCGATCTCGTCGGCGAGGAACGCCGTGACGAAGATGATCGGGATGTCGGCGGAGCGGGGCCGCAGGTGGATCGCCTCGGCCGTCTCGAATCCGTCCATGCCGGGCATGTTCACGTCGAGCAGGATCACGGCGAAATCGTGACGGAGCACCTGGCGCAGCGCATCCTGGCCGGAGCGTGCGGACAACACCTCATAATTGCTATCGTCGGCCCATTGCTCCAGCAGGCTCGTCAGTGCAAGCAGGCTGGCAGCATCGTCGTTAACGACGAGAATCTTCGGTTTTTCGGTGAGGGACACGGCGTTTGAACAGGCTCGGAAACTGTATTCACAAGCTCGGCAGGATAGCAGAGCATGCCGCTTTGCAAAATATATTGATAAAAACTGTTGCAATTCGTCATGATAGCACGGGCCCGTCCTTACCCGAAAATCAATCGTGCGCGCCTGTCGGCGGCCATCGTTCGGTGCCGCACATACCTTGTCAGGGCCGTATGCGATAGTGGCAACGTGTCAGGGGCCCACTTGAAAGGACAGACATGAATATTCAAATCATCGTAAACGATACCCATCACGACAAATGTTTCCGCGAACTGGTGAACGAGCCGGTGACGGCACTGCGCAACGTGACCCAGCAGCAGGCCGATGCCCTGCGTGATGCGTTCGGTATCCATACCATCGCCGAACTGGCGGACCTGAAGCTCGTGAAATGGGCGCGGGCGATCCGTACGATGGCCAGCGCCGAGGCCGAGCCGCGCGAAGCCGTGGCCAAGGAAACACTGCTCGACGACGCCGTGGAAATGACGTTCCCGGCCAGCGACCCCGTGTCGGTGACATCCAGCATCACCCGCATCGAGGTGCCGCCGGAGAAGGTGGACGCCAGTTCCGACCACCAGAACGCGGCCGCCATCGAGGCGCACAACGAGCAGGCGGTCGGTTGCCGGGCACTGGGCCCGGGCGGGGAAAAGACGGCCGGCGCGGCGTAACGCCTTGCGGACGTGCGCCAGGCGGCGCACGCCCGCTTTTGCTATCAGATCATCAGAAATTCACGCGGAACTGCGCGCCGTAGTTGCGCGGTTCGTTGACGATGCCCGTGAGGTTGTCGAAGTCGATCGCCGCCACCACCTGGATCCGGTTGGTGATGTTGCGGGCGAACGCGGCGACCTCGTACTTGCCGTTATCCCACTTGTAGCCCACGCGCAGGCCGCCTTCCAGCAGCGACTTCGCCTTGTACTCCTTCGCTTCGTACAGGAACATGTTGTACGTGGTCCGGTACGACCAGTCCGTCAGCGCATACAGTTCCCCGTCGGCCAGCGGATGCGAATAGCGCAGCGTGAAGTTCGTCTGCCATTTCGGCGAGCGGGGCAGCGGCAGGCCGTCCAGCTTCTGCGTGTACGGGAACGGGCCGGGCGTGCCGGTCGGGGTGCAGCCGTTCACGCCGTTCGTGTTGGGCTGGTTGCCGCAGGTCTGCACGAACAGGTTCGGATCCTTGATCTCGGTGTCGTTGTAGCTCGCGCCGATGCTCGCGCGCCAGTCGTCCGACAGGATCGCCTGGAAGTCCAGTTCCACGCCCTGGCCCGTGACCTTTTCCGCATTGATCAGCTGGTTCATGTTGATCGTGCCGCTGCCGGCCGTCAGCTGCTTGTCGTTCACGCGGTACTGGAACGCCGTCGCGGACAGGCGCGCGCGCCGGTCGAGCAGGTCGGCCTTGATGCCCGCCTCATACGACAACGCCTTTTCGGCGCCCGCGATGGACGGCTTGTCGCCCAGGCCGTTCAGGCGGCCCTGCATCGACGGCGCGCGGTAGCCGGTCGCCACGCGCGCGAACAGGTTCGTGTCCGCGTCCAGCGCATACGTCGCCGACGCATCCCAGCTCACGTTGTGCGAATCGCTGTGCAGCGGCAGCGGGCCGCTCGTCTGCGGCGGTTCGAAGCGCTGCGCGACGAAATCCTTGTTGTCGCTCGTGTAGCGCACGCCGCCGCGCAGTTTCAGCTGGTCGGAGACCTTGTAGTTCAGCGTGCCGAACACGGCCCACGAACGGGCGTCCTGCGTCTGCGTCGCGTAGGCGTCGTTCTGCGGATTGCCCGGCGCCAGCGTGTTGAAGCTGATCGAATCGATGCGGATGTGTTCGTTGAAATAGAACACGCCGGCCATCCATTGCAGCGGGTCCTTCGTGTTCGATTCCAGGCGGATTTCCTGCGTCGTCTGGTCGTGTTCGGGCAGCAGGTCGGCCGTCTCGACGGTGAACGGGATGAACGCGTTCTGGCCCGGATAATTCGGCCCCATCGGCGGCGCATACACGGCGCCGAAGCCGCCGTCCACGTCGCCGCGGCTGTAGAACGAGGCGTGCTCGTAACCCGTGATCGAGTGCAGGGTCATGCCGTCCAGGTCCCAGCGCAGGCGCAGGTTGGCGCCGTTGGTGCGCAAGGTCTGGCTGTTGCCGCCGTCGGTCGGGTAGCTGTCGTAGTTGAAGCCGTCGACGAGGTCGCTCGTGCCTTTCTTGATGATATTCGCGCGGAACAGCGTCGCATTGCCCCGCATGTCGCGGCCGTGGGCATTGAACAGGGCGGAGAAGTCGCGCGTCGGCTTGAACAGCAGCTGGATGCGCGCGGCGTTGTCGTCGTAGCCCTCGAAATCGCGGGTGTAGGCGTTCGGCTGCGGATTGTGGACGCGGTCGTTGCGGTGCTGCGACTGCAGCGAAACGCGGAGGGCCAGCATGTCCGACAGCGGCACGTTGTACGCGCCTTCCGCGTTGATCGTGCCGTAGTTGCCGGCGCCGAGGACGGCATAGCCTTCCGTCTTGAACACCGGCTTGGCCGAATCGAACTTGATCACGCCGGCGGGCGAGTTGCGGCCGAACAGCGTCCCCTGCGGGCCGCGCAGCACCTCGACCTGGTCGACGTCGAACACGGGGAAGCCCTTGAGCATGGGGCTTTCCTGCACGATGTCGTCGACGACGAGGCCAACCGGCTGCGATGCGTTCAGGTCGAAGTCGGTATTGCCCTGGCCGCGGATGTAAAAGCGCGGGAACGAGCGGCCGTAGTCGGATTCGACGTTCAGGGAGGGCGAGCGGCCCGCCAGGAAGCGGATGTCGGCGCCGCCGGACGTCAGCACGTCCAGCTTCTCGCCCTTGATGGCGGTGACCGACATCGGGACTTCCTTGAGGTTCTCGGCGCGCCGCTGGGCGGTCACGATCACGGTTTCCAGGCGCTGGCCGGCGGGCTTGGCGGCGGCGGTGGAGTCTTGTGCGGTGGCGGCCTGGTCGGGTTCATCGGCCAGCGCGGCCAGGGGAAATGCGCTCGTCACGGCGGCGGCGAGCAGCGTGCGGGCGAACATTCGGGTGGGGCGTACGCTCATGGATATCTCTTCCTTATCTTGGTGCTTGTTTTTATTGTCTTTGTCGAATGGCAAAGATTGCTCATCCTAGCAGTAAAGACAGGCGGAAAAGATGATGTTCCATTTATATGGAAACCCTCTGAATCGCTTAGCTAAACGGTATTTGCCGATGCCGGCCAACTGTTGCATAGTGTCGGGTTGGCGTTCACGATCGTATTGGCGGACGCCAGAGAGAAGGGCGTTGCCGGGTTGACCGCCGGGCAGCGGCGTGGCGCGCCCGGCGTATGGTTTAAGCAACATTTGTCGTGTTGTTAATCGCCAACGCTCACTGTTCCTTGAGGTCGTCGGGGATCGTGTAGGTGAAGCTCTTCGGATCGAACATCAGTTTCCAGGAGCGCGCTTCGACCGGCTTGCCGTCCAGCGTGCCGCCCGCCGTCACCGTGATCGGCACGGGGATGTTGCCGTTGACGGTGGCCGTGCGGTAGGTCCAGCGGCGCTTGTCGCAGCGCGTGGGCGGCTCGGTCCCGTCGATGCTCTCGTCTTCCCGGGCCTGCGCCATCAACGCTTCCCAGTCGTCCCACGCCTTTTTCGCGTCTTCGCAGGACTCGTCGGGCACGGCGTCGCGCCCTGCGATGAACTCGGCCAGCACGGCGATCTGGCCGTCGTGCGGCGCGAGCACGGTGTTCGTGGTTGTCACCGGATAACCCGGGTCGGCGTCATCCCGTGTCTTGACGACCCAGCCCCACAGGTTCTCGCTCAGCGCTTCGAAACGCACCTGTTCCGGACGGATCGCGGTGGTGGACGGGTAGCGGATCTGCGTGTTTTCCTGCGCCAGGCCGGCCTTGCCGTTGGGATGGACGTAGAAGACCCCATACAAGGCGTTCGTGCCGCCGTTGACATCGTTGCCGCTCGCAACGAAATACAGCTCGTCGCCGTCGGCGCCATCCGGGATCTTCGCCTGCTGCACGACGCGCATCAGATACGTCACGTCCTCGTCGCCCACATACAGCCATCCCTTTTTCGCGGCGGAATATTTGCCGTACGTCTCGCCCATCACGCTGTCGATGACGGCCGCCTCGTCGATCGTGACGCGCTTGTGCGCTTCCTTCGCGTTCAGGTAGTAGGCGAGGGCGATGAGTGCCAGCGCCAGCACGCCGACGGTGGCCAGCACATACAGCACGATGCGGCCCCAGCGGCGGCGTGGCCGGGCGGGACGGACGGGCGTGGCCGCTGCGGCCGCGGTCGGTTCCTTCAGGTCTTCCATGACGTTCCCAAAAGTGAAAATTCGAAAATGCTAAATTGTAATTTTCAAATTTTACATTAGAGAACTGAAATGTTGTAAAGAAAAGAACAAAGCGCCCGCGCGAGGCGGGCGTGTGCATGCGGCGGGAAGGGCGTCAGCGGTGCTGCGCCAGCTCGGGCGACGGCGCAACGGCCGGGGTGGCGGCGGGCGGGGGCATGGTCGGCTTGACGGCCAGCGCGGCCTGGCGCGCGGCGCTGCCGTTGGCGCAGAAGCGGTTCTTGCCGGCCCGCTTCGCTTCGTACAGCGCGTAGTCGGCGATGCTGATCAGGTCGACGACGTTCTCGGCGTCGTCCGGATACAGGCTGATGCCGATACTGGTCGACAGCTGCAGCGTGAGGTCGTTGATGAAGAACGGCTCCGAAAGCGCCTCGACGAGCTTGGCGGCCGGTCCTTGCGCATCCGCGAGGCTGTGCACGTCGGCCAGCAGGACGATGAACTCGTCGCCGCCCAGGCGCGCGACGGTGTCTTCCTTGCGCGAATTCGACAGCAGCCGCTGCGACACCATTTTCAGGATCTCGTCGCCATAGGCGTGGCCGTACGTGTCGTTGATCGCCTTGAAGCCGTCCAGGTCGAGGTACATCACCGCGGCCTTGTGGTGGTTGCGGTTGGCGTGCTGCAGGGCCGTTTCGATGCGGTCTTCCAACAGGCGGCGGTTCGGCAGGCCGGTGAGGGCGTCGTGCAGCGCCAGTTCCTGCTGGGCGCGGCTGTACTGGGCCAGTTCCTTGTACAGCAGGCGCACTTCCAGCATGTTGTGGATGCGCTTGTGCACTTCGAGCAGGTCGAACGGCTTGCTGATGAAATCGCGCGCGCCCGCTTCCAGCGCGGCGATCTTGAAGCTGGGCTGTGCCGTCAGGGCGAGCACGGGCAGGTAACCGCCCTGTTCGATTTCCTTCAGGCCTTTCATGACCTGGAAACCGTTCAGGCCGGGCATTTGCAGGTCGAGCAGGATCAGGTCGTAGTTATGTTCGCGATGCAGCGGGCACACCTGTTCCGGCAGCATCGTCGAACTGACGTCGGTGTAGCCCTCCTCGCGCAATATCTCTTCCATCAATTCGATATTGTCGGGGGAGTCATCTACGACCAGGATCTTCGCGTTCAGGATGTCTTGTCGGCTGGGCATGCGTACTCTCGTCAAATCAAGGCCGGTATTATTTGTTCCTTAACTAATACCAACATTTCATAGTCTAGCAAAACGCCGAGAATTTCTTGTAGGACAGCGCCGCGTCCTTGGGTAGGAACATCTTTCGAATTACTCGAGTCCCTACTAGCCTACGCCATTTCTGCCCGCAGTGGATGCGGCAGCACGATTCACGAGCGGGGCGGAGGGGCCGACAACGGAGGCAACTGTTGCAATTAGTTCACTCGGCTCGACCGGTTTGGAGATGTGCGCCGAAAATCCCGCCTCCAGCGCGCTCAGCCGGTCTTCCGAGCGGGCGAACGCCGTGAGGGCGATGGCCGGGACCTGGCTGCCTTCCTCGCGCCCCAGGTGACGGACCCAGTCGAGCAGTTCGAAGCCGTCCACTTCCGGCATGCCCAGGTCGCTGATCAGGAGGTTCGGCACGCGTTCCTTGAACAGCGCGAAGGCGTCGCGCGCGCTGGCGGCGATGCGGACGGATGCCCCGCAATCGCTCAGGATGCGCTTGATCAGTTCGCGCGCGTCGCGGTCGTCGTCGACGACGAGCACGTTGACGCCGGACAGGTCGAGCACCGTCATTTCCGGCGTGGCTGGCGTCGGCAGGATCATCGCGGCGCGCGCGCTGCGCGTCGCCGGCGGCTGCTGCTTGGCGAGCGGCAATTCGATCGTGAAGCTGGCGCCCTTGCCCTCGCCGGCGCTCTCCGCGCGGACGGTGCCGCCGTGCTGCTCGATCAGGTGTTTCACGATGGCGAGGCCCAGGCCGAGGCCGCCGTGCCGGCGCGTCATCGAGGCATCTGCCTGGCGGAATCGTTCGAAGACGTGGGTGATGAATTCCGGCCGGATGCCCGCGCCGTTGTCGCGCACGGTGATGGCGACGCTGGCATCGTTGCGGGCCAGTTCGATGCTGACCTGGCCATCGCGCGGCGTGAACTTGATCGCGTTCGACAGCAGGTTCCACACGACCTGCTGCAGGCGCGCCGGATCGCCCGCGACGAGGCCCGGGTCGGCCGCGTACTGCTTGTCGATGCGGATGTTTTTCGCGTCGGCGGCGGGGCGGACGGTCTCGATGGCCGCGTCGATGAAGCTCGCGGGCGCCACGGCCTGCATATCGAGCATGACCTTGCCGGATGTGATGCGGCTCATGTCGAGCAGGTCTTCGATCAGCTGGGCCTGGGCGCGGGCGTTGCGCTCGATCGTCTGCAAGCCTTTCTGCAGGTCGTTCTGGTCGCGGCTGCCGCGCCGCAGGACTTGCGCCCAGCCGAGGATCGCCGACAGCGGCGTGCGCAACTCATGCGACAGCGTGGCGAGGAATTCGTCCTTCATCTGGCTCGTGCGTTCGGCCTCGGCGCGCGCCTGGCGCTCGCTTTCGAGCAGCACCTTGCGCTCTTCGGCGGCCCGCTGGGCGGCTTCGTACAGGCGCACGTTGTCGATGGCGACGGCGGCCTGGGCCGCGATGCCGCGCACGATGCGTTCCGTGCGCTCGCTGAACACGTCCGGCTCCGGATGCCCGAAGAACATGGTGCCGAGCAATTCGCCGGAATGGCCGACGACGGGCACGGCGAGATAGCTGCGCACGGCCGGGTGGCTGGCCGGTAGCGCGAACGGGGTGCCGTCGCGCAGGCGTGCGTCGAGCGTGACGTCGCTCGAGCGGATCACGCCCGCCGGATGGTCCAGCAGGCCAGGACCGAACAGGCCGTTGGGACCGGCCGCGCCGAACGCCTCGAACCCGACCGGACTGCCGCCGGACACGGTGTACAGGGTGAACAGGTTGTTCGCATCGGCCTCGATGCCGTCGTTGCGGCCGTGGTACAGGAACGCGCCCTGGCGCGCGCCGGCGATGCCGGTGGCGGCGTCCGTCGCGGCCTGCAGCAGCGAGCGCAGGTCGCGCGTGGACGCGAGCGCGCTGCCGGTGCTGTTGAGCAGTTCGAGGACGTGCGACTCGTCGCGCAGCGCCTGCTCGGCGCGCTTGACCTCGTCGACGTCGGTGTTCGTGCCGAACCAGCGCAGGACTTTGCCGTGGCGGTCGCGGACGGGATTCACGCGCGTGAGGAACCAGCGGTACTTGCCGTCCGCGCCGCGGATCGGGTACTCCATTTCGAATGGATTGCCACTCTTGAGGCTGGCATTCCAGCGCTCCAGCATGGCCGGCAGGACCGTCGGCTCGACAGTCGTCTGCCAGCCCCAGCCCACGACCTGGTCCGGCGTCGTGCCCGTGTATTCGAACCACCGCTCGTTGAACCAGACGATGGCGCCGTCGGCCTGCGCCATCCAGGCCAGCTGCGGGATCGTGTTGGCCAGCGCGCGCAGCACTTCCTCGCTCTGGCGCAGGGCGTCGGCGGCGCTGCGGCGGGCGGTGACGTCCTGCACGACCCCCGTCATGCCGAGCACACCCTCGCGGCGCGCCTGGTCGGCATAATCGGCGCGGCCCACGAGCGCCACCCAGCGCGGTTCGCCGCCCGGGCCCGGCAGGCGGCATTCCAGTTCGAGGTCGCTGTGGCCGGCAAAGGCTTGCAGCACGGCACGCCGCACGCTCTCGCGGTCGCCCGGGTCGAGGCGGGCGCGCAGCTCGCTCCACGCGAGCGGCTGCTCCGCCGGCAGGCCGAAGATGGCGGCCGCGCGTTCGCCCAGCATCACGCGGTCGCTGGCGGCGTCCCAGCGCCAGTCGCCCAGGCGGCCCGCGGCCAGCGCCACCTGCAAGCGGCTGTTGCCCTGCTGCAGGGCCTGCTGGTCGGCCTTGCGCCGGTTGATGTCCTGGAAGTACAAGGTGAGGCCGTCCGGCGACGGATGGGCGCGCACCTCGAACCAGCGTTTCAGCGCCGGCCAGAAGAATTCCTGGATCGCCGTCTCGCGGCTGACCATGGCGCGCCGGTAGACGGTCTCGAGCATGCTGCCGCGCAGCTCGGGGAACGAGGCCCACAGGTCGTGGCCGACGAGGCTCGGACGGGTCTTTTGCAAGGGCGCGAGCATCTCCAGCGCGCGACTGTTGATGTACATGATACGCCAGTGGTGGTCGACCGCGCAGAAGCCGTCGACCAGGCTCTCGAGCATGTTTTCCATGCGCGCGTTGGCCACGCGCAGGGCTTCGCGCGCTTCCTGCAGTTCGCGCGCGGCCGCGGCAGCAGCGGGCTGCGCGGAGGGATGCCGCAGCTCGTCGCGCTCGTCGTTCACCGTACGCCTCCCCACGAGATCACCGCGGACGGCGCCAGGTCGAGCTTGTCCGTCAGCTCGGAGGGGCGGGGTGCACTGCCGGTGGGCTCGAAATCGATCATCATTCTGGGCTCTGCGCGCGCGACTGGTGAGCCGCACAAAATGGACGGGCACGCCCGCCCACGGCGCGTAATGAGCCGTACATCGATTCTAGCCCAGCCCGGGCGCTTTGTTGCACACCTTTGGGCCATCGTTCAGGTGCGCACCGGCAGCGGCTGCGCCACCTTGTCGAGGGCCTGCTGGAGCTGGTCCAGTTCGTAGGGCTTCTGCAGCGACAGGTAGGGGAATTCCACGTGCCGCAGCAGGGTGTCGCCATAACCCGACGCAAAGATCACCCGCATGGACGGCGCCTGCGTCACGGCCTGGCGCGCCAGGTCGACGCCGGACATGCCGGGCAGGCTGACGTCCGTGAACAACACGTCGTATTGCTCGGCCGCAAGGTGCGCCAGCGCATCGTTCGGATGGCCGACGCCGTCCGCCTCGTGGCCGAAGGCGCGCAGCATCTCGCACACCAGGTATTGCGAGTCGACGTTGTCTTCGACCACCAGGATGCGCAGCGGGCCGGTCGACTCGGCCGGCGCTTCCGCCACGGGCGCGGCGGGCGCCAGTGCGCACAGGACGCCCGCGACGGACTCGCCGTCCGTCCGCACGGGCGTGAAATACAGGTCGTAGTGGCCGCTGCCGCCTTGACCGCCCGCGAACACGAGGTTGCGGTCCGGGGCGAACGCGGCTTCGCCGCTCCAGGCGCGCTGCAGCTCGTCGCCGGCCACCGCCAGCGGGGGCGGCATCACGGGCGGCACGCTGCCGCCTGGGACCCGGCCGTACGCCGGCCCGGCCAGTGCGCCGTAGGCGTCGTTGAACAGTACCGTCATGTCCCGTCCCCACACCAGCAGCAGGGGCAGCGGCGTATTGAACATGACGTCGGCGGCCAGCCTCAATGCCTGCGGCCATTGCCGCGGTTCGCCGAGCCGGGAAGCGGACCAGTCGTAGGAGCTGGAAGAGTGTGCGGACCTGCCGGGATGGAGCATAGCGCGGTAAATATTGTTATCTAAACGAAAAGAGGTTGCATAGTACCCCAAATTGTAAGCAGGGGGCGACACGACTGCGCGCCCTGCCGGAGGTCGGAACAACCGGCATCCTGGTCGTAAAAGAACAACATCGTGCACTAATGATATTGCACCACAGCATAGGTGGCCCGGTCCGGGCGCTGGGGCAAAAAAAAGCCCGCTACGGGAGCGGGCTGAATCTATCCTTGGAGGAGAATAGAGGAGACAGGTTCATAATGCTGCATCGCAAAAAAGAAATCCAATTTAGATTTCTGATGTCCGCCATTGCTTTTATAAATGACACAGCCGTGCCCGCTTCAATCGGGTCGCTCTTGGTGCACCAAAGAAAATGTTCTACGATAGCAAAATGTTTAAAGACGCCTTGCTGTCGTTCACGTTTTTTCGCGATGCCCCATCTTCGTGGACGCGGCCCGCGCGCGCGTTGCCATTGCCGACCTTACCCGGCTATCATGGCGCGTCACAGTCCGGCCGTTCCGTAGGGCGCCATCCTTCCCGGCGCTTCCTGCTACCGTTTCCAGTCCAGGGTTTGCCATCCGGCCGATGCATCGTCAACTGAAGCTATCCACGAATCGAGGCCTGCGCCGGTCCTTCGCCGGCTGGGCGCTGGCCTCGCTGGCCGTGCTGTGCGCCGGCGCCGGACTGGTGCCGCCCGTGCGCGCGCAAAGCGCCGTGCCCGGCGTGCCGCTGGAGCGGCGCGTGAAGGCGGCCTTCCTGTACAAATTCCTCGGCTATACCGATTTTCCCGCGAGTGCGTTCGCCGACGCCGCGGCGCCGCTGACGATCGGCGTGATCGGCGCCGACGACCTCGCCGTCGAGCTGGCGCGCGTGGTGGCCGGGCGCACCGTCAACAACCGCGCGCTCGAAGTGCGCGAGCTGCGCGAGAGCGACGCGGGAGCCCGCGTGCACCTGCTGTTCGTGGGCGGGACCGATCCGCAGCGGGTGGCGCGCATCGTGCACCAGGCGACCGGTGCCATGCTCGTCGTGACCGAATGCGACAACGGCTTGCAGCTCGGTAGTGTGATCAATTTCCGCATCGTCGACGAACGCGTCCGCTTCGACGTCGCGCTCGACGCGGCGGAACGCAATGGCATCAAACTCAGTTCCCGCCTGCTGACGGTGGCGAACCGGGTGCAGAAAGGAGCGCAGTGATGGTGGTGCGCGACGGCGGCACGGTCCGCGGCAAACTGATTCTGATGGCGGTATCGACGACGTTCGTCGCGCTACTCGCGGCTTCCGTTGCCATGCTGCTGTTCGACCTGCGCGCGTTCCAGCGCTACTGGACGGACGACCTGATGACCCAGGCCGACATCATGGCGCGGGTGACGGCGCCGGCCCTCACGTTCAACGACGAGGAGACGGCGCGCCAGAACCTCGCCGTGCTGCGCGTGCGCCCGCAGATCCTCGCGGCCGCGATCTACACGAGCGACGGCACGCGCTTCGCCACCTACGCGGCGGCCCCGAACCAGCCGATTCCCGCGCACCCGGCCCCGTCCGGCTACCGCATCGAAGGCGGGGAAGTGGCCGTGTTCCGCAACATCGTGGAAAACGGCGAGATGGTGGGCACGGTCTACCTGCGCTCGCGCTACGGCCTCGTCGACCGCCTGTTCAGCTATGGCGCCATCCTGGGGGGCGTGATGCTGGGCGCGCTGCTGATCGCGGGCCTCGTCGCGTCGCGCCTGCAAGCCGCCATCACGCGTCCGCTCGCGGCCGTGACGAACGTCGCGCGCCAGGTGATGCAGCGGCGCGATTTCACGCTGCGCGTCCCGGGCAACGACAGCGGAGAAATCGGCGTGCTCGTCGCCGCCTTCAACGACATGCTGGCCGAGATCGGCCGCCGTTCGCACGCGCTGCAGGAGGCGAACGCGACCCTGGAGCACGAGATGCAGGTGCGCGAGCGGGCGGAAGAGGCGCTGCGCCTTGCCGACCGCCGCAAGGACGAATTCCTCGCCACGCTGGCGCACGAACTGAGGAATCCGCTGGCGCCGATCCGCACGGGCCTGGACATCCTGCGCCTGCGCAGCGGCGACGCCCAGGCCACCCAGCGCGCCACCGACATCATGGAGCGCCAGCTGCGCCAGATGGTGCGCCTCGTCGACGACCTGCTGGACGTCTCGCGCATCAACACCGGTAAATTCACCATCAAGAGCGGCCGCGTGGAGCTGAAGGCCGTCGTCAACGACGCGCTGGAAGTGGTGCGGCCGTACATCGAACTGCACGGGCACGAGCTGACGATCGACCTGCCGGACCGCCCCGTGTTCTTGAACGGCGACGCGACGCGTCTCGCGCAAATCCTGTCGAATCTCCTGAATAATGCGGCCAAATACACGAATCGTGGCGGCCGCGTGGGCCTGAAGGCGACGGTGGACGACCGCACCCTGACCCTCGTCGTCTCCGACACCGGCATCGGCATCGCGCCGGACATGCTGGATACCGTGTTCGAGATGTTCGTGCAGGTGGATTCGACGCTGGAGCGTTCGGTCGCGGGCCTGGGCGTGGGGTTGTCGCTGGCGAGAAAACTGGTCGAGCTGCACGGCGGCACCATCGAGGCGCACAGCGCGGGCCTCGGCCACGGCAGCCAGTTCGTCGTGCGGCTGCCGATCGTCGTCGAGCCGGAACTGCCCGCGAAACCGACGCCTATGTCGTTCATCAGTGCCGAAACCTACCGTATCCTGCTGGCCGACGACAACGTCGACTTCGTCAACAGCATCGGCGCGCTGCTGACGGCGATGGGCCACAGCGTCGTCATCACGCACAACGGCGCCGATGCGCTGGCCGCGGCCAAGCGCTTCTGTCCGGATTACGCGTTCCTCGACATCGGCCTGCCGCAGATGTCCGGCTACGACCTCGCGCGGGGCATCCGCGACCTGTCGTGCTGCACGATGACCGTCATGGTCGCCGTCACGGGCTGGGGGCAGGAAAAGGACCGGCAGCTGGCGTTCGAAGCCGGTTTCGACCATCACATGGTCAAGCCCGTGCGCTTCGAGCAGATCGAGGAAATCCTGGGGAACCGCAGCATCGTCAAGAAGCTGCGCACATAAAAAAAGCGGAAGCGCGAACGCTTCCGCCCGACTCATGCGAAGGGGCTGTTACGCCGGCTTGGCTGCCTTGCGGCGGCGAGCCAGGAAGCCCAGGACGCCGAGGCCGGCCAGCATCATGCCGTAGGTTTCAGGTTCCGGCACCGGGGCAGCCAGGGACACTGCGCCACCGAAGCTGGCGGCCTGGTCCGACACCAGGTTGCCGCTCACTTGCAGGTAGTAGTTGCCGGCAGCCAGGTTATCGCTCGAGATCGTCCAGACGTCGATGTCGCCCGACTGCAGCGATTTGCCCGAGGAGACCAGCGCGTCGCCGGTGGCGCTGTACAGGGACACGCCTGTGATGTCGAGACCGGTGTCGGCGCTGCGGCTCACCGACGAGATGATGGCGTCGAGGTTCCAGCCGGTGGTGCCTTCGACGGAGAAGGTGAAGCGGTCGGCAAAGGTATTGCCGTTGTTACCCATTGCGAACGTATCGCCGAAGAAGCCGGCGCCGTCGGTCAGGTCGAGGACCTGCGGGGTGTTGCCGACGGTGGCCGCCATGGCAGCGGTGGAAACGAACGACGCAGAGGCCAACGCAACAGCAGCAATCAGTGATTTTTTCATTTCTTACCTCGCAAAGAAACAGCCGCGTCCTGCAGCTTGGTTTTCAAGAATCGGGGAACTTCATCGTAGCAAATCATCGATAAAACGCACGGAAAATCACCGAAGTGTGCGCTTCTTCAGGGAAAGATGCTGAACATAAATTATTTCCCGCTAGATCCGGTTTTAACCCGCTCTTCATAGAGCAGATGGAATGTCTGGTCTCTGCGAGCGGCAGAAATGAGCCATATTGCATAGTATTTGTAGGTTTACTCCTACGTAAAGACGCGAGAAAATCTGCCGCTGAGATTTTTTGTTTGCAGACAGGCATTGAGCGATCGGTAAGATCGCGGCGGATACGGCTGACGGAGGAGGGAGCGGAACGCGGCAATGAAAAAGGCCAGATCTTGCGATCTGGCCTTTCGTATAAATTGGTGCGGCTGGCAGGAATCGAACCCACGACCCCTTGGTTCGTAGCCAAGTACTCTATCCAGCTGAGCTACAGCCGCCCGAGGCACGCATTATAGCGGCGAATCACGGTTTCGCAAAGGGCAATGATGCCGGTTCGGCAGAAATCCGCGAAGATAAAGAAAAAGGCCAGATCTTGCGATCTGGCCTTTCGTATAAGTTGGTGCGGCTGGCAGGAATCGAACCCACGACCCCTTGGTTCGTAGCCAAGTACTCTATCCAGCTGAGCTACAGCCGCTCCGAGGCCGGCATTATAGCCGACTTTTTCCTTTTGGCAAATACGAGATCATTTCGTCGTCACGGTGACCGACGTGCTGCTCGTATTGCCCGCGGCATCGCGCGCCGTGGCGGTGATGGTGTGCTGGCCGGCGGCGGCCTTGCGCGTGTTCCAGTTATAGCCGAGCGTACCGCCCGTGCCCTGGGCCTTCGTCTGGCCGTCGATCACGAGCGTGGTCTTGATGCCCGCGGCGCCCGCGTCGTCCGTCGCGTTGACCGAGACGGCGACGTTGCCGTTGACGACACCCGCCACCGGATTGCCGATGGCGACGACAGGCGGCGTCGTATCCTTGCCGACCGTCGCCGCGGCATTGGCGACGTTGACGGCGACCGCGGCGGACCGGCCGGCATTGCCGGCGGCATCATAGGCGACGGCGACCACGCTGGCCATGCCGTTGGCGACGCCGGTCGAGTCCCAGCTGAAGCTGTACGGCGCGGCGGTGTCGGTGGCCACCACGGTGCCGTTGACGGTCAGGTCGACGCGTGCCACGCCCACGTTGTCGCCGGCATTGACGGAGACGCCGACGAGGCCCGATACCGAGCTGTTCGCCAGCGGCGCGGCGATCGATGCGAGCGGGGCGGTCGTGTCCACCGGCGGCTGGTACGCCACGGTGGCGCGCAGGGCGGCGGCGGCATCCACGCGGCCATACCCGAACACGGCATCGCGGCCGGCCGCGCCGAGATCGACGGCCGTCGAGAACAGCAGCGACTGGATCGTGTCGCCGCCCAGCTCGGGACGGGCCGCCATCATCAGCGCGGCGACGCCGGCGGTGACCGGCGCCGAGAACGACGTGCCGTTCCATGCCGAATAGCCGAGGGAATTGTTCGTCGTCCAGATATTCGTACCCGGCGCCGCGATGGTGACGAAGTTGCCCCAGCTCGAGAAGCTGGCCTTGGCGTCGTTGCTGTCGGTCGCCGACACGACGACCAGCGCCGGATCGGGCACGACGTTCTCGTCGACGTTGTTATTGCCGGCGGAAACGAACACGAGACCGCCCTTGCTGTTCATGTAGCGGGCTGCGCTGAGGATGGCGGCGCTGCCGGCGATGCCGGTGTAGCTGATGTTCGCGATCCGCGCGCCATGGTCGGCCGCATACGTGATGCCGCTGGCGATCGTGCTGAAGTAGGCGTGGCATCCGGTGCTGTCGCTGTAGGCGATGCGCAGGGGCATGATACTGGCCGCACCCGCGATGCCGGCCACGCCGGCTGCGTTGTTGGACGTGGCAGCCGCCGTGCCGGCGACGGCCGTGCCGTGCCCGCAGACGTCCGTCAGGTCGGTGTTGCCGCCATAGACGTTATACCCCGCTACGAGGCGGTCCTTGAGATCGGGGTGGTTGACGTTCACGCCCGAATCGAGCACGGCGATCGTCACGCCGCGGCCGAGGGAACTGTCCCATGCGCTGGTCGCGCCGATCTTGTTCAGGTGCCACTCGCTGCCGGCGTACGGGTCGGTCACGGCGAGCGCGGCCGGCACGATGCGGTCAAGTTCCGCGAATTTGAGTTCGGGACGGCGCGCCAGCTTCGCGACGACGGCCACTTCCGACGCGTTGGCCGGCAGGTCGACGATGTGCAGGCGGCTCTGGCCGATCTTGCGGCGCTTGCCGCCGTGTTCCTTGAGGATACGATCCAGGGCCGCGTCCGACAGACCCGGGCGCGCCTCGACCAGGATGCGGCCGCGCGCATAGCCGGCGTCTTGCGCGGCGAGGGCGGTGTGTGCGGCACCGATGGAAAGGACGCTGGCGACCAACATCGGCAGCAGGCTGGGGGAGGTGTGTGCGGACTTCATCACGTACGTTCCTTGAGATAAAAATTGGCAGGATCGTGCGCAATGACGTTCTGTCGCGACAGGCGAGGGCCTGTATCGAAAGCTGACATCTGGCAGTCCTGCCGTCGTGGAGCCGAAGCTCGTTAGACCGTTGACTTTGCGTCACCCGCTTTCGCAGGCTTTGCCCTTTTCAATAAGCAGCATTCAGCTGTTTCGGGAAATCATAATCGTTTCCGGAGATAAATGTACTGCCAAACAGAAATAAAATGTTGGCGTATTCGGATCTAATTGCGCCTCCGCAACAGTTCAATATCGAAAGTGAAATGGGTGTGATAATGAAGTTAATGCATCCGCGGATAAAAATCGGGATTCGGAAAAAATGAAACGATTATAAAGATGGAAAGGGACTGGCAGTCAAATCACGACGCTTCATGGGCCTGGAATAAAAAAAGCCCACCGGGTGGTGGGCATTGAAATGAGCGGGGAATGCGGCAAAAAGAAAATCAGTCTTTGCGGCGCAATTTGGCCATGCCGAGCAAGCCGAGTCCGACCAGCGCCAGTGTCGCGGGTTCCGGGGCTTCGCCGCCGCCGGAATCGCCCGATCCGTCGCCATTCCTGTAATACACCGATATGTGCGAGATATCGTGCTCGGTCGAGGCGCCATTCAGCGGAAACGGCGGATCGATGAACGGCGACGAATACGTGCCGCCGTAGGGCATCTTCAGCAGATACCCGACCAGGTTGGTGTTGTTGCCGTCCTTGAAGATCAGCATCACGTCCTGCGGTGCGGGGGAGCCGCCGACATAGGTGTACGTACCCGAGACATTGTTGCCGGTGAAGTTGAACAGTGCCGAGTCGTCGTCGCCCCCGGAAGAGTCCATGTCGTCGTACTTCCCGTCGAACACCCAGTTCGAGATGCTGAAGAAGCCGCCGGAATTGATGGTGGCGAGGTCGTTGTCATTCTGGTTGTCGTTGATTGGCGAGAGAATCGCGCAATTACTGGTATTGCTGACTTTGCCCGAAATATCGTAGGCGGGCGATAGGCTCGTACACGATACCGTGGTGGCAAATGCGCCATGTACGGCGAAGAGAATGGAGCAGGCTACGCTGGCTTTTACAAGATTTGTGCGGAACATGATTTCTCCCTGGTTTCAGATGAACGGTAATGCAATGTTTAATGTTGCAATGACCGTGCCAGAAAATTGAAATCGCGTCTTTACAGCGAATTAATCTAAAAACTTCTGGTTAAAAAATATCGGTGTAAATTTATTCGACAGAAATAGTTGACCCTAATCAATTGAGCAAGAGAAATATAGAACGAAACGATGAGTTAGCTCGTCCGAGTAGAATATTTATTTCTGGCCAGACTGAGAAAAGTCTGCGCTGCAATATCAGAAAATATTGCGCGGTGGAATTGCGCGGGGCAAGACGGGCGCGTCGGAGGAAACGGCAAAGACAGAAAAGACGGAAAACGTCGCAGAACGGCACGTATCAATGAAAAATGGCTCATAAAGCGCGACGCGTTTTATGAGCCAATCGTAATGAGTTGGTGCGGCTGGCAGGAATCGAACCCACGACCCCTTGGTTCGTAGCCAAGTACTCTATCCAGCTGAGCTACAGCCGCCCGAGGCACGCATTATAGCAGCCCTGCGTCGAATGACAAAACCGCATGCTTGACAAACCAGAAAGGTGATCTTAAAGTGATATCACTTTCATATAACCTCATGGAACCCCGCATGTCTGCACACACTCGTCAGGAAATACCGATCTCTTCGATGAATGGCTACCTGGCCGCGGCTGGCGGCATCCTCGCCGTCCTGGCCGGCGCCTGGCTGGTCCACCTGTCCATCCTGGGCAGCCTGGCGGGCGGGGCGGCGCTGACCGGCATCGCGCTCGTCCTTGCCGGCATATTCGTGTGCGCGGGACTGTACATGCTGCAGCCGAACGAGACGGCCGTGCTGACGCTGTTCGGCCGCTACGTGGGCACGGACCGCGGCGAGGGCCTGCGCTGGGCGTTCCCGCTGTACCGCAAGCGCAAGCTGACGGTGCGGGCGCGCAACCTCAACATGTCCACGCTGAAGGTCAACGACAAGCGGGGCAATCCGGTCGAACTGGCGGCCGCCGTCGTGTGGCGCGTGCGCGATACGGCCCAGGCGCTGTTCGAGGTCGACGATTTCGAGCGCTACGTGAGCGTGCAGGCCGAGGCGGCGCTGCGGCACCTGGCCGCGCAGTACGCCTACGACGAAGGCGAAGACCTCGCGCCGGGCGAAACGACCCTGCGCGGCGGCGCGGCGGAAGTCGCCCATGCGCTCAGCGCGGAACTGACGGCGCGCTTCGAGGCGGCGGGCGTCGAAACGCTGGACGCCAAGCTGACGCACCTGGCCTACGCCCCCGAGATCGCCCAGGTGATGCTGCGCCGCCAGCAGGCGCAGGCGATCATCAGCGCCCGTGCCCGCATCGTGCACGGCGCCGTCACGATGGTGGAAGATGCCCTGAAGGGCCTGGCCGAGCGCGAGATCGTCGAGCTGGACGCGGAACGCAAGGCGTCGATGGTCAGCAATCTGCTGGTCGTGCTGTGCTCCGACCGCGACGCGCAGCCCATCATCAACGCCGGCACCCTGTACAACTGAGGCGGCGCATCGATGGCAAGTCCCGGAAAGAAGTCCTATCCGCTGCGCATCGATCCCGCGTTGTGGGAGCAGCTGCAGCGGCTGGCCGCCAACGATCTGCGCAGCGTGAATGCGGAGATCGAATTCCTGCTGCGCGAGGCGCTCGCGCGGCGGGGCATCCGGGTCGGGGCCGCGCAGCCGGACGAGGAAGAGGGGAACGGGAAATGAAAAAGGCCAGATCTTGCGATCTGGCCTTCCGTATAAGCTGGTGCGGCTGGCAGGAATCGAACCCACGACCCCTTGGTTCGTAGCCAAGTACTCTATCCAGCTGAGCTACAGCCGCCCGAGGCACGCATTATAGCAGCGGTTTCCAGTTTGGCAAAGCGCTTACAGTTCGTGCGCATAGACGATGAAGCCCAGGTGCCGGGCGACCTTGTCGTAGAGCGCGCGTCCCGCCGCATTGTCCGTGTGCGTCTGCCAGTACACGCGCGAACTGCCTGCCGCCCGCGCCTTGTCGTACACACCTTCGATCAATTGCCTGCCGACGCCGAGCCCGCGCCTGTCCGGCGCGGTGAACAGGTCTTGCAGATAACAGACGTCGTGCAGCCGCGTCGTGCTGCGATGAAAGATATAGTGGGCGAGGCCGACGATGCGGCCGGACGCCTCCGCGACCAGCGCGTGCACGGGCTCGGCGGGATCGAAGAACCGGTGCCACGTGACTTGCGTGATGGATTCGGGCAGGGCGGTGGGGCCGCTGCGTCCGTAAAAGGCGTTATAGCCATCCCACAGCGGACGCCAGCCGGCGAGGTCCTGGGGATCGAGAGGGCGGATGATGAGCTGATCGGACATGATGGGATGTGGAGCAGCAAATGGAAGCGAGCAATGGAAGCGAGCAATGGAAGCGAGCAATGGAAGCGAGCAATGGAAGCGAGCAATGGAAGCGAGCAATGGAAGCGAGCAATGGAAAAAGGCCAGATCTCACGATCTGGCCTTCCATATAACTTGGTGCGGCTGGCAGGAATCGAACCCACGACCCCTTGGTTCGTAGCCAAGTACTCTATCCAGCTGAGCTACAGCCGCCCGATGCACGCATTATAGCAGTGGCATGACGAATGAGGAAGTCTTAATTTCTTTCAACATTTTCGGGCGTTCTGGTAGATTAGGCCTGTGTCCTGGAAACCCGAACCTCTCCCATCCGTCCACCGCGCGCTGCTGCGCATATTGTGCGGCCTGCTGCTGGCCTGCGTGTGCTCGCTGGCGCTGGCGGGCGGTCCGCGCAGCCTCCGCTTCGAGCGCATCGGCCTGGAAGAGGGATTGTCGCAGGAATCCGTGCTCGCGATCCTGCAGGACCACGACGGCTTCATGTGGTTCGGCACGCAGGCGGGCCTGAACCGCTTCGACGGCTACCGCAACCAGGTCTTCCGCAACGATCCCAACGACCCGGCCAGCCTGGCCGACAACTACGTCCAGGCCGCGTACGAGGATGGCCAGAACCGGCTGTGGTTCGGCACGCGCGGCGGGCTCGCACGGTTCGACCCGGCGACCCGTAAATTCATCCGCCTGCCGCTGCTGGCGGGCACCGAACGCAATGCGCGCAACAGCGCCGTCACCGCGATCATCGGCGACGGCGCCGGTGGCCTGTGGGTCGGCACAAGCGACGGCATCGTGCACGTCGATCCGGCGACGGGCGCGCTGCGCACGCTGCGCCACGACGGCCAGGATCCCGCCAGCCTGCGCGACGACCGCGTCACGGCACTGGCCCTCGACCCGCGCGGCGGCCTGTGGATCGGCACCGGCGTCGGTCTCGACCACCTGCCGGCGGGCGCCGCCCGGTTCGAGCATTACGACATCGACGCGGCCGGCACCGGCAAGCGCAGCGCCGTGGCGGCGCTGTCGATGGGGCCGCGCGACACGTTGTGGATCGGCACCGACGCCGGCCTGGAAGCGTGGCGCATCGGCCAGGGCGCGCCGCGGCGCCACCACGTCGGCGCCGACGAAGGCATGAACGACGGCCGCGTGCAGTCGCTGTACCACGACCAGGGCAGCACCCTGTGGGTCGGCACGGAACTCGACGGCCTCAAATGGCGCGACCCCACGACCGGGCGCTTTATCGGCTACACGAGCCAGCCCCTCGACCGCCACACCTTGTCCGACAACCGCGTCATGTCGATCTGGGTCGACCGCACGGGCACGCTGTGGGCGGGCACGATGTTCGGCGGCGTCAACCGCGCGGACCTCGCCAGCGGCGGCTTCTCGCGCTTCGCGCTGTTGCCGGGACAGGTGGCGGACCCGCGCAGCGCGCGCAAGATCCGCGGCATTGCCGTCGGGGCCGACGGCCGCCTGTGGCTGGGCACGGCCGGCGGCGGCATCCTGCACCTGGATCCGGAGAGCGGCCGCGTGGACATGCTGCGCCACGATCCGCGCGACCCTTCCAGCCTGCCGAACGACACGGTCGGCAGCGTGCTGCCGGGACGCGGGCGGCTGTGGGTGGGCTCGCCCACCGGCCTGTCGTGGCGCGACCCGTCGACCGGCCGTTTTACGTCGGTGCCGCTGGGCAGCGAGGCGGGCGCCAGCTGGGTCCAGGCGCTCACGCTCGACCGCACCGGCGCGTTGTGGATCGTCACGCGCGGCGGCCTGTTCATGCTGGCGCCGGACGGCACGCTGCGCGGCTGGCGCCACGATCCGCTCGATCCGGCCAGCCTGGGCGAGAACTACGGCTTCGCCGTGTTCGAAGACCGCGCCGGCACCATCTGGATCGGCACGGAGAATGGCCTCGACCGCTACGATCGCGCGACGAACACGTTCGCGCACTTCCGCCACGACGCGCGCGATCCCACGAGCCTCGGCCACAATCGCGTCTATTATCTGTACGAGTCCGCGCGCGGCGACCTGTGGGTCGGCACGGCGGGCGGCCTGCACCGCATGGAGCGGGGGGGCGGCAAGACGGCGTTCCGCAGGTTCGCCGTCGCGCCCACGCGCGAACAGGTGCCGATCGGCGGCATCCTCGAAGACGCCAACGGCCAGATCTGGGTCAGCACGACCATGGGCCTGACCCGCGTCGATCCGGAGACGGGACGCTACAAGAGCTACACGGCCAAGGACGGCCTGACGGACGGCTCGTACTTCGTCGGCTCGGCCGCGCGCGGCGCGGACGGCGAGCTGCATTTCGGCGGCATCAACGGCATGACGTCGTTCCAGCCGGAGGACATCCACGACAATCCGTTCCCGCCCACCGTCGTCATCACCGACTTCCTCGTGTTCAACCGGCCGCGCGCGCTGCCCGTCGCCGTCGACCGCCTGCGCGACATCCGCCTGAGCCACCGCGACTCCGTGTTCACGCTGGAATTCGCGGCGCTGCACTACGCCGATCCGCAGGCGAACCGCTACGCCTACCGGCTGCTCGGCTTCGACCGGGACTGGACCGAGACGGACGCCCGCAAGCGCTTCGCCACCTACACGAACCTCGATCCGGGCGACTACGTGTTCGAGGTGAAGGCGGCCAACAAGGACGGCGTGTGGAGCGAGCATCCGGCCACCCTGAACATCTCGATTCCGCCGCCGTTCTGGATGACGTGGTGGTTCCGCCTGGCCGCGGCGAGCGTGCTGCTTGCTACCGCCATCGCGCTGTACCGGCTGCGCGTGCGCGTGCTCGTGCAGCAGAAGGCGCGCCTGGAACGCCAGGTCGGCGCGCGCACGGCGGAACTGGTGCTGCAGAAGGAGCAGGCGGAAAAGCGCAAGCAGGAAGCGGAGGCGCAGAAGGAAGCGGTGGAACAGGCGCGCCGCAACATCGCGCTGTTGTCCGACATCGGGCGCGAGCTGACGGCGAACCTCGATGGCGAGGCGATTATGGCCAACGTGTACGGCCAGGTGCGCCAGTTGATGGACGCGCCGCTGTTCGCGATCGGCGTGGCGCGCGTGGACGGGCCGATCGCGTACCCGTACGTCGTCGCGGACGGCCGCCGCGTGCCCGAACAGGGGCGCTTCCCCGCGCGCGTGCGCGGCCTCGGCGAATACTGCCTCGTGACGGGCGAGGAGATCCTGATCGGCGACCTGGCGCGCGACTACGCCCGGTTCTCCGGCCTCGTGCGCGACGTGCTCGGCGGCGATGCGGCCAGCACGGATGCCGATACGCCGCCGGCGCCGCGCTCGCTGATGTTCGTGCCGATCCTCGTGGGCCAGCGCGTGCTGGGCGTGATCACGGTGCAGAGCGGTCGGCCGGGCGCGTACCAGAACGTGCAGCTCGACATGCTGAGCACTCTCGCATCCTACGTCGGCGTCGCGCTGGACAATGCGGATGCCTACCGCCAGCTGAAGGAAACCCAGGCCCAGCTGGCCGCGCGCGAAAAGCTCGCGTCGCTCGGCTCCCTCGTCGCCGGCGTCGCGCACGAACTGAACACCCCGATCGGCAACAGCCTCCTGATGGCGAGCACGCTGGAAGAAAAGACGACGGCGCTGGCCGAACGGTTCACCGGCAACGCGCTGAAGAAATCGGACCTCGAGACGTGGATCGCGGCGGCGCGCGAGGCGGCGAGCCTCATCGTGCGCAGCCTGAGCGGCGCGGCGGACCTCGTGAACAGCTTCAAGCAGGTGTCCGTGGACCAGGCCAGCACGCAGCGCCGCCGCTTCGACCTGGCCCAGGCCTGCCACGAGATCGCGGCCACGATGATGAACCAGGTGCGGCGCGCCGGCCACACGCTCGACCTGGAGGTCCCGGCGGGCATCGCGATGGACAGCTATCCGGGGCCGTTCGGCCAGGTCGTCATCAACTTCATCAACAACGCGCTGCTGCACGCGTTCGACGCGCCGGGCGGCCACATGCGCATCCATGCCCGGCCGTTGGACGGCGACCGCGTGCGCATCGAGTTTTCCGACGACGGCCGCGGCATCGCGCCGGAACACCTGTCGCGCATCTTCGACCCGTTCTTCACCACGCGCATGGGGCAGGGCGGCACGGGCCTGGGCCTCAACATCGCCTGGAACATCGTGACGACCGTGCTGCAGGGGACGATCCGGGTCGAGAGCCGGCCGGGGCGCGGCACGGTGTTCATCATCGAGCTGCCGCTGCGGGCAGACGGTTAGACGACGTTGGCGGGCTTCCCGGCGACCCACGCTTCCAGGTTATCGACCAGCATGTCGGCCAGCGTCTGCATCGCCCCGCCGCTGGCCCACGCCACGTGCGGCGTCAGCACGAAGTTCGGCAACCGGAGCCGCAGCAGCGGATTGTCGGGCACGGGCGGTTCCTTGCTCAGGACGTCGAACCCGGCCCCGGCGATGGTTCCGTCGACGAGCGCCCGTGCCAGCGCCGCTTCGTCGACGAGGCCCCCGCGCGCCGTGTTGACCAGGATGGCGCTCTTCTTCATCGATGCGAGCTCGCGTTCTCCGATCATGTGGCGGGTCTGGTCCGTCAGCGGCAGGTGCAGGCTCACGACGTCCGACGTGGCCAGCAACTCGTCCAGCGGCAGCTGCACGACGTCCGTGTCCGGCACGGGCGAGCGCGACGTGACGGCGACGTCCATGCCGAACGCACGCGCGATCTGGGCGACGCGCCGCCCCAGCGCGCCATAGCCCACGATGCCGAGGCGGCTGCCGGCCAGGTCGCCGATCGGGTGGTCGAGCAGGCAGAAACGCGTCGATTGTTCCCAACGCCCGTCCTCGACGTCCGCGACATACGCGCGCAGGTTGCGGCGCACGGCCAGCATCAGCGCGAAGCAGTGCTCCGGCACCGAGACGAGCGAGTAATTGCGGATGTTCGCGACGACGATGCCCCGTTCGCGGCAGGCGGCGAGGTCCACGTTGTCCGTGCCCGTCGCGGCGACGGCGATCATCTTCAGGTCCGGCAGCTGCGCGATGGCGTCCGCGCGCAGCGGCACCTTGTTCGTGATGGCGATGGCGGCGCCGCGCAGACGTTCGACGACCTCGCTCGCGTTCGTGGCGGGATAGTCGTGCCAGCGGTGCTCGAAGGATGGCTTGCGGATGGTCGCGATCAGGCTGTCGCGATCGAGGAAGACGATGTCGTGCATGGTAGTCCCGGCTGATAACGGACTGCCATTGTAGATCGCGGACAAAAAAAAGACAGGCCGCAGCCTGTCTTCGGAGGATGGAGGGGCTTGAGCCGGTTGTGCGCTGCCCGGCTCAGTGGGCAGCGGCGGCTTTCTGGTCTGCGTGTGCCTCGGCCTTGTCGGCTGCGGCTTCCGCCTTGGCTTTGGCGGCTTTCTTGTGTGCTTTGGCTTTGGTCTTCGCGGCGTCGGCCTTCGCGACGGCGACGTCCGCATTGGCTTCGGCGGCTTTCTTTTCCAGCTTCGCGTCGGCTTTCACGTCGGCCTTTTCTTCCTTGGCTTCCGCCTTCGCGGCCTTCTTGTCGGCCTTGGCTTCGGCCTTGGTGGCCGGCGTGGCCGGGGTGGCGGTCGTCTGGGCGTACACCGAGGTGGCGAACAGGCCTGCGATCAGGGTAGCGACGATTTTGTTCATGGCGGTGTTTCCTTCAGGTGTCGTTAATGGGTGCTACTGGGCCAGAAACGCGGCCATGCGACAGGTGGTTGACGATGCTTTACATCCCGTTACAAGTGTACGTACGGAAATCGTTTTGTCAGAACGATGTTTGACAGTGGAAATCATTCGAACGATACTTTGGCGGCACTATCCGTGCCCATCCAATCATTCGACGCCCAAGAGACCGCTCGTGAGACTACAAACTTCCCTCCGTACCACCCTGACCGCCATCGCGCTCGCCACCGCGACGCTGGCCGCCCACGCCGCAGACGCCGTCCACATCGATCCGAAACACCTGTCGCAGGACGTGAAAGTCCTGTCGTCCGACGAGTTCGAAGGCCGCGGCCCGAACACGGCCGGCGAGACGAAGACCGTCAACTACATCATCGAACAGTTCAAGCAGGCCGGCCTGCAGCCGGGCGGCGATCTCGTCGACGGCAAGCGCGGCTGGACGCAGGACGTCCCGCTGGGCCGCTTCGAGATCAGCGGCCCGGTCGATGTGTCCGTCAACGCCGGCGGCACGACGAAGGCCTTCACGCAGGGTAACGAAGTCGCCATGCGCGCCGCGATGACGGGTGCGAAGAGCGTCGAGTTCAAGAACGCCCCGCTCGTCTTCGTCGGCTATGGCGTGACGGCACCGGAACGCAAGTGGGACGACTTCAAGGGCCAGGACCTGAAGGGCAAGCTGGCCGTCGTGCTGATCAACGACCCGGACTTCGAGACGGGCAAGGGCGACTTCGGCGGCAAGGCCATGACGTATTACGGCCGCTGGACCTATAAATTCGAGGAACTGGCACGCCGCGGCGCGCTGGGCACGCTGATCGTGCACGAGACCGCGCCGGCGTCGTACGGCTGGGCCACCGTGAAGAATTCGAACACGAACGTGCAGTACGACATCGTGCGCAAGAACCCGCTGGAAGCGCACGCGCCGGTGGAAGCGTGGATCCAGCGCGACGTGGCCGTCGACCTGTTCAAGCGCGCCGGCCTCGATTTCGACAAGCTCAAGAAGCAGGCGCAAACCCGCGCGTTCAAGCCGGTCGAGCTGAAGGGCGTGACGATGTCCGCGCACTACGCCGTCGACGCCAAGGTCATCACGTCGAAGAACGTGCTGGCCGTGCGTCCGGGCAGCGAGCATCCGGACCAGGTCGTGATCTACAGCGGCCACTGGGACCACCTGGGCGTGGGCCTGCCGGACGCGAAGGGCGACAAGATCTACAACGGCGCCGTCGACAACGCCACCGGCATCGCCGCGCTGCTGGAACTGGGCCGCGCCTACGCCAGGGCGCCGGCGCCGAAACGCAGCGTCGTCTTCCTTGCCGTGACGGCGGAAGAGAAGGGCCTGCTGGGCTCGGAATACTATGCGAACAACCCGGTTTACCCGCTGGGCAAGACGGTCGGCGTGATCAATATGGACGCGCTGAGCCCATACGGCCCGTCGCGCGACTTCACGATCTCCGGCAGCGCCAGGCTCGACCTGCTCGACCAGCTGGTCGCGAAGGCCAAGGCGAACGGCATCCGCTACTCGGCCGATCCGAAACCGGAAGCAGGCCACTTCTTCCGTTCCGACCACTTCCCGTTCGCCAAGCACGGCGTGCCGGCGATCTCGTTCGGTTCGGGCGAGGACTGGGAGCAGGGCGGTGTCGCCGCGGGCAAGGCGGCCGAGGAGAAATACGTGTCCGTCGCGTACCACCAGCCGGCCGACGAATGGAGCGCCTCGTGGCCGTTCACCGGCATGGCGCGCGACCTCGGCGTGCTGTATTCGCTGGGCCGCGACCTGGCCGATTCGGGCGCCTGGCCGAACTGGTCGAAGGACTCCGAGTTCCGTGCGGCGCGTGACAGGACGGCCGCAGACCGCAAATAACGTGGGTTAATTAGCGAACAGTCGCGTCTGCGGCAGCTGCCTACACTAAGGCACACACTGCAGAGGTGACGACATGCCCGACCCGTTAAAGCTGTACAAGGCCAAGCGCGATTTCGAGATCACGGCCGAGCCCGAAGAGGGTGGGGAGGCCAGCAAGGGCCTTCTCACCTTCGTGATCCAGAAGCACTGGGCCTCGCGCCTGCATTACGATTTCCGTCTGGAACTGGACGGCGTCATGAAGAGCTGGGCCGTACCGAAAGGCCCCAGCTACGACACCCACGACCGCCGCATGGCCGTGCACGTGGAAGACCACCCCATCTCGTATTCCGACTTCGAAGGCACGATCCCGCCGCACCAGTACGGCGCGGGCAAGGTCATCATCTGGGACAAGGGCACGTGGGAACCGGTCGGCGACCCACGCCAGGGTTATAAAAAGGGCGAGATCAAGTTCGAGATGCACGGCCACAAGATGCACGGCCGCTGGGTGCTCGTGCGCCTGCGCGGCCACGAGGACGACAAGCAGGAACCGTGGCTCCTCATCAAGGAAAACGACGAGTACGCGAAGCCGGCCGCCGAATTCTCCGTCGTCGACGAATTCCCCGACAGCGTGAAGGACCTGCCGATGCCGGAGCACGGCGCCGAGGTGAAGGTCGAGGCACTGAAGGACGAGAAGCCGGCCCGAAAAACTGCGGCAAGGCCGAAACCAGGCGCGAAGCGCGGCGCGATGCCCGCCGGCGCCGTCAAGGCCGAGTTGCCCGAGACGCTGACGCCCGAACTGGCGACCCTCGTCGACGGCCCGCCCGCCGATCCGGAAAACTACATCTACGAGATCAAGTTCGACGGCTACCGCATGGTCACGCGCGTGCAGGGCAAGGACGTCCGCCTCATCACCCGCAACGGCAACGACTGGACCGACAAGCTCAAGCCCCTGCAGCAGGAAATCCGCCGCATGAAACTGCCGGATGGCTGGTACGACGGCGAGATCGTCGTCCACGACGAGAACGGCAAGCCGAACTTCAACCTGCTGCAGCTGGCGTTCGACGGCTCGAACAGCGCGCAGATCGTCTACTTCGTGTTCGACGCCCCGTACTTCAAGGGCTACGACCTGCGCGACGTGCGGCTCGACGAGCGCCGTCCGCTGCTGCAGGAGGCGCTGGCGGCGCGGCCGTCGGACACGGTGCGCTTCTCCGCCGAATTCGGCACCGACCCGGCACAGCTCGTCGTGGCCGCGTGCCAGATCGGGCTGGAGGGCGTGATCGGCAAGCGCAAGGACTCGCGCTACGTCACGCGCCGCTCGCCCGAGTGGATCAAGCTGAAATGCGGGCAGCGCCAGGAATTCGTCATCGGCGGCTACACCGATCCGCACGGCGCGCGTACGGGTATCGGCTCGCTGCTGCTCGGTTACTACGACAAGGATGGCGTGCTGCGCTATGCGGGCAACTGCGGCAGCGGATTCAACGGCGCGTCGCTGCGCCACATGAGAGAAGTGCTGGAGGCGATCGAGACGGACAAGAATCCATTCCCGCCGCGCGCCGTGCCGGGGCGGACGAACCACTGGGTGAAGCCGGAGCTCGTCGCGGAAGTCAGCTTCTCGGAATGGACGGCCACCGACTCCATCCGCCACCCCGTATTCCAGGGCCTGCGCAAGGACAAGCCGGCGAAGAGCGTCGTGCGCGAGCTGCCCAAGCATATGCAGGAGGCTCCTGTGGAGAATGCGAAGCCCGCCCGCAAGCGTGTGGCGAAGAAGGCCGAGGACACGGGCCTGCCGGGCAACCTGCCCGCCACGTTCAAGGTCACGCACGGCGACCGCGTGATGGATGCGGAGAGCGGCGTCACGAAGGTCGAGATGGTGCGCTACTACGCCCTCGTCGGCGAACTGATGATGGAACACCTGAAGGACCGCCCCGTCTCGCTCGTGCGCGCGCCCGACGGTGTGGGCAAGGAGCTGTTCTTCCAGAAGCACGTCGGCGACACCGCGAAGATGCCCGGCGTCGCGCAGATGGACCAGGCGCTCGATCCCGATCATCCCCGGATGACGGAGATCGCGACGATCGAAGGCCTGCTGTCCAGCGCGCAGTGGAACGTCGTCGAGATCCACAGCCAGAACGCGACGTCGAAACACTACGACACGCCCGACCGCATGGTATTCGACCTCGACCCGGGGGAGGGCGTCGACTTCGCCAAGGTGCGGGAAGCGGCCCAGCTGGTGCGCGCCTTCCTGCAGGAGCTGGGGCTGAATCCGTTCCTCAAGACGAGCGGCGGCAAGGGCCTGCACGTCGTCGTGCCGCTGAAACCCAAGCTGGACTGGGACACGGTGAAGGATTTTTCGCGGGCGATCGTGACCCATCTCGCGAAGACGATCCCGGACCGATTCTCCGCCAAGAGCGGCGCGAAGAACCGCGTGGGCCTGATCTTCATCGACTACCTGCGCAACGGCCGCGGCGCGACGACGGTGGCCGCGTGGTCGGCCCGCGCGCGGCCCGGCCTGGGCATCTCGGTGCCCGTGCGCTGGGAGGAACTGCCGAAGCTGAAGTCGGGCAGCCACTGGACCGTCAAGACCGTGCACACCCGGCTGGACGAGGGCAACGCGCCGTGGGCGGACTACGACAAGAGCGCGACGACGCTCACCAGGGCGATGAAGGCGCTGGGCTTCAAGCCGAAAGCGGCCACCTGATCCTTACCAAACGTTAATCGTTTCTGGCAGATTTCATTGCTGCCTCTGGTGATTTTCGGAATGAGTTAATCTGCATAAAACTCACAGAATGTCTCCGGCATGGGGCGAGGTCCGGCTCCATGCAATTCTTTTAACGATAAAGACACGGAGATACCATGCAGATCAATCGATGCGCCCGCGCGCTTGCCGGCAGCGTGTTCGGCGGCGTGCTCATGACCGCGCTCGTGGCGGCCCCCGCGCAGGCCCAGAGCTACACCTGGCAAAACGTGCAGATGGTCGGCGGCGGCTACGTCGACGGCATCGTCGCCCATCCGGGGCAGTCGGGCCTGTTCTACGCCCGCACCGACGTCGGCGGCGCCTACCGCTACAGCAACGGCACCTGGATCCCGCTGAACGACTGGACCCCGAGCGCGAACAACGACTGGATGGGCGTCGACAGCATCGCCGTCGACCCGAACAACACGAACATGCTGTTCATGTCCGTCGGCGCCTACGACAGCTGGCCGTACGTGCCGGCCGGCGCGATCCTCGTGTCGTCGAACCAGGGCGCCAGCTTCACCGTGCACCCGATGCCGTTCCCGATGGGCTCGAACAACACGGGGCGCGACGCGGGCGAGCGCCTGCAGGTCGACCCGAACAACGGCAACATCCTGTTCTACGGCACCCGCAACGACAACCTGCCCACGCCCTACAACAACGGCATGAACGGCCTGTGGACCAGTACCGACAAGGGCACGACGTGGACCCAGGTCGCGGCCGGCAGCGCGCCGCCGCTGTCCGGCAACGGCACCGGCGCGGGCATCGTGTTTACCGCGTTCCACAAGGCGTCGCTCGCGAACGGGCGCACGCAGACCATCTTCGCGGGCGTGTCAGACAGCCAGGCACCGTCCACGCTGTACGTCAGCACCAACGGCGGCGCGACGTGGAGCGCCGTCACCGGCGGGCCGGGCGCGACCGCCACCGGCGGCATGTACCCGAACCATGGCCTGATCGGTCCGGACAACAACCTGTACATCACCTACGGCAACGCGCCGGGACCGTACAGCATGACCTCGGGCCAGGTCTGGAAGTACAACATCGCGCAGAAGACGTGGCAGAACATCACCCCCGTCGCGCCGACGTCGAGCGACGCGTTCGGCTACGACGGCCTCGCGCTCGACCCGAAGAAGACGGGCACGCTGGTCGTCACGACCGTCGACCGCTACGGCGCCGGCGACACCATGTTCCGCTCGACCAATGCCGGCACGGCATGGACCGACCTGAAGCCGAAGGCCACGTTCAGCTGGACGCAGTCGCCGTGGGCGCCGTGGGGACACCCGACCGGCTTCCAGGGCTGGATGAACCCGGTCATCGACCCGTTCAACTCGAACAACGCGTTCTACGGCACGGGCGGCGGCATCTTCGCCACGACCAATCTGACGAATGCCGACAAGGGCCTGGCCACGGCGTGGAGCGTCGCCGCCAAGGGTGTCGAGGAAACGGTGCCGCAGGCGATCGTCGCGCCGACCTCCGGCGCGCCGCTGGCCGCCGCCATCGCCGACGTGTGCGGCTTCGTCTTCAATTCGCTGACGACGCCGCCGAACGCGATGATCTCCACGCAGGGCGGCACCGGCGTCGCGGGCGCCTGCACGTTCGGGAGCAGCATCGACTTCGCCCGCGGCAATCCGGCGAAGCTGGTACTGGTCGGCAGCAATCCGTACGCGAGCCCGGTGCCCGTCGGCGTCGTGTCGAGCAACGGCGGCACCAGCTGGACCGCGTTCCCGAGCCTGCCGGCCGGCATGAAGAAGGGCGAAGGGTCGGTGGCGGTCGGCTACGACGGCAATTCGATCGTCTGGTCGCCGCACACGGACGACAACCTGAACCCCGTCTACACGACCGATGGCGGCACGACCTGGACCACGATTACGTTCTTCGGCAACAAGCTGCCCGTGGGCGCCAGGGTGGTGTCGGACGGCGGCCAGAACGTGTTCTACGCCTGGCAGTCGGGCACGACGAATTTCTACGTCGGCAATGGCGCGGCCAGCTGGTACCAGGCACCCGCGCTGCCCGTGGCGCCGACGCAGGTGGCGACGGTGCCGGGCCGAGGCGGCGAAGTGTGGCTGGCGGCCAGTTCGGGGCTGTACAAGAGCACGAACTCCGGGTCGTCGTGGAATGCGCCGGTCACGCTCAGCGCGGCCGGACTCGCGTTCACGCCGACCACGGTCGGCTTCGGCAAGGCCGCGACGGGCGCCACCTACCCAGCCATCTACGCGGGCGGCCAGTTCAGCGACGGCGCGACGGGCCTCATGCGTTCCATCGACGGCGGCACGACGTGGGTGAAGATCAACGACGGCAACCACCAGTGGGGCGGCATCGGCCAGGTCGTCGGCGACATGCGCACGTTCGGCACGGTGTACCTGAACATCGCGGGCGGGATGGGCCGGGGCATCATCTACGGCACGTCGGCGAACTGAAGCCGGCACGCCGGCGTATTTCGAATTGCAACCCGAAAGAGAAACGTGAAACATTTGCCGCTGATTGTCGCCATCGCCCTGTCCAGTACGGTGTGCGCCTCTGCCGCCAACTGGGCGACGCCGTGGTTCCAGCCGCCGGCCCGTCCCGTTGCGGCGGCGCCGCGGGCGGGGCCGCCGCCATTGGCCATCGAGGCCGCGGCGGGACTGTTCGGTGGCCAGCCGGCCGGGCCGGCCGCCACGACGTACGAGTTGATGGGCGTGATCGAGGACGGCCCCGACGGGGTCGCGATCCTCGCCGTGGACGGCAAGCCGACGGTGGCGGTCGGCGTCGGCCAGGAGGTCGCGCGCGGCGTCACGGTGCGCGAAATCCACCAGCGCTGGGTGCTGCTCGCGGAAGGCGGCGCGGTCAGGCACCTCGACTTGCCGGACCGGGGAATCGGCGGACTGAAACTCGTGGCGGCGGCGCCGTCCGCCCCGGCCGGTGCGGCGCGCGCCTCGGGACGCGCGCCCGTCACCGTCGCCCGGTCGGGTGGCGCGATGCCGCTGCCGATGGTGAGTCCGGAGATCGCGAAGACGCCGGGCCTGACCCCGGAGCAGGCGCAGCAGGTGCAGCAGGCGCGGCAGTTGGAACATATGCGGGAGATGCGCCGGCCCGCCGGGTTCGGCCCCGCGGCGTTCGGGGCGAAGCCGACCGGCTGAGCGCGCGGCGGCGCCGGTTACCTGAGCTGCGCGCCGCAGAAGATCGCGTCGTTGATGTCCTGGTGCACCCAGGTCATGGTCGGCCGGTCGAGCAGGCCCATCACGTCCGACGCCGTCGGCGTGAGGTTCACGTTGCCGTTGTCCCACCACATGGTCGGCATGCCGTACGTCGCCGCGCCCCGCGCGAAATAGTTGGCGTGCTTGACGCGCTCGGCGGCGTTGCCCTTGTCGGTCGACGCCCATTCGCCGATCACGACGGGAATGCCCTTCGCGACGTACTTCGCGTTCAGCCGGGCGAACAGCTGGTCCAGTTCCGCCTGGTCCGTGAACACGGTCGTGCCTTTCTGGTCGCCGGCGAAGCTCCATGGGCCGTAGGCATGGCTGGACAGCGCGATCATCGGATCGGCCGGCAAGACCAGCGGATCGAGCTGGGCGTCGTCCGGCGCCGCCGCGTACGAAGGCAGCATCACCAGCCGGCGTGCGTTGTTGCCGCCGGTGGCGCGGATGGCGGCCAGCGCGGCCGCGTCGAGGCGGTTCAATACGTCGTAGTACTCCGCCTTGCCGACCCAGTCGTCGACGCCGTTCACGGCCACGCGCGGCTCGTTCATCGCCTCGAACACGAGGTGGTGGTCGTAGGCGCGGAAGCGCGTGGCGATCTGCGTCCACATCCGTGCGAGCGTGGCCGCGGCATTGGCTTCGTTGGCGAGCGTCGGCGCCTCCCAGCCGTTGTTGTGGTGGATGTTGACGATCACGGTCATGCCGTCGTCGAGCGCATGGCGCGCCACTTCCTCCACGCGGTCCAGCCAGGCCGGATCGATCGTGCGCGCGGCCCCGCTCATGTGGTCGTCCCAGCTGACGGGCAGGCGCATCGTCGTGAAGCCGGCCTTGCGGACGGCGTCGACGAGCGCCTTCGTCGTCCTGGGATTGCCCCATTGCGTTTCGTCGGCCAGCGGATTGGCCGTGTTACCCTGCGCATCGAAGGTATTCCCCAGGTTCCAGCCCTGGCCCATCTCCTTGACGATGTCGGCAGCCGTGCGCACCCGGCAAGACTTGCCGGCTTCGCTACCATTGCCGTCCGCGCCGGGTGGCGTGGCAAGGCTGGTGCAGTATGCGGTGCCGGCGGGCGGCGTCGCGACGGGCGGGGCGTACGCGCGGGCGCAGGTCGCGTAGTCGACGGACGTCGTCGTCGGGGTCGGGGTCGGAGTCGGAGTCGGAGTCGGGGCCGACGGTGCGGCGGTGCCGGCGGCCGTGTTCGTGGTCGACGGGCCGCCGCCGCCGCAGGCGGCAAGCGACGCGCCCAGGGCCAGCGCGCAGGCGCGGGCGAGGGGGGGACGGCGGGGGATCATGCGGTCTCCTGGCTGTAGTTGGTGTGATGCGGTGCCAGTTGCCAAGGATGCGCGAACGGCGCGCCGCGGACAAGCGCCCGCGCCGATTCCGCCGCTTGTTTAGCTGCCCCGCGCTCAACAAGCCGGCGGCCTTCGCCGCCGGCCGCCCGGTTGCCGCCGGAACCCGGTCAGACCATGAAGTTCCACTGCGCCGCCTGCAGCGCGTGCCCGACGATTTCGGACGAGTGCATCATGTCGTCCGCGACCTGCTGCAGGCTCGCGCCGCGCTGCATGGTGTCGAGCCAGAACGCGGCGCCGCCGGCGTCGGCGGCCCGGTGGAAGATCGCCTGGTACAGGACGCCGATGTCGTGCGCCGCGTCGCCGTTCAACGCCGGCTGGCGGCCCTGGGCTTCCGCGGAGCCGATCATCGCCACGGCGATCTGGCCCAGCGAGGCGCCGCCCTTTTCCGCATTGCCCCAGAACTCGAAGCCGGCGACGTCCGCCTGGCGGCCAAGTATGTCGGCGTACAGCCCGGCGACCGCGGACAGAGCGCTGCGGTTCTCGACGGTCACGCTGGCATCCGCGAACCGCAGCGTTTCCGCGTTCACGACGTAAGCCTGGTCATGGGTACCGCCATTCGCCGTCACCACCGCGTGGCCGTCGTGGCTCTCGATCGTGTACGACGCCATCTGGCCGGAGAAGACCGCCGTGTCGGCGCCGTCGCCGCCATGCATCAGTGTCGCCGTGGCGGCGCGCGCGTCCGCGCGGGCCGCACCGCCCGCGTCGCCGGTCGCGGCGGCGGCATCGAGCCGGAGCGTGTCGTCGCCGCCGCCCGCGAGCAGCGAACTGGCCTGGCCGGCGCCGACGACGAAGGACTGGTTGCCGGCGTCGCCGGTGAGGACCTGGCCGGTGGTGGTGCCGGCGACCGTGCCGGCGCCGATGATGGCGGCGAAGTCCACGTTCTTCAGCGTTAGCGTGTTGCCGGCGCCGACTTCGCTGGTGTCGATCACGAGCGCCGTGTGCTGGCTCGCGCTGCTGGTGCCCGTCAGCGTCAGCGACGCGCCGGTCGTGCCGGCCGCGGTGACGGGCTTCACCGTTTGCACCAGCAGCGGCACCTGGGCCGGCAGCAGGTCGAGGAACGACTGGCCGTTGCCGGTCAGGTGCTGCTGGTCGGCGGCGGTATTGTCCGTGGACGAAGCGAGAATGGCCTGGATCAGCCTTTCGGCCGCGCTGCTCGCGGCCAGGCTCGCGCCGCCCGTCGCGGAGAGGCCGAAACCGACGCCCACCTGTGCCAGCAGCACCGTGCTGCCGTTCTCCGTGGACAGCGGAATGTCCGCCAAGCCGGCACTGCCGGTGCTCTCGACCCGCCCGGCCGTGACAATCGGGACGGTCGTCAGCGTGCCGCTGCCGCCGCCCGGCAGCGTGGCCGGCTGCTCGACCACCTGCACGCCGTCGACGGTGGTCGCCGGTGGCGTCGGCGGTTCGACGATCGTCACGGCCAGGGCGCCGCTTGCCGCCGACACGTTGCCGGCGGGGTCGGTCTGCGTGGCCGTCAGGCTGTGCTGGCCGAGGGACAGGGCGGCGCTGGTAATGCTCCAGTTGCCGCTGCCGTCGGCGGTCGCGGTCCCGAGTACGGTGGTGCCGTCGGTGTCGTATAACCTGACCACGGCATTCGGCTCCGCGCTGCCCGTGACGACGGGCTGGCGGGCCTCCGTGACGCCGTCGCCGACCGTGCCCGTGTCGCTGGAGGCGGCCAGCCCCGGCGTCGCGGGCGCGGCGGGCGCGGTCGCGTCGATGGTCAGGTTCAGCGCCGGGCCGGCGGCCGACACGTTGCCGGCCGTGTCGGTCTGCTTGACGGTCAGCGCGTGCACGCCGTCGGCGAGTGTGCTCGCCGCGATGCTCCAGTTGCCGCCCGCGTCGGCCGTCGCGGTGCCCAGCAGGGTGGTGCCGTCGGTGTCGTACAGCCTGACAGTGGCGAATGCTTCGGCGGTGCCGGTGACGGTCGGCGTGTTGCTGGCCGTGATGCCGTCGCCGGCGGTGCCGGTATCGCTGGCGGTCGCGAGCACCGGCGCGGCCGGCGCGGCGCTCGCCGCGTCGATCGTCACGGCCAGGCCCGGGCTGGCGGCCGAGACGTTGCCGGCGGCGTCGGTCTGGCGCACGGTCAGCGTGTGTGCGCCGTCCGGCAGCGTGGCGCTGGCGATGCTCCAGTTGCCGCTGCCGTCCGCCGTGGCCGTGCCGAGCACGGTGGTGCCGTCGGTGTCGTACAGCGTGACGGTGGCGCCCGCGTCGGCGCTCCCGTTGAAATGCGGCGCGGCGACGCTGGTGACGGCGTCGCTGCTGGAGGCGCCACTGTCGTCCGCCGCCGCCATCGTGAATGCGGCCGGCGCCGCGGCGGCGGTGTGGTCGAGCGCGAACGTCTGGCCGGCCGTGTAGCCGCCCGCGATGACCGTACCGCCGGCGTTCTGGATGCCGGTGCCGCTCGGGTTCAGGTCCAGGCGCAGGGTGCCGTCGCCGGCGATGCCGTCGACGGTGACGGTGTAGGTGGTGCCGCTGCCGGTGACCGAGGCGACCGTGCCGGCCGCCGTGCCGGTGGCGGCCAGCGCGAAGTCGCTCGCGTCGACGCCGGTCACGGCCTGGTCGAAGGTGACGGTGTACGTCACCGACGTCGCGCTCGCAGGCACGGTGCCGGTGCCTGCGCGCACGATGTCGGCCACGCCGGGCGCGCCGATCACCTCGAAGCTCAGCGCTTCGATGGTGGCGTTGCCCGCGGCGTCGGTCGCCCGCACGTACACATGGTAGGTGCCGGCGGCCAGGTTCTGGGTGGCCACCAGCGAATTGCCGGAAATCGCGAATTTGGCGTTGTCGGCGTCGACGGTGCCGTTGCCGGTGGCGAAGCTGTAGGCCACGGCATGCGCATCGGTGGCCGCGAGGGTCGCGACGGCCGCGCCGTTGCCGGCCTGGCCAATCGGCACGGACACGCGCGACAGGCCCACGGCACCAGGCGGCGTCGTGTCGACCTCGTAGCTCAGGCCGGACGAGGCGGACGAGACGTTGCCGGCGGCGTCGACCTGCTTCGCGGTCAGCGTATGCGCGCCGCCGGCCAGCGTGGCGCTGGTGATGCTCCAGTTGCCGCTGCCGTCGGCCGTCGTCGTGCCGAGCAGGGTGTTGCCGTCGGTGTCGTACAGGTTCACGGTGGCGTTGGCGGCGGCCTGGCCGGTGATGACCGGCGTGGCGACGGCGCTGATGCCGTCGGTGGGAGAGGGGCCGGTGTCCGAGCCCGAGGCGACCGCCAGGGCGGCCGGCGCGGCAGGGGCGGTGTGGTCGAGCGTGAACGTCTGGCCGGCAGTGTAGCCGCCGGTGACCGCGCCGCCGCCCAGGTTCTGGATGCCGGTGCCGCTGGGGTTCAGGTCCAGGCGCAAGGTGCCGTCGCCGCCGATGCCGTTGACGGTGACGGTGTATGTGGTGCCGCTGCCGGTGACCGAGGCGACGGTGCCGGCCGCCGTGCCGGTGGCGCTCAGCGCGAAGTCGCTCGCATCGACGCCGGTCACGGCCTGGTCGAAGGTCACCGTGTAGGCGACCGACGCCGCGTTCGCCGGCACGGTGTCGGCGCCGGCGCGCACGATGCTGGCGACGGACGGGCCGTTGACGACGGTGAACGTGAAGACCTGGAAGGCGTCGTTGCCCGCCGCGTCGGTGGCGCTCAGGTAGATGTGGTACGTGCCGGCGGTCAGGTTCTGTGCCGCGACGAGGTTGTTGCCGGAAATCGTAAACTTGGCGTTATCGGCATCGATCACGCCATTGCCGATGGCAAAGGCATACTGGATGGCGGTTGCGTCGGTGGCGGACAGCGTGGCGACAGTCGAGCCGTTGGTGGCGGATGCCAGTTGCGCGCTCGTCGTGCTCAGGGCGATGCCGGTCGGACCGATCGTGTCGACGACGACCGTCCGCACGGTCGACGCGGCGGAGACGTTGCCGGCCACGTCGGTCTGTTTCGCCGTCAGGTTGTGCGTGCCCGCGACGAGCGCGCTGCTGGCGATGCTCCAGTTGCCGCTGCCGTCGGCGGTGGCGGTGCCCAGCACGGTCGTGCCGTCGGTGTCGTACAAGGTCACGGCCGCGTTCGCTTCGGCCTGGCCGGTGATGGTCGGCAGCGCGACGTTGGTGATGCCGTCGCCCGGAGTGCCGCTGTCGCTGCCGCCGGCCAGCGCCAGGCCGGTTGGCGCGGCCGCCGCCGTGTCGATCGAGACGGCCAGGCCGGTGCTGAGCGGCGAGGTGTTGTTGCCGCTGTCGGTCTGGGTGACTTTCAGCGTATGGCTGCCGGCGCCCAGCGCGCTGCTGGTGATCGACCAGTTGCCGCTGCCGTTGGCCGTCGTCGTGCCGAGCAGCGTGGTGCCGTCCGTGTCGTACAGCTTGACCGTGTTGTTGGCGGCGGCGGTGCCGCTCACGGTCGGGGTGATGTCGTTGGTGATGCCGTCGCCCGGGGTGCCGCTGTCGCTGCCGGCGTCCAGGGTCGGTGCGGCCGGTGCGGACGGGCCCGGGGGCCCCATGAAGACGATGAACACCCACGAGAAGTTGGAGGCGTCCGTGCCATCCAGGCCCTGGACGGCGTTGACGTCGTCGCCGACGGTCGGGTCGAGGTATTGGGCCACCACGAAGTCGCCCGCAAGCAGGGTGTAATTGCTGATGCCCACCGTTACCGTCTTTGCCGCGCTGTCGATCGCGACGCTGCTTGCCGCAATATTGAGGCCGTTGATGTTGAGGGCGAACGCGCTCGTCGGCGGCAGGTGCGCCGCATCGAGGTCGATGTCCATGGTGAGTGTGATGAAGGTGTCGCCAATATAACCATTGGCATTGGTGACGGTAGGTGCGGGCATGTCGGCATCCTTTGCAAGTGGAATCGGGGAGTGGCAGGCTGAGTATAAAGCCCGAAAATCCCGCAAAACCCGCAAATGCGAAATATTTCTTTCGCAAGCAACGCAATGTAAATACAAAAATCGCGAATTCGCTGTGTAATGGAAAACAAATTTTCTTGATGGGAAATCGTGCCGCGATGCGGACCCGCGCTGTTACGTCGAACGCCGTCCGGGTGCGGCGCCGTCGTTCGGGATGGGATCGCCCCGCTCGTTGCGGAAGATGGCGCGCACGTTCATGGCCGCGAGTCCGGCCTGCAGCGCGATCAGCGCCCACGCTTCGTCGTGCACGCCCCACACGATCCACAGCGCGTTACTGAGGATGAAGGTCCAGAACCCAATCACGCGCTTCTTCGCGTGACGGGCGCCGACGAGGAAGGCGGCCACCAGGGTGACCGCCATCGCGGGCCATTGCAGCAGGTCCAGCAGCGTATCGACATCCACTCAGGCAGCCTTCCTGCGCCGCGCGGGCGCCGCTTTCGCTGCAGGTTTCGCCGCGGCCTTGGCGGCGGTTTTCTTGGCCGCCGTCGTGCCCGCTGTCGTACGTTTTGCGCTCGCGTGCGTGGCCGCATGCGCAGGCGCCTTGCGCGCGCGCGGCGGCGGGGTCTCGTCCGTGTCCTCGTCGGCCTTCGACGGTTTCCTCGACTTGCGCGGCGGCGGTTCGTCGTCGTCATCGTCGTCCGCGGCGGCGGCTTTGGTGGGCTTCTTGCCCAGGCTGGCCTGCAGCAGCGAGACGAGGTCGATGACGTTCGACTTGGCCGGTTTCTCTTCCTCCGGCTCCGGTTCGGTGAGCGTCTTGGTCTGGTTGGCGGCGATCTTCTTCTTGATCAGCGCCATGACGTCCTCGCGGTACGTGTCGTGGTACTGCTGCGGCTTCCACTTCTCGCTCATGCCTTCGACGAGCGCCTTCGCCATCTGCAATTCCTTCTCCGTGACCTGCGCGGCCTTCGAGTCCGCCGCCGGGATCTTCAGCTCGTCGGTGGGACGGATCTCGTCCGGATAGCGCAAGGTGTTCAGCACGATGGTGTCGCCCACGCAGACGAGGGCGGCCAGGTGCTGCTTGACGCGGATGACGACGTTGGCGATGCCGATCTTGCCGACGTCGCGCAGGGTCTCGCGCAGCAGCGCGTAGACCTTGTCGCCGCCCTTGCCGGGCGCAAGGTAGTAGGGCTGTTCGTAATAGATCAGCGGGACCTGCTCGGCGTTCACGAACGCGATGATGTCGATCGTCTGCGTCGCTTCCGGGTTGGCGCGGCGCAGGTCTTCGTCGGACAGCACGACGTATTCGCCGTCGCTGTATTCATACCCCTTGACGATGTCGTCCCAGGACACTTCCTTGCCGGTCGCCTTGTTGTAGCGCTTGAAGCCGATCGGCGCGAAGTCGCGCCGGTCGAGCATCGACAGGTCGAGCCCCTGGTCGCTCGCCGCCGGATACATCTCGACCGGGATGTGCACCAGCCCGAAGCTGATCGCACCCTTCCACATGCTGCGTGCCATTTTGAGCTCCCTGGATGAGAATTATTCGCCGACCGACCCCGTGATCGGCAACACGACGCCGGTGACGTAGCCGGAACACACGTTCGATGCCAGATAGACGTACGCCGGCGACAGCTCTTCCGGCTGCGCGGGACGGCCGAACGTCGTGCTCTGGCCGAACTTGGTGATGTCTTCCGGCGACTGGTCGGCCGGGTTCAGCGGCGTCCACACGGGGCCCGGCGCGACGGCGTTCACCCGGATGCCCTGGTCCAGCAGGTTCGCCGCGAGGGACATCGTGAACGCGTGGATGGCGCCCTTGGTGGTCGAATAGTCGAGCAGTTTCTTCGACCCCTTCAGGCCCGTCACGGAACCCGTGTTGATGATCGCGGCGCCGCGCTTCATGTAGGGCAGGCAGGCCTTCGCCATGTGGAAGTAGCCGTAGATGTTCGTGCGCATGGTCTCGTCGAAGCGGTCTTCCGTCAGGTCGAGCAGCGACTCGGCGTGTTCCTGGAACGCGGCATTGTTGACGAGGACGTCCAGGCGGCCCCACTTGGCGACGATCTGGTCCACGGCCTGCTGGCAGAATTCCATGTCCTTGACGTCGCCGGCGACGGTCACGCATTTCGTGCCCTCGGCCTCGATCAGGCGCTGCGTCTCGGCCGCGTCCTCGTGTTCGTTCAGGTACAGGATCGCGACGTCGGCGCCTTCGCGCGCGAACAGGATCGCGACCGCGCGGCCGATGCCGGAATCGCCGCCGGTCACGATGGCGACCTGGCCCGCCAGTTTGCCGCTGCCCTTGTAGTGCTCGGCCATGAATTTCGGTTTCAGCTCCATCTGGGCTTCGATGCCCGGCTTGGCCAGGTGCTGGGCGGGAAAGTCGCCGCTCGGCTGCTGGATGCCCGTCTGCGCGGCGCCCCCGCTGCCCTGGTCACCCTTCTGCATGCTGGCGTCAGCCTGGTCCTGGCGGTTCTGGATGGCCTTCTGCTTGTTCGCTGCGTCGTCCTGTATTGCCATGGTGCTCTCCTTGTGCATGATTCCGCCAGTATTCCCGGGCGCGGGCGGCGCTGACGGTGCGCTTCCACACATTGCGAGCATTTGCTAGGCGTTACAGGTGCTTTGTGGCAAACTTGTTAGCGTAACAAAGTATTCCAGAGGTGATTCATGCTAGAGCAGACCGCGATTTACCTGAGTCCGATGGCGCAGCGGCGCGCCGAATTCGGGGACGCCTGCGCCTCCCTGTTCGCGCGCCTGCACCTGGCCGACAGCGCCGACGTGGCCGCGAGCCTGCTGGCGCGCGAGCAGCCGGACCTGCTCGTGATCGACCTCGACCGCTTCGAACCGAGCATCGACCTCGATGCGCTCGGCGACCTCGTCGCCCGCCGCGCCGGCGCTCCCGTGCTGCTGCTGTGTCCCTTCGCCGGGGCCGCCTGGCTCCCCGCGCTGATGGCGCACGGCCCCGTGCACTATGCGGTCACGCCGCTCGACGCGGCCGCGTTGCGTGCGGCCGTGAGCCAGCGCCTCGCGCAGCCGGAGGCCCCGTCGACCGACTCGGCCGGCCTGCGCACCCTGCTGGACCTGCGCGCCCGCGTGCAGGCCGCGCTGGACGAGGCGGAGGATGCGCACACCCTGTCGGAAGCCCTGTGCGCCGCGCTGTGCGCCTCGCCCGGCGTGCTGCATGCGGGCGTCTTCCTGCTCAAGGACGGCAACGACCTGCAACTGGAAGCGCAACAAGGGCCGGAAGGGCTGCTGCTCGGCGCACTTTTGCAGCGCACGGACCGGCTGCTGCAGGCGCCGCTGCGCCATGCATTCCCCGGCCTGCTGGCCGCGGCGGGCGGCACCGCCGCGCTGATCGAGGTGCCGGAACAATCGGGCGAACCTGCGCTGGCGGAAGGGTTGCGCGCGCACGGCGTCGCGATGGCGCTGGGCCTGCCGATTCCCGCCGACGGTCCCGGCACGCCGCGCGGCGCGCTGTCGCTGCTGTTCGGCGCCGCACGCGCACTCACGCCGGACGAGTGGGCGACGTTGCACGACGTGGCGCGCCTTGCCGCCTTCGGCCTGCGCCTCGTCGCCATCGGCCACGAAAACGAACACCTGATGGCGCGCCTCACGTACATCTCGACGACGGACGCGCTGACCGGCGTCGCGAACCGCCGCCATGGCGAGGAATTGCTGGAAAAGGAGATCAAGCGCGCGCGCCGCTACCGCGTGCCGCTCGCGCTGCTGTCGTTCGACATCGACCGCTTCAAGGCCGTCAACGACACGTACGGCTATCCGGTCGGCGACGTGGCGCTGCGCACGGTGGCCGACACGACGCGCGCCGTGCTGCGCGCCAGCGACATCCTCGTGCGCTCGGGCGGCGAGGAATTCCACATCATCGCGCCGCACACGAGCGCCATCGACGGTTTGAAAATGGCGGAAAAAGTGCGCGTGGCGATCGAGCAGGCCGAGATTCCCGGTTGCGACCACGTGACGGTGAGCCTCGGCGTGGCCCAGCTGGGCGAGCAGGAGAGCGGCGATTCGCTGACGCAGCGCACCGACGCCGCCCTCGCGCGCGCCAAGCGGGCGGGCCGCAACTGCGTCGAACTGGCGATGCAGTGAGCAGCGGGGTGTCGAACAACCCGCGCCTGCTCGGCTGGCTGCGGTCGTACCGCCGCGACGATCTCGCCGGCGACGTGGGCGCCGGCATCGTCGTGGCCATGATGATGATCCCGCAGGGCATGGCGTACGCGCTCGTCGCCGGCCTGCCGCCCGTCGCGGGCCTGTACGCCAGCATCGTGCCGCCGCTGCTGTACGCCGTGTTCGGCACGAGTTCCACGCAATCCGTCGGGCCGATGGCGATCATCTCGCTGATGACGGCGTCCGCGCTGGCGCCGCTCGCAGCGCCCGGCAGCGCGCTGTACGGCATGCTGGCGGCGCAGCTGGCGCTGGTGTCGGGCGTCGTGCTGCTCGCGTGCGGCCTGCTGCGCGTGGGCTACCTCGCCAACTTCTTTTCGCGCCCCGTGATGAGCGGTTTTACGCTGGGTTCCGCCGTCGTCATCGCGCTGGGACAGTTGCGCACCTTGCTGGGCGGCTCGCTGCCGCACGTGCACGTCCCCAGCGCCGTGCTGGGCGTGGGCAGCGTCGCGCTGCTGCTGTTCGCGCGGCGCTGGTTGTCGCCCTTGCTGCGCCGGCTCGGCATGCCATGCGGCGCGGCCGACGTCGCCGCGCGCCTCGCGCCGATGGTGCTCGTCCTGGGCGGCATCGCGCTCGTGGCCGGGCTGCACCTCGACCGCATGGGCGTGCAGGTGATCGGCGCCGTGCCGGCCGGCCTGCCGGGCGTCACGGTGGCGACGTCCCCGGCGCATTGGCAAGCGCTGCTCAAGCCGTCGCTGCTGATAGGCTTCATGAGCTTCCTGATTGCGATGTCGGGCGCGCAGACGCTGGCCCTCAAACGCATGGAAAAGCTGCACACGAACCGCGAGCTCGTGGGCCTGGGCCTGGCGAACGTCGGCAGCGCGCTGTCCGGCGGCTTTCCCGTGACCGGGAGCCTGTCGCGCTCCGCCGTGAATTTCGCGGCCGGCGCCCGCACCCAACTGGCCGGCGTGATCTCGGCGGCGCTGCTGGCCGGCGCGCTCGTACTGCCCACCGGCTGGCTCGCGCTGCTGCCGCTGCCCGTGCTGGCCGCCACGATCATCGTCGCCGTTCTCGGCCTGCTGGACTGGTCGACGTTGCGTACCGCATGGGATTACGACCGCGCTGACGCGCTCGCGCTGCTGGCCACAAGCGGCGGCGTCCTGCTGCTCGGGGTGGAGGCGGGGGTCGTGCTGGGCCTGCTGCTGTCGCTGGGGACGATGATCTGGCGCGAGAGCCGGCCCCACATCGCGGTGCTGGGCCGGATTCCGCACACCGAGCACTTCCGTAACATCGACCGTTACTCGGCCGAGACGGACCCGAACGTGCTGCTGCTGCGCGTGGACGCGGGCCTGTTCTTCGGGAATATCGAAGCGGTCGGCGAGCGCATCGAGGAAGAGCTGGCCGCGCACCGCGAGGCGCGCCACCTCGTGCTCGTGCTGTCGGCCGTGAACGCGATCGACAGTTCGGCGCTGTTCGGGTTGCTGGAATTGAATCGCGCCCTGGCGCGGCGCGACATCCGCCTGCACCTGGCCGAGGTCAAGGGACCGGTGCTGGACCGCTTGCGCGCGTCGACTTTGTTGAGTGAGCTCAGCGGACGTCTCTTTTTAAGTACAGCAAACGCCTGGGATGCCCTCGCACGGCACGGTACGTGATTGCAAGCAAATCCCAGCTGTGGCAGGATGGAACCACGGTTTTAAAGTAAAGGTGGATATCATGCCGCGCCCAAGTACTGTCGTTATTCTGTTGTCAACCGTCGCCTTGCTCGCCCTCGGCTTCGCCGCCGCCGTCCCGGCCGGCATCGCCCTCGCGCTGACGTTCGAACTGGCCGCCTACAAGCGCGCCGCCGACCGCGAGCGCGCGCTGCGCCCGGTCCGCATCGCCCGCCCGCTGCGCCGCCGCCGCTGATCCTGCGCGGTCCCGGTTCGCCTGCTTGACCGGTGTTCGTCACCGGTCGGGCTCGCGGACACTCTCCGGTTTCCCTCCCTGGCCGCCAAGCGCGGCCCTCTGCCGGCTTCACCTTTGATGTTGCCGAAATTATATTGATCACCTGATCTGGGCATGCGCCTGCACCGTTCCGGTGCCGCCGGTGCCGCGCTGGTGCGCCGCGTCCACGCATTCCCCTGTCCCGCGAGTGGCATGCATCGTGCTAACTCATCGGGTATGCCCTTCGACCACCCGACCTCCGCTTCCTGGCACGCGACCCTGCGCCTCGGCTTCGCGCGCGACGGCGGCTGCACGCGCCTCGTCCGGCGCGAGCACCGCGGGCCGCTGCGCGTGCAGAAAGCGCTGTATCCGGAAGGGCCGGAGACCTGCCACGTGATCGTCGTGCATCCGCCCGGCGGCATCGTCGGCGGCGACAGCCTCGACATCGCGCTCGACGTGCCGGCCGGCTGCCACGTGCTGGCCACGTCGCCGGGCGCGGCCAAGTGGTATCGCGCCAACGGCCGCACGTCGCGCCAGGACGTGCATCTGGTGGCCGGCCCCGGCGCCGCGATCGAATGGCTGCCGCAGGAAACCATCGTCTACGACGCCGCCGACGTGATGCTCGCGCACGACGTCGACCTGGCCCCCGACGCCGTGTACATCGGCAGCGAGGTGCTGTGCTTCGGCCGCCGCGCCTCCGGCGAACGTTTTACGCGCGGCCAGGTTGGGCAGCGTACGCGCATCCGTATCGACGGCCGGCCCGTGTGGTGGGAGCAGGGCGGCGCCACGCCGGCGCTGCTCGCGAGCCCGCTGGGCATGGACGGCCACAGCGTGTGCGCGACGCTCGTCGCGGTCGGCAAACCCGTGCCCGCGGGCCTGCAGGATGCGGTGCGCGCAATCGACCCCGGCCTCGCCGTCAGCCAGGTGAAGCACGTGTTCGTGGCGCGCTTCCTCGGCGACGACGGCGAACAGGCGCGCGCGGCGTTGACGGGCGCGTGGGCCGCGCTGCGGCCGCATTTGCTGGACCGGCCGGCCGCACCGCCGCGGATCTGGAACACATAAACGACATACAAGCGGGAAGCCATGGACCTGACCCCACGCGAAAAAGACAAGCTGCTGATCTTCACGGCGGCGCTGCTGGCCGAACGCCGCCGCGCACGCGGCCTGAAGCTGAACTATCCGGAGGCCGTCGCGCTGATCACGGCCGCGATCATGGAAGGCGCCCGCGACGGCCGCAGCGTGGCCGAGCTGATGAGCGCGGGCACCATGATCCTGGCGCGCGCCGACGTGATGGACGGCGTACCGGAGATGATCCCGGACATCCAGGTCGAAGCCACTTTCCCGGACGGCAGCAAGCTCGTCACCGTCCACAACCCGATCCCGTGAGCCCCCGATGAAAATTCTCCTGCTCGATGCCCAGGCCTGCGACGTGCTGCGCGGCCAGCTGGCCGACCTGCTGATGGACGCGCTCGACCTGGAACGCCGCCAGGCCTTGTGCTACTGGCAGGACGTGCGCATGGCCGTCGCCGCCGGCACGTGCCGGCTGCTGGCAGCGTCGCACGACGGCACGCTGGTCGGCACCGTGCAGCTGGACCTGTGCCAGCGCACCGACGGCCGCCGCCGCGCCGACGTGCAGGCGCTGATGGTGCACAGCCGCGCGCGCCGGCGCGGCATCGGCGGTGTCCTGCTGCGCGCCGCCGAAGCCGAGGCGCGGGCGCTGGGACGCGACGCGCTTCGCCTGGCTGCGGAGCCGGGGTCCGGCGCGGAAGCACTGATCCACGATCTCGGTTACGCGCGTGTGGACGGTCCGGCGGGCGCGCACGTGGTCTACGCCAAAACCCTGCTGATGCCGGAGGCCGCATGATCCCCGGCGAATACTTTCTCGAGGATGGCGACATCCCGCTCAACGCGGGCCGCCGCACGGTGACGCTCGTCGTCGCGAACGCCGGCGACCGCCCCGTGCAGGTCGGCTCGCATTACCACTTCCACGAAGCGAACGATGCGCTGCAGTTCGATCGCGGCGCGGCCCGCGGGATGCGCCTGAACATCGCAGCCGGCACCGCCGTGCGCTTCGAGCCGGGCCAGCGGCGCACCGTCGAACTGGTCGACCTGGGCGGCGCGCGCATCGTGCATGGCTTCCAGGGCCGCGTGGACGGAGGCGTCTGAATGGTCACGATCTCGCGCCAGGCCTATGCCGACATGTACGGACCGACGACGGGCGACCGCATCCGCCTCGCGGACACGGACCTCGTCATCGAGATCGAGAAGGACTACGCCATCTACGGCGAAGAAGTGAAATTCGGCGGCGGCAAGGTGATCCGCGACGGCATGGGCCAGTCGCAGCGCGTGCGCGCGGACGTGATGGACACCGTGATCACGAACGCGGTCATCGTCGACAACTGGGGCATCGTCAAGGCCGACATCGGCGTCAAGGATGGCCTGATCGCCGCCATCGGCAAGGCCGGCAACCCGGACATCCAGCCCGGCGTGACGATGGCCATCGGCGGCGCGACGGAGATCATTGCGGGCGAAGGCATGATCGTGACGGCGGGCGGCATCGACACGCACATCCATTTCATCTGCCCGCAGCAGATCGACGAGGCCCTGATGTCGGGCATCACGACGATGCTGGGCGGCGGCACCGGTCCCGCCGTCGGCACCGCGGCGACGACGTGCACGCCGGGCGCATGGCACATCCATTCGATGCTGATGGCGGCCGACGCGTTCCCGATGAACCTCGGTTTCTTCGGCAAGGGCAACGTGAGCCGGCCGCGGCCACTCGAGGAACAGATCGAGGCGGGCGCCGTGGGCCTGAAGCTGCACGAGGACTGGGGCAGCACGCCGGCCGCGATCGACAACTGCCTGGCCGTCGCGGAGCGCATGGACGTCCAGGTCGCGCTGCATTCGGACACGCTGAACGAAGCGGGCTTCCTGGAATCCACGCTGGCCGCGTTCAAGGGCCGCACGATCCACACGTTTCACACGGAAGGCGCGGGCGGCGGGCACGCGCCGGACATCATCGCCGCGGTCGGCCAGGACAACGTGCTGCCGTCGTCGACGAATCCCACGCGCCCGTACACGGTGAACACGCTGGACGAGCACCTCGACATGCTGATGGTCTGCCATCACCTCGACCCCGCCATCGCGGAAGACGTGGCGTTTGCCGAATCGCGCATCCGGCGCGAGACCATCGCCGCCGAAGACATCCTGCACGACCTGGGCGCCATCTCGATGATGTCGTCCGACTCGCAGGCGATGGGCCGCGTGGGCGAGACCATCACCCGCACGTGGCAGACGGCGCACAAGATGAAGGTGCAGCGCGGCGCGCTGGAAGGCGACTCCGCGCGCAATGACAACGCGCGCGTAAAACGGTACGTGGCCAAGTACACGATCAATCCGGCCATCGCGCACGGCATCGCGCACGCCGTGGGCTCGCTGGAGCCGGGCAAGATCGCGGACATCGTGCTGTGGCGGCCCGCGTTCTTCGGCGTCAAGCCGTCGATGATTTTGAAAGGCGGGATGATCGCGGCGAGTTTGATGGGCGACCCGAATGCGTCGATCCCGACGCCGCAGCCCGTGCACTACCGGCCCATGTTCGGCGCGTTCGGCGGGGGACTCCGCAAGTCGTTCACGTTCGTGTCGCAGGCGGCGTTCGATGCGGGGATCGCGCGCGAGCTGGGGCTGGCGAAGACCGTGATCGCGGTCCGCAACACGCGGGGACTCAGGAAGCGCGACATGGTCCACAACGGCGCCACGCCCCACATGGAAGTGGATCCGGAGACGTACGAGGTGCGCGCGGACGGCCGCCTGCTCGTGTGCGAGCCGGCCAGGGTGCTGCCGCTCGCGCAGCGGTATTTCCTGTTCTGATTATCGGGAGCCACCATGATGTCACTGCATACCAGGGTCGCCGGGGCGGACGCCGTCCACGACCGGCTCGTGCTGCCGTACGACCAGCGCGAACGCTGCCGCCAGCGCGCGCGGCTCGAGTCCGGCGAAGAAGTCGCGCTGTTCCTCGCGCGCGGCACCGTGCTGCGCGACGGCGACCTGCTGACGGGAGACGACGGGCGTGTCGTGCGGGTCGTCGCCGCACCGGAGCCGACCTATCTCGTGCGCTGCGCGGACGCGACGCTGCTGGCGCGCTGCGCCTTCCACCTCGGGAACCGCCATACGCAGGCGCAGGTGGGCGCGGGCTGGCTGCGCATCCGCGTCGACCCGGTGCTGAAGGACATGGTGGTCGGACTCGGCGCGCAGGTCGAAGAAGAGCTGGCGAAGTTCGAGCCCGAAGCGGGCGCATATGCGGGCGGCCACCACCACGGCCACGGCCTGCTGGCGCCCGTGCCCGTGCGCCAGAAGATCCACCGCCCGGCGGACGTATGAACGCGGCGAGCCTGCTGCACCTGCTGCAGTTCGCGAGTCCGGCCTTGCCGATCGGCGGCTACAGCTATTCGCAGGGCCTGGAGACGGCCATCGAGGAGGGCCGCGTGCACGACGCGGCGAGCGCGCACGCGTGGCTCGTGCGCTATCTCGACGAGGTGCTGGCGCGCTGGGACGCGCCGCTGCTGTGGCGCCTGATGAACGCGTTCGCGGCGCGCGACGCCGCAGCCCTTGCGGGGTGGAGCGCGTGCTTCCTCGCGTCGCGCGACACGGCCGAGCTGCGCGCGGAGACCGTCCAGATGGGCTATTCGCTCACGCGGCTGATCGCGGAACTGGGCGTGGCCGACACCGGCCTGCTGGGCGGCGAGGCGACGCTGCCGGCAGCGTACGCGTGCGCCGTCGACGCACTCGACATCCCGCACGAGGAGGCGCTGCTGGCGATGCTGTTCGCGTGGGCCGAGAACCAGGTGCTCGTGTGCGTGAAGTCGGTGCCGCTGGGGCAGGTGGCGGGGCAGCGGCTGCTGCTGTCGCTGCGGCCTGGGCTCGAACGCGCGGCCGCCGCGGCGCGCACCCTGGCGGATGCGGACCTGTCGAACTGGTCGCCCGGCCTGTCCATGCTGTCGATGCGGCACGAGGTGCAGCATGGGCGCCTGTACCGTTCCTGAAGGAGGACAAACCATGACATCGAATCCCTTGCGGGTCGGCATCGGCGGCCCGGTCGGTTCCGGCAAGACGGCCCTGTGCGAGATGCTGTGCCGGCGCATGCGCGAGCGCTACGACATGGCCGTGATCACCAACGACATCTACACGCGCGAAGACATGGAGATCCTGCTGCGCGCGAACGCGTTGCCGCCCGAGCGCCTGATGGGCGTGGAGACGGGCGGGTGCCCGCACACGGCGATCCGCGAGGACGCGTCGATCAACCTGGAAGCCATCGCGCGGCTGCAGGCCGACTTCCCGGCGCTGGAGCTGGTGCTGGTCGAATCCGGCGGCGACAACCTCGCGGCCACGTTCAGCCCGGAACTGTCGGACCTTACGCTGTACGTCATCGACGTGGCGGGCGGCGAGAAGATCCCGCGCAAGGGCGGGCCGGGCATCACGCGGTCCGACCTCCTCATCATCAACAAGACGGACCTCGCGCCGCACGTGGGCGCCGACCTGGAGGTCATGGCCCGCGATGCGCGGCGCCAGCGCGGCGCGCGGCCGTTCGTGTTCACGAATCTACGGACGGGCGAAGGCGTGGATGCCGTCGTTTGCTTCATCCGCGAGCAGGGATTACTCGATCAATGAAAGGAAACGCCATGAAATGGAATGACAACACGACGATCCGCGTGCGCCATGAGGGGCCGTCCCCGCGTCCGCGCATGCGCCTGGGCGGTGCGGTCGCCGCGCTTGCGACCCTCGCCGTCGCGCTGCCGGCTGCCGCGCATCCGGGCCATCCCGACGGCGGTTTCACGGCCGGCCTGCTGCATCCGCTGACGGGACTGGATCACCTGTTCGCGCTGCTGGCTGTCGGCCTGTGGAGCCGCCAGCAGCGTCACGGCGCCGTGCTGCCGCCCGCGTTCCTCGTGATGATGGCGCTCGGCGCGGCCTGCGCCGGCGCGGGCCTCGTGCTGCCCGCGCTGGAGACGTCGATCGCGGCGACCGTGCTGCTGCTGGGCGCATTGGTCGCGTGCGCGCCCGGCCTGCAGCGGCGTTTGCCTCCCCAGGCGGCGATCGCCGTCGTGGGTGGATGCGCGTTCCTGCATGGGCTGGCGCATGGGCAGGAACTGGCGGGAATGGCGAGCGGCGCCGGCTTCCTCGCCGCGAGCGCCCTGGTGATGCTGGCTGGAGCGTTGCCGGGGGAACGGGTGCGCCGCATGGCCGGCGCCGCGATCGGTGCTGCCGGCTTATGCCTGCTTGCGAGTGTCGTCTGAAGGCGATCCCGGTTCGGCCAGGCGGACTGGCGCCGCCTTCTCCGGGTACAGCGCGCGCACGCCGTCGTACGCCTGCGCGATGGCGGCCATGTCGGCCGCTTCGTCGCCCGTCAACGTCAGCGAGCGCGTGACGTCGATGACCTTCCTGCCGTAGTCGAACGAGATGAGCAGGACGGGCACGCGGGCCGCCAGTGCGATGCGGTAGAAGCCGCTCTTCCAGTGCGGGCGGTAGCTGCGCGTGCCTTCCGGCGTGATGGCGAGCCAGAACGAGTCCGCCGCATGCATCGTCTGCGCGAGGCGCAGGATGGCGCCCTGGGGGGCGCTGCGGTCGACTGCCACGCCGCCCCAGTAGCGCATGATGGCGCCCATCGGGCCGCGGAACAGCGAATCCTTCGCGAGCCAGCGGAACTGTACGCCGACCGCCCACTTGGCCACGAGGCCGATGGGAAAATCCCAGTTCGACGTATGCGGGTACACGACGGCGATGCCGTGCGGCCCCGGCAGCGGCCTGAAACGGATATTCCAGCCGAACGCGTTCAGCACGCGCAGCGCGGTGCGCTGGCCCCAGGTCGGCAGCGCGTCGGGGCGCATCAGGTAGTCGTCCATGTTCTCTCCATACGGCAGGCCATCGCGATGCAACTTCGATTGCGCGTCGGCAAGCAAGCCGGGCATTTTATAGCGCTGCCAGAAGGGGAACAAGCGAAAAAACTGGAAGCGTTGCGGCCGCGTCGGTATCATCCTTGCCTCTCAAACAAGGATTTTCAAGATGGACATCACGATTTTTCACAATACCCGCTGCGGCACGTCGCGCACGACCCTGGAGACGATCCGCGCGACGGGCGTCGAACCCCGCGTGGTCGACTATCTCGCGCAGCCGCCGACGCAGGACGAGCTGAAGGACTTGATCGCCCGCGCGGGTTTGAGCGTGCGCGATGCCGTGCGCAGCAAGGAAGCGCTGTTCACGGAACTGGGCCTGGACGACCCGGCCACGACCGACGACGCACTGCTGGACGCCATGGTCGCGCATCCGATCCTCATCAACCGCCCGTTCGTCGTGACGCCGAAGGGCGTGCGGCTGTGCCGGCCGTCCGGGCTGGTGCAGGAGATCCTGTAAGACAGCCTTTTGACATCGTGAAACGACGAGTGGTATAGTCGTCCGGCTTCGATTGGTAACGTTTCCAATCGCGCGGCCGACAACACCACGACAGGAGACACGATGACGACGAGACGAGATGCAATGCGGTTGCTGGGCGCCGCGACGCTGATGGGCGGACAGATGGCCGTGGCCACGCGCAGCGGGGCGGCACCCGCGGCCGCAAACAGCACGGGTTGGCAGGTCGTGACGTCCGCACCGGGCGCCGACCGCTTCGCCGCGCGTCCGCTCGGCGCCTTCCAGCCGGCGGGCCAGCCGCCCGAGACGGACATCGCCGTCTTCGTCGACACGTCGAAGCGCTACCAGGAAGTGTTCGGCTTCGGCGGCGCCGTCACGGACGCCGTCGCCGAGGTCCATGCGACGCTGACGCCGGCGCAGCAGCAGGCGTTCCTGGCCGCGTACTTCGACCCGCGCGCGGGCCTGGGCTACAACATCCTGCGCACGACGATCCACAGTTCCGACTTCGGCAGTAGCAGCTACACGTACGTGCGCGACGGCGACCGGTCGCTCTCTTCGTTCAGCATTGCGCCGGACCTGAAGCTGCGCGTGCCGCTGCTGCGCGCGGCGCTGGCGTCGGCCCGCGCGCACGGCACCGACATGCGCGTGTTCGCCAGCCCGTGGAGCGCGCCGGCGTGGATGAAGTCGAATAACAGCATGCTCGCCGGCGGCAGCCTGCTCCCGGAATACCGCGACACGTGGGCGCGCTACGTCGTGAAATTCGTCCAGGCGTACGAGCGGGCCGGCATCCCGCTGTGGGGCCTGTCGGTGCAGAACGAGCCGATGGCGAAGCAGAAATGGGAATCGATGATCTTCAGCGCGGACGAAGAGACGCGCTTCCTCGGCGACCACCTGGGCCCCGCGTTGAAGGCGGCGGGACTGGGCGGCAAGAAAGTCATCGTGTGGGACCACAACCGCGACCTGCTGCCGCAGCGCGCCGCGACGATCCTGGCGGATGCGAAGGCGCGGCCGTACATCTGGGGCGTAGGCTATCACTGGTACGAGACGTGGGCGGGCGGCGAGCCGATGCACCGCAACGTCGCCGCGGTGCACGCGGCATGGCCCGACGTGAACCTCCTGATGACGGAAGGGTGCATCGAGAAATTCGATCCCGCGCGCCTGCAGGACTGGGCCAACGGCGAACGCTACGGCCGCGAGATGATCGCGGACCTGAACGCGGGCTCCAGCGGCTGGGTCGACTGGAACATGCTGCTCGACAGCCGCGGCGGTCCGAACCACAAGAACAACTTCTGCTTCGCGCCGCTGCACGCGAGCGACGACGGGCAGCTCGTGTTCACGCCCATCTACACGGCCATCGGCCATTTCAGCCGCTACATCCGCCCGAAGGCGCGCCGCGTGGGCGCCACGACGAGCCGCAGCACCCTGGACGCGACGGCGTTCCGCAACGCGGACGGGCGCCTGGCCGTCGTCGTCATGAACCGCAGCGACCAGCCGCAGCGGTACCGGCTGTTCGTCGACCGGCAGGAGGTGGCGGTCGAGATTCCGGCGCGGGGGCTGCAGACCATCGTCGGCTGATCCATCCGCATTGCATGACGCCTCGCTCCAGGGACACGCCGCCAGCACGAAAGCCGCACTTCAGTTACATTGTGCGGCTATACCCTCTGTCTTAAGACCGGTTCACGCAGCCCGGCCTTGAAAGTGGGGGTATATGCACTTACATTGGCGTTCCGTATCCACAGGAGATTGTGATGAGCCGTAAGACCCCCATCGAGCGTTACCGCAATATCGGCATCAGTGCCCACATCGATGCCGGCAAGACCACCACCACGGAGCGCATCCTGTTCTACACCGGCGTGAATCACAAGATCGGCGAGGTGCACAACGGCGCGGCGACGATGGACTGGATGGAACAGGAACAGGAACGCGGCATCACGATCACCTCGGCCGCGACGACGGCCTTCTGGAAGGGCATGGGCGGCAACTTCGCCGAGCACCGCATCAACATCATCGACACGCCGGGCCACGTCGACTTCACGATCGAGGTCGAGCGCTCGATGCGTGTGCTCGACGGCGCCGTCATGGTCTACGATTCGGTCGGCGGCGTGCAGCCGCAGTCCGAGACCGTGTGGCGCCAGGCGAACAAGTACAAGGTGCCGCGCATCGCGTTCGTCAACAAGATGGACCGCGTGGGCGCCGACTTCTTCCGCGTCCAGCAGCAGATCAGGGACCGCCTGAAGGGCAACGCCGTGCCGATCCAGATCCCGCTCGGCGCGGAAGAGCACTTCGAGGGCGTGATCGACCTCGTCAAGATGCGCGCCATCCGCTGGGACGACGCGAGCCAGGGCGTGCGCTTCAGCTATGAAGACATCCCGGCCGACCTCGTGACCGTCGCGGAAAAATGGCGCGAGACGATGGTCGAGGCGGCCGCCGAGGCGACGCCCGAGCTGACGGAAAAATACCTGAACGGCGAAGCGCTGACGGAAGACGAGATCAAGGCCGCGCTGCGCGCACGCACGATCGCGGGCGAGATCGTCCCGATGCTGGCCGGCTCCGCCTTCAAGAACAAGGGCGTGCAGGCGATGCTGGACGCCGTCATCGAGTACCTGCCGTCGCCGGTGGACGTGCCCGCGATCGCCGGCCACGACGAGGACGACAGGCCGCTGGAGCGCCATCCCTCGGACGACGAGCCGTTCTCCGCGCTCGCCTTCAAGATCATGACCGACCCGTTCGTCGGCCAGCTGACGTTCTTCCGCGTGTACTCGGGCGTCGTGAATTCGGGCGACACCGTGTACAACCCGACCAAGGGCCAGAAGGAGCGCCTGGGCCGCATCCTGCAGATGCACGCGAACGAGCGCAAGGAAATCAAGGAGGTGTTCGCGGGCGACATCGCGGCGGCCGTCGGCCTGAAGGGTGTGACGACGGGCGATACGCTGTCGGACCCGGACAAGGTCATCGTGCTGGAAAAGATGACGTTCCCCGAGCCCGTGATCTCGCAGGCCGTGGAGCCGAAGACGAAGGCCGACCAGGAAAAGATGGGCATCGCGCTGTCGCGCCTCGCGCAGGAAGACCCGTCGTTCCGCGTGCGCACGGACGAGGAATCGGGCCAGACGATCATGTCCGGCATGGGCGAGCTGCACCTGGAAATCCTCGTCGACCGCATGAAGCGCGAGTTCGGCGTGGAGGCGACCGTCGGCAAGCCGCAGGTGGCGTACCGCGAGACGATCCAGAAGGCGGTCGAGAACGTCGAGGGCAAGTTCGTCAAGCAGTCGGGCGGCAAGGGCCAGTATGGCCACGTCGTGCTCAAGCTCGAACCGCTCGAACCGGGCAAGGGCTACGAATTCGTCGACGCCATCAAGGGCGGCGTCGTGCCGCGCGAGTTCATCCCCGCGGTCGACAAGGGTATCCAGGAGACGCTGCCGAACGGCGTGCTGGCCGGCTATCCTGTCGTGGACGTGCGTGCGACCCTGACCTTCGGTTCGTACCACGACGTCGACTCGAACGAGAACGCGTTCCGCGTCGCCGCGTCGATGGCGTTCAAGGACGCCATGCGCAAGGCGGCGCCGGAGCTGCTCGAGCCGATGATGCAGGTCGAGGTCGAGACGCCCGAGGAATTCACGGGCAACGTGATGGGCGACCTGTCCACGCGGCGCGGCGTGGTGCAGGGCATGGACGAGATCCCGGGCGGCGGCGGGAAGCTGATCAACGCCGTCGTGCCGCTGGCGGAGATGTTCGGCTACTCGACGACGCTGCGCTCGCTGACGCAGGGGCGCGCCACGTACACCATGGAATTTAAGCACTATGCGGCGGTGCCCAAGCACATCCTCGACCAGATCGCGACGGCCAGGGCGGCGAAATGATGCCGCTCCCGATCCTCGGCCAGGGCACCTGGAACATGGGTGAAGACCCGTCCGCGCGCGCGGCCGAGGTGGCCGCGCTGCGGCTCGGCCTGGACCTCGGCATGACCCTCATCGACACGGCCGAGATGTATGGCGAGGGCGGCGCCGAGGAAGTGGTCGGCGAGGCCATCGCCGGCCGCCGCGACGAGGTTGTCCTCGTCAGCAAGGTGTACCCGCACAATGCCTCGCGCGCGGGCGTGCGCGCCGCGTGCGAGCGCAGCCTGCGGCGCCTGCGCACGGACCGGCTCGACCTCTACCTGCTGCACTGGCGCGGCGGCGTGCCGCTGGCGGAGACGCTGGAAGGCTTCGAACGCCTGCGCATGGATGGCAAGATCCGCGCGTACGGCGTCTCGAATTTCGACACGGACGACATGCTGGAAGCGGCCGCGCTGCCCGAAGGCGGAGGTATCGCGGCGAACCAGGTGCTGTATAACCTGGCCAAGCGCGGCATCGAATGGGATTTGCTGCCGTGGTGCCGCGAGCGCGGCATTCCCGTGATGGCGTATTCGCCGCTGGAATCGACGGCCGGCGAGCAGCGCGGGCTGCTGGCCCGTCCGCAGCTGGGCGAGGTGGCGCGCCGGCATGGCGTCACGCCGGCCCAGGTGGCGCTCGCGTGGCTGTTGCGCCAGGACGGCGTCGTGACGATCCCGAAGGCCGTGCAACCGGCCCACGTGCGCGCCAACCGCGCCGCGCTGGACCTCGCGCCGCAACTCACGCCGGACGACCTGGCATTGCTGGACGCGGGCTTCCCGCCGCCGGACCGGCGCCGTCCGCTGGCGATGCGCTGAACGCGGTTCAGCGTTCCGACAGCCAGGCGATCAGGTCAGGCGAGGCGAGGGGGCGGCTGAACAGATAGCCCTGTCCCTTGGCGCAGGCCTGGGCGCGCACGGCGGCGGCCTGCGCCTCCGTCTCGATCCCTTCGGCCACCGTGCTCATGCCGAGGCTCTGCGCCACCTTCACCGTCGCCTCGATCAGCACGCGGTGGTGGTGGCTGGTGTCGGCCTGGCACACGAACGAGCGGTCGATCTTGACCGTGTCCACCGGCAGCTGGTGCAGGCTGGAGAGCGACGAATACCCCGTGCCGAAATCGTCCAGCGCGAGGGTGACGCCGATGGCTTTCAGTTCGTGCAGGCGCTGCTGCACCTGCTGGTCCTGCGCGGCCAGGCTCTCCGTCACTTCCAGCTGCAGCTGGTCCGGGCGCATGCCGTTCTGTGCCAGCACGTCGCGCACGACGGCGGGCCAGCCCGGTTCCGCCAGCTGCGCGCGCGACAGATTCACCGCCAGCAGGCGCGGCGCGCGCTCGCCCAGCGTGGCCTGCCACGCGGCGAAGTCGCGGCAGGCGCGGCGCAGCACGAAGTCGCCCAGCGCGCCGATGAGACCCGATTCCTCCGCCACCTGGATGAATTCGACCGGCGGCACGACGCCGCGCACGGGATGGCGCCAGCGCACGAGCGCTTCGACGCCGGCGGCGACGTCGGTGGCGCCGTCCGCGCGCAGGCCGACGACGGGCTGGTAGACGACGAACAGCTGGTCGTCGACGAGGGCCTGGCGCAGGTCCGACTCGATGTCGGCGCGGCGTGCGGCCCGTTCGCGCATCGCCGTCTCGAACGCGACGCAGCGCGCGCCGCCCGCGCGCTTGGCCTCGACCATCGCGATGCTGGCGTCGCGCAGCATCCCGCCGGCCGCGGCACCCGCGTCGCCGCTCCACACGAGGCCCATGCTCAGCCGGATGACCACGTCCTGGCCGTCCAGCGCAAGCGGGCGCGCCAGCGCGTCGAGCAGGCGCGCGGCCACGCGCTCGGCGTCGTCGCGGCTGCGCAGGCCGTCCAGCACGACGGCGAATTCGTCGGCGCCGGTGCGCGCCGCCATCTGGCCCGCGCCCGCAAGCGGATCGATGCGGTCGGTCGGCGGGCGGAGTGTGGCGCGGATACGGTCGCCGATCTGCACGAGCAGGCGGTCGCCGGCCGCCTGGCCCAGCGCGTCGTTCATCTGGCGAAAGCGGTCGCAATTCATGAACAGCAGCGCGAAACCGCGGGGATGCGCGCCGCCGTCCGCGAGCGCCGGCCGGTCCAGCATCTGCTGCAATTGTTCGAGCACGGCTTCGCGGTTGGGCATGCGCGTGAGCGCGTCCGTGCGCGCCTGGCTGCGCAGGCGGCGCGCCAGCCGGTCGTGCTCGCGCTGCACGTCCGCGGTGGCGTCGGTCACGGTGGCCATCAGCCGCGTGCCGTCCAGTTTCAGGACGCTCAGCGACAGCACCTGCGGCCCGCCCGGGGCGGCCGCATCGCCCAGCTGCACGCGCAAGCCTTCGCACACCACGCCGGATGGCGCCTCGACGGCGGCCGTCAGGTCGCGCAGCTGCGGCGCCACGTCGTGCAGTACCGTGAACAGGTTATCGAGGCTGCCGTCGCGCGCGAGCGGCATCAGGAGGCTGGACGACATCGGGTTCAGCATGTCGACCGTGCCGTCCAGGCCCGCCTGCACGAGACCGATGGGCGCGCGGTAGAGAAACTGGACCAGCGCCTCGTAGGCGTCGACCTTGTTCGTGTCGTTCATCGTTTCACCTCGCTGGCCAGCGCCGGGCGCCACCGTTCGACGCGGTCGCGGCCCGCCGCCTTCGCGGCGTACAGGGCCTGGTCGGCGCGTTTCATCAGGCCGTCCAGTCCGAGCGCCTCGCCGTCGCACACGGCGACGCCGGCGCTGATCGTGCAGGTGATGAGCGCGCCGTCGTACGCGACGGGCCGGCCGGCGACGAGGCCGCGCACCCGTTCGGCCACGGCGACGGCGGCATCGAGGTCGGTCGACGGCAGCAGCACGGCGAATTCCTCGCCGCCCACGCGGGCGACGACGTCGACCTGGCGGAACGTGGCCGCCAACAGCTGCCCCAGGTGGCGCAGCACGGCATCGCCGCCGGCGTGGCCGTGGCGGTCGTTGATGCGCTTGAAGTGGTCGGCGTCGACGAGGACCAGGGCGGTGGGCCGCGGCGCGCGCCGGTTGCGGTTCAGTTCCAGCTCCGCCGCCTCGAAGAACGCGCGGCGGTTGGCGACGCCCGTCAGGTGGTCGCTGAACAACGACTTGCGGCGCGCATCGATCGCCTCGCGCCTGTCGCTGACGTCGCGCAGCACGAGACAGTATGCGGGGTCGCCCGGCTCGGCCAGCGCGGGGGCGCGGTCGGGCAGCGGCGAGATCATCGCGCTGGCCCAGAACTCGCTGCCGTCGGCGCGCACGCGCGGGCCCTCGTCCAGGCTCCAGCCGTTCTGGTCGGCTTCGCGCAGGCGGTCCTGGGTGTGGTGGGGCGTCGTCGCGCCCTGCGGATAGAACACGGAATACGGCTGGCCCACGACGCTTTCGCCATGCCCCGTGACGCGCGCGATCGTCTCGTTCCACGTGCTGACGCGGCCGGCGCCGTCCAGGCCGACGAGGGCGTAATCCGTGATGCTCGTGAGGAGGGCGCCCAGCCACGCTTCGTTCTGGCGCAGCTGGCGGTCGCGCCGCACCTGTTCCGTGACGTCGGACAGCACGGCCATCAGCCGCGCCTCGTCGAGCTTCAGCAGGGTCAGCGACAGCACCTGCGGTCCTCGTTTCGGGCGGGCGTCGACGCTGCCGAGCTGGATGTGCATGCCGTCGCACACCATGCCGCTGGGCCGCGCGAACATCCCGCACAGGTGGCGCAGTTCGGGCGCGACGCCGGCGAGCGCGTCGAACAAATTGACCAAGTTGCCGTCACGCTGCAGGGGCATCAGCAACTGCGCCGAGACGGGATTCATCATGAGGATCCCGCCGTCGGCCGCCGTCTGCACGAGGCCGACGGGGGCCAGGTACAGGAACTGCATCAGCGCCTCGTGCTCGGCGGCGTGGCGGGCGTGCGCGTCCGCCGTCATGCTTTGCGCTGGACGAGCACGTAGCGCACGGGCGTATCCGGCGCGGCCAGCAGGCGCAGGGCGACTTTCACTGGGCGCATGCGCAAGGTCAGCACGTAGTCGATGGTGTCGTCGAGCGCCGTGCCGTCGTCCTGGGCATCTTCGAAGCGTTGCGCCACCATGAAATTGTTGAGGCAGGGCGCGACGTTCGTGAACAGCGGCTGGCCCAGCACGCGCGGCGCCGTGAGGCCGGCCGCTTCCGACTCCGTGCGGTTGTACCGGCACACATTGGTGTCGTCATCGAAGCCGATGACGCCGAAATCGAGGCGGTCGAGCTCGTCCTCCGCCAGTTGCGCGAGGCGCGTGTGCAGGTCCGGCGAGGCGAAGAGCAGGTCGGCGGCGGTCATGGGAAGCTCCAGCGGAAGGTCATGTTGCAACAAAGAAAGCCATAGTGACATGGCGCCATGTCTCTGTCAAATCTGTCGTGCGCGGATGTCACATTGGCGCGTCCGTACGCATTTGACAGGGGCACGCCGGCCCGTCATAGTCTGCCCGCCTCATCGACGACGAATATCATGCCGGGACGATCACATTCTGCCTCAAGTGGGACCAGGCGCGGCGCCAGCCCGGACGGTTGGTGGACGCGCGGCGGTGCCTTGGCCCGCGTCGTCACGGATCTGCTCGCCGCCGAGCTGGCGCAGATGCGCCCCGGCCGTGCGCCGTCGCCGCTGCCGTTCCCGTGGCCGTCCGACACCCGGTTCGTGCGCGACCTGGGCGTCGATTCGCTGGAGCTGATGGGCCTGGGCACGGCGCTGGTCGAGGCATTGCACCTGCAGCGGGGCGGTATCGACGAGCAATTGCTGGCCCGGCCATGCGTCGGCGACTGGATCGCGAGTGCGCGGACGGGGCTGGAAGCGTGCTTACGGGCCGGCGCGGATGTCGACGCGCCCCCGCTGACGTTCCGCACGTCGGGCAGCAGCGGCAGCCCGAAGCGTTGCACGCACGCGCTCGCCACGCTGGAGCAGGAGGTGGCCGCGCTGGCGCCGCTCGTGCCGGGCCGGCGCCGCGTGCTGAGTGCCGTGCCCAGTCACCATATCTACGGGTTCCTGTTCACGGTGCTGTTGCCGCGCACGCTCGCGGGGGCGGTCAACGTCGCGGTGGGCGATGCGGCCGACGCGGTCGTGCCTGTCGAGGCGGTCGAGCCTCTGGAGGTGATCGACGTGCGCCGGGCCGGGCCGGCCGCACTGGCCAGCCTGGCGCGCCCCGGCGACCTCATCGTGGCACATCCGGGCTGGTGGGAAGCCGCCGCACGGGTCATGCCGGCATTCGACGCGGACGTCGTCGGCGTGACGTCGACCGCGCCTTGTCCGGACGCGCTCGCCGACACGCTGGCCGCGGCCGGCCTGCGCCTGCTGCAGGTGTATGGCAGCTCGGAAACCGCAGGCGTCGGCTGGCGCGATCGGGCGGGTATCCCGTTCACCCTGTTGCCGCACTGGACCCGCATCGATGACGCCGCCGGCCTGGCACGCACGTTGCCGGACGGCACGGCACGCCGCTATCCGCTGCAAGACAGCCTCGACTGGGCCGACGGGACGCGCTTCCTGCCCGCGGGGCGGATCGACGACGCGGTACAGGTCGGCGGCACGAACGTGTTCCCGGCCTATGTGGCGGACGTGCTCGCCCTCCATCCGCACGTGCGGGAAGCTGCGGTGCGGTTGATGCGGCCCGACGAGGGCCGGCGCCTGAAGGCCTTCGTCGTGCCGGAGCCCGGGGCCGACGTCGATGGGCTGCGCGCCGGATTGCCCGGCTGGATCGCGGAACGCCTGACGGCGCCGGAGCGGCCGGTCGCGTGGACGTTCGGGCCGCGCCTGCCGCGCCAGGCCAGCGGCAAGCCGGCGGACTGGATCGTCGACGCCGAATGACCGCGCCGCGCCCCGGCACGGCTTGATCGTGTCGGCATGGCGACCGGGCGTACGGAATCTTGCGGCCGCGTTCCACTCGAACGTCGACGGCAGCCGGCCGGACGGCGTACAAGCGGACCCGCGACCATGAACATCCAGATCGAAGCCAAGGACATCGTCCTCGTCCTCGTCGGCGTGGCGGGCAGCGTGGTCGCGAGCTATATCTACCGGTATCTGGAAAGTGTCAGTTCCGCGTCGCAGGCGCTGGAACGGGACCTCGATGCCGCCGATCCGGCCGTGCGCGACCGGGCGGTACGGCATTGCCTGCTGACGGCCGCGAAATTCTTCGTGTTCGCCAACATTTTTACCGTCGTGTCGGGCGGTGCCTGGATCTTCGGCAACGCGTTGTACGACCTCACGTTGCTCGTGCTGGGGGCGTCGTCGGTGATCGCCATTCTGCTGCTGTGGGGCGCGCTGCGCTGGCTCGTGCGCGCGCAGAAAGGCAACGCCCGCTGAGCCGTGCGCGGGTGCGGCCCCATGCGGCGTCAGGACGCGGTCTGCGTGTCCGCCACCGCCACCGGCATGTAGGCGTCCAGGAATTCCTGCGGCATGCGGCGGGGCCGGCCGCTCGAGAGTTCGATGCACACGAGGTCCCAACGGCCGCGCAGCACCGTCGCGCCGTCGCGTTCGCGCACGAGCTGGAAGCGGCGTTCCATCGCCAGCCTGCCATCGCCCGCGACGAGCCATGTGCCGAGCACGAGCGCTTCGCCGGCAAAGGTCGGCAGCAGGTAATCGTATGCGCCGCGCCGGATGGCCATGGCGCGGTCGAGGCGCCGGTAGTCGTCCAGCGACAGGCCCAGCGCTTCCGAATGGGCCCATCCGGCCTGTTCGCACCAGCGGACGTAGACGGCATTGTTGGTGTGGTTCAGCCCGTCGATGTCGGCCGGTTCGGGGACACGGGGCAGGATGAACGGGTGCGGGTAGTCCCAATCCAAGACAAATCCTTCCAGTTGCTGCGGGTGGATGCGCGCCGTGCGGGCGCGGGCCGTGCATTTTACGTCGGCGCACGGCACCCATGGTCTTTACGGAGGCGGCATTCACGCCAGCTCCAGCAGCAACGGTTGATGGTCGGACCCGGTCGCGGCCGTGTCCACATGCAGCGAGCGGACGCGCGCGGCGAGCGCGGGGCTGACGCAGACGTAGTCGAACGTGAACGCCTGCGCAGCCGCGCCGCCGCCGCGCAGGCCCCCGGTCGGCGCATGCGGTTCGCCGGGGTGCGCCAGCTCCCAGGCATCGCGCCACAGGGGTTCGCCGTCGGGGCCCGGGGCCAGCAGGCGGGCGTGGGCGTCCGAGCCGGGCAGCATGTTGAAGTCGCCCGCGAGGATGGCGGCGGCGGTCTGCGGCAGCGGTGCGAACGGCGTGCCGCCCGGACCGTGGGGCGCCGCCGCCGCTGCGCCGGAGACACGCGCGCGTGCGAGCGCTTCCGCCTGGAGCTCGCGCAGGCGCTCGACCTGGGCCATGCGCTGCCGCGCCGAAAAATACTCGAGGTGGACGTTCAGCACGCGCAGCATGCCGTCCGGCGTGGCGACGACGGTGTCGAGGGTAGCCCGGGGCATGGCCGGCACCTCGTGATCGGGCGGCCAGGGCAGGGCGTGGCGCCGTACGTGCTCGATGGGGCCGCGTGCGAACGTCATGCACCCGAGCCGGCGCGGCGACCCGTCCGCATTGCGTCCGTCGAGGGCGAACGCGGACGCGGCGTGCAGGCGGTCGAGGCGCCGCGCGAGGCCGGCGAACTGGTCGCCGATCGGGCTGCCGTCGCGCGCGGGCAGGCCGCAGCCGACTTCCTGCAGCAGCAGGATGTCGAACCGGGCGCCGGATGCCAGCACGCGGTCGACGACGCGGTCGAGGTCGGCGCCTCCGTCCGGTGTGCGGGCGCACTGTATGTTCCAGGTGATCAGGGTGAGCATGGCGGTCCTTTCGAGATCGTCAGGCTAGCGCGGCACCGGTGTCGCGGACTGATGCAGCTCAGGCGTGCGCGGTGAACCGCCGGACTCGCGTACGGTCTATTCAAACGATGGAGGCGCCGCGATGTACACGATGATTCTCTTGTTGTACCTGCAGCAGGGCCTGGACGTGTCGCTGGACCAGGCCAACCTGCGGGGGCAGTACCTGAAGCAGGGCGAGTGCGAAACGGCAGCACGCAGGTTGCGTGGGCCGGTGCCCATTCCCCGCAATTATTCGGCGGCCTGGCAGGACGTCATGTGCATCAAGGTGAACAACAACGTCCGGGTCAACGAGATGAAGCCGATCGACCTGTCCAAGGCGCTGCAGGCATACGCGCCCCTGCATTGCCAGGCCGAGGGGGCGTGGGAAAGGATGGCCGAGCTGTGCCGTGCGCCGGAACAGCCGGCCACTGGCGAGGAAGGAGGTGGCGGCGGAGGAAACGGCGGGAAACCGGCCAGGTCGGCAAGGCGCTAGCGCGGCTCAGCGGCGTTCAGGGATCCTGGTTCCACACGACGCCCTTGGGGCAGTCGGTGGCACCGGCAGCGCCTGCGCCGCCCGCGGTGATCGAGCCTGTGCCCGGCATCCCGGCCAGCGGCATGCCGACGCCGCCGGCCCGGCGGCAGCGGAACCGGTTGCCCTGGCGGAAGCGGTAGATGACCACGCCGTCCGGCGACGTATACGTGTCGGACTGCAAGGTCAGCGAGCGGTCGATGTGGGCGGATTCGAGGCCGCGCTGGAAGCGCGCCGATGGCGTATCCGCTTCGGTCGGCACGCCCGGCTTGCCCTTGCGGAGTTCACGGTCGATGCGTCCGGCCTGCTGCCGCGCCAGGCTGGCCGCGAAGCCGCCCTGCGCGGATGATGCGCCTGCCGGCGTCCGTGCGAGCGCGCGTGCGTCCGTGACGGGGTCGACTGCCTGCGCCGTGTCGATGGGATTGGGCATGGATGCTGCCGCGTCCCGTGTTGCTGGTGCCGGTGTCGATGGCGCGGTTTCGCGCCGTGCCTCGTCGTCGTCAAGCGGGTGCACGGGTTCGGACTGCGTCGCGGGCGCGGAAATGAGAGGTGCGGCCGGCATCTTCGGTGCGGGCAGGGGCAGCGGCGCTGCCTCCGCCGGCGGCCGCGTGGCCGGGGCGCGATCGGTTTGCAGCAGGATCGTCACGGCCCGGGAAGGGCGGACGGGAAGGAGGCGCCGTTCCTGCGTCCACAGGAACAGCGCCAGCAGGTGGGCGGCGCACGCGAACGCCAGCACGCCGCGCCGGCGCGCGTCGAACGTGGCGAGGGGGCGTGCTCCGTCCCACATGCTCAGTGTGCCGTCAGTGCGCGGTCATGGCCTGGCGAATGGTGACGCAGCGCTGGTCTTCCTGCAGTGCGTCGAGCAGGGCGCGGCGGGTGCCGGCGGACAGGTCCTTGCCGGCGTCGACGGCCGCTTGCAGGCGCTGGACGCTGGCGGGCGTGCAGCCGGCCGGGATCAGTGCCGGACCGTAGGCGCGCATGTAGACGGGACCGGCGGACTTGTCGAGCTGCGGCAGGCGCGCAAGACGCGCGGCGGCCGTCTGTTCGCCCAGGCCGTGCTGCTCGGCCGGGTACAGGTGCTCCATCGCCGTGCGCACCTTCGAGAACGGCAGCTTCGTCTGCAGGTCGTGCACGGTGCCGAGCCACTCGGTCTTGACGGCCGGGTCGGGGCGGCTGACGACGGCCGTCAGGGCGGCGGCCTGGCCCGCGTCGGACTTGTCGCGCGCCTGCTCGGCCTCGACGAGCGCGGCGGCGCCGGGGTAGTCGTAGCGGTTCAGGCGGCCGATGATGGTCCAGCGCAGGTCCTGGTTGATCGCGAGGCCGTCGACCTGTTCCTTGCCGTCGAGGATGGCGGCGAGGCGACGCAGTGCCTCCGGCGAGCTGGCGACGGCGATGTAGTTGGCGAACCAGCGGCGCTGGAAGTTGTCGTCGCCCTTGTTCGCGAGGGTGCTGGTCCAGGCCATGTCTTCCAGCTGGCGCGTGACGGCCCGGGAATAGGAGGACTGCGAGGCGGACTGTGAGCCGGACTGTGAGGCGGACTGTGAGGCGGACTGTGACTCGGCCGGCGGATCCATCAGGTCGAGGTAGCGCTTGGACGCGACGACCTTGCCCAGCACGTCGCCGAGCAGCGTGTAGTCTTTTTCCTGCGGCGCGTTATTCAGCGCCGTGGACAGGAAGTCGTTCAGGGGCAGCTTGCCGTCGCGGGCGCCGTCCCACAGGCTTTGCCACAGCATGGCGCGCAGCAGCGGGTCATCGACGGCGGCCAGGTGGCTGCGTGCGCTGTCGAACGAACGCGGATCGAGCTGGACCTTCACGAAGCCCCAGTCGCCGTAGTTCGGGTAGACGAGGTCCGGACAGGCGGCGCCGTTCATGGCCGGGACGGGTGTCTTGGCGCCCTCGTACGTGACGGCGACGTTGCGCTCGAGTTTGTAGTCCTTGCCGTCCAGGCGGAAGGCGGCCACCTGCACGCGCTGTTCGCGCAGGGTCGGCAGGGCCTTGCTCTGCGCGGTCTGGGCAAGCGTGAAGCCGGTGACCTTGCCGGCCTTGCACGTGTAGTTGGCGGCGATCGTGTTGACGCCCGGCTGGTACAGCCATTCCTTCGTCCAGCCCGTCAGGTCGCGGCCGGCGGCCTGGCCGAGGCTGCCGATGAAGTCGTCCAGCTTCGCGTTGCGGTACTGGTATTTGACGAGGTAGTTGTGCACGCCCTTGCGGAACACGTCGGCGCCCAGCAGGTGGCGCAGCTGCATCAGCGTGGAGGCGCCTTTCGAATACGTGATGGCGTCGATGTTGTCGAACGCGTTCCGCGTCGACGGCACCGGGACCTCGATCGGATGCGTGGAGGTGCGCTGGTCCTGCTCGTAGGCGCGCTGTTTGCCGTCGGAGTAGAAGGCGCGCCATGCGTCCTTGAATTCCGTGGACTCGGCCGTCGCAAGGGTGCCCATGAACGACGCGAAGCTCTCGTTCAGCCACAGGCCGTTCCACCATTGCATCGTGACGAGGTCGCCGAACCACTGGTGCGCCATCTCGTGCATGATGACGTAGGCCAGGCGCGCGCGCTGTTCGGCCGTCATGTCGGCCTTGTACATGAAGGCGCGCTCGGCGAACGTGATCGCGGCCGCGTTTTCCATCGCGCCGTACAGGAAGTCCGGCACGAGGACCTGGTCGTATTTCTCGAACTGGTAGGGGATGCCGAAGTAGTCGTCGAAGAACGCGAGGCCGGCCTTCGTGTACCTGAACCATTCGGCCGGCTTGACCTGTGCCGCGACGGACTGGCGCGCGAACAGGCGCATCGGATACTTGCCGCTCGTGTCTTCCCACATCTTGTACGGACCCGCGTGCATCGAGAAATTGTACGGGCTCAGTTTCTTGGTCTTGGCGAACGTCCAGCGGCGCAGGTCGCCGGAAGGCGCGACGTTCGTCTCGCGCGTCGTCGAGATCACCTGCCAGTCGGCCGGGACGCTGACGGTCACCTGGTACGTGGCCTTCAGGTCGGGCTGGTCGAACACGGCGAACATCTGGTGCGCGGCGGCCGGTTCGAAATGCGAATACGTGTAGACGCGGCCGTCGACGGGGTCGACCATGCGGTGCAGGCCTTCGCCATTCGTGCTGTGGGGACGCTCGTACCCTACGACGACCGTGTTGCGGCCACGGGCGAGGTCCTGGGCGGGCAGCGTAATGAACCAGCCGTTGTAGCGCGGCGTGACGGTCTTGCCGTTGACGGTCAGCGACCTGATCGTGGCCTTGTCGAGGTCGACGGTGAGCGGGCTGTCCGCATCCTTCAGGTCGAAGGTGAGCGTGGTCGTGCCGCTGAACGTTTCCTTGCCCGTGAGCGTGAAGTCGAGCTGGTAGTCGACGTTGGACACGCGCGCCGAGCGGGCGGCCGCATCGAGCTGGGAAAGGAAGGCGTTTTCGGCGCGCGCCGGCGTGGCGGCGGCAGCGTGGACGACAGGGGCGGCGGCAAACGCCAGCGCGGTAGCGACGGCGAGCGGCAACAGGCGGGGTAGGCAGGTCTTCACGGGACTCCTTGCGAGGCTGAACGAAGGCCGCGGCTTGTGACCACGGCCAGTAGGAATCTCACAAGAATATCATGTCAGCAATAGTATTCGTATCGGTGACGCCCCCGATCGAAGGTTTTTCTACCGGGATATATGCATGAGGAAGGAGAGAAATGCCCGGACGGGCAAGGTGCCCGTCCGCACATCGGGGCGGCGTCAGCCGTTGGCCTGCAGGGCCGGATAGTCCGTGTAGCCTTCGGCGGTCGACGCATAGAACTTGTCCGGACGCGGCGCGTTCAGCGGCGCATTGCGCTTCAGGCGTTCCGGCAGGTCCGGGTTGGCGATGAACCATTGACCGAAGGCGACGGCGTCCGCGTCTCCGCTCGTGAGCAGTGTCTCGGCGCTTTCCTTCGTCAGCTTTTCGTTGGCGATGTAGACGCCGCCGAAAATTTTCTTCAACTGCGGACCGAGGCGGTCCTCGCCGATCGCTTCGCGGGCGCAGATGAATGCGATGCCGCGCTTGCCCAGCTCGCGTGCCACGTAGCCGAAGGTGTCCAGCGGCGTGGAGTCGCCCATGTCGTGGGCGTCGCGGCGGGGTGCCAGGTGCATGCCGACGCGGTCCGCGCCCCACACGGCGATGCACGCGTCCGTCACTTCCAGCATCAGGCGGGCGCGGTTCTCGATCGGGCCGCCGTAGGCATCCGTGCGCTGGTTGGTGCTGTCCTGCAGGAACTGGTCGAGCAGGTAGCCGTTGGCGCCGTGGATCTCGACGCCGTCGAAACCGGCCTTCTTCGCGTTCTCCGCGCCCTTGCGGTAGGCGGCGACGATGGCCGGGATTTCCTCGAGTGCCAGCGCGCGCGGGGTGGCGTACGGCTTTACGGGGCGCACGAGGCTGACGTGGCCCTTCGGCTGGATGGCCGACGGCGCGACCGGCAACTCGCCGTCCAGGAAGATCGGGTCGGAGATGCGGCCCACGTGCCACAGCTGCAGGAAGATGCGACCGCCCGCCTCGTGCACGGCGGCGGTGACCTGCTTCCAGCCTTCGACCTGTTCGTCGGACCAGATGCCCGGGGTGTCGGCATAGCCCACGCCCATCGGGGTCACCGAGGTCGCTTCCGACAGGATCAGACCGGCCGAGGCACGCTGTACGTAGTATTCGGCCATCAGGGCGTTCGGCACGCGGCCGGCGCCCACGGCGCGCGAGCGGGTCAGCGGCGCCATGATGATGCGGTTCGGCAGCTCGAGGCTGCCGACCTTGATCGGGTCAAACAAAGTCGTCATCGGTACTCCTGTTTCGTTGATCCGCCGCGTCCTGCGGCGAAGAGAGGGCATCTTAAAGCAGGGGCGGGAATCCTGCAGAGGACGCCTCGATTTCGCGGCGCCGGGGCGGCCTCGGCGGGCCGGTGCTATACTGGCGGGTTTTTTCATCGCGCGGGAGCAATCGATGAGCTGGATCTACCTGGCAGTGGCGGGCCTGCTGGAAGTCGCGTGGGCGGTCGGACTCAAATACACGGCGGGCTTCACGCGCCTGTGGCCCTCCGTGTTTACGCTGGCCACGATGGCGGGCAGCGTCGGCATGCTGGGCCTCGCGCTGCGGACTTTGCCGCTTGGTACGGCGTACGCGGTCTGGACCGGCATCGGCACGGTCGGCACGGCGGTGGCGGGGATGGTGCTGCTGGGCGAGCCGGCCGGCGCGCTGCGCCTGCTGTCGATCGGTCTCATCGCTGCCGGCATCATCGGCCTCAAGCTGCTGACGCCGGCCTGATCCGGTCAGGGCATGTCGGCCCAGCGCGCGTAAATGCGGTCCAGCTCGCCGCTCGCCTTCAGCTTGTCGAGGGCGGCGCCCAGCAGCGGCGCAAGCGCGGGCGCGGCCCTGCGGCTGACCCAGAAATACGTCGGTTCGTCTGCCAGCACGACGGGCAGCACGCGCACGCGGTTTTCCAGGCCCTCCTTGTGGATCAGGTAGCGCAAGGTGAGGTCGTTGACGTAGGCAAAGCGGCCGTGTCCGGCGAGGATCTTGCGCAGGTTCGCGCGGTTGTCGTCGGTCGCGTCGTCGATCCGCACGCCGGCGGCGACCAGGCGTTCCGTGAACACCGAGGCGCGCTGGGTCGTGACGAGATCGCCCAGCCGGGCCAGGTCTTCTTCCGACTCGATCGTGACGGGGTCGTTCCTGCGCACCACGAGGTAATGGCGCACCTGGTAGATCGGCTTGCCCACAGGCTGCCCGATGCCGAGCCGGCGCGGCGACGACACGAGGCCGCAGGCGGCATCCAGCGTGCCCGTCTCCAGTCCCGTTTCGATGCCGGACAGCGAGCGGCTGTAGCGCTGCCAGCCCGTGAAATGCAGGCGCGGTTCGATCTCCTGGATGGCAGCCATGATGTCCGGGCAGATGCCGGTGACGCGCGCGCCTTCGCGCAGCCACTTCGGTTCGAGCACTTCCTGCGAGGCGACGCGCACTTCCAGCGCCCGCGCCATCGGGCCCGCGGCCAGCGCGCACGCCAGCAGCGCATGACACACTGTGTAGCGGACCGATCTTGCGTAATTCCTCATTCGCGTTATTTCTGTCGAGTTCTTGCGAGACGGCCGATTGTCGCATGATCCGCGCACGTTTGACCTGAATCGTCCCCGCATCCCCGCCACACGCGAAGATACCGCTGCCAGCCCGCCGCGGCCGGCGCCGACAAGGAGATCGAATGATGGCCGTCATCGCCACGCCGCGCCCTTTTGCACACGTCCGCCGTCACGAGGTCCGCCATGCGTGAGGTGGGCGCCGGCCATTGCCTGTCCATCGTCGTGCCACTGCGCGACGAGGAAGACAACGTGCTGCCGCTGGCCACGCAGGTCCAGGCCGCGCTGGCGGGCGCGCCATGGCCGTGGCAACTGATCCTCGTCGACGACGGCAGCCGCGACCGCACCAGCGAACGTATCCGCGATGCGGTCGGCGCGTGCCCCCGCCACCTGAGCGGTGCGATCCTGCGCCGCGGCTTCGGCCAGACGGCGGCCATGCAGGCTGGCATCGACCTCGCGCGCGGCACCGTCATCGCCACCCTGGACGGCGACCTGCAGAACAATCCCCACGACATCGTGCGGATGGTGCGCCGCCTGCTCGACGAAGACCTCGACCTCCTCGTCGGATGGCGCCGCGCGCGCCGCGACGGCCTGTGGCGGCGCCTGCCGTCGCGGCTGGGCAATCGCCTGATCGGGCTGCTGACGGGCGTGCCGCTGCACGACTACGGCTGCACGTTGAAGGTCTACCGTGCCGCCGTGCTGCGCCGGGTGCGCCTGTACGGCGAGATGCACCGTTTCATCCCCAGCTGGATGGCGACACTGACGTCGCCGGACCGCATCGGCGAGGAAGAGGTCAGCCATTTTCCGCGCCGGCACGGGCGCTCGAAATACGGCGCCTCCGGCCTGGGACGCGCCGTGCGGGTCTTGCTGGACCTGCTCACGATGGCGTTCTTCGTGCGCTTCCGCGCCAGCCCCGGCCATTTCTTCGGCCGCATCGGACTCGGGTGCGGCGGTGCCGGGCTGGCCGTGCTGGGCTGGCTCACGTGGCTCAAGCTGGGCGAGGGCGCCGCCATCGCCGGGCGCCCGCTGCTACTGCTCGGCATCCTGCTCGTCGTGATCGGCGCGCAATTCGTCTGCACAGGCATCCTGACGGAAATGCTGGCCCGCACCTGGTTCGAGGCGGGCGGTGCCCCGGCCTACCTCGTGCGCGAGACGGTGGGCGGCGCCGGCGACGACCTGCCGTCCCACCAACGGCCGCGTCCGGCGCGGGAGCGGCCATGACCACGCGGGGACCGGAGCTGCTGGCGCCGACGCAGCCGGCACAAGGCCGTTGGTCCGGCACGCGGGCCGTGCTGGCGCCCTGGGCGTGGCCGGCGCTGCTCGCGGTAGCCGTGTGGCTCGGGCTGTTCCACAACCTGGGGTCGATCCCGCTGTTCGACGTGGACGAGGGTGCGTTCGGCGAGGCGACACGGGAAATGCTGGCGCGGGGCGACTACGTGTCGACGTGGCTGAACGGCCAGCCCCGCTTCGACAAACCGATCCTCATCTACTGGCTGCAGGCCGCGTCCGTGCACCTGTTCGGCCTGGACGAATTCGCGCTGCGGCTTCCGTCGGCGCTCGCGGCCATGGCGTGGGTCGCTGCCATCTACGCTTTCGTGCGCCGCGTCCCTGATCCAGACGCCGGGCGCGACACTGGGCGCGCCGCCGCGTTCATCGCCGCCACCAGCGCCGGCGTCGTTGTGGTCGGCCGGGGCGCGATCGCCGACGCGCTGCTGAACCTGTTTCTCGCGCTGGCGCTGTTCGACGTCTACCGCGAGCTGACCGATCCGCAGCCGCGCTGGCGCCGCCGGGCATTCTTCTGGATCGCGCTCGGCGTGCTGACGAAGGGGCCCGTCGCGCTGCTCGTGCCCGGGGCCGCCAGCGCGCTCGCGTTCGGGCTGCAGGGACGGATGCGTCACTGGTGGCGCGCCGTGTGCGACCCCGTCGGCTGGCTGATCCTGCTCGCCGTCGCGGGGCCCTGGTATGTACTGGAATACACGGCCAGAGGCGACGCGTTCCTGGCCGGCTTCTTCCTGCGCCACAACGTCGAACGCTTCCTCGTGCCGCTGCAAGGGCATGCGGGCAGCCCGTTCTTCTACCTGCCCGCCTTGCTCCTGCTCGTGCTGCCGTACACGGGTCTCCTGCTGGCCACGCTCCCCGGCGTGCGGCGTCTGCGCGCGACGCCGCTCGACACCTTGTTGTGGTGCTGGTTCCTGTTCGTCCTCGGCTTCTTCACGCTGGCGGGCACCAAGCTGCCGCATTACCTGCTGTACGGCGCGACGCCGCTGTTCATCCTGATGGCGCGCCGGCGCCACGCGCCGCGCAGCCGCGTCGCGGCGCTGCTCCCCGCGCTGCTGTTGCTCGCCGCCGTCGCGGCCCTGCCGCTCGTGCTGCGCCTTGCCGCGCCGGGCGCGCGCAACGCGTACGTGCGCGAAGCACTGTCGCGGGAAGACGTGTTCGGCGCGACCTGGCACGCGCAGGCGATCGCGCTGCTGGCGGGCGTGCTGCTGCTGGCGCTCTGGCCGCAACGAGCGCGCACCGCCGGGCCGTGGCCCCGCCTCGTCGCGGCCGCGCTGGCCTGTTCGTACGCCATCGGCGGCCTGCTGCTGCCCGCCGCGGCCGAGCTGCAGCAGGGCCCCGTCAAGCGGGCCGCACTGCTGGCCCGGCAGGCCGGCTGGCCGGTGCGCAGCTGGCGCATCAACGTGCCCAGCTTTTCCGTCTACCGCGCCGCGGTCACGCCCGCGACGGATGTACCCCGCCCGGGCGACGTCATCCTCACGCGCAGCGATGCGCTGGACGGCTTGCCGTCGCGCCTCCGTGTGCTGTTCCGCGAGGGCGGTGTGCTGCTGGTGCGAATCGACGGGTGACGCGATGACGGTCTCCCTCCGCTCCCCCTGGGCCTGGCTCCCGCCCGCCGTCGCGCTGGCGCTCGTGGCCGGCATCCTCGGGACGGGTGCCAACCGCACGTTGTTCCTGTGGCTGAATCGGGGCGGCCAGGCCGTCGGCGACCTCGTCTGGTTCCACCTGACGATGCTGGGCGATGGCGCCGTGGCGCTGGCGCTCGTGCTGCCCTTGATCCGGCGCGCGCCGCATCTGTTCTGGGCGGCACTGCTGGCGGCCGTCGTGGCGGGCCTGTGGACCCAGGTCACCAAGGAATTCGTGGACGTGCCGCGCCCGTTGTCCGTGTTCGCGGGCGGCGCGTTTCACCAGGCCGGACCGGCCTATCGCCGCGTGTCGTTCCCGTCCGGCCATGCCGCGGCCGCGTTCGCGCTGGCCGGCATCTGGGTCATGGGCGTCGAGGGCCGGCGGCTGTGGCGTGGCCTGCTGCTCGTGCTGGCGAGTCTTGTCGGGCTGTCGCGCATCATGGTCGGCGTGCACTGGCCGCTCGACGTCCTGTGGGGGATGCTGGGCGGCTGGCTCGGCGCCTGGTCCGGCCTGGCGCTGCAGGCACGCTGGCATGGGCCCTGGCATACGGTGGGACGGGCCGGCATGCTGGCCGGCGCGGTGTTGATGGCCGTCGCGGCGAGCCTCGTGGTCAGCCGCCATATCGGCGTCCCGGTCGTGCTGCCTGCGCAGCGCCTGCTCGCTGCAATGTGTCTCATGTGGGGCGCGTGGGAGATGGTCTGTCTGTCGCGGGCGCAGACCCCGGATGCCGGGAAAGCGCGGACCGTCAGCGCGGTGTGGCTGCGCTGGAGGCCGTCGCGGACCGGCCTGGCGCGCGTCGGCCTGGTCTGGCTCGTCCAGCGTGTGCAGAGGAGACGGAACGATGGCTGACGACGACGCGTGGCTGCTGCTGGGCTTCGCCGGGCAGGCCGTGTTCATGGGCCGGTTCGTCATCCAGTGGCTGGCCAGCGAGCGCGACCGCCGCAGTGTGATACCGGTGTCGTTCTGGTACCTGAGCATCGCCGGCGCGCTCGTGCTGCTTGTCTATGCGCTGCACCGGCGCGATCCCGTGTTCGTCGCCGGGCAGGGCCTCGGCGTCGCGATCTACCTGCGTAACCTGCAGCTGATCCGGCGCTCAGCGCACGGCGAGCAGCGAGACCTTGGCGGCCAGCACGAGCAGCACGGCGCCCACCGTCCGGTCGAGCCAGACTAGGCGCGCGCGCAGCCAGGCCAGCACGGGGCGCGACGAGAACAGCAGTGCGACGAGCGCGAACCACAGCAGCGACTCGGCGACGAGCAGCGTCCACAGCAGGGCGACGTCGGCCGCGGCCAGGTCCGGCTTCAATGCCTGGGACAGGACCGAGCCGAAATACAGCATCGCCTTCGGGTTGAGCAAATTCGTGAGAAAGCCGCTGACGAAGGCCTTGTGGCCGGCCCGGGCCGCTTGCGCCTCGGGCAACTGGCCGCGAGAACGCAGGCACTGGATGCCGAGCCAGGCGAGGTACAGCGCGCCGACGACGGCCAGGATGCGCGATAGGCCCGGCAGCGCGGCCAGCACGAGCGACATGCCGAGGACGGAAACGAGGACGTAGATGCCGATCGCCGTCGCGACGCCGGCCGCGGCCCACAGGCCGGCGCGGCGGCCGGATACGATGGCGGTACGCGTCACGACGGCGAAGTCGGGCCCCGGCGAGATCAGGGCCAGCGCGTGGATGCTCAGGATGAGGAGTAGCGTGTTCGGCGTCATGGCGTGTCGGACGGGGCTGGGTGGACGGTGCCGGACATCGTAGCACCGTCCGCCTCACGCCGCAGACGTGAGGTCAGCCCCAACTGACCTCACTCGCGGCCGAACGCGGGATTCGGTCGCGTGAGGTAATACCACTCGTGATTCGGCTGCGCGTTCACGTCCGGGAACAGGATACGGCCCGCGAATTCCGCAACGACGGGCGTGCCATCCGCGCGCACGCCGATCTGTTCGCCTTCCGCGACCGGGGCGAAGCTGGCCCACTGGCGTGTGAACTGGTCGCCGGCATCGAGCTTGTCGTGCACGACGACCATCTGCAGCGCTTCCATCGCTTCGAACGGGATGGGTTCCGGTTCCGGTGCGTCGATGATCTTCAGGAAGGCGAGGGTGTTCATGATCGCGGTGTACGCGACATCCGGCGCGCGCGGGTCCAGGTGCTGGCCGCATTCGAGCGTCAGCGCGTAGCCGCCCGTGCTGCGCATGTATTCCGTCGTGCCCATGCCGTAGCGCAGCACGGTTTGCAGTTCCTGCGCGTTGCCGCGCGAGCGGCGCTGGACGCCGCCGCCGTACGCGGCCATCCAGCCCGTGACGAAGCGGCGCACGCCCAGGCGGCGTGCCAGTGCGCGTTCGGCGCGCATGTGTTTGAACGGTTCCAGCGGGCCGTCGTTGTCGACCGGGCCGACCATCACGAACGGTTCGCCGTGCGCGGCGTTGAACGAGTGCAGGTCGAGCAGGACGTCGTGCTGCGCCAGCAGCGGGCACAGCCAGTTGGCGACGTGGTCTTCGAAGTCGTGCGGTTCCGCTTTCGGGGACAGGTCGCGGTTCAGGTTGCGGTCGCCCGAGCGCGTATCCTGCGCATAGGCCTTCGGGTTCACGATGGGGACGAAGGTCACGCTGCCGTTGACGATGGGAAGTGTACCGGCGTCGATCTCCGCCATGATCCGCTGGATGGCCTGCGTGCCGCATTTCTCGTTGCCGTGCGTGGCACCCATGATGATGACTTTCGGGCCCTGGCCCTGGCCGGTGTAGTTGACGGATTTGAAGTGCAGCTGGCTGGCGGGGATCATGCGTCGTGTTCCAAAAAGAAAGAATGCGGGCATTGTAGCGTGCCGGCCCGGCCCATGGCATCATCCGTGGTTTTCGTAGAAGAATGTCAGCATGGACGGCGTCAATACGGGGGCTGCGTCCCGCATCCACGGCCTCGACACCCTGCGCGCTCTTGCGGTAACGCTCGTCGTGCTGCACCACTACACGCTGTTCGTCAGCGACGCGCCCACGTTCGGCTGGGTCGGGACGATGGGCTGGGCGGGCGTCGACCTGTTCTTCGCGCTGTCCGGTTACCTGATCGGCAACCAGATCTTCGCGGCGCTCGGTTCGTCCCGCGGGTTCGGGCTCGGCCGGTTTTACCTGCGGCGGCTGCTGCGTACGCTCCCCAATTTCTGGGTCGTGCTGGCGCTGTACGCGCTGTGGCCGGCCTGGCGCGGCGACACGCCGATGCTCCCGCTGTGGCAATACCTGACCTTCACGCAGAACATCCATTTGCAACCGGGCACGGCGTTTTCGCACGCGTGGTCGCTGTGCATCGAGGAACAGTTCTACATGCTGTTGCCGGCCGCCGCCATCATGGGCGCCGCGCTCGGGCAGGGCGGCGTGAAGCAGCGCTGGGCGTGGATCGCATTGCTGCTGGCCGTCGCGGGCGGGATGCTGGCCCGCGCCACGATCTGGCACGACGGCGAGAATGCACCTAACCGACTGGGTTACTACTACCAGTACATCTATTACTCGAGCTGGTGCCGCGCCGATGAATTGCTGGCGGGCGTGGCGCTCGCGCTGCTGAAGCACCGCGCGCCGGGTCTGTGGCGCCGCCTCCTTGCGCACGGCAATGCGCTGCTCGCGGCTGCCACCGCCGTCATCGGCGCCACGTTTGCGTGGTTTCTTGACGATCATTACGCCTTCGCGCAGACGGTGGCCGGCTATCCGCTGCTGGCCCTCGGTTTTTCCCTGCTGATCCTGGCCGCGCTGGCGCCGGATTCCCTGCTGCACCGCGTACGCGTGCCGGGCGCGGCCGGCCTCGCGCTGTGGTCGTACGCGATCTACCTGACGCACAAATCCGTCAGCATCCTCGTCGCGGCGCGCATGGCGCAGGCAGGTTATGGCGCGGAAGATCCCCTTACGATCGCCGCGTGCATGGCCGCCTCGCTGGCGGCCGGGTGGCTGTTGTACGTTCTCGTCGAGACGCCGTTCATGCGTCTGCGCGCACGGTGGGATGCGGCACTCAGCCCCGCACCCGCACCGGCGCTTCGATGACGTCGAAGGCGGCCGGCATGTCCGCGAGCCAGGCCTGCAAATGGGCGATGCGCATCGACGGGTCGTAGCCTTCCGTCGACGCCAGCGCCGCGCGCAGGCCGGGCAGGGCTTCCGGCGTGCGCGGGCTGTCGCAGGCGTCGATCAGCATCGCGACGAGATCCGTGGGCGCCGTGCCGCCGCGGCGCAGCCGGGCGTGGATGATGGCCAGCAGCGCGCGCTGCATGCGCGGCGTCGGATGGGTGATGTGGGCGAAGACCATGGGCGTGTTCGTGATGGCTTCGCAGATCGCCGTCTCCATCCGGTCCGGCGTCAGGTCGGACGCGATATCGAAATAGGCGCGGTCCCAGCGCGTGTAGGGATAGCGGTGGCCGGGCGGGAAGGCGTCGACGCTTTCCAGGCCGAGGGCGCGGCTGGCGCGGGACAGCAGGGACGAAATAGCAGGGAGCAGCGGCATCGTTAGCGAACGGCGATCTCAAATGCCCGCTAGTGTAGACCAAGAAATGGAAACGCGCGGTAGACCGCCACCGGGTGACAGTCTGCCCGCGCGGGGAAACTTGAACGATTACGCCGCCGACGCCGCCGTGCTGTCCGTGAACTTCCCGTTACGGAAATCCTCGACGGCCTGGAACACTTCGGCCTGCGTGTTCATCACGAACGGGCCGTATTGCGCGATCGGCTCGTTCAGCGGTTGGCCCGCGATCAACAGCAGGCGCGACGGTTGCGACGCCTTGATGCGTACGCCGTCGGCGGCCCTGGCGTTGTCGAGGATCGCCATGCGGGCCTGCGGCACGGCTTTACCTTCGACGACGACCTCGCCCCGGAACACGTACAGGAACGCGTTGTGCCCGGCCGGCAGGGCCTGCCCGAACGTGGCGCCGGCCGGCAGTTCGATGTCCAGGTACAGCGGTTCCGTCACCTCGCGCTGCACGGCGCCGGCGACGCCGTGGGTGCTGCCGGCGATCACTTGCACGGTCGCACCGGAGTCCAGCGTGAAGCGCGGCACGGCTTCGGCCGGGATGTCGCGGTACCACGGTGCGCTCATCTTGTCCCTGGCGGCCAGGTTGAGCCACAACTGGAACCCTTCCATCAGGCCCTCGTTCTGTTCCGGCATTTCCGAGTGGATCACGCCGCGACCGGCCGTCATCCACTGCACGCCGCCGTTCGTGATCGAGCCTTCATGGCCGGCGCTGTCGCGGTGGCGCATGTTCCCCGTCAGCATGTAGGTGACGGTCTCGAAGCCGCGGTGCGGGTGCTCCGGGAAGCCGGCGATGTAGTCGCCCGCCTTGTCGCTGCCGAACGCGTCCAGCATCAGGAACGGGTCGAGGCGGCGCTGCAGCGGTTGCGTCAGGACGCGGTTGATCTTGACGCCCGCGCCATCCATCACGAACTGGCCGCCGACGAGGCGTTCGACGCCGCGGCTCGTGGCCACGGCCTGGGTTTGCACTTGCTGGGTCATGATCTCTCCTTGACGCAATGTTGATGGTTTATGCGAGTGCCGCGACGGCGGCGTCCGCTTCGGCCTGGCCTTTCGCGGCCGCGTCCGGACCCATCGCCAGGCCCGCGGAGTAGATGAACTGGTGGTCCGTCAGGCCCAGGAAGTTCAGCAGCATGCGGATGTGCGGGACTTGCGGATCGGCGTCGGCCGGGTAGATGCCGCCGCGGGCCGTGGCCACGAACACCTTCTTGTTCTTCAGCAGGCCTTCCGGACCGCTCTCCGTGTAGCGGAACGTCACGCCGGCACGGGCGATGGCGTCGAACCACGCTTTCAGCTGGATCGGCATGCCGAAGTTGTACATCGGGGCGCCGATCACGATCACGTCGGCGGCCTGCGCTTCGGCGATCAGTGCGTCGTCCAGCGCCACGCGGGCAGCCTGGTCGGCCGTGCGCTGGTCGGCCGGGGTGAACAGGGCGCCCAGCGCCGCTTCGTCCAGCACCGGGTGCGGGTTCGCGCCCAGGTCGCGCACGGTCACGGTCGCGCCCGGATTGGCGGCGGCCACCTTGGCGACGATCGCATTGGCCACGCGGGTCGATTCGGATTGGGTGCCGCGCAGGCTGGAATTGATCTGCAGGATGTTCATGGTGTGCTCCTTCGTCGTTGGTTCGTGTTTCGATGGAGTCACTTTAACGGTTCCAAATATCGTGCGGTAGACGGTAGAATGGATAACATTATTCAACTAGTGGAACAATCCTATGGACGTCGAACCGAACGACCTGCTGCTGTTCGCCCGCATCGTCGAGGCCGGCAGTTTCAGCATGGCCGCGCAGCGCCTCGACTTGCCCAAGTCGACCGTGTCGCGCCGCATCGCGATGCTGGAGGCGAGCGTGGGCGAGCGCCTGCTGCAGCGGACGACGCGCCGGCTGATGCTGACGGAGTTCGGCGCGAGCCTGCTGGAACACGCGCGCAAGGTGGCGGAAGAGGTGGAAGCGGCCGGCGCGCTGGCCCAGCACCGCCAGGCCGCGCCCAGCGGCAAGCTGCGCATCTCGATGCCGCAGGATTTTGCGAACGTCGTCATGGCGGACATGATTCCGAAATTCATGGAGCGCTATCCGGCCGTGTCGCTGGAACTCGACCTGTCGCCGCGCCGCGTGGACCTCGTCGCGGAAAACTTCGACATCGCGATCCGGATGGGCGACCTGCCCGAAGACTCCACGCTGGCCGCGCGCCGCGTCGCGATCCAGCAGTTCGGCCTGTACGCGGCGCCGTCCTACCTCGCGCAGCGGGGCCTGCCCGAGCATCCGGACGACCTGCTGCAGCACGACCTGCTGTGCATCCTCAGCCGCATGGGCGGCGCCGTGCCGTGGATTCTGCAACGGGGCAAGGTGCGTTGGGAAAAAGAGCTGACGGCGCGCCTGACGGCGAATTCGCCGCAACTGCTCGCGAAGATCGCATGCAGCGGCGGCGGCATCGCGGCGAGCACGGATTTCATCGTGGCCAAATACGTGAAAAAGGGCGAGCTGGTGCGCGTGCTGCCCGACTGGGACCTGCCCGGTTCGACGGGCTGGGCCGTGTTCCCGGGACGCCGCCTGATGCCCGCGAAAACGCGGGCGTTCCTGGATATGCTCGATGAAATCTTTTGCAAGAACCGGGAGCAGGCCGGCTGAGCGGTCAGGCCGATGCGCGCGCCGCGTCCGTCGTGCCGCGCAGCGCGGCCAGCACGACGGCGCCGAACACGATCTCGATGGCGCCGCCCGTGAACGCGGCGGTGGCGGGCGCCGCGAGCATCGCAGCCAGTTGCCAGCCCGCCAGCGCCAGCACGGCGCCGCACAGCCAGAACAGCTTCGTGCCGAAGACCGTGGCGAACGTGAGATAGCGCCCGCCGATGATGAACAGCATCGCGGGGAAGAACAGCTCGATGCGCCACAGCGCGATACCGTAGGCGAGGGCGAGCATCAGGATCATCCAGATGGTGCTGGCGAACGCCAGCGTGCCGAGCGGATTGCCGGCGGTGTGGCGGGCGGAGCGCCCGAGGAGCCGGGTCAGCAGGGCGGATATCGGATGGATCAGCACGCCGCCCGCGTACAGCGCCCAGACGGCGGCCAGCGGCGACTTCCACAGGCAGACGAGGCCGGCGATGGTCCAGACGGTGCCGGATACGAACAGGCCGGGCGCGCCGCCCAGGTAGGCCGAGCGCATGTCTTGCTGGGCTGCGGCGACGGTGAGCGATGCCTGCATGGTTGCTTCAGGCCGGCCGGTTGCCCATCATCTCGCCCAGGCGCACGGAACGTTCCGGCGCCCAGTCCGGGTTGAAGCGGATCGTGCCGGGACGGAACAGCATGACGATCGTCGAGCCGAGCAGGAAGCGGCCCATCTCGTCGCCCTTTTTCAGGACGATGTCGCGGTCCGCGTAGGTCCACTCCGTCACCTTCTGCATGCGGGGCGGATTCACGACGCCGTGCCACACGGTGGCCATGCTGCCGACGATGGTCGCGCCCACGAGCACCAGCACGAACGGCCCGTGCTCGGGCGATTCGAACACGCACACGACGCGCTCGTTGCGGGCAAACAGGTTCGGCACGCCGCGCGCCGTCGTCGGATTCACGGAGAACAGGGCGCCCGGCACATAAATCATGCGGGTCAGCCTGCCGTCGCACGGCATGTGCAGGCGGTGGTAATCCTTCGGCGACAGGTACAGGTTGGCAAAGCAGCCATGCTGGAACTGCTTCGCGAGGTTCGCGTCGCCGCCGACCAGTTCCGTCGTCGTGAAGCGGTGGCCTTTCGCCTGCAGGATGTGGTGGTCGTCGATCGCGCCGAACTGGCTGATGGCGCCGTCGACGGGACAGACGAAATCGGCGTCGGCCAGCGGGCGCACGCCGGCTTTCAGCGGGCGGGTGAAGAATTCGTTGAAGCTTTTATAGCTGGTGATGTCCGGATTCTCGGCCTCGAGCATGTTCACGCCGTACTTCGCGACGAACCAGCGGATCAGCCGCGTCGTCACCGTGCCGCCCTTGGCGCCGGCAACGCGGCCGGCGAAGGTCGTGAGGCGCCGCTTCGGCAGCAGGTACTGGGGCAGGACTTTCAGGCGATCGGACACGGTAAACCTCGATATGAAGACGCGCCATTATAGCGGCACGTGCCAGCGGTAATGCATATCAAAAATATTTACGCGAGGGCAACAATAACTGAGCGATCTGAGGGACAATGGCGGCCGCTCTATTTTTGCCATTCTGACATGCATATCGCGAAAATGCCATCCCGCCTGACCCTGCTCGCCGCCGCCATCGCCTCCATCTCCACTGTGTGCGCCGCCCACGCCCAACAAGCTTCGGCGCCGCTCGCCAAGGACGAGAAAGTCCAGCAGGTCGAAGTGAAAGGCGCGGCCGACGCCTACAATCCGCGCCGCGACGACACCGCCAGCAAGATCGTCGTCAATCACGACGAGATCGTCAAGTATGGCGATACGAGCGTGCTCGACGTGCTGAAGCGCGTGCCGGGCGTGACGGTCAGCGGGACGGGCGGAGGACGGGGCGGCGAAATCCGCATGCGCGGGCTCGGGGCCGGCTATACGCAGGTGCTGCTCAACGGCGAGCGCGCGCCGGCCGGCTTTTCCATCGACTCGCTGGCGCCGGACGTCATCGAACGCATCGAAGTGCTGCGCGCGGCCAGCGCGGAATTCTCGACGCAGTCGATCGCCGGCACCATCAACATCGTCCTCAAGAAGACGGTGAAAACGGCCCAGCGCGAACTGAAGGCGGGCTATGGCCACGGGCACGACGTGGCGAATCCGTTCTTCAACCTGCAGCTGTCGGACCGGGTCGGCAAGCTGTCGTATTCGCTGTCGGCCAACGTGTCGCGCTCGCACTTCTGGCGCGAGCCGTCAACCGTCGAGCGGCATCTCGACACGGCCGGCCGCCTCGACGGCCTGCGCCTGGGCGACCAGTCCGACGCCGCCCGCTTCACGGCCTTCAACATCAGCCCGCGCCTGAACTGGAGCTTCGACAACGGCGACACGCTGACGTCGCAGACGTTCTTCAACATCAACCGGTTCCAGAACGCGTCCGAGGGACGCGTCGCCACCCAGCTCGGCCCGCTGCCCGCGTACCCGGCGCTGGACCAGACGATGAGCAACGACAACCGCTTTTTCCGCGAAGAGCTGAACTGGGTGCACAAGTTCGCGGGCGGCGGCAAGCTGGACGCCAAGGTCAGCGGCCTGTACGGCGCCCTCGCCAATGCGACCTATCGCACGGGCAGCGGCAACCCGGCGTCGCCGGCGCTGCACGAGGTCATCTTCTCGGCCGGCACCGACCGCGGCATCGGCTCGATGGGGAAATACACGAGCGGCTCGTGGGAAGGCCACGCGCTCGCGTTCGGCTGGGACGGCGGCTATTCGACGCGCGACGATGCGCGCCGCGACCGCGATTATTTCCGGCCCGACGTCGCGCTGCCCGGCGGCGACGAAGTCTACAATGCCCACGTCGCCCGGCTGGCCGTCTATACGCAGGACGAGTGGAACGTGACGCCGCGCTGGTCCGTGTACCTGGGCGCGCGCTGGGAAGGCATCCAGACGCGGACCGAAGGCAACACGTTCGCGACGGCGCACTCGCGCTCGACCGTGTGGAGCCCGCTGATGCAGACCCTGTACAAGCTGCCGGACACGAAAGGCGACCAGGTGCGTCTCGCCGTCACGCGCACGTACAAGGCGCCGGGCCTGCAGAGCCTGATCCCGCACCGGTTCACGACCGTCAACAACAGCCAGACGGAACCGGATTACATCGGCAACCCGAACCTGAAGCCGGAACTGGCGCTGGGCATCGACGCGTCGTACGAGCATTACTGGGCCGAGGGCGCGCTGCTGTCGGCGAGCGCATCGACCAGGCGCATCGACGACTACACGCGCAACCAGGTGCTGTTCGACGGCACGCGCTGGGTGTCGACGCCTTCCAACGCCGGCCAGGCGCGCACGTACGGCCTGGAACTGGAAGCGAAATTCCCGCTGAAGGCCGTGATCGACACGAAGGAGGCGCTGGACCTGCGCGCGAGCCTGTCGCGCAACTGGTCGACGGTCGACTCGGTGCCGGGTCCGAACAACCGCCTGGACGCGCAAACGCCCGTCTCGGCCACGCTGGGTGCGGACTACAAGCGCGGTCCGCTGACGGTGGGCGGCTCGTACGTGTTCAAGAACGGCGGCCAGGTGCGCGTGTCGGGGAACCAGATCAGCTACCAGTCCGTGCGCCGCGACCTCGACCTGTACGCGCTGTGGAAATTCGACCCGAAGCTGCAACTGCGCGTCGCCACGGCGAACCTGCTCGCGCAGGACTACATCAGCGAAAGCAGCTACGTCCTGGCGGGCAACGGCACGCAATCGACGCGCACCATCACCCCGCTGTACCGCAGCGTGCGCGCGACGCTCGAAATGAAGTTCTGACATCGGGACCAGACCCGTTTTTTGGTAGTTTCCAGAACGGCGCGCCGACCCCGAGTCGCCGCGCCGATCATCTCGCAACAGCCGCGCAACGCCGGGCTGTTCGCCACTCCCATCTATCCGCAATCGTTATATCACCATACAAAATCCGCATAGGATTGCTGGCAATCTTTTCTCGTAACATTGTATTTATGCGATAACGTTGTCGCTCCACTCGAGCGCCGCATACAAAGCTATCGCCCAAAAATTACTATAAGGAGATATTGCTGTGCGAAACGGAAATATTAAAACGATCAGAAAGACGATGGTGGCCCAAGCCTGCGCGCTTCTCGTGGCAGGGCCCATTGCCGCGCATGCGCAGGATACGGCCACGGCGAGTGCAAGCGGGGACGCGAGCGCCCCGAGCACGGTTATCGTCACCGGCCAGCGGGCGGCGTTGAAGTCGGCGCGCGATCTCAAGCAGGATGCCAACCAGATCGTCGACTCGATCCAGGCAACCGATATCGGCAAGCTGCCGGATGTGAGTACGGTCGAGTCGCTGCAGCGGGTTGCCGGCGTCCAGATCCAGCGCCGCTATGGCGAGGGTGGGACGGATTACGACCACCGCACCGAGCCCGCGATCACGATCCGCGGCATCACGCAGGTCCGCAACCTGATCGACGGCCGCGACTTCTTTACGGCCAACGGCGGTCGGGCGCCGGACCTGGAAGGGCTTCCCTCCGAACTCATGGCCGGCGTCGACGTCTACAAGAACGCAGCATCGAACCTGATCGAAGGCGGTGTCGGCGGCGTGGTCAACATTCGCACGCGCCTGCCGTTCGACTCGAAAGAAGACGTCAACGTCATTACGGTCAAGTCCAATTACTACGACCGCATTCGCAAGTATTCACCGTCGGGTTCGGGCCTGTTGAGCCGCCAGTTCAAGACGGATTTCGGCCGCATGGGCTTCCTGGTGAATGCAACGGCGAGCAAGACCTATTATCGCCAGGACGCCGTCCTTCAACAGCAGCAGCACTGCCTGACGGCAACGGTTGGGAAATGTGCGACCGACCCCACGCAAGCTCCCTCGGCGGCCAAGGTTGCGGCGTACAATTCGATGCCAAACAAGGGGTCGCTCTCGGAACTCTATGTGCCGACATCCTTCGAGATGTACCAGGACTCGGGTGAGCGCAAGCGCCAGGGCCTGGCACTCGCCTACCAGTGGCAGGTGAACAACGACGTTCTCCTCACGGCGCAGAATCTCTATTCGAACTACACGTTCATCCGGCGCGGGGAATACATCTACGGCGACGACAAGAACAGCGACCCGCGCGCAGCGGCGGGTTCCACCTGGACCTGGGCAGCGGATGGCAGCGCGACGAGCGGCGTGTTGTCGCCGCAGATTTTCTCGTCCTCCCGCTTCGACCAGGACGTTCGCAATCGCACGAACCTGTCGGCAGTGAATGTCAAGTGGCGCATTTCGGACAGGCTCAAGTCGAAGACCGACTTCGCGTATGAACGTGCCAGCTACGACGCGGACCGCAATGGCGACTCCATCAAGCTCTACGATAACGAAAGCAGAAGCGTCGCCAATATCCCCAACCTGAACCTGGCCTTCGACGTGCGCGGCAGGATTCCCACGTTTTCGATCGTCGATCCGGCCAACCCGAACAACCCGTACGCCTATTTCGGCAATCCGAAGAACTGGTATTACGAGTGGCTCGCGAATGCGGTCGACCGCCATAAGTTGAACATGTCGGCGCTCAGCCAGGATTTCGACTACGACCTCGGGGGCGACGGCTTCTTCACCAAACTGCACGTCGGCATTCGCGCGGCCGATACCAAGGTGCTGTTGCGGGGTAACTGGAACAACACCGGCGTCTGTAACGATACGGGCACCAACCCCAGCTGGGGTGCATGCCCGCTTATTCCGGTTGCGCAACACCCGGGTCTTGCCTACGCCGGGCCTGCCAGCAACTTCATGCAGCCGGGCATCGGTTGGCCTGTTGCCGTGTTCCCGGAGTACGCCAATCCCGGCTCGAGCGTTCTCGATCGCACCGTCGCGACGTATGCGGAGTTATTCGCCGGCAAGCCAAATACATATACGTTCGATACCACGTTCCGTCCCGGGGACATCAACGAGCAACGCGAAAAGACGCGGTCCTTCTTCGTCACGGGCGACTTCGATACGAGCGTATTCGGTTACGACCTCGACGGCACTGCCGGTATTCGCGTCGTGAAAACCGACCAGACGTCGATCGGCTACGTCCAGGACAGCACCGGGTCGCGTGCCGCCACGCTGAATAACAGCTACAAGAATTTCCTCCCCAGCCTCAATACACGCCTGCACCTGAACGAGGACGTGCAGGTCCGCTTTGGCTACAGCAAGACGATGACGCGGCCAAACTTTACCGACATGGCCGCCCATGTTCAGCTGAATCCGAACATCCCTTCGCAATACAACGCCAACGGACGCCCGACCGGCAGTTCCGGCAATCCGTACCTGAAGCCGATGACTGCGACTTCCTACGATTTGACGTTGGAAGACTATTGGGGAACGTCCAATATGGCGTTCGTGGGCTTGTTCAAGAAGGATATCGACGGTTACCTGGCCGGCGGCACCGAACCGATGAACTTCGGCGGCGTCGTCTACGACATCGGCACCAGCATCAACCTGGGCAAGGGCTCGGTAAAAGGCATCGAAGCCGGCTTTACGCAGTTCTTCGACTTCCTTCCCGACCCATTCAAGGGATTCGGCATACAGGCCAACTATACCTATGTCGACTCCAGCGTCGAGCTCAAGCCCGGGACCCTTATTCCGTTGCCGAAGTTGTCCAAGAATAGCTACAACCTGATCGGACTCTATGAAAAGGGACCGTTGCAGGCCCGTCTTGCGTACAACTGGCGTTCCTCCTACCTTGACCAGATCAACGGCAGCGGTGTCTTTGGTGCAAACCAGTATGCCGCGCCGTATTCGTCACTCGATGCTTCGGTCAGCTACCAGATCAACAAGATCTTCACGCTGTCGGCGGACGCCGTGAACCTGAGGAACTCGATGTACCACACATATGTCGAGCGTCCCTCGGGCGGTTTGTTGTGGCAATTGAACGATCGTCGATATAGTGTGTCCCTGAAAGCAAGTTTCTAACGCTGACACGAGCCAACGCGCCGCGCATATTCCGCGGCGCGTTTTTCAAGGGGATAGGATGGTCAAGGATACATGGATAGCCAAGGTCGTCATTCTCGGCGGCGGTACCGCCGGATGGATGACGGCGGCCGCGTTGTCCCACACGTTCGGTCACGCCGTCGAGATCGTCCTCGTGGAGTCGGACGCCATCGGCACGGTGGGGGTCGGCGAGGCGACGATCCCGCCGATCCGCACGTTTCATCAAATGATCGGCATCGATGAAGCCGAGTTCATGCGCGCTACCGGGGCGACGTTCAAACTCGGTATCGAATTTCGCGGTTGGCAGAATGAAAGTTCAACCTATTTCCACCCCTTCGGCGCGTATGGGGTGGAACGCGACATCGGCTACTTTTTCCAGTACTGGCTGCGCCTGAAGGAGCAGGGGCGCGTTGCCGACTTCTCCGAATTCTCGCTGTGTACCCTGGCAGCGCGAAACAACGTATTCGCGCCCGCATCTGAACGGCCAGGGGATCCGCTACAGCACCTCCAGTCGGCCTATCACTTCGACGCCGGCCGGTATGCGAAGTACTTGAAGGGGGTCTGCATCGCGCGCGGGGTGTCGCACAGGATCGGCGACATGCTGACGGCGGAACATGATCCTGAAAATGGGCATATCACGGGTCTGAAGCTCAAGTCGGGCGAGCTTGTGGCGGGTGACCTGTTCATCGACTGCTCGGGAATGCGCGCCATGCTGCTCGGGCAGGAGCTGGGTGTCGACTATGAGGACTGGTCGCACTGGCTGCCGATGAACCGCGCGTGTGCGGTGCCTTGTGAACAAAAGCTGGCACTGACGCCTTATACGATTTCCACGGCCAGGCCTTTTGGCTGGCAGTGGCGGATACCTTTGCAGCATCGCGTCGGTAACGGTGTGGTGTATTCGAACGAATTTGCCACGGATGAAGCGGCGGAGCGCTGTCTGCTGGAGGGATTGGAGGGCGAGCCGCTCGCGCCGATCAACCGGATCAGGTTCACAGCCGGAAGGCGCAAGACGCCCTGGCACAAGAACGTGGTGGCTATCGGGCTGGCCAGCGGGTTTCTCGAGCCGCTGGAGTCCACCAGCATTCAATTCATTCAATCCAGCATTCAGCGACTCATCCGCTATTTCCCGGATGCCGGGTTGTCTCCCGTGTGCGCACAGGCTTTCAACAGGGAGGCAACGCGGGAAATCGAAAACGTCAGGGACTTTCTCATCCTGCATTACCACGCGACCGAACGCGACGACTCGGAATTATGGCGCTACGTAAGATCCATGCGGATTCCGGACAGTCTCCAGGAACGCATTGAACTGTTCCGCGAGCGTGGACAGTTGAACCTTGCTGCTGAAGAACTGTTCCAAAGCACGTCGTGGCATGCCGTCCTGTTGGGGCAGGGGATCCGCCCCCGAACCTATATGCCTACCATGGCCCTGCAGGATGACGCCATGCTCGCGAATGCATACGGCAATCTGGAGCGCAATTTCAAGAAAATCGTGTCGAGGCTGCCGGATCATGGCGCCTACCTCAAGGAACACAGGCTGACCTCGACCATGGAGAATCGCTGAATGAGGTTTCGCAAGGAACTGCGGTACATGGTTGTCATCGGCATGGGTATCCTGGCTAGCGGCGCCCATGCCGAACATACCGACGACAAGCCGGCGACTGTTCCCGTCGTGATCGATGTCGACTGGCGGCATCCTGCGCCACCGTTCGAAGGATGGGGAACCGCGCTTGCCTGGTTTGCCCATGTGACCGGGAGATTCGCCGAGCCACAGCGCACCCGGTTGGCCGATCTGCTCTATGGGCGGGACGGTCTTGCGCTGAATATCGCGCGCTACAATATTGGCGGCGGCAATGCGCCCGGGACACCATCGTATCTGCGCCCCGGTGGCGATATTCCTGGATTCTGGCGCAAGCCGGATGGGTGGAATCCGGACGCCGACGATGCCTGGGACTGGTCCGCGGATGCGGGTCAGCGCTGGTGGCTGGATGCCATCAAGGCGCGGGTCACGCCGCAAGACCTGATCCTGGAAGCGTTTTCGAACTCGCCGCCATATTTCATGACCCGCAGCGGGCTCGTCTCCGGTAACGTCAACGGGTTGGAGGACAATCTTCTTCCGGGATTCGAAACCCGGTTTGCCCGGTATCTGGCGCGCGTCACGGCGGAGCTCGAGCGCCGGCACGGTATTCGATTCAGGACACTGTCGCCGGTCAATGAGCCCAATACACCCTATTGGTTTTCCACGAACAAGCAGGAAGGCGCGCATTGGTCGCCGGAAGCGCAATCGCGCATGTTCATTGCGTTGGCCAAGGTGTTGGCCGAACACGGCATGAACACGGAAATATCCGGACCGGACGAAACCAATCCGCAGACGTTTTTCGTCGATTGGGCCGGTTTGTCTCCCGATGCGAAAGCCGTCATCCGGCAACTCAACGTCCATACCTACGAATGGATCGGAAAAAGCGGGGTGCGGGATATTGCGGAAACCTCTGGAAAGCGGTTATGGATGTCGGAAGTCGATCTATCGCCCAGCAACGTGCGGGAAGACGTCGACGACATGCGTCCTGCGATAGCGCTGGCGCAGCAGATAGTTAGCGACATCAACAGCATGAATCCCCGAGCCTGGGTTCTGTGGCAAGCCGTGGAAAACAGGTCTTCCGATCCAAAGAACAGCTCGAACTGGGGATTGATCAAGGCTGACTTCTCAAATCTGGAGCGGCCGGAATATCAGGTCACGAAAAAATTCTGGGCGTTTGCTCAGTTCACCAGATTCATCAGGCCGGGCTATCGGTTCGTGAAATCCGATTACCCGGATACGCTGGTGGCCGAAAATCCCGAGACGAAGGAAGTCGTCATCGTGGCGGTCAATCCGGGTGTCGTGTCGCGGATGCTGGACATCCGGCTGCCGGATGCAAAACGCGGCACATTCACATGCAAGACTTTTATTACGCAGGCAAACGATGACCTGGCAACTGTGAAGCCCGCATCCTGCGCCGCCCGGTTGTCCGTACATTCGCGACCCATGTCGGTAGTGACGGTCGTCGCGACGCGCCAGGATTAGGCCAGCCGCATCGCGACGGCGCCGCACGCGATCAGGGCGACGGCCGCCAGGCGCGCGCGGCCGACCGGTTCGCGCAGGATGAACGCGGCGATCGCGGTCGCGAACAGGATCGATGTCTCGCGCAGCGCGGCGACTGCCGCGACCGCGGCGCGCGTCATCGCCCACAGCGCGATGCCGTACGAGCCGGCGGAGGCGAGCCCGCCCAGCGGCGCCACGAGCGGATTCGCACGCGCGAACGCAACGAGCGCGCGCACGCGGCCGCGTGCCGTCCAGGCGCACACGCCGGCGCCGGTCAGCAGGAAAATCCACAGCGTGTAGGCGGCCGGCGCGCCGGAGCGGCGCACGCCCTGGCCGTCGATCAAGGTATAGGCCGCGATCACGCCGGCCGTCAGCAGCGCGAACACCGTCGTGCGGCGCGCGCCATGCGCGGGTGCGGCCAGCCATTGCGCCAGCACCCCGCCGCAGATCAGGAGCATCGCAACCCACTGGCCGGCGCTCAGCCGGTCGCCCGTCAGCGGCCCGTTGACGAGCGCCACGAGCAGCGGCGCGCAGCCGCGCATCAGCGGGTAGGCGTGGCTGACCTGGCCGTCGCGGTAGGTTTCGATGAGCAGCAGGTAGTAAATCGTCTGGACGACGCCCGACGCCGCGATGAACGGCCAGCTGTCGCGCGCCGGCGCCGGCAACCAGGGCAGCAGCACGATGGCGGCGCAGGCCGATCCGGCGACCACGAGCACCGTCGCGAGCAGGGGCTCGCCGCGCCGCTTGAGCAGGGCGTTCCAGCTCGCGTGCAGCAGCGCCGCACCCAGCACCGCCAGCAGGACGGACGGCGTCACGCCTGCTCGGCGGCCGGTGCCGTCTCCGGGATGCCGTGGTTGCGGAAGTAACGGTGCGCGACGAGCAGCGCGGCGGCCTGCATCGCGGCGCACAGGAAGAACGGCCCGCCCACGCGCCAGTCCAGCGGCGGCAGGTCGCTTGCCGCGCCGAGCAGCAGGGTGCCGACGAGCGGCGAGACGACGAGGCCGATGCTGCTGATCGATTGCAGGGAGCCCATCAGTTCTCCCTGTTCGCGGCTCGACGACGATTTCGACAGGATGCCCTGCAGCGCCGGTCCCGCCGCGAACGACAGCAGGTTGCAGAGGATGAAGACGTACATCATCCAGCCGTGCGTCGCGATCGCGTACAGGAAGAAGGTGACCGCGCCGGAGGCGAGGCCGATCAGCGACAGCCGCACCTCGCCGAAGCGCCGGATCAGCGGCGCGAGCAGCCCGGCCTGCATGACGATCGAGCACACGCCCACGCAGAACAGGGCGATGCCGTTGTCGCGCGGTGTCCAGTCGAAGCGGAACGTCGTGAACAGGACCCACGTCGACTGCAGCATCATCTGGGCGAAGGCCACGAGCGTGTAGACGATGACCAGGCCGCGGATGTCGGTGCGGCCCACGAGACGCAGCAGGGCGCCGAACGGGTTGATGCGCGACCACTGGAACGGCGCGCGGCGTTCGCGCGGCAGCGATTCCGGCACGGCGAAGTAACCGTAGACGAAGTTCGCGGCCGACAGCGCGGCCGCCACGTAGAACGGCAGGTGCAATCCCATATTGCCCAGCAGGCCGCCGAGGATCGGCCCGCAGATGAAGCCGAAGCCGAACGCGGCGCCGATCTTGCCGAAGCTTTTCGCGCGGTTTTCCGGCGTCGACACGTCCGATGCGTACGCGGACGCGACGGACATGCTGGCCGACGACGCCCCGCCGATCACGCGCCCGATGAACAGGCAGGCGAGGTTCGGCGCCCACGCGGTCGCAAGGAAGTTGATGCACATGCCGCCCATCGAATACAGCAGCACGGGGCGGCGGCCGATGCGGTCGGACAGCGCGCCCACCATCGGCATGAACAGGAATTGCATCAGCCCGAACGTGGCGCCCAGCACGCCGTACCACAGCGCCTGCTGCGCGCGGTTGTCGACGAATTCGCCCACGAGGCTCGGCAGCACGGGCACGATGAGGCCGATGCCGAGCATGTCGACGAACACGCAGATGAGGACGAAATTCAGGTTCGCGCTTTTGGCCATGGGCTGCCCGTGACGATGCGGAAAACGTCTATGGTAGCACCGATTGCCGGTCAGACAACTGCTTGCTTTCCGTTCAAGCTTCCACGTGCGGGATGCCGGTCCATTCGGCCGCGAAGGCGCTGCGGAAGTCGGTCAGGATCGCCAGCCGTCGTTCGGCAAGCTTGCGGCCGGCCTCCGTCTGCATCATGCCCGGCAGGCGCGCCAGCTTGGCGTCGATGTGGTCGAGCGAATACGATTTGTCGTCGAGCGGACGGTCCAGCGCGAGCGGATCGCTGCCGTGGGCGAGGGCGCTGCCCATGCGGCCGGCGATATAGAACATGCGCGCGAGGCCGACGGCGCCGAGACCGTCCAGGCGGTCGGCGTCCTGGACGATGCGCGCCTCCAGCGTCGTCGCGGGGATGCCGGCGGAAAAGCTGTGCGCCTCGATCGCGTGGGCGACGCCCGCCAGCTTGCCGGCCGGGAAGCCGAGCGCCGCCAGCCGCTCGCGCGCCAGTTCGGCCGACAGGCGCGACGCGCTGCTGCGGCGCGGATCGTCCTTCGGCACGTTGACGAGGTCGTGCAGATAGCACGCGGCCAGCACGACGAGAGGATCGGCCTGGTCATGGTGCGCCAGCAGCGCCTGCGCATTGCGCCAGACGCGTTCGAAGTGGTTCAGGTCATGGGCGCCGTCGGGGCCCTGGTCGGCGACGGCCTGTGCGGCCAGTTGGGCGAGGCGGGGACGCCAGCTTTCAAGTTCAGGATGGAGTGCTTGCATCGGTCTCTAACGAAATGAGGGCGCGCTGCGACAGCGCATCGGCCCCGGTGTTCTTGTGGCGCGGCACCCAGCGCAGGCGCACGTCGGGCAACCGCCCGAGCAGTGCCAGCGCGCGGGCGCGGTAGCCGGCGAGGGCGGGCGCGGCGTACAGGTCGGGGCCGGTCACGTCGTCGATCACGACCCGGCTGTCGCCATGCACGGTCAGCGGGTGCGCGCCGTGGGCGACGGCCGTTTCCAGCAGCGCGATCAGCGCGCGGTATTCCGCTTCGCTGCTGTTGCCGTGGCCGGCCGGTCGGGCGAGCTCGATCAGCACGCCATCCGGTCCTTCGATCCGGACGCCGATGCCGCAGCGGCCCGGGTTCGGCTTGGCGGAGCCGTCGAACCACGCGCGCCATGCGGTCGGCTGGGGGTCACGCTTGGCGGATGCGGCGGCCTTCGCTGACGCCCGTGCCGCGTCGCGCGCCGCCTGCGCGGCCAGCAAGCCCGTGCGCACCTCGACGAGGGCGGCGAGGCCGGCCGCGCCGGCGGCCAGTTCCAGCGTCCGGCGCAGCGCCTGGCCGGCGGACAGGCCTTCGGCCAGGGCCAGGCGGAGGCTGGCCGCGCGCTCGGCCTTGTAGGCGATCCGGTCCAGGTCGGGAAAATCGTTCATGCCGACAGGATACTACAAAGAAAAACAGCGCCGGGCGGCGCTGTTGTCCGAGTTAGCGGCGGTAGGGATTGTCCGGCCGGCGATCCCAGCGGTTCGGCACACCGTCGCCGTCGCGGTCGCGGTCTTCGTCCCAGCGGCGGCCGCCGCGTTCGTAGCGGTCGGGGATGCCGTCGCGGTCGCGGTCGCGGCCTCGGTAATACTCGCGGCCGCCGTAGTACGGACGGTCGTACCCGCGGTCATGGCGGCGCTCGAAGCGGTCGGGCACGCCGTCGCGGTCGCGGTCGGGGCCGTACGGCGTCCAGGCGGCGGGCTGCATGTACCAGCCGCCATTGCCCTGATACCAGGCCGGTGCGCGGTAGACATAGCCCGGGCGCTCGGCGACCCAGTAACCCGGTGCCCAGGTGTGGCGGCGGCCGGACCATTCCCAGTGGCCGGGTGCCCACACATAACCGTGACGCGCCGCGGGGACGCGCTCGTACAACGGGGCCGGCGGGGCGGTGCTGATGGTCAGGCTGACATTGCTGTAAGCCATGGAAGGAAGCGGTGCGGCGGCGGCGCCGATGGCGATCAAGGCGGCAAGCGTGAGGCGTTTCATGTCGGTCTCCAATCCGGACTTCGGATGTGACCAATATAGCGTGGCGGGCGGAGCGATTCAGCAGTTGAAGCAGTTACTTACATCTGAAACAGATTGTGTGCGGGGACAGCAACGGCCATCCCCGCCGTGCGCATCATGCGCGGCTCCGCACGCGTTCCAGCGCCAGCATCTGCTGCTTCTCGGCCGGGGTCAGGCGCTTGGCGGTGACGTGCACGACCGGGATGCCGGCCGTCGTGGCGAGGACCGGCGCGGTGGCCTGTGCGGGCTTGACGCTGTCGAGTGCCACGCTGCCGGCGGCGGCCACGCCCAGTGCAACGATGAAGGCGGCTTCCATGTGCTTGATGACGTTCATGATGCTCTCCTCGGGGTTGGGTGATTAAGCGCTTGTCGATGTGTGTACTGTAGCCACAAGGGTTCAAGGTCTCCACCTGCGTGCGACGAACCGCACGAAACGCAGGATGAAGCGCAGATAGGCGGGACCGGCTTTCATCCGCCCCCGGCTAGGCGCACGCGAACACAACGAGGGAGAACCCAGCGATGATCGGAACGCTCGTCGAGGCCGTCGCGGCCAACCGGACGCGCTTGCGGCGTGCGCGCAACCTGCGTGCCGCCACGCGTACGCATGCGGTCGCCCGGCCACGCGCACGGGGACCCGCGCCGCTGCGCTGGCTGACGGCCGGCTGCGTGCTGCTGGCCGTGGCCGGCGCCGCGCTCATCGTCGTGCACGCGCGCTGGCTGGCCGCGGATGGCGAGGCGTTACCGGGCGACGGCGCGTCGCGCCTGACGGCCGTGCTGCCGGGCGTCGCGTTCACGGTGCCCGGCACGCCGGGCGTGACGGTGCGCACGCACGGCGGCGCGTCGCTGCTCATCCTGTCCGGCATGCGCGCCGGCGCGGCGCAGCGCGTCGACCTGTGCGACCAGCTCGCCGACCGCACGCATCCCGGCCGCCTGCTGCCGCTGCGGATCGGGTGGACGTTCGCCGACGTGGCCGCCTTGACCGCGCCGCGCAACCTGCTGCTTGCGGCAGGCCCGATGCCGCGCGTGCGCGTCGACGGCCTGGCGGGATCCCCGCTGGACGTGCGCTGGGACGGTCCTGCGCAATGGGTCGGCGCCACGGCCCGGGTGGCGCCGGGCGGCGAAGGCTGGCTGGCGTGGCGCGACGGCGCGCTGCGGCTGCGCCACCGGGCGAGCACAGCATGTCCGGCCGCCGGCGAACTCCTCGTCCAGCTCTACCGCCCCGCACCCACGCCACGCGCGCTGGTTGTCGCCCTGCCGGCGCAGGGCAGCCCCGTCGAGACGACGCTGGCGCCGGGCAACTACCGCGTGCCGTCGGCGCCGGCGCCGGCCATGGAGGACGAGCAGCTGTTCGCGCAGTTGCAGGCGAAGGGTCTCGTGCGCCTGGGCGCGAACGGCCTGGCCGAGCTGGCCCCGCCGGATCTTGCCGCGTGGCGCGCGGCCGGCAGGACGCCGTGGGACGGCGTGAATCTCGACGGCGACGCGCTGCGGCTGCTGGAACGGTTGTATCGTCGCGCCGACGGCGATTTCGTGCGCGAACAGGTCCGCATCTTCAATGCCGAGCGGCGCCTGCTCGCGTGGCGCCTGCCGGCCGGTGTGACGGCCACGTGGCGCGCGGAAGCCGTGCAGGGAACGGCCACGGTGCCCGTGCCGCTGGCCGACGACATGCCCCCGGCCACCGCCCGGCTGTTCGCCCGGCTGCCGCAGGGCTGGGCGCCGTGGCAGCGCGTGGGCGCATGGCCGACGGACGGGAGCGCCGCGCGGCTGCGCCTGGCGGTACCCGACGGGACGGCAAGTATCCGGCTGATGCTGGCCGGTCGCCTGCGCCACGTGACGGGCGCCCGGTTGCTCAGGGATCCGCAGCCCGCCTGCGACGGCCGCGCGTGCATCGCGCCGGACGAGGTGCAGGTGCTCGACCTGCTGCCCGACGCCGGCGAGATCGTGATCGACGCGGAACCGCTGGCGCAGGGCGCCCTGGCCACGCCGGGCGACGCGCGCTACCGCCATCTCGTCGTGCGCGACGGCCGTCTCGCATGGCAGGCCCTGGGTCCGGCCACGTCGCGCCCGTCCGCGCCGCTGGCCGACGTCGCGTTGGCCGACCGCAATGGCATCCCGCTGTGGCGCGACGGCACCCCGACGGACGCGGCGCGCGCGGCCGGCCTCGCCACCATGCTGGGCGTGCGCGCGGGCCAGACGGGCGGCGTCGCCACCTTGCTCGGCCGGGTGCCGGGCGACCGGCACGCCGCGCGCCTGACGCTGGACCTGCGCCTGCAGGCGGCCGCGCAGGCGGCGCTCGACTGCATCGCCATGCGGCGCGGCCACTGGGACGGCAAGGCCTGCGGCGGCGCGGGACCGGTGCCGGCGGGCCGCCAGGCGGGCGTCGTCCTGCTCGACACGGAAACGGGCGCCATCCTCGCCGCGGCCGGGGCGGGCATGCCGGCCGTGACGAACGAGAACTGGCGCGAGGCGCGCGACTTCGACCGCGTCGACCCGGCCGCGAGCCCGCTGCGCCTGCCCGCGCTGCAGCACGACGGCGGCGCCGAGCGGGCGCCCGGCTCGACGTTCAAGATCGTCAGCGCCCTCGGCCTGGAGCTGGCGGCGAAGTCCGACCGCCAGCTGGACGCGCTGCTGGACGGCCTGCCGCTCGCCGGCATCAATGCCGCCGCGCACGAACGGGGTTTCGCGTTCCGCACCGATGCGGCCACGTATCCCGTCGACGGCCGGGCGCGCATCACGAATTTCCGCGACCAGGGCCTGGACCGGCGCGCCCAGGACGGCCGCCTGGGCCTCGCGCAGGCGCTGACCTACAGCCTGAACACGTGGTTCGCGTGGACGGGAGAGCTGTCCGACCGGAGTCTCCTCGGCCGGCCCGATGGCGGCGTGCCCGACCTGCAGCCGCTCGACCCGGGCGCGCTGGACCCGGTGCGCCCGGTCGTCGCGATGGCGCGCCGGCTCGGCTTCGGCCAGGCGCTGCGGCTGGACGGCGGCCTGCTGCCGGCGGATTTTGCCTGGTCGACGTGGGACGCCCTGCAGACGACGCCGGCCGCCATCGACCCCGTCCACACGCGCCACGAGCTGCGCCAGATGGCGATCGGCCTGCGGATGCAGGCGACGCCGCTGCAGATGGCGCTCGTGGCGGGCGCCGTCGGCCAGGGCAGGGCGATCGTGCCGCACCTGCTGGGAGAACTCGACGGCAAGCCTGCCGCGCCGTCGAATGGACCGGTGCTGGGCGTGCGCCTGGACCGCATCCGCGCCGGCATGAAAGGCGTCGTCGACATGGGCACGGCGGCCGGTGCCTTCCGCGCGCCGGCCTTGTCCGGTATCCGGCGTGGTCTTTCCGGCAAGACGGGAACGGCGCCGGTGGGCGACGGGGCGCTCGCGACGGTCTGGTTCACGGGCTGGCTGGAGCCGCGCAGCGTGCCGGGGCAGGACCACCGGCTGGCCGTCGCCGTGTTCGTCAGCCGTTCGGAAGCGACCGGCGGGGAGCATGCGGCGCCGGTCGCGGCGGCCGTCCTGGGGGCACTCTCCGGCAACGGGTCGAATTGAGGGGTATTTGCCACTCATCTGCGCGCCTGTACGATGTGTTTCTGTGGCATGATCTGTTACGGTCCTGCCATTAGCGGCCGAACATCGAAGAGGATTTATGCGTTTGCCGGGAACCCGGTACCAGGAACCGGGCTGGGAAGAAGTGCGCAAGTTGCTGGGACAGTGCTCGCTCGCCGCGCTGCGCGGTCTCGATGCCGCACATCCGGACCTGGACAGCTACGTAGAACGCATGACGGACCAGCTGCTGGCCCAGCGCCACGGCGCCCGCGCCCGGGCGGCCGGCAACGGCTACGGCGACACCGTGTACGAACTGGCGGTGACGCTCGTCGTCGAGCTGCGCGCCCGTCCGGCCGACTGGGACGCATTGTGCACCGCCCTGGCGGAAGGCGCGCCGGGCGATGCACTGCTGCGCAAGAAGGTGAACGACATGTACGCCGTGCTGCGCGACCGCGTGGACGCCGACAACTACCAGGCCGCCTGCGGCCGCCCGTGCAGCCCGAACCGGATGTACGCGTACCGGATGCTGGATACGGCGTACCACGACATCGCCCGGCTGTTCGCCAACTGGCGCGCACACCGGGACCAGGTCGGCGCGATCCTCGGCCGCGAGATCGCCGACGGCGCCGACCCTATCGAAGTGCGCCAGCTGCGCACGATCCACGACTGCCGCGCCGAGTGGATCCTGCGCTGGAGCGCATCGCTGGAGGAGTTCGGCGGCGGCCCCGGCCCGCTGCACACGCGCTCCAAGCGCTTCGCCAGCCTGAAGACGAGCCCCGAGCGGATCGCCGCCATGCTGCGCGAGATCGGCGAGTACGAACAACTGTCGGCCAACCGCGACGAGGACTGGCTGCAGGACCTGGACGACGCGTCGGTCTGGGTGGAGGATTACTGGCGCGTGCTGCAGGAATCGGAGAGCGCGGCGACGCCCGGCGTAGCGACGCCCGGCCACGATCGCATCCTGGAAGCGCAGCAGGATGCGCTCGACGACGCGGCACCGGAACCCGAGCCGGTGCCGGAAGAAGCGGATCCCCGTCTGGAGACGCTGGCGCTGAGTGTTTCACTGCCCCCCGGCTATGTTGCGCAGGCGCCGGTGGACGGCCTGCTGGCGGCGGAAGGGCTGCCGGTGGGGCTGGCCGTGTACGCGAAGCTGCTGGGCCCGGATGACGATGCGTACCCGGACGCGTGGCGCGACCCGGCCACGGGCGCGCTGCCGACGATGCAGCAGCTGGCGGCGCTGGCGGAAGTGTCGCTGCCGACGCTGCGCAAGCGCCGCGACGCCGCGATCGCCCGGCTGACGGCCGCCTTTGACACGAAGCGAGGAAGCGATGCATAGCAACGAGAACACCGCCCGCCGGCTGCAGGAAGCCCTGCTGCTGGCCCGCCGCAAGGACGGCGACCGGTTGATGCTGGACGACGCCACGCTGGCCGCCGCGCTGGACGGCAGCCGGCCGCTCACGTCCGGCGAACGGGCCGCATTGCAGGCGTCGCCGCTGACCGTGCGCCGGCTGCGTCATCTCGCGCTGGCACGCCGCGCCGCCGCATCGACGGCCTGGCGCGGCAGCCGCGGTGCGCTGCGGGCCGCGAGCACCGGCACGCACGATGCGATCGTGACGGACGACGGCTGGTGGACCCTGCACTTCGTCCCCGCCGGGGGCGGCTGGCGCGCGATCCTGCAACTGGCGCCGCAGGCCCCGTTCGCGGAAGCGCTGCTGGTGGCGCGCGCGCCGCTGCGCGTCGTGGACGGCGCCGGCGCCGTGGTGCTCGCCGGCCAGCTCGATGCGGACGGCGAGTGCGAGGCCGCCTGGCCGTTCGCCGCGCCGCCTCATGAACACTTGCAGGCGCGTGGCGCCCGTTTCACCGTCGAACCGCTGGAGGCGGACACACCATGATCCCATTCTTCAAGCGCGCCGCGCCCGTGCATGACGCCTGCGCCCTGGGGCGCACGGCCGTCGCGCTGCCGCTGTCTCCCGGCTGCGGCGCGCCGCCGGGCTGCCCCGTCGTCATCGTCGACGCGGACGGCCGCCCGCGCCGCGCCACGACGCCGGCCGGGAAAAAGGTCGAGTTGCGCCCCGGCGAACTCGCCTGGGCATTCCACCCTGGCCCGTACACGATCGACGTGGTCCCGTACGCGCAGGCGCCCGAGATCGGCCTGCGCACGACGTTCGCCATCGACCCGCAGGACCCCGCCGCCGCGGGCAAGCGCTTCGACCTGTACCTGGCCGCCGAAGCGGATGGCCGCGTCGACCTGGCCGCGCTGGGCGTGAAAGTGGAAAACGCCGTGCGCAGCGCGCTGGAGCAGGGCGCGCTGGACCTGCCGCCGTGCGCGGACATCGACGAGTGGAACGCGTTCCGCCAGGGCCTGAACCGCCTGCTGTACCTGCGCTTCGGCCTGACCGTGGACGATTGCGTGCCCGTCGAGTTGGAGGGCGTCGACTATGCGGCGCAACTGGCTGCCCGCGCCGTTCCGGTGGCGCCCGCACCCGTCGCGGACAAGGTCGTACCGGACCTGGCCGATGCGAAGTCGCTGCGCCGCCTGTTCCTCGAACTGCCTTGCCTGATGTGCGGCCTGCGCCTCGGCGCGCTGCCGAACGGCCAGGAACAGTTCCGCCAGCAGCAGGCCTTGCTGCAGCGCCTGGACCGCCTGTCCGTCGAGATCACGACGATGCCCGCCCTCATGCTGGCCGCGCCGGGGCAGCCGCTCGCGCTGGACGAACAACTGCGCCGCATGCGCCACAGCCGCCGCGCCACCGTCGCGCTGGACGAGGCGTGGGCGCTGTTGGCCCGCCTCGAAGGTGCGCAAGGCGAGCGCCTCGCCGCGCTGTACGACGAGGCCGAGCGCATCGTCGCCAACCTCGAAGCCGATTGCGCCGGGCGGCGCGCGGCGAAACACGCTGCGGAGGCCGCATGAGTGGGCCAATGAGCGCGCCCGCGCAAGCGATCTGCCGCACGCGCCTGCCCGACGGCACGCTGCTCACCGTGACGGCCACCCGGCGCGAACGCGCGGGCCGCGCGGACGTCAAGTGCACGGTGCCGGGCGACGCGGCATTGGCCGAACGGCTGCAGCAAGTGGTGCGCCTCGCGCGCCACACGGAAGCGAAGATCGACAGCCGCGACCAGGTCGTGCTCGGCGTGGACCGCGCGCCGATTGGACGCGACTGCGAACTGGCCTTCGTGCTGGCCGACCGCCTCGTGCGCGGCGTGTGGCACGGACGCGGCGACGTCGTCGCCAACGGCTGGTCGGATGCGTGGCAGCTGGGCCGCCTGGATGGACACGACGTCGCGGATGCGTCGCCGGACGCGCTGCTGGGCGGCCCGGACGGCCTGTCGCACCTGGGCCAGCTGGACGGTCACCCCGATCCGGGCGCGCGCGTGTCCAGCGCCCGCGCGTGGTTCCCGCTGCACAGCGGGGGAGAGGGCGATGGCCTCGGCTGGGTCGAGGTGAGCGTCCATCCGCTGGAGGGCGAACGGGTGGACGAGGAACAGACGATCGCGGTGCCGGGCGCGGACGCGGCGCGCCAGCTGGCGGTGCGCCAGACGCTGGCCGGTGCCCGCCACTTCGACGGCCGGGGCCTTGGGCGCTGGCGGACGACGGTGCGTTTCAGCGACGCCGCCTTCGCCGGCCGTTCGTACGAACTGGCGCTCGTGCTGGCCGACCGCATCGCGCGCGGCCGCGACTTCATCCCGCGCGCCCGGCTGCTGGCGACGGGTTGCTCGGACGCGTGGCATGCGGGCCGCGTGGACGCGGTCGACGGCCTCGCGCCCAAATGCGCGCTGCTGCTGCGCGAAGCGGGGCCCGGCGACCGCATCGTGCTGCCGCATGCGTGGCGCGACGCGCTGCCGGCCGGCTTCGCGGACGACGTCCGTGCGCGCGGCGCGAGCGTGGCGTGCGCGGAGCGGATCGGAATCATTTGATGTAGGCTTGCAGGGTGAGCCGGAAGGAGTCGACGATGTTGCGGATGTTTGGATTGGGTGGGGCAAAGTGCCCGCGCTGTTCTCATGGGAACGGCGCGGCGGACGGCTATTGCGCCGCCTGCGGCCTGATGCTCGGCACACCGCGCCATGCGCCCGTGCTGGTCGAGAACCGCTGGGTGCCGGGGCCGGACGAACTCGCGGTGTTCTTCGGCGTGCGCGCGCTGTCCGGCGTATTCGTCAAGACGCTGCGCGTACCCGCCACGGCACGTGCGTACATCCTGCAGGGCGAGCAGGCGACCGAGGTGCCGCAGGGCGAGTACGAGATCGAAGGTTTCTTCACCCGCCTGAACCACCTGCTGCGCGACCAGCATGCGGAAATCCTCGTCACGCGCAGCAGCGCGCTGCCCGTGGAATTCGAGCTGGACGGCCTGGCCAGCGCCGAGCACCTGGAGGTCTCCGCGCGGCTGGCGCTGTCCGTGCGGATCGAGAGCGTGCCCGCGTTCGCGCGCCATTTCATGACGATGCCCGGCACCGTGAAAGCCGACCACCTGCGCGAACTCCTGTTGCAGCCCGTGCGCCAACTGGCGGGGGAATTCGTCGCCGCCCGTTCGCTGCGCGAGATGGCAGGGCAGCGCGAGTTGCGGCCGGAACTGGACCAGCACCTGCAGGGCGGCCTCGCCACCTTGCTCGCCGATTACGGCCTGGCCATCGTCCGCGTGGAGACGCTGGCGCTGCGCCACGACCGCTTCGACGCCAACCGCGCCCGCATCGGCAGCCTGTGGCTTGCCGTCGACGAGCAGCGGGTGAAGGTCGAGCATGCGCGCCAGCTGGATGAGCTGTATTCGGACGACGAATGGCGCCGCATCGCGCGCGAGGAAAGCCAGGCGCGCCTCGCGCACCGGCGCGCGGAACTGCGCCAGGGCGCCGGCATCGAGCGCGCGGAGATGAGCCTGCAGAACGCCGAGCGCGCACAGGCGATCCGTGCCCGCGAGATCGAGCTGTATGGCCGCATCGTCGAGTCCCGCTCGCGCAAGCACGCCATCGAACGTGGCGCGCAAGACCTCGTCGCCGAGCTGGAACACGAACTCGCGCAGAAACGCGGTGCGCGCGCCGACCAGGAAACGGAATGGGCGCATTTGCGCGAACTGGCCGCCGTGCGCATGCGCGAAGAGGTTGCGCTGGCGCGCCAGGATGCGGCGCAGGCGCGCACGGTGGCCGCGCAGCGCTTCACGCACCAGTTGCTGCAACAGCAGATCAAGAACAAGATCGAGCAGGCGCGCGGCATCGAGGACGCGGCCCGCCAGCGCGCGGAACTGGCGCGCCTGCACGCGGCCGAGGAAGACGCGGCGCGGCGCATGCGCGAGATCGAGGCGCAAGAGCATGCGGCGCGGCTGCGGGCGGCGGAGCGGGAGGAGTCCGTCGAAGTGGAAGCCGTGCGCCAGCGCGTGGAAGCGCTGCGCCGTGACGGCACGCAGGCCGACGCGCTGGCCCAGCACGAAAAGCTGCTGCGCACGATCGAGGCGGATGCGGCGCTGCAGCGGGTGGCGCTGGACGGCGAGGAGTCGCGCGCCGTGCTGCAGGCCGAGCTGCTCGGCGCCGAGCGCGCGCACGAGCTGCGCCGCATGGAGACGCTGGGCGCCGTGGACGACACGACGAAACTGGTGCTGGCCGGCGAAACGAATGCCGCCCTGCTGGCGGACGTGCTGAAGGCGCGCACGCAGGCCGGCATGAGCGCGGAACAGCTGGCCGCGCTGACGTCGTCGCGCCTCGCCGACGAACAGGTCGAACGGGAGCGCGCGCGGCGCGACGCGGAACTGGAACGCGAACGGCGCCACCAGCTGGAACTGCTCGCGCTGCAGAACGACGTGAACAAGACGGCGCTGGCCACGCAGGCGCAACTGGGCAGCGCGCTGATTGCGGGGTCGACCTGCCGCCACGCCGGCGCCCAGGCCGGCGACCGGTTCTGCGGAACGTGCGGCGCGCCTCTGCCGGCGCGGGGATGATGCAGACGGCGATCGACAAGCTGCGCGAACTGCGCGCGCTGCACGAAGACGGCCTGTTGAGCCGCCAGGAATTCGACAGCCGCAAGAACGCGATCCTCGACGCCGCCTATCCGGCAGACGCGCCGCTGGACGCGCCCGTGCGCGCCGGCACCGAGATCGGCCTGATGGCCACGCAGGAAGTGGGGCCGGTGAACCGCCGCTATCGCCTGGAACGCCTGATCGCGCAGGGCGGCATGGGCGAGGTGTGGCAGGCGACGGACCTCGCCACGCACGCGGAACTGGGCCATAGCGCCCAGGTGGCGCTGAAGATCCTGCCGCCCCGCCTCACGGAAAACTCGCTGCACGCGAAGCTGCTGATCGAGGAAGCGGCGCGCGCGCGCCAGCTGGCGCACCAGCACATCGTGCGCGTGTACGACTGGGCGCAGGACCCGGCGACCGGCAGCTATTTCATCATCATGGAGTGCCTGGAAGGCGAGGACCTCGACACGCTGCTGGCGCGCACGGGCCGGCTCGACCTGCAACGCGCGCTGGACGTGCTGGCGCCCGTGGCCGCGGCACTGGACTACGCGTGGGAGCGGCATCACCTCGTCCACCGCGACATCAAGCCCGCCAACGTGTTCCTCTCGCGCGGCGGCGACGTCAAGCTGCTCGACTTCGGCATAGCGGCGCGCGCCCGTGCCGGCGGGCTCGCGCTGGAAGCCCCGGCCAGCTCGGGCACGGCGGGTTACCGCGCGCCGGAAGCCAGCGGTACCGGCGGTGTGCCGGATCGTGGGCTGGATGTGTATGCGGTCGCCGTCATGCTGTACCAGATGCTGACCGGCGCGTTGCCCGCCGGTGCCGCTCCGGCAAGGCCGGCGGTGCTGAACGACGCGCAGTGGGCCGTGCTGCGCGCCGCCTTCGCGCAGGATCCAGGCCAGCGTCCCGCCAGCGTGACGGATCTGCTGGCGCGGCTGCAGGCGGCGCCGGTCGTCGACGAGGCGGCGCGGCTTGCTGCGGACGCCATCGAACAGGAGCGCGCCGCGCGCGAACTGGCGGCGCGCAAGCTGGCGCAGGCCCAGGCGGAAGCGGCGGCGAAAGCGCAGCTGGACCGCCAGCGCCGCGAACAGGAGCGGGCTGCGAAGCTGGCCGCGGAAGCCGCGCGTGCGGCACGCAAGGAAGCGCTGCGCCAGCAGTTGCTGGAACGGCGCGCGGCGGAAGCGGAAAAGGCGCGACTGGAGCGCGAGGAAGCGCTGCGCAAGCTGGTGCAGGCCAAGGCGGCGGCCGCGTACATCGCGGAACAGAAGCGCGCGCGGCTCGAGGAAGCTGCACGCGCCCAGGCCGTGCTGACGCAGCTGATGCCCACGCCCGCCAGCCCCGTCGCCGACACGGAAGGCGTGCTGCGCGACCGCTTCCTGGGCGGCGACGCCAGGGGACCGGAACTCGTGCTGCTGCCGACGGGCCGCTTCCAGATGGGCTCTCCCGAGCACGAACGGAAGATCGCGATGGACGCCGGCTCGCAGCCGGGCTGGCTGGCGCGCGAGCTGCCGCAGCACTGGGTCGGGATCGAGAAGCCGATCGCGATGGGACGCTATCCCGTGACGGTCGGCGAGTGGCGCGTGTTCGTGGCCAGCACCGGTTGGCGGCCGAGCGGGGAAACCGACTGGGACGCGCCCGGATTCACGCAGACGGACCGCCATCCCGTCGTGGGCGTGAACTGGTTCGACGCCATCCGCTACGTGCGCTGGCTGTCCGAAGCGACGGGCAAATCGTACCGGCTGCCGAGCGAGGCGGAATGGGAATACGCGTGCCGCGCCGGGACGAAGACGGCGTTCTCGTTCGGCGACAGGATCACGACGGACCAGGCGAATTACGACGGCAATTTCACGTACAACGGCGGCCCGCGCGGCGAATACCGGCGCGGCACGACGCCGGTCGGCAAGTTCGCCGCCAACCCCTGGGGCCTGTTCGACATGCACGGCAACGTGTGGGAATGGGTGCAGGACGTCGTCCACGACAATTACGATGGCGCGCCGCTCGACGGTTCCGCGTGGGAAGAAGGCGGCGACCAGGCACGGCGCATCCTGCGCGGCGGCTCCTGGCTGTACAACCCGCGCTACCTGCGCTCGGCGCTGCGCAACGGCTTTTCGGCCGCCCTGTCGAACGACATCGTCGGTTTTCGTATCGTACGCGACCTGATGTAGCCAACACGATACGCAGCGGAAATCTTCGCACCGGCGCATAATGAATCGCACTCTGCAAACGAGGAGGCGATCATGCGAATTCCCAAGGATATCCAGATCCCGTTCATCGTGCTGTCGCTGGAAGCCGTCTTGCTGACCGGCGCGGCGCTGATCTTCCTGATCCTGCGACCGGGTTGATCTAAGCGTCGAGCAGGCGGGCGTACAGGCGCCGGCGCTCTCCCGTGCGTTCGGTATGCTCGTCCGGACGCGGGCTCGCCGCGAACCGTACGCGGCCCGTGAAGCGGGCGAGGCGGTCCAGCACGGTCGCCGGGCCGATCGGGGTTTCCTGGCCGCTGGCCGGGTCGAGGTGCCAGAAACCGCCGTCGCGGTGGAACAGGATCGGCATGCCCGCCGCACGCGGCAGGGCGCCGGTACCCGCGGCTGCCGGCTCGGGCACGACGCCGGGCGCCAGCAGCACGAAACACTCCGCGGCGCCGCCGGCGTCCACGCGGTGCAGGGTCAGTGCATGCGCGTGCAGCGCCGTCACGACGAACGTCGCCACGCCGCGTATGCTGGCCGTCAATTCGATGCGCATGCCGAGGCGCAGGGGGACGGGCACGTGCTTGCCGGGCCAGGCGCCGTCCAGCAGCAGGCCGTAGCGCGACACGTCCTCGATCTCGAACCCGCCGCGCGCGGGGCGGATGACGGCGTGGCGCGCGGACAGCCGGCGCGTGAGGCCGTCGCGCTCGGGCCCGTGCTCGCCAAAGTGTTCCAGCAGCAGGTCGGCCTCGGCGCCGGCGGTTTCATGGCGGCCCAGCACGCATTCGTCCAGCGCGAACAGGCGCACGTGGCGCTGGGCGCCGGCGTCCGGTTCCGCGTACACGAGGCAGGCGGTGCTCGCCGGGCACGGATGCGCGGGCCGCTCTGCCGGCAGGTCGATCTCGATCAGGTCCTCGTCCCACGCGATGGTCGGCAGGCCGACCGCGACCTTGCCGCCGGCGCTCCCGTCGAGGTTCAGCTGGGCGATGGACGCGTTGCGGGCCTGGATGTCGATGTCCATCGCGCCGCCGCCGGCCAGGCCCTGCACCCGGGCGATGGCGGCATCGTCCGCGCTGATGCGCACGTTTTTATGCGTGGACAGATAGGTCTGGTGGATCTCGCCCAGGGACGCATCCGGGCGCGGCACGAGCAGCACGAGCGTGGCCACCCAGGTGCGGGCCGGGTGGCGCGCATGGATCTCCAGGTCGACGCGGTACTGGCCATGTTCCCGCCCGCGCGACGAGAATTCCACGAACACGGGCCGCCAGTCGCCGCGCAGGGTGCGGGCAAACTGCAGCTGGCCTGCGCCCAGCGGCAACAGCTTCGATTCGATCAGCAGGGTCAGCTGCGCGGGCGCGTCGTCCGGCATGCCCCGCAGTTCCAGCTTGATGGCCTGGCGGCCGCCGGCCGCGCGCGGGTCGAAGCCGCTCACGTGCAGGTGCGGACGGGGCGGCTGCGCGTGGATGGCCGCCGGCATTCGCGCCGGCGTCTCCGCGCGTACGCGTTTGAGCATCTCGAAGCTGGAGCCGAGCACATCGACTGCGGCGGAAGGCTGGCGGTGGCCGTGCGCGCACTGCGCCTCGCCCGGGGCGACCCAGACGGTGCAATGCGGGTGATCGGGACTGCTGCAACGCTTCATGGGTGGTTATCCGTTCGGAGCATGGGGACCCAGCTTACGCGATTGTAGCGTAGCGCGGCGCGCGGATTTCATAGTTCAGCAAGACTTTTTTCCAAGATGCACTATTTACCACAGTCATGTCCCGGGTAATGCGGTCTCGTCCCGCGCCGCGCCGGGAACGCGGATGAGGATCGCGCTGACGTTGTCCGGATAAAAGAACGCGGCCGGATGGGCCTCGTAGGCCGCGAGCAGGGCACGGAGCATCGCGGCGGCATCCGCGGGGCCGGCCAGCAGCTGCGGCCATTGCCCGACCCAGCCGTGCGGGTCCGAACAGGACCACAGGCCGTCCGTCGCCAGCAAATAGGTGCCGCCCGGGCGCAGCTCGAGCGGACGGCGGTCTGCCAGGCCGGACAGCCAGGACGGCAGGTTCAGCGGCGACAACTCGAACAGCGGATCGTTCAGCCGCGTCGGGTCGGCGAACGCATTCCCGAGCAGGAAGGCCTGGGCGATCTGCGGGCGGTGTTCGCCATGCACCTGCCGCCACCAGTCGGCTTCGCCCAGCAGGCCGGCCATCGCGTACGCGGTGGCGGGGACGTGGTCGACCGTCAGCGGCGCCGCGCGCGACGGCAGGATCTCGTACAGCCGCGAATCGCCCACGTGGTACAGCAGCGGGACGTCGTCCGCGCGCAATTCCAGCAGGGTGAGCGTGGTGCCGGGGCGGGGGCCGGGCGCGTCGGCGAAATGGCGTTGCAGGTCCGCGTGCAGCGCGTCCAGGCGGCGCGCCAGCTCGGTGCCGGTCGTGCAGGGCGGCAGCGCCAGCAGGCCGGCGACGACGGCTTCCGCGGCTTCGCGGCCGTGGCCATGGCCGCCCATCCCGTCCAGTACGGCGAGGCGCGCGTGACCGGGACGCCAGCCGGGGAGGTGCCGGTGCTGCACGGCCTGGTCCTGCAGCCACGCGGCATGGCCGTCCGCGTCGATCAGCAGGAGGTTGTCCTGGTTTTCCGCACGCAGGCGCGGGCCGGCGCCCAGGCAGGAGCATGCGGCGACGTCCAGGGGGGCGAAGCGCAGCCCGGCAATGAAGTGAGAAATCGGCATCCGGTTACTCTAACCGCAAATGCCAAATGACCAAGCTCCGATCAGATGGGCTTTTGCCGCCTACCCGTCATTAATACGGCGGCGTTGACGAGGACGCAGGCGCCGGCCGCCGTCATCGCGAACCGCACGCCCCAGGCGTCCGCCACGCGGCCCCAGAACAGGCTGCCGGCCGTGTAGCCGCCCGCCATCACGACGAGATAGATCGCCAGGGTGCGCGCCCGCACGTCCGCGGGGAACGACAGCTGCGCGGCCGCGTTCAGGGTCGACACGACGGCCGACCAGGCCATGCCGCCGCACACGATCAGCGGGATGAGCAGCGCCAGCGTATGCAGGAAGGGCATGATGGCCAGCATCGCGCCGTACACGGCGAGCGCGCCGGCAAGGATCCGGGTCTTGTCGACGCGGGCGCGGATCGCCGGCAGGCAGAACGCGGCCAGCACGGCGCCGGCGCCCAGGCTGCCCATCAGGGTGCCGAACACGCTCGCGTCCATGCGCAGCACGTCGCGCACGAACACGGGCAGCAGGCCCGCGAAGGCGATGGTGGCGAAGAACACGGTGGCCACGTTGCGCAGGATGCGGCGGTAGCGCGGGCAGCCGAACGCCGTATGCACGCCTTCGCGCAGGCGCGCGCCATAGCCCGCGCACGGCTTCACGTGCGAGCGGTCGTCGCGCCACCACGCGCGGTAGATGGCGAGCAGGCCCACGAAGGAGATCGCGTTGAGGAGGAACAGCGGGCCGGGCCCGATCCATTTGAAGAGGACGCCGCCCAGCGCCGGCCCGATGATCGCGGCCGTGTTGTAGGACAGGTTGTTGAGGGTTGCGGCAGCTTCGACTTCGTCCGGGTCGACGAGGCCGGACATCGCCGCCTGCCACGCGGGCCACATGAACGCGGAGCCGCAGCCGAGGCAAAACAGCACCATCAGCACGACGGCGTGCGGCGCGTGCCCGGACGCGACCAGCGCGGCCAAGGTGCACGCGCAGCCGGCCATGAACAGGTTACAGAAGAACAGGAACTGCGGGCGGTGCACGGCGTCCGCGACGACGCCCGCGAACAGCGCGAACAGGAAGATCGGGATGTACGTGCACGTCTGCACGAGCGTCGTCGTCGAGGCCGAGTGCGAACTGGACGCGATCAGCCAGGCCGACGCGAACGTCTGGATCCACGTGCCGAGATTCGAGACCAGGTTGGCGCACCACAGGTGCCGGTAGCGCGCGTGGCGCAGCGGTTGCGTCAGCGGGACCTTGCGCCGAACTTGATTACCCGCCTGCGCCGGGGTGAAGCTGGATGTCGTCATCGAGCCAGTCTAAGTGCGCGGCCCGGCCGGGTCAACGCGGCGGGGGCGCCCGCGTGGTTTTCCCAACGTGACGTTTCGACAAGGTCGCGGCCATGTTATCTTGTCGCTCATGCAAATACGCTTACTGGACCCCGCCGACATCCCGGCCGCCGCCGACCTGCTGCGGCGCGCCGCCGAGACTTACTTTCTCCACGAATCCGCGCCGGAGGACGCCGCCGGCTTCCTCGCCCAGCACGACGCCGCGGGCCTGCGCCGCAACCTGGACGCCGGCTTCGTCTACCACGTGGCCATCGTCGATGGCGTGCTGGCCGGCTTCATCGGCGTGCGCGGCGGCACGCACGTCTTTCACCTGTTCGTCGATGCCGCGTACCAGCGGCGCGGCATCGCGCGGGCGCTGTGGGAGGCGGGGCGCGCGGCGGCGCTCGTGCCCGGGCACGCAGGCGTCTTTACCGTGAACTCGTCGAATTTCGCCGTGCCGTTCTACGAGTCGCTCGGGTTCGAGCGCACGGCGCCCATGCAGGTCGACAAGGTGCGCTACAACCCGATGCGCCTCTCAATGCCGCTCGTCGGTGCGGCGTAGCCACAGGCTGCTGGCCCAGCCCTCCACGCCGCTGCCTTCCACGCGCACGCGCCACCAGTCGCCGTCCGTCGCACCCGTCGTGCTGACGATCGTCCCCGCGGGCAGCACGCGCATGCGGGTGGCGCGTACGCCGCGCTCTGCGCGCAGGTTCAGGTCGTCGACGACGCGGTAGCGCGCACCGGCCGCGGGACCGGCCGCTGCCACGGCCACCGGCACCGGCGCGGCCGGCAGCAGCGTGGAGAACAGCAGACCGAAACCGAGCGTGCCGCCGGCGACGACGGCCAGCGCCCGCAGATTCGGCCGGCGCCACCACGCGCGCGGCGTGCACCAGGCGGCCAGCACGAGCGTCGCCGCCAGCGCACCGCCCCAGACGAGCCACGGCGTCATGGCCGCCTCACGCATCGAAGCGCAGCACGTAATGGCCCGCGACGAGGTGGTGCCCGGCCGGCAGCCGGTACGGCTGTTCCGCCGTGGCGGCGTCGATCGCGGCGACGAAGGCCAGCTTCTCGTCCAGGTGATACAACGCCTGCGTGGGCGACAGGCGCGCGATCAGCCAGCCGTCCGGTCCCGCTTCGAAGCTGAACGCGTCGCGCGACAGGCCGAGGCGGTCCGCGCTCGACGGCGGCGTGCCGGCCGCATTCCTGAGGAAGTTCGGCGAATCGAGCACGCGCAGCGCGGCGAGCATCGGCGCGCCCCGGCCGAACGTGAAGCGCGCGCCCGGCGCCACCGGCAGCGCGGGCGGCTGCGGCAATACGAGCAGGGCGCAATAGCGGTCGGCCAGCGCGGGGGCGCAGGCGGCGAGTTCCACCCGCGTGCCGTCGACGGGGCTGAACGTGGCCGGCACCGCGATCCGTTCGCGGCCGGCCTGCGTGATCGCCTGCAGCTGGTCCTGGTCGTCGACGGCGAAGCCGATGACGGCGTCCGACGCTTGCGCCGCGGGGACGAACGCGCGGTTCAAGCCGATTTCCAGTGCCTGCGCGCCCGTCTCGCGGTAGCGCGACAGGCGCGGCAGCGCCAGCGCGGCCAGCGTCACGCGCTGGCGCGTGACGGGGGCGTACGTCGCGTCGACGGTCTGCGGTGCCGGGGTGCGTGCCAGCGGCACGGCCGTCAGTTCCGGATCGGGCGCGGCGCGCGGCTTCCACACGGCGGGGCGGGCGGACGCGGGTTTCACCAGCGCCGGGCGTGCGGCGGTTGCGGTCACGCGCAGCAGCAGGCGCAGTGCCGCGCCGGTGGCGTCGACGGCGCCGCGGCGCGACCGGATCGTCCAGTAGCCGGCGGCCGCGTCGTAGCTGCAATCGAAGGCGTCCTTCGGGCGCACCTGCACTTCCAGCGGCGAGTCCGGCCCGTCGTTGATGATGAGGACGGCGCCTTCCGCGCCGAACGGCCAGCCCGGCGCGGCGTACGTGGCTTCGTGGGCATCGTGGCCGATCAGGGTCAGTCTCTGGTTCGGGTAGATGGGGCAGACCGTCTTCCACACGGCGCTGTCGCGCGAGACGCTGACCGTGTACTGCACGGTCTCGTTCGGCGCGGGCAGGTAGACGGCATGGCCGAATTTCACCTCGACCTCGCCCGGCTCCAGCCGGTCGGCGCCGACGACGTGGTAACGGACGTCGTCGCCCTGCAGCAGGTCGCCGAAATCCTTGCGGTGCAGCGCGGAGAGCGACTCCGCGAGGTCGCGCACGCGGGCGCCGCGCGTCAGGTGGCGGTCGTCGTCGACCTCTTCCTGCGGCAGCATCAGCGTGATGTGCGAGAAGCAGCGGGTGGCGGCGCGGCCGCGCTGCTCGCGCGGCGCGCGTTCCAGCAGGTCGCGCAGCAGCGGACGGCGCGCGAACAGGGCCAATCCGGGCGCCTGCCAGATCGCATGGGCGTCGAAGACGTCGTTGATCTTGCCTAGGGCTTCATGTTGGACGTAGACCGGCATGATTCGTTCTCCTCTAAAGATTGGCTGCTGGCGGCAGCGGCACCTAGCAGGGGGCAGATGAAAAACAGCAGGTGCGAGCCGCCCGCCGACAAGAAGCTCATCGGCTGGCCCATCACCGGGAAGATCGCGAGGTTCGTGCCCCACGAGAGCAGGAAGTGGCCGAACGCGAACGCGGCGCCGCCTGCCAGGAAGAAGCAGCGCAGGCGCGCGAGCCATGCCACGCGGAAGTCGCGCGCGTTCGCGCCTGCCAGCCAGCAGCGCATGGCGAGGCGCAGCAGCGCGGCGAGGAACAGCGCCTGCAGCAGCCACAGGCCGACGGCGGCCGCGAGCCCGTGGCGCGCCAGGAAGAACGACGCGGCGAAATCGTCCTGCACGGCGGGGATGCGCAGCGCGAACCCCGGATCGAGGCCCAGCGCCGCGAGGCCGAACGCGCCGTCCGCACCCATCCAGCCGCCCTGCGCGATGGCACGGGCGCCCAGCAGCAATTGTTGTCCCGTGTGCGGATGCGTGCCCGGATCGAGCCACACGAGGAAGCGGTCGGCATAGAAATCCCAGCGCGCGATGCCGTCCGCGCCCGCGCCGCGCAGCAGGGCCACCGTCGCGACGGCCGCCAGCGCCACGCCGGCAAGCAGCCAGGCGGTGCCGTGCCTGCGCGTGGCCAGTGCCTGCGCCAGCATCATCGTGCCGGCCCACAGCGCCAGCAGGACGAGCGGCGAATAGTCGTCGACCTGCACGAGCGCGACGCCGAGCAGCAGCATGAACAGCAGCGCGGGCGCCGCGAGCCGCAGGCCGCGCCGCCACGCGCCGCCCGGCGCCGGACCGCCGGCGCAGGCCAGCGCCAGGCAGTGGGCGGACAGCGCGGCCAGGGCCAGCTTGGCGAATTCCACGGGCTGCAGGTCGAACACGCCCGTCTCGTCGCCGTACGCGACCTGCAGCAGCAGCGCGAGCAGCGCGGCGCCGGTCAGCAGCAACAGCGCCAGTTCGATGCGCGCCTGCGGCAGCGGCCGCGCGGGACGCACGAGGCCCGCCAGCGTGGCGGCGCCCGCGCCCAGGGCGAGCAGCGCGGCCGTCTTGTGGAAGTGGCGCAGCCAGGCGGCGTCCGGCGCGCCGAGGCCCAGGTCGAGCTGGGCCAGCAGGCCTACTGCGAGCAGCGGCAGCGCGGCGGCGAGCACCGGTTCGAGTTTGCGCGGCGCCAGCAGCGCGAACGCCAGCGCGGCCCACGCGACGAGCAGCCCGATGCCGGCGCCGGCGGGTGTGCCCGTGCGCTGCAGCCAGAACAGGACGGCGCCGCAGCCGGCCAGCAGCAGGGCCGCGCCGGCCTTCCTGTTCACGAGCAGCGCGGCCGCGCAGGCAAGGCCAAAGAGGGCGAGCAGCGGCGTGGCCGCCCGTGCCGGCAGGTCCCACGCCGCGCGCCGCGTCCACGTCCATGCGATGCCGGCCGGCAGGCGCTTCTGCGCGTCGGCATACAGCGCGACGTGGCCGCCGGGTTGCATGCGCAGCACGCCGCCGTCCGGCGCGAGCAGCAGGCGCGTGCGGCCGGCGACGAGCGTCTGCCCCGTATCCAGCCGCAACGGACGGCCGGCCAGCAGCGCCGCGCCGTGGCCGTCTTCCAGCAGCAGCGGGACGGCCGGTCCGGTGCTCAGCAGGAAGCCGTCTTCGTTGCGTGCGATGCCTGCCGCGTGCAACGGCAGGCCCGCGATCGCGATGCGGTTGCCGCAATCGAGATTGCCGCCGAAGACGAGCGGACGGCCGAACGCCAGCGCGCGCGGCGCGATCCGGTTCCAGGCATCCGCCAGGCGCGCGTCGGGGCAGGCCTGTTGCGGTACGCCGTCGCGGCGCAGCCGCGCGCCGTCGTAGCGCCAGCGGGTTCCGCCCGCCGCGAAGTCGACGGCGTTTGCGTCGGCCGCGTCGACGCGCATGCGCAGCACGCCGAGCTGGAACCGCTGGCCGCGCGCCAGCACGACAGTGCCGCTGCGGTGCTGACGTGTGCCGTCCTGGACGCGCAGCGGGGCGCCCGTGCCGTCGTCCGCCGCCCACCAGGTGCCGTCCGCGCGGTGCTCCAGGCGCAGGCGGCCGGTGTCCGCCGCGGGGGCGCCGAGGGCCGCGTGGTCGATGTCCAGCGCCGCACCGGGTGCCACCGCGACGGCCACCTGCGCCGGCAGCCACGCGGCCGGCGCGCGCAGCAATGCGAGCATCTGCAGCGCGCACAGGACGGCGAGCAAGGCGCCGGACGCCATCCGGCCGCGGCTCATGCGGCGCTCCGCAACGGGTGGGCGCCGGCGGCGGCGCGGGCGATCAGGCGGCTGATTTCCAGCGCGTGCCGGGGCCGCGCCTCCGGACGCGGTGCCAGCAGCGCGCGCAGCAGCGTCAGCGCATCGTCCGCGCCGGCGTGGCCGGCGAACAGCGCGGCTTCGTCGGGCGCGAGGATCGCGGGTGCGCGCAGCGCGGCGGCGCCGGCCGTGCCGTGCGTCCGGTATGCGTCGGCGCAGGCGGCGCAATAGCGCAGCGGGATGCCGGTCACGAGCCAGTAGAGCAGGGCGCCCAATGCGAAATAATCGCTGCGCGCGTCGGTCCGGTAGCGGCCGGCGTCATCGGGAAAGAATTGTTCGGGCGCCTGCCAGGCCGCGGTGCCGGCGTAGGTGTGCGCGGCCCTGTCCTGCAGGGGGCGGTTGGTGCCGAAATCCGCGAGCTTGAGCGTGCCTTTGTGTGCATCGACGAGCAGGTTGGCCGGCTTCAGGTCCAGGTAGCGCCAGCCGTACTGGTGAACCTTCGCCAGCGCGGCATTCACTTGTGCCGTCCACGCGAGGGCCTGGCCGATGCCGGGAAGGTCGCCGCGGCTGCGCAGCGTTGCCAGGTGGGCGGCCAGGTCGCCGTCCAGGAGTTCCAGTGCCAGCGCCGGCTGGCCGTCGTGTTCGCCGCTGTCGAGCAGGCGCACGATGTGGCGCTGGTCCCATGGCTGCAGGCCGCGCAGGAAGGCGATCTCGGCCTCGAAGCTTGCGCGCCAGACGGCCCGCTGCGGCGGCAACGCCAGGTCCATCTGTGCGCGGTTCACGAGTTTCACCGCGGCCGGCGTGCCGTCGAGCACGGCGTCCGCGCGCCACACCTGGCCATAGCTCGAACCGCCCAGCGGCGCCTGCAGGCGCCAGGCGCCCGCCGTCAACGTGATGATGTCGCCTGCCTCGACCATGTGCCCTCCCGAACGGGCAGCCTGATGCCGCCTTGGGGGTGGGTAGCGGGGGGAGGGAGAAAACGTGTTAAAGTCGACAAGATTGCCGTGTCAACAACTTGTCGAGGAAGCCATGTCCAAAGCCACATTCAGTGCCCGGGTGTTCGCGGTCTACGTGTTCGTCGTCAGTACCGTGCTGGTCGTGGCGCCGAACGTGCTGCTGTCGGTGTTCGGGATTGCGCCCACCCACGAGGTGTGGATCCGGGTCGCCGGCGTCCTCGCATTCAATATCGGCATCTACGTATGGGTCTGCGCCGGGCATCGGGCATTTCTGGAAGCGTCGGTCTGCACCCGCGCGCTCGTGTGTGCCGCGTTCGTCGTGTTCGCGCTGCTCGGCTTCGTCAGCCCGATGATCGTGCTGTTCGGCCTCGTCGACCTGGCCGGCGGCATCTGGACGTGGCTTGCGCTGAAGGCGGATGCGCGTGCTTTGGGGACCGCACCAGTGGGGCTGCGCGCGAACGCGCAATAAAAAACCGCGCACGAGGCGCGGTTTTCAGTTCGTTCGACGATCAGCGGTGCCAGCCACGGTCGTGGCCACGGTCCCAGCCGCCACGGTCGCGGTCCCAGCCGCGATGCCCGCCGCGGTCATGGTCGTAGCCGCGGCCCCGTTCGACGACGACGACGTCCGGACGGGAGTTGTAGTAATAGCGGGGCGATTCGACATACACCGGACGCGGTTGCACGTACACCGGACGGGATTCGACGTAGGCCGGTGCCGACTGGTAATAGCCGCCGGAATAGCCACCCGAGTAGGCGTAGCCGCGGTTGCGGTAGTAATAGTCGTCGTTCGTGCGGACGGAGTTGCCGACCGCCGCGCCGATGGCACCGCCGACGAGCGCGCCGTCGCGGCCACCCACGCTGCCGCCGATGGCGGCGCCGGCCAGTGCACCCACGACCGTGTTCACACCCCGATCGTCAGCCATTGCCGAGGTGGACACGGCAGCTGCGGCCAGGAGCATGGCACCAATGCATTTTTTCTTCAACATGGTTAGTTCCTTGCGCCTCAACGGGGATCGGGATGATCACAACTACGCCAGGCATGCAATCATCATAGATACATCCGTGTATGCTGCCACGCGTTAATACAGATTATTACATCTGCTTCTGTGACAGTAACATGTGGCGAAGGAACGTTTTTCGCGGCTGCCCCGTGCGGTCGGACAGCCGCGTGCGCGTGATTACTTCGCGCTGGAACGCTTGCGCAGTGCCGGGATGAGCGCCAGCCCCAGGCCCACCAACATGAACGAACCCGGTTCCGGCACTTGCACGAGGGTGGCATCGCCATTGACCGTGAAGTCCGCAGCCAGTCCGGTGGCGCCGCCGCCCGTGTTATTGACCACGAACTGGAGCGTGTTCACGCCGTCGACGACCTGGCCGGTCACGCTGGCCGAGTTCGAAATTTTCCACACCTCGCTGGCGCCGAGATTGTTCACACCCAGCGACACGCCGTTCAACAGGATATCGGTCAGGTAGTCGTCCGACACCCAACGGAAATCCAGATCGGTCGTCAGCGCGGCACCGGACCAGTTGAACTGGAATGCGTAGTTGTAAGTCTGGTCCTTCAGGGTGCTGGCGCTACGGCCCGACTGCACCGGATCCCAGGAGATGTACTTGCCGGACGTGATCGACGAATTCGGCAGCACGGGCCATCCGGCGGCGGTCGAGGTCACGAGGTAGGCGGCGCCACCGTTGACGGTGAACTGGTCGTCCTTGCCGTCGTGATTGGCATCGAGGCCGGTGCTGTACGTGACGGAGGCCAAGGCGGACGTGGCAAAGGAAGCGCCGATCAGGGCGGCAAGCAATTTACTGCGGATTGACATGTAGACCTTTCGAAATCGTTTTCAAGGGTTGAAAGTTTGCAAATTATAATGATCATATGGCAACGCGGCAACAAAATGTTTTGAACTGGTAAGGTGCACGTTTTGTGCTTGCAGTCGGCGCAGCCCGCCCCATCTAGGAAGGGTTATCGACTGTCCTGACCGATCATGGCGCCGCGACGTTCTTTTGTTTTAATTCTTGCCACCCTGCTGCTGTTGCATGCGTACATCGGTGTGCGGCTGTTGCCCGACATGGGGGCCAGTGTGGCCGGTATGCTCGCCGGGACCATCCTGCTGGCAATCTCGGCCGCGCTGGTGCGCATCGGCCTCGTGGCGCCGAGCCTGCGCCGCACGCGCTGGTCCGAACCGCTGACGTGGGCCGGTTTGCTCGCGATGGGCCTGTTTTCCTCCCTCTTCGTGCTGACCCTGCTGCGCGACCTTTTGCTGCTGGTCCTGGCGCTGGCCGGCGCGGGCGGCCCCGGCTTCACCCATGACAGCGCCGTCGCGGTGCCGCTGCTGGCGCTCGCCGTGACATGCATCGGCTTCATCAACGCCCGGCGCGTGGCGCGCGTGGTCAAGGTCGAGGTGCCGATCGACGGCCTGCCGGAAGACCTGCACGGGTATTCGATCGCGCAGATTTCCGACGTCCACGTGGGCCCGACCATCCGCCGGCCTTACCTGAACGCCATCGTCACGAAGGTCAACGCGCTCAGGCCGGACGCCATCGCCATCACGGGTGACCTCGTCGATGGCAGCGTGCAGCGCCTGGCCCTGCACACGGAACCGCTGGCGCGCCTGGCAGCGCCGGACGGTGCGTTCTTCGTCACCGGCAACCATGAATATTATTCCGGTGCCGAGCAATGGATCGCGGAAGTGCGCCGCCTGGGCCTGCGCGTGCTGCTGAACGAACACGTGATCCGGCACCGTGGCGGCGCGAAGCTGATGATCGCCGGCGTCACGGATTACACGGCGCAGCATTTCAATCCCGCCCACAAGAGCGACCCGCACCTCGCGGCGGCCGGCGCGCCGGACGACGTCGCCGTTCGCATCCTGCTCGCCCACCAGCCGCGCACGGCACCGGCCGCGGCCGACGCCGGCTTCGACCTGCAGCTGTCCGGCCATACCCACGGCGGCCAGTTCTTCCCGTGGAATTTGTTCGTCCCGCTGCAGCAGCCGTTCGTCGCCGGCCTGAACCGCGTGCGCACGCTGTGGGTGTACACGAGCCGCGGCACCGGGTACTGGGGACCGCCGAAGCGCTTCGGCGCGCCCTCCGAGATCACGCTCGTGCGCCTCGTTCCCGGCCGGGTGTGATTGAGTACGCCAATATATTTCCCCAAACACAAGCGGATGCGTTATCGTTTTGGTTTTTCCACCGACCAAAGGATTGCCAGCATGAATCGCCTCCGTCTCCCCACCTTGAGCCTGATTGCCGCCTGCCTGCTGGGTAGTACCGCGAACGCCGCCACTCCCGGCAATGACCCGGCCGCGCTCGCCAAGGTGCGCGATACGGCCCTGCAAAGCGATTACGCCTACCAGCGGCTGGAAGACCTGACGGATCTCGTCGGTCCGCGCCTGTCCGGTTCGCCCGGCGCCGCCGCCGCCGTGACGCAGGTCGCCGACGAACTGCGCAAGCTGGGGGCGAAGGTCACGCTGCAACCGGTCAAGGTGCCGCATTGGGTGCGCGGTGAAGAAAAGGCGGCGCTGGTGGACTACCAGGGCCGTCCGGCCGGCGTCACGCAAAAGATCGTGCTGACCGCGCTGGGCGGATCGGGCGCGACCCCGGCCGCCGGCATCACGGCGCCGGTGATCGTCGTCCGCACGTTCGAAGAATTGAAGGCGCGCGCGGCCGAGGTGAAGGGCCGCATCGTGCTGTTCGACGTGCCGTTCGACCAGAACATGGCGGACCGCGGCCTGGCGGGCACGGCCTATGGCCAGGCCGTCGCGTTCCGCGGGGCCGGCCCGCGCATGGCGGCCGAGATGGGCGCGGCGGCGGCCCTCGTGCGCGCCGTCGGCGGTGCCGCGTACCGCATCCCGCACACGGGCGCGACGCTCCTCAAGGACGATGCGCGCATCCCGGCGGCAGCGGTCACGATCGAAGACTCCCTGCTGATCGCGCGCCTGTCGAAGCGTGGTCCCGTCACCATGCACCTGACCCTCACGCCGCAGATCCTGCCGGATGCCGACAGCTACAACGTGATCGCCGACTGGCCGGGCACGGACAAGGCCGACGAGATCGTGATCGTGTCGGGCCACCTGGATTCCTGGGACCTGGCGACCGGCGCGAACGACGATGCATCCGGCGTCGTCAGCGCGATGGAAGTGATCAACACGCTGCGCAAGCTGGATTATCGTCCGCGCCGCACGATCCGCGTCGTGGCCTGGATGAACGAGGAGAACGGCGGCCGCGGCGGGCACACGTATGACGCCGTCAACAAGAAGCTCGCCGGGAAGCATTTCGCGGCCTACGAGGACGACGGCGGTTCGGGCCGTCCGTTCGGCCTGCACGCGGGAATCAGCGTGGCCGGTGCCAAGCTGCTGGCGCCGCTGCAAGCTGCCCTGTATCCGATGGGCGCGGGCGCATTCCGCCGCGACGACGTCGTCGGTGCCGGCGACCTGCACGACCTGGAAGACTCGGGCGTGCCGACCTTCGAACCGTGGATCGATTCGTCCGATTACTTCAATTATCACCATACCCCCGCCGATACCTTCGATAAGGTGGATCCGGAAAACCTGCGCCGCCATGCCGCGGTCATGGCGACGACGGCCTGGTTCCTGGCCAATATGGATCAGCCGATCGGCCGCTCCAACGTCTTCACCGAGGCGAAGGCGGCCAAGTAGAACGAGCAGCCACGCGGCAGGCGGCGCACCGCCTGCCGTGGCCGTCATCCGGCGTCGATGCGCCGGATTGCACGGGCATGCCCGCGGAACGGGCGGCCATACACGGTCTGGATGCCGCTGGCAAAATTCTGCCCCCAGACCAGTTGCGGCCGTGTGTCATGGTGCTCGTTCGACCAGTACCAGACGCGATCGAACCCTTCGCGCAGGTTGGCGAACAGCAGGGCGAGTTCGCGCCGTGTCGGCAGCTCGCCCTGCTGCGCGGCAGCCCATTCGCGCGCGGCGGGCCAGCTAACGTCGGACGCTTCGTCCGGCAACAGCACCAGGTGGTAGTCGGACTCGCCGTTCTTGCCGAGTATCAGGCCGGCATAGGCTTCGCCTTCCTTCAACATTTCTTGGATCCTCAGGTAGTCACCCATTGCGCAACCCTTTCGTCATGTCTTGCGGTCTCGTATGACCATCGATCGCCGCGCTTGGTTGCGACATTCGATACGACCTAGCTCATAACGGCGTTTGCGACAATGGTTCTCAGCCTTCGTTTCGAGGCTGACCAGAGGAAATGTTTGCCTGGGGTTACGTCAGTCGTCCAGCGGCCGGACGATCTCCGGGCCGTCCGCTCCGGCCCGGTTCACGGCGGTGCTGACCTTGTACCATTCGAAGACATCGGCGGGCACGGCCGCGTGGCGCGCCAGTTCGATGGCCTGCTGGGGCGACAGGCCCGGATCGAGCCACAGTTTCGCGTCTTCCGCCTCCAGCACGACGGGACGGCGGTCGTGGATGTCGAGCATGCCGCCGGACGCGTCATCCGTGACGATGACGAAGCCGGCCTCGGCCCGGTTCTCCTCGAACGGTCCGAAATTGGCGACGGCCAGCATGAACAGCGGGGCGTGGTCCTTGCGGTGGATGTGCCAGGGCTGTTTGTGGCCTTTTTCTCCCGTCCACTCGTACCAGCCCTCGGCCGGGACGATGCCACGCCCGTTCTTGACGAGCCGCGACCAGTAGCGGTTGGCCAGCTTTTCCAGCCGGGCATTGATGACGATGGGCACTTTACCTTCGGCCCATTTCGCGCGGTAACTCCAGAACACGTCGTCCACGCGGTGCTCGCCGTCCTGCACGTGCATGACGGGGCGGTAGGTACCCGGCGCCGCGTTCGTCGTCGGCCTCGACTCGCTGTCGAACACGGCGTCGGTCCAGCCGATCAGGTTGGCGTAATGGCGCGCGGTCTGGCTTTGGTCAAATCGTCCACACATGGGACGATGGTAGCGCAGATGGGAGACGACGGTCGTCCGTTAGCGTGCGCCGCTCCGGTCAGTCCGGCAGGCCTGGCGCGGGCAGGCCCTGGCCGGCGACGGGGCGCGTCTCGAAGCGCTCTCCGAAACCGGCGATCAGCGGCCGCGCTTTTGCGATGGCGGCCTGCACGGCGGGCAGCGCCAGCGACGCCTTGTGGCTGTGCTGGCTGTCCCACACTTCCGTGACCCAGATGGCGTCCGGGTCGGCGGCGTCGTGCGCGATGACGTAGCTGATGCAGCCCGGCATGTCCGTCGTGCCGTGGGCGAGGATGGCCGTCAGCGTGTCGCGCTGGCCTGGTGTGCAAAGGATCTTGCCGATCAATCCGTACATGATGCGTCCCTCGATTTAAGCGACGAGGCGGCGCGTGGGCGCGAACCGCCACAACAACCCCGTCAGCGCCAGCGACAGCGCGAAGACGAGGGCGACGACGATGATATCCCAGCCAGGGACGGCGTGCAGCGGCGAATCCGGGCGCGCGAGCAGGTCGACGAACAGGAAGTGCGACGCATAAATGCCCAGCACGAGCGGACCGAGCCCCGCGAGGCGGGGAAAACGCAGCGGCGCCGGATCGGACAGCGCCAGCATCGTCATGCCCAGCCCGTAAAGATATGTGCCGAGCACGAAATCCTGGGCCATGTTCGTGCCCCAATGCGCGTGCAGCCAGGCCACCTCGGCCAGCTGCAGGGCGAGTCCGCCCAGCGCCAGCGCGGGGCCGAGCCGGCGCCAGGACGGCCGGGGACCCGCGCGCCGCAGCCGGATCCCGGTGACGAACATGATCAGGCTGAAGCACAGGCCGTTGCGGACATTGACGTGCGTATGGAAGCCGATGGGCGTGTCGGCATACGCCTTCCCGGCGAGGCCGACGGCGTACAGCACGATGGCGAGCACGACGAGGGTGCGCTCCCGCCCCCGCGCGAGCAGGGCGCCGCTGACGAGGGCCGCCAGCGCCAGCGCCGGCAGGAACCACAGGTGGACCTTGGTGCCCTGGAGCAGGAGGGTGGGCAGGCGGGGGAGGGGACGAATGGCCGCCTGCCAGCCCACCATCGCGACCGTGATGAGGAAATAGATCACGGACCATGCGACGAACAGCACGAGCACGCGCCGGGCGAGGGCGACGCCGGCCGTCCAGCACGCGGCGCGGTCCCGGCAGCGGCCGGCCCAAAAAAAGCCGGACAACATGAAGAACAAAGGCACGGCGAAGCGCTCCAGCTGGTCGAGCACCGTGCGGGTGTCGACGCGCAATCCGACGGCATCCGGGCCCGTGTGCGGTGCCGTATGCAGGGCGATGACGGCGGCGATCGCCAGCACGCGGAAGACGTCGACGGACTGGATCCGTTCCGTGGCTGTTCTACTCCCGGTATGCCTGCTTTGCGGCGCGTGTTGTTTCTGCGTCATCGTGGTCGGCTTATCTTCACTGATTCTGCCAACAATCCGGCAAATTGTTCCTTCTTGGTAAGATTCTGTCACTCAAATTTGCTAAACTCGGGTTTTATTTCCACCGCGCAATTTCGCGCGCCTTTCCCGGCAATCGTGCCATTCTCGACAGTGTTGCACGGCCAGCCCATCCAGCCCGTTCCGATTTGAGCGCCTTACTTTTACTGTTCGTCACCATCGCACTGTCCGCGATCATGCTCATGGTCTTGCGTTCGCTCGCCCGCAGCGAGGTGGCGGGCGTGCGCGAGTGGACGGGCGCGAACGTCCTGGCCATCGCGGCGCTGCTGTTGTTCGCCGGTCGCGGACGGATCCCGGATGTGCTGTCGATCGACGTTGCGAACCTGCTGTTCCTGGGCGCGCCCGCGCTGATGCATGCCGGCTTCGAGCGCCACTTCGGCCGCCCGGCCCCGTATCGCGCGCTCGCCGCGCTGGTGACCACGTCGACCGTGGCGCTGGGCGTTTTCCACTACGGGGTGGACGCGATGGCGGTGCGCGTCGCGCTGTCGTCGCTGTTCCACGGCGTCGTGTGCGTCGCGATTGCCTTGGGACTGAGGCCGTGGGCACAGCCCGGCGGGGCCCGTTATCCGATCCGCTTCGCGTTCGGCGCCGCACTGACCCTGGCGACGGCCCACGCGGTGCGCGCGGCGCTGTACGCCTCGCACCACGATGCGCAGGTGACGCTGTTCGATGCGTCGCCCGTCAACCTCGTCTGCTTTGCCCTCGGTACGCTGGCGCTGCCCGGCCTGACCCTGGGCGCCGTGATGATGGCGAACGCCGGCCTGATCGGCCAGGCCCGGTACGCGGCGGAACACGACCACCTGACGGGCGCCTGGTCGCGCCGCGCCTTCTTCGGCCGCGCCGGGCGCGCCCACGCGGACGCCGTGCGCACTGGCGGGGCGCTGTCGCTGCTGATGTTCGACGTCGACCACTTCAAGGCCATCAACGACACCCATGGACACGCCGTCGGCGACCGTGTGCTGGCCGACCTCGTCGCGCGGACCGGCGCCGTGCTGCGTGGCGGCGCCTGTGCGCGACTGGGCGGGGAGGAATTCGCCGTGCTGCTGCCGCAGACCAGCGCGGATGCCGCCAGGCGCGTGGCGGACGACCTGCGCCTCATGCTGGAGCGGACCCCTGTCCCGAGCGTCGGCGGCGCGGCCGTGCGCTATACCGTCAGCGTGGGCGTGGCCACGCTGGACGTGGGCGAATCGCTGCCGGGTCTGATGCAGCGGGCGGATGCAGCGTTGTACGCCGCCAAGCGGGCGGGACGCAATCGCGTCGTCGAAGCCCATTCCGTGCCGTTTCCCGCCAGGGATATTCGAGTCGGATAAACCATCCACCGCGACGGTATTTCAGGCGTCGCGATATTCCGGTCGCATGTCGGAATAACTTACATTTACTTTGAAAAAAATACCGGCGGTTTAATAACCCCTTGAATTGTTGGGAATATCAAAGCGTGGCATATCACTTGCTTAAGCAGTCAGGCGATTCCGATCGTCGACTGTTTGATCAACTCTGGAAGGAACGATATGTTTTCGCATATTTTTGCCAAAGCCGCGTTCACATTGGCGGCCGGCGCTTTGATGATTGCGCCGCTGACAGCACGTGCCCAGCAACAGGACACAGGAGAAGTGACATTGGGTTTCGACGGTTTGCCGGACTTGTCGGCGAACGTGGGAGATTTCGGCGTCAGTTTCACCGGAGCAAGCGTTCTCCAATGCGGCAGTTCCTTGAATTGCAGCGCATATCCTCCATTCTCGGGCAGGAACATTATTTATGACACCCCCGGTTTCGGCGGCGTCATCACTGCTGTATTCGATCCTACGGTAGCGGGAAACGTACGCAAAGTAAGCGCCCGTATCACGGGTAACCGAAGCATTACCATGACGGCGTTCGATGTCAACAAAAAGATGCTGGGAACGATCAGTACCGGAGGATCGAATTATGTCGGCTCGGGAACCGGACTGCCGGCGAATATGTTGTTGACAATTACAGTGCCAAGCGGGCAACTCCCTGTCGCGTCCGTCACATTCCACGATTCGGGAAATACGTTCACGATCGACGACTTTACTTTTACCAAGGGTAAAACCGTGATGCTGGATGCCGGTCACGGCCAGATAAAGGTCGGTAATGTCTTTAAATATCAGCGGCCGGCGACCGATACCTACCAGCTCTACGAAGATAATCTCACGCTCGACATGGCGCAAAGCGCGAAGACCGAGCTGGACAAGAACTACGGCGTCATGATGACAAGGTCGGGGGCAACGGCGCCGTTTGCCCCGGCAAATTGTGGCGTGCCGTGTAATATCGATCTGGACAAGAGAAAGGAGTTGGCCGAGAAATACGAAGTGGACGTATTTGTTTCTCTGCACACAAACGCATCGGCCAATAAGAAAGCCAACGGGGCCGAGGCTTTTTATCGGGGCGCCGGCAACCAGTCATCGGATCTGGCCTCGCGCCTTGTTGCGGCAGTGTCGGGCGCGGGGGTAGCGAATCGCGGATCGAAGGCATTTTCCTATCGAGTGCTGAGTACGACGATGTCGAATAGCCTGGTTGAAATTGCTTTTCACACCAACTCGCAACTGGCCGCCGGGCAGTCCGTCACTGACGAGTTCCGGCTCAGTACCGCGAATTTCAAAGGATCGGTCGGCAGTGCGATCGCCAAAGCGGTCGACGACTTCATCAAAGCGAATCCCTGAAGGAGCTGGAAATGGTTAATCATCGCACGTTAACATGCCTTCTTCTGTCGGCCTCGGCGGTAACAGCGCAAGCCCAGGATCCTGACGAGCGCACCGGGCCGTCTGTTGCGTTTCCTGCAGTTTCTCCGGACGGGCAAAAGATCGTCTTCGTGTCGGATGCCGGCGCCAGCAAGGACATCTGGATCGTCAATCGGGACGGCAGCAACGTCCGTCCATTGATCAATTGGAGCGGATCCGACGAACTGGCTCCCGATTGGTCGCCAGACGGGAAAATCCTTGCCTTTGCCTCGACCCGGAATGGCGGCAAATTGAATATCTGGGCAACCGATCAGAACGGTGCGAATCCCAGGCAGCTTACCAGCGGCGGCGCCAACAATAGTCAGCCCCGTTACTCGCCGGATGGTGCACGCATCGCGTTTACATCCGACCGTACAGGTAAACGGGAATTATGGATCATGAATGCCGACGGAACCGGACAGCACTCGGTCGGGCTGATTTCAAAAAAAGTGAGTGATCCGACATGGTCTCCCGACGGGTCGGAACTTGCCTATGTGGGGTGCAGCGCAGGGGCCTGCAATCTGTATGCGATTAGCGCGGACGGCGCACGATCCAGGCAAATCACGTTTGGGCAGGCCAACGATTGGCAGCCGCACTGGAGCAGCTGGGGGATCGTTTTTGCGTCCGACCGGGACGGACTGCAATCGATATGGGTTGTCGCGGGGACCGGCTCGGGAATACGAAGCTTCACCAACCCCGGCCCGACAGGAGATATGTACCCGCGCTGGGACAAGACCGGCGGGGCATATTTCAGCCGGGCCGGTCTGGACACGGAATCTGCGGGTTCGAATATCTGGTACACCAATGGACAAGGCGCCGAAAATCGCATCACGAACATCCAGGGGACTTTCACGAACGGCGATGCGAACGGGGATGGCAAGACGGATTGCGCGGACCTGGAACTCGTCAAGAAATCGTTCGGCGCCCGGATCGGGCAGGGTTCGTACGATACGAGAGCCGATCTGAACGGCGACGGTATCGTGGATCTACGGGATCTGGCAATCGTCTCGAAAGGATTGTCGAGCGGAATTACGTGTAAATGACACTCGTTTAAAAAGGGGAAAATATCATGGGTATATGGCGTGGGATCCTAGTTGTGCTGCTCGTACTGGCGTCGACGTGTCAGGCCGCCGTGATCAGCGTCGTGCCGCATGCGGCCGAGGTGGCGCCCGGCGAGTCGTTTGCCGTGGATATCAGCATTTCCGACGTGAGTGACCTGTACGGCTTCCAGTTCAATCTCGATTTTTCACCCGGCACGTTGGGCGCCCTGCATGCGGATGAAAGCGCGTTTTTCTCGACCGGCGGTGGATTTTTCTCGGGGATCATCGACAATGCATCGGGCAAGCTGAATTTCGTCGCCAATACAATTCTCGGGCCAGGCCCAGGCCTGAGTGGCAGCGGTGTGCTCGCGACGATAACATTCAATGCGCTGGCCGCAGGCAATGGCGAAATATCGGTTTCAGACCTTCTGCTGCTGAATTCAAACCTGGAGGACATCTCCGTCGACGGCCTCAATGCCGCCGAGGTGGCGGTCAGGGGCGCACCGGTTGATGAGCCGCATATCCTGCTTCTGATGTCGCTAGGGGTGTTATCGATGCGCTTTATGAAACGCAAGACTGCCGGAGACCTCCGACAGGCGTCAGGCATTGGAACGGGAAGGGACGGCAAGGGCAGGAAATAAACCGATGGTGCCCGGAGCCGGGATCGAACCGGCACGCCATCGCTGGCACGGGATTTTAAGTCCCGGGTGTCTACCAGTTTCACCATCCGGGCAGCGGGCAGGATTCTAGCACAGCCAGACCCGTTCAGGGTCAAAAATGCAATGTTGGCTTGTCCGCGCCCGGCCACCGATGGGCCGACCCGAAGGGCCGCACGAGCGCTGCGGCAGCCGCCACCAGCACGTGCGGCGGACGCGGCCCCAGCCGCCGTCCCGCAGGGCGCGTCAGCACGCGCAGCGCAACGTCGAACGGCACCCCATCCTCGTGCAGCAGGCGCGCGGCGTGCGCAATGCCGTGTTGGGGGCTGCCGTTCAATACGGCATCGATGAACATGGCGGATATACGGTCATGGCGGCGATTCATCGTGCGCTCCCTGGTGGCTGAGACCGTTTCATTGTGCGCCGATCCGGCGAAAGTTTCCATTCAACATGCATGACGCGTGCCGCCTGGCCACGCATGGTGTAGCATGCGGGGCGATACGCCCGCGGCCGCCGTTGCCGCGGCAGGAAACATGCAAGGACAGACTTTGAATATCACGATCAACGAGGAACTCCGCTCTTTCATCGATCCCCTCACACCCGTCGAATACGCGGCGCTCGAGCGCAGCCTGCTGGCCGACGGCTGCCGCGACGCGCTCGTGCTGTGGCGCGACGTCCTGATCGACGGGCATAACCGCTACGACATCTGCACGAAGCACGGCATCCCGTTCCGCACGGTCAACAACGACAAGTTCGACTCGCTCGAAGACGTCATGCTGTGGGTCATCGACAATAATCTCGCGCGCCGCAGCGTGTCCGACTTCCAGCGCGGCATGCTTGCGCTGCGCAAGAAGGAGATCGTCGCCGCGCGCGCCGCCCAGCGTGCCGCCGAGGCACCGCCGGAACAGGCGGTGCAGGAACCCGCCGACGACCCGGCCGATCCGCCGTGGAGCACGCGCGAGGACGTCGCGAAGGCGGCGCGCGTGTCGGCCAATACGCTGAGCCAGATCGAGCGCATCCGCAAGACGGCCGCGCCGGAACTGGTCGACGCCGTGCGCAGCGGCACGATTTCCGTCAGCGCCGCCGCCAGCGTCGCGTCGCTGCCGCCGGAAGCGCAGGTCGCCGCCGTCGCCGGCGGGCGCAAGGAGCTGCAGCAGGCCGCGCGCCAGGTGCGCGAACAGAAGGCCGGCGCCAAGCCGAAAAAGGAAACCGTGCCCGATTCGCCGGAAGACCAGGTGAAGGCCTTTCGGGCCCAGGTCGGCGAACTGAAGGATCGCGTGGCGACGCTGATGACGGAAAACGAAGTGCTGCGCCAGAAGCTCGCCGCGCTCGGCGGCGCCTGATCGGGGAGTTCCCATGACGTTGTCCCGCGCGACCCCGGTCGCCATCGCCTGCGCCGCGCTGTTCGCGCTCGCTCAACCCGTGGCCGCGTACGCCACGGCGCCGGCCGCCGCGCACACGCACACCGCTTTTACGTTCGCCGAGCGCGCACGCATGCAGGCCAAAGCGCGGCGCGTGACGATCCTGCGCGACAAATGGGGCATCCCGCACGTCTTCGGCAGGACGGATGCGGACGCCGTGTTCGGCATGCTGTTCGCGCAGGCCGAGGACGATTTCAACCGCGTCGAGCTCAATTACATCAACGCGCTGGGACGGTTGGCCGAAGTCGAGGGCGAGCAGGAGATCTGGCGCGACCTGCGCATGAAGCTGTACATCGACCCGGTCGAGCTCAAGGCCAGGTACGCGGCGAGTCCGGCCTGGCTGAAACAGTTGATGGATGCGTACGCGGATGGCCTGAACTGGTATCTCGCCACGCATCCGCGCGTGAAGCCCAAACTGATCACGCGCTTCGAGCCGTGGATGGCGCTCGCGTTCAGCGAGGGCAGCATCGGCGGTGATATCGAGACGATCGACCTGAAAGCGCTGCAGGCGTTCTACGGCAGCGCGCCCGCGCCCGCCGTCGCGCTGGCGGACAAGGGTTTCGATCCGGAGCCGCGCGGCTCGAACGGCTTCGCCATCGCGCCGCGCCTCACGGCCGGCGGCCATGCCCTGCTGATGATCAATCCGCACACGTCGTTCTACTTCCGCCCCGAGATCCACATGGTGAGCGAAGAGGGCCTGAACGCGTACGGCGCCGTCACGTGGGGCCAGTTCTTCATCTACCAGGGCTTCAACGAGCGCGTCGGCTGGATGCACACGTCGGGCGGCGGCGACGTCATCGACGAGTACCTGGAAACGGTGGACCGGCGCGACGGCAAATACGTCTACCAATACGGCGGCGCAGAACGGGAAGTGCGCGCGAAGACCATCGCGCTGCCGTATAGAACGGCGAACGGCATGGCGACCCGCACCGTCACCGCGTACTTCACGCACCATGGCCCGGTCATCCGCGCGCACGACGGCAAGTGGGTCGCGGTGCGCATGATGAATGAGCCGATGCACGCGCTGATGCAGTCGTACGGCCGCACGAAGGCGCGCGACTACGCGGCGTTCCGCAAGGTGATGGACCTGCGCACGAATTCATCGAACAACACGGTGTACGCCGATGCGGACGGCAACATCGCCTACTTCCACGGCAATTTCATCCCGCGCCGCGACCCCCGTTTCGACTGGACCAGGCCCGTCGACGGCAGCGACCCGGCCACCGAGTGGAAGGGGCTGCACGCAGTCGGCGAGACGATCACGCTGTTCAATCCGGGCAGCGGCTATATCTCGAACACGAACAACTGGCCGTGCACGGGCTCCGGCGCGAGCAGCCCGGATTGCTCGACCTATGCCGCGTATATGTGGTCGCTGCCGCAGAATCCGCGCGGCGTCCACGCGGAGCGCGTCCTGCACGACGCGCGCGGCCTCACGCTCGATGGCCTCATCGCGAAGGCCTACGACAGCTACCTGACGGCGTTCGAGCCCCTCGTCCCGGCCGTCGCGAAGGATTGGGAAGCGCTGCCGGACGGCGATCCGCTGAAGGCACGGCTGGCCGAGCAGGTCGCGTTGCTGCGCGGCTGGGACCTGCGCTTCTCGACGGTGTCCGTGCCCACGTCGCTGGCCGTGTACTGGGGCCAGGACATGGTCGCGCAGGCATCAAACCGCGCGAAGGCGCAGCGCGTACCGGTGATCGATTTCGTGCAGACGCGGTTGACGCCGCAGGAGCGCCTGGATGCGCTGGCGCGTGCGAGCGACAGGCTGCAGGCGGACTTCGGCAGCTGGAAGACTCCGTGGGGCGAGATCAACCGTTTCCAGCGCCTGTCCGGCGCCGTCGACCAGCAATACGACGACACCAGGCCGAGCCTGCCCGTCGGTTTCACGTCGGCCAACTGGGGCTCGCTGGCCTCGTTCGGCATGACGGGCAAGCAGACGACGAAGCGCATCTACGGCGACCGCGGCAACAGTTTCGTTGCGGCGGTCGAGTTCGGTCCGCGCGTGCGGGCGAAGAGCATCCTGGCCGGCGGCGAGAGCGGGGATCCGGCGTCGCCCCATTTCATGGACCAGGCCGCCATGTACAGCCGCGGCGAGTTCAAGGACGTGCTCTACTATAAGGAAGATATCGAGAAACAGCTCGAGCGCAAATATCATCCGGGCGAGTGAGCGCCCCGCGCACGTTATACGCAACGCAAAGCGGGGCCTAAATACCGGTCCCGACAAATATGCAGTCTGCATTCCTCGTTCTACTTGAGGCGGCCATGTGGCCGACCAACGAACCCAAGGAGTGAACCGTGCATATTCCGTCGCTGTCGTCCCTGAAACCGCTTTGCCTTGCTGCCGTGCTGTGCGCCGCGACCAGCGCGCAGGCCGGCATCACCGTCTACACATCCGAAAGCGCCTTCCTGAGCGCCGTTTCCGCGCCCGGCGTCGACAACTTCGACGACCTGACGATCGCGGCCTACGGCGACACTGTCTACCGCACCGCCGGCACCTACGACTATCAGGCCTATTCCGACACCGGCATCTGGGGCGCGGGCGGCCCGTCCGATTTCTGGCTGTCGAACAATGCCCGGCTGAATCCCATCGTGTTCTCGAACTTCAGCGGCGGGGTGAGCGCGTTTGGCGGCAATTTCTTCGCGTCCGATGTGAACGGGCAGTTCGTGCCGGACGGTACCATCGTGCTGACGGCCGCCGACGGCGGCTCCATGACCTATACGATCGACGGCGCGACGACGTCGTCGTTCGTCGGTTTCGTATCGACGTCGCCGCTGACGTCCGTCTCGCTGGGTACGGATGGAGGAGGGTACTGGCCGACGGCGAACAACGTCGTGCTGGCGGTGCCGGAACCGGCCACGTACGGCATGATGCTGGCGGGCGTGACCCTGCTGGGGCTCGCGGCACGGCGCCGCCGCCGCTGACGCCGGCCGGCTGCCCTGGCGCCGCCGGGCGTCGACTGTGCCGGATTGCTATAATCGCCGGCTCGAACAACGGCATTCCAGGGCAGGACAGGGCAGTGGCAAAACTCTATTTCAGGTATTCGGCAATGAACGCGGGCAAGTCGACGTCGTTGCTGCAGGTGGCGCACAACTACGAAGAGCAGGGCCAGAAGGTCCAGCTGTACACGGCCGCCATCGACGACCGCTACGGCATCGGCCAGATCACGTCGCGCCTGGGGCCGAAGCGCCAGACCGACGTGTTCGACAGGGACACGAATTTCCTGGAAAAGGCGCCGGCCGTGTCGTGCGTGCTCGTCGACGAAGCCCAGTTCCTGACGAAGGAGCAGGTCGTGCAGCTGCACCAGCTGGCGCAGGTGCGCGGCGTGCCCGTCATCTGCTACGGCCTGCGCAGCGATTTCCGCGGCGAGCCTTTCCCCGGCTCCGCGTACCTGCTCGCGCTGGCCGACGATATCGAAGAGATCAAGAACATCTGCACCTGCGGAAAGAAAGCGACGATGAACATCCGGGTCGATCCGGAAGGGCGCCGCATCCGCGAGGGCGAGCAGGTCAGCATCGGCGGCAACGAGAGCTACCGCCAGGCCTGCGGCCGCTGTTTTTATCTGGGCTGACGCGCCACGGCCATGTCCTGGCTGGCAGGCTGCGCCAACCATCTGCCCGCGTGGGCCTGCGGCCTGGGCGAGATGCTGCTGTATCTCGTGCCGTCGCTGGCGCTCGCGTTCCTGATCTGGATGGTGACGCGGGCGCACCCCGTCTTTTTCCTGTTCAGCGCCGTCGGCACGTTCTGCCACGAGATGGCGCATTTTGCCGTCGGGCTGCTGCTGGGCGCCGAGCCCGTCGGATTCACCATCATCCCGCGCCGCAACGGGCGGACGTGGGAGCTCGGCTCCGTGTCGTTCGCGAACCTGCGCTGGTACAACGCCGCGCCGGCCGCGCTGGCGCCGTTCCTCGTGCTGTTCGTGCCGCTCACGGTCGCGTGGTGGCGCACCCGCGCCCCGTGGCACTTCGGTCCGGCCGACCTGGCGTTGACCCTGCTGCTGGCGCCGCAGTTCCTGTCGTTCTGGCCGTCGCCCGTCGACTGGAAACTCAGCCTGCGCAGCTGGCCTTATCTGTTGATCATCGCGGCGGGCGGCCTGGCGTACTGTTGGTTTCAAACCAGTTTGTTTCGATTTGTAAAAGGGTAGGCAAACAGCCGCCGTGAAGACTTAAGCTCGGCTGAAGACGCGTACAAGCCGGCTCTGCGCCGCCGCGCTATCCTGTAGAATGGGTTGCATCCGCCGCTGCGTCGGCGCGACTGCCGGCCCTCCCGCCAAGCAGTCGCTTGAATATTCCCGTCCGGAGAACCAAGAATGAAGAAGCAGTTGTTGACGGTCGCGCTGGCGTTTGCCATGTCGGCCCACGTGGTCACGGCACAGCCCGAGAAGGTTGCCGCGGTCAAGACCGACACGACACCCGTCGGCCAGCTCAAGCCGGCCCCCGCCCAGACCCAGGCCGCCCTGTGGGCATCGCGCGTGCTCGCGCGCTACCACTACAAGGCGACCCCGCTGGACGACGCGATGTCCGCGAAGATCTTCGACGCCTACTTCAAGGCGCTCGACAGCGAGAAGCTCTACTTCACGCAGGCCGACATCGACAACTTCGCGCCCGTGCGCACGAAGCTGGACGACGCGATCAACAACGAAGACCTGACGGTGCCTTTCCAGATCTACAACGTCTACCAGCAGCGCTTCTTCGACCGCATGACGTATGCGCGTGAGCTGTTGAAGGGCAAGTTCGATTTCAGCACGGACGAATCGCTGCAGATCGACCGCGAGAAGGCTCCGTGGGCCAAGAACGAGGACGAGGTGAAGGACCTGTGGCGCAAGCGCGTCAAGAACGACTGGCTGCGCCTGAAGCTGGCCGGCAAGGACGAAAAAGCCATCCGCGAGACCCTGGACAAGCGCTACGAGGGCTACCAGAACCGCCTCAAGAAACTGAACAACGAAGACGTGTTCCAGATGTTCATGAACGCGTACGCGATGGCCATCGAGCCGCACACGAACTACCTGGGCCCGCGCTCGGCCGAGAACTTCGACATCGCCATGCGCCTGTCGCTGGACGGCATCGGCGCCGTGCTGCAGTCGCGTGAAGACTACACCGTGATCCGCGAAATCGTCCCGGGCGGCCCCGCCGACAAATCCGGCAAGCTGAAGGTCGGCGACCGCATCGTCGGCGTCGCCCAGGGCAACGGCCCGTTCACGGACGTGATGGGCTGGCGCATCGACGACGTCGTGCAGCTCGTGCGCGGTGAACGCAACTCGACGGTCCGCCTGGACGTGCTGCCGGCCGACGCCGGCCAGGACGGCAAGCACACGACGATCTCCCTCGTGCGCCAGAAGATCAGCATGGAAGAGCAGTCGGCCAAGAAGAAGATCATCGAGGTCACGGACAACGGCGTGAAGCGCCGCGTCGGCGTGATCCAGCTGCCGACCTTCTACCAGGACTTCGAGGCGCGCCGCAAGGGCGACAAGGACTTCAAGAGCGCCACGCGCGACGTGAAGCGCATCCTCGGCGAGCTCAAGAAGGAGAAGGTCGACAACGTGCTGATCGACCTGCGCAACAACGGCGGCGGTTCGCTGATCGAGGCCGTCGAGCTGACGGGCCTGTTCATCGACAAGGGCCCGGTCGTGCAGCAGCGCAGCGCCGAAGGCCGCGTCGAAGTCGAGAGCGACACGGATGCCGGCCTGGCGTGGGACGGTCCGATGGGCGTGCTGATCAACCGCGGTTCGGCCTCGGCGTCGGAAATCTTCGCCGCCGCGATCCAGGATTATGGCCGCGGCATCATCATCGGCGAGCCGAGTTTCGGCAAGGGCACCGTGCAGACGCTGATCAACCTCGACCGCTTCTCGCAGAACGACAAGATGAAGTACGGCGAGCTCAAGATGACGATCGCCCAGTTCTTCCGCATCAATGGCGGCACCACGCAGCTGCGCGGCGTCACCCCGGACATCAGGTTCCCGGTCACGTCGGACGACGACAACTTCGGCGAATCGTCCTACGACAACGCGCTGCCGTGGGTGCAGATCAAGCCGGCGACGTACATGCCGTCCGGCGACCTGAAGGAACTGTTCAATCCGCTGCAGAAGAAGCACGACAGCCGTGTCGCCAAGGACCGCGACTTCCAGGACATCCAGCAGGACATCGCCGAAGCCCTGAAGGTCCGCAAGGACAACCTGATTTCGCTTAACGAGGCGGTGCGCCGCAAGGAGCGCGAGAACCAGGAAGCCAAGGCCCGCCTGCGCGAATCGCGCCTGGCCGGCAAGGACAATCCGGATGAGCCCGTGTCCGGTCCGGGCAGCAAGGAACAGCGCGGCAAGGTGCCGACGCCGACCAGCCCCAAAAAGACGAATGTCGTGCTGAAGGGCGCGGCCAGCGCGGACGACGGCCTGCAGGGCGACGAGCGCAGCCTGACCGCCGAACTGGCCGCCGAGAAGGCCGCCAAGAACGCCAAGGACGTGTATCTGCAGGAGGCCGCCCATATCCTCGCCGACGAGGCGGGCATGCTGAAAGCGGATACCCGGATGGCGTCGCGCGCCATGCCATACATGTCTATTTTGAAACAAAATGGCAACTAAACAATTGTAAAAATTAAAATGACCACCGGTTAGGCATTTATTCTTACCGGATGGCTGAAGGCGAGGCTCCCCAGGGAGCCTCGCCTTTTTTTATGCCGCTCAATTGAAAATTGTCTTTTTTTTACCTATGCTACATTCACTCAGCAGTTAAATTAAAAATAACTTTTTGAACTGAGCAAGGAGTGCAATATGACAACTCGTTACCTCATCGCGGCGGCTTTCCTGGTCGGGAGCGCATGCGGAGCCCAAGCAGAAGTGCTTTCGGCGACCGGTACGGCGGCCCAGTCGGGCTTCCTGTCCGGATGGACCAGCGGTAATGGCTCGGATGTGGTCAGTTCGGGGGTGCTGTCGAACGGCGTGAGCCTGGTCGGCGGTGCCGCTTACGGCAGCGGCAACCTGGCCGAAGCCCTGTACCAGAAGGCCAGCGCAAGCGTCGGCCAGACCGGTACGCAAGTGAAATTGTCTTACTCGCAGGGTATCGAAGGCACTTATCTGCTGAGCACGAGCAATGCGAAACTCGCAGCGATGCTGGGTAACGGCAAGGGCGTCGTCTCCACCGCCGACGGCAAAGTCGTCACGGATGAGGGGGCCGGCGGTGCCGGCAACAGCAATGCCGGTGCCGGTGGCGGCTCCTGGTCGGGTGCACCAGCGCCCGCTGCCAACCCACCGAAAGGCAGCAATTCGAACAGCGACGGCGTTAACGGCGCCCCGTCGGGCAACTACGACCAAGGCAATGGCGCGACGGTGATCACGCCGGCCGCCGGCGGCCAGGAGGGCGGTGCCATCGTCGAACTGCCGATCCCGGCGCAGAACGGCAATGACGGCATCGGTGGCGACCTCGGCGACGGCCTGCCGGCCGCCCCGGCTGCTGCTGCCGTGCCGGAACCGTCCTCGATCGCCCTCATGATGGCGGGCATGCTGGGCGCGATGGGCATTGTTCGTCGTCGCAAGCGCTGATCGACGGCCTGCTCGACACCACGGACGCCCCCGCCTCGCGCGGGGGCGTTTGCATTTGTGCGCCACGTTTCCAGCCGGATGATTTCAGGTACAATCTTTTGAACGGTCGTGCTTTTTTGGCCGGCATAACAAAGGAGACAACATGGACCTGACCTATACCGGCGACGACCTGGCTTTCCGCGACCAGGTACGCGCCTTCCTCGAGGCCGAGCTGCCGGCCGACCTGCGCCACAAGGTTCACCACCACCTGCGCCTGCACAAGGACGATTACGTGCGCTGGCACCGCATCCTCGCGCGCCAGGGCTGGGCCGCCCCCGGCTGGCCGCGCGAATACGGCGGTCCGGGCTGGACGCCCGTGCAGCGCCACATCTTCGAGGAGGAATGCGCGCGCGCCGGTACGCCGCCCGTGCTGCCGTTCGGCGTGAACATGGTCGCGCCCGTCATCATGGCCTTCGGCAGCGAGGAGCAGAAAGCGTATTACCTGCCGCGCATCCTGACGTGCGAGGACTGGTGGTGCCAGGGGTATTCCGAGCCCGGCGCCGGGTCGGACCTCGCGTCGCTGAAGACGACGGCTGTCCGCGACGGCGACCACTATGTCGTCAACGGCCAGAAGACGTGGACGACGCTGGCCCAGCACGCCGACATGATCTTCTGCCTCGTGCGCACCGACCCGGCCGTGCGCAAGCAGGAGGGCATCTCGTTCCTGCTGATCGACATGCATGCGCCCGGCGTCACCGTGCGCCCGATCATCATGCTGGACGAAGACCATGAGGTGAACGAAGTCTTCTTCGACAATGTCCGCGTGCCGGTAGCGAACCTCGTCGGCCAGGAAAACCGGGGCTGGACGTATGCCAAATACCTGCTGGGCCACGAGCGCACCGGGATCGCGGCGGTGGGCCGGTCCAGGCGCGACCTCGCCCGGCTGAAAGAGCTCGCCCGGCGCGAGCAGAAGAACGGCGCGCCGCTGCTGCGCGACCCGCTGTTCGCGGCGAAAGTGGCGGACCTCGAGATCGAACTGATGGCGCTCGAGATGACGGTGCTGCGCGTGCTGGCGCAAGCCGACCAGGCGCCGGGTCCGGAAGCGTCCGTGCTGAAGGTGCGCGGCACCGAGATCCAGCAGCGGTTGTCGGAACTGATGGTCGAGGCCGCCGGTCCGCTGGCGCTGCCGTTCGACCCGGCCTACCTCGAAGGCGAGCGCGAACACAGCGTCATCGACGACGACTTCGCCGCGCCGTTGCTCCCGCATTACTTCAACTTCCGCAAGACGTCGATCTACGGCGGATCGAACGAGATCCAACGCAACATCATCTCCCAGATGATCCTGGGCCTGTGAGGAAAGACATGGACTTCAACTTCAAGGAAGAGCAGCTGCAACTGGCGGACGCGCTCAAGCGCTGGATCGCGCGCGACTACACGTTCGAGGCGCGCCGCGCCATCGTCGGGTCGGCCGCCGGCGTATCGGACGCCGCCTGGGCCACGCTCGCCGAGCTCGGCCTGGCCGCGCTGCCGCTGCCGGCAGCGCAGGGCGGGTTCGACGGCGACGCCGTCGACATGTTCGTCGTGATGCAGGAACTCGGCCGTGGTCTCGTTGTCGAACCGTATTTCGCGACCATGTTCGGCGCCGAGTTCCTGCGTCGCGGGCGTGCGCACGACGCGCTGCTCGAACGCGTGGCGGCAGGCGAGCTGAAACTGGCTTGCGCCCTGGGCGAGCGCCAGTCGCGCCACGACCTGCGCGACATCGCAACGCGTGCCACACGTGACGCGTCGGAAGGCGACGGCTGGCGCCTGCACGGCGAAAAGAAGGTCGTGCTGCACGGCGCGCAGGCCGGCGTGCTGATTGTCTCGGCCAGGACGGCCGGCGCACAGCGCGACGAGGACGGCATCACGCTGTTCGCGGTGCCGGCGGACGCGGCGGGCGTGGTCATGCGTGACGTGCGCATGCTGGACGGCCAGCGTGCGGCCGACGTGCTGCTGCGCGACGTGACGGTCGGCGCGGACGCCGTGGTCGGCACCGTGGGCGCAGGCTGGACCATCCTGGAAGCGGCGGCCGATTATGGCGCCGGCCTGTTGTGCGCGGAAGCGCTCGGCGCGATGGATGCGCTGTTCGGCGCGACGCTGGACTACCTCAAGACGCGCCAGCAGTTCGGTGTGCCGATCGGTAAGTTCCAGGCCCTGCAGCACCGCATGGCCGACATGTACGTGCATCTTGAGCAGGCCCGTTCGATGGCGCTGCTGGCCGCCGTGCGCCTGGCCGACGACGCCCGCAACGCCGGCGACGTGCATGCGGCCGCCGAGCGCCGCCGCGCCGTCGCGGCCGCGAAGTACCGCGTGGGCCAGGCCGCCCGTTTCGTCGGCCAGCAGGCGATCCAGCTGCACGGCGGGATGGGCGTGACGGACGAGTTGCCGGCGTCGCATTATTTCAAGCGGCTGTCGACGATCGAGCTGACCCTGGGCGATTGCGACCACCACCTGGCCCGCTTCATCGCGCAGCCGGGGTTTTACGAGGACGAGGAGGCGGCAGCATGAAAGACTACTGGTACTTCGAGGATTTCGAACCCGGCCAGGACATCGACCTGGGCACGCGCACCGTCACGGAAGACGAGATCGTCGCGTTCGCCCGGGAATTCGATCCGCAGCCGTTCCACGTCGACCGCGACGCCGCCGCGGCATCCATCTACGGCGGCGTCATCGCCAGCGGCTGGCACACGTGCAGCATGATGATGCGCATGGTCGTCGATGGCCTGATGAACCGGTCGGCGAGCATGGGCTCGCCCGGCCTGGACGGCGTACGCTGGCTCGCGCCCGTGCGCGCGGGCGACACGCTGAACGTCCATTACCGTACCGTGCAGGTGAAGGCGTCCACGTCGAAGCCGGACCGCGGCGTCGTCTGGTCGAAGTGGGTCGCGCTCAACCAGCATGGCGAGACCGTGTGCACGGTCGAGGGCATGGGCATGTTCGGGCGCCGGCCCGGCGGGGAGCGGCGCCATGGCTAGCGCCCTGCACGAAGTGACGGGGCTCGACGCGCTGCGGGCCCTCGTCGGCACGGAGCTGGGCCGGTCGCGCTGGTTCGAGATTGGCCAGGACCGCATCGCCACGTTCGCCGACGCCACCGACGACCACCAGTGGATCCACATCGACCCGGAGCGCGCGGCGCGCGAATCGCCGTTCGGCGGGACCGTGGCGCACGGCTTTCTCACGCTGTCGCTGCTGCCGTCGATGCTCTCCGACGTCCTCGCGATGGTCGACGCGAAGCTCGTCGTGAACTACGGCCTGAACAAGGTGCGGTTTCCCGCGCCGGTGCCGGCTGGCAGCCGCGTGCGGGCGGCGATCGTGCTGGCGGCGCTGGACGATGAGAACGGATCGAGCCAGCTGACGCTGGACGTCACGGTCGAGCGCGAGGGCGGGACGAAGCCCGTGTGCGTGGCCGAATTCCTCGTGCGGCGCTACGCCTGAACGTCTAGGCGACGCAGTCCGCGCCGCCCAGCCGGTAGCGGTTGCGGCCCTCGGCCTTGGCCTGGTAGAGGCGGGCGTCGGCCACCTGGATCAGGTCGGCCGGGATACTGTGCTCGCCCGGCACCATGCAGGCGATGCCCATGCTGGCAGTCAGGTGGGACGCCGTCGGCGACGCGGCGTGCGGGATCGCCATCTGTTCCAGCTCCGTCATGAGGCGGTGCGCCACGCCGGTGGCGCCGCGCCCGTCGAGCTGCGGCAGCAGGATCGCGAATTCCTCGCCGCCGTAGCGCGCCACGAGGTCTTGCGTGCGCGCGGCGGCACGCCGCATCGCCGTCGCGAACTGCACGAGCGTCGCGTCGCCGGCCTGGTGCCCGTAATGGTCGTTGTACAGCTTGAAATGGTCGATGTCGACGAGGATCAGCGCCACCGGCAGGCCCGCGCGCCCGCAGCGGCGCCATTCGGCGTCCAGGCGCTCGTCGAAGGCGCGGCGGTTCGCGACGCCGGTCAGCGCGTCGGTGAGGATCAGGGCGCGCAGGGCGTCGCGCTGGCGCTTGACGGTCAGTTGCGTGCGCACGCGGGCCCGCACGACGGCGGCATTCACCGGCTTGCTGATGAAGTCGGCGGCGCCGGCGCCCAGCGCGCGCGTCTCGTCCTCGGGCGACTTCAGCGCCGTCACGAAGATCACAGGGATGTCGCTCGTCTCGGGCGACGCCAGCAATTCCTTGCAGACGGCATACCCGTCCATGCCGGGCATGACGGCGTCCAGCAGGATCAGGTCGGGCTGCTGGGTACGGGCGATCTCGAGCGCGCGGGGACCGTCCATCGCGAACAACACCTCGTGCTCATCCTGCAGGGCGCCGTGCAGGATCTGGATATTCTCCATCGCATCGTCGACCACCAGGATGCGGCCGTTGACGGCCATGTCGGTCCAGCTCATGCATCCTCCTTCGTATCCAGTAGCGTCCGCACCAGCTGCGCCGCCTCTTCGAAGCGCAGCGTCGCGACGGCGTCCGCCAGCGGCGCGACCCGGCCCGGTTCGAGCCGGGCGAGGGCGGGGCGCAGCGTCTCGAACTGCGCGATCGCTTTCATGTTGTTATTGTGGAGCAAATCGAGCAGCTGCGCCAACCCGCGCTGCAGGATAGCGCTATCTTCCGGCGCCGGGGCCGGCGCGGGCGTGGCTTCCGGTGCGGGGAGGTCGCGTGCCGCCTCCAGCACGATCGACAACGCGGCCTCGAGGCGGGCGAGACGCAGCGCGAGCGCCGCCTCGTCCTCGCTGCGCAATGCCTGTTCCAGCTCGAGCGCCTGGCCCGCCACGTCCGTCGCGCCCAGGTTGGCCGCCACGCCGCGCAGCCGGTGCGCGGCCTGGCCCGCCCCGGCGCGGTCGCCGGCGTCGAGCAGGGCACGGATGTCGGCGACGGCGCCGCCCTGCGAGCTCTCGAAGCGTTTGAACAGGGCGGCGAAGCTGGCGAAATTGCCGCCGAAGCGGGGCAGCGTCGTCTTCAGGTCGACGCCGGGAATGTACGCAGGCACGGCCAGCCCCGCCGCCAGCGCCGTCCGCGCGCCTTCGGCCGGCGGCGCAGCCGGACCGCCCGTGACGCGGACCAGCATGTTCACCAGCTCGTCCACGTCGATCGGCTTGGCGAGGTAGTCGTTCATGCCCGCAGCCAGCGCGCGGCGCCGGTCCTCGTCCAGCGCATTGGCCGTCATCGCGATGATCGGCAGGCCGTCGAGTCCCATGGCGCGGATCACCTGGGTCGCCTCGAAGCCGTCCATCACGGGCATTTGCAGGTCCATCAGGACCGCGTCGTAGTGCGCCGCGCCGTTGGCAGAATGTTCGGCCAGCATACTGACGGCAATGCGGCCGTTGGCGGCGAAATCGACGCTGGCGCCCGCGTGCACGAGCACGTAGTTCGCCACTTCCTGGTTGAGCAGGTTGTCCTCGACGACGAGCACGCGCAGGCCCGCGAGGCGCCCGCCCAGTGGCGTCGCGCGGCCGTGCGCGGGCGCCGGCGCGCCGCTGTGCAGTTCCGCCAGCACGTCGGCCAGCGCGCCCGGCGTGAACGGTTTTGCCAGCACGGCGCCGATGCGCAGGTCGGCGGCGAGCGCATCGAGGCGCTCCCGCTCCGGGTCGGCCGCCAGCAGGGCGCAGCGGGGCAGGGAGATCGCCTGGTCGGCACGCGCGAAGGCGATGACGGACGCGCCGTCCAGGTCGCCCAGCACGCTGTCGATGAACGCGACGTCGAACGGTCCTGCCGTGCGCAGCAGCGCGAGCGTGTCGGCGCCGCTGGCGGCCGTCTCGACGTGCCAGCCGCGCCCGGCGAGCAGGGCGGCCAATGCGGCGCGGCTGCTCGCGTTGTCGTCGGCGACGAGGACGCGCAGCGGCGGCGTGTCCGGGTGCGCGGGCGCGGTGCCGGGCGCGACGCCGAACGGCGCGGTGAAGCGGAACGTGGCGCCCCGGCCGGGCGCGCTGTCCACGCGCAGGTCGCCGCCCATCAGGCGCACGAGGCGGCGGCTGATGGCCAGGCCCAGGCCCGTGCCGCCGTACTTGCGGCTCGTGGACGTGTCGGCCTGCGAGAACGCCTCGAACATGCGCTGCTGCTGCTCGGGCGGGATGCCGATGCCGGTGTCGCGCACGGTGAACGCGAGCGCGTCCGGACCGGCCGGTTCGATGGCGAGCACCACTTCGCCCCGTTCCGTGAACTTGACCGCGTTGCTGACGAGGTTCAGCAGCACCTGGCCGAGGCGCATCGGGTCGCCGACCAGGCGCGCCGGCACGTCCGGGTGGACGGCGAACACGGGCTCGATGCCCTTGTTCCACGCGCCCGTGGCGGACATCGCGGCGATGCTGGACAGGACGTCGTCCAGCGCGAACGGCGTCTGTTCGAGCACGAGCTGGCCCGCCTCCACCTTCGAATAATCGAGCACGTCGTTCAGCATCGACAGCAGCGATTTCGCGGCCATCTGCATGCGTGCCACATAGCCCCGCTCGCGCCGGCCCAGGTCGGCCTCCTCGAGCAGGCGCGCGAGGCCGATGATCGCGTTCATCGGCGTGCGGATCTCGTGGCTCATGTTGGCAAGGAATTCGCCCTTGGCGCTGCTGGCCGCTTCGGCCGCGCGCAGCGCTTCCTCCAGGCGCGACTGCGTGCGCTTCAGTTCCGTGATGTCCGCGTGCAGCATGTAGAAGCCCTGCACGCGGCCGTCCGCGTCGAAGTCGGGGATGTAGCTGCCCCATGCCTGGATCACCTTGCCCGACCCCTTGCGGTGCAGCCGGCGCTCGAAGAACTGGCGTTCGCCGCGCAGCACGGCCTCCAGGTGCGGCATCACGTCGCGGATCTGGTCCTCGTCGATGAGTTCGACCATCGTGTGGCCGATGACGTCGGCGGCATCGCGTTCCAGCCAGTCGAGATACGGCTTGTTGGCGAAGCGGCAGCGCATGTCCGCGTCCCAGTAGCCGACGAGCGCGGGCAGGTGGTCGGTCACGGTGCGGATCATGCGTTCGCTCTCTTCCAGCCGGCGGCTGGCGGCACGCAGCGCGGCGGACGTCTCCACGCGCGCCGTGATGTCGCGGATGGTGCCCTGCACGATGCCGCGGCCGCCGATGTCCACGCTGTTGAGCAGCACGTCGGCGTGGAACTGCGTGCCGTCGCGGCGGCGGTAGATCCACTCGAAGCGGTTCCCGCCCGTGTCGAGCGTGCGGCGCATCGCCTCGTGCCACAACTCGTCCGAGCGGCGGCCGTTGGGCTGGAATTCGGGCGAGCTGCTGGCCGGCGCCATCGCGAGGAATTCCTCCGCCCCCGCGCAGCCGAACAGGTCGATCGCGGCCTGGTTGGCGCTGATGAAACCGGCGCCGTACGCGATCAGCACGTGGGCGTCGCCCGAGCCTTCGAACAGCGCGCGGAACATCACCTCGTTGTCGCGGTTGCGCTGTTCCTGGCGCTTGCGCTCCGTGATGTCGAGCACGACGGCATTGATGCCGACCAGGTCGCGGTCCGGCCCGTACACTGGGTAGTAGCTGCAGATCCAGTGGCGCATGACGCCTGGCTCCGCGGGCGATTCGCCGCTGTCCTCGACGTCGATCAGCGGGCGCCCGGTCGCCAGCACGCGGCGGTAGGGCCGTTCGATGTGGATGCCGCGTTCGCCCAGCAGGTCGGGCAGGGTGCGGCCGATGTGGGCGGCGGCGGGCAGCGCGTTCACGGCCGCCAGGTAGTCGTTGATCATCACGATCTTCAGGCTGCGGTCGACGAATGCGAGCCCCACCGGCGCCGTCGCGTACACGGTGGCCAGCATGGCGGAGGAACGTTGCAGCTCGTTGGTGCGCTCGGCCACGAGCGACTCCAGGCCGGCGCGGTACTGCTGCAGCTCGCCCTCGACCTTGCCGAGCGCGCGCGCGACGGTCGCCGCCTCCCGGATCGCCAGCGGCGGGATCACGAGTGCCTCGCCGCGGCCGAGGGCGGCCGCCGGTTCCGTCAGGGCGCGCACGGAACGCGCGATCGAGTCGCCGATGCGCCAGGCCAGGCCCAGGCTGATGGCCAGCATGACGGCGATCCAGGCCACCGTCGTGCCGGGATCCGGGCCGAGGATCTCGCGCGCGGCGTGGCGCGGGAAGCCGATCGCCACGGCCCAGTCATGGCCAAGCGTGCGCGCATAGGCCGAGTACATCGCCTGCGGACCGTGCGCCACCAGCTCGACGATGCCGACCGGCCTGCGGGCCAGCGCGGCGGCCAGTTCCGGCCGCATGGGGTCGCCGATATCGTGGGGTGCGTGGCCGCGATAGGCGACGAGGCGCCGCTGGTTGTCGAACACGAGGGCGGTCCAGTGCGGCGGCAGGTTCTGGTTGGCGAGCAGTTCCTGCAGGCGGCGCGGGCGCAGTTCGACCGTGACGGCATACGCGACCTTGCCCTCGCGCCAGACCGGCACGGTGATCGAGATCACCCACGGCTGCGTGGCGTCGCCCCGGTGCAGGCCGGACGTGAAGGCGTCGCCGCTGGCGAAGACGGCGCGGATGTCCGCTTCGTTGCCGCGCGCCGGGAGCACGCTGCCGAGGGCGTGGCGCGTGTCGAGGACGACCTTGCCGTCCGGCGCGCTGACCGCGACGGCGTAGGCGGGGAATTCGGGCCGCAGCAGCCGGCGCGCGGCGATGTGGAAGGCGGCCAGGTCGCCCCTGGCGAGATTCGCCTGGTTGGCGAGGGTGCGCGCCGCCGTTTCGCCGTTGGCGAGGTCACGGTCGACGGCGGCCGCGAGTGCGCGCGCGATCATCTCCGCATCCTCGGCGACGTGGGCCCGTTCGCGCTTGTCGGCGTCGGTGGCGAACACGAGATACCCAATCAGGATCGGCAGCGCGCACGCCAGCACGAGCGTCACGAGCTTGTGCCGGATGGAAGGAAGAGAACGACGTTGTAACAACTGCACTGCAAGCCCCGCGGAGTGTGCGCAGCCGAGGCGCCTTGCCAGCATGGTAGCCCAGCAGCCACCTCCCTGACAATTCGGGGTCAGAGCACATTTTTACGGCACGCACCGCCAGAACTCCCTGATTTATCGAAGATTTAACGCGGCAATTGCCAAAAAACGGGCTCTGACCCCGAATTTGGGCAATTGTATTGGCGAGCTTGCATGCTGGACAGACAGTAAGTCGCGTGGACGATACGTTTTGCCTTACGTAAAGTCATTCTGTAGGTTAATTTTTCGTTCCTCTGGCATACAATGAAGGACTAGTCCTACATTGATCAAGAGGTGGTATGGCGCGGCCCGAAAAAGTCCGACTTGGCGAAATCCTGGTGCAACAAAAGCTGCTGTCGGAAGACCAGCTGAACCAGGCCCTTGCCGACCAGAAGCGCACGGGCCGCAAGCTCGGCCGCGTGTTCGTCGAGAGCGGTTTCGTCACGGAAGAACAGATCTCCGGCGCCCTGGCGCGCCAGCTGGGCATCCCTTACCTCAACCTCAAGTTCTACAACATCAACCAGGACGTCGTGCGCCAGCTGCCGGAAACGCAGGCGCGCCGCTTCCGCGCGCTCGCGCTGGAAGACCGCGGCGACACGATGCTCGTCGGCGTCTCCGACCCGACCGACCTGTTTGCCTACGACGAGATCGCGCGCCTGCTGAAGAAGGGCGTCGAGCTGGCCGTCGTCAACGAGACGGAAGTGCTGCAGGCGATCGACCGCATCTACCGCCGCACGGGCGAGATCACGGGCCTGGCGCGCGAGCTCGAACAGGACCTGGGCGACACGACCTCCGTCGACTTCAACACGCTGTCCGCCAACTCCGGCCTCGAAGAAGCGCCGGTGGTGAAACTGCTGCAGTCGGTGTTCGACGACGCGGCCCAGGTGCGCGCGTCCGACATCCACATCGAGCCGCAGGACGGCCGCCTGCAGATCCGCTTCCGCATCGACGGCGTGCTGCACCTGCAGACGGAGGCCGACATCAAGATCGCGACGCCGCTGGCGCTGCGCCTGAAGCTGATGGCGGACCTGGACATCTCGGAAAAGCGCCTGCCGCAGGACGGCCGCTTTGCCGTCAAGGTGCGCAACCAGCGCATCGACGTCCGTATCTCGACGATGCCCACGCAGTACGGCGAATCCGTCGTGATGCGCCTGCTGAACCAGGTCGGCACCACGCTGCGGCTCGATGCGATCGGCATGCCGGCCGCGCTGGTGGAGCGCTTCCGCGCCATCGTCCAGCGCCCGAACGGCCTCGTGCTCGTGACCGGGCCGACGGGTTCCGGCAAGACGACCACGCTGTACAGCGCCCTGGCCGAACTGAACTCCGTCGAGAAGAAACTCATCACGGTCGAGGATCCGATCGAATACCGCCTGTCCGGCATCAACCAGGTGCAGGTCAACGACAAGATCGAGCTGAATTTCGCGCGCGTGCTGCGTTCCGCGCTGCGCCAGGACCCGGACATCGTGCTCGTCGGCGAGATGCGCGACCAGGAGACGGCGCAGATCGGCCTGCGCGCCGCCATGACGGGCCACCTGGTGCTGTCGACCCTGCACACGAACGACGCGGCGTCGACCCCGCTGCGCCTGATGGACATGGGCGTGCCGCGCTACATGGTGAGCGGGTCGCTGCAGGCCGTGCTGGCGCAGCGTCTCGTGCGCGTGATCTGCGAAAGCTGCTCCGAACCGTACCAGCTGCCGGCGCCGGAACGCGCCTGGCTGCGCGCCGAACTGGGCGACCGCGCGGAAACCGTGCCGTTCTTCCACGGGCGCGGCTGCTCGCACTGCAACGGCACGGGCTACCGCGGCCGGACTGGCGTCTATGAACTGCTGGAGATGACGCGCGCCGTCAACGAGGCCGCGAACCACCCGGATCCGTCGCATTTCCTGAAAGTGGCGCAAGCCGAGATGCGCGGCGAGACGTTGCGCCGCAGCGGCGTGCGCCTCGCGATCCAGGGCCGCACGACGGTGGCGGAAGCCATGCGGATCAGTAACCAGATGGAAGACTGATAAACGCCCATGCCGTTCTTTGCCTACAAAGGCCGCAACGCGCGCGGCGAATTGATGCAGGGGGTGCTGGAAGGCGCCGACAGCAGCGCCGTCGCCGACCAGCTGTTCGGCACGGGCGTCACGCCGCTCGACATCACCCCGACGACCCGCAAGGCGACGACGGCCGCCAACGGCGCCGGCGCCGGCGAGACCCTGTGGGAGCGCCTGACGCGCCAGAAGGTCACGTCGATCGACGTGCAGCTGTTCAGCCGCCAGATCTACACGCTGCTGAAATCCGGTGTGCCGATCATGCGCGGCCTGGCCGGGCTGCAGGAATCGGCGACCAACAAAAGTTTCGCGCGCGTGATCCAGGACCTGCGCGAATCGCTGGACTCGGGCCGCGAACTGTCGACGGCGATGCGCCGCCACACGCAATGCTTCACGCCGTTCTACCTGGCGATGGTGCGCGTGGGCGAAATGACGGGCCGGCTGGAAGAAGTCTTCCTGCGCCTGTTCGACCACCTCGAATTCGACCGCGACATGCGCGAGCGCGTGAAGACGGCCATGCGCTATCCGACGTTCGTCATCATCGCGATGATCGCGGCGATGGTCGTCGTGAACGTGTTCGTGATCCCGCAGTTCGAAAAGGTCTTCAAGAGTTTCCATACCGAGCTGCCGCTGATGACGCGCATCCTGATCGCGACGTCGCGCTTCACGGTCGAGTACTGGCCCGTGATGCTCGGCGGCGCCGTGGCGGCGTTCTTCGGCTTCCGCGCCTGGACGCGCACCGTGTCCGGCCGCCTGGCGTGGGACCGCTGGAAGCTGCGCTTCCCGATCGCCGGCAAGATCATCCACAAGGCCACGATGGCCCGCTTCGCCCGCAGCTTCGCGCTGTCGATCCGCAGCGGCGTGCCGATCGTGCAAGCGCTGTCGGTCGTCGCGCAGACGGCCGACAATGCCTATCTCACCATGCGCCTGGACCAGATGCGCGAGGGCGTCGAACGGGGCGAAAGCATCCTGCGCACGGCGACCAATGCGAACGTGTTCACGCCGATCGTGCTGCAGATGATCGCCGTGGGCGAGGAATCCGGCTCGCTCGACGACCTGATGGACGAAATCGCGCAGATGTACGAGCGCGAGGTCGACTACGAACTCAAGACGCTGTCCAGCCAGATCGAGCCGATCCTGATCACCTTCCTCGGTGCGATGGTGCTCGTGCTGGCGCTCGGCATCTTCCTGCCGATCTGGGACCTGGGCAAGGCAGCCCTGCATCATTGACGAGGCATGCAATGATTCGTGTGAAGACAACACGCGGTTTCACCCTGTACGAATGCGCGATCGTCGTCGCCATCACGGCGGCATTGAGCACCGTCCTGCTGCACCGCCTGGACGGCTACCGCCGCGCGGCCGAGGAAGCGGCGGCGCGCCACACGGTTGCCGCGCTGCGCACGGCGCTGCAGGTCGAGGCGGCGCGCCATCCCGATGCGCTCGCGAAGCTCGCCGCGCAGAATCCGATGCGCCTGCTGGCCCGTCCGCCGGCGGATTATCTTGGCGAATTCGCACTATCCGATACGGGTCGAACAGAAAAAAACGGGTGGGTGTTTGACCCACGCGACAAAACCCTTGTCTATCTCACCTCAGAACGAGAAAGATTTGCCTCAGGTAAATCGGAATTGCCCAGGTTCAAGGTAGAATTCACTCATACACCTGCTGACGCAGGGAAACAAATGATGAGCCTTGCATTGAATGAAATCGGTACGCAAGGCAATCGCTAATTAAAACCCACGCGGCCGGGAACGCCGCACCTTAATCGGAGAGAGCATGAAAGTAAGTATCAAGAACAATGCGCAGGGCGGCTTCACCTTGATCGAATTGATCGTCGTGATCGTCATTCTGGGTATTCTGGCTGCGACGGCGCTGCCGAAATTCGCGAGCCTGGGCGGCGATGCACGCCTGGCCAGCCTGCAGGCTGCAAAAGGTGCGTTGAACGCCACCGCCGCGATGGCGCACGGCAAGTGGCTGGCGAGCCCCAAGGTTGCAAGCGACGGTAAAGTCAAGCTGGAAGACCAGGAGATCAATTTCCAGACGGGGGGCTATCCGAAAGCGGAAGCCGCGACGGCACTCGCTGCCGGTCTCGCTGCGACCGACTACAATACGTACGTGAAGGGTGGCGCCAGCAACCCGATGACCGTGGGTGACGACGAACTGGCTATCGCTCCGGCAAGCCTGAGTGCCACCAGCGCAGCGAAGTGCTACATCATCTATAAGGCCGCGGCATCGGCAACGCCGACCGTGACGATTCCGTCGACGGCAACTGCGGATAACTGCAACTGATCGTTTTCGCCTGATTCGATCGGGACCGCCACCAAGCGGTCCCGATTGTCGTTTACGGCCCCGATGCGGCGTATTGACCACACCCCATTAGTAGTTCCACACGGAAAACCAAATATATTCTCCCGGAGTAAAAATTTGGTATCGGAATTTCCTACCGCTTGAATATAATCAAGCCTCTATCGCCTTTATCTCGACCAAGTCACGGATAACCATCGCCACGCATGGGTTTTTTCAGTAAAGCACAGAACAATGCAGCCTGGCTGGCCATGGTGCCGCAGCGCGACGGGATCGCGGCGGCCAGCGTGCGCCGTGGCGCGGACGACGGCGCGAAGCCGGCCGTCACGCATGCCGTTTTCTTCCCCGGTGCCCCGTCCGCGGACGGCCTGGAGAAGGCCGCGAAGGAAATGCACAGCGCGAGCTACCGCTGCACGACCGTGCTGGCCGGCGGCGACTACCAGTTCATGTCGGTCGAATCGCCGAACGTCCCGCGCGAAGAACTCAAGAGCGCCATGCGCTGGCGCCTCAAGGACATCCTCGATTTCCCCATCGACGACGCCACGTTCGACGTCCTCGACGTCCCGCTCGACCCCAACGCCGTCGTGCGTCCGCAGCAGAGCGTGTTCGCGATCGCGGCGCGCAACAGCATCGTGTCCGCGCGCCAGAAGATGTTCAGCGCGGCCAAGGTAAAGCTGCGCGTGATCGACATCCCCGAGATGGCCCAGCGTAACGTGTCCGCGCTGCTGGAGCAGGACGGCCGCGGCATCGCGCTGCTGTCGTTCGGCGAGGACGGCGGCCTGCTGACCGTGTCGTGGCGCGGCGAACTGTACCTGTCGCGCCGCATCGACGTGACGCTGGCCCTGCTGCTCGACGACGACCACGACCGCAAGCACCAGGCCTTCGACAAGATCACGCTGGAGCTGCAGCGCTCCCTCGACAACTTCGAGCGCCAGTTCTCGTTCATCAGCGTGGCCAAGCTCGTGCTGGCGCCGACCGGCGCGACGGGCCTGGACGAATACCTGTCGAGCAACCTGTACACGCGCGTCGAGACGCTCGACCTGGCCAACGTGCTGGACCTCGAACGCGTGCCGGACCTGGCCGACCCGGGCCGCCAGCAGCGCTTCTTCGTGCCCATCGGCGCCGCACTGCGCAAGGAGGAGGGTGCGGCATGAGCCAGCAGATCAACCTCTTCAATCCCGCTTTCCAGCCGCAGAAGAAGATCCTGTCGGCGAATGCGATGGCCGCCGTGCTCGGCGTGTTCGTGCTGTGCGCCGTGGTGACGGGCGTGTACGGCAAGGTGCGCGTGGCGCGCCTCGAGGCGGAGGTCGCGCGCGGCGAACAGCAGGTGCAGGCCGCGCAGAAGCGCCTGGAAGCCGCCACCGCCGAATTCGCGCCGCGCACGAAGGACGGCCGCCTCGAGGCGGAGCTGGCCGCGGCCCAGGCCGAGCACGATGCGTTGCGGCGCGTGGCCGACGTCATCCAGCGCGGTGACCTGGGCAATATCGAAGGCTATGCCGAATACTTCCGCGCGCTGGCGAGGCAGAGCGTCGACGGCCTGTGGCTGACGGGCGTGACCATCACCGGCGCCGGCACGGAGATCGGCGTGCGCGGCCGCGCGCTCGACCCCGCGCTCGTGCCGGGCTATCTGGCGCGCCTGCGCAATGAGCGCGTCCTGCAGGGCAAGCCGGTGGGCAGCATGCAGATCGGCCAGGCGACCACCGTCAAGGTGCGCGGCGCCGACGGCAAGGAGACGGATGCGCCCGCGCCGTACGTCGAATTCAGCCTGCAGTCGGCCGCCGCCAGTGCGGCATCGACGCCGGGCGCCGGAGGCCAGCCATGAAGCGCCGCTGGCTCAAGTTCACGGCGCGCGTGGAAGCGCTCCAGCCGCGCGAGCGCATCATGGCGTTCGGTGCCGCCGTCGTCGTGCTCGTGTTCCTCGCGAACGCCCTGGTGTTCTCGCCCCTGTCGCGCAAGGAGGCGGCGCTGCGCTCGACCTTGCAGCAGCAGACCATCACCCTCGGCGGCATCGCGGCCGATATCGAAGGCAAGGCGCGCGCCTACGGCGACGATCCGAACGAGGCGCTGCGCAAGCGCCTCGGCGAAGTGCGGGCCGAGACCGCGCGCACGAGCGACGAACTGCGCACGATGCAGAAAGGCCTCGTGCCGCCGGAGCGCATCGCGCCGCTGCTGGAATCCATCCTGCGCGCGAACGGGCGCCTGAAGCTCGTGTCGCTGAAGACGCTGCCCGTGACGACGCTGGCCGACGGCGCGACGCCGGCGCCGGCCGCGCCGGCACCCGCGAACGGCACGTCGGCGGCGCCACCGCCCGTCGTGAAGTCGCCCGACCTGCTGTACCGGCACGGCGTCGAACTGACGGTGCGCGGCAGCTATCTCGACATGGTCGACTACATGCAGGCGCTGGAAACGCTGCCCACCCAGCTGTTCTGGGGCAAGGCGCAGCTGGAAGCGGACGAGTACCCGAACGTGCGCCTGACCCTGACGCTGTACACCCTGAGCCTGGACCCGAAATGGATGAAGCTGTGATTCCGACGACGATGAAACCGGCCTTTGGCGCCGCACTCCTTGCGCTGCTGGTTGCGGGGGGCGCGCATGCGCAGCCCCTGCAGGACCCGACGAAACCGCCCGCGGCCGCGACGCCGGTGGCCGGCGGTCCGCTGGCCGCGAGCAGCGGCCCGCAGCTGCAGTCGATCCTGATCGGGCGTGCGGCGGGCGGGCGCCAGGTGGCCGTCATCGACGGCGAGACGGTGCGCCAGGGCGAGAGCTTCCGCGGCGCGAAGGTCGTGCGCATCCGCGAGAACGAGGTGGAACTGGTGCGCGGCGGCGAACGCCAGGTGCTGCGCCTGTACGCCGAAGCCGAAGGCGGCATCAAGGGCGACCACGCCGCCACGGTCACCGTGCGGCGCTGACAAAGGATGAGGATGAACGACAAGCGTATTCCGATGCGTTCCATGGCCGCGCTCACCGCTGCGCTGTTGCTGCTTTCCGGCTGCCAGACGACGCCCAGCCCGGCCACCTACGACAAGATCAAGGGCGAGCTGGCGAACGGCGCGAGCAAGCGTCCGGCCGCCGCGCCGACCGTCGACGCGGCCGTGGCCGACGCGCTGCTGCCGCCGGCCGCCGCGCTGGCCACGCAACTGCCGAAGGCGCGGCCCGCGCTGGAAGAGCGTTTCAACGTCTCCTTCAACAACGTGCCGGCGCAGCAGTTCTTCCGCTCGATCGTCGCGGGCACGCGCTACAACATCCTCGTGCACCCGGACGTCGCCGGCACCATCACGGCGAACCTGAAGGACGTGACCTTGCCGGAGACGCTCGACGCGATCCGCGAGATGTACGGCTACGACTACAAGATCGAGGGCACGCGCATCTCGATCAAGCCGCTGACGATGCAGACCAAGATGTTCCATGTGAACTACCTGGTCGGCAAGCGCGCGGGCATGTCGAGCACGCGCGTGACGTCGACGTCGGTCGCGAACGCGGTCAACAACGGCAACGGCAACGGCAACAACAATAACAACAACCAGGGCCAGAACCAGAACAACAATAACGGCAACAACCAGAACAACAACGGCAACAATCCGAACGGCCAGAACGGCGGGCAGATGGACAGCACGGACGTCGCGACGACGTCCGCCAACGATTTCTGGGGCGACCTGAAACTGGCCATCGAGGCGATCGTGGGACCGAAGGAGGGCGGCCGCAGCGTCGTCGTCAGCCCGCAATCGGGCGTGCTCGTGATCCGCGCGATGCCGGACGAGCTGCGCAACGTGGACGCCTACCTGAAAGCCACGCAGCTCGCCGTCGACCGCCAGGTGATCCTGGAAGCGAAGATCCTCGAAGTGGAGCTGAACGACAGCTACCAGAGCGGCGTCAACTGGGCGTCGTTCGCGTCGATCCGGAGCAGCCACGACAACCGCGTCTCGGGCGGCCTGGTCGCGCCGGGCGCCGCGCTGACGCCGCTGCCGTTCGGCGGCGGCCAGCCGGCCACCATCACGGACCCGAGCACGGGCCTGTCGGCCAGCACCGGCTTCTCGCTGTCGAATGCGGCGGGGGCGGCCGGCTCGATGTTCGGCCTCGCCGTGCAGACGGCGAACTTCGCGGCGCTGATCTCGTTCCTCGAAACGCAGGGCACCGTGCACGTGCTGTCGAGCCCCCGCGTGGCGGCGGTCAACAACCAGAAGGCCGTGCTGAAGATCGGTACCGACGAGTTCTACGTCACCGGCGTGCAGACGACCACGAATTCCACGACGACCGGCAACACGGTGTCGCCGAGCGTCACGCTGCAGCCGTTCTTCTCCGGCGTCGTCCTCGACGTCACGCCGCAGATCGACGAGAAGGGCAACATCCTGCTGCACGTGCACCCGTCCGTGAGCCAGGTCTCGACCATCAACAAGTCCGTCAACCTGGGCACGGCCGGCAGCCTGAATCTGCCGCTCGCGGCATCGGCCACGTCGGAACTGGACAGCATCGTGCGCGGCCAGAACGGCCAGGTCGTCGCCATCGGCGGCCTGATGCGCCAGGCGTCGACGGCCGACGATTCGCAGATTCCCGGGACCGGCAGGGTGCCCCTGCTGTCGTCGCTGTTCGGCGCCAAGAAGCGCGTGAACCAGAAGCGCGAACTGGTCGTGCTGATCAAGCCGACCATCGTCGAAGGCATCAACAACTGGAACGACGACCTGCTCGACACGAACCGCCGCATCGAGCAGCTCGACCCGCGCACCCGGGGGAACCGCTGAATGTACACGGCCCACTTCGGCCTGCGCGAGCTGCCGTTCGGGATCACGCCGGACACCAGCTACTTCTTCGGCGCCCCGCATTCGCAGGAAGCCCTGAACACGCTGCTCGTCGCGGCGCGCAGCGGCGAGGGCTTCATCAAGATCACGGGCGAAGTCGGCACCGGCAAGACCCTGTTGTGCCGCAAGTTCATGGCGACGCTCGGGCCGGAGTTCGTCACCGCGTACATACCGAACCCGTACCTCGAACCGCGCACGCTGATGCTGGCGCTCGCGGACGAGCTGGAAGTCGGCTACGACAAGGACGCCGACCAGCACCAGGTACTGAAAGCCATCACGCACCGGCTGCTGCAGCTGGCGGGCGAAGATAAACGCGTGCTGCTGTGCCTCGACGAGGCGCAGGCGATGCCCGTCGAGACGCTGGAGGCGCTGCGCCTGCTGACGAATTTGGAGACGGAAAAGCGCAAGCTGCTGCAGATCGTCCTGTTCGGCCAGCCGGAGCTGAACCGCAAGCTGGAACTGCAGTCGATCCGCCAGCTCGCCCAGCGCATCACCTTCCACTACCATCTCGGCCCCTTGAGCCGCGACGACCTCGATTACTACGTGGCGCACCGCCTGCGCGTGGCCGGGTATGATGGGGCGCGCCTGTTCTCGCGCGGCGCGGTGTCCCGCCTGTACGCCGCCAGCGGCGGCGTGCCGCGCCTCGTCAACATCCTCGCGCACAAGGCCATGATGCTGTGCTATGGCCAGGGACGCCAGCAGGTCGCGCGCGCGCACGTGAACCTGGCCGCGCGCGACACGCTCGCGACGAGCAGGCGCCGTCTGTGGCCGTGGGCCGCATCGGCCGCCGCGCTGGCCGCCGCATGCGCGGGCCTGGCGTGGGCGCTGAGCCATTGACGGGGAGCCGGAATGAGCCTGATTAACAAGATGCTGCAAGACCTGGATGCGCGCGGCACGCCGAAGGACGGCGAGCTGCCGGGTCAGGTGAAGCCCGTCGCGCGCGAACCGTACCGCGCCAACCGCCGTGTGATCGCGGCCGCCGTCGGCGGTGCGCTCGCAGCGAGTGCGCTTGGGTGGCTGGCCTGGGCGCAGCTGCACCGCACGCCGAAGCCGGCACCCGCGGCGCCGGCGCCTGTCGCCGTCGTCCAGGTGGCGCCCATGGTCACTGGCCCGGTGCCGGCAGGGCCGATGGTCACCGGTCCGGTGCAGCCGCCCGCCGCTGCACCGTTGGCTGCGCCTCCGGCTGTCGAACAGATCGAAGACGCGCCGGCCGCAAAGCCCATGACGCGGGCGGAGCGCCGTGCGGAGCGCAAGCGGCTCGCGGCGCAGCACAAGGAAGAACAAGCGGCGGCACGCAAGGCGGAGAAGGTGGCCGTCGTGCGCGCAAAAGACGTCGCCCCGATGGAACCGGACAGCGCGGAGGCCCGCGAGGCGCGCCGTGCGATGGCGCAGGCGCTGGCCGCGCGCGGCAAATCCGCGCAGAAGACGTCGGCCGCGATGGTGGCCGCCGCCCGCGCGGCCGCGCACGACGGCGCGGCGCCGAAGGGCAAACGCAGCGCCCAGGGCCGCCAGGAGACGGGTGCGCAGCGCGCGGAAGGCGAATACCGACGCGCGCTGGCGAGCCTGCAGGAAGGGCGCATGATCGAGACGGTCGCTGCGCTCGAGCAGGCGCTGAAGTACGAGCCGACCCACGAGGCGGCGCGCCAGACGCTGGTCGGCCTGCTGATCGAGGCGAACCGCAACGACGAGGCCATGCGCCAGCTGCAGCTGGGCCTTACGCTGGACCCGCGCCAGCCCGCGATGGCGATGCTGCTGGCGCGCCTGCAGATCGAGCGGGGCGGCAACGGCATCGACACCTTGACGCGCACCTTGCCCTACGCGGGCAACGACGCCGACTACCACGCCTTCCTCGCGGCCGCGCTGGCCCGCCAGCAGCGTCACCGCGAAGCGGCCGAGGAATATCACCGGGCCGTGCGCGCGGTGCCGTCGAACGGCGTATGGTGGATGGGTCTCGGCATCTCGCTGCAGGCCGAAAAGCGCAACGGCGAGGCGCTCGACGCGTTCCAGCGCGCCCGCACAAGCGGCGGGTTGTCGCAGGAATTGCAAGGCTTCGTGGAGCGGCGCATCCAGCAGCTGGGACGCTGACGTTCGCGTGGGCATGTGGTGCCTACGCCGGCCGCGCCCACCCTACGCCGCGTCACACTTTCGCCAGCCGCTCCAGGGCGCCGTTCAGCGTCTCGTCCTTCTTGGCAAAGCAGAAGCGCACGATCCCGGACTCCGTCGGCCTGCTGTAAAAGGCCGATACCGGGATCGCGGCGACCTTGACCTCGCGCGTGAGCCACTGCGCGAACTCCGATTCGGACAGATCCGAGATCCCGTCGTAGCGCACGCACTGGAAATACGTGCCGTCCGCCGGCAGCAGGGTAAAGCGCGTGCCGGCCAGCCCCGCGCGGAACAGGTCGCGCTTGCGCTGGTAGAACGCGGGCAGGTCGCGCCACGGCGCGGGGTCGCGCATGAAGTCGGCCAGGCCCGCCTGCATCGGCGTGTTCACGCTGAAGACGTTGTACTGGTGGACCTTGCGGAATTCCGCCATCAACGGCGCCGGCGCAGCCACGTAGCCCACCTTCCAGCCCGTCACGTGGTACGTCTTGCCGAAGCTCGACACGACGAACGCGCGTTCCGCCAGCACGGGATGGCGGCTCACCGACGCATGCGGCTGGCCGTCGTAGACCATGTGCTCGTACACCTCGTCGGACAGGATCAGGATACCGGTCCCTTCGACAATGGCGGCCAGCGCATCGAGGTCGGCCTGGCGCAGGATCGTGCCGGTCGGGTTGTGCGGCGTGTTCACGACGATCATCCGCGTCCTGGGCGTGACGGCCGCCGCGACGGCGTCCCACGGCACGCTGTACCCGCCGGCGTCCACGCGCATCGCGACGGGCACCGGGACGCCGCCGGCCATGACGATCGAAGGCTGGTAGCTGTCGTAGCAGGGCTCGATGACGATGACCTCGTCGCCCGGATGCACGGCGCACAGGATCGCCGTGATGATGCCCTGCGTGGCGCCGGCCGTGACCGTGATCTCGGCGTTGGCGTCGTACGGGTGGCCGTACAGCGCGGCCAGCTTGGCGGCGATCGCCTCGCGCAGCACGGGCAGGCCGGTCATCGGCGCATACTGGTTGTGGCCCGCGCGCATGGCGGCGTCGACGGCGTCCAGCAGGCGCGGATCGCACCCGAAGTCGGGGAAGCCCTGGCCCAGGTTGACGGCGCCGTGCTCGTTGGCGAGCGCGGACATCAGGGTGAACACGGTGGTGCCGACGGCCGGCAGGCGCGATTGCAGGACGGGTGTGGTCATGGTGCGGACGGGTTGGATACGGGTTGGATCATTCTACCGTGGCCGGAGCCTCGGTCTTGACCCAGGCCTCGGGCGTCATGATGCGGAAGAGGTTCTCGCGCGCGGCACGGCGGGCCAGTTTCAACAAGGCCTTGTCCTTCGTGACGAGGACGGCGGCGTCGGCGTCGCGGGCGATTTCGAGGAATTTCTGGTCGTCGCGGTCCGTGCAGACGGGCAGGCGCAGCGCGCGCGACGTGGGCGCCACGACCTCGACCAGGGCGTCGAAGGCGGCCTCCGCCTGTGGCCGGGTACTGTCGTCGAGCGGCAGGTGGGAATAATGCAGCACGATCCGGTATTCGTCGCGGCAGTCGGCGCGGGTGACGGCGCGCACCTTGCCGGACTCCAGTGCGGCGAGCAGGGGCGCCCAGCGCGGGTCGCGGAAAACGAACAGGTCGAGGCAGACGTTGGTGTCGATGACGATGGGTTTCGCTGAAGCAGGTATCATGTCAGCAATTTTACCCGCTGTACGTGTTTCATAACTAAATGCTGATCGTTCTCTCGCCTGCCAAGTCCCTCGACCTCGAATCGCCACCCACCACCCTTGAGCGCACGACGCCCCGCTTCATCGACGACGCCGCCGAACTCATCCGCGTTCTCAAGCCGAAATCGCCGGCCGAGATCGGCGCGTTGATGGCCATCTCGGACCAGTTATCGGTGCTGAACGTGACCCGTTACGCCGACTGGCATCCGGACCACGGCGCCGCCCGCCAGGCCATCATGTCGTTCGACGGCGACGTCTACACGGGCCTCGCCGCGCGCACGCTGGATGCGCGCTCGCTCGGCTACGTGCGCGACCGCGTCCGTATCCTGTCGGGCCTGTACGGCGTGCTGCGCCCGCTGGACGCCATGCATCCGTACCGCCTGGAGATGGGCACGCGCCTCGCGAACCCGCGCGGCAAGGACTTGTATGCCTTCTGGGGCGAGCGGGTGACGGCCGCGCTGAATGCCGACCTGAAGGAGGCGGGTGCGCCGGTGCTCGTGAATCTCGCGTCGGAAGAGTACTTCAAGTCCGTCAAGCCGAAGCTGCTGGACGCGCCGGTGATCACGCCCGTGTTCGAGGACTGGAAGAACGGCAAGTACAAGATCATCTCGTTCTTCGCCAAGCGGGCGCGCGGGATGATGGCGCGCCATGCGGCCGAGCAGGGCATCACCGACGTCGAACGCCTGAAGGACTTCGACGTGGATGGCTACGCGTACGACGAGAGCGTGTCGACGGACAAGGCGTGGGTGTTCCGGCGGCGCGTGGCAGACTGAGCCATCAAAAAAAGCCCGCTTCGTACGGGCATCAAATTCGGGGTCAGAGCACTTTTTCGTGCACGATCCCTGAAGTAAATGTTGTGCGGGCCGCCGGATATGCGCGCCGGCACGCGGCCGCAGGTCGCTGGTGAACTGGCCTGGCGTTAGATGTCCGGAAATTGATCCAAAATGTGCTCTGACCCCGAATTTACTCCGAATTTCGGGTGCGACGGCACAAAAAAATGCCCGCTTCGCGCGGGCATCGTCATCACTGCACGGCGTCTTTCGGCGCCGGTTTCGGGCCGGCCTTGGCCCAGAACTTCCACCAGGGCGCGTCGCCCGAACCCTTGCCGCCCAGGAAGCGGCTGTTCGGGTAGTTCATGGTGAAGATGCGCTGCGTGTCGTCGCGCAGGTCGAACATGCCCAGCTTGTCGTAGGCACGGATCATGATGAACAGCGCTTCCTCGCGCGCGGGGGATTCGCTGAACTGCGTGACGGCGCCCTGGGCGCGGTTCAGCGCGGCCAGGTAGGCGCCGCGGCGGTAGTAGTAGTTCGCCACGTGCACTTCGTACTGCGCCATCGCATTGATCAGGTAGTTCATGCGGGCGATCGAGTCCGGCGCGTATTTGCTATTTGGGAACTTGTCGACCAGTTCCTTGAACGCGGCAAACGCTTCGCGCGTCGCCTTCGGATCGCGCTCGGTCGGGTCCTGGGCGTAGATGAAGCTGAGGAAGCCGATCTGGTCGTTGAAGTTGATCAGGCCGCGCAGGTAGTACATATAGTCGACTTGCGGGTGGTTCGGGTGCAGCTTGATGAAGCGTTCGACGGCAGCCAGCGCCTCGCCCTGGTCCTGCGCCTTGTAGTGCGCATAGGCGATTTCCATCTGTGCCTGGGCGGCGTAGGTGCCGAACGGATAGTTGGATTCGAGGCGTTCGAACAGCTTGATCGCGGCTTCGTAATGGCCGCCAGCCATTTCTTCCTGCGCGTCAGCGTATAATTTCGAAGCTGACACGTTCTTGTTTTCGTCGGATCTTTCCGGTAACAAACCGCAAGCTGACAAACTTAGCAGAACGCTAGTCACGACTAATACAGACAATTTTTTTTGCATAAGCTCTATTGCAAGAAAGTTTTACCGAGATTCAACGAACGGCTGATTATAGCCGATGGGACTGACGTGATATTAACTGCTGCGCCGAATTCGGCGGAAAACCTTTTCGACCCTGACCTGGACGAGGACCTCGACGCCGAGCTCGACGTCGGTTCCGGTGGTCCCGACTACTCCCCGATCACCCTGGAACTGGTTCCCGAACACTGCGGACAGCGGTTGGACAAGGTCGTGGCCGGGTTGGTGCCCCAGTTCTCCCGCAGCCGCCTGCAGCAATGGTTCGACGAAGGCCACATCACCGTCGACGGCAAGCCTGCAAAGGGCAAGAGCACGGCCTACGGCGACGAGACGATCGTCGTCGTGCCGCAGCCCGCGCCCGAGGACACGGCCTACACGCCGGAATCGATGGAACTTAACATCGTGCACGAGGACGACGCCATCATCGTCATCAACAAGCCGGCCGGCCTCGTCGTGCACCCCGGCTCGGGCAACTGGTCCGGCACCCTGCTGAACGGCCTGCTGCACCACTGCCCGCAGCTGGTGTCGGTGCCGCGCGCCGGCATCGTGCACCGCCTCGACAAGGACACGAGCGGCCTGATGGTCGTCGGCAAGACGCTCGAAGCCCAGACCGACCTCGTGCGCCAGCTGCAGGCGCGCACGGTCAAACGCGAATACCTGGCGCTCGTGTGGGGCACGCCGCGCGCGTTCGGCACCATCGACACGGCAATCGGCCGCGATGCCAAGGACCGCGTCAAGATGGCCGTCTCGAACAGCCCGTCCGCCAAGCCCGCCATCACGCATTACGAGCTGCTGGAGACGGGCGAACTCGACCGCCGCCCCGTCAGCCTCGTGCAATGCCGCCTGGAGACGGGCCGTACGCACCAGATCCGCGTGCACATGCAGTCGCTGGGCTACAGCCTCGTCGGCGACACCGTGTACGGCAAGCAGCACCTGCGTTCGTTCTTCCACCGCCAGGCCCTGCAGGCGCGCCGCCTGGGCCTCACGCATCCGGCCACCGGCGAGCACATGGAATGGGTCGTGCCGTTGGCCGACGATTTCGCGGAACTTCTGGAACAGGCCGGGATCGAAGAACCGGAAGCGATCTGATGGTGGTATCCGATCTGCAGGACGCTGACCTGATCCACCCGGCGACCCGGTGGCCCGACCTGCCTGACGCGTTCGGTGCGCTGGCCACGACGCGGCGTGGCGGCGTCAGCATGGGCCCCTACGGCGACAATCGCGGCGGAGGCGGCCTGAACCTTGGACTGCAGACGGGCGACGACCTGGACGCCGTACAGGCCAACCGCGCACGCCTGCGTGAGCGCCTGCCGGGCCGGCCCGCGTGGATTGCGCAGGTGCACGGCCCCGACGTGGTCGATGCGGCGACCGTCCAGCCGGGCGGACCCGTGCGCACGGGCGACGCGAGCATCGCGACGGTGCCGGGTGTCGTCTGCGCCATCCTCACGGCCGACTGCCTGCCCGTGCTGTTCGCGGACCTGGGCGGCAAGGTCGCGGGCGCCGCCCACGCGGGCTGGCGCGGCCTTGCCGGCGGCGTGCTCGGCCAGACGGTCGCCGCCATGCGTGCGGCCGGCGCGGGCGAGATCACGGCCTGGCTCGGGCCGGCGATCGGCAGGGATGCGTTCGAAGTGGGCGCCGACGTGCTGGCCGCCTTCGAGGCCGCGTTGCCGGGTCAGGTGGACGATGCTTTCCGGCCCGCATTCCGACCATATCCGGGTCGGCCGGGCAAGTATCTGGCGGACATGTATGAGTTGGCGCGTCGCATGCTGGCCCGCGACGGGATCACACGCGTCCATGGTGGCGAGCGCTGCACGGCGACCGAGACCGACTGGTTTTATTCTTACCGCCGCGACGGCGTTACCGGCCGGCAGGCCAGCCTCATCTGGTTGAAATAAGCGGTGGATCAGTGGCAGGCGCCACCGCCATCGCAACCGTGCCCGGCCGCACCGCCATCGGCACCGGGCACATAACCCGCGACGGGCACGACCGGTGTCCCGTCAGCCGTCTTCAGCGCCGCCTGTGCCGCACGGGCGCGCCGCCGTCTTGATCCCGCAAGGTAAAAAACGATTGAGAATGGCAACACGCCATAGCCGAAAAAAGTCATAATGCCGCCAACCACAGTCGGCTCCGTCGCCGCCATCAGGGTTACGACGTACATCCATCCTATGGCTACGATCCACATGCGATGCTCCGGTTGCTGTCGATAAAACGATTCTACACAATGGACGCCTTATGAATACGCCTGATGCTACCCCGCAGATGCTTGCCGCACCCTGGATGGCGCCGTTTGCGCAATTCACCGATCCCTCCGCCTGGCAGTCCTGGATGAAACTCCCCGACGGTGCCGACGGCTCGGCGGCGTTCGCACCGGTGGCCAAGATGCTGGGCGATATCGGCGCCGGGCTGTCGCAGGGCAAGCTGGAAGCGCTGCGCGACGATTACCTGCAAAAGGCGATGAAGCTGTGGCAGGACCTCGTCACCGGCAAGCTGCCGTCCTTCAGCGACCGCCGCTTTTCCGCACCCGAGTGGACGGCGAACGCGATGTCCGCGTACAGCGTCGCGTCCTACCTGCTGAATTCCGAATTCCTCATGGCGCTGGCCGAGGCCGTCGAAGCGCCGCCGCGCGACAAGCAGAAGATCCGCTTCGCCGTCCAGCAGATCGTCGATGCGATGTCGCCGGCAAACTTTCTTGCGACGAATCCGGAAGCCCAGCAGAAAATCATCGAGACCAAGGGCGAGAGTCTCACGAAGGGCCTGCAGAACATGCTGGCCGACCTGCAGAAGGGCCGCATCTCGCAATCGGACGAATCCGCGTTCGAGGTGGGCCGCAACGTGGGCATCACGCCGGGCACGGTCGTGTTCGAGAATCATTTGTTCCAGTTGATCCAGTACACGCCGGCGACGCCGACCGTGCACGAAGTCCCGTTGCTGATGGTGCCGCCCTGCATCAACAAATACTACATCCTCGACCTGCAGCCGGAGAATTCCCTCGTCCGCTATCTGGTGGAGCAGGGCAATACGGTGTTCATGCTGTCGTGGCGTAACCCGGACCAGGGCCTGGCCGGCACGACGTGGGACGATTACGTGGAGCAGGGCGCGATCCGCGCGCTGGATGCGACCCGCGCCATCACGGGCCAGGACAAGGTGAACGTGTTCGGCTTCTGCGTGGGCGGCACGATCGCCGCGACGGCGCTGGCCGTACTGGCCGCGCGCGGCCAGAAGCCGGCCGCCAGCCTTTCCCTGTTCACCACGCTGCTGGATTTTTCCGACACGGGCGTGCTCGACGTGTTCGTCGACGAAACCCAGGTCAAGCTGCGCGAACAGCAACTGGCACGCGGCGGCCTGATGCCGGGCCGCGACCTGGCGACGACGTTCTCCGCGCTGCGCCCGAACGACCTCGTGTGGAACTATGTCCAGCAAAACTACCTGAAAGGCAAGACGCCGCCCGCGTTCGACCTGTTGTACTGGAATGCCGACAGCACGAACCTGCCGGGCCCGATGTATTGCTGGTACCTGCGCAACACGTATCTTGAAGACAAGCTGAAGGTGCCGGGCGCGCTGACGGTGGCGGGCGTCAAGGTCGACCTGGGCGCCATCGATTGCCCGACGTTCCTGTACGGCTCGAAGGAAGATCACATCGTGCCGTGGGAGGCGGCGTTCGCGTCGATGGGCCTGCTCAACCCGAAAAAGCCGAAGAACAACCGTTTCGTCCTCGGCGCGTCGGGCCACATCGCAGGTGTAATCAACCCGGCGTCGAAGAACAAGCGCAGCTACTGGGTCAACGAGGGCGGCAAGACGCGGCCGAAGACGCCGGCCGACTGGTCCGCCGGCGCCGTCGAGAAAAAGGGCAGCTGGTGGCCCGAATGGGCAAAATTCCTGGTGGAACATGGCGGCAAGGAGGTCGCGCCGCCCGCCCAGCCGGGCAATGCGCAGTATCCGGCGATCGAGCCGGCGCCGGGCCGTTACGTCAAGGCCAGGGCCGATTGAAGAGGCTGCGGCCGCGTTGCGAAAAAAATCATTCAGTTGCTCAGCGAATAATTGCTGCACCTGCGTTCGCAACGTGGTATTTTTAGCGGATATCCTCTTGGAATCGGAGACGCCGCGGGGGATCCCCGCGGTCGCCGCATAATAAATGCGCTACGGCGCTGTACATGGAAATGAGATGAGTAGTGTCAAAAAAAGCACTGAACGCCTGATCAAGAAGTATCCGAACCGCCGGCTGTACGACACCCAGACCAGTTCTTACATCACCTTGTCCGACGTGAAGCAACTCGTGCTCGATTCCGACGAGTTCACGGTCGTGGATGCCAAGACGAACGAAGACCTGACCCGCAGCATCCTCCTGCAGATCATTCTCGAAGAGGAAGCGCACGGCGTGCCGATGTTCTCCAGCGGCGTGCTGTCCCAGATCATCCGCTACTACGGCCACGCGATGCAGGGCATGATGGGTTCCTACCTGGAAAAGAACGTGCAGGCGTTCACCGACATCCAGAACAAATTCGTCGGCTCGGCCACGGGCGCGATGGAAGGCAAGCCGTTCAGCACCGAGATGTGGACCCAGTTCATGAACATCCAGGGCCCGATGATGCAGGGCATGATGAACAACTACATCGACCAGAGCAAGAACCTGTTCCTGCAGATGCAGGAGCAGATGCAAAGCCAGAGCAAGGCGATGTTCGGCGCGTTCCCGTTCGGGGTGCCGCCGGAAAAGAAGTAAGCTGCAAAAGGGGGGAGCGTCCCGCCGGGCGATTTCCCTCCGCCCCCGCTTCCTGTACAATCGCGGATTGCCCCGAATTTTTGCCGCAATCCGACAATGCAAGAACTCCGCCGTAACCCTCTCCCTGCCACCTCCGACGCTGCCGGCAATGCCGTGCCTCCGAAGGTCGGTTTCGTCTCGCTCGGCTGCCCGAAGGCGCTCGTCGACTCCGAACAGATCCTCACGCAGCTGCGCGCGGAGGGTTACGAGACCGCCAAGTCGTATGCCGGCGCGGACCTCGTGATCGTCAACACCTGCGGCTTCATCGACGCGGCCGTGCAGGAATCGCTGGATGCGATCGGCGAGGCGCTGGCCGAAAACGGTAAAGTGATCGTCACGGGCTGCCTCGGCGCCAAGAAGGATGCCTCCGGCAGCGACATCATCACCAAGGTGCACCCGAAGGTGCTCGCGGTGACCGGTCCGCACGCCGTGGCCGAAGTGATGGAGTCGGTGCACACGTACCTGCCCAAGCCGCACGACCCGTTCATCGACCTCGTGCCGGACCACGGCGTCAAGCTCACGCCCAAGCACTACGCCTACCTCAAGATTTCGGAAGGCTGCAACCACCGCTGCAGCTTCTGCATCATTCCGTCGATGCGCGGCGACCTCGTGTCGCGGCCGATCCACGACGTGCTGCAGGAAGCGGAGAACCTGTTCAAGGCGGGCGTGAAGGAACTGCTCGTGATCTCGCAGGACACGAGCGCGTACGGCGTCGACGTCAAGTTCCGCACGGGCTTCTGGAACGGCCGTCCCGTCAAGACGCACATGACGCAGCTGACGGAAGCGCTGGGCCAGATGGCGAAGCAGTACGGCGCGTGGGTGCGCCTGCACTACGTGTACCCGTACCCGCACGTGGACCAGGTGATCCCGTTCATGGGCGAGAACGTCGTGCCTTACCTCGACATCCCCCTGCAGCATGCGCATCCGGACGTCCTGAAGCGCATGAAGCGCCCGGCGAGCGGCGAAAAGAACCTCGACCGCATCCAGGCGTGGCGCAGGATGAACCCGGACCTCACGATCCGCTCGACGTTCATCGCCGGCTTCCCGGGCGAGACGGACGCCGAATTCGAATACCTGCTGGACTTCCTGAAGGAAGCGCAAATCGACCGCCTGGGCTGCTTCGCGTACTCGCCGGTCGAAGGCGCGACGGCGAACGGGATCGCGAATCCCGTGCCGGACGAGGTCAAGGAAGAGCGCCGCGCGCGCGTGATGCTGCTGCAGGAAGAGATCTCGGCGCAGCGCCTGCAGGCGAAGGTCGGCAAGACGATCCGCGTGCTCGTCGACGAAGTGGGCCCGCGCGAAGCGGTCGGCCGCTCGGCCGCGGACGCGCCGGAAATCGACGGCGTCGTCCACATCAAGCGCGCCCTCACGCCGGGCAAGGCCAAGCCGGCCGTGGGCGAATTCATCGACGTGGTCGTGACGAAGGCGGATGCGCACGACCTGTGGGCGACGGTCGCCTGACAGCCGTGGGCGGAGAGGTGGCGACGTGACGAAGAAGCAGTCCATCCAGACGACGCTCACCCACAGCGACTACCGCCCGCCGGCCGGCTTCGCCGCATACCCGACGCCGATCCACCACGCGTCCACGGTCCTGTTCAAGGACGTGGCCAGCCTGCGCGCGGGCGACTGGCGCAACAAGCAGGGTTATACGTACGGCCTGCACGGCACGCCCACGACGTTCACGCTGGAAGCGCGCCTGGCCGCCATCGAAGGCGGCACGCATTGCCTGCTGGCGCCGTCCGGCCTCGCCGCGATCTCGATGATCCTGCTCGCGCTGCTGAAATCGGGCGACGACGTCCTGCTGCCCGATAACGTCTACAACCCCACGCGCGAGCTGGGACGCTGGCTCGCGGCCGATTTCGGCGTCTCCGCGCGCTTCTACGATCCGCTCGTCGGCGCGGGCGTCGCGGACCTGATCCAGCCGAACACGAAGCTGATCTGGACCGAGGCGCCGGGCTCCGTGTCGATGGAAGTGCCGGACCTGCGGGCGATCTGCGCGGCGGCGAAGGAGAAGGGCATCCTCGTCGCGCTGGACAACACGTGGTCCGCGGGCCTCGCGCTGCGCGGCTTCGACGTCGGCGCCGACATCGTCATGCAGGCGCTGACGAAATACCAGTCGGGCGGCTCGGACGTGCTGATGGGCGCCGTGATCACGCGCGACACGGCCATCAACGACCGCATCGCGGCGTCGCACATGCGCCTCGGCATGGGCGTGGGCGCGGACGATGCGTACCTCGTCCTGCGCGGCCTGGAAACGATGAAGCTGCGCTTCGACGCGCACGACGCGTCCGCGCGCAAGGTGGCCGCGTGGTTGAAGAGTCGTCCGGAAATCGCCAGGGTGCTGCACCCCGCGTTCGAGGATTGCCCCGGCCACGACGTGTGGAAGCGCGATTTCACCGGCGCGGGCGGGCTGTTCTCCGTGATTTTCGACGCGCGTTATGCGGGCGAGCAGGTCGACCGCTTCGTCGAGGCCCTCGAGCTGTTCGGCATCGGGTACAGCTGGGGCGGGACGCACAGCCTCGCCGTGCCGTACCGGATGCAGGGAATGCGGCGCAACTGGCCCGACACGGGCCCGCTCGTGCGCTTCAACATCGGCCTCGAAGGGACCGACGATCTCATCGCGGACATCGAGCAGGCGCTCGGCAGGCTGTAATCACACGGGCATCGCGCGGTTGTTGTTCAGGTCCAGGAACCCGCGGATGATCCGGTACGCCATCCACACCCACGCGCCGGCGCCGATGAGCCACGCCAGCGGAATCAGGATGATCGTGAACGCCACGACAACCGCGATGGCCATCCAGACCACGTACCACCAGAACGACCGGATCATCCACGTGTGGTGGCTGTACACCATCGTCCCGGCCGTGTCCGGCCGCCGGATATAATTGACGATCAGCACCAGGATCGACAACATGCCGAGCGAAAAGAAAAAGGTGAGCGCGTGTGCGACGTACAGGATGCGGGCGAACTGCTTGGCATCCTCGAGGCCGCGTTCGTAGACGAGTTCCTGGGCCATGGTTTCCCTGCTAATCAGAAGTAGTAACCGATATTAGCATTGAAACGATGACCGGACGATCTGGCGCCGCCTCCCGTGGCGAGCGCATTGCCGAAGCCCGGCGACAGATAGGGTTCGTTCGTGGCGTTCGCCACGTCGACGATGACCACCCAGCCGCCCGACGAGAACGTCACGCCCGTCACGTTCTGGTAGCTGTCGGCATAGCCGGCGGCGGATTTCCTGAGACGGCTCCAGTCGTTGTAGACCACGAAGTTGCTGAACGGACCGATCGAACCCGGCAATTTATAGCTGACGTTCGCGATGTCGATCTGCCCCCTGGCCGCAAGACGGTTCGTGAAGCCGTACGCCCCGATGATGACGCAGTCGCGATCGCATGCGCCATACCAGTTCCCGGCAATCGAACCGTTCCCGGAAAAGTCGTTCGCGTACCGGATCGTCTCCAGTTGCACCCCAAGGTTGCCGAATTCGGCGGCCACATGCAGCGCACCGGCCCGGCGGTCGCCATTCGACAGCGTGGAGTTCGTCGCGGCCAATTGTCCTGCGAGGACCGAGGCACCGACCTCTGCCTTGCCGCCCGTAAACGACAACGGGTAGGCGAGCCGGGCGACGAACGTGTTTTTTTCCTCGCGGCCGTAGCTTTTCATCAGGTGATTGCTGAAGCGGACCGAATCCAGTCCGTCGAGTTCCCCTGTGCTGTTGGTCCACGACAGCAGGTGGCGGCCGTCGGACGGGAAGAAGCCGATGTTGGCGTTCAGGCCGCCGATCGTGCGCTGGTATTGCACGCCCATCGCATACGTGTCTTCATAGCCGGCATACCAGGCCATCGATTCGAAGAAATTGTTCGATGCATACGGCAGCAGACCGAACGGCATGCGCGCCTGTCCCACATGCAGTTCGCTCTTGTCGGCGAACCGGTAGCCGCCCCACAGGTATTCGTTGAACACCATGTCGGCGCCCCGGGCGGCGCCCGTCTGGCGGCTCGTGTAGTGGTAATAGCGTTCGCGTCCCGCCGCCAGGAAGCGGCCGTCGTCGTACTTGAAGCCCAGGCGGGCGGTGTCGAATTCGGGCGTCCACTTGCGCTGGTCGTTCCAGCTGAGCGCTTCCACCCACATCCTGATCGCCCCGTCGAATTTCAGGGCCGGCGTTGTCTGTGCGGATGCGCCGGACGCCGACAACACCAGGCAGGCGCCCACGATGGCGCGTTGGATGGTCCGGTTACGCATGGATCTGCTTCCTCGTGGAGTCGGTGTCGATGTGGAATTCGCCCACCAGGGACACCAGCAACTCGGCCTGCTGGTGCAGGCTTTCGGCCGCGGCCGCGGCCTCTTCGACGAGCGCCGCGTTCTGTTGCGTCGTGCCGTCCATCTGCGCGATGGCCTGGTTGACCTGCGCGATGCCGTTGCTTTGCTCGGCGCTGGCGGCGCTGATGTCGACGACGATATCCGTGACGCGCCGGATGCTGCCGAGGATCTCTTCCATCGTGCGGCCCGCCTCGCCGACCAGCGTGCTGCCGGCGCCGACCTTCTCGACGGAGTCGCCGATCAGGGCCTTGATCTCCTTGGCGGCCGATGCCGAGCGCTGGGCCAGGTTGCGCACTTCCCCGGCGACGACGGCGAAGCCGCGTCCCTGTTCGCCCGCGCGCGCCGCCTCGACGGCGGCGTTGAGCGCGAGGATATTGGTCTGGAAGGCGATGCCGTCGATGACGCCGATGATGTCGACGATCTTCTGCGACGAATCCTTGATCGACCCCATCGTGTCCACCACCTGGGCCACCACGGCGCTGCCGCGGGCGGCGATGTCGGATGCGCCCTGCGCGAGCTGGTTGGCCTGGCGCGCGTTGTCGGCATTCTGCCTGACGGTCGACGTCAGTTCTTCCATCGACGCGGCCGTTTCTTCCAGCGCGCCGGCCTGCTGTTCGGTGCGGGCGGACAGGTCGGCGTTGCCCCGGCTGATTTCCGTGCTGGCCAGCGCCACGTCGTCCGAGCTCTTGCGCACGCGCGCCAGCACGTGCTGGAGCTTGGCGACGAAGTCGTTGAATCCGCCGGCGATCTGGGCCAGTTCGTCCTTGCCCTTCACGTCGAGGCGCGCGGTGAGGTCGGCATTGCCGCCGGCAAGGCCGGCCATGGCCTTGCCCAGCACGCGCAACGGCCTTGTCAGACGGTTCAGCACGGACACCAGCACGGCTGCCGCCGCCGCCGCGCACAGGATCGACACCAGCAAGGTATAGCGGAGCAGGTCGCGGGCATCGGCGGTCACCACGTTTTGCGGGAAGCTGAGCTTGATGGCCCACGGCGCGATGTCCGCGTGCAGATTCATCGGCTGCAACAGGTGCAGCTGGCCCTGGCCGTCCGCGTACTCATAGGTCTCGCCGCGGCGGATGGCCTCCAGCCCGGCGGCCGGAATGTCGTCGGCCTTTTTCCCGTTCAGCGCGGCATCCGGATTGCTCGCGTACAGGCCGCCGTTCGACACGAGCGCCAGGCGGCCGCCGTCGATGACCTTGAGCGCAGCGAGGATCTCGCCGAGCCGGGACAGGCCGAAGTCGACGCACGCCACGCCCCGGAACTCGCCCTTGATCATGATCGGCACGTTTATCGACGTCATCGCGACGTCCTTGCCGTTGATCGGATACGTATGCGGTTCGGTCAGGTAGATCCGCCGGGTGTGTTTCGGGATGTCGTACCAGTCGTTGCCATGGGGTTTGTCGAGGAACACGATGGGTTCCACGTGCACGCCGCCCGCCGCGTCGCGCGAGTAATAGGGCATGGCCCGCCCCGTGCCGTCGTATTCCGGCAGCTTGCCGGCGAACTCGGCATCCTTGCCGTCCAGCGCATCGGGTTCCCACGTCACGGTGACGCCGTTCAGGTCCGGGGTGTCCAGCAGCGTCGTCTTTTCGATGTCGCTCATCTGGGCGCGGGTCAGCGCGATGTCGGCGGCGCGGGTGGTGCGCATCGTGCGCGCCAGGTCGAGGACGGTGGTCAGGTGCGCCCCCATGCGCGCCTGCACCTCGGCCGCCGCTTCACGCGCCGTCGTGCGCGCCAGCTTCATGCTCGATTCCTCGGCGCTGTGGCTGCTGCGGATGCCGATCACGGTCGACGTGGCGGCCAGGCTGAGCATCACGAGCACGGTCGCGGTCAGGCAGATCTTGGCGTTCAGGCTCAGGGAGATGGCCGCGGCAGGGCGGCGTGGGAACAAAGGCTTGGGCGACCGGGGCCGCAGCGTTGGAAGGGGTGGCATGGAATACTCGGAAGGTACAGGTGAATTGGGCAAGGTGCGCGCGGAGGCGCTACGCTCGAAGGCAAATAATTCCGTACGGAAAATATTAGGCCGGACGCGTGGTCCGGTGTTCAGAACACCGGTAAATATTTATGCCAAACACCATAATGCGGCGCGAATGCCACACTTCCGGTAGTGTTCAATTACAAACCGTAAATGAAGCGCACGGGCGTGCGCCTGTTGTGCCGAGGATCACGCGGTGCGCGCGGCCTGCTGCACCCACGCGACGAGGCGGTTCGCGTCCATCGCCCCGGCTTGGCGCGCAATTTCTCGGCCGCCCTGGAACAGCGCGATAGTCGGGATGCTGCGGATGTTGTAGCGCGCCGCGAGATCCTGCGATGCTTCCGTGTCGACCTTCAACAATCGCACGTGCGGCTCCAGCCGCCCGGCGGCCTGGGCGTACGCCGGCGCCATCATGCGGCAGGGACCGCACCAGGCGGCCCAGAAATCGACGAGGACGGGGATGTCGTTGCGCCCGACGTGCTTGTCGAAGCGGGCGGACGAGACATCGGTCGGCTGGGCCGTGAACAGCGACCTGGCACATTTGCCGCAGACGGGCTGGTCGGCCAGGCGCCCGCCGGCGACGCGGTTGACGGCGTCGCAGTGCGGACAGACGATGTGCAGGGACTCGGCCATGGTGTTTCTCCTTTGGTGATCGACAGGGTATGCCCGGCGGCGCGTGCGCCGTCCATCATGCCGTTCGACATAGAATCGGATGCCGGGCGGATGCCCTCCAACATGGGTCCAGATGAGCGAATTGCAATCCACGGCAGTCAATGTCAATCGGCCCCTGATCGGCTGCGCCGGCTGGGGCCTCAACAAGGAAGTGGCGGCAGATTTCCCCGTCGAGGGCAGCCACCTCGAACGCTACGCGGCCGTGTTCCCGGCCGTCGAGATCAATTCGTCGTTCTACCGTCCGCACCAGCCGCAGACGTACGCCCGCTGGGCCGCCTGCGTGCCCGACGCCTTCCGTTTCTCCGTCAAGCTGCCGAAGTCGATCACGCACGAGGCGAAGCTGCGCGACGCGGACGAGCTGCTCGACCGCTTCGTGCGCGAGGCCGGCGAACTGGGGCCGAAGCTGGGCTGCGTGCTCGTCCAGCTGCCGCCCAGCGGCGCGTTCGACGCGGACGTCGTCGCGGATTTCCTGCCCCGCCTGCGCGCCCGCTTTCCCTGCATGCTCGCACTGGAGGGCCGCCATCCGACGTGGTTCGGCGAGGCTGCGACCGCGCTGCTGCGCGAGCACGGCGTCGCGCGCGTCATGGCCGATCCGCCCGCCGGCCAGCCCGGCCCGCACGAGCCGACGACGGCGTCGGCCTACATCCGCCTGCACGGCGCGCCGCGCATCTATTATTCGTCGTATCCGCCCGAGTTCCTGAGCGCGGTCGGGCAGAGAATCATGGCGATGATGCAGCCCGGCGCCGATCTCTGGTGCATCTTCGATAACACGGCCGAGGGCCATTCGGTGCCGAATGCGCTGGAGGTGCTGCGCGGCGTGGACGAATCATGGTCAGCGCGACATTCCGCTTCTACGGCGAATTGAACGATTTTCTCGCGCGCGAACGGCGCGGACGCTCCTTCGCGACGCCGTGCGCACGCGCCGCCACAACCAAGCACATGATCGAGGCGCTCGGCGTGCCGCACACGGAGGTCGAGCTGGTGCTTCTGAACGGCGAACCGCGGGGACTGGACGACATCCTGGAAGAGGGCGACCGCATCGCCGTCTATCCGCGCTTCACGACCTTGTCCGTGGCCGACGTGGCGCGGCTGGACCAGCGTCCGCCGGGCCGCGTGCGCTTCGTCGCGGATGCGCATCTCGGCGGTCTCGCGCGGCTGTTGAGAATGGCGGGGTTCGACACCATCTACCGCAACACGCTGGACGACGCCGAAGTCGAAGCGATCGCGCTCGACGACGGCCGCGCCGTGCTGACGCGCGACCGCGAACTGCTCAAGCGCCGCGGCATCGCCTACGGCTGCTACGTGCGGGCGCTGAAGGCGGAGGAGCAGTTGCGCGAAGTGGTCGAGCGCTTCGGCCTGGCCGAGCGCATGCGCCCGTTCACGCTGTGCCTATCGTGCAATGCGCCGCTGCGGCCCGTCGCAAAGGCCGATGTGCTCGACCGGCTGCCGCCGCGCGTGGCCGCGACGCAGGACGAGTTCAGCACATGCGACTGCTGCCACCGCGTGTTCTGGAAGGGCTCGCACTGGCAGCGCATGGCGGGCGTATTAAATGATATACACTACTTTCCCGGACGAGCCATCCGTTGACAGCGTGATCCCATGTTGCAGCAAGTATCGATACCCATCCGTACCGAATGCCCCCCTGGCGCCTGCGTCTGCGAGCGCGAGATCCTGATCGCCGATCCGGAGGCGGACCTGCGTCCGCTGCGCCTCACGCGCACGGAAGAGCAAAAGCTGCTCGACCGCATCGATGCCGTCTCCAGCTATGACGAGCTAAAACGCCTGCAGGAGCGCATCCGCGCCAACCTCGGCGTGGAACTGAAGATCACGCCGGGTCCGAACGAAGTGCGCACCTTGCGCGGCATCCTCATCGTGCTGGAAGACCGGCCAGGGCTGTGCAAGAAGGTGCGCCAGTCCGTGCCGGCGGCCGTGCGCAGGGTGCTGGAACGCCATCCCGGGATCACATACGCGATCCTCGATGCGCACGACCTGTTCGGGGCGCACGGCAGTTAGTCGAAGTCCTCGGCCAGGTTTTTCCAGCCGCGGCTCTTGGCGAACGGCGCGAATTCCTCGGGCGCCTCGAGCACGATGAGACGGCTTTCCTGCAGGCCCGGATCGCTGTGGCCGAAGTCCGGCCCCTTGTAGCCGACGGCGCGCAGGCGGTCGATGATGGCGCGCACGAGCACGGGATCCCTGTAGGCGCCGGGTTCGAGCCGGTCCTTGAATCTCACGTACACGTCGATGATTCCGTAGCCCTCGTCGAAAATGCGGATCGACTTCACGTCGAGGGTACGGCCGTTGCCGTCCTTGGCCTGGAACGGGCCGGACAGCTCGATGTCGGAATCGGTAGTCATGGCGTCAAGGATACCACTGGACGCGCCAGTGTGTAGGCGATCTCGGATGCGTCGACCGGCTCGCGGCGCCATCCCCGGGCCGCGTAGAAGCGGTCCGCGCGGGTGCCGGCGCCGGTCGTCAGGCGGATGCGCTCGTGGCCCTGTTCGAACAGCCAGGCCGTCGCCCGGTCGAGCAGCGCCTTGCCGACTCCCCGTCCTTCCTGGCCCGGCTGGATGAAGAGCGCCCAGATGGACGCGTTCACGTTGTCGGCGTAGCTGAATCCGACGATCTCGTTATCCGCTTCCGCCACCCAGCCGCGGCCGGACCGGTCGAGGTAATCCTCGTACATCGCGACGGTAACGCGCGTCGGGTCCCGCAGGACGTTTTCGGTGACGGCCAGGCGGATGCGCGACATGGCGGGGATGTCGGCGTGTGTCGCACGTCTCAACAGCAGGTTAGCGGGCAGTTGCATCGGGTCTCATCAGTGCCAATACTCGGGTACCCGGATAGCCGGCGCGATCCGGATAAGCGTGGCGATAATAACAGTTCCAGTAGCTCGTCACGCGCCGTGCCAGTGTGGCGAGATAGGCGGGGTTGTCGCGCACGAATGCGGACGTGTCCCGCGTCCCGATCCATCGTGCGACGTCGTCGACGATCTCGATCACGTACTCGCCGGCCAGCTGGACGATGTACGGGGTCGTCCAGGCATCGTCGCTGCCAACGATCCGCGCGAGGCATGCCTGCCGCACGCGACCATCGTGATGCCGCGTTCCCAGGCAGGCGAGAACGAGCCTGTCGACGCCGTGCGCATTGTCGATCGCACGACGCAACCGGTCGGCGTCATAGTAGAGCCGAGAGGGAATCTGCAGGGCTTCGCCATCCACGTTGACGGTGAAGACGCCATGCGGGGGCGCCGTCTCTCCCTGTGCAACCAACGCGACGGCCGCGCGTGCGGAAGCGCGCAGCGTGGATGGAAATCCGAGGGATTCGTCACACCTGGGTTGGCAAGAGAGCGTCGGCATGACGTCAGATGATCCGGGCCACGGACGCGATCAGCATCGACGCCGGAACCAGCAGCGCCTGCGCCGCGACGGTCCCCGCCAGCCGGCTTCCGACCAGCCAGACGATGGCCTTCCTGAACTGGCTTTCGGGGACCTTGCCTTCGACGACGTCGTCCGTCATCCCCGACATGTGCGGGTCGATGAACACGGCCATCATGATGGTCGCGCCGCCATTGATGATCGACGAGAGCGTGCTCGAGGTGACGCGGACCGACGGGTCCAGGACGCCGGCGTACAGGGCCGCGAACACGCCGACGGTCCACAGCGCCGTGGCGCTGACGTTCAACAGCGTGATCCGGCCCGACACGCCGTGTCCCGACCGGCATCCGGTCATGTTGCGTGCTGCCGGCATGCTGGCCACGTCCCGCACGTAAGACAGCCCACCCTTGAAGACGCCGTGCAGGATCAGCCTGGGAATCGAGCGGTGGGCCTGGAAATGCAGTACCGCGCGGCAGAACACACGCTGGAACGTCGGGATCAGCAATGCGCCCGCCACCGTCGCAAGGCTCGCCGACGCGAGCAGCCAGCGGAAATCGCCGAGGAGCGAACCGTTGGCGAGCCCGTCGAGGTTGGTCTCCACGCGTTTCGCCAGGAACGGGCCCAGGAACGAATTCGACGTGCGCGACACGAGCATCAGGATGCCGAACAGGGCCAGCGAGACGGCGATGCGCCGGGTCCGCACGCCGGCGATCCGGACCGAGTACGCGAGCGTACCGATCAGGTGGATCAGGAAGGTCAGGAAGCAGATGAAGAGTAGTTGCGGATCCAATTAATTCCCCGTGAGCGCCTCGAACTCGACCACCGACGCGCCGATCGCATCCGCGAATGCCCTGTCGTGCGTCGACATGAAGACGACCGACGTCTCCCGCGCCTTCGCCAGCAGGTCGATGAGCACGGCGCGTGCGTCCGCATCGAGGCCGTTCGACGGTTCGTCGAGCAGCAGCACGGCGGGCTCGCCGATCCAGGCTGCCGCCAGCATCAGCTTCTTTTGCGTGCCGAGCGACATGGCGCCGCAGCGCGTGTCGAGATGGCGGGCCAGGCCGAAGCGTTCGACGATATGGCCGACCTTGTCCGGGATGGCGCAGCCTTTGGCCCACGCGACGAACGCCAGCAGTTCGCGGCCCGTCACGAACGGATACACGGGGCACTCGTCGGGCGCGTACGCCAGCCGTGTTTTCGCGGCGGCCGGTTGCGCGCGCAGGGAGTGGCCGGCGATGACGATGTCGCCGCCGTCGGCGTCGTCCACCCCGGCCAGCACCCGCAGCAGGGTGGATTTGCCGATGCCGTTCGGACCCCGCAACGCGTAGGCGCCCGGCGCGAAGCATCCCGTCCGCCCTTGCAGGACGGGCCGGGATCCATACGATTTGCTCACGTTGTCGAAGCGCAGCACGGTGTCTCCTAAAGCAGGCAGGCGATCGTCGCCGCCGTCCAGCAGCCCGCGGAGACGGTCGCCAGCACGACGGCATGCCGTTCGCTGATGAGTTGAGGCGTGCGCAGGGCGCACAGCAGGGCCGCGTTCGAGGCCAGCGCCGCCAGCACGTACGCCGGCGCGGCGCCGGCAATCCATGCGAACGCCGTCAGCGCGGCCAGGAACGGCAGGGCAGCCGCCAGCACGGCCGCCAGGTCGTACGGGCGCCACCAGGCCTCAGGCAGCGGCAGCGCGCCCACGTAGCCCATGCTCGCGCGGTGCGCCAGGTGCAGGCCGCGGAACAGGCCGCTGAACGCCAGGGCGACGCACGCCTCGGCCAGCAGCACGGTGGGAAAGGTGCGCGCATCCCGTTCGAACAGGGTCGCGAGGCCGACGGCCGCCGCCACGATGGCCGCGGCGGTCAGGCCTTTGGCGAGCAGTTCGCCGCGGCGCTCGCGGAACATGACGGCCAGCGACATCCTGAGTGCGGCGCCGCGGCGTACCTCCCGGGCGAGCGGGCTGGCGCGGCGCGCGTGCAGGCGTCGTGCGGGCCGCTGCGCGCGGGGCCGCGCTGGCAGGACCAGCGCGAGCGCCGCCGCCGCGCCCACGAGGAGGTTCGCGGCAAGGTCCAGGCGCGTGCCGAAGCATGCGCCGGCCAGCACGGCGCCGGCCGCCACGCACGCCCACGTGCCGGACCGGCGTTCCAGCACGCCACGTTGCGCGACGAGGGCCAGCAGCGCGACGTCGCACAGCAGCACGGTGTGGGCGGCGGGTGCGCCGCGGCCGGCCGCCAGTCCCAGCGCGCATGCGGTGACGAGCAGCAGCGGCGAATCGGCCAGCAGCAGCACGGCCAGGTCCGCGTTGCGGCGCTGGCGCGGGGCGAACGGCAGCGAACCCGCGAACGCCATGAACGGCCCGCCGGCGACCTGTTCGCGCTGCATGGCGACCCAGGCCGCGGCCAGGGCCTGCAGGGCGAGCAGGTAGCCGATGCGCCACGCGGCCCCGTGGTCGGGGGCGAGCAGGGTCAGCAGGGGGCGGGCGTAGGTATCGAGGTTGCCGAACGCGGACGCGTTGGCCGACGCCAGTACGCCCGTGGCCAGCATGATGGCCTGCCAGCGGCGCAGCAACAGGCGCGCCGTGCTGACGGCATACCAGCGCAGGCGCAGGCGGAGGAGCGGTGAGCGGATGGCGTTCTCCTTGGTCGGTCGCAGGATATGTGCAATTGAAGCGTACGCGCGATCGGCGTGCAGCTTGGCTGGGCGTTTGCGCGCACGGCCTGGAAGCGCTTTAACTGCCGGGATGGTTTCTACAAGTAGGATAAGAAAGATCCGGTTAGCGTCGCGCGATCATCGATGCGTGGTCTCTGCTAGTGCCGGGACTTCGAGATCAAGGCGCCAATAACAACTCCAATTGCGATTCCCGGGCCAATGCCAAGAGCGAGGTTGCCGATCGCGACGCCAATTACGCATCCGATCGCTACCCCAAGAGAAATCCCAATGCCAATGAATTTACTGTTCTTTTTGTCGGGTGAATCGCTCATGGAATCCTCTATTTCGGAGCCGAAAGACCGGTCCTGGGCCGAAAGCGGACGGCCGGAAAGGCTCAGTGTACGCGGCTGTTGCATCCAGAGCAACTGGGCGGTTTTGTCAGGCGTTCTTAATCCTGGCTGAGCAGCGCCGACACGTACAGCAGCAAGCGGTCTTCCGCGCGCGCGAGCAGCAGGCCGGTCAATTCCTCGACCCGGCGCAGCCGGTAATCCAGGGTGTTCCGGTGGATATGCAGGGCCGCGGCCGTGGCGGCCGCGCTTTCGTCGTGGGCGAACCAGGCGTCCAGCGTGCGCCTCAGGGTCGGGCCGCTGCGGTCGCGGGCCAGGCGCGCCACCGGCAGGCGCAGCTGCGCCGCCTGCCAGCCGGCGTCCAGGCCCGACAGGAGGACCGGCAGCGCCAGGTCGTAATGGCTCCATCCGGTACGGTCCGGGTTGCGCCGGCGTCCGATGCGGGCGGCCGTGCGTGCGCTCTGCCAGGACACGGCCGCGGCCTCGACGCCGCGCGCGGCCAACCCCATCGCCAGGGTGAAGGGCAGGGCGCACAGGTCCTGCACCAGCGCGGCCAGCGCGGCCTGGCGCCGCCGCGCCGCCGTTTCGACCGGGATCGCGTCGGGTTCGAACGCATCCAGCATCACCATGTCGTACGGACCGGCGGTGGCGGACAGCAGCGCCGGCTGGCGCGCCAGCAGGGCCAGTTGCAGGCGCTGGAGCTCGCTGATCGCCCGCTCGGCGTCGGCCGCATCGGCGCGCAGTTCGAGGAGAAAGACGGCCTGCACCCGCCCGAAATCCAGTCCGAGGCGCCGCGCCCACGTCTCCAGTTCCGGCCGGCCCCCGGCATCCCCGCGGATCAGGTTCAGCACGAAGGTCTCGCGATAGCGGCTGTCGCGCTGCAGTTCGCCCGCCAGGCTGGCCTGCTCCAGGATCATCTCGGCCGTGAGGCGCACCAGTTCGCCGAACTGGCGGACGGCGTCGGGTTCGCCGCTCAGGCCGACGGCACCGCACATCTGGCCGCCGACGACGAGCGGCAGGTTGATGCCGGGCCGCGCGCCGTGCATGCGCGGCGCGGACGCCGCGTCCACTTCGACCGTCGCACGCCGCGCCAGCGCGAGCAGGGCGCCGTCGTGCAGCTCCCCGACCCGGGCGGCGTCGCCGCTGGCCAGGATCACGCCGCGCGCATCCATCACGTTGACGTTGAACGGGATAATGCGCATGGTGCGGCTGACGATGTCCTGGGCGAGGCGGGCGCTGAGTTCGAGCATGTGGTCACTGTAGCCGATCGTGGCAACTGTGCCAAGCGCCAATGGCGCGGATGATAATCTTGTACTTGAATGAACGGTTTTGTGCAAATGCCCAATCGGCGGGCATAAAAAACGGGGACGTCTCGTGCCGTCCGCCGAGGATTTGCGGTGCCGCTTTCGTCATAATGCTGTCTGCCGCCGGACTTATGGCGGTCATCACGGAGACATATATGAGCAACAGCATGAGCACGGGCGCGGCCCAGCCGGCGGGCTTCGCCGATCCCGCCATCCTCGAGCGCGGTTACCGCAAGGCGACCTGGCGCCTGATCCCCTTCATCTTCATCTGCTACCTGTTCAACTACCTGGACCGCGTCAACGTCGGTTTCGCCAAGCTGGAAATGCTCGACGCGCTGAAACTCAGCGAGACCGTGTACGGGCTCGGCGCCGGCATCTTCTTCATCGGCTACGTCACCAGCGGCGTGCCGAGCAACCTCATCCTGCACAAGCTCGGCGCGCGGCGCTGGATCGCCGCCATGATGGTCTTGTGGGGCGGCCTGTCCGCCGCGATGATGTTCGTCACCAGCCCGACGTCGTTCTACGGACTGCGCTTCCTCACCGGCGTGGCCGAGGCCGGATTCTTCCCCGGCATGGTGTTTTACTTTACCAACTGGTTCCCGTCGCAGAAGCGCGGCCAGGTGATGGCCCTGTTCATGTCGGCGATCCCCGTCTCGGGCCTCGTCGGCGGCCCCCTGTCGGGCTGGATGCTGAGCCACTTCGCGGCGGGCCAGGGCGGCCTGGCCGGCTGGCAGTGGCTGTTCCTGCTGCAGGGCCTGCCGACGGTGATCCTCGGCGTGGCCGTGCTGTTCTTCCTGTCCGACGGCCTGCAACAGGCCCGGTGGCTGACCAGCGATGAAAAAGCGGCGATGAAGCAGGCGCTCGACGCCGACGAGCAGGGCCGCCGCGCCAGCAGCCATGCCGTGCACTCCTTCGCGAGCGTGCTGCGCAACGGCCACGTGTGGATGCTGGGCCTGATCTATTTCAGCATCCAGATGGGCGTGTACGCGATCAACTTCTGGCTGCCCTCGATCATCAAGGCGCTCGGGTTCGACAACCCCGCGACGGTGGGCTGGCTGAGCGCCCTGCCGTACCTGTTCGCCGGCATCTTCATGGTGATCGTGGGCCGCTCGGCCGACGCCCGCCGCGAGCGCCGCTGGCACCTGTCCGTGCCGATGGCGATGGCACTGGTCGGCCTCCTGCTGGCGGCGAATTTCTCGCACAACGTGGTGATCGTGATGATCGGCCTGACGCTGGCCACGATGGGCGCGCTGACGGGTCTGCCGATGTTCTGGCCGCTGCCCGCCGCGTTCCTGGGCAGCGCCGCCGCGGCCGGTGGCCTGGCCCTCATCAATTCGCTGGGCCAGGTGGCCGGCTTCGTCAGCCCGTTCCTGGTCGGCTGGATCAAGGACGCCACCGGCAGCACCGACGTCGCCCTGTACATACTGTCGACGGTGCTGCTGGTCGGCGCGGTGCTGGTGATGATCGTGCCGGCGCGCCTGGTCAACCGCTGAGGAGAGCCCATGAAGATCGTCATCGCCCCCGATTCGTTCAAGGAAAGCCTGTCGGCCCTGCAGGTGGCCGACGCCATCGAGGCCGGCATGCGCGAGATCTGGCCCGACGCCACGTACGTGAAGGTGCCCGTGGCCGATGGCGGCGAGGGCACCGTGCAGGCGATGATCGACGCGACGGGCGGCAGGCGCGTGGCCGTGCGTGTGACCGGACCCCTGGGCCAGGCGGTGGACGCGTTCTACGGCGTGACCGGCGACCTGGCCGTGATCGAGATGGCGGCCGCCAGCGGCCTGGAAGGCGTGCCGCCCGACCTGCGCGACCCGCGCACCGCCACGAGCCGCGGCACTGGAGAACTTATCCTTTCGGCGCTGGATGCCGGCGCGCGGCACTTCGTGCTGGGCGTGGGCGGCAGCGCGACGAACGATGGCGGCGCCGGGATGCTGCAGGCGCTGGGCGTGCGGCTGCTCGACGCGGGCGGCAAGGACATCGGCCCGGGCGGCGCGGCACTGGCGCGCCTCGACCGCATCGATGTGTCCGGGCTCGATCCGCGCGTGCGCGAGGCCGGGTTCCGGATCGCGTGCGACGTCGACAATCCGCTCGTCGGCCCGCGCGGCGCGTCCGCCGTGTTCGGCCCGCAGAAGGGTGCGACGCCGGCGATGGTGGCCCAGCTCGACGCCGCGCTCGCGCACTACGCGGAGGTCATCCGGCGCGACCTCGGCCAGGACATCGCGCAATGCCCCGGCGCCGGCGCGGGCGGGGGCATCGCGGCGGCGATGGTCGTGTTCCTGGAAGGTGCGCTCAGGCCCGGCGTGGAGATCGTGATGGAAGCCGTCGGGCTCGATGCGGCCGTGCGCGACGCGGACCTCGTCGTGACGGGAGAAGGCCGCATCGATGGCCAGACCGTGCACGGCAAGACGCCGATGGGCGTGGCGCAGGTCGCGCGCCGCCATGGCAAGCCCGTCGTCGCCATCGGCGGCAGTCTCGCCGCCGACGCGGACGCCGTGCACGCCCACGGGATCGAGGTCGTGGCGGCGGCGGTCGCGCGGCCGTGTTCCGTCGCCGAGGCGCTGGCCGCGGGCGCGGACAACCTGCGCCGCGCGGCGCGCAATCTCGCGGCGGCGCTGGCGCTTGGGGGCCGCCTGCAGCAATGAGCGGGGCGGGCTATGATGTCGGTTGCACAACGACGACAGGAGCCCGTTTTGACCGACATCCTTCCCGACGACGAATCGTACTGGTCGACCATCCGCGCCCAGTACACGCGCTCGCCCGACTTCATCAACCTGGAGAACGGCTACTTCGGCATGCCGGCCGATCCCGTGCGCGCGGCGCTGAAGCGCTACCAGGACGAAGTCGACGTCGAGAACGCGTACTTCCTGCGCACGCGCTGGGCTGCGCGCCTCGCGCACGTAAAGGCGCTGCTCGCCGACTTCACCGGCGTCGCGCCCGATGAGCTGCTGATCACGCGCAGTGCCGTCGAGTCGTTGAACATCCTGCTGCAGGGGTATCCGTTCGAACCCGGCGACGCGATCCTGATGGCGCGCCACGATTACGACAGCAGCCACGACATCGTCCGGATGGTCGCCGGGCGCAAAGGCCTCACGGTCGCGCAGGTCGACGTGCCTTACGACCTGGAAGACGAGGACGCCATCGCAGCCCTGTACGCGGACGCGATCACGCCGCGCACGCGCGTGCTGCTGGTCACGCACATGGTGCACCGTACGGGCCGCATCATGCCGGTCGCGCGGCTGGCCGCGCTGGCACGCGAGCATGGCGTCGATGCCATCGTCGACGGCGCCCACGCGCTCGCGCATATCGACTACACGGTCCCGCAACTGGGCGCGCAGTTCGCCGCGTTCAACCTGCACAAATGGGTCGGCGCCCCGCTGGGTACGGGCCTGCTGTACATCGCGCGCGACCGCATCGCCGACATCGCGCCGCTGTACGGCGACGTGACGTTCGCCCGCACCGACATCGACAAGCTGGGCGCATTCGGGACCGTGCCTCCGGCGCCGATCATGGCCATCGAGGATGCGCTGGCCTTTCACGCCACGATGGGCGGCAAGGCCAAGGAAGCCCGGTTGCGCTGGCTTGCGCGGCGCTGGATGGACCAGGTCCGCGACGTGCCGGGCGTGCGCGTGTTCACGCCGCGCGATCCGAACCTGCATGGCGCACTGGGCGCGTTCGGCATCGACGGCGTCCCGGCCGCCGAGGTCGTGCGCCGGCTGATGGACGAACACCGCATCTTCACCGTCATCCGCAAATTCGCCGGCACGGAAATCGTGCGCGTGACGCCGCACCTGTACAACGGGCCCGAGGACCTCGATGCCCTGGCGGCGGCGATCCGTCAGTGGGCGCCGCCGAGGTAGGCTGCGACCACCTTCGGATCGTTCTTCAGGCTCGCGGCCGGGCCGTGCACGGCGATGCTGCCGTTCTCCAGCACATAGCCGTAATCGGCCACGTTCAGCGCGGCCTGGGCGAACTGCTCGACGAGCAGCATGGTGACGCCTTCCGCCTTCAGCCGCGCGATGATGCGGAAGACTTCGTCGACGAGGATGGGCGCGAGGCCCATCGACGGTTCGTCCAGCAGCACGACGTCCGGGTTCAGCATGACGGCGCGCGCCATCGCCAGCATCTGCTGCTCGCCGCCGGACAGGGTGCCGGCCAGCTGCGTGCGGCGTTCCTTCAGGCGCGGGAACAGCTCCAGGGCGCGCTCCAGGTCGTGCTGCACGTCGCCCTTCGGCCGGGAACGGGTGAATCTCGGGAAGGCGCCCAGCAGCAGGTTGTCCGTGACGGTCATCGTCGCGAACACGCGCCGCCCTTCCGGCGAATGGGCGAGGCCCGCGCGCGCGATGCGGTGCGAATCCATGCCGGTGATGTCGCGGCCGGCCAGGGTCACCTTGCCGCCGCGCGGCTTGATCATGCCGGAGATGGCGCGCATGGTCGTCGTCTTGCCGGCGCCGTTGGAGCCGATCAGCGTGACGAGCTTGCCCTTCGGGACTTCCAGCGAGATCCCGTGCAGCACTTCGACCTTGCCATAGGCCGCGTGCAGGTTGTCGATGGTGAGCATGCGGTCTCCTCAGACGACGGCAGTGGACGCGGCGGGTTCGCCGGCACCGCCCAGGTAGGCTTCGATCACGCGCGGGTCGGACTGCACCTTCGCCGGCGTGCCTTCGGCGATCTTCTGGCCGAAATCGAGCACGGTGACGGTGTCCGACATCGACATCACGACGTCCATGTGGTGTTCGATGAGGACGATGGTGATGCCGTGGTCGCGGATCTTGCGGATGATGGCCATCAGCTCGCGGATGTCCGGCGCCGTCAGGCCCGCCGCCGGTTCGTCCAGCAGCAGCAGGCGCGGGTCGAGCGCCAGCGCGCGGCCGATCTCCAGCAGGCGCTGCTTGCCGTACGGGAGGTTGCGCGCCTCCTCGTCCGCCAGGTCCGCCAGGCCGACGAAATGCAGGATCGCGGCCGCCCGCGCCCGCGCCGCCAGTTCCTCGCGGCGGCGGCGCGGCGTGTGCAGCATGGCGTCGAACACGTTGGAGCGGAAGCTGTGATGCAGGCCGACGAGGATGTTTTCCGTCGCCGTCATCTCGCCGAACAGCTGCACGTTCTGGAACGTCCGCGCGATGCCGCCCAACGCGATCTGCGCCGGCGTGCGGCCCGTGATGCCGCTGCCGGCAAAGACCACCTTGCCGGCCGTCGGTTTGTAGATACCGGTGAGGACGTTCATCATCGTGCTCTTGCCCGAGCCGTTCGGCCCGATCAGGCCATGCACGGTGCCGCGCGCCACCGTCAGGTCGACCTGGTTCAGCGCCTTCAGGCCGCCGAACTGCATCAGCACCTGCTCGACCTTGAGCAGATCGCCGCCGGCGGCTTCCGCTTGCGGCACGCCGGCGAACGGATCGCCGCCGTGGTCCGCCAGCGCGCGCGCATGCTGGCGCCCGCGGCCCAGCAGGTCGCGCAGGAAGCCGACGATGCCCTCCTGCAGGTAGTAGACGACGAACAGCGTCATGAGGCCGAAGATCGTCAGGCGCCAGTCGACCATGCTTTCCAGCTTGTAGGAGACGACGGCCAGCGCCAGCGTCGCCACGACAGGGACTCCAACGCGGCGCGCGGTCGTCTTGCGGCGCACCAGCAGCAGGCCCGCGACGACGACGGCGAGGATCGCGGCCCCGACGGCGATGCGGCGGAACAGGTCGATGTCGGACAGGAGGCTCGGCAGCATCACGACGATCACGGCGCCGATCAGCGCGCCGCTGCGGGTCTTGCGCCCGCCCATGATCACCGCGAGCAGGAACAGGATCGTCAGTTCGAAGTTGTACGTGTTGGGCGAGATGTACTGCTCGGAATAGGCATACAGGCTGCCGGCGAGACCCGCGAAGCCGGCGCTGATCACGAACGCATAGACTTTGTAGCGGTACACGGAGACGCCCATGCAGTCCGACGCGATGGGGCTGTCGCGCAGTGCCTCGAACGCGCGGCCGATGTGCGATTTGAGTAGCCGGTGCACGAGCAGCAGCGACACGACCATCAGGCCGGCGACGGCATAGTAGTACTCGACTTCCGTCAGTTCGTGGCCGGCGACGCTGGGCTTCGTCAGCATGATCCCCATCGGGCCCTCGGTGAGGAAGGTCATCTCGTTGATGAGGATCTGCACGATGGTGCCGAACGCCAGCGTCACCATCGCGAGATACGGCCCCGTCACGCGCAGCGCGGGCAGGGCGAGGATCGCGCCGAACAGCGCCGCGCCCGCGATGCTGGCGGGGAGCGTGAGCCACCAGGCGGCGCCCAGCTTCATCACGAGCACGCCCGTCACGTACGAGCCCACGCCGAACAGGCCGGCGTGGCCGAGCGACACCTGGCCCGTGTAGCCGACGACGATGTCGAGGCCGAACAGCAGGATCGCGTAGATCAGGATCGTCTCGACGAGGTGGATGTAGTACGGGTTCCCGACCAGCACGGGAAAGGCGGCCAGCAGCGCGATGCCCGCGATCGCGCCGCTCCAGGTCAGCTTGTTCATCATTACACCTTCTTGATGGCGGCCTTGCCGAACAGGCCGGACGGCTTCACGGCCAGTACGAGCAGCAGCAGGACGAGCCCCGGCACTTCCTTGTAGCCGGTCGACAGGTAGAAGCCCGTCGCCGTCTCCGCGATGCCGAGGATGATGCCGCCGACGATGGCGCCCATGCCCGACGTCAGCCCGCCGATGATGGCGACGGCGAACGCCTTCAGGCCCAGCGACGCGCCCATCGTGGCGCTCGTGAGCGTCAGCGGCGCGACAAGGGCGCCCGCGAAGGCGGCCGTCGCGGACGACAGCGCGTACGAGAACGTGATGACCATGCCGGTGTTGATGCCCATGAGGCCAGCGGCATCGCGGTCGTTCGCGGTGGCGACGACGGCCTTGCCGTAGATGGACTTGCGGTTGAAGATCTCGACGGCGAACATGATCGCCAGCGCGCCGATGATGACGGCCACCTGCATCGGCTGCACGTTCGCGCCCAGCACGGTGAACGGTTCGGACGACAGCGGCGAGGGGAACGGCAGCACGTCCTTGCCCCAGATGTTCTCGGCCACGTTCTTGAAGATGATGGCGAGCGCGATGGTCGACATGATCCAGCCGAACTCGGACTTGATGCGGATGGCGGGCCGCACGGCGATCCATTCGACGAACACGCCCTGCAGCGCGCCGAACACGACGACGATGGGAATCATCAGCCAGTAGCCGAGGTAGGGGCCGCCGTGGATGGTGCCGACGAGCGACAGGCCGACGAGGGCGCCGAGCATCAGCGCCTCGCCCTGGCCGAAGTTGAGGGTGCCGGACGTGGCGAACGTGAGCTGGTAGCCGAACGCGATGACGGCATAGATCATGCCGAGCGCGATGCCGGATACGACGAGTTGGAGCAGGATCTCCATGGTTCCTCCAGGGGCGGCATGTCGAAGAGCGCGTCGCCCCCGCGCGGGCAGAGGCGACGGAGTGGCTTACTTGGCCGGCACGACCCGCCCGTCCTTCACTTCGCCGAACTTGGTGTTCTCGAAGTTGATGGCCTCGTGGTCCGTATGCGTGTACGGCTTGTTGTAGGTGGTGACGACGCCCTCGACCGGCGCCTTGAGGTCTTCCAGCGCGGCGGCGATCTTCGGTCCCTCGGTACTGCCGGCCTGCTGGATGGCGGCGGCGAGCAGGTACACGGAATCGTAGCCCTGCGCGGCCGACACGGCCGACGGCATGCGGCCGCCCGGCGGGTTGTAGGCCTTGATGTAGGCGTCGATGAACGCCTTGCGCTTGGGCGTGTCCGGGTTCTGGATGAAGGTCTGCGGCATGCGGGTGCCGTCGCCGTTCTTGCCTGCGTTGTCGATGAAGTTGGCCATCGCGAGCGTCCAGCTGCCGACGATGGGCACTTTCCAGCCCAGCTTCTGCATGCCGTTGGCGATCTGCGCCAGTTCGGGGCCGATGCCGTAGGTGAGGACGACGTCGGCGCCGGCCTGCTTGGCGCGCAGCAGCTGCGCCGTCATGTCGACGTCGCCGATGTTGTACTTCTCGACGACGACCGGCTTCACGCCCTTCTTGTCGAGCACCTTCTCGAGGTCTTCGCGGCCCAGCTGGCCGTAGTTGGTGGAGTCGGCGAGGATGGCGGGCTTCTTGAACCCGCGCCGCGTGACCGCTTCCTCGACGATCATCGCGGACTGGATGGTGTCGTTCGCGGAGTTGCGGAAGATGTAGTTTTCCGGCTGGCTTGCGAACTGCTTCGTGACGATGGAGCCGGTGGCCACGTTGTTCATCACGGGGATCTTCGCCTGCTGGTAGAAGCGCTGCGAGGCGAGGGCGACGCCCGTGTTGATGTAGCCGACGGTGGCGACGACGCGCTCCTTGTTGATGAGCTCCTGCGCGACCTGCACGCCGCGTTCGTTCTTCGCTTCGTCGTCGCGTTCGACCAGTTCGATCTTGCGGCCCAGCACGCCGCCCTTGGCATTGATTTCAGCGACGGCGAGACGGACCCCGTCGCGCATCGACACGCCCATCGGCGCCGACCCGCCCGTGAACGGCCCGGACACGCCGATCTTGATCGGCTCCGCCGCCATGCCGGACATCGAAAAACCCAACACTACCCCTGCAACCAATGCTTTCATCTTGAAATTCATTGACGTCTCCGTAGTCGTATTCGTTTTACGCCGGGTGCCGCGGACCAGTGCCGGGCCCATCGTGAGCCGATTGTAGAATGGCAATCAGACAACAGCAATCGATTGATGTGACGCGATGCAACATGCGTCATTTATGCGGTGCGTAAGGAAAGCGTCAGGCAGCAGGGGTACGGACGAAAAAAAAGCTGCGCCGAAGCGCAGCCTTTTCGGGGGAGGGGCGTCAGCGGTGACGCCACCCGCCGCGATGGCCCCAGCCGCCGCGATGGCCGCCGCTCCAGCGGTTCCAGCTGAAGCCGAGGCCGATCGAGATCGGCGGATACCACAGCGGGTCCGCATACACGGGGGCCGGCGCGTAGATGGGCGCGGGCGCATAGACCGGTGGCGCGACGTACACCGGCTGGGTCACGACGGTCGCCGGGGCCGGCGAATAGGTCACGCGGCCGGCGTCGCCCGATGCCGCCGCGGCGGCGCCGGTCCCGGGCGCGACCGGCGTCACGGACACGACCTGCCAGCCGTTGGCGTCGGGTTGCGAATAGGCGCGCGTGCCGTAGTTGGCCGGTGCGGGGTAATACGTGGCGCAGCCGGTCAGGGCGGCGGCGCAGGAAACGATAATAGCGAGCTTGATCATGGCGGTTCTCCTCACCTGCCAACTATAAGGATTTTGTTGGCGCGTGCCTGTTGTTTTACAGGCTGTTACAGATGTTCATGATCCGGAAAAAGAGCGTTGCCGGTCCCGCTCCATCGTAGCGCCGGCGGACCAGGCCGGTTTGATGATATCGTTGCATGTTTCGCTTCACGCCGCTTTTCGATGTCTTCTTCCACGCGTTCGTCCGTTGTTCCCTACGCAGCCCTGTTGTTGTCCCTCGTCTCGCTGACGACGGGCGCGTCGCTCGCCAAACACCTGTTCCCCGTCGTCGGCGCGGCCGGCGCCACCGCGATGCGGCTGACCTTCGCCGCCGTGATCCTCGCCATCGTGTTCCGGCCGTGGCGCTTCAGGCCGCGCGGCGACCGACGCGCGTTGTTGCAATACGGCCTGTCGCTGGGCGCCATGAACCTCAGTTTTTATTCCGCACTCGCGTATGTACCACTGGGGATCGCCATCGCCGTCGAGTTCACGGGGCCGCTCGTCGTGGCCGTGGCGACGTCGCGCCGGCGCCTGGACTTCGCCTGGATCGCGCTCGCGTGCTGCGGCCTCGCGCTGCTGCTGCCGCTGCGCGGCGACGCGCCGGCCGCCGACTGGCGCGGCATCGCGTTCGCGCTCGTCGCGGGCGCCTGCTGGGCCGTGTACATCCTCGCGGGCAAGCGCGCCAGCGCCGCATACGGCGCGGCCGCGTCGAGCTGGGGCACGGCGATCGGCGCGCTCATCGCGGCCCCGGTCGGCATTGCGCACGCGGGCGCGGCGCTGCTGGAACCGTCCGTACTGCTGTTCGGCGTGGCCGTCGCCGTGCTGTCCAGTGCGATCCCGTATTCGCTGGAGATGGTCGCGCTGCGGCGCCTGCCGGCCAACACGTTCAGCACCCTGCTCAGCGCGGAGCCGGCCATCGGCGCGCTGATGGGCCTCGTGCTGCTGGGCGAGCACCTCGACGTGTCGCAATGGCTCGCGATCGCGCTGATCGTCGCATCGTCGATCGGCGCCGCGACGAGCGCGAGCCTGGCCGCGCGCCGCCGTCCCGCCGATGCCGAACCGCCGGTGCCGCTATGACTGGACACATCCGCCTGCTGCAGGAAGACGACTGGGCCGCGTTCCAGCAACTGCGTATCCATGCGACCCTCGAGTCGCCGCTCGCGATCTGGCCCACGCGCGACGAAGAGGCGCGGCGCACGCCGGCCGAGGTCCGCGCGCGCATCGCGCCGACGGCGTACCAGGCCGTGTTCGGCGCGTTCGCGGGGCTTGACCTCGTTGCGATCGCGGGCGTGCGGCGCGAGCCGCTGGCGCAGGTGGCGCACAAGGCGATGCTGTGGGGTGTCTACGTGCACCCCGCGCACCGGCGCGGCGGCCTCGCGCGCCGCCTGCTGGGCGCCGCTTGCGCGCATGCGCGGGCGCAGGGCGTGCTGCAGATTCACCTGGCCGTGAATGCCGAGAATCCCCGCGCGCTCGCCCTGTACGAATCGCTCGGCTTTACCGTCTACGGCCGCGAGCCGCGCACCTTGCGCGTCGACGGCGTGTTTTACGACGAGATCCTGATGGCGCTGCCGCTCGATGGGGTAGAGTAGCGCACCCAGACAACGACTAACGAGGGAAGACTATGCAACGACGACAACTCAGCCCCGACTTCATCCGCGGGCCGTACTGATATGCAAACTCTGATTCGCGCCGGTGCGCTGGCCGCGCTCGTCCTGGCCGCAACGACGGGCGGCGCATCCGCCCAGACCGTCTCAAAAGGCACGTGGGCCGGACCGCCCGCCAACGCGGGCCCCATCGCCGTCACGCCGCCGCCGCCCGGCGCCGCGCCGGCGTCCCCGGTGCCGCCCGGGATGCGCTCGCCTTCGCCCAAGCATGTGCTGGTGCTGGGCGGCGCGCGCGGCTGGCATCACGATTCGATCCCGGCCGGTATGGCCGCCGTCTATAACTGGGGCCGCGCAACGCATTTGTGGGACACCGAGATGCGCACGGAGTTCAGTCTCGTCAACGGGCGCGGCGGCCGGCCGATGACGGCCGGCTTCCAGCCCGTGGGCCTGCGCGACTTCGACGCGATCGTCGTCGTCAGCGCGACCGGCGACTGGGGGCTGGACGCTTCCCAGAAGGCCGCGCTGCTCGACTTCGTGCGTGCGGGCGGGGGTCTCGTCGCGATCCACGGCGGGGTCGACGCGAATCTCGGCTGGAAGGAATACGTGGAGATGGTGGGCGGGGCGTTCGTGTCCCACCCGTTCAACAATCACGCGTGGCCGCTGTTCCCGTTCCCGCTGCGGACCGAGAACCGCGATACGCCGATGACGTCGTTTATGCCGGCGCGCTGGATCCGGCAGGACGAGCTCTATGTCGTGCGGAATTTCTCGCGCGCCGACTCGGAAGTCCTGCTCAGCATGGACGGCGAACGGCTGGACATGACGCGCATCCCGGACCAGCTGCCGCCCGACCGCGACGTCCCCGTCGCCTGGATCAGGCAGTACGGCAAGGGACGGGTGTTCGCGTCCACGATCGGGCACGCGAACGAAGCCTTCGACGATCCCGACGTGGCGCGCATGTACACCGAGGCGATCCGCTGGGCGCTGCGCCTGTCCGGAGACGACGCGCGCCCACGTCCCTCGGTGATTCCCGCGCTTACAGTGCCACGTCCAGACGGGCCGACCAGGAACGGCCGTTGATGCCGAACGGGCAGGTCTCCCAGCAGTAGGTGAAGCCCAGCTGGGGGAACGGTGCGGCCTTGACCGGGTCCCACTTGGTCGGGAACGTGTTGAAGATGTTGTTGGAGCCCACGGTCAGGCTGGTCGACTTCGAGAAGTTGTAGCGCACGGTGGCGTCCACGATCCACTTGCCGTCCCAGGTCTGCACGAACGGGGCGGTGAAGCCCTGGCCTTGCACTTCGCCGTACCAGTTGGCGCGCACGTTGCCGTTCCACTGGCCGCGCGTGTAGTCGGCCGCCAGCACGTGGTGCTGGCGCGGCTGGCCACGTTCGATCAGGGTCACCTGCGAGTCGTCGAACAGCTGGGCGCCCGTCAGCACCGGCGAATCCGAATGGCGGCCCGTCACGGACGTGCGGTTGAAATCCAGCTGCGCGGACAGCACGAGCGTCGAACCCGGCCAGCGCGTCGTGTGCTCGGCGACGATGTCCAGGCCCTTCGTTTCGGTGTCGATCGCGTTCGTGAAGAACTGCGCCTGGCCGACCTTCAGCGGATCCAGGATCGCCTTGATCGGGCAGGCGGCGGCCGTCGCGCAGGCACCCGATTCCGGTGCGATGTTCGACGAGAACACGATGCGGTTGTCGATGTCGATGCGCCACAGGTCGGCCGTCACCGAGAAGTTCGAGGCCGGACGCAGGATGATGCCCACGCTGCCGTTCTTCGACGTCTCTTCCTTCAGGTTCGGAATGCCGAAGGCCTTGGTGACGGCGCTGCCTTCGCGTGCCGTCAAGGTCTCGGTCAGCACGCCGGCGCCGTTCAGGTTCGTCGACACGGAGCTGTAGAACTTCTGCTGCACGCTCGGTGCGCGGAAGCCGGTCGACAGGGTGCCGCGGAAGCCCACCTGGCGGCTCGGGTCATAGCGCAGCGACAGTTTGCCGGTCGTCGTGCTGCCGAAGTCCGAGTATTTTTCCCAGCGCGCGGCGGCGCCGACCAGCAGCTGCGGCGTGATGTTGTATTCGGCGTCGGCGTACAGCGCGATGTTGTGGCGGGCATCGTCGACGGCGGTGCCGGGCGTGTAGCCGGGGAAGCCCTGCGTGCCCGACGCGGCCGCGCCGCCCGTCTGGTCCTTGATCACGATGGCCGGATTGTTCGTGCGGCCGTACTGGTACGAGACCGGATCGCCGGCGTCGATGGCGTAACCGTCGCGGCGCCATTCGAAGCCCGTCGCGAAGTTGATCTTCCTGCCCATGACGTCCAGCGGGCCGCGCAGGTCGGCGTTGAACGTCGTCTGCTTGAATTTCAGCTTGCCGGTATCCGCTTCCAGCGGCGACTCGGCGTAGATGCCGCCGCCCGGTTTCGGCTCGTACCAGTAGCTGACGTTGATCGTGCTCTTTTCGTGGAAATCGAGCTCGCTGCGGCCGTGGTTGAGCGAGAAGTCGACCTTCCATTCGTTCGCGAGGTCGCGGCGGTAGCCGACGGCCAGCGACGCGTCCTTGACGGTGGTGCGGATGTTCGGCAGGAAGCCGTTCGGATACACGGCCGGCACGTTGCGGCCGTCGCCGGCGGAGCGGAAGAAGCCGGCCGAATCGCCCGTGCGGTGCGACACGCCGCCGAACGTGTAGAACTCGCCTTCGCTCGATACGGGCACGGCCGAGTTCCACCAGAAGTACTTGTCCTTCGCGAGGCTGTCGCCGATGCGCTGCGTCACGCGCGGCGGATCGACGCGCAGCGAATCCACGCCCGCGCGGTTGGTCTCGCCGCGGTGGCGGGCTTCGGCCGTCAGGTTGATGTAGCCGCCGTCGCCGATCGTCCAGCCCTTGTTGACGCTGCCCTGGCGCAGTTCGCCGCCGCCTTCGGTCGTGCCGCCGACGGTGCCCGAGAGCTGCGTCTCGTTGGTCTGGGTTTTCAGCACGATGTTGATCACGCCGGCGATCGCGTCGGAGCCGTATTGCGCGGCGGCGCCGTCGCGCAGCACCTCGATGCGCTGGATCGCCGACATCGGGATCGCGTTGATGTCCGTACCGGCCGAGCCGCGGCCGATGGTCTGCTGCACGTTGACGAGCGCCTGCTGGTGGCGGCGCTTGCCGTTCACGAGCACGAGCAGCTGGTCGGGGCCCAGCGAGCGCAGGGTGGCGGGACGGATGATGTCCGTGCCGTCGCTGATGAACGTGGTCGAGAAGTTGAAGGACGGGTCGAGCGTCTGCAGCAGCTTGCCCAGTTCGACCGGGCCGGCCATCGCCATGTCCTTGGCGCCGATCAGGCCGACCGGGGCGGCCGAGTCCAGCGCCGTGCGCGCCGTCGAGCGCGAGCCGAGCACCACGACGGACGCCATGCCATTGTCGGCGGCCGGCTGTGCCTGCTGGGCGGCGACGGGTGCGGCGGCGGGGGGATCGGCGGGGGTGTCCTGGGACCAGGCGGGAGAGAAGGCAAGGAACAGCGAGGAAGCGAGCACAGTGCGGGTAAAGACGGGTACGGCGCGGTGTTGGGTCATCCTGATTCTCTCGTCGTTGGTTGTTGTTGTTCGAACACCCGGGCGCACCGGTTTGGTGCCGGCCGGGCGTGGGCCAGTGTAACGAGCGGTCAGCCGTATTCACAATCGTCACCTGTCTATACTGTTGTGAAATTGATGCAAGCAGGGCAATCTTGCTTGTTGGTATAGACGAAATGCGGCTATTCTGGGGAGGATGGCGTTATTGTCGGCCTTCGAGGAGGCTGTTGGGGAGCATGAGAATTCCGGATATGCATATACGCGGAATGTCACAATGTTGCTGATTTACTAGACGGGAGCGGCCCGGCGGTATGCCGGGCCGGCTGCAACCGGTCAGGCCGATACGTCGATGGTGGCGCCCGGTGCGGCGGTCGGCGCGGTCGTTGCCGATGCGCTGTAGGTCAGCGACGAATCGCCGCCGGCTTGCGTACGATGGCTGCGGTGATGATGCGTTTCCTGCGCGCCGTCACTGGCATCCTTGCGGTCGTCGCGCAGCTTCGCGAGAGCCTGTTTGGCCGCATCGGCGTCGCCGCTGTCGAGCGCCTTGCCGATCGCGGCGATGTCCTGGTCGCGCTGGCTCGTCGTGCCCGACGCATCGGCCGCGCCCTGGCGGTTTTTCTGGAGCGTGTCGAACGCCGCCTTGGCGCTGGTGAGGTCGCCGTTGTTGATGCCGTCGACGAGCGATTTCATCGCGCCGCCGCGGGATGTGGCTTGTGGGGGCACCGAGGTGCTCGAGACTGCGGATACGGCCATATTCATTCTCCCGTGAGTTGATAAAGAGCGCCGATCGCGTCAATGCGTCGAGCGCCGAGCCTTATAACGTCACGGGCAGGCAAACCTGATGGGCAAGCGGGGCGTTTTTACTCCGCTTTACAAGCGTTACGTGGCGTCCATGTAGAGTCCAGATAGCGGTCATGCACCGAACCAGCCCAGCGGTATCGCCCGCGCCATCGCCTCGTAGCCGGCATCGTTCGGATGCAGGTGATCGCCGCCGTCGTACGCCGGCAGCAGCCGCGTGGGTCGGCCCGGGTCGCGCAGCGCGGCGTCGAAGTCCGCGACGGCATCCCAGGCGCCCGCCGTCCTGATCCACGCGTTGGCCCGCTGGCGCACGGCGTCGCGCGCGGTCGTGAAATACGGATGGCCTTCGAACGGCAGCAACGTCGCACCGATGACCTGCAGGCCGCGCGTGCGTGCCCGCGCGATCAGTTGCAGCCAGCCGGCTTGCAGGGTGTCCGCGGGGATGGGGCTCGACGCGCCGCTGTAGAGGATGTCGTTGATGCCGATGAGGACGAACAGCCAGCGGGCACCGGCCGTGGCCAGCACGTCGCGGTCGAAGCGCTCCAGCGCGTCGCGGCCCGACAGCAGCGCCGACGGATAGTCCGTCAGCAGGGAATTCGCGCTGATGCCCCGGTTGACGACGGCGACGGGCGGGCTGCCGGGCACGGCCTCGGTGCGCAGTCGGCGCGCCAGGTAGTCGGTCCAGCGGCGGTTGGCGTTGCTCGTGCTGCGCACGCCATCCGTCAGCGAGTCGCCGAGGGCCACGATGGCGGATGGCGTGCCGGCGGCACCCGTCACGTCGACTTCGGCGAGGAACGGCCACGAGCCCAGCGTGCGCTGCACGGGCAGGGCGTTCGCGCCGGCGTAGTTGCCGGTGACGGACACGTAGTTCGTCTGCAGGGCGAGGTCGTGGATCGTCGTCGCGGGCGTGCTGCCCGGCAGCCAGAGACTCACGGCCAGGTCGGCCTGCGCGGGCACGGCAAAGTCGACGGGGTCGGAGAGGAGCGGATCGCCCGGTGCGACGGTGGCGCCGGGCGATCCGCCGAACGCCAGGTCGCGCCCGCTGCCCGCGACGAGGCTGGCGCCGCTGGACCGGATGCCGATGTGCGCGGCGCCGATGCGCAGCGGCGTGCTGCCCATTTCGTTGGACAGGCGCACGCGCACGCGGTTGCCGGGGATGCTCGTGCGGACGATCAGGCGCAGCGTCTGGTTGCTGAACGTCTGCAGGCTGGCGGAAGGTGGCGGGCCGGCCGGCGCCGTGCCCCACGTGGCGCACCACGTATCGGCGCCGATGGCCGGCAGCGTCAGGCAGCCGGCCAGTGCCGGCAGGGCATGCAGGAACGTGCGGCGTGACGGCATTGCGGGCTCCGTGATCGACGTGCGGACCCCATCAATCTACCTATGCTCGTCGCATAGGCCTTGCGCCAGATCAGGAAAGAGTGGTCAGGCGAGGACGGCCAGCAGGCCGTCGAGGCCCGTGACATTCAGCGCCACGTCGGCCTGCGCCCGCACGACGGGCTTGGCGCGGAAGGCGACGGACAGGCCGGACACGCCCATCATCTTGAGGTCGTTGGCGCCGTCGCCCATGACGATCGCCTGTTTCGTCTCGATGCCCAGCTCCGCGCACACGCGCTCCACGGTGCGCTTCTTTTCCTCGGCGTCGACGATGCCGCCGACGACTTTACCGGTCAGCACGCCGCCCGCCGCTTCCAGTACGTTCGCGTGGGTGTAGTCGAGGCCCAGGCGGGTCTTGAGGCGCTCGGTGAAGAAGGTAAAGCCGCCCGAGACGAGCAGCGTCTTCAAACCGGCAGCCTGCACGGCCTGCAGCATCGCTTCGCCGCCCAGCGAGATGCGCAGGCGCTCTTCGTACACGCGCTCCAGTGCTTCCGTCGGCAGGCCTTCCAGCAGCGCGACGCGGCGCGTGAGGCTTTCCGAGAAATCCAGCTCGCCGCGCATCGCGGCTTCCGTGATCGCGGACACCTGCGGCTTGAGGCCCTGCATGTCCGCGATCTCGTCGATGCACTCGATGGTGATCAGGGTCGAATCCATGTCCATCGCGACCAGCCTGAAGTCGGCCAGCGTCAGGTCCGCGTCGACGAACGTCGCGTCGATGCCGGCGGCCTGGGCGGCCGTCTCGACCTGCGCTTTCAGTTCCGGCGTGAAGTCGAACCCGTCGCAGCGCAGCGCGTGCGCGTGGAGTTCGGTGGTGTGTGCCGGATTGGCGAGGGCGGCGATCCGTGCGAGTGCGGCCTGGTCGGCCGATGGTCCCTGGAGGACGAGCTTCTTGGACATGATTGGTTTTACTTATGCGAGAAGTTGTTTGATGGTCTGCTTGACCTGGTTCACGCGCGCGGCCAGGTCGGGCATGGTGGCCGTGATGCGCAGCTTGTCCTGGCCGGCCAGCTTGACGTGGCGGTTCTTTTGAATGAGCGTGATGATCCTGATCGGGTCGATCGGCGGCTTTTCCATGAACTGCAGGCTGGCGGCATCCGCATGCGCGTCGATCTTGACGATGCCGACCGACTTCGCCGCGATGCGCAGGCGGTGCGTCTCGATCAGCGCCTTCACGGCATCGGGCAGCTTGCCGAAGCGGTCGATGAGTTCTTCCTGCATGTCGTCGATGCGGCCCTGTTCCTCGCAGTTCGCGAGGCGTTTATAGATCGACAGGCGCTCGTGCACGTCGCCGCAGAAGTCCGACGGGAGCAGGGCGGGCACGTGCAGGTTGATCTCCGTCGTCGACGACAGCGGCGCGCTCATGTCCGGCTCGCGGCCGGCCTTCAGCGCCTTCACCGCTTCGTTCAGCATGTCGGAATACAGCTGGAAGCCGATTTCCAGCATCTCGCCGGACTGGTTCTCGCCCAGCACCTCGCCGGCGCCGCGGATTTCCAGGTCGTGCATCGCGAGGTAGAAGCCGCTGCCCAGTTCTTCCATCTGCTGGATGGCATCCAGCCGGCGCTGCGCCTGTTTCGACAGCGTGAGCGCGTCGTTCACGAGCAGGTACGCATAGGCCTGGTGGTGCGAGCGGCCGACGCGTCCGCGCAGCTGGTGCAGCTGGGCGAGGCCGAACTTGTCGGCGCGGTGCATGATGATCGTGTTCGCGGTCGGCACGTCGATGCCGGTCTCGATGATCGTCGTGCACAGCAGGATGTTGTAGCGCTGGGCGACGAAATCGCGCATGACTTTTTCCAGGTCGCGCTCGTGCATCTGGCCGTGCGCGACCGCGATGCGCGCTTCCGGCAGCAGCTCGCGCAGCATCGCGAGGCGGTTCTCGATGGTCTCGACCTCGTTGTGCAGGAAGTAGATCTGGCCGCCCCGTTTCAGTTCGCGCAGGCAGGCTTCGCGGATGACGGAGCCGTCCTCGCTGCGCACGAACGTCTTGATCGCGAGGCGCTTCTGCGGCGCCGTCGCGATGACGGAAAAGTCGCGCAGGCCTTCCAGCGCCATGCCCAGGGTGCGGGGAATCGGCGTCGCGGTCAGCGTGAGCACGTCGACTTCCGCGCGCAGCGCCTTCAGCGCTTCCTTCTGGCGCACGCCGAAACGGTGTTCCTCGTCGATGATGACGAGGCCCAGGCGCGTGAACTTCACGTCCGGCGACAGCAGTTTATGCGTGCCGATCACGATGTCGACGGTGCCGTCGGCCATGCCCTTGATCGCGTTGTTGATCTCCTTGCCGGTGCGGAAGCGCGACAGTTCCGCGATGCGCACGGGCCAGTCGGCAAAGCGGTCGGAGAACGTCTGCGCGTGCTGCTCCGCGAGCAGGGTCGTGGGCGCGAGGATCGCGACCTGCTTGCCGCCCATGACGGCAATGAACGCGGCGCGCAGCGCGACTTCCGTCTTGCCGAAGCCGACGTCGCCGCACACGAGGCGGTCCATCGGCCGGCCCGACGTCATGTCCTGGATCACGGCGGCGATGGCCGCGCGCTGGTCGGGCGTCTCGTCGAAGCCGAAGCTCTGCGCGAAGTTTTCGTAGTCGGTGGCGGAGTATTCGAACGAATGGCCCTGGCGCGCGGCGCGGCGGGCATACAGGTTGAGGAGTTCCGCCGCCGTGTCGCGCACCTGTTCCGCGGCCTTGCGTTTCGCCTTGTCCCACTGGCCGGAGCCGAGGGTGTGCAGCGGCGCGTCGTCCGGCGACGCGCCCGAGTAGCGCGAGATCACGTGCAGTTGCGACACCGGCACGTAGAGCTTCGATTCCTTCGCGTATTCGAGGTGCAGGAATTCCGTCTCGCCTTCGCCCAGGTCCATGCTCACGAGGCCCAGGTAGCGGCCGATGCCGTGGTTGATGTGCACGACGGGATCGCCGATCTTCAGTTCGGAGAGGTCGCGCACCATCGACTCGACCTGCGAACCCGCTTCCTGCTTCTTCTTGCCCGCGCGGCGGCCGGTGCCCGCGTACAGCTCCGTCTCCGTGATGAACACGAGGTGGCCGGCGCCTTCCTCCATCAGCTCGAAGCCGGCCTGCAGCGGCGCGACGCCCAGCGCGACCCTGGCATCCGTCGCGCGCAGGCCGTCGAAGCCTTCGATCAATGCGAGGTCCAGCTTGTATTCGCTGAAGTACTGCTGCAGGGTCTCGCGGCGGCCGGCCGACTCCGCGCAGATCATCACGCGCTTGCCGCCGGCCTGCATCAGGAACGAGCGCAGGTTCGCGAGCGGATCGTCGAGGCGGCGGTTGACGGCGATGTCGGGGATCGGCGCCGAGAGCTCCGACGCGCCCGCATTCGCGTCGCGCGCGATGGCCCAGCGGCCGTGCGGCTTGGCCTGCACGAAGAAATCCTCGGCGCCGAGGAAGATCTCCTTCGGTTCCAGGATCGGGCGGTCGCGGTCGCTCTTGAGGAATTTGTAGCGCGATTCCGTATCGAGCCAGAAGCGCTGGATCGCCGCTTCGATGTCGCCGACGAGGGCCAGGCTCGATTCGTCCGGCAGGTAGTCGAACAGGGTGGCCGTCTCGTCGAAGAACAGCGGCAGGTAGTATTCGATGCCGGCCGAGGCGATGCCGTTGCCGATGTCGCGATAAGTGGTCGAACGGGACGGATCGCCCTCGAAGCGTTCGCGCCAGCGGCCCCGGAAAGCGGTGCGCGACGCTTCGTCCATCGGGAATTCGCGGCCCGGCAGCAGGCGCACTTCCCTCACGGGGTACAGCGAGCGCTGGGTATCGGCGTCGAAGGTGCGGATCGTCTCGATCTCGTCGCCGAACAGGTCCAGGCGGTACGGCAGCGCGGAGCCCATCGGGAACAGGTCGATCAGGCCGCCGCGCACGGAGTATTCGCCCGGCGACATGACCTGCGTGACGTGCGTGTAGCCGGCAAGCGTCAGCTGCGCCTTCAGCTTCGCTTCGTCCAGGCTTTCTCCCTGGCGGAAGAAGAACGTGTACGCGGCCAGGAACGACGGCGGCGCGAGGCGCACGAGGGCCGTCGTCGCGGGCACGACGAGCACGTCGCACTGGCCGTTGCGCACTTCGTGCAAGGTGGCGAGGCGTTCGGACACGAGGTCCTGGTGCGGCGAGAAGGCGTCGTACGGGAGCGTCTCCCAGTCCGGCAGCAGGTGGCAGGACAGCTTGCCTTCCGCGAACCAGGGAATTTCATCGAGCAGGCGCTGGCCGTCGCTGGCGTTCGCGACGATCACGGTCAGCATCTGCTTCTTGGCTTTCAGCGCGAGCGCGGCGACGGCGAGCGCGTAGGCATCGGCCGAGCCGTGCAGCTGGGGCAGGGCGAAACGGGTTCCGGGCTTGGGAAGGTGTTTGGTGAGGTCGAAGGGCATTGACGCGGTGCTGTTCGGGTTCGTCAGGACGAGCGTCCATTATAGACGAACAACGCGCCGGCCGCCCTGTCGTCCGGCCCGGGGTGGCCGGACGAAAAGGAAGACGATCAGCGGTTGCCGGTCGGCTGTGCAGGTGCGGGGTTGGTGCCCTGGCCGGTGGCGTCCGAATTGCCGGTGCCGACGGCGGAGGTGCCGGTCGGCGTGGAGCTCGACGTGCCGGATGCGCCGTTGCCCGAGGTGCCCATGGTCCCGGATTCCGTGGTGCCGGTCTGGCTCGAACCCGTGCTGCCGCTTGCGCTGCTGCTGGTGTCGGTGCCGCTGGTGCCGGTCGAGCTGCACGCGGCCAGGGACATGGCCATCAGGCCGCCGATCAGAAGGGCTTGGTACTTTTTCATGTTGACTCCTTTTGTAAAAGTGACGCCATCATGGGGGCACACTTTTGCGTCCGAAATAGGATGAGTTCGTACAGACGTGTAGGACTGGGCGCACGATCTCTTCAATTTGTCGCAATGCGGTTGCCGGTCTGCCAATGAAAACGGACCGCACGCGGCGGCCCGTTCGTCGAGTGAACAGCAGGTCAGAACAGCGTGTTCGACGGCTGTTGCTGTTGCTGTTGCTGCTGCGGCACCGGCTGCACCGGCTGGCCCGGCTGGCCTGGCTGGCCCGGCGGGACCGTTCCGTCGACGGGCTGGACCGCGTTCGGATCCGGCGCCTGGTCGAGGTCGATGCCGCCCAGGGCCGGCGTCTCCGCGAACTCGGCATACACCCAGTCGTCGTTCTCGCGCACGACGCCTTCCGGCGCCAGGCGCTCTTCCTGCTGCGGCCGCTTGGCCAGCGCCACGCGCATGTAGTCGATCCAGATCGGCAGCGCGACGGTGGCGCCGAACTCGCGTCCGCCCAGCGATTTCGGATCGTCGTAGCCCATCCACGCGACCGCGACGACATTGCCGCCATAGCCCGAGAACCAGCCGTCCACGGCGTCGCTCGTCGTGCCGGTCTTGCCGGCGATGTCCGTGCGGCCCAGTGCCTTGGTTGCTTCGGCGCCCGTGCCGTAGCGGGTCACGTCGCGCAGCATGCTGTCGGTGATGAAGGCGTTGCGCGGGTCGAGCACGCGCTGTTCGTCGGTGTGTTCGGCGGGCGCCTTCGTCTCCTGGATGATCTTGCCGTCGGCATCCTCGATGCGGGCGATCAGGTAGGGCTGCACGCGGTAGCCGCCGTTGGCGAAGACGGCATACGCGCCCGCCATCTGCAGGGGCGTCGCGGCGCCGGTGCCCAGCGCCAGCGTGTAGTTCGACGGCTGGCGTGCCAGGTCGAAGCCGAACCTGGCGATGAATTCATGCGCATACGGCACGCCGACAGCGCGCAGCAGGCGCACGGACGGGACGTTCTTCGATTCGGCCAGCGCGCGGCGCATCGTGATCGGGCCGTCCCACTTGAAGTCGTCGTTCTGCGGCGACCACGTCTTGCCGGCATCCTCGCCCGGCATGTCGAGCGGCGCGTCGAGGATGCGCGTGGCCGGCGAATAGCCCTTGTCGATGGCGGCCGAATAAATGAACGGCTTCATGCCGGAACCGGGCTGGCGGTACGCCTGCGTCACGTGGTTGAACTTCTGGAAGTTGTAGTCGAAGCCGCCGACGAGCGCGTGGTAGGCGCCCGTGTCGGCATCGATGGCGACGAAGGCCGCCGCCACCTGCGGCACCTGCGTGACGCTCCAGTTGCCTTTTGCATCCTTCGCGACGCGGATGATCGCGCCCGGCGTCAGCTTCATCTTTTCCTTGGCGCTGGACGACAGGCCGGCCTGCGCGAATTTCAGGCCGGTGCCGGTGAGGTCGACCGTGTCGCCGTCGACCGTCTCCACGCGTACCGTCTTGCCCGTCGCCGACAGCACGACGGCCGGGATCAGGCCATCGCTGGTCGGGCGCTTGCCCAGCGCGTCGCCGATCGCGTCTTCGCGCTCGACCGGATCGGACGGCAGGTCCATGCGGTCTTCCGGACCGCGCCAGCCGTGGCGCTGGTCGTACGTGAGCACGTTGCGGCGCACAGAGGCGTAGGCGGCGTCCTGCTCGGGCTTCAGGATCGTCGTGTAGACCTTGATGCCCTTCGTGTACGCGTCCTCCTTGAACTGGCTGTAGACGGCCTGGCGCGCCAGTTCGGCCACGTATTCCGCATGCGTGCCGAATTCCTGCACGCCGCGCTGGTTGACGCGCAGCGGTTCGGCCATGGCCTTTTCGTACTGCGCGTCGGTGATGTAGTTCAGCGCGCGCATGCGGCCCAGCACGGCGTGCTGGCGCTCGCGGGCACGCTTCGGATTCGCGACAGGGTTGTGGCGCGCCGGGTTCTGCGGCAGGCCCGCCAGCATGGCCATCTCGGCGACCGACAGCTGGTCAAGCGTCTTGTTGAAATAGATGCGCGCGGCGCTTGAAAAGCCGTAGGCGCGCTGGCCCAGGTAGATCTGGTTCATGTACAGCTCGAGGATCTCGTCCTTCGACAGGGCGGCCTCGATCTTGTACGCGAGCGCGATCTCGTTGATCTTGCGCGACAGGCGTTTTTCGCGCGACAGGAAGAAGTTGCGCGCCACCTGCATCGTGATCGTCGACGCGCCGCCGGCACCGAAGCCGCCGCGCAGGTTCGAGCCGACGGCACCCATCATGCGCTTGTAGTCGATGGCGCCGTGCTCGTAGAAGCGGGCGTCCTCGATGGCGAGCAGCGACTTCTTCATCAGGTCAGGGATCTTGTTGATCGGAACGAAGTCGCGGTGCTCCTCGCCGAACTCGCCGATCAGCACGTTGTCTGCCGTATAGATGCGCAGCGGGATCTTGGGCCGGTAATCGGTGACGGCATCCAGCGCCGGCACGTTGGGCAGCACGCGGAACACGACGTAGCCGGCGACGCCGGCGATGAACAGGACGACGATGGCGGCCGCGACGGCCAGGATGGGGAGCAGGAAGCCGCGCTGGCGGCGGGGGATAGTTGCCAAAACTGAACTCTCTTGATGCGGGTCGTAAAACCCCGTTGAGGCCGTAAACACGGGCGGTTTAAGAAATTATAATCCGCTTTTCTTAACGTACGGCATGTGAGATAGTCACGCTTTCAAGGGCTGCAAGGCGATCCCGGCAGTCCTGTTTGCCAATACCACGCCTGAAGGAAATCCCTCCGATGCCCTACGATCCCCACCCGCCCGCGGTCAAACCGTATATTCCGGCGTCGGCGAATCTGCCCGAACTGACCTGGCGCGCCCTGATCATGGGCACCGTGCTGGGCATGGTGTTCGGCGCATCCTCGCTGTACCTCGTGCTGAAGGTGGGCCTCACCGTCAGCGCATCGATTCCCGTGGCCGTCATCGCCATCACCCTGTTCGGCCTCGCGAAGAAGATGGGCGGGCGCGAATCGACGATCCTCGAAAACAGCATCACGCAGACGGCCGGTTCGGCCGGCGAATCGCTCGCGTTCGGCCTCGGCTGCACGATGCCCGCCATCATGATCCTCGGCTTCGACCTGGAGATCTCGCGCGTGATGCTCGTCGGCGTGCTCGGGGGCCTGCTGGGCATCCTCATGATGATCCCGATGCGCCGCACGATGATCGTCGACCAGCACCGCGAACTGAAATACCCGGAAGGCACCGCATGCGCGGAAGTGCTGAAGGCCGCGGCCACCGAAACCTCGCGCGCGGCCGCGGGCGAGGTGCGCGACGAACATTCCGACGAAGCGAAGGACGCCCGCCGGCGCGCCTTCATCATCTTCGGCGGCTTCGGCCTGGGGCTGCTGTACAAGGTCTTGAATATCTCGCTGAAGCTGTGGAAGGACACGGTCAACTTCATCTTCGACGCGCCGCTGAAATCCGGTTCGGCTGGTGCCGAGATCTCGCCGGAGCTGCTGGGCGTCGGCTACATCATCGGCCCGCGCATCGCGATGATCATGGCGGGCGGCGGCGTGCTGTCGTACCTCCTCCTGATCCCGATGATCAAGTTTTTCGGCGATTCCCTGACGGTGCCGGTGGCGCCGGGCACGATGCTGATCCGCGACATGAGCCCGGACGACGTGCGCAGCGCCTACGTGCTGTACATCGGCGCGGGCGCCGTGGCGGCCGGGGGCCTGATTTCCCTCGTGCGCTCGCTGCCCACGATCTGGAACGGCCTGAAAGGCGGCCTGTCCGGCATCGGCAAAACGTCCAGCGTCGACACGTCGCTGCGCACCGAGCAGGACATGCCGCTGAAATGGGTGGTGATCGGCTGCCTGGGCATCATCGCCGTGATCACGTTCGCGACGCCGCTGCACATGAACGTCCTGGGCGCGCTGCTGATCCTCGTGTTCGGCTTCCTGTTCTCGACCGTGTCCTCGCGCCTGACGGGCGAGGTGGGTTCGTCGTCGAACCCGATTTCCGGCATGGCCGTGGCGACCCTGCTGTTCACGTGCCTGATCTTCCTCGTGATGGGCTGGACGGGCGGCCGCTACTACGTGACGGCGCTGTCGGTCGGCGCGATCGTCTGCATCGCCGCCAGCAACGCGGGCACGACGTCGCAAGACCTCAAGACGGGCTTCCTCGTCGGCTCGACGCCGAAGCTGCAGCAATACGCGATCCTCGCCGGCGCGCTGGCCTCCGCGCTGATCCTGGGCCCGATCCTGCTGAAACTGAACGACGCGGGCACCGTGTACGTGCCGGCCGCGCAGGTCGCGCCGCACATCAAGACCGACGCGTCGAAACTGACGGAGACCGCGCAGCTGCAGGGCCCGCAGGCCGCGTCCGACCACGCGACCTATAAAGTCTGGCAGAAGACGGATACGGTGGGCGGCCCCGCCGGCAAATACCTCGTGCGCGCCGACGGTTCGCTCGCCTACCTCGTCGACCCGGGCATCAACGGCCAGTACCACACGCGGCCGGACGGCACCGAGGTCAAGAAGTTCGATGCGCCGAAGGCCGTGCTGATGTCGTACATCATCAAGGGCATCCTCGACCACCAGCTGCCGTGGACCCTCGTGCTGTTCGGCGTGATGGTGGCGGTCGTGCTGGAGATGTCCGGCGTGGCGTCGCTCGCGTTCACGGTGGGCGTGTACCTGCCGCTCGTGTCCACGCTGCCGATTGCCATCGGCGGCATCATCCGCTGGATGGTCGACCGCCGCAACAACACGCTGCCGCAGTACCAGGGCCTGTCCGGGGACGAGCTGCAGGCGGCGGGCGACCGCAGCTCGGGCACGTTGCTGGCCTCCGGCTACATCGCGGGCGGTGCGCTGGCGGGCATCATCATCGCCATCACGGCCGGCGTGATGACGGACTTCGACGATGCGATGACCAAGTGGGCCGAGGCCGCGAACCCGTTCTTCGCGGGCGCCAGCGCGGACCTGCTCTCGATCCTGCCGTATGCGGCGATCTGCGTGCTGCTGTACGTCGTCGGCCGCGAGAAGGCGGCGAAATAATCAGAGGATCGTCGCCTTCATGGCCTCCATTTCCGCGACGATCCAGTCGCGGAAATGCTGGACCTTCGTCATCGCCTCCTTGTGCGGATTGACGAGCAGGCGATACCCGTAGCCGAACGGTGCGCTCCTGCACGCCAGCTGGAGGAGCGTGCCCGCGCGGATGTCCTCGAACGCGATCCCGTACGGCACGAGGCCGATCCCCTGGCCCGCGACGGCCGCCTGCGCCAGCACGCCCCAGTGGCTGTACGTCCGCGCAAAATCGTAATCGCCTTTCAACGCACGGTTCTCGTTCAGGAGCTGCAGCCACGATTCCGGCGTGCGTTCGCACAGCAGCGGAAAGCGCGTCAGGTCGGATAACTGCAGGGCATCCTGGCCGTCGGCCAGCAGGTCCGGGCTGTACACGGGCACGAGCCGTTCGCGGAACAGCAGGGCGGGATCGTCGTCGCGCACCGGGCCGTAGCGGATCGCCACGTCGACGGCGTCGTCCTCGATGTCGACCGGCGTGTCGTTGGAATCGATGCGCAGGTCGAGCTCCGGATGCAGCTTCGTGAAGCGGGACATGCGCGGCACGAGCCACTTGATCGCGAACGAGTGCGTCGTCGAGATGCGCAGAACCGCTTCCTCGTCGCCCCGCTGCAGCGCGGCCACCTTGCCGCGCAGGTCGGCCAGCATCCGGGCGACGACGATCGCCAGTTCCTGGCCCTTGGCCGTCAGCGCGATGTGGCGCGGATGCCGCACGAACAGCGGGAAGCCGATGGCTTCTTCCAGCTGCTTGACCTGCAGGCTGACGGCGGCGGGCGTCTTGTGCAGCTCGCGCGCGGCCAGCTTGAAGCTGCCCCAGCGCGCGGCGCAATCGAAATCGATCAGCCCGGAGAGGCTGCGCAGCGGTTTCAAGCCATCCCCGAGCGTAAGTTTTTCTTATTCATAAGATTTATTTTTCTCGTTTGAACAATTGCCGTTCTGGTTACAGAATATAACGGATTCACCAAAACAGTGCTACGAGCCTCGCCCACAGACTAAGGAAAACTTCATGCCCAAGAATATCCTGGTGATCGGCGGTACCCGTTATATCGGCAAGCTGCTCGTGCAGCGCCTGCTGCGCGCCGGCCATCGCGTCACCATCGCGACGCGCGGCTATGCGCCCGACCCGTTCGGCGACCGGATCGCGCGCGTGCGCGTCGACCGCCGCAACGAGACCGCGATGCGCAACGCGTTCGCCCGCCTCGGCCCGTTCGACATCGTGTACGACCAGATGTGCTACAACCCGCTGGACGCGGCCATCGCCGTGCGCACGTTCGCGGGCAAGGTGGGGCGCTACGTGATGGCGTCGACTATCGACGCCTACCGCGCCCTCGGCTACGATCATGCGGAGCCGCTGCGCGAGAGCGACCTGGCCGTGGAGGCGCAGCCGATCGACACGGGCTATCCGTGGCACGACCCGTGCCGTGCCACCGAGTGCTATGTGGCGGGCAAGGTGCAGGCCGAGGCTTATCTCGTGCGCGACGGCTCGCTGTCCGTCGTCACGCCGCGCCTGGCGCACGTGCTGGGCGGCCCGGAAGATTTTACGGGCCGCCTCGCGCACTACGTCGAACTGGCGCGCATGAACGGGGTGCTGGAATACTCGAACCCGGACGCCGTGCTGTCCTTCATGCCGCTGCAGGGCGCGGCCGATTTCCTCGTCTGGGTCGGGATGCAGGAGTTCACGGGGGCGGTCAACGCGGCGTGCGACGGCGCGCTGTCGGCGAAGAGCCTGTACGAGCGCGTCGGCGCCGTGCTCGACACGCCCGTGCGCATGCGTCAGCGCGTGCCGCCGGCGGAGATGGGGCGGCTGTCGCCGTTCGACGTGCCGGGCGCGATGGTGCTGGACACGTCGCGCGCGCAGGCGCTGGGCTACCGGTTCGGCCATTGCGAGGACTGGATCGACGATACGATCCAGCTGCACGACCTCGCGTTCGTGTAAACGACAACGGCGGCCCGCGGGCCGCCGTCGATGCCAGAGCGTGGATAGTTATTTCACGCCATGCATCAGTTTCTGGATCAGCGGCGCGACCAGGAACAGCAGCACGCCGGCGCCGATCAGCGCCCAGAAGCCGAACGTGTAGCCGGACAGGGCCGATTCCACGGTCATGCCTTTTTCGCCCGAGACGACGGAAGCGAAGATGCCGGACAGGTTGTTGCCGATACCGGTGGACAGGAACCAGCCGCCCATGCCCAGGCCCACGAGGCGGGTCGGTGCGAGCTTGGTCACCATCGACAGGCCGATCGGCGACAGGCACAGTTCACCGATGGACTGGATCACGTACACCATGAACAGGGTCCAGAACGGGATCTTGCTGTCCGCGCCGACGAGGTGCTGCAGCGCGAACATCAGCAGCAGGAAAGCGAGACCGTTGAAGATCAGGCCCAGGCCGAACTTGCGCGGGATGGACGGGTTCTTGCGGCCCATCGCGACCCACACCGCGGCGACGATCGGCGCGCAGACGATGATGGCCAGCGTGTTCACGGACTGGAACCAGCCGGTCGGGAACGTCCAGCCGCCGAAGTCGCGGCGCACGATGTATTCGGCCAGGAAGGTGAACGAGCTGCCCGCCTGTTCGAAGAAGCACCAGAACATCACGTTGAAGAAGAAGATGACGAGCATGGCGATCGTCTTGTCGCGCACGACCGCGCCGCCGCGGATGCCTTCCACCATCAGCATGATCGCGAGGATGATGAAGAGGACCGACAGCACGCCCTGCAGCTTTTCCGCGCCCAGTTTCAGCAGGAAGTACACGACCGGGATCACGACGAGCGAACCGATGATGACGCCGATCAGGCGCACCGGGCTGGCCAGCGGACCGGTGGCGGCGCCGATGCCCTTCAGCATGCGGCGGCCGATCTGGAACCAGATCAGCGACAGGATCATGCCCACGCCGGCGGCGAAGAACACGACCTTGTAGGCCGGCACGCCGGTCTCGCCCGACATGCTCTGGGCGAGGGCGCCGGTCAGGATCGGGGCGAGGAAGCCGCCGCCGTTGATGCCCATGTAGAAGATCGTGAAGCCGGAGTCGCGGCGCTGGTCGTTGATGCCGTACAGCTGGCCGACCATGGCGGAGATGTTTGGCTTGAACATGCCGTTGCCGACGATGATCGTGGCGAGGCCCAGCTTGAAGACGTCCGGGTTCGGGATGGTGATGGCGAACAGGCCGGCCACCATGAACGCCGCGCCGACGAGGATCGAGCGCTGGTAGCCGATCACGCGGTCGGCGATGTAGCCGCCGAACACGGCGCCGGCGTACACCAGGGCGAGGTAGGAACCATAGGTCAGGTTGGCGTCGGCCTGGCCCACGCCGCTGCCGCCATAGAACTGGGCGACGATGTAGAGCACCAGGGCCCAACGGATGCCGTAGAAAGCGAAGCGTTCCCAGAATTCGGTCATGAACAGCATCCAGAGGGGCGCCGGATGGCCCATGATCTGCTTGAATTCCGGGACCGCCTTCGGTTCGGCGGTTGAAGTAGCTGCACCGCTCATGCGGTTCCTCCCCTAATCTTTTTAAGAATGATTGTCTTTGCGTGGCCTGCGCGTCCTGGGTAAGGACCGTGGCTAGCGTCGCATTTTAGTGGAAATCGTGCATATGGGGCCAGCTTTTTACAGCTCAGCCTTATGCGGAATCGGCATAAGCGAAAACGGGGACGCAAACTCCTGTGAGTTGTCGTATATTGGTGGAAAGGTCGCACCGATTTACAGTAGAGAAAAGGAACACACCATGAATTACGACGTTGTCGATACGCTGATTTCTCCGGAAGGACGGCTGGAAGTCCTGTCGAAGGCCGAGGTGGCCAAGCTACTCGATACGAGCCAGGGCGGGCTGTACCAGATCTTCCGTAAATGCGCGCTGGCGGTGCTGAACTCCGGCAGTTCGATCGACGACGGCAAGGAACTGCTCGAGCGGTACAAGGATTTCGACATCAAGATCATCCAGCGCGAACGCGGCATCAAGCTCGATATCCGCGGCGCACCCGCCCACGCCTTCGTCGACGGCAAGATGATCAAGGGTATCCACGAGCACCTGTTCTCGGTCCTGCGCGACATCGTCTACGTGAATTTCGAGGTGACGGACAATCCGCGCTTCGACCTCACGCGCCCGGAAGGCATCACGGACGCCGTCTTCCACATCCTGCGCAACGCCAACGTGATCCAGCCGCAGCGCAATCCGAACCTCGTCGTGTGCTGGGGCGGCCACTCGATCAACCGCGTCGAATACAACTATTCGAAGCACGTGGGCTACCAACTCGGCCTGCGCGAACTCGACATCTGCACGGGCTGCGGCCCGGGCGCGATGAAGGGCCCGATGAAGGGCGCCACCATCGGCCACGCCAAGCAGCGCCTGCAGGGCGGCCGCTACCTCGGCATCTCGGAACCGGGCATCATCGCGGCCGAGTCGCCGAACCCGATCGTCAACGACCTCGTGATCATGCCGGACATCGAGAAGCGCCTCGAAGCCTTCGTGCGCACGGGTCACGGCATCGTCGTGTTCCCGGGCGGCGCCGGCACGGCGGAAGAGATCCTCTACATCCTCGGCATCCTGCTCCACCCGGACAACGCGGAACAGCCGTTCCCGCTCGTGTTCACGGGCCCGGCGACGGCGCGCGAGTACTTCGAGCAGATCGACCAGTTCATCGGCCTGACTCTCGGCGAGGCGGCGCAGCGCCGCTACAAGATCATCATCGACGACCCGGATGCCGTGGCGCGCGAGATGCAGCAGGGGATCCGCCAGGTGCGCGAATTCCGCAAGTCGCGCAGCGACGCGTACTACTTCAACTGGGGCCTGCGCATCGATCCGGAATTCCAGAAGCCGTTCCGTCCCACGCACGAGAACATGCGCAACCTGTCGCTGCACAAGAACCAGGAAACGCACCTGCTGGCCGCGAACCTGCGCCGCGCGTTCTCCGGCGTCGTCGCGGGCAACGTGAAGGAAGAGGGCATCCGCGCGATCGAACAGTACGGCAAGTTCGAGATCCACGGCGAGAACGAGATCATGGCGCCGATGGACAAGCTGCTGCAGTCGTTCGTCGAGCAGAGCCGCATGAAGTTGCCGGGCAAGGAGTACGTGCCCTGCTATAGGGTGGTTCGCTAAGAGAAGTCAAACGGTCGCCTACGGTGTGTGATGGGCGACCGTTTCTCCGCCTGATCAACCAGTCATCACGGATACCATAACCTCGGGGTGCCTCACTGCTCGGTCGGTACTGGCCAGAACATCGCCCTCATTTTCCGGGCATATGGGCAAACCCCGTGTATGGTGTAACGCTCAACTCGAGTCACCAGTGTGCCTTGAATCTGTCGACAAGACCGTACAGGCGCATCCAGACAAAGATCCCGAGAACACAAAGGGCAATCAGTAGCCAACCTGGTACGGAGTATGTGCTTTTTGGGAGTATGAAATTGACGAACGCACCTAAAAGAAAATTCAGTGCTGCTCCCCGGGCTATTTTTTCTCGGGCTGTCAATTGAAGCAGGTAGCGGGCAGTTTCGTCGCCAGATGATTTGATAATCCCGATCGTGTTTTTGTAAGAAGTGCCTGAAGCAGCGCCGAACCTTCGTTTGGCGAAGTTCCGTAGGCGCTGAGTCGCCATCGAGGCGAACACATCGACAAACATTCCGGCGACGTAAGCAGCAGGCAAGCCGACAGCAATCAGTACTTCTTTATAATCCGACCATTTTTCTGTCTTCGGAAGTAACGGAATGATCTCGAAAAAATGCGCCACGGGCAACATCCAAATTAAAGCCAATATTCCGACGATGAGATGCTCGACAAGTGCTGCGAAGAACTGCATGGTTTTTACCTTTCCCGTTCTGTCTGGACTGTGAGTGAGATCTGCTCATGTTGTAATTGCACATCGCATCCATTTTTGCACGACTTCTATTCGTGTGATTGTCACGCCGGGGTTTGATGAAGAAAAAGGCGCGGACGATTTCTCGTTCGCGCCTTTTGCGTGATACATCACATTGCTCGGTCGATCAGTCTTCCTTGCGCAGGTGCGGGAACAGCAGCACGTCGCGGATGTTCGGCGAATCGGTGATGATCATCATGAGACGGTCGATGCCGATGCCGCAGCCGCCGGTCGGGGGCATGCCGTATTCCAGCGCGCGGATGTAGTCGGCGTCGTAGTACATCGCCTCCTCGTCGCCCGCCTGCTTCGCTTCGACCTGCGCCAGGAAGCGTGCCGACTGGTCTTCCGGATCGTTCAGCTCCGAGAAGCCGTTGGCGATCTCGCGGCCCACCATGAACAGCTCGAAGCGTTCCGTGATGCCTTCGCGCGTGTCCGACGCGCGCGCCAGCGGCGACACTTCGACTGGGTAGTCGATGATGAACGTCGGTTCCCACAGCTGCGCTTCCGCCGTCTCTTCGAACAGCGACAGCTGCAGCGCGCCCAGCCCCGAGATGGCGTGCGGCTTGACGCCGAACTTCGCCAGTTCCGCCTTCAGGAAGTCCATGTCGTGCAGCTGTTCGTCCGTGTAGTGCGGGGCGAACTTGTTGATGGCCTGGACGATCGTCAGGCGGTGGAACGGCTTGGAGAGGTCCAGCGCGCGGCCGCCGTACGTCAGTTCGGCGGTGCCGTGGGCGTCGATCGCGGCCTGGCGGATCACGGCTTCCGTGAAGTCCATCAGCCATTTGTAGTCCGTCCACGCGGCGTAGAACTCCATCATCGTGAATTCCGGATTGTGGCGGATCGACACGCCTTCGTTGCGGAAGTTACGGTTGATCTCGAACACGCGGTCGAAGCCGCCCACGACGAGGCGCTTCAGGTACAGCTCCGGCGCGATCCGCAGGAACATCTGCATGTCCAGCGCGTTGTGGTGCGTGATGAACGGTTTTGCCGCGGCGCCGCCCGGGATCGGGTGCAGCATCGGCGTCTCGACTTCCATGAAGCCGTTATCCTGCATGAAGCGGCGGATCGACGAGATCGCAGCCGTGCGCGCCTTGAACGTGCGGCGCGTCTCCTCGTTCATGATCAGGTCGACGTAGCGCTGGCGGTACTTCGTTTCCTGGTCGGCGAGGCCGTGGAACTTGTCCGGCAGCGGACGCAGCGACTTGGTGATCAGGCGCAAGGTCGTGACCTTGACGGTCAGCTCGTCGGTCTTCGTCTTGAACAGCGTGCCGACGACGCCCAGGATGTCGCCCAGGTCGTAGTGGCGCAGGGCTTCCATCGCTTCCTCGCCCGTGTTGTCGAGGGTGACGTAGATCTGGATGCGGCCGTCGGCGCGCGGGCCGGACGAATCCTGCAGGGTCGCGAACGCAGCCTTCTTGCCCGCTTCGCGCTTGAGCATCATGCGGCCGGCCAGCACGACCTGCTGCGGTTCCGCTTCCAGCTGTTCGCGGGTCCAGCCGCCGAACTGCGCGGTGAGGTCGGCCGCCTTGTGCTGCGGGACGAAGTCGTTCGGGAATGCGATGCCTTTTTCGCGGATCGCGGCCAGCTTGGCGCGGCGCTCGGCGATGATCTTGTTGTCTTCGGCCGCGAGAGTCGACGGCTCGTTCTGTTGTTCTTGGTTCTCGGTGCTCATGTCAGATATCAGTCTAGTTTGGATTCAGCAGGCTGGCGGCATCCAGGTCTTCGTAGTGTTCGACGATGCGGATCACGTTGTCGAATTCGCGGAAGGCCTCGGCGGGCAGGGTGGTCGTGATGACGACGGCCCTCATGCCTGCACGGCGCGCCGCTTCCACGCCCATCGGCGCGTCTTCGAACACGATGCAGCTGCGCGGGTCGACGCCCAGCTTCTCGGCCGCCTTCAGGAAGACGTCCGGATGCGGCTTACCGCGCGCCACGTCGGCCGCGCCGACGACGGTGTCGAAATGGCGGCGCAGGTCCAGCTCGTCGAGCGTGAAGACGATGTTCGCGGGCGGGGCGGACGTCGCCACGGCCAGCTTCACGCCTTGCGCGCGCGCGGCCGCCACGAAGTCCTCGAAGCCCTGGATCGCGCTGCGGTGCGGGCCGTACATCTCGCGGTAGAGCGCATCCTTTTCGTGCGCCAGCACGGCGATCTCGTCGTCCGAGATCTCCGCGCCGAGGCGTTCGCGCAGGATCTCGCGGCCCTGCGCGCCCGCCGTCTCGCGGAAGAACGCGTCGGCATCGTACGTCTTGCCGTGGCGCTCGAAGAACGCCAGCCAGGAGTCCGTGTGGAACGCCATGTTGTCGACGATGGTGCCGTCCATGTCGAAGATGAAGGCCATCGGCTTATACCCCTTGCTTCAGCGAAGCGGAGATGAAGTCGTCGAGGTCGCCGTCCAGCACGTTCTTCGTGTTGCCGGTCTCGAAGCCGGTCCGCAGGTCCTTGATGCGCGACTGGTCGAGGACGTACGAACGGATCTGGTGGCCCCAGCCCACGTCGGTCTTCGAATCTTCCAGCTTCTGCTGCTCGGCCATGCGCTTGCGCAGTTCCAGTTCGAACAGCTTCGCGCGCAGCATGTCGAAGGCCTCGGCCTTGTTGCGGTGCTGCGAGCGGTCGTTCTGGCACTGCACGACGATGCCCGACGGCGCGTGCGTCAGGCGCACCGCGGAGTCGGTCTTGTTGATGTGCTGGCCGCCGGCGCCGGATGCGCGGTACGTATCGATGCGGACGTCGGCCGGGTTGATTTCGATTTCGATCGATTCGTCGACTTCCGGGTACACGAAGATCGACGAGAACGACGTGTGGCGGCCGTTGGCGGAGTCGAACGGCGACTTGCGCACGAGGCGGTGCACGCCCGTTTCGGTGCGCAGGTGGCCGTAGGCGTATTCGCCTTCGACCTTGATGGTCGCGGTCTTGATGCCGGCGACCTCGCCCTCGGACAGTTCCATGACCTCGGCCTTGAAGCCCTTGCGCTCGCAATAGCGCAGGTACTGGCGCATCAGCATCGACGCCCAGTCCTGGGCCTCGGTGCCGCCGGCGCCGGCCTGGATGTCGATGAAGCAGCTGGCGTGGTCCATCGGGTTGCTGAACATGCGACGGAATTCCATCGCCTCGATGACCTTCTTGATCTCTTCGGCATCGCCTTCGACCGATTCGATCGTGGCGTCATCGCCTTCTTCGCGGGCCATCTCGAACAGGTCGGCCGCGTCCGTCAGGTCGGCGCGCGCCTTTTCCAGCGTGAGGACGACGCCTTCCAGCGCCTTCTTCTCGCGGCCCATGTCCTGGGCGCGTTTCTGGTCGTTCCAGATGGCGGGGTCTTCCAGTTCCTGGTTGACCTGCTCTAACTTCTCCGCTTTGCGGTCGAAGTCAAAGATACCTCCGAAGTTCGGCTTCACGGCTGGTCAGGTCGTTCAGCAGGGAGGAGAGGGCATTGATGCGTTCAGCTTCCATGGTCTGTGGCAATTTTGTGTGGTTGAATCGAACCGGAGATTATACCTTAGTGCGCGCATGCTTTATGATGCGAGCCCATGACGCACCACCTTTCCCATCTGTTCCGCCTGATGCCGCTCGCGGCCATGGTGTCCGCCGCAACCGCCGCGCCGGTGCAGGACGGCACCCGCGCCACGCTCGCGATCCTGGAGACGACCGACCTGCACGCGAACGTCGTCGGTTACGATTATTTCAGGCTCGCGGCCGACCCGTCGCTGGGCCTGGACCGCACGGCGACGCTGATCGCCCAGGCCCGGCGCGACTTTCCGAATACTTTGCTGTTCGATAACGGCGACACGATCCAGGGCAGCGCGCTGGGCGATTACCAGGCCGTCGTCGCGCCCGTGAAATGCGGCGAACGGCTGGGCATCCACAAGGTGATGAAACGGCTGGGTTATGACGGTGGCAGCGTCGGCAACCACGATTTCAACTATGGCCTGGGCTTTCTCGGCCAGGTGACGGGCAACCGCTTCGACGTGCCCGGCGTCGCGCGCCCGAAGAAGCCCTGCGCCGGTCCCGGCTTCCCGATCGTGCTGGCCAACGTCGTCAGCGCCAGGACGCACAAGCCCCTGTTTGCGCCGTACCGCATCATCGACAAGCGCGTGCATGCCGTCGACGCCGCCGGCAACCCCGTCGAGGCGACGGTCAAGGTGGGCATCATCGGTTTTACCACGCCGACGATCCTGTCCTGGGACAAGCGCTGGCTCGAGGGCCGCGTCACCACGGAAGGCGTCGTCGAGACGGCGCGGCGCTACGTCCCGGAGATGCGCAGGAAGGGCGCCGACGTGATCGTCGCGATCTCCCACGGCGGCCTGGACGCGAGCCCGTATTCGCCCACGATGGAAAACGGGAATTACTACCTGGCGCAGGTGCCCGGCATCGACGCCCTGCTGCTGGGCCACGCGCACCAGCAGTTCCCGAACCCCACGAGCACCGTCGCGCAGTTCAACCTGCCGAACGTCGACAAGGCGCGCGGCACCGTGTTCGGCGTGCCGACCGTGATGGCGAGCCTGTGGGGCAAGAACCTGGGCGTGATCCGCTTCGACCTGCGCCATGACGGCAACGGCTGGACGATCGTGCGCGACCAGACCGTCGTCGAGACGCGCGCCACGCAGCAGGCGGACAAATCATATGTGGCGGCCGATCCGGCGGTGCTGGAACTCGTGCGCGCCGAGCACGAGGCGACGATCCGCTACGTGCAGACGCCCGTCGGCAGCACGGACTTCCGCATGTCGACCTACTTTGCCGACGTGGGCGACCCATCCGCGATCCAGGCCGTCAACACTGCGCAGGCGGATTACGTGCGCGCTTACGTGAAAGCCAATCTGCCGCAGTATGCGAACGTGCCGGTGCTGTCCGTGTCGGCCGCGTTCAAGGCCGGCGCGGCGGGGCCGGGCGACTACACGGACGTGGCGGCCGGCAGCCTCGCGCTGAACAATGCGGCCGACCTGTACCTGTATCCGAATTCGCTGTACGCCGTGAAGGTCGACGGCGCCGGGTTGACGGCGTGGCTGGAAAAGACGGCGAACCGTTTCAATACCATCGACCCGGCGCGCACCGAGGCGCAGGAACTCGTGAACACGGGCTTCCCCAGCTATAACTTCGACACGATCACGGACCCTGGACTCCGTTACGAGATCGACGTCACGCGCCCGCCCGGCCAGCGCATCCGCAACCTCACGTGGCAGGGCAAACCGGTGACGGGCGCCCAGGCATTCCTTGTCGCGACCAATAACTACCGCGCGAGCGGCGGCGGGAATTTCCCTGGCCTGGACGGCGGCAAGACGGTGATCGCGTCGCCGGACTCGAATCGCGACGTGCTGATCGCCTGGATCCGCACGCACAAGCGGCTCACGCGGGCGGCCGACGGCGCCGCGCGCAGCTGGCGCTTCACGCCAGTGACGACGGCGGGACCGGTCGTGTTCCACGCGCCTCCCGGCAAGCTGGAGCTGGCGCGCGCAGCGGGACTCCAGGGCGTCACGGAACTGCGGGCGGACGACGGCCAGGGCAAAGGGTTCGCGCTGTACGCGGTGGACCTGTCGAAATGAAGCGATTGTGCGCGGCATTGCTGCTTGCCGCGCTCGCGCTGCCCGCGTTCTCGGACGCAGGCGTGGACGACCGGCGGCGCCGCTTGCAACAGCGGGCGGAAGGCGGCGAACCGGCCGCGATGTTCCTGCTGGCGCACATGGTGGCGGACGGAGAAGGCGGGCCGCCCGATGCGGCCGCCGCGCGGGCCTGGCTGGAGCGGGCGGCGGAGCTGGAGTATCCGGAAGCGTTGCAGGAACTGGCGTTGAACGAGCGGGACCCGGACCGGGCCGAGGCGCTCATGCGCGCAGCCGCGCACGCGCTGGCCCACCGCGCGCACGCGGCGGATCGGCGCTGATTCAGTTGCGGGTATTGCGGCCCGTGGCCTGGATCTCGTTCGACGCGATCTCGGCCAGGTCGATGAGGCCTTGCACTTCGGCCGCGCGCAGGCGGCGCGGTTCGCGGTCGATCACGCACAGCGAGCCGAGCGGCTGGCCGGACTTGTCGCGCAGCGGCACGCCGGCATAGAAACGGATATGCGGCTCCTGCAGCACGAGGGGATTCGAGCGGAAGCGCTCGTCTTCCATCGCGTCTTCGACGACGAACAGCTCGTTTTTCAGGATCGCGTGCGAGCAGAATGCCCAGTCGCGCGGCGTCTCGCGGGCGGCCAGGCCGACGCGCGCCTTGAACCACTGGCGGGTCGACGTCAGGAGGGAGATGAGGGCGATCGGCGAGCCGGTCACCATCGAGGCGAGGCGCACGAGGCGGTCGAAGCGGGCTTCCTCGTCGGTGTCGACGAGGCCGGTGGCGGCAAGCGCGGCCAGGCGCGAACGTTCGTTGACGCCGACGGGGTAGCCGGGTTGCGGCGCCGGCTGGTATTCCTTGTCCGTGCTGGGATTCGGGGTCGAACGGCCCTGGTCGTCGCCATGCATCAGGCCCTGCACGAGGGAGAGGCGCGTGCGGCGGTGTCCGCCCGGCGTCTTCCACGATTCGATCGCGCCGCTTTCCATCCAGATCTGCACGGTGCTCGTCGCGACGCCGAGCAGGCGCGCGACTTCGCTCGTGGTCAGGATCGGGTCATCTTCTTGTAAGTTGCTTTGCATAAACTTCCTCACTTCACGCCAGTATAGCGGATTCGGAGGGCTCACATTTCCTAAAAACTAGTTGCCGCACGGTAATGTGTTTGCTAACCAACACTTTGGTTAGTGTACCGCGTGTTTCTCGGGCTGCACGAGCACGAACGGGCTCACGACGGAGGCCCAGAGGCGGGTGTCGGCCGCCTGCCAGGTACTGGCCTGCACGTCGGAGACCTTGGCAACCTTGCCTTCGTTCATCCAGCAGTTGATGGCATCCTTGTCATCATGCGCGATGCGCAGGGCGACCTCGACGAGGTCCAGTTCCTCGCTCACGTACACGACGGAGCCGTGGGCGAAATGGCGTTCGAGTTCGGACCAGTGCACGCGGGCGGTTTCGCTGTTGATCTTGTCGTGCAGTTCGGTGTCTTTGAGTGGATCGGTTTTCATGGCGGTGTCTGGTTCAGAGGGGTTCGATGGCGGGAAGCGGCGAACCCGCCCATGTTAACCGATATGCATGGCCCTTGCGGACATTGCCGACCAGTGCGGGGCGGAAGCACGCGAGATTCGTGCCCTCGGGCCGGCGCACGCTCGGGTAGATCACGCCCATCGACCCCGCCTCGAGCAGCTCCGCCGCCAGCGCCTGCGACGCGACATAGCTGTCGGCGGCCAGGCAGTCGTCCCACGCGTCGGCGCCGCGCAGGTCGTGGAAGCTGGCGCTGAAGTCGGCCAGCAGGGCCTGGTAATTCACGCTGTCGTCGAAACGGCCGATCTCCTGGTACTCGACGGCCTTGTGGAACGCGACTTCGGCCAGCGCCGTCTCGGCGTCGAACGCGCAATACCACGCGCCCCGTTCGCCGTCGTTGAAGCGGCTGCCTTCCGGACGCGCATACGTGTAGGCCGCGTTGATGATGCGGAAGTTCGGCACGCCGAACACGAGTTCGTCGACGCCGATCCCGGGCAGCAGGCCCGATTCGCCGCGCAGGCGGTCGTTGGTGGCGTTGTCCAGGTCGAACAGGTCGCGCAGCATGCCATCGTCATCGGCCAGCGGGGCCAGCACGGAGTCTTCGAGATCGGCGAAGCGCGACGGGATCAGGCGGCATGTGTCGAACTGCCGCAGCGCCGTCAGGCGGGGGATGAGTTTCACTCACAGTCCTCCGCGGCGGGCGTCGAGGAGGCGGCGCACGGTCTGCATCGCCAGCAGGCCGCCGCCCAGCATGTAGGCCAGCGGCGTGCGGCCGTTGAAGATGGGATTGGTGTTGGGGAGGTGGATCCATTCGTCGGCGAGTTTGTCGCCGTACAGGATGTGCAGGGCTTTATAGATGCCCAGCAGGTAGGAGATGCGGGTGATGCGGTCGACTTCCAGCACCCGCGCGGGGTGCTTCTTCCATTCGTAGAACGACGACGACGACAGGCCGCCGAGCAGCTCGCGCGCATCCTCGTCGCGGATCTGCCAGGCGCCGGCCAGGCGAAAGAATCCTTTCAGGGCCGATTCCGACAGCCGTTCGCGCTCGGAACGCGCGGACAAATCGATGAGTACCGCCGGCTCGAACCGGCTCTTGGGGTAGGCGTAAGCGAAGCTCATGAGGAATTCTCCGGTTATGGACTATATATACTCCGCTTTCGGATATCGTGCAAGCGTCTTGTACAAACTTTATTGCCGTGCCAGAATGCAAGGCTTATCAAATCATCATCCTTGCAAACGACGATAAAGGGGGGCGCGATGCGTCTGCTGTCGATTGGGGTCATGTGCATCAGCATGCTGATGCTGGCTATGGCGAGCGCGGCGCGGCCGTCGCACGACGAGCTGAAAAAACAGGTGGCGGACACCGAGCGTGCCTTCGCCGCGACGATGAAGGCGCGCGACCACGCCGCGTTCACATCCTTCCTGGCCGACGAGGCCATCTTCTTTTCCGGCCCGACCCCGCTGCGCGGGCGCGAGAGCGTCGCCAATGCGTGGCGCAAGTATTATGAAGGCGAACGCGCACCATTCTCGTGGGAGCCCGAGCAGGTGGAAGTCGTGGATTCCGGTACGCTGGCCTACAGTGGCGGACCCGTCTACGACCCGAGCGGCAAAGTCGTCGGGCGCTTCAATTCGATCTGGCGGCTGGAAGCGCCGGGGCGCTGGAAGATCGTGTTCGACCGGGGCGAGGCGCCGCCCTGCAATTGCGGGAAATAGCCCGCCCGCTCAACATTGTGACTGCTTGCCTGGGCCGAATTGACACTCTCCAGGACTATCCAGATACTCGAACGCCCAACAACGACGAGCAGGCTGGAGACATGATACCGATCCGAACCGTTGCACCGCTGGGGCTGCTGGCGTTCGCCCTCGCGCAGTCCGCCTTTGCCGCCCAAGGCAGGCAGGTTGAAAAACTCGACCGCGGCGTCGTCGCCGTCGCCACCGGCGGCGGCGTCTTCGTCAGCTGGCGCGTGCTGGGCGTCGACGACCCCGGCACCCGCTTCAACCTGTACCGCGATGGCGTCCGCCTGAACGGCGCGCCGCTCGAAGCGAGTAATTTCACGGACGCCTCCGGTACGGCCGCGGCCCGCTATACCGTGCGGCCCATCGTCGACGGACACGAGAAAAAGGACGAGGCGGCCGGCGCGACCTGGAGGCAGCCCGTCCTGCGCATTCCCGTGCAGCGGCCCGCGGGCGGCATCACGCCCAAGGGCGAGGCCTACACGTACGACATCAACGACGGCACGCCGGCCGACCTGGACGGCGACGGCCAGTACGAACTGATCGTCAAGTGGCAGCCGACCAATGCCAAGGACAATTCGCAATCGGGCTACACGGGCAACACGTATGTCGACGCCTATAAACTCGACGGCACCCGGCTGTGGCGCATCGACCTGGGCCGCAACATCCGCGCGGGCGCCCATTACACGACGGTCGTCGCCTACGACTTCGACGGCAACGGCAAGGCCGAGGTGATGCTGAAGACGGCGGACGGCACGGTGGACGGCCAGGGCAAGGTGATCGGCGCCGCCAGTGCGGACCACCGCAACGCGAACGGCTACATCCTGTCCGGCCCCGAATATCTGACCGTGTTCGACGGCCGCACGGGCCGGGCACTGGCGACCACCGGCTACCTGCCGGCCCGCGGTTCGGTGGCGGCGTGGGGCGACAACTACGGCAACCGCGTCGACCGCTTCCTGGGCGGCGTCGCCTACCTGGACGGCCGCCGGCCGAGCGCCATCTTCTCGCGCGGCTACTACACCCGCGCCGTGGTCGCCGCATGGGACTACCGCGACGGCGTGCTGTCCAGCCGCTGGGTGTTCGACACGGACAAGGAAGGCAGCGCCGTGCGCGGCCAGGGCTCGCACTGGTTCTCGGTGGCGGACGTCGACGGCGACGGCCGCGACGACATCGTATATGGCGCGGCCGCGATCGGCAGCGACGGTCACATGTTGTACAGCACCGGCCTGTGCCACGGAGATGCGCTGCACGTCGGCAAACTCGACCCGACCCGCGCGGGCCTGCAGGCGTACATGGTCCATGAAACCCCATCGTGCTACGGCGCCACCGGCTCCGAAATGCACGACGCAGGCACGGGCAAGATCCTGTGGGGTGTCAGCGGCAGCGGCGCCGACGTGGGCCGCGGCGTGTGCGCGGACATCGATCCGAACTACCTTGGCGAGGAATGCTGGGCGTCGCGCGGCGGCCTGATGGCGGCCAACGGCCACCAGATTTCCACGGCGCGTCCGGGAAACATGAATTTCGCCAGCTGGTGGGATGGGGACCTGGGCCGCGAACTGCTCGACGGCACCGTCATCAACAAGTGGCAGCCGGCGACGGGGAGCGTCGTGCGCCTCCTCGACGGCGCGCCGTACGGGGCGGCATCGAACAACGGTACGAAGGCGACGCCGGTGCTGTCGGCCGACATCCTCGGTGACTGGCGCGAGGAAGTGGTGTGGCGCACGGCCGACAACACGGCGCTGCTCGTGTTCACGACGACGGCGCCGACCACGGCGCGCATCCCAACCCTGATGCACGATCCGCAGTACCGGGCGCAGGTGGCGGGGCAGAATGCGGGCTACAACCAGCCGCCGCATCCCAGCTTCTACCTTGGCGAGGGCATGGGGGCGGTGACGCAGGCGCCGGTCTTTACGCGCTGAGCGCTCAGGCCGGTTCGGCGTGCTCCACCAGCAACTGCACCTTGGTCACGCCGTTGTACTCGTTGGCATCCAGCCGGAACGCCACGCGGGCCTTGTCGCCCAGCGCATCCGTGTGCCCGAACCAGATGGCATCGTAGCGCCGCCCGTTCCGCTCCAGCAGCAGCTTGAGGTGCTTGTCCTTCAAAATGCGCTGGCTGACGACGCGGAATTCGTCGCAGAACACGGGCGGCGCGAAGCCCTGGCCCCATACCTGGCCGTCCAGCAGTTCGATGAATTGCGTGCTGTAGAAATCGTCTTCCAGCGGCCCGTCGGTTTCCACGATCCGCTCCAGCTGCGCTTCCGTCAGCCACGCGCGGCCGACGGCTTCGAAGGCTTGCGCGAACGTGTCGAAGTGGTCGCCGCGGATCGACAGGCCGGCCGCCATGGAATGGCCGCCGAACTTGTCGATCAGGCCCGGTACCTTTTTCGACACGAGGTCCAGCGCGTCGCGCAGGTGGAAGCCCGGGATCGAGCGGCCGGACCCCTTGATCCAGCCGTCGCCCGCAGGCGCGAACGTGATCGTCGGCCGGTAGAATTTCTCTTTCAGGCGCGACGCGACGATGCCGATCACGCCCTGGTGCCAGCCGTCGTCGAACACGGCGATGGTGCTGGCGTCGGCCGGGTTGAAATCGTCCAGGTGCAGCAGCGCGGTGCCCTGCATGTCCGCTTCGATCTCGCGCCGCTTCAAATTGATGTCGTTGAGCTGCTGGGCGATGGCCCAGGCGCGGCCTTCGTCGTCCGTGATCAGGCATTCGATCCCGAGCGACATGTCTTCCAGGCGGCCGGCGGCGTTCAGGCGCGGGCCGAGGGCGAAGCCGAGATCGAACGGCGACGCGCAGCGCGCCTCGCGGCCGGACACGCGGAACAGCGCGGCGACACCCGCGTGCATCCGTCCCGCGCGCATGCGCTTCAGGCCCTGGGCGACGAGGATGCGGTTGTTCGTATCGAGTTTCACCACGTCGGCGACGGTGCCGAGCGCGACGAGGTCGAGCAGGTTGTCGAGCTTGGGCTGCGTCTGCGCATCGAACACGCCGCGCTTGCGCAACTCCGCGCGCAGCGCCAGCAGCACGTAGAACACGACGCCCACGCCGGCCAGGTGCTTGCTCGGGAAGCCGCATTCCGGCTGGTTCGGGTTCACGATCACGCGCGCGTCCGGCAGCGCGTCGCCGGGCAGGTGGTGGTCGGTGACGACGACGTCGATGCCGCGCGCCTTCGCCGCCTCCACGCCGTCGATGCTGGCGATGCCGTTGTCGACCGTGATGATGATGTCCGGGTTCTTTTCGCGGGCCGTCAGCTCGACGATTTCCGGCGTCAGGCCGTAGCCGTACTCGAAGCGGTTCGGCACGATGTAGTCGACGTTCGCGCCCATCGCGGTGAGGCCGCGGATCGCCGTGGCGCAGGCGGTCGCGCCGTCGCAGTCGTAGTCGGCGACGATGGTCATCTTCTTGCCGGCCGCGATGGCGTCGGCGAGGTAGACGGCGGCCGCGTCGATCTGGCGCAGCGCGCCGGGCGGTACCAGCGCCTGGAGTTCGACCGCGAGTTCGCGCGGGTCGCTAAGGCCCCGGGCCGCGTACACGCGCGCGAGGACGGGGTGGATCCCGCCCTGGCGCAGCATTTCGGATTGGCGTACGGGGCAGGGGCGGATGGTGATGCGGGTCTTCAAAGCAGTCGTTCCAGGGTCGGGCGGCGCCAGAATTTACGTTGCGCCAGTGGTGTCGTCGTCGTTTCGAGGAGGCCGTCGCGGTGGCTCAGCACGAGGCGCACACTGTTGACGCGACCGTTTTTCAATGCGGCCAGCAGCGGCGCGAACAGTTCGGTTTCGAGGCGCTGCATCTGCTGCAGCCAGCCGCTCCAGTCGGCCGCGATGCCCGGTCCGACCACGTTGCCGCAGGCGAGCAGCCAGTTGTCGTCGCCATCGAACAGCCCGTCCAGGCCGGCCAGGGTGTCCAGGCGGCGGTCGGCCAGCGCCGTCAGCCAGCCCGGCGTATCGAACGCGGCCACGCGCGGGCGCACGAGCGGCTTGCCGGACACCTTCGCCACCAGTTGCTGGGCGTGTTCGGTTGCCATGCTCGCATTCCCCCACGGCCAGAACGAGTTGATCGGCAACTGGCCGCGCGCCTCGCGCGCCGCGTTGGCCGGGTCCGTGAACCACGTCACCTGCACGTCGTTCTGCAGCTTGCGGAACGCTCTGGCCTGCGGGCCGGACGGCATCCAGTCCGTGAGGTTCATGTTCACGGCCGCGTCCGGGCTCGCCGTCGTGATCTCGGTCCAGTCGTCGGCGCGCATGAACCAGGTGTCGCGGGTGCCCCACGCGAGCGCATAACCCGCGTCTTCGAAGCACGGACGGGCGCTGTCGAACAGGGCGCGCGCTTCGTCCTCGCGCAGGTCGAGCTGGCGCATGTCGCCCATCTGCAGGTGCGTGCGCGCGATCTGGATATGGGTCGGGTTCACGACGAACCACATGCCATCGTCCGGATCGAGACCGATTGCGCGCATTGCGCTGGTCGCGACACCAGGCACGAGCCCGTGCGCGACGCCCAGCGCCCGCGCGATCCACAGCTCATGCGGCAGGACGCGCGCGTCCGTGTCCAGCGGGCGGTAGCGAACATCTGATGTTTTCGACAACAGCGCGGCCAGCGCCGGCGCCTGCAGGGCGCGGGTCAGGTCGGGCGCGAATTCGGGAGCGGGGAGGGCGAACGGCAGGACGAGCGAAATGTGGGCCATCCCTCTATTCTAGGCGAAATGGACTCAGATGTCCGCCCCCGGTCCCGGCGTTGTCACGTCCGGCGTGGTCGTGGGCGCCGTCGTCGAATCGGGCGGCATCCCGGCCGACCCGCCCGGCGGCAGCATCCCGGGCACGGGCGTCAACCCGATGGCTTCGTGATACCACCCCTGGACGAGGACCAGGTGCCGGTGCTCGTCCTCCAGCGCGAGGGTAAAACCCGCCACGAGATCGTCCTGTCCGGCCTCGCCCGCCAGCATGATCAGCGTTTCCCAGCCGGCGCGGTCGGCCAGCTCGGCCGTCAGCAGCGCGTGCAGCGACTGGGCCAGGCTCGTGCGCGGGTCGCTCAGTACCTGCACGAGGCCCAGCGACTCGATGCCGGTCACGTCGGCGCTGGGCGTCTGCGCCGTCGGGTCGCCGCCCAGCGATTCGATCGCGTCCTTCAGCAGCAGGAAGTGGCGGGCTTCGTCGCGCCGGATGTCGGCCACGTGGTCGCGCGTCATGCCGGCCGGGCCGCCCTGCATCACGTCGCATTTCGCCAGCAGCGCGTCGTAAAGACGGGTACCCGTGCGTTCGAACGCGAGGCGCTCGCCCAGCTTGTCGAGCAGGATCTGCGGCCGGTCGCCCTTGAGCATGTGCATGCCCATGCTGACCGCGCCCGCCACCGTGCCCGGCATCGGAATGGAGCCGATGTCGCCGGCATTCATGATGCACGCCTCGCGCGCGTCCAGCAGGGCGCGCTCGTCGCCCGGGGCGCCGCGGATCGGCGCGTTGTCGCTGCCCTGCATGGCCGCGGTGTCGATGGGCGACATCTGCACGCCCGTCCGGTTCATGCCCAGGTGTTCGGTCTGCTGTGCCATCGTATTCCCCTTCGGTTCAGGGCATGACGACGCCGCCCTGGTTGGCGGGCAGCGTCGTCGTGACGGCCGTCGTCCCCGCCGCGCCGTGGCTGACCAGTTCCGTGCCCGGCGTCCACACATAGCCGGCCGCCACCGCCTCGCTGGGCGAGCCGTCGCCGTTCATCTGCCGCCGGTAATCGATGCTGGCCTGGTCCTCGTGCGCCTTCGGCACGAACTGCGTGCCCAGCGCGCGCAGGTCGACCTCGGCGGCGAGGACCTGCCGTACGTAGTCGCGCTGGCTGCGGAAGGGGATCGGGCCGGAAAAATCGCCGACGATCTCGGCCGGATCGCGCCGCTCGTAGCGCCGGAAGGCGTCGGCAGCCATGTGGAAGTGACCGAGCTCGTAGTCGAGGCACCGCTCCCAGATGGCCTTGACGTGGTGGTTCGTCTCCGTCTCGACGCAGCTGTAATAGGTGTAGCACTCGTTCGCCTCGTGCAGCATCCATTGCTCGACCCAGGTCTCCGTCGGGTCCAGCAGCGATTCGTACTGGGTCACGTGCTGTTCCTCCACCGAGGCGATCTCCGCATACAGCTGGCGCGCCACGGGGTCGGCGAACGTCGGGCCCACGTTCATATAATAGTTGTGCGTCTGCGCCTCGGCCGCCGTGATCGTCAGCGCGTGCAGCTTGCTGAGCATCGTCGCCATGCTGCGGTCGTACGGAATGCGCACGTCGTCCTGCGGGGCGCGGTGGTGCTCGGACGTCGGGCGGCCCGGGAGGATGTCCGTATAGCTTTGCAGGATATTGTTCGCGTCCTTGCCCTCCACGCGGTCGAGCAGCGCCGCGTAGCGATATAAATGGTCGAAGTCTTCCAGCAGCCCGAAACGGTACACGCCGGACAGGTAGTCGTCCGGCTCGGCCCGGGCCACGCTCGCCGTCAGCTCGATGGCCAGCTGTTCGTAGGCGATGGTCGTCTCGAGCGGCGAGTGGTCGGGCGAGAGGAGCCAGTTGACCATCGTGGCCTGGTGCTGCTCGACGCGCCGGACGTCGGCCAGCGGCTGGCGCAGCGCCATGTTGCAGCGCGCGGCCATGTGCGAGAAGCGCAGGGCCTCGAGCTCGATGCCGTTCATGAGGATGATGCGCATGCGGGTAAAGGCATCGTCGTCCAGCTTGCTGATCGGCTTGCGCACCATGTCGCGCCACGTGGTGCGCTGCCGGTCGAGCGGCGTGCCCTTGGAATCGAAGACGGAAAAAGCCATGGTCGACCTCCTGTCTGCGTTCGATAGTCTTGCAGTGCCCGGAGTTCCGGCGATTTTACGGTGTGTGCAAGATAGAAAAAGTACTTCCAATTGTGACAACGCCCCACACGGATGAGCGTTGTGTGGCAAACTGCGGGACCAATGCATTTACCCTGGAGCCCATGAGTCTCATCCACAAACTGCCGTACGAATGGCTGGTCGGTTTGCGCTACACGCGTGCCGGCAAGCGCAGCAGCCGCAACAGCTTCATTTCCTTCATCTCGTTGATCTCCGTGTCCGGCATCGCCCTCGGCGTGGCCGCCCTGATCGTCGTGCTGTCGGTGATGAACGGGTTCCAGAAAGAGGTCACGGACCGCATGCTGTCCGTGCTCGCCCATATCGAAGTGTTCGACGCAAGCGGCTCCATGCCGAACTGGCGCCAGGCCGAGCAGGAAGCGTTCCGCAACCCGGCCGTGCGCGGCGCCGCGCCGTTCGTCGAGACGCAGGGCCTGCTGGTGCGCGAGGACACGATGAAGCCGGCCATCATCCGCGGCATCCTGCCGTCGGAAGAGCACAAGGTGTCGGATGTGGCGAAGCAGATCCGCCAGGGCAGCATCGAGAGCCTGAAGTCCGGCGAGTACAACATCGTCATGGGCTACGCGCTCGCACGCTCGCTGGGCGTGGGCATCGGCGACAAGGTCAACATGCTGCTGGCGCAGGGCCAGACGACGCCGGCCGGCATGGTGCCGCGCTCGCGCGTGTTCACCGTGAGCGGCATCTTCGAGGCCGGCCACTACGAATTCGATTCCGCGCTCGCGTTCATCAACATCGAGGATGCGCAGCGCATGGTGCGCATCGACGCGCCGAACGGCCTGCGCCTGCGCATCGCCGACATGCACCAGGCCCCGTTCGTCGCGCAGGAACTCAAGCGCAGCATGTCGGGCGAGCTGGTCATGCGCGACTGGTCGCAGCTGAACGCCAACTGGTTCGCCGCCGTGCAGACGGAAAAGCGCATGATGTTCATCATCCTCACCCTGATCATCGCCGTGGCCGCGTTCAACCTCGTCTCGACCCTCGTCATGACGGTCACGGACAAGCAGCCCGACATCGCCATCCTCCGTACCCTGGGCGCGTCGCCGCGCTCGATCACGAAGATCTTCATGATCCAGGGCGCCCTCGTCGGCATCATGGGCACCGCGGCCGGCGTGGGCCTCGGCGTGCTCGTGGCGCTGAACATCGACGTCATCGTCCCGTTCATCGAGCACCTGCTGGGCGTGCAGTTCCTGTCCAAGGATATTTACCTGATCAGCGAAATCCCGTCCGACCTGCGCTGGCCGGACGTCTTCAAAATTGGCGGCGTCTCGGTGCTGCTGGCCTTCGTCGCGACTATTTATCCCAGCTGGTCCGCATCGCGCGTGAAACCGGCGGAGGCACTCCGCTATGAATGATATGAAAGAACAAAACGCCGGTATCCCGGCGACAGGCACCGCCGTCCTCGCCTGCCGCAACGTTGGCAAAACCTTCCGCCAGGGAGACTATTCGGTCCAGGTGCTGGACAACATCGATTTCTCCATCGCCCGCGGCGAGCGCGTGGCCATCGTGGGCGCGTCCGGCTCGGGCAAGTCGACCCTGCTGCACATCCTGGGCGGGCTGGACACGCCCAGCACGGGCAGCGTGACCCTCCAGGGCGAGGACTTCGCCACCTTGTCGGAGACGCGCCGCGGCGAGCTGCGCAACCGCTCGCTCGGCTTCGTCTACCAGTTCCACCACCTGCTGCCGGAATTCACGGCGCTGGACAACGTCGCGATGCCGCTGCTGATCCGCCGCATGAAGCGCGAGGACGCCGTCGCGCGCGCCGAGGCGATCCTGGCGCGCGTGGGCCTGACGAAGCGCGCCATCCACCGGCCGGGCGAACTGTCCGGCGGCGAGCGGCAACGCGTGGCGCTGGCCCGGGCCCTCGTCACGGAACCGGCCTGCGTGCTCGCCGACGAACCGACCGGTAACCTCGACCACTCGACGGCCCAGGGCATCTTCGACCTCATGCTGGAACTGTCGAAAACGCTGGGCACCGCGTTCGTCATCGTCACGCACGACCCGGAACTGGCGCGCCGCTGCGACCGCGTGCTGCGCATGACGGAGCACGGCCTGCAGCCCGCCTGACCCATGTGGATCGACACGCACTGCCACCTGGACGCGCACGAATTCGGCACGGAGTCCGGCGAGATCGCCCGGCGCGCGCTGGAACTCGGGGTCGGCATGATCGTGATACCGGCCGTCGCACGGGCTAACTTCGACGTCGTGCGCAAGCTCGCGGCCGACGTGCCCAACGCCAGCTATGCGCTGGGCATCCACCCTATCTACGTGCCGCAGGCGACGGATGACGACCTCGCCGAACTGCGGCGCCAGGTCGAGGCGTCGCTGTCCGACCCCCGTTTCGTCGCCATCGGCGAGATCGGCCTTGACTTCTTCATCCCGATGCTGTGCGAGCCCGCGATGCGCGAGAAGCAGGAGCGCTTCCTGCGCGAGCAGCTGCGCATCGCCCGCGACTTCGGCCTGCCCGTCCTCACGCACGTGCGCCGCTCGCAGGACCAGGTGCTGAAGCACGTGCGCCAGATCCGTCCGGCCGGCGGCATCGCGCACGCGTTCAACGGCAGCTTCCAGCAGGCGAAGGCCTTCATCGACGCCGGCTTCCACCTCGGCTTCGGCGGCGCCATGACCTTTACGCGCGCGCTGCAGATCCGCCGGCTCGCCGTGGACCTGCCGCTGGAGTCCATCGTGCTGGAGACGGACGCGCCGGATATCTCGCCGGCCTGGGTCCACCCGGGCCGCAACAGCCCGGAGCAATTGCCCGCGATCGGTGCGGCGCTGGCGGACATGCGCGCGCTCGACCCGGACGCCGTGCGCACGGCGACGCACGCAAACGCGCTGGCGACGCTGCCGCGGCTGGCCACGCTGCTGGGTTGAACACCCGGCGCGCATGAAGCACATGGGGCGTACCCGGCCCTCATGACGGCGCGACCGCGTCGACTCGCTCCCGGTTCCATCGTGTTTCTCCGGCGCGCCGTGCGCACCCGCGCGGCGCGCCGCGTGGGACCATCCACACGCGCCGAAGTTCGCTCCTGTGCACTCTGATACGCGGCAATCTCGCGCGGTATGAAGCATGGAAGAATCCATTCTCGTGCCGCAGCCGCGGCGTGTTCACGGGAGAGACAGTGGAAAGCGCGAGCGAGTTCCTGCGGGTTCTGCAGCACGAAAAGGTCCTGAGCACCGCGCACCGGCCGTTGCGCCTGCGCCTGGCCCACGGCGGCCAGCTCGCGGAGGACGTGCTGCTGCCCCAGCGGGTCGTGGGCCACGAGGCGATCTGCGGCGGCATCGACTACCGCGTCGCCTGCGTCGCGAGCAGCCCGCACATCGCGCTGAAGGACCTGATCGCGCTGCCGGCCGAACTGCAGTTCGTCACCGACCGGGGGCAGATGCGCAGCGTGTGCGGCATCGTCACCGAAGCGCGCGCGGGCGACGCCGACGGCGGCCTGGCCGGCTACGAGCTCGTCCTGCGCGACGTGTTCGCCGTGATGGAAAAGCGTACCAACAGCCGCGTCTTCCGCTACCAGAACGAACTGGAGATCGTGCAGGTGCTGTGCGACGAATGGCGCCAGTCGAACACGGTGCTGGCCAACGCGTTCGAACTCGAACTCGACCCGCTGTTCGACATGCGCCAGTTCCCGCCGCGCGAACAGACCATGCAGTACAACGAGTCCGACGCCGCGTTCGTGCGCCGGCTGCTCAAGCGGCGCGGTATCGCGTGGGTGTTCCGCCCGGGCCGCAGCCGCGGCAGCCCCGTCGACCCCGCGCACGACCGCACGCCCGCGCACACGCTGGTGCTGTTCAACGACCCGAACGGCCTGCCGCAGAACGCGGCCGGCACCGTGCGCTACCACCGCGACAGCATGGCGGACGGCCGCGACACGGTGCAATCCTGGCGCGCCGCGCGCCGCCTGCAGCCGGGCGTCGCCACGCGCCACAGCTGGGATTACAAGAACCCGGACGCCGCGCAATTCATGACGGCGACCGCGCGCAGCAACGTCGACCAGGGCCCGAGCGGCAACGCGCTGGCCGCATCGCTGGACGACTACCTGATCGAGATGCCGCACGCCGGCAACGACGTCGAGGACCATTGGCGCCTCGGACACGTGCGCATGAGCCGCCATGAGTTCGAATCGAAGTGCTTCCAGGGCGAGGGCAGCGTGCGCGACTTCTGCGCCGGCCAGTATTTTTCGCTGGAAGGCCATCCGGAGATCGACACCCATCCCGCCGCGGAGCGCGATTTCGTGATCACCGAACTGCACGTCGTTGCCGACAACAACCTCCCACGCGACCTTGAGCGCCACGCCAGGCAGTTGTCCGCGGAGGCGGCCCTGGGCGCACTGCCTGCGCCGCGCGCGGGCGACGGGCAGGCGCGCGTACGCGTGAACTTTTCCGCCGTCCGGCGCGGCATTCCCATCGTGCCTGCCTATGACCCGCGTACCGACCTGCCGCATCCGCAGCTGCAAAGCGCCATCGTCGTGGGGCCGGCCGGCGAGGACGTCCACTGCGATGCGCTCGGCCGCGTAAAAATCCGCTTCCCGGGCATGCGGGCCGCCGACCACCGTCATGCGCACGGCGCCGGCGCGTCCGGTTCGCCGGCCGATTCCGCCTGGGTGCGCGTGGCGTCCAACTGGGCCGGCAACGGCAACGGCGGCCAGCAGCAGGCCGGCGCGCTGTCGCTGCCGCGCGTGGGTTCCGAAGTGCTGGTGGCCTTCCTCGGCGGCGACCCGGACCGCCCGATCATCCTCGCCCAGCTGTACAACCAGCGCACGGCGCCGCCCGCGTTCAGCCAGGCGGGCCCGTTGCCGGGCAACCGGTACATGTCGGGCACACGCACGCACGAGATCCAGGGGGCGCGCGGCAACCAGCTGCGCTTCGACGACACGCGCGGCGAGATCAGCGCCCAGCTGGCCAGCGACCACGGCACGTCGGAGCTGAACCTCGGCTGGCTGACGCGCCCCCGCGCCGACGGCACCGGCACGCCGCGCGGGGAGGGCGCCGAGCTGCGCAGCGACCTGTCGGTGGCGGTGCGCGGCGCCCAGGGGGTGCTGATCAGCGCCGAGGCAAGCCCGCAGGGAGAAGGCGGCCAGCTCGACCGCGCCGGCCTGGCGGGCCTGGCCGACGTCATGCAGGGCATCCTCGACGAAGTGGGCAAGCTGGCGGCCGTCCACACGGACGACGAACCGACGGGCAAGCGCCTCGCCGCCCTCGTCGACAAGCTGAAACGCTGGCACGCGGGCAGCAATGTCGCGGAAGGTGCCTCGGGCGGTGGCGAACCGATCCTGGCCGCGACGGCGCCGAACGGCATCATCGTCGCCAGTAACGACAACCTGGCGCTGGGCGCGAGCGGCAAGGTGGACGTCGTCAGCGCGGGCGACGCCGAGGTGGCGGCCGGCGCCAACATTTTCGTGCGCGCCGCACGGCGCCTGAGCCTGTTCGCCCACGAACTGGGCGTGCGCCTCGTCGCGGGCCGCGGCGACATCGTCGTGCACACGCACGTGGGCAATATCCAGATCAAGTCGGCAGGCCGCATCAGCCTGATCGCGGCAGAACGCATCGAACTGGAAGCGCCGGCCGTGAAAATCATCGCGCCGGGCGCGCAGACCGACTGGGCCGACGGCACGGTGACCCAGCAGACGAGCGGCCGCCAGGTCTTCAAGGCGAGCGAAATCGACGAGGTGGGTCCCGGCGGCGCGACACCAGCGGGCGTGCGCATGCCGACCTCGCACCTGCACACGGACGAATACGTGGTGCTGCGGCACCAGCAGACCGGCAAGCCGGTCCCGAACCAACGCTACAAGGCGACGTTCGAAGACGGCCGTACCGTCACCGGACGCACCGACGAAGAGGGCCGCACCTCGTTGCTGATCGGCGAAATGATCGGCGACGTGGACATGGCCTTCCTTCCCGACGACGACACGGCCCGCTGACCCCGAGCTTTACGCAAACCCAACCCAGACCACGGAGCGCGCATGGCAGACCCGACCCGCCCCTTGCCCAACCTCGTCCCGCAGCCCGACGGCAGCTGGACCGGCCGGACCGTCCTGACACCGACCTCGTTCACGACACGCGGGCTGTTCACGCTGCCGCCGTCGAAGGTCATCCCCGTCATCGTCGTGCCGGGGATCATGGGGAGCAATTTGCGGGCGGCGACCAGTCCGGCGAAAAGGGCGAACGAGGTATTGAATCCGGGCGAGCCGGCGTGGCGGGCGCCGAATGGGACGTTCGAGGGGTTGAAGACGGCGCGGAAGTGGAAGGAGTTCGATCCAAAAACGCGTCAAAAGATTCTCGATAGACGGACGCTGGAGGTCGACAACCGTGGTGATATCCACCTGCCTCTTGAAGCACGCAATTACGGCACGACGGAGTCCGAGGTACGGCAACGGTGGTGGGGAGAGGTCCACTGGGATTCCTACGGCAGGCTGCTGTATGGCTTGCATGTTGGCCTCAACCATACATTCGACATGGATCCAGTGGATGACGTCCGCGTGATATGCAACCACTGGAAGGATGTAATGGCGTGCGACCCGGCGAAATGGGGCCTGCGCAGTATTGCCAGGATTACCGAAGCGGAATTGGAAAAGCATGCTGGGTACTATTACCCGGTTTATGCCTGTGGCTACAACTGGCTCGACTCCTGTGAAGATTCGGCCAAATGGTTGCAGCAGCGGATCGACCGCATCATTTCCTTCTGGACTGAGCGCAAACGCGACTGCCGGCAAGTGATCCTGGTAACTCACTCGATGGGCGGACTCGTTGCGCGTGCCTGCGCGAAGCAGGATCCAGACCGAATTCTGGGCGTCATTCATGGCGTTATGCCGGCCCTTGGTGCGCCGGCCTGCTACCGCCGGATCGCTTGCGGCACCGAGAAGTGGAGTCCTAGCAATGGCCAAGTGGACAATATCAAAGCAGAGCACGTTGCCGAAATCCTGGGTGAGCTGCCCAAGGACACGATGCCGGTGATGGCCACGTCTCCAGGCGCCCTGCAGCTACTACCAAATCACCTTTATCCGCAGCCTTGGTTGCACGTCTGCCTGGTGAGCAAGGTCAACAATAAGGATGTGCCTCGTGAGGTGGTGCATTTGCCTGCGGGTAATCCGTACGACATGTATCGCGATACCCATTCCTGGTACAGGTTGATCGATCCCGAGTTGGCGGATCCAGCCAAGCGCTACAGCGAGACCGAAGTCATCGACGTTCTACGTAAGGCGGTCAATAACGCCGAGCATTTCCATCGCGAGGTCTTGGATACCTACTATCATCCGAATACCTACGCTTTTTATGGCGCCGATCCGGAACATATGTCGTTTGGTGCAGTGCGTTGGGTCGCACGCGATCCGGCTGCGGGGGGAGTATTTACGGAATCTAACATCAAGTCGGCAGCCTGGACCGGCTATGGCGCGAGCGGCGGGCGACGCGTGCGCGTGGAAAAACGCAACGACCTTCATTTTGTGCCGGCGCGTCAGGACGTGGCCGGCGACGGCACGGTTCCACATCAGTCCGGCGCTGGACCGCGCGGAAAAGTCAGCCAGTTGTTCGACGTTCGTGGAATCGATCATCAGGGAGCATACAACAATGATGCAATCCTGATGTTAACCCAGCACCTGATCGTCAAACTGGTTCAGAAGCTGCAATGAAGCGCGCGAAGAATCAGCGGTGGCGCAGACGCGTCGCGTCAGTTGCGCGTCTAATCATGGTCGGGGTCGTTGTCCCGGATCAAGATTACGGCCGGAGCCCGAGGGTCGAGGATGCGGAACTGATGAGACGCAAGAAAACCCCACGCGTGGTTAAGTGTGCAGGGGTCGTCAAATGTAAATTGGATGGGCAAATGATTGTCGTCCGCACGTTTGATCGTGCGTACGCGTTCAAGCGGCAGGTCGTCTTGTCGCCGGGCCCAGTTTCCATTGCCAATCCGGTAGCGACGTTGCCATGACGCGAACAAGGAAACGCGGTTGGCGAGAGCTCGTCGTCCTGGTCACAGCTCTCGCCTGTGCAGGTACCTGGGCCGCTGGCCAGGTCCGCAGCATACGGGACAGATCCGAGGTGGCAAAAATGACGGAAAAGATGAAAACGGTTTGCGTCGGACGGTATCTGGTCGACGTCCCTGGCGAGGCCGAGGTCAGACTGTCGGGCGAACGGATATCCGGATTCGCGATCGACTCCGTCGAAGAGAGCGAAGCTGCGTTCCGCGATCGTGTGCAGGCACGTGAAGCCGAGATCGTGGAACGTGGCCGCGTTCACGATGACAGCGGCGAAGGGGGAATGGTTGAAGCCCGGGATTTGCGCATCCCAGGTTTGACCGGGCGTTCGTTTGTCTACGGCCGCAGCCGTGGTTACATGATGAACGGGGATCGCCGCATCGATATGGAATCGGTGTCGATCGAGGTCCACGCGCACATGGGGGAGTTGAGTTTTTCGCTGTCCGCGACGTCCAAGCAGGTGTCCGACGTCAAGGAGGCGGAAGCGCTGCTTGCTCACTTGCGAACGCGCGGTGAGGAAGAGATTCCACCTGTGCCTGGGTTCTGCATTTGGAGGGGCGTCTTTGCTGAACCTTTGCCCGAACACGTGAACGAGCACGTGACCCTGCATCTCGGGTTGCCCGGTCATCCAGACATGGGTCTGGCGTTCGATAGTATGCCCGCCGGACGTACCGATCGCAGTTTGCTTGCTCGTGTCGCCGATATCGACGCCCAGGCGAGCGCCGACGAAATGCTGCGGGTAACGAAGCTGCGTTCCGGCAAGCGCAATATTAATGGTATCGATGGCGAAGAGGTGCTGGAGCGAGTCCGCGAACTGAATTTCACGACCGGCTATAGCTTCATGTGGGAGGCGCAAGGGGTCGAGCATGATCACCTGCAGCCATACTTATTGCTCAACATGGAGACGGGCACCAACCCCCGCCCGGGTGGCAAGCCGGTGGATTCCAGTCTTCATGAAGACGCCGTGCTCGCGCTTTGGGACAGCATTTCCTCCAGCATCCGCCTACGCAAGTTTGGCCCACCGCCGCCAGCCGATCCGCCACCTGAACCGCCAGGACCGAAGTTGGGCGCACTGGCCACAGCCGGCGAAATCTGTCCGCAATCCGGTTGGTGGAAATGCCGCGAGGGAGGGTCCGGCGTCGACGTACAGGGCGGCGCGGTCCAGTGGGTCCGCAAAGGCGACCGCATGCCTCAGGCGCTGCTTCTGCCGCGACAGACACTGTGGCAAAAGCTGCGTGGACTCCAGCCGAGCATTGAACCGTCGCAACCGACCACGTGGCGGCTGGTCGACAAACGGCTGCGGCCCCGTGCGCCAACGTTGGTTGCGCTTGCTCCGCCGGGACCGGCAAGTGCCGCGACGGAGGGGGCGGCCGATCCGGCCCCGGCAGTCGCGCTTGGCACGAACGTAAAAACTGGTGAAGTCTGTCCGGCGAGCGGCTGGTGGCGTTGCGGGGAGACGCATGCGCTCGACGGGACACGCTGGTTCCCACGCGGAAGCACGCTTCCGGCCGCGACCTTCCAGGTACCGGTGGGCATGTTCGGTCGTTCTGCCGGTCCGGAAGTGATCCAGCGGCGTAGTACCTGGCAGCTGATGCGGCTTGCCGAGGCCGAACGCGTCGCACTTCTTGCCGACTCTGGACAGGAAGGACAACCGGACGGCGCGCCGCCCCCGTTGGGGCCGTCGACTCTCGCGTGACCGGACAGCCCACGCCGGCACGCTCTAGACGGATAATGTCCATGCATCAGTCAAGGCTGTTCGGATGGCGAACTCCGAGCGTGATGCTCGCGGCGCTCGCCCGTGCGGGAAATTGGGCAGTTGGTCAGGTTCGTGGCCAACAAGACAGAGCCTTGGTGGCAAGGATGACGGAAAAGATGAAGACAATATGCGTCGGACGCTTCCTGGTCGACGTTCCATCTCAGGCGGAAGTCAGGCCGTCTCGCGCGATGATGGACGGTTTCGACATCGAAACCATCGAAGAGGATGACGCGACGTTTAGCGAGCGCATCGCGGCACGCGAGACCGCGATTGCCGCCCTGGACGCGGCTTTCGTCGCCATAGGCAGTGGTGGAATTGTAGATGCCAGGGATCTGCAGGTGCCGGGACTGGTCGGCCGGTTGCAGAAGTCGCTTGTGATGGGTTTCCCACGTTAGCGCCGCCCATTCGGTCCTCTCGCTCATGCGCAGCTTTATTCCAGGCTTCGTCACCGGCGTCACCTACCTGCAAGCCACCGCCACGCTGCCGACATCCGGTCAGATGGCAGCCTGCGCAGCCGGAGCACTCCTGCTGCTGGCCTGCGCCGGCATGATCCGCCACCCGGCAGCACGCATCATCGCAATCGCCTCCGCCGGCCTGCTGGCCGGCTACGCCTGGGCCGCCTTCCTGGCCCATACGACGCTGGCCCCGGAGCTGGCCAGGCGCGACGAGGGCCGCGACGTGCGCATCGTCGGCATCGTCGACACGTTGCCGTACCGCTTCGACCAGGGCGTCCGCTTCGATTTCCGGGTCGAACGCACGATCGATGCGGACTTCAGCGTGCCGCCATACGTTGCGCTGTCCTGGTACGCGGGCCGCTACAGCGCTGGCCCGGCCGTCGGCGACGTCCAGCCGGGCCAGCGCTGGCAGTTGACGGTGCGCCTGCAGCGCCCGCACGGCAATGCGAATCCGGGCGGCTTCGACTACGAGGCGTGGCTGCTGGAGCGGGGCGTGCGCGCCACCGGCTATGTGCGGGCGGACGATGGCAACCGGCTGCTGGATGCATTCGTGGCCAGTCCCGGCGCGGTCGTCGAACGTGTGCGGGCGGCGCTGCGTGCGCGCATCCAGACAGCGCTCGCGGGGCGCACCTACGCGGGCGTGATCGTGGCGCTCGTGATCGGCGACCAGCGCGGCATCGACCAGGCCGACTGGCAGGTCTTCAACCGCACCGGCATCGGCCACCTCATCTCGATCTCGGGCCTGCACATCACGATGATCGCGGGACTCGCCGCGTGGGCGGTGTCGGCCCTGTGGCGCCGCTCGTTCTTCACCGATGCGCGCCTCCCGCTGCGGCTGCCGGCGCAGAAAGTCGCGGCGTTGGCCGGGGCCGTCGTCGCGTTGCTGTACGTGCTGCTGGCCGGCTTCGGCGTGCCGGCGCAGCGCACCCTGACCATGCTGTCCGTCGTCGCACTGGCGTTGTGGATGGGGCGTCTCGCGGCCGTGTCGCACGTGCTGTGCACGGCGCTCGGCGTGGTCGTGCTGCTCGATCCGTGGGCCGTGCTGTGGCCGGGGTTCTGGCTGTCGTTCGGCGCCGTGGCCGTCATCCTGTTCGCGGGACATGGCCGCGTCAAGCCGCCGCCCACCGGACCGCGCGGCGCGCTGCTGCTGGCGGGACGCACGCAATGGGCCGTCACGGCCGGGCTGGTGCCGCTGACGTTGCTGCTGTTCGGCCAGGTGTCCATCGTGAGCCCGGTCGCGAACGCCGTGGCGATCCCGCTCGTCAGCTTCGTCGTGACGCCGCTCGCGCTGGCCGGCAGCCTGGTCCCGGGGCCGCCGGGCGACTGGCTGCTGCTGGTCGCGCATTGGGCAGTGGAGATGCTCGCGTGGCTGCTGCGGCAGATGGCCGGATGGCCCGGTGCCGTGTGGCGCGCGCCGGCCCCGCAGGCCTGGGTGTTCGCGCTGGGCCTCGGCGGTACGCTATGGATGCTGATGCCGCGCGGCTGGCCGCATCGCTGGGCCGGTGCCGTCGCGCTGCTGCCGATGCTGCTGCAACTGCCGGACCATCCGCGCGAACAAAGCTTTCGCGTCACGGCGTTCGACGTGGGCCAGGGCATGGCGCTGCTCGTCGAGACCGAACGCCACCGCCTGCTGTACGACACGGGGCCCGCGTACGCGCCGGGCGCCGATGGCGGCAGCCGCGTCATCCTGCCGTACCTGCGGATGCGGGGCATCGCCACGCTCGACGGCATCGTCGTCAGCCATGGCGACACGGACCACGCGGGCGGTGCGCTGGCGGTGCTGGAAGGTGTCGACGTGGACTGGCTCGCGTCGTCGCTGCCCTTTGAGAACGCGATCGTCCGCGCGGCGCGCCGTCACGTGCGCTGCGGCGCCGGCCAGCATTGGGAATGGGACGGCATCGCGTTCGACATGCTGCATCCGGCGCCGGCCAGCTACGACGACGCGCACCTGAAGACGAATGCGCGCAGCTGCACCCTCCGCGTCAGCAATGGCCGGCGCACGGTGCTGCTGGCCGGCGACATCGAGGCAGCCCAGGAGGCGGCGCTGCTCGAGCGCGCGCCGGACCGCCTGCGCGCGGACGTCCTGCTGGCGCCGCACCACGGCAGCGGCACGTCGTCCACGCTGGCGTTCCTGCAGACGGTGCGGCCCGCCATCGCGATCTTCCAGGTCGGATACCGCAATCGCTACCATCACCCGAAGGCCGAGGTGTACGAACGCTACGGCACGCTCGGTATCGAGCGTTTGCGGACCGACGAAACAGGTGCGCTGACTCTCGATATCGGCACCAGCGCAACGTGGCACGGCTACCGCGGCGAGCATGCGCGCTACTGGTACGGGCGCTGATCAGGCGACGCGCGGCAGCGTGATCGTCACGCGCAAGCCGCCTTCGGCCCGGTTGGCGGCGGAGATCCGTCCGCCGTGCGTTTCCACGACCCGCTTGGCGATCGCGAGGCCGAGCCCGTGGCCGTCGACGTTGTTGTGCGCGGGGTTGGAGCGGAAGAACGGTTCGAACACGTCGCCCAGGTGTTCGGGCGCGATGCCGGGGCCCTGGTCGAGCACTTCGATGTGAACGAGGTCGCCGTCCGGATGGAGGCGGACGTTCACCGGTCCGCCCGCGCCGTGCTTGACGGCGTTGCGCACGATGTTCTCGACGGCGCTCCACAACAGGTCCGGGGCGCCGCACACGGTGACCGGTTCCGGAGCGTCGACGTCGACGGCAGCGCCGGCTTCGAAGCGGGCGTCGTCGGCGATCTGGTCGACCATCTCGACGAGGTCGACGGGCTCCGTCGCCGGCAGGGTCGTCGCCGCTTCCAGCCGCGACAACGTCAGCAGCTCGCCGACGAGGCGGTCGATGCGCACGCTTTCCCGTTCGATGCGTTCGAGCGACGCCTGCAGGCGGTCCGGCTGCTGGTGCGCGAGGCCGATGGCGGCCTGCAGGCGCGCGAGGGGCGAGCGCAGTTCGTGCGACACGTCGTGCAGCAGGCGGCGCTGGCCGTCCATCAGGGCGCGCAGCTGGGCGCTCATGCGGTCGAAGTCGTGGCCCAGTTCCGCCAGCTCGTCGCCGATCAGGCGCGGCGCCGCGTGCGCGAACCTGGGGGCGAGGTCGCCGGCGGCCGCGGCGTCGAAGGCGCGCTGCAGGGCCCGGATCGGGCGCGAGAAATACCAGGCGAGGAGGGCGGCGAACAGCAGGCTCGCCAGCGTGGCGGCCACGATCGGCAGCCAGGGACCCACGTGGCGGCCGAATTCAGGCGGCAGGCCGAACCAGCCGCCACCCGGGCCGCCCGGGCCGCCGGGTCCTCCGTCCATGCGCGCGCCGGGGCCGCCGTCGCCCGGTCCGGCCACCGGGGGGCCGACGCCCGGCCCGGTGCCGAAGCCGCGTGGACCGGGACCGTCCATGCCCGGCACATGCCATGCGCGCGACGCGAAGGCCGTGTAGCGGCGGCCGTCGGCGCTGGTCAGGTGGGCGACGGCATGCGTGTGGCCGTCGCCGTTCAGGTTGCGCTCGACTTCCTCGCGCAACTTGGCGGGCACGGGCCGGTCGAGCAGTTCGCGGCCCTGCTCGTCGAGGACATACAGATGCATGCGGCGGCTGCCGGCGGCCAGGTCGCGCAACGCGTCGATGCCGCCGTGCCGGAGTGTCGCGGCGGCGGCGTCCAGCATGATCGTGGCGGGCGGACTCTTGTCGAGCGTGGGTTCGCCGCCGCGCTGGCGCGCCTGGTCGCGCAGCCACAAGGTGCCGCCGACGCCGATCGTCGCGGCCACCTGGGCCAGCAGGATGGACAGGAAGAACTTCCAGAACAGCCGGCCCATCGCTACTCGCGGATCAGCTGGTAGCCGAGACGATAGACGGTCTGCAGGCAGGAACGCCCGTCGGACAGCGTGCCCAGTTTGTGGCGCAGGCTCGAGAGGTGGACGTCGATGTTGCGGTCGAAGCGCGCCAGCGGGCGGCCCAGGCCCTGCTCGGACAGGTCGTTCTTGCTGACCGGCCGGCCGGCGTTGCGCGCGAGGACTTCGAGCAGGTTGAATTCGGTGCTGGTCAGTTCCAGCGGCTGGCCGTCCCACGTGGCGCGGCGCTGCTCGGGCAGCATCGTGAGCTTGCCGACCGTGAGCGTGATGCCGGGACCGTCGTTGGGCGAGCTTTGCGTGCGGCGCAGGATGGCGCGCACGCGCGCCGTCAGTTCGCGCGGCGTGCAGGGCTTCGTGACGTAGTCGTCGGCGCCCAGTTCGAGGCCGAGGATGCGGTCGGCGTCGTCGCCGCGCCCGGTCAGCATCAGGATCGGCATGCGGCTTGCGGCGCGGATGCGGCGCAGCGTCTCGATGCCGTTCATGCGGGGCATCATCACGTCGAGGATGGCGATGGCGTACTGGCCGGTCAGCGCTTCGCGCGCGCCCGTCTCGCCGTCATGGGCGCAGGCGACGCGAAAGCCTTCCTGTTCCAGGTATTCGGAAAACATGCCGACCAGTTCGGTGTCGTCGTCGATAAGCAGGACTTGGTTCATGATCGCATCTTAGCGCAGCCCGGCCGTGCCGGCCACGGAGGGAGACGGCTCTTTACGCCGTTTTACACGGCGATAACACTCCTTAACATGGCGACAACCGAGAATGGCGTCTCCGAACAAAAAAGGACGACACACATGACATTCACAAGCCTTTCCGCGGCGGCCGCCCTGGTCGCCGCCTGCCTCGCCGCCACCCCGGCCTTCGCGGCCGGCGAGCCGGATGCGCCGCCTCCCGCAGGCCATGACCGCGCCCCGGGCATGCCCTTCGGCCACGTGCCGCTGCACCGCCTGAAGCTGACGGAAGCCCAGCAGGACAAGGTGTTCGCCATCATGCACGCCCAGGCCCCGCAGCGCCGCGACTACGACAAGGCGGTCCGCAAGGCGCACGAGGCCCTGCGCGAACTGGGCCGCGCCGACAAGTTCGACGACGCCCGGGCGAATGCCCTGTCGCGTGACCTCGGCCAGGCCGTCGCCGCCCAGGCGCTGCTGCAGGCGCGGACGGAAGCGCAGATCCAGGCCGTGCTGACGCCGGAGCAGCGGGAAGAGATGCTCCGGCACCGCATGCGCGGGCACGACGGGGGCGAGCGCCCGGCCATGTAGGCGTTTGCCTCTAAATACTTGGAGATAATGACATTACAATGGGTGTTGTCTTTACTACGCGCAGCCGCGTCATCCCATTCCCGATGTCCAAGCCATTACTCCATTTCACCCACGGGAACAGCTACCCCTCCGGTTCGTACGGCCGCCTGCTGGACGACCTTCGCCGCGATTTCGACGTGCGCACGACGGACATGCTGGGTCACGATCCCCGCTTTCCCGTGCGCGACAACTGGCACACGCTGATCGACGAGCTGATCGGCCAGCTGGAGGGGTACGGCCAGCCGGCGATCCTCGTCGGCCATTCGCTGGGCGGCGCCGTCGGCATGCTGGCGGCGCACCGGCGGCCCGATCTCGTGCGCTGCGTGGTGATGCTGGATTCTCCCGTCGTCGCCGGCTGGCGCGCGTGGGTGTGGCGCATCGCGAAGATGCTCGGACTGCGCATGCGGGTGTCGCCGGGGAACGTGGCCCGGCGGCGGCGCAACGTGTGGCCGTCGCGCGCGGCCGCCTTCGAGCATTTCAGCGCCAAGCCCGTGTTCCAGGCGTGGGCGCCGGGTGCGCTCGACGATTACCTCGACCACGGTTTGCGGCCGCACCCGGAGGGCGTGCAGCTGCGCTTCGACCGCGACGTCGAAGCCGCGATCTACAGCACGCTGCCGCACGACATGGACCGGGTGCTGCGCGCGCCGTTCCCCGTGCCGGTCGGCTTCATCGCGGGCACGGATTCCACGGAGCTGCGCCAGGCGGGCCTGGACGGCACGCGCCGGCTGGTCGGCGGCAATCTCGTCACGATCGAAGGCACGCACCTGTACCCGATGGAGAAGCCCGCGCTCACGGCGCAGCTGACGCGCGAGATGATCGCGCGGCTGCTGGCGCAGGCAGATCAAAAAAAGGCCGGTCGTCCGGCGGCGCTTTTCGCGTAAAATTGCGGGATTCATATCCCCATTTTTTTGGAAAAGAAGCCCAGCGATGAGTATCAAGAGCGACAAATGGATCCGCCGGATGGCGGAAGAACACGGCATGATCGAACCGTTCTCGCCGAAACAGGTGCGCGAGACGGACGGCCGCAAGATCATTTCGTGGGGCACGTCCTCGTACGGCTACGACATCCGCTGCGCCGACGAATTCAAGGTGTTCACGAACATCAACAGCACGATCGTCGACCCGAAGAACTTCGACTCGAATTCGTTCGTCGACGTGAAGAGCGACGTGTGCATCATCCCGCCGAACTCCTTCGCGCTGGCCCGCACGATCGAATACTTCAGGATCCCGCGCAACGTGCTGACCGTCTGCCTGGGCAAGTCGACCTATGCCCGCTGCGGCATCATCGTCAACGTGACGCCATTCGAGCCGGAGTGGGAAGGCTACGTGACCCTCGAATTCTCGAACACGACGCCGCTGCCGGCCAAGATCTACGCGGGCGAAGGCTGCGCGCAGGTGCTGTTCTTCGAGAGCGACGAGATCTGCGAGACCTCGTACAAGGACCGGGGGGGCAAGTACCAGGGCCAGCACGGCGTAACGTTGCCGAAGGCCTGATCATCAAAAAAGGGGCCGCAGCCCCTTTTTTTTGAATCCCTCAATGCGGATTCTCGAACTCGTCCAGTTCCTTGATGCGCTGTTCAGCACGGCGGCGCATACAGTTCAGGAACACCATGTCCCGCATGGTGCCGCCTGACCATAGTTCGTACAGCGCCTTGCAATCCGCTTCGCGGAACTTGATCCAGGCCCGCTGTGCAAGCACCAGGGCATTCTTCGTCGCGGCACCTTCGCCGTCGCCCAGGGACTTGAGCGCGGCCTGGTAAGCCGTGTTCAGTTTTACCTCCACGGCTTTCTGGTCGCGCGCGGCGCATTCGTTGATGTCGACGGTCGATGCGGCGTTGTCGCAGTCGACCGCCGCCGCGGCGGCGCCGGTCGTCAGGCCGAGCGCGAGCAGCAGCGCGATCGTGTGCGCGGTACGCATCAGTCCTGCTTGACGCAATCCACGAAGTAGCCCAGCTTCCCATCGATCTCGCGCTTCACGAGACCATGCACGTCCGTCTCGAAGCCCGGGAACCGCTCGTTGAAGTCGCGGGCGAAGCGCAGGTAGTCGACGATCGTCTTGTTGAAACGCTCGCCCGGGATCAGCAGGGGGATGCCCGGCGGGTACGGCGTCAGCAGGATCGCGGTGATGCGGCCCTCCAGGTCCTCGATCGCCACGCGCTCGATCTCGCGGTGCGCCATCTTGGCGAAGGCGTCCGACGGCTTCATTGCCGGGATCATGTCCGACAAATACATCTCGGTCGTCAGGCGGGCGACGTCGCGCGATTTGTAGAAGTCGTGGATCTGCTGGCACAGGTCGCGCAGGCCCCACGATTCGTAGCGCGGGTTCGCGGCCGTGAACTCCGGCATGATGCGCCACATCGGCTGGTTGCGGTCGTAGTCGTCCTTGAACTGCTGCAGGGCGGTGACGAGCGTGTTCCAGCGGCCTTTCGTGATCCCGATCGTGAACATGATGAAGAACGAGTACAGGCCGCACTTCTCGATGATCACGCCGTGCTCGGCGAGGTACTTGGTGACGATCGACGCCGGGATGCCGGAGTCGCCGAACGAGCCGTCCAGCGACAGGCCCGGCGTGACGACCGTCGCCTTGATCGGGTCGAGCATGTTGAAGCCTTCGGCCAGCTTGCCGAAGCCGTGCCAGTCGTCTTCCGCGTGGATCATCCAGTCGGCCTGCGTGCCGATGCCTTCCTCGCTCGTGACCTGCGGGCCCCACACCTTGAACCACCAGTCGTCGCCGTAGTCCTCGTCGACCTTCTGCATCGCGCGGCGGAAGTCCAGCGCTTCGTAGATCGATTCCTCGACGAGGGCGGTGCCGCCCGGCGCTTCCATCATCGCGGCGGCGACGTCGCACGACGCGATGATCGAGTACTGCGGCGACGTCGACGTGTGCATCAGGTACGCCTCGTTGAACGCGTCCTGGTCCAGCGCCACGGTCTCGGATTCGCGCACGAGCACCTGCGACGCCTGCGACAGGCCCGCCAGCAGCTTGTGCGTGGACTGCGTCGAGAAGATCATCGACTGCTTGGCACGCGGGCGGTCGCGGCCGATCGCGTGCATGTTGCGGTAGAAGTCGTGGAACGTCGCGTGCGGCAGCCACGCTTCGTCGAAGTGCAGCGTGTCGATCTCGCCGTCCAGCAGTTCGCGCAGCGTCTCGACGTTGTAGACGACGCCGTCGTACGTCGACTGCGTGATCGTCAGGATGCGCGGCTTCTTGTTCTTGGCTTCGCGGGCGAACGGGTTCGCCTCGATCTTCCTGCGGATCGACTCCGGCGAGAATTCTTCCAGCGGGATCGGGCCGATGATGCCCAGGTTGTTCCGGGTCGGCATCAGGAACACGGGGATCGCGCCGCACATGATGATCGAGTGCAGGATCGATTTATGGCAGTTGCGGTCGACGACGACGATGTCGCCCGGCGCCACGGTCGAGTGCCACACCATCTTGTTCGACGTCGACGTGCCGTTCGTGACGAAGTAGCAGTGGTCGGCGTTGTAGATGCGCGCGGCGTTGCGCTCGGATTTGGCGACGGGACCGGTATGGTCCAGCAGCTGGCCCAGTTCCTCGACGGCGTTGCAGACGTCGGCGCGCAGCATGTTCTCGCCGAAGAACTGGTGGAACATCTGGCCGATCGGCGACTTCAGGAACGCGACGCCGCCCGAGTGACCGGGGCAGTGCCAGGAATAGGAACCGTCGTTGGCGTAGTTGACGAGCGCGCGGAAGAACGGCGGCGCCAGGCTGTCCAGGTAGGCTTTCGCTTCGCGGATGATATGGCGGGCGACGAATTCCGGCGTGTCCTCGAACATGTGGATGAAGCCGTGCAACTCCTTCAGGATGTCGTTCGGGATGTGGCGGCTCGTGCGGGTTTCGCCGTAGATGTAGATCGGGATGTCGGAGTTCTTGTGGCGGATCTCCTGCACGAACGCGCGCAGGCCGCTGAGTGCGAAATTGGTCTCCTCGATGGTGCCGCCGCCGAATTCCTCGTCGTCGATCGACAGCACGAAGGCCGAAGCGCGCGACTGCTGCTGGGCGAACTGCGACAGGTCGCCATAGCTGGTCAGGCCGAGCACTTCCATGCCTTCTTTTTCCATCGCGGCCGCAAGCGCGCGAATGCCGAGGCCGGACGTGTTCTCGGAACGGAAATCCTCGTCAATGATGACGATTGGGAAACGAAATTTCATGGACAGCTCCAAAGCGAAGCGCCGTGCGCGCCGCTATCCGGGAGGGAAGGCGGCCGGGCACGGCACCGGAAAAATGAAGAAGCGGATTTTCGCAGAAATCGCGGGGTCCCGTGCAAAAATTTTTGATAGGTTAGCTATACGGGGAAGATTGTGGCGCACTCTTGTGTAAACAGGATGACGAAACGGACGCTGCGTTAAGGGACTAACGGAAGCGGCTATGCCACAGGCTTAAAGTGGAGCCTCTGTTTCGTAGCCGAGGCTGCCATGTCCACCTTCCACGTCCAGCTTGAAAGCAAGGTCCCACGTTCACCCGCCGAGCTGTGGGACTGGAGCACGTCGGTGCAGGGCGTCGACACCGAGATGGGGCCGGTACTGAAGCTCGATTTTCCCAAGGGGATGACGCATATCCCGCGCGACGGCAGCGGACTTGGCCGGCCGCTCGGCAATTGCAGGTTCCTGCTGTTCGGCATCGTGCCGGTCGATCTGTCGCGGCTGACGTTCACCGAGATGGAACCGGGCCGCCGCTTCGTCGAGCAGTCGCCGCTGCTGTCGATGAAGAGCTGGCGGCACGAGCGCATCCTCATGCCCGCCCCGGACGGTACGCGCATCGTCGACCGCCTGGACTTCACGCCGCGCTTCGCGGGCCCCATCGTCGGCTGGTGCATCGAGCGCTTCTTCCGCCACCGCCATGCGGTGCTGCAGAAGCACTACCGCGAGCGCCGCTCAGTGGCCAGAGGCGAACAGGGCGCCCAAGGGGTCCACGTGTAGCCACGCGAACGCGCCCAGCGCGAAGCCGACGAGCGCGACGACGTACGTGATCGACAGCAGCCAGCGCCGGCGCGTCAGCAGGGTGATGGCGGCCAGCGAGATGGCGATCTGCTCGGCCGTCGTCGCCAGCGCCCACTGGTGATGGGTGTGCAGCGCGCGTTCCGATTTCCCGTTCCACTCGTCCGACTGGGCTTCGTACTTCTCGGCCTCTTTCCTGATGCCGGCCTTTTCCGATTCGTAGCGCGTGACGTCGGCCTTGTACTTCGCCTGCATCCGGGCGTCCACGCCCGGGAGACTCGTCGCCAGTTCGGCGAGGTTCTGCTTGCTCGACTTGGCCTGGTAGTAGTTCCAGGAATTCGCCGCCGTCGTCTTGGCAATCGCCGCGTTGTTCTTGAAGAGGGCCGCGTCGTTCTGCGTGTCGCCGCCCAGGTAGCCGAACAGCGCGCCGACGGTGGCGAGGATCGCGGTCATCACCGCGATGTTGTTCGAGAAGGAATCGCTGCCGTGCTGGGCGGCGTGTTCGACCGCGTGATCGTGCGGCCCGTGTACGTGAAAACCGTGTCCGGACATGTGTTACTTGACTTTGTCGTAGGTGACGATGGCGTAGTCGACACCGGCCGTCGGTGAATACAGGGGTTCGTTCGAGACGGCGGCCCACTGCGCGCTGTCGATCTCCGGGAAGAACGTGTCGCAGCGGTAGACCTTGTCGATATGCGTGACGATCAGCCGGTCGGCCACGTGCATCGCTTCCGCGAAGATCTGGGCGCCGCCGATGATGCTGGCCGAGCCGGCGCAGACGAGGGCCACGGCATCTTCCAGCGTATGCACGACGTCCACGCCGTCATGGCGCCAGCCGGCGTTGCGCGTGACGACGATGTTGCGGCGGCCCGGCAGCGGGCGGCCGATGGATTCGAACGTCTTGCGGCCCATGATGATCGGATGGCCGAGGGTCACGCGCTTGAAGTGCGCGAGGTCCTCGGGCAGGTGCCAGGGCAGCTTGTTGTCGACGCCGATGCCGCGGTTGGCATCCATCGCGACGACGAGGGATAGATGATGAGCCATGCGAACCTCCTTGCTTACACCGCAACGGGCGCCTTGATGGCGGGATGCGGGTCGTAGCCGGCGATCTCGAAGTCCTCGAACTTGTAGTCGAACAGCGAGTCGGGCTTGCGGTGGATGACCAGTTTCGGGAGCGGGCGCTCCTCGCGCGACAGCTGCAGTTCGACCTGTTCCATGTGGTTCGAATACAGGTGGCAGTCGCCGCCCGTCCACACGAAGTCGCCGACGTCCAGGCCGGCCTGCTGTGCCATCATGTGCGTGAGCAGGGCGTACGACGCGATGTTGAACGGGACGCCGAGGAAGATGTCGGCGCTGCGCTGGTACAGCTGGCACGACAGCTTGCCGTCCGCGACGTAGAACTGGAACAGCGCGTGGCACGGCGGGAGCTTCATCTTCGGCACGTCGGCCACGTTCCAGGCCGAGACGATCATCCGGCGCGAGTCCGGATTGTGCTTGATCTGGTCCATGACCTGCGTGATCTGGTCGATGTGCTCGCCGGCCGGCGTGGGCCAGCTGCGCCACTGGTAGCCGTAGATGGGACCGAGGTCGCCGTTCGCGTCCGCCCACTCGTCCCAGATCGAGACGCCGTTTTCCTTCAGGTAGGCGATGTTGGTGGAGCCGGCGAGGAACCAGATCAGTTCATGGATGATCGACCGCAGGTGCAGCTTCTTCGTCGTCACCAGCGGGAAGCCGTCCTGCAGGTTGAAGCGCATCTGGTAGCCGAACACGGAGCGGGTGCCGGTGCCGGTGCGGTCGGTCTTGACCGTGCCATGGTCCAGCACATGGCGCATCAGGTCGTGGTATTGGCGCATCGGTATGGCTCGAGGAAAGGTTGAAAACCCGCGCATTTTAACCCAAGCCGCGCTCCACGGCGGCCGCCAGCAGCGCCACCGCTTCGCGCACGCGGCCGTCGGGCGTGTCCAGCAGGTTGTCGCCCACGTACAGCTCGAAGAACGACGTGTCCGGCAGCACGCCGTGGCTGACGCGGTTGAACGGCCAGATGCCGTGGTCGCGCGCCAGTTCGCGCCGGATCTCCAGCGCGCGCTCGCGGCTCACGGGCAGGTGGATGTGCAGCATGTTGGCCTGGGGCCCGGAGGGATTCACGCGCAGGACCGGGTGGTCGCGCAGTACGTCGAACAGGAAGCGCGTGCGCTCGAAGTACGCGGGCATCGCGGCCAGTCTCTGCTCGAACTGCATCGCGGCCGCAACGACATACGGCGAGCGGTGGATCACGTTGCCGCCCTGGCGCCTGAACCACTCGGCCGCCTGTGCGACGAATTCGCGGCTGCCGGCCAGCATGGCGCCACCGAGGCCGCCGATGCCCTTGTACAGCGACGTGTAGACGGTGTCGAAGCCGGCCGCGATCTCGGCCACCGGGCGGCCATACCCGGCTGCCGCTTCCCACAGGCGCGCGCCGTCCATGTGCAGGTGGATGCCGCGCGCGCGGCAGTGTGCCTTGATGGCCTGCAGGTCGTCCCACGTCGACAGCTGGCCGCCGATCTCGCGCATCGGGATTTCGAGCGAGACGGCGGACAGGCGGTCGGGAACATTGACGATATCCGCGGCCGTCCATGGTCGATACGGATCGCCCGTGCGCAGTGCATCGAAATGCCCCAGCAGCTGGTAGTTGGAGCGCTCGTGGACGAAGATGTGGGCGGTCGGATGCAGCGCCACGGGGGCGCGCCCGCGCGCATCGGCGGCGAGGCGCAGGGTGGTCACCTGCGCGAGGGTGCCGCTGATGCAGAACACGGCGGCCTCGAAGCCGAGCAGCTCGGCCACGCGGGCCTCGAAGCCCTGGATCAGGGCGCCGTCGCCGTACGTGTCGTGGGCGATGCCGTTGGCGTCGCACCAGGCGGCCATGGCGGCGAACATCTCCGCCGGGGTGCGGGCGCGGTGGCCGGGGAAGACGGTGGTGCAGCGGGCGAGCAGTTCGGTGTCGTTCAAGGGGAGCTCCGGTGTAGATGATGTTACTCTACACCGAAGCCGTCCGCCCCGTCAGTACTGCGGAAGAGCAGGGCGCTTCGTTTCCTGCTGCTGGTCCAGCTTGAACAGCCGCACCGAGCGCGCCAGCTGGTCCGCCTGTTCCTGCATGGCCTGCGCGGCCGCGCTGGCTTCCTCGACGAGGGCCGCGTTCTGCTGGGTGACCTCGTCCATTTCGCCGATCGAGCGGTTGATGTGCTCGATGCCGCTGCTCTGTTCCGCGTTCGCCGTGCTGATGCGGGCCATGATCGCGGTGACCTTCTCCGCGCTGGCCAGCACTTCGTTCATCGTGACGCCCGCTTCCTGGACGATGCGGCTGCCCGCGTCCACTTCCGCCGTCGATGCGACGATCAGGCCCTTGATTTCCTTCGCCGCCGCGGCGCTGCGCTGGGCGAGGTTGCGCACCTCGGTCGCCACGACGGCGAAGCCGCGGCCCTGTTCGCCGGCGCGCGCCGCTTCCACGGCCGCGTTGAGCGCGAGGATATTGGTCTGGAATGCAATGCCGTCGATGACGCCGATGATGTCGCCGATCTTGCCGGACGACGCCTTGATCGTGTCCATCGTGTCCATCGTGTCGATCACTTCGCGCACCATGCGGCCGCCTTCCTGCGCGACCATCGACGTGTTCACGGCCAGCTGGTTCGCTTCGTGGGCGTCGCCGGCGTTGCGGCGCACGGTCTCCGTCAGGTCCTGCATCGAGTTCACGGTGGAGGCCAGGTTCGAGGCCTGCTGTTCCGTGCGGGAGCACAGGTCCAGGTTACCGCTCGAAATCTCGCCCGACGCGTTGGCGATCTGCTCGGCGCCGCTGCGCACCTGGCCCACGACGGTCGACAGACTGCCGCTGATGTTGTTCATCGCTTCGGCCAGCAGGCCGATCTCGTCGCTGCGGTCGACCGCCATGCGCACCGTGAGGTCGCCTTCGGCGATGCGCACGGCGGCGTCGCGGGCCCGCACGAGCGGACGGGTGACGGTGCGCTTCATCACGGTGTGCAGGATCGCCGCGAAGATCGCGAGCGCCACGAGGCCGATGACGATGTAGTGGTTGCGCAGGCGCGCCGCTTCCTTGGTGATCTCGTCCTCGTACGTGCCGCCGGCGATCAGCCAGTTCCAGTCCTTGAACAGCGTGTACGCGGCCACCTTCGTGCGCGGGCTCGTCTCGCCGGCTTCGGCGTTCATCCACGGATAGGTGACCAGGCCCTGCTTCGTTTCCAGCATCTCCCGGATGAATTCGCGGCCGCTCGCATCCTTGCTGGCGAGGATGTTCTTGCCTTCCTTGACGGGGTGGACGATCAGGTCGCCGTAGGTCTTGCCTGGCGTCGCGTCGAGCACGTAGTAGTAGCCGGTATCGCCCACCTTCATCTTCTTGATGCGGTCGCGCAGCGCGGCGATGTTGGCGCCGACGTCGAGACCGACGTACAGGATGCCGATCACCTTGCCGGACGCGTCGCGGATCGGTTCATAATCCGTCATGAACTGCTTGCCGAACAGTTTCACGAGGCCGACGTAGGGCTTGCCGGCGCGGATCGCCGCATACGCGGGGCTCTCGTGGGCGAGGATCGTGCCCACGGCACGGTCGCCGTTTTCCTTCTTGACCGACGTGCTCACGCGGACGAAGTCGTCGCCGCTGGCCACGAAGATCGTCGCGTTGCCGCCCGTCTGGCGCGTGAAGCGGTCGGGGAGGGTGAAGTCGAGGTTCAGGGGATTGCCGCCCACCTTCAGGGTCGGCACCTGCTTGTCGCCGACGGCCACCATCGCGTCGGTGTCGAGTGTGAACTCGCCTTCGAAATGCGTGGCGAAGATGCGGCCGAAGCTCGTGGCCTGGCTCTTCATCACGCTGTCGAACATCTCGACGGCGTTGACGACGCTCTGCAGTTCCGAGTTGACGTTGGCGATGGCGCGCGCATGCAGCATCGACGACGTGGTCAAGGTGATGGTGAAGACGAGGCCGGCGAGGATGACGGAGACGAGGGCAAACGTGAAGGCGGTGATCTTGGTGCCGACAGTCCAGTTCGCAATACTGAACGATTTCTTGTTCATGGAGATGAGGGAAAGCTGATGTTGCGTTATGGTACGTCAGCTATCCATTGGGAAACAAAATTGTGTCGCATTTTCGATGTGTTCGTGCAACAAACACTTGCCGGCATGGCATGTATTGAGGGGAAACCTCAGTTCGCGTTGTCGCCTCGTCAAGTCAATGTTTGACGTGGACGTTATGGAACTGCAAAGCCGCGAGGTTCGCATAAATGCCGCCGAGCGCCACCAGCGACGCGTGCGTGCCCGTCTCGACGATGCGCCCGTCCTCCATCACGATGATGCGGTCGGCCCGCTGCACGGTCGCCAGGCGGTGCGCGATGATCAGGGTCGTGCGGCCCACCATTGCCGCTTCGAGGGCGCGCTGCACGAGGCGTTCGGACTCCGCGTCGAGGGCGCTCGTCGCTTCGTCCAGCAGCAGCAGCGGCGGATTCTTCAGGAGTGCCCGCGCGATCGCGATGCGCTGGCGCTGGCCGCCCGACAGGCGCACGCCGCGCTCGCCCAGGTACGACTGGTAGCCTTGCGGCAGGCGCTCGATGAATTCGTGGGCCGCGGCCAGCTTGGCGGCGGCGATCACTTCGTCGTCCGTCGCGTCGGCCCGGCCGTAGCGGATGTTTTCCAGCGCGTTGGCCGAGAAGATCACGGTGTCCTGCGGGACGATGCCGATCGCGCCCCGCAGCACTTGCAGGTCGAGGTCGCGGATGTCCACGCCGTCGAGGCGGATGCCGCCCGCCTGCGGGTCGTAGAAGCGCAGCAGCAGCTGGAACAGCGTGGTCTTGCCGGCGCCCGACGGGCCGACGACGGCCACCGTCTCGCCGGGTTTTACATCGAGGCTCACGTGATCCAGGGCGGCGGTCTCGGGGCGCGACGGGTACGAGAACTGCACGTTCGCGAGATTCAGGGCGGCACCGCCGGCCGCGCGGTTCGGCAGCGGCGTCGGGTGCGCCGGGTTGCGGATGCTTGACCGGACGGCGAGCAGTTCGAGCAGACGCTCGGTGGCGCCGGCCGCGCGCTGGGCCTCGCCCATCACTTCGGACAGCGCGCCGATGGCGCCGGACACGATCGACGCGTACAGGATGAACTGGCCCAGGTCGCCGCCCGTCATGCTGCCTTCCAGGACGGCATGCGCGCCCAGCCACAGCACGAACACGATGGCGCCGAACACGAGCGCGATCGCGAGCATCGTGAGGACGGCGCGGGCGCGGATGCGCCGCATCGCCGTCGCGAATGCGCCCTCCACGGACGCGCCGAACCGCCGGGCTTCGATCTTCTCGTGGGTGAACGCCTGCACGGTCGGCATGGCGTTGAGGATCTCGCCCGCGATGGCCGACGCGTCGGCGATGCGGTCCTGCGAATCGCGCGACAGCTTGCGCACGCGCCGGCCGAACAGCACGATCGGCACGACGACCAGCACCAGCAGGCCGAGGATGATCGACGTGAGCTTCGCGCTCGTCACGAACAGCATCGCCAGGCCGCCGACGAACAGCAGCGTGTTGCGCAGCGCGAGCGAGATGCTCGTGCCGACGACGGTCTGGATCAGGGTCGTGTCGGTGGTGAGGCGCGACAGCACTTCGCCCGTGCGCGTCGTCTCGAAGAATTCGGGGCTCTGCTCCACGACGTGGCGGTAGACGGCGCTGCGGATGTCGGCCGTCACGCGCTCGCCCAGCCACGACACCGTGTAATAGCGCGCCGCCGTCGCGACCGCGAGGACGGCGGCCACGCCGAACAGCGCGAGGAACGTGGCGTTGACGCTGGCCGCGTTCGACGCGCCGCCGCGGTTGCCTGAGGCTGCGCCGAAGCCATGGTCGATCATCTGCTTGAAGGCGGCGGGGATGGCGAGCGTGGCGCAAGCCGCGACGAGGAGCGCGATGCCGGCGAACAGGAACTGGCGGCGGTAAGGCCGCAGGAAGGGCAGCAGGCCTTTCAAGGCGGCGAGGGCGCCCTTGCGCGAGGTGGAGTCGTTGGATGGGGTATTGCTGGTGGAACCGTTGCTCATGTCGTCTTCGTTGTTCGTCTTGTTGCGGTGCTTAGAGTTTCATGGCCGATACATAGCCGGTCAGTTCGAGGTAGCCCCGTCCGGCGGGCCGGCCGTCGCGCTGTACGGTGACGGCGCCTTCCCAGTACACGGCGCCGGTCGACCGGCGCGAATCCAGTTCCTGGTCCGGCTGCAGCGGCTCGATGCGCCATTGCGTCGTCCCTGTGGCGAGGAGCGTCGCCACCGGGTAGGCGGCGTTCGTGCGGGGCGAGGTCCAGCTCCGTTGCGGCGCGAAGCGTACCTGGTCCGGACCGTATTGCGTCACCTTGCCGGCACCGTCGCGCCAGGTCGCGTGGGCCCACAGTGTACTACCATCCTTCGCGCGGATCCGGAAGGCCATCAGCGCGCCCCCGTCGTCGAGGTTCACGCCGGTCCAGTCCCAGCCCGCCGCATTCGTATCGAGCACCTGGCTGGACCATTCGTGGTCGAGCCACGCGGTGCCCGTGACGGCCTGCCTGCGGCCCGCGCGTACCACCTCGCCGTCGACCTGCAGGTGCGGCTCGCTGTAGTAATAGCTGGCATGCCCCGCCTGCGGACCCTTTTGCGAAAAGCCGGCCTCGCCCTGCAGGAGCACCGGTTGCGTGGGCGTGAGCCGCAACGTGAACGACAGCTCGCCGGAGCGCACGACGACGCGGTAGCGGCCGTCCGGCTCGCGCCGCATGCTCCAGTCGTCCAGTTTCACGTCGGTGGTGCCCGTATTCGCGTACGCGAGCCCGAACCCGGCGCGGGCGCTGCGCTGGTCGTGCACGAGGTGGCCGAGCGCCGGGTCGGACAGCGCGGCGTGGCCGATGATCAGCTGCTGCGGCGCGAACGCGCTCGGGTTGGCGGGATCCGTCTCCGTGCGGCTGCGGAAGAACGTGACCTGGAAACCGAGCGGCTTGCCGTCCGGCGTTTTGAGCCAGCCGGTCGCGTACCACCATTCCGTGCGGTAGTCCGGATGGGCGCCGTAATCGGCCGGGAAGGTCAGCGTGCGTCCTGGCGTGACAGGCGCGAACACGGGCGGCGCCGCGCTGGCGCACGTCGCGATCAACCACAGGACGAGGATGCGCAGTACGCTCATCACCAATCCTCCCGCACCGCGCGCACCGGCCCGCCGGACAAGGCGTAGCGGCCCGACACGAGCGCCGTCGCGACGGACGCCGCCACCAGCACGGCCGCGACGCTGCCCAGCAAGGGCCACGGCAGGTGCAGTTGCATCGTCCAGTGGAACGACTGCGGATTGACGACGTAGACGAGGATCAGGCTGATGACGAGGCCCAGCACGAAGCCCGTGACCACGCCGAGCGCCGTCAGCGCGCCCCCTTCGACGGCAAGGATGCCCAGTACCTGCCTGCGCGTCACGCCCACGTGGCGCAGCATGCCGAATTCTTTCGCGCGCGCGAGCGTCTGCGCGGAGAACGTGGCCGCCACGCCAGAGAGACCGATGGCGATGGCGATCGCTTCCAGCAGGTAGGTCACGGCGAAGCTGCGGTCGAAGATCTTCAGGCTCATGGCGCGGATGTCGCCCGGCCGTGCCATCTGCAGCGCCGCGCCGAACGGCAGGCGGCGCAATGCAGCTTCCACGTGCGCGACGTCGGCGCCGGGTACGGCCCACAGTGCGGCATCGGTGACCGTCGTGTCGCCCGTCAGCGCGCGATAGTCGTCCAGGAGCACGACGGCGGAACCGCTCTGGTTCGCATAGTCGCGCCAGACGCCGGCGATGAAGAACGGCTGCGGGCGGCCGCCCAGCGGCAGGTTCACCGTCTGGCCGACGTGCAGGCGGTACAGGTCCGTCATCGCTTCCGACACCCACACGGGACGGGCGCCGGCCGGGACCGGGGCCGTGGCGCCGACGAGGGCGAGCATCCGGCCCGGATCGCGCGCATCGATGTCGCGCGCCACGAGCACGATGTTCGGGCGGGCCGGGTCGAGCGCCAGGGGCCGCGTGCGCAGGAACGCGGCCCGCGCGACACCGGGCACGCCGGCCATCGCCGCCTGCTCCGGCGCGCCGAAGCCGCCCGTGTTGCCGCCGCCGCTGCTGCGCACGTACAAATCGGCCGGCAGGATGTGCAGGATCCAGTCGTCGACGGAGACGCGGAAGCTGGCCACCATGATGCCCATCGCGACCATCAGGCTGAAGCTCGCGAGCACGCCGCCCAGTGCGATCGATGCCTGGCCCGGCGCGTTGGCGAGGCGCGCCAGCGTGAGCGCCAGCACCGGCGAGCGATCTTCGCGCCGGCGCAGCACGCGGTCCAGCAACCGGAACGCGGAGGCGGCCAGCCGGGGCATCAGGCCGATGCCGCCGACGAGCAGCAGCGCGACGGCGACATAGCCGAACAGCGGCAGCCCGAACACGGGCGGCGCGAACGCGCAGGCGCTGGCGAGCAGCAGGCAGACGAGGGAGGGCCAGATCCGGTTCAGGCGGGCCAAAGCCGTCTCGTCGTTGCCGGACTTGAGCGCGATGGCGGGCCGGGCGCGGGCCGCTTCCAGCGCGGGCGCGGCACAGCCGAGCAGCGCGACGCCGAGGCCCAGGCCGAAGTACACGAGGGCGGCGCCGGGCGCGAACTGCACGCGCGGCTTCACGCCGGGGAAGTAGCCGGCACCGAGGTCGCCGCCGAACAGAGACAACGCCGCTGCCGCGAGACCGTAGCCGGCCGCGATGCCGAGCAGGGCGCCAAGCACGCCCAGCGTGGCGCCTTCCAGCAGTACCTGGCGCAGCAGTGCGCGCCGTTCCAGCCCGAGCACGCGCAGCAGCGCGAACTGGCCGCGCCGGCGCAGCACGGACAGCGCCTGCGTGGAAAACACGAGGAATGCGCCCGTGAACAGCGCGACGAGCGCCAGCACCGTCAGGTTCACGCGGTACGCGCGGCTCAGGTTATTGCTGCGGTTTTCCTGGTTCTCGTCGCCGGGACGGCCCACCGTGAAGCGGCCGGGATAATCGCGCTCCAGCTCCGCCGCCAGCACGCGTTCGAACGTGGCGCGGTCGACCCCGTCACGCAGTTTCAGGTCGACGCGGGACAGTTTGCCGGTGAGGTCGAAGCGCCACTGCAGCGCGCCGATGTCCATCACGCCGAGGCGCTGGCCGCTGCGTGCGCGCAGGATCGGGCCCGCCACGCGCAATGACAGGTCCCGCGTGCCGGCGCGGACGGCGAGGGTGTCGCCGCGCGCCTTGCCCAGCCACGCCTGCGCGGCCGGCGACAGGAACACGGCGTCGTCGGCGAGGACGTCGTACGGGTGGGCCGCATCGGGCACGCCCATCAGGTCGGGCGCGATATGGCCGGCGCGGAAGGCGTCGAGGCCGACGATCTTCAGCGACCCCTGGCCATCTGCGCGAGCCGCATCGACTTCCAGCACGGGCGAGGCGAGGGCGACGCCGTCATGCGTCGCGAGACGCGGGTAGATGGCTTCGTCGAACAGCGCTTCGCGTCCCGTCACCTGGACGTCGGCCTGGCCGGACAGGCTTTGCACGGCCGCGTTGAATTCGTTGAACGCCGCCGCGTTGATGAGGTGGATGGCGAAGCCCATCGCGACGCCGACGGCGATGGCGACGACGGCCAGCACCGCACGCATCGGATGCGCACGCCACTCGCCGAACAGCAGCCAGCGTGATAACTGGCTCACGCCGGACATTCCACCGCCAGCGCTTCCGTCGCCCGTTTCGCGCGGCGCCGGGCAGCCACCTTGGCGCGGCCCGACAGGCGGGCGACGTCTTCCTCGGCCCAGCGCTTGCGCAGGTGCAGGCGTGCGCATTGCTTGCGATGCGTGGCGGCGATGCGGGCCTGGCGGGCGTCGGCCCTGGCGATGCGGTCCTGTTCTTTCTCCCGTGCGATGCGCAGCTTTTCCAGCTCGAGGAGTGTGCGCGCGTCGCGTGTCGTCACGGATTCCGCGCCTTCCGGCCGGATGCCAACCGGTGGCGGCAGCTCGACGGATTTGCCGTGGGCGCACGGGCGATCCGAGTAACCCGTCTTGCCGTCCTGCGTGCATTTGTAGACGGGATCGGCGAGGGCGCTGGTCAACAAACAGGCCGCGAGCAGGGGAAGAAAGCGCATCATGAAGGTCTCCGGTTCAGAGGATTTTACCGGGGTTCATGATGCCGAGCGGGTCGAGCGCGGCCTTGACGGCACGCATCAGCTGCAGCTCGACCGGGGATTTGTAGCGCGGGAGCTCGTCGCGCTTCAGGGCGCCGATGCCGTGCTCGGCCGAGATCGACCCGCCGTGCGCCGCCACGCTGTCGTGCACGATGCGGTTGATGGGGCCTTGTTCGGCGAGGAAGTCGTCGTGGCGGATGCCTTCCGGCGGCGCCACGTTGTAGTGCAGGTTGCCGTCGCCCAGGTGGCCGAAGCAGACGACCTGCACGCCCGGATAATCCGCGTCGAGCTGGGCGTCCGTCGTCTCGATGAAGTCGGCGATGCGCGAGATCGGCACGGAGATGTCGTGCTTGATGTTCTTGCCGGCGGCGGCCTGCGCGAGCGGGATGTGCTCGCGGATGGCCCACAGCGCGCGCGACTGGGCGATGGACGTCGCGACGACGGCGTCCTGCGCGAGACCGTCTTCCAGCGCCCGTTCGATCGCGCGCTCCAGCAGCGCCACGCCGTGCGCCTCGGATTCGTGGCTCGACAGTTCCAGCAGGGCGTATTGCGGATAGCGTTCCGGAAACGGCTTCGGCAGGTCGGGGAAGTGGCTGGCCACGAGGCGCAGGCTCACGTCGCTCATCAATTCATAGCCCGTCAGCGTGGGGCCGCATTCGGCCTCGACGAGCTTCAGCAGCGCCAGCGCGTCGCGCGGCGTGGCCAGCGCGACGAGTGCCGTGATCGCGGCTTTCGGCTGCGGGAACAGTTTCAGCACGGCCGCCGTGATGACGCCGAGCGTGCCTTCCGCGCCCACGTACAGGTCGCGCAGGTCGTAGCCCGTGTTGTCCTTGCGCAGGCCGCGCAGCGCATCCCACACTTCGCCCTGCGCGGTGACGACTTCCAGGCCCAGGCACAATTCCCGCGTGTTCCCGTAGCGCAGGACGCCCGTGCCGCCCGCATTGGTCGACAGGTTGCCGCCGATCGTGCAGCTGCCCTCGGCCGCCAGGGACAGCGGGAACAGCATGCCGTGGCCAAAGGCCGCGTGCTGGATGTCCTGCAGGATGCAGCCGGCTTCCACCGTCATCGTGCGGTTGAACGTGTCGACGCTGCGGATGCGGTTCAGGCGCCGCAGCGACAGCACGATGGCTTCGCCCGCCGCATCCGGCACGCTGCCCAGCACGAGTCCCGTGCGGCCGCCCTGCGGGACGATCGGGACGCGCAGTTCGGCGCACAGGCGCACGATGGCGGCCACTTCCGCCGTGCTTGCGGGCCGGACGACGGCGCGGGCGCGCCCCGTGAAGCGGCCGCGCCAGTCGGTCAGATATGGGGCGGTGTCGTGCTCGTCGACGAGGACGTTGGCCGCACCGACGATGCCGCTGCAGCGTTCGATCAGACCATCAGTCATGCGGCACTTTGACCTTGTCGAGCAGCTCCTTGGCCAGCTTCTGTGCCTGCTTCTTGTACGGGCGCAGGTACAGCAGGGCGAACAGGAAGTACGAGACGACAAGCAGCGCTTCGCCCAGCGCCATCATGCGCGAGATTTCCGTCCTGTCGCTCCAGGCGCGCACGATGCCTTCGACGAAGTAAATCAGGATCACCATCGACGACCACTGCAGCGTGTACAGGTCGCGCTTGAGGACGCCGCGCAGCGGCAACAGCAGCGGCAGGGCCTTTAGCGCCAGCAGCGAGCCGCCCGGATGGAGCGGCGCGACGACGATTTCCCAGACCAGCAGCCAGGCAAACAGGATGACGAGACTCGTCACCGCGCCCGTATGAAACACCCTTTGCGTTTGCATCGCCTATTCCGTCCCCTGCAGTTTTCGGGCCGCCATCGCGAGGCGCCGGCCGAGCGCGATCGCGAGCCGCTTCTCGTCTTCGGTCACCGGGCGGTTGCCGTCCACGCCCGACCAGTGGGTCGCGCCGTAGGGACTGCCGCCGCTTGCGGTGGTCATCAATTCCGGCTCGGTGTAGGGCAGGCCCATCACCAGCATGCCGTGGTGCAGCAGCGGAATCATCATCGACAGCAGCGTCGATTCCTGGCCGCCGTGCAGGCTGCCCGTCGACGTGAACACCGCGGCGGGCTTGCCGGCCAACGTGCCGGACAGCCATTGCGCGGAAGTACCGTCGAGAAAATATTTCATGGGCGCCGCCATATTGCCGAACCGCGTGGGCGAACCCAGCGCCAGTCCGGCACATTCCGCCAGGTCCTCGAGCTCGACGTAGGGCGCGCCGGTACGCGGGATATCGGGCTCCGTCGCTTCGGCCACCGTCGATACCGGGGGAACCGTCCGCAACCGGGCTTCCAGGCCCGGCACGCTGTCGATGCCCTGGCCGATCAGTTCGGCCAGCCGGCGCGTCTTTCCATGACGCGAGTAATACAACACGAGGATAATCTGATTGGTTGGGTTCATCGTTGGTATTATAGGGCGCTTTACAAGATGACACGCTCGCCATCGGCGCTTTTTCGATGCTCTCCAAAACCGTCACCAATCTTTCCCGCAGCACGACCGAGATGATCAATACGGGCGTCGACCGGGTGCGCGGATTGACGTGGAATGAGGCGCGCGACCTCGTGCGCTTCGCGCGCCGCCGCCTCACCGAGGAAAAGCTGCCGCAGGTGGCCGGCAGCCTCACGTTCACGACCACCCTGGCCATCGTCCCCCTGCTGACGATCGTGCTGGCCATCTTCACCACGTTCCCGATGTTCGGCAAGCTGCGCACGGCCCTGGACAATTATTTCGTCCAGATGCTGATGCCGAAGGCGATCGCCAACACGATCACGTCGAACCTGACGCAGTTCGCCAGCAAGGCGACGGGACTGTCGGCCGTCGGCGGTATCGCCCTCGTGTTGACCACCGTCGCGATGATCGGCACGATCGAGCGGGCGTTCAACCAGATCTGGAAGGTGCGGCGCCCGCGCCCCCTCGTGCAGCGGGTGCTGGTGTACTGGGCGCTCGTCACGCTGGGGCCGCTCGCATTCGGTTTGTCGCTGACGCTGACGTCGCAACTGTTTTCCGCCACCAACGGCCTGATGAGCCTCGTGCCGTTCCTGGGCGCCGTCTTCTACACCGTCGTGTCGGTCGCGCTGACGACGGGCGCCTACGTGCTGCTGTACATGACAGTGCCGAACCGCGACGTCGACTGGCGCGACGCCGCCTGGGGCGGCCTCGTCGCCGCGATCGCGTTCGAGGTGGCGAAACGCGTGTTCGCCATCTTCATCCGCCAGTTCCCGACCTACGCCATCATCTATGGCGCGCTGGCCGCGCTGCCGCTGTTCCTCGTCTGGATGTACCTGTCATGGATGATCACGCTGGTCGGCGCGCTGCTTACGGCCGCACTGCCCATCGTCAAGTACGAGCGCTGGTGGTACGAACCCGTGCCGGGCGGTGCCTTCGTCGACGCGATGGCCGTGCTGAAGGTGCTGCATGGCGGGGCGCGCCTGACGGGGACGGCGATGGTGTCGAGCGCGCAGATCCGTACGTGCACGCGCATCGGCTACGACGAGATGACGGAACTGCTGGAGCGCATGGTGGCGGCCGGCTGGGTCGGGCGCGTGCATGTCGGGGAGCAGGTGCCGCTGCGTTGGGGGAAAGGGGCGCGTGCAGGGACCGATTGCTGGGTCCTGCTCGTCGATCCGCGCCTGGTGAAACTGGCGGACGTCTACCGCCTGTTCGTGTTCGGCGGCATCGGCAGCGAGGCCGGGCCGCCGGCCGACGGCGCGCAATCGCCGCTGGCGCTGGACACGGCCGCGCTCGCGCGCCAGGTCGAAGCGTCCGTCGAGCGGGGGCTGGACGAGACGCTGGCCGAACACTTCGAGGGACTTACCAGCTGAGCTTGCCGGTCAGCATCTCCCAATACATCACCCAGTCCGCGCGGAACGCATACCACGGGTGGCCGAACGTGGCCGGGCGGTTTTTTTCGAAAAAGAAGTGCCCGATCCAGGCGCCGCCGTAGCCGGTGACGACGGCGACGCCGAACCACCACGGATTCAGGCTGTCGACGTATTGCGCGACGCCCGCGATGGCCGACGACGTGCCGAGAAAATGCGCGCGGCGGCACATCCGGTGTTCGTGCTGGGACAGGTACCAGGGATAGAACTGCGCGAAGCTGTCGTAGCGGACGGCGGCCATGGTGGTCTCCTTTGGTCTTGCTGTCCAGTGTAGATCAATCCAGGCCGCGCACGAAGTCCGCGAGCGCCGCGTTGACCTCATCCGGCCGTTCCGTCATCAGCGCATGCCCGCAATCGACCGCGACGACGCGCGCGTGCGGGATCGCGGCCACGAACCCCTGCGCCGAGCGGGGCGGCGTCATGACGTCGCGCCGGCCCTGCACGAACAAGGTCGGGCACGCGACGGCCTGGGCCGCGGCGCCCCCGTTCGCGTACGTATTGCACGCCACGAAGTCCGTGTGGAACAGCCGGTCCGGGTTCACCTGCGACAGGCGCTGCATCAGCCGGCGCGACGCGCCCGCCAGCCAGACACCTTGCGGCCGGCTCGGCGCGGCCGGCGCGATGGCCGCGTGCGACCACAGGTTGACCATGTCGATCGCGGCCGCCTCGTTCGTGCGCGCCGTCTCCAGCAGGGCGTCCGACACCTTCATCGGCCACGTGCTGCCCACGAGCGCGAGGGCACGTACCCGGGCGCCCGCGCGGGACGCCGCCTCGAGGGCGACCAGCGACCCCATGCTGTGGCCGGCCAGCACGGCGCGGTCGATGCCGGCCGCGTCGAGCAGGTCGAGCAGCCACGTGGCCATCTCCTCCACGGTCGCCAGCGCGGGGCCGGCGCTGCGGCCGTGGCCGGGCAGGTCGACGGCCAGCACATGGTGGCCCGCGCGCGCGAGGGCGCGGGCCTGGGCCGTCCAGACGGAATGGTCGTTCTGGGCGCCGTGGATGAACACGATGGCGGTCTTGCCGGGCGCGCTGCCGGCGGTGTACGCATAGGCGGTCCTGCCGTTCACGTCGAGCAGCATGTCAGGCTCCTTTCTGCGCCAGTTTCAGGGCGCGGGCGATGTCGTCGAGCAGGTCGTCCGGGTCTTCCAGGCCCACGTAAAGGCGCACGGTGCCCGCACCGGCGTCCATGGCGAACGAGCGGGGACCGCCGAGGGCGTCCGACCGGCCGACGAGTTTCAGCGCATCGAGGAAGCGCCCGGCCGCGGCCGGCCCGCCCCGCAGCGTGAACGGGACGACGGCGCCGGCGCCGCGCGGCAGGAGTTCGTGGCTTGCATACGCGACCCCGGCGACGGCCGGGTGGCCGGCGAGCGTTTCCGCGGCCTTGCGCGCACCGGCGACGTGGCGGTCCATGCGCATGCCCAGCGTCTCGAGCCCCCGCAGGATCACGGCGGCATCGTGCGCGCCCAGCGCGGCGCCGAAATCGCGCAGGCCCGCGTGGCGCGCGCCCAGCGCGAAGGCGCCGACCGTCGACTCCTCCGCGAACACCCGGCCGTCGCACGCGGCGTTCGGTTCGCACAGTTCGGCGAAGCGGCCCGTGCGTGCGTGCGCGGCGTGCCAGTCGAACGTGCCGCCGTCGACGAGCAGGCCGCCCGGCGCGCCCGCTTGCCCCGCGAGGAAGGCGGCATCGTGGACGACGAGGTCCGCGCCGTGGTCGAAGGCGGCCAGCAGCCAGGGCGTGGCGAGCGTCGCGTCGACGAGCAGCGGCAGGTCCTGGCCGTGCGCGACGGCGGCCACGCGCGGGATGTCGAGGACGGTGCCATCCTGTCCGGACGCTGCGGCGACGAGCACCCGCGTCTCGGGCCGGATGGCGGCGCGCCAGGCGTCGGGATCGTGCGGATCGACGAACGTCGTGGTCACGCCGAAGCGCCGCAAGCCGTGCGCGAGGAGGGCGCGGGCATCCATCCGCAGGTTGTCCGCGGCGGCGACGTGATGGCCGCTGCCCGCCAGCGTGGCCAGCGCGAGATGCAGCGCGGCCTGGCCGCTGGCCGTGGCGATGCCCGCGACACCGCCTTCGAGGGCCGCGACACGCTCCTCCAGGGTGGCGACGGCCGGGTCGGAAATCGGGGCGCCGGTTGCGACGTGCAGCGCCAGCGTGGTGAAGCCGGGGTACCTTGGACCGCTCATGGGGCTCATCCTGAAAACGAAGACGGCGCATGCTAGCATCCGATAGCGCTAACCGTTACATTTAATCATCAAGATGGTGCAGAGTGCACGGTTGCAAGGCAAAAAGGTGGATTTTTTGGGGAGCTTAGGCTAGAGTCAAATTTATGAAATACACAACGCAGCACGCATCTCCAATCAAGGGGGTCCAAATGAAGGTATCGGAAATCCTGCAGGTCAAGGGCGACATCCTGTACACCGTGTCGCCGGACACCGACCTGGCCAACGCCGCCGCCACGATGGCCGAGCGCGACATCGGTTCGCTCGTCGTGATGGAATACGGCGACCTGGTCGGCATGCTGACCTTCCGCGAGGTCATCAAGGCCTTGCATGCGCATGGCGGTTCGCTCGAACCCGCGGGCACCGTGCGCAAGCACATGGACGACAGCCCGATCACCGTCACCCCGGACACCGAAGTCAACGAAGTGCGCCGCATCATGCTGGAAAAGCACGCGCGCTACCTGCCCGTCATGAACGCGCGCACGCTGCTGGGCGTGATCTCGTTCTACGACGTCGCGAAGGCCGTGCTCGAGGCGCAGAGCTTCGAGAACCGCATGCTCAAGGCTTATATCCGCGACTGGCCCGCGGAGCAGATGGCCGAGGATTGAGCCTCTGGCCGTGATCAGGCGGCGCGCGTCAGCGCGTCGCTGCCCAGCCACTCGATGAGTGCCTCGGGCGCGAGCGGGCGCGCGAACAGGTAGCCCTGCGCGAGCGGGCATCCGAGCGTCTGCAGGATCTGGGCCTGGACCTCGTCTTCCACACCTTCGGCGATGATCGACAGGCCCAGGTTGCGGCCCAGCTCGATCACCATCTCGGCGATGCTGCTGCCCCGTGCCGCGTCCGTGATCTCGGTCACGAACGTGCGGTCGATCTTGAGGCGGTCCACGCACAGGCGCTGCAGGTAGGAGAGCGACGAGAAACCCGTGCCGAAATCGTCGATGGCGATCGACACGCCCGTGCGCTTGATTTCGGCGAGGCGCTCGATCAGCAGGTCGGGTTCTTCCATTGCCATCGATTCCGTGATCTCCAGCTCGACTCGTTCCGGCGGGGCGCCCGTCTCCGCCAGCGCCTGGCGCAGCATGTCGATGAAATGCGGGTGGCGGAACTGGACTTGCGATACGTTGATCGACATCGTGAAGTCGAGGTGGCCCGCCGCGCGCACGCGCACGAGTTCCGCGCACGCTTCGCGCAGCACCCACGCGCCGATGTCGATGATCAGGCCGGAGTATTCGGCGATCGGGATGAACCGGTCGGGCGGGACGAAGCGGCCGTCTTCCGTGCGCCAGCGCAGCAGTGCCTCGGCACCGAATGCGCGGCGCGCGGCCAGTTCCACCTGGGGCTGGTACGCGAGGAACAACTCGCCGCGCGCGAAGCCGCCGCGCAGCGCGTGCATGAGACGCACCCGTTCGCGGATCTCCACGCCCATGCCGCGCGAAAAATAGAAATGGCCGCCGCGCCGCTGGCTCTTCGCGCGCTTCAGCGCGATGTCGGCGTCCTTCAGCGCGTCGGCCGCGGTGCCGTCGTGTTCCAGCAGGCGCACGAGGCCCAGCGTGGCGGACACCTGCACGTCCTGGCCTTCGATCGAGAACGGTGCCGCGAACAGGTCCTGTACCGTGGCCGGATCGATCAGGGCGGCCTCGCCGAGCAGGCAGAAGATGTCCCCACCGATGCGTGCCAGCGCGACCTGGGCATCCAGGCGCGTGCGCAGCCGCTGCGCCACCGCGACCAGCAGCGCGTCGCCGAACTGGTGCCCGAGGGCGTCGTTCGTTTCGGCGAACTGGTCGATGTCGACGAGGCACAAGGTGGCGTCGGCGCGCGACTGCAGGCTGTCGTCGATGAGTTCGACGAGGCGCGTCCGGTTCGGCAGGCTCGTGAGCCCGTCGTAGAACGCGGCGCGGTGCAGGGCGGTCATCAGCGCGACGTTGTCCAGCCCGACGGCGATGCTGCTCGTGAAGACGTCGATGAGGCCGCGGCGCAGGGCGTCCAGCGGACGCGCGAGCCGCAGCCAGGCGGCGAAATGGCGATGCGCCTTGCCGGAAAAGTACAGGGCGAGGTGGTCGGATTCATACAGGTTGCGCCGTTCGGCCAGCGCGCGGGCGATGGCGGCGGCCGGGCCCTGGCCGCCGGTCGCGAGCATGCCGTCGCGCGCGAAGTCCGCGCTGGGCCCGCAGCTGGCCAGCACCTGCCAGCCGACGCTGCCCGTGCCCGGCGGACAGGCGCACAGCACGCCGTCCGCCGGCTGGCCGGCGAGGGCGGCCACTTCGCGCAGGATGCCGAGGGTCATTGCGCCGACGGAGTGCATGGCCATCAGTTCCGTGTTCGCGCGCACGACTTCGGCGAGACCGGTGCGGCTGTCTTCGAGCGCGCGGATCTGTTCATAGGCGCGGATCGCCGCCGCCACGCTCGTGTACAGCTTCGTGCGGGTGAGTTCGGACTTGGTGCGGTAATCGTTGATGTCGTAGCCGCGGATCGCATCCATCTCGGGCGCATAGCCGGGCTGGCCGGTGCGCAGGATGATGCGCACGTCGTGGCGGCCGAGCGTGTCGCGCACGTGGCGCACGAGGTGCAGGCCCGCGTCGGCCTGTTCCATCACGACGTCGAGCAGGATCACGGCGATGTCGCGCTCGCGGGCGAGAACGTCCATGGCCTCGGCGGCGGAATACGCATGCAGGAATTCCAGCGGCCGTCCGTGCATCTCCAGCGACCCGAGCGCAAACGTCGTCGTCGAGTGGACGTCGGCATCGTCGTCGACGACCAGCACGCGCCACGCGCCGCCGTCCTGCACAGGCGCGTCTGCCGGCGTTTCGTCTGCGAACACCAGGTCATCGTCCTGTGCGGCGCCCGGGGGCGTGTTCGATGCGGGCATTGCTGCGTCTCCAGGTTAAGCGCGGTCGTGGCGAACTAGTATATCTGCAATGGTATCAAGTCAGGTAAGAAAATTCCACATGGAAACATTTTTATTGATGCAAGTAGTCAATTTACCGTCGCTGTGTCCATGCTGGTAAAATCTTCCATTCCATTCGCACAACCCAACGAGATTCCATGTCCGGCAACACATTTGGCAAGCTGTTTTCCGTAACCACTTTCGGCGAATCGCACGGTCCCGCAATCGGCTGCGTGATCGATGGCTGTCCGCCGGGACTGACGTTGTCCGAGGCCGACATCCAGCCGGAGCTGGACCGTCGCAAGCCGGGCACGTCGCGCCACGTGACGCAGCGGCAGGAAGCCGACCAGGTGAAAATCCTGTCCGGCGTCTACGAAGGCGTGACGACGGGCACGCCGATCGCGCTGCTGATCGAGAACACCGACCAGCGCAGCAAGGACTACGGCAACATCGCGGACACGTTCCGTCCGGGACACGCGGACTACACCTACTGGCACAAGTACGGCGTGCGCGACCCGCGCGGCGGCGGCCGCTCGTCCGCGCGCCTGACGGCACCGATCGTCGGCGCCGGCGCCATCGCCAAGAAATGGATGCGGGAGAAATTCGGCACCGAATTCCTGGGCTGCATGAGCCAGCTGGGCGACATCGCCGTCCCGTTCCAGGATTTCAGGCACGTGCACGACAACCCGTTCTTCGCCGCGACGTCCGACGCCGACCTGATCGCGCGCATGGAAACGGCGATGGACGACTTGCGCCGTGCGGGCGACTCCATCGGCGCCCGCATCGACGTGGTGGCGAGGAATGTCCCGGTGGGCCTCGGCCAGCCGATCTACGACAAGCTCGACGCCGACATCGCGTACGCCATGATGGGCATCAATGCGGTGAAAGGCGTGGAGATCGGCGCCGGTTTCCACTCGGTCGCGCAGAAGGGGTCGGAACACGGCGACGAACTGACGCCGCAAGGATTCGTCGGCAACAACGCGGGCGGCGTGCTGGGCGGGATTTCGACGGGCCAGGACATCACGGTGTCCATCGCGATCAAGCCGACGTCGTCGATCCGCACGCCGCGCCGTTCGATCGACAAGCAGGGCAATCCGGTGACGGTCGAAACGTTCGGCCGCCACGACCCGTGCGTGGGCATCCGCGCGACGCCGATCGCGGAAGCGATGCTGGCGCTGGTGCTGATCGATCACGCGCTCATGCATCGCGCCCAGTGCGGCGACGTGCATGTGGATACGCCGCGCCTGCGCTGAGCCGGACGCCAAAAAACGAAAAAGGCGCCGCGGCGCCTTTTTTTACGTGTGGCCGGTTTCAGGCCCGGCTCGCCACCGCTTCCACCGGCTGCCGCCGCTCGACGGTCTTCACGACGAGCGCGCGCAATTCGTTCAGCAGCGAGAACTCCGTCTGGCTCAGGTACACGGACGGGAAGCGGTCGTCCCAGTCGCCGTAGATGAAGCCGACCGGTTCCCCGCGCGTGCACAGCGGGATGATGACGAAGCAGCGGGCTTCGGACAGCGAGCCTTTCCACCAGCCCGGCAGCTTGCTCGAGAATTTCGGGTCGCGCGCGTTCTCGATGAAGATCACGCGGTCGCTGCCGAGCGAGGCGAAGAACACGTTCGGTTCGTACGCGTCGTCGAACGACAGCTTCGGCACGAGCGTCTTGGCGTTGTCGCCCAGGCCGATCTTGGCCGTGTAGCGGCCGTCGCGGCGGTTGCGCAGGAAGCCGAACGCGCGCGTGAACGACAGCCCGTGGTACGCGGTCTCGATCGCCATCGACACCATCTGGCCCGGCGTGGCGGAGGCGGCGGCGTCGCGCATGTCCGCCACGCCGTTGAGAAGAATCTTGTTGCCGGCCTCGCGCATGCGCGTGACGGCGGCGGCGCGGGCGCGCTTTTCGGGCGGATTCGCGAGCGGCGCGATCGACAGGTCCGCGGCCGCCTCGACTTTCGCCTTCTCGATGGCGCCGACGATGTTGTCCGGCTCGACGCCGATCAGCGGCGCGAACCCTGCGGCCAGCAGCTTCACCTGTTCGGCGCCCGCTTCGTCGCCATGCCACAGGCTCTCCGCACACTGGGACGACATCGTGCCGAGGGCGGCGAGCCAGTCGTCGTGGCCGAAGTCGGCGCCGCGCTCGCCCGGCTCCACGCGGCGCATGCCGGCGATCAGGTTGCGCGGCAGGCCCCAGTGTTCGGCCGTGGCGCGGCCGATCTGTTCGAGCGACAGGCCCAGTTGCGCGATGGCGGCCGGGTCGACGTCGCCGGCGCCTGCGGCCTGCTGCATCAGGGTCCAGTGCTCGGGCAGGTAGAACGTGACCATCATCCGGCCCAGGGAGTGGAGGATCGAGCACACGACGGCTTCTTCCGGGTCGCGCGTGGCCGCTTCGGCCGCGACCTGGTGCGCCACCATCCCGGCCAGCACGGCCTTCTCCATTTCGATGTGGGCCTGCAGCGAATCCGGCGTGGATTTGCTGAGTTCCTCGATCAGCTTCAGGCCCAGGGCCAGGTGGCCGATCGCTTCCGTGCCCAGCACCAGGATGGCCTTGGAGACGGTGTTGATGCGCTGGCCGAAGGCCGAGTACATGCCGCTGTTTGCCAGGCGCAGCACCTTCTGCGTGAGCACGGGGTCGGACAGCACGGTCTGGGTCATGGAAAAGTCGCGCTCGTCCTCACCGCGCATGGAGGCGAGGATGGCGTTGATGGCCTTCGTGAAGCCGGGCATGTCGCCGCGCCGGCGGATCCGCTCCCACAGCAGGGCGAGGGTGGCGTCGGCTTTCGGCGATCGTTCGATGGTAGCAGTCTGGTTCATGTGAGGCCCGCCCGTAATTCGTCCGGCAGCAGTTCCGTGTACAGGTTTTCCTTGAGCGCGGCCATGGCCACGTGGGCCGGCATCGGCTTCCCGGTCAGGTAGCCTTGTACGTAGTCGCATCCGCGCGACTCGACGTAGGTCAGTTGTTCTTCGGTCTCGACGCCTTCGGCCACGACCGACAGGTCGAGGTGCTTGGCAAGGTCGAGCACGGCGTTGCAGATCGCCGCATCTTTCGTCGAGGCAGGCAGGTCCTTGATGAAGGCGCGGTCGATCTTCAGCACCGAGATCGGGAAACGCTTCAGGTAGGCGAGGCTCGAATAGCCGGTGCCGAAGTCGTCGATCGCGATGCGGGCGTTGCGTTCGGCCATCTTGCCGAGGATCGCCTCGGCGTGTGCCGGATCGATCATCAGCGTGCCTTCCGTGATCTCGAGCACGAGCTTGTCGCCAGGCGCGCCGGAAAAGGCGAGGGCGTCGTCCAGCACGCTGAGGAAGCGGTCGTTGCGGAACTGGCGCGGGCTGATGTTGACGGAGATGTACAGGTCGCGCTTGGCCACTTCCTCGAACTGGCGCAGCTGCACGAGCGCCGCCTTCAGCGCCCAGGCGCCGAGCAGGTTGATGAGGCCATTGGTCTCGGCGATGGGGATGAAGCGCACGGGCGGCACCATGCCGAGCGTCGGATGCTTCCAGCGCATCAAGGTCTCGAAGCCTTCGATCTGGCGCGTGCGGCTGGATACGATCGGCTGGTAGTACAGCAGGAACTCGCCTTCGCGCACGGCCTGGAACATCGCCGCTTCGAGCGAGATGTCGTGCTGCGGCAAACCGTTTTCGCGCACGCTGTAGACGACCGCGCGGCCCTTGCCCGTTTCCTTGGCGCGGCCCATCGCGGCGTCGGCCAGGGCGATCAGGCGGATCTCGTCCTCCGCGTGGTCCGGGTAGATCGACACGCCGACGGACGCGCCCAGGTACACCGTATGCCCGTCGACCTCGAACGGCGATTGCAGCGCGGCCAGCAGGCGGCCGCTCACGAGCTTGATCTGGTCCGGCGTGAACGTGCCCGGCAGGACTGCAACGAACTCGTCGCCGCCGACACGGGCCAGCGTGTCGCTGTCGCGCAGGGTCTTGCGCAGGCGGCTCGCGGCCTGGCGCAGCACGGCGTCGCCCACCGGGTGGCCGAGGCCGTCGTTGACCTTTTTAAAACCGTCCAGGCCGATCGTGGCGACGCAGAAGCCCTGGCCTGAGCGGCGCGCGTTGGCGATCACCATGCGGATCCGGTCGGACAGCAGCAGGCGGTTCGGGAGTTCCGTCAGCGCGTCGTGCGTGGCCATGTGGCGCAGGCGTTGTTCGGTCGCGCGCTGGGCCGACATGTCGCGGCCGACGGCCAGCAATTCCTGGCTGTCCGGGAGCAGGCCGATGCGCAGTTCGAACCAGACGTCCTTGCCGGCGCAACGCAGGCGCACTTCCACAAGGACCGGGTCGGTGGCCGTGCCGGCATCCACGAGCGCATTGCGCAGGGCGGCCTGGTCGACGTCGACGGCGAGCGTCGTCAATACGGTGCCGGCCAGCGGCTGGGTGCCGAACGTGCGCTGGGCGCGCTGGCTGGCATGTCGGATCAGGCCGGAGGGGTCGAGGCGGAACGCGACGTCGCCCACCGCTTCCATGTAGCCGTCGGGACTTGCCGCCGGGGCCGCATGGCGCGGATCGTTCGGTACTGCGGGTGAACTGGCGCGCATTGTCGAAATATCTGCTTTCAAATCTTGGCAGTAGCTGCCTTTAATGCTGGAGTGTACCAAAACAACAAGCAATGTATCACTGAAAGATTCCAGCCGGCACTAAAAAGCACAATGCCTCGTCACTTTCCATCCATGCTTGATACGCCGCAGGGCCGGGATCGGGATGGCCGCGCTTGCCCCGCTCATGGCTTTACGCTAGCCTTGTTGCCGATCCGATAACCTGGCGCATGGGCTCGAAGGGTTATTGTCGCCGATGTAGTGCAAAGTAGAAACTTTTGTGCCGATCATATGATGCTCAGTTGCAACAACCCGGCCCATCCGGAGGAGACGCCATGAACCGATTCGATACCCACGAGGTTTTCAACCAGGCGCCGCCGTTCGGTGACGTCAACCTGTTCGCCTGTGATCCGGCGCTGCGCGAAGGGCTGGCGCGCGAGGGTGCCGGCTGGGCGGAGGACGCGCTCGGGCGGCTGGGGCAGGAACTCGGCGCCGCCGCCCTGCTGGACCTCGGCCGGCTGGCGAACGACAACCCGCCGCGCCTCGTCAATTTCGACCGCGGCGGGCATCGCGTGGACGAGGTCGAGTTCCATCCGGCATGGCACGAGCTGATGCGCCTGCTGATCGAAAACGGCGCCCACTCGCTGCCATGGGAGCAGGCGCGGCCCGGCGCCCAGGTCGCGCGCGCGGCCGCCTACCTGCTGTTCGGCCAGGTCGAGAACGGCTCGCAATGTCCCGTGACGATGACGTACGCCTCCGTACCGGCGTTGCGCCAGCACCCAGGCATCGCGGCGCACTGGCTGCCGAAGATCCTGTCGCGCACCTACGACCCGCGCTCGCTGCCCATCGGGCAGAAGCAGGGCGCCCTGATCGGCATGGGCATGACGGAAAAACAGGGCGGCACCGACGTGCGCGCCAACACGACGCGGGCAACGCGCATGAACCCGGCCGTCGCGGAGACCCGGTTCGGCGCCGACTGGCGCGACGCGTGGAGCCTCGTCGGCCACAAATGGTTTTTCTCGGTCCCGCAATCGGATGCGCACCTCGTGCTGGCGCAGGCGGACGAGGGCGGCAGTGCTGGCCTCTCGTGCTTTTTCGTCCCGCGCTTCCTGCCGGACGGCACGCGCAACGCCATCCGCGTGCAGCGCCTGAAGAACAAGGTCGGCAACAAGTCGAACGCGTCGTCCGAAGTGGAATTCTGCGACGCCGTCGGCTGGATGATCGGCAAGGAAGGGCGGGGCATCCCGACGATCCTCGAGATGGGCAGCCACACGCGCCTCGATTGCGTGCTGGGTTCGGCCGGCATCATGCGCGCAGCGCTGTGCCACGCGCTGCATCACGCGCGGGGGCGCAGCGCGTTCGGGCGCAAGCTCGCCGACCAGCCCCTGATGCAGAACGTGCTGGCCGACCTGGCGCTGGAATCGGAAGCGGCGACCGCGTTCGCGCTGCGGCTGGCGCGCTGTTTCGACCCGGGGCCGGATGGCGCCGTCGACCCGCACGGGGCGCTGCTGGCCCGCATCCTGACGCCGGCCGGCAAATACTGGCTGTGCAAGCGCGGCCCGGCGTTCGGTGCGGAGGCGATGGAAGTCATGGGCGGCAACGGCTATGTCGAGGACGGCCCGCTGGGGCGCCTGTACCGCGAATTCCCCGTCAACTCGATCTGGGAAGGCTCCGGCAACGTGATGTGCCTCGACGTGCTGCGCGCGTTCTCCAAGGGGCCGGAGACGCGCGACGCGCTGGCGGCGGAACTGGCGCTCGCCGCAGGCCGCGACAGCCGGTTCGACGCGTATTGCGCGCGCCTGCTGGACGGGCTGGCGACGCTCGCCGCCGACGAGTTCGGCGCGCGCCGCCTCGCCGAGCACCTGGTCGTGGCCGTGCAGGCGGGCCTGCTGCTGCGCCATGCGCCGGCGTTCGTCGCCGACGCGTTCGTGGCGTCGCGCATCGCCGTGGACGTCGGCGGCGCGTTCGGCCGGCTGCCGGGCGGGGTCGACTGCGGTGCGATCCTCGCCCGTGCCCTGGTGGATGAGCGGCGATAAAACTTCGACAAACGACGGGACAAACTGGGATAATGCTCGCCATTTACCAAATAACCACGCCGCTGCCACAAGCGCCGGCCATGCATAATGAAACAAGATCCGCGCTTCCCGAACCTGTTCATCCTGAACCATCCCCTGATCCAGCATAAGCTGTCGCACATGCGCGACCGCGGCACGTCCACGCGCACGTTCCGCGAATTGCTCAGGGAAATCACGCTGCTGATGGGTTACGAGATCACGCGCGACCTGCCGCTGACGACGCGCCAGATCGACACGCCGCTGATGACGATCGACGCCCCCGTCATCGCGGGCAAGAAGCTGGCCATCGTGCCGATCCTGCGTGCCGGCGTCGGCATGAGCGACGGCCTGCTGGAGCTGGTGCCGTCGGCCCGCGTCGGCCATATCGGCGTCTTCCGCGACCCGGACACGCACCTGCCCGTCGAATACCTCGTGCGCCTGCCGGACACGACCGAGCGCACGTTCATCCTGTGCGATCCGATGGTAGCGACGGGCAACTCGGCCGTGTACGCCGTCGACGTGCTCAAGAAGCGCGGCGTGACGGACGACCAGATCATCTTCCTGGCCCTCGTCGCGGCACCGGAAGGCGTGGAAGTCTTCCACAAGGCCCATCCGGACGTGAAGCTGTACGTGGCCTCGCTCGACAACAACCTGAACGATCACGCGTATATCGTGCCCGGCCTGGGCGATGCCGGCGATCGTATCTTTGGTACGAAATGAGCTCGACTGCGGATGCGGAATTCTTCGCGCGCCTCGCGGAGCTGAACGATAAATTCGCGGCGAGCCTGCCGCAGACGCTCGGCCGCCTGTCGGCCGCGCGCAACGCCTTCGAGCCGAAACGGCCCCCTGTGGCGCTGATCGAGCAGATGCATGCGGTGCTGCACACACTGGCGGGCTCGTCCGCCACATTCGGATTCCGCATCCTCGGGCAGCAGGCGCGCATGCTGGAACAGCGCCTGCGCGTGCTGACGACGTTCGACGCCGTCGCCCCGGAAGAGTGGGAAGCGTGGCTGTCCGAGCTGGACGTGTTCATCGCCTGGGGCAGCGTCGACCCAAAGGTCGCTTACCCGAACGACGAGTCCGCCGTATAGCGCCACAACAAAGCACCTGTCCCAGAATCGTTTGATTTAGGACAAACTTTATCTGCTTCCATGCCCTATATTTTGCGTACTGCCGACGCAAATGGGATCCGCAAAATGGTTGGCTTCAGGAATTGTTACGGGTCCCGGTTTTATTTTGCGAAAACCGTGTACATGTGGGTTTATTCGGTATAATTAGGGATCGTTGGATTCGCGGTAGCAGTGCAGTTAGTCTGTCATTTGTTTCTTGCTTCTTCAAACGATCGTAAACGGACTTCGGTCCACTTCAACTGAAATAGGAAATTGTAATGGCAACTGGCATCGTAAAATGGTTCAATGACTCCAAAGGCTTCGGGTTCATCACCCCGGACGAAGGCGGCGAAGACCTGTTCGCGCACTTCTCGGCGATCCAAACCCAAGGCTTCAAGTCGCTGCAAGAGAACCAGCGCGTTTCTTTCGACGTGACCTCTGGTCCGAAAGGCAAACAAGCTTCGAACATCCAGCCGCTGTAAGCCGCTGAGTGTCTGACAAAAAATCCTCGGAATTTCCGAGGATTTTTTTTTGCCCAGCCGTTTTATCCTGCGTCATCCCGCTTTGCGCCAGTAATCCGGCTGGGAATACGCATGGCGCAGGAAATCGACGAAGACGCGGATGCGCAGCGGCAAGTGGCGGCGCTGCGCGAATACGGCATAGATATCGTTGCCGGGCGCCGCGAACTGCTCCAGCACGGGCACCAGCAGGCCCGCTTCGATTTCCGAACTCACTTCCCACATCGAGCGCCACGCCAGCCCGCGTCCGGCCATTGCCCAGTCGTGGAGCACGGCGCCGTCGTTACACACCATATTGCCGCTCACCTTCATCGTCACGATCTTGCCGTGGTCGCGGAACGTCCAGCCCCGCTGGCTGCCCTGGCTGCTGATCGCCAGACAATTATGCCTGGAGAGATCTTCGAGCGTCTGCGGCGTCCCGTAGCGTTTCAGATAGCCCGGCGTCGCGACCACGACGCGGTGATTGTCCGCGAGCTTCACGCCGACGAGGTTCGAGTCCGTCAGGCTCGCGATACGGATGGCGATGTCGACGCCTTCGCCGATGACGTCGACGACACGGTCGGACAGATTCAGGTTCACGCTCACTTCGCGGTGCTCGGCCAGGAAGGAGGGGACGAGCGGGGCCACGTGCTGGCGCCCGAACCCGGCCGGGGCGGAGACGACGAGGTGCCCTGTGGCGCGCGCGCTCCGTTCCGACACGGCCGCTTCCGCTTCTTCGAGCTCCGCAAGGATCCGCTGGCAATCCTCAAGGAACACCGCCCCTTCGTCCGTCAACGCCAGCTTGCGCGTGGTACGCTGTAAGAGCTTCACGCCCAGCCGCGCTTCGAGCGCGTCCAGGCGCCGGCCGATCATGGCCGGCGCGATGCCCTCCGCGCGCGCGGCCGCCGACAGGCTGCCGCGGGCAATGACTTCGACGAAGGTGGATATTTGACGGAAATGGTCCAAAGGAATGCCTCGATTCTGTTCGTCACTTGTGACAAAAAAGCATAAATGAATATATTTTTTGTCTCGTTTAGGCGAGTAATAGTGAATATACTGGAAGCAATATCAAACGCCAAGCTGGCTTGTGCCAGGAACTGCGGCACGATCCAAATTTCATACTAGAACAGGAGAACGCAATGACCATCGCCACCCCAGCCGGAATGGAAATCCGGGCCGAGATCAAGCCCGGCTATGAACAGATCCTCACGCCGGAAGCGCTCGCGCTGGTAGCGAAACTGAGCCGCGAATTCGAGCCGCGCCGCCAGCAACTGCTGGCCGCCCGCGTCGAGCGCGCGAAACGCCTGGACGCCGGCGAGCGTCCGGACTTCCTGCCCGAGACGGCCCACATCCGCAACGGCGACTGGAAGATCGCCCCGATCCCGAAGGCGCTGGAATGCCGCCGCGTGGAAATCACGGGCCCGGTCGAGCGCAAGATGGTCATCAACGCGCTGAACTCCGGCGCGGACAGCTACATGACCGACTTCGAAGACTCCAACACGCCGAACTGGGACAACCAGATCACCGGCCAGATCAATATGCGCGACGCCGTGCGCAAGACGATCTCGCTGGAACAGAACGGCAAGCAATACAAGCTGAACGACAAGGTCGCGACGCTGGTCGTCCGTCCGCGCGGCTGGCACCTGGACGAAAAGCACGTCCTCGTCGACGGCAAGCGCATCTCGGGCGGCATCTTCGACTTCGCCCTGTTCATGGTCCACAACGCGAAGGAACAACTGGCCCGCGGCGCCGGTTCGTACTTCTACCTGCCGAAGATGGAATCGCACCAGGAAGCGCGCCTGTGGAACGACATCTTCGTCATGACCCAGAACGAACTGGGCCTGCCGCAGGGCACCATCAAGGCGACCGTGCTGATCGAGACGATCGTCGCCGCGTTCGAGATGGACGAGATCCTGTACGAGCTGCGCGAGCACAGCGCCGGCCTGAACGCGGGCCGCTGGGACTACATCTTCTCGTGCATCAAGAAGTTCAAGCTGGACAAGGACTTCTGCCTGGCCGACCGGCCGAAGGTCACGATGACGGCACCGTTCATGCGCGCCTACGCGCTGCTGCTGCTGAAGACCTGCCACAAGCGTAACGCACCGGCGATCGGCGGCATGGCGGCACTGATCCCGATCAAGAACGATCCGGAAAAGAACGAAGTCGCGATGGGCGGCGTCCGCAACGACAAGGCACGCGACGCCACCGACGGCTACGACGGCGGCTGGGTCGCGCACCCGGGCCTCGTCGAGCTGGCCATGACCGAGTTCAAGAAGGTGCTGGGCGACCGCCCGAACCAGATCGACAAGCAGCGTCCGGACGTCGAAGTGACGGCCAGGGACCTGCTGGACTTCCGCCCGGAGGCGCCGATCACGGAAGCGGGCCTGCGCTACAACATCAACGTGGGCATCCACTACCTGGGCGCCTGGCTGGCCGGCAACGGCTGCGTGCCGATCCACAACCTGATGGAAGACGCGGCCACCGCCGAGATCAGCCGTTCGCAGGTGTGGCAGTGGATCCGTTCGCCGAAGGGCGTGCTGGAAGACGGCCGCAAGGTCACGGCCGAGATGGTGCGCGCCATGATCCCGGAGGAGCTGGCCAACGCGAAGGCGGCGGCCCCGAACGGCGACAGCCCGACCTATGAGCGCGCCGCGCAGATCTTCGAACAGATGTCGACGTCGGAAGACTTCGCCGAGTTCCTGACGCTGCCGCTGTACGAAGAAATCTGAATCACTCCCTCACACGCAACCGCCATCTCCCGGCGGTTGCGTCGTCACGCTCAAAACACGTTCTTCCACTCCCGCAGCGCCGCGAATACCGTGACCGGGTCCGCACCTGGCGCGAGGCGTCCGGCGGCCGTCAGGCTCCCGATGATGGCGGGCTCGCGCGTGCGTAGGAAGGGATTCGTCGCCTTTTCGATCGCGATCGTCGACGGGATCGTCGGCAGGTGCGTCCCGCGCAGCTGGCTGTCGTGCGCGATGCGCAGCTGCAGCGCGCGGTTGCCCGGTTCCAGTGCTTCGGCGAAGCGCAGGTTCGACAGCGTGTATTCGTGGGCGCAGTAGACCAGCGTATCGTCGGGCAGGGCGGCCAGCTTCGCGAGCGACGCCATCATCTGCGCCGGCGTCCCTTCGAACAGGCGGCCGCAGCCGCCGCCGAACAGCGTGTCCCCGCAGAACAGCCAGTGTGCCCCCGCGTCCTCGCGCACGTAGGCGATGTGGCCCTTCGTGTGGCCGGGGACGGCCAGCACGGCGAGTTCGAGGGCCAGGCCGGGCACCTTGACGCGATCCCCTTCGCCCACCGGGTGGCTGACGACGGCGATGCCGTCGTTGCGCGGACCGAAGATGGGCACGTTGCTGTGTTCGAGCAAGCGCGTCACGCCGCCGATGTGGTCAGCATGGTGATGGGTGAGTAGAATGGCGGTCAGGGTGAGGCCATTCGCCTGCAGGGCCGCAAGGATCGGTTCGGCGTCGCCCGGGTCGACCACTGCCGCATGCACGCCGTCGTGGATGATCCAGAGATAGTTATCCTTGAACGCGGGCACCGTCAGGACGGCAAGCTCAGTGGGCACGGGTATCATATGGGAATCGATAAAGGTTGGGCATGGACAGCGCGGCATCCGAAAAATCCATTATAGCGCTCGACCGCTGGCTGCAATCGCCGGCGGGCGCGTACGTGCGCGCCTGGGAGCAGGCGTGCCTGGACGAGCTGACGGTCGATATCTTCGGCTTCAACGCGGTCCAGATCGGCGTGCCGCAGATCGACGCGCTGGCCGCCAACCGCATGCCCAACAAATGGCAGGCCGCGACGCGCACGTCGACGGCCAATGAGCTCGTCTATGCCGGCACCGGCAAGCAGATCGCGGTGGCGCTGGATTTCGCCGAGCTGCCGTTCGCGTCGCAAAGCCTGGACCTCGTCGTGCTGCCGCACGTGCTCGAATTCGCGGCCGAGCCGCACCAGGTGCTGCGCGAAGTCGAGCGCGTCCTGATCCCGGAGGGACAGGTGATCATCTGCGGCTTCAACCCGGCCAGCCTGTGGGGCGTGCGCCAGGGGATGGGACGCATCACGCGCAACGACTACCTGCCGGCGGCGGGGGAGTTCATCTCTATGCCGCGCCTGAAAGACTGGTTAAAATTGTTGAATCTCGGCGTCACGCGTAGCCATTTCGGCTGCTACGCGCCGCCGTTCCGGACCGCGCAATGGCTCAACCGCTTCGCCTTCGTCGAAGGAGCGGGGCGGCGCTGGTGGCCGTATCTCGGCGCCGTGTACATGGTCCACGCGATCAAGCGCGTGAAGGGCATGCACATCATCGGCCCGGCCTGGAACAAGAAGGCCGCCAAGGCGCCGCAGGCGGTGCCGGCCACGAACCGCAACGAACATCACAAGTAAGTCACACAAGGAAGACAACGCAGCATGACCAAAGTTGAGATTTTTACCGACGGCGCCTGCAAGGGAAATCCGGGCACCGGCGGCTGGGGCGCGCTGCTCGTGGCCGATGGCGGCCATGAAAAGGAAATCTTCGGCGGCGAGCCGAACACGACCAACAACCGCATGGAACTCCGCGCCGTGATCGAGGCGCTGACCGTCCTCAACCGCCCGTGCCAGATCGTCCTGCACACGGACAGCCAGTACGTCCAGAAAGGCATCTCCGAATGGATCCACGGCTGGAAGGCGCGCGGCTGGAAGACGGCGACGAAGGAACCCGTCAAGAACGACGACCTGTGGAAGGCGCTGGACGCCGCCCAGCAGCAGCACGCGGTCGAATGGCGCTGGGTGCGCGGCCACAACGGCCATCCCGGCAACGAGCGCGCGGACACCCTGGCGAACATGGGTGCGGCTTCGGTAAAGCGCTGATTTTGTTATACTTACCGGTTCTTTCCACGCTTTTTTGAGTCTTCACGCGCATGCGCCAAATCGTCCTCGATACCGAAACCACAGGCCTGAATCCGCGCACCGGCGACCGCATCATCGAGGTCGGCTGCGTCGAGATCTTCAACCGCAAGCTGACCGGCAACAACTTCCACCGGTACATCAATCCCGAGCGCGACTCGGACGAAGCGGCACTGGCGGTCCACGGCCTGACGACCGAGTTCCTCAGCGATAAGCCGAAATTCCACGAGATCGCCCATGAGCTGCGCGAATTCGTGCAGGGCGCCGAGATCATCATCCACAACGCACCATTCGACCTCGCGTTCCTGAACCACGAGTTCGAGCGCATGGGCCTGCCGCCGTTCATCGAACACTGCTCGGGCGTCATCGACACCCTTGTGCACGCGAAGGAACTGCACCCGGGCAAGCGCAACTCGCTGGACGCGCTGTGCGACCGCTACGGCATCTCGAACGCGCACCGCAAGCTGCACGGCGCACTGCTGGACTCGGAACTGCTGGCCGACGTCTACCTGGCGATGACGCGCGGCCAGAACACGCTGTCGATGGACGTCGAGGTCGAGGCGAGCGGCGGCGGCATCGTGCTGGAAGCGGGTCCGCTGGGCGAGATCCTCGTGCTGCCGGCCGCCGCCGACGAGCTCGCCGAGCACGAGAATGTCCTTGCCGCGCTCGACAAAGGCGTGAAGGGAGAATGTGTTTGGAGAAAATATTCTCCGCAGGGGTGACAAAACGCAAAACTCCCCCTATAATGCTCGTCATTGCAGCGACGCAATCGCAGCAAAACAGTAGAAAGTAGGGCGGTTAGCTCAGGGGTAGAGCACAGCATTCACACTGCTGGGGTCGCAAGTTCGAAACTTGCACCGCCCACCAGGATTCAAGTTTCGATTCAAGCGCTTGGATTTCATCAGCGAGTCGGCCAATCGGAACAAAAAAGAAAGCCAGCGATAAGCTGGCTTTTTTTCGTTCGCGGCGGCCGCATCGGTTCTCGAATACAGGCGACGCAGGCGTTGCCGCCTGTCGTCATCGAGGCCCGCGGCGATTCAGCGTCCTGACATCGAATCGGATGTCAGGACGTGCTCATGCGCGATACGTTTACAACGTCGCGCGCAGGGTCAGGCGCGCCGTGCGCGGTTCGACCGGGTGGTAGTGGATATCATCGACACCCTGCGCCTGCTCGCCCGGCAGGCGCGAGGCGTAGTAATAGTCCACGTCGCTCGCCCGCCGGTCGAACACGTTGAACACGTCGGCCGTCAATTGCCAGCGGCGCCCGATCCGGTATCCCACGCGCAGGTAGCCCACCGCCGTGGCGGCCGAGCGGACGCTGTCGTCTTCGACCAGCGGGCGCGGGCCGAAGTAGCGCAGCTGGAACGCGCCCGACCACGGTCCCACGTCGTTCAAGGCGGCGCCGAACGAGGCTACCTTCCCGAGCGCGCCGGGCACATGGAGGCCGGCCGGATCGAACGTCGTGTAACGGGCGCGCGATGCTGCCAGGTCGAGGTCCAGCAGCAGCCACCGGTTGACGATGTAGTGGTTGTTCCACTCGATGCCGGAACGCTTGCTGGCGCGGCTGGGGGCCGTGTCGCCGGCGTCACCGGAGAACACGAGTTCGGAGCCGGACCGCATCGTCCACAGCGCGGCCGATGTTTGTAGCCCCGGGACGATCTCGCTGCGCACGCCGATCTCGGCGCCGCGCGTCTTGACGAGCGGTGTCACCGGGTCGACGGGCACGCGCTCCTTTGCCGCCACCCTTGCCGTCGTGCCGCGCGCGTCATTGCTGTGGAAGCCCTCGCCGTAGTTCGCGAACCATTCCGTCCTGGCCCACGGGCCGAACACCAGCGACACCTTCGGCGACACGACATGGTCGCCGGCCGTCCCGGCGTTCTCCCGGATCGAACTGCCGACACGGAAGCGATACCGGTCGTAGCGCCCGCCGACGATGGACCGCAGCCACGGCGTCCATTGCAAGGTGTTCTGGTACCACAGCGCGATGCTGCCCTCGGAGACGGCGGATTCGGCAATCGTGCGCAGCAGCTGCTGGCGTTCGGTCGCATACAGGCCGAGCGGGGCGATGCGGTCGAACCGGCCCTGCACGCCAACCGCGTTGGCCATTCGCCGGCCGGCCAGTTCGCCGAACCGGGTGCCGGTCAGGTCGAAGCCCGTCATCGTACGGCGCTCCGTCTGCAGGAACTGGTCGCCGTGGACCGGGTCGTCGAGGAAGTAGGTAAAGTCGTTGTACAGCGCGAGATCCGAGCGCATCACGTACGCATGGCCTTCCCACAGCGTGTCCGCGGCGCGCCGGCGCCATTCGGCGGATACGCTGTAGCGGGACGCGTGGCCGCCGTCCGTCGGGTCGACGGCGCCGAACGCGCCGAGGGCGCCCGCAGCGACCGTGCGCAGCGGGATCTGGCTCGTCGCATGCCAGGCGCCCCGGTAGGCGAGGGCCGTGACGCTGAAGCGCCCGGCGCGCGTGCCTGCGCTGTAGCGCAACAGCGCGGACGATTTGTGAAATGCCTCGGGCGTGCCCCAGGGGCCGTTGTTGTGCGCCAGTTCCAGCGCATACAGCAGGTTGCCGTCCGCTGCGGCCGTCGAATCGGCGAGCAGGGTGCGGACATACGCGTGCTCGCCCACGGTGGCCGATGCGCGCCCCCCATCGAGCCGGTCGACGAACGCCATGTGGGCGGCGCCGGCCGATGCGAAATCGCCTTCGTCCGCGTAATAAGGCCCCTTGCGGTAATGGACCTTGCCGACCAGTTCGGGAATGAGGAAGTTCAGGTCCGTGTACCCCTGGCCGTGCGTGTGCGTGCGCATGTTGACCGGCATGCCGTCGACGAACGTGGCGAAATCGGTGCCGTGGTCCAAGTTGAAACCGCGCAGGAAGTACTGGTTCGCCTTGCCGTCGCCGCTGTGCTGCGTCACGATCACGCCGGGCACGAATTCGAGGATCTCGCCCGGCCGCAGCGCGGGACGATTGGCGATGAGTTCTGCGGTGACGGTGCCTTCGCTGGCGGCGTCCGACGTGCCGACGCCGTTGTCGTAGTGGCCGGTGACGCGTACGGTGGCAGGCGAGTCAGCCTGCGCCAGGGCATGCGCGGAGGCGCACACCGCTCCGGCGATGCCGAAGATCAGTTTATTTTTCATTGTGGAGTTTGAAGCTGCAATCGCGCCCACTTCCCCGTGAGCGCGACCGAACGACGCGCGCGTTTGACTGCGTGCGCCACCTGTCTGGCCGGTATCCGGGCTGGCAAGGCTGACCGTCTCGCCTTCCCATGCCGGCGGCACAGTGGCGCGTGGAGACAGTCTGTCGTCGGGGACGACGCTTGCTTACCGTTGCGGGGGCAGCACACCCTGGTTTGCCGGCTGAACCGGCGCAACCACGTGTTTCCCGTTTAACCGTCCGTGTGAACACACGTGCGGCACCAGACGCAGACATTATACTTGCTCGATTGTCACCTGATAGAACCTTCGGCGGATGCCGATGCCAACATAACGGAGGAAAGCGAAGCATGAGCAAGTACGATGAGCCGGTCGTCGGCAAGCCGCACATCGGCGCGTATCGCCGGCACTTGCTGGTTTGCACGGGGCCGCGGTGTGCGGCCGATGGCCAGGCCCAGGCATTGTTCGACAGCCTCGGCGACAAGCTCAAACAGGCGGGACTGACCGCGGGGGATCTGCGCGTCAAGCGGAGCCGGGTAAGCTGTTTCGCCGCGTGCAAAGGCGGCCCGATCATGTGCGTCCAGCCCGACGGTACCTGGTACTACAACGTCACACCGGAAAACATGGACCGGATCATCGAGGAGCACCTGTGCCATGGGCGGCGCGTGCAGGAACTCGTCTTTCATCAACATGGCGACGAAGGATGCAATGCATGAACGCGAACGCTTTCCCGCCCGCTGAAGTCGACGGCGTGTACCGGGCCATCCGCGAGCGGCGCGACATGCGCCATTTCCTGGACATGCCGCTCGATCCGGAACAACTCGAACGGTTTGTCGCGGCGGCCCACGATGCGCCCAGCGTCGGACTGATGCAACCGTGGCGCTTCATCCGGATCGGCGACCGGGCGCTTCGCGCCAGGATCCACGCGCATGTGGAAGAGGAGCGCATCCTGACTGCACACGCGCTCGGTCAGCGCGCGGACGAATTCATGCGGTTGAAAGTGGAGGGAATTCTGCAGTGCGCCGAAGTGCTGGTGGTCGGACTGATGGACAAGCGTGAACCCTATATCTTCGGCCGGCGTACCATGCCGCAAATGGACCTGGCCTCGGCTGCGTGTGCGATTCAGAATTTCTGGCTTGCGGCACGCGCCGAAGGAATCGGCGTCGGCTGGGTCTCCCTGTTCGATCCGCAGACCATACGCGAACTGTGCGGCATGCCGCCGGACAGCATGCCGATCGCCGTGCTGTGCGTCGGTCACGTGGAAGCGTTTTATCCGGCACCCATGCTCGAAATGGAAGGCTGGGATGAGCGACGTCGGCTCTCCGATCTGATGTATGAAGACGCTTGGGGAAGACGTTCGTCATCGATCTGTCCGTAGGGTTGTCACCGTATGCGCTTGTCTATGCAACCCGGCTTGCGTCCTGAATTACTTTAGGCTTAAAGTATCTCCCGGTTCCAGACCGATCTTTTCTCCGGGGGCGCTTCATGACGAGCTTGTCCGCTGCAGAGTCAAGTCCTTCGGCCCATGTCGACACGTTCGCGCGGGATCACCTCCCGCCCGTCGACCTGTGGCCGGACCTCGTGTTCGACCTGCCCGCGCTCCAGTATCCCGCGCGGCTGAACTGCGTGGCGGAGCTGCTCGACCGCCACGTCGACGCCGGGCGCGGCGACCGCACCGCCATCCTGGCCGACACCATCACCTGGACGTACGCCAACCTCAAACAGCACGTCGACCGCATCGCCCACGTGCTGCGCACGGACCTGGGCCTCGTCCCCGGCAACCGTGTGCTGCTGCGCGGCGCCAACTGTCCCATGATGGCGGCCGCGATCCTCGCCGTGTTCAAGGCGGGCCTCGTCGCCGTGCCCACCATGCCTCTGCTGAGGGCGCGCGAGCTCGGCATCATCCTCGACAAGGGGAAGGTGAACGCCGTGCTGTGTGCCCGGACGCTGGCGGACGAACTCGATCAGGTCCCGGATCGTCCGCCCGTCGTGTATTTCCAGGACCCGGACGGCCTGGAAGCGCGCATGGCCCGCCACGACGCGCAGTTTGCACCGGTGGACACGGCGGCGGACGACGTGTGCCTGATCGCCTTCACGTCCGGCACGACCGGCGTCCCGAAGGGCACCATGCACTTCCACCGCGACATCCTGGCGATCTGCGACTGCTTCCCGCCGCACACGCTGGGCGCGCACGCGGACGACGTCTTCATCGGCACGCCGCCGCTGGCCTTCACGTTCGGCCTGGGCGGGCTGCTGCTGTTCCCGCTGCGCGCGGGTGCGGCGGGCGTCCTGCTCGACAAGCCGACGCCCGAAGGGCTGCTCGCCGCGATCGAGCGGTACAACGCCACCGTCTGCTTCACGGCGCCCACCTTCTACCGCCAGATGACATCCCTCGTCGCGCGCTACGACCTGCGTTCGCTGCACAAATGCGTGTCCGCGGGCGAGGCGCTGCCGCTGGCGACGCGCGCAGGCTGGAAGACGGCGACCGGCATCGACCTGGTCGACGGGATCGGCGCGACGGAGCTGCTGCACATCTTCATCTCGGCGAGCGGCGCGGACATCCGGCCCGGCGCGACCGGCAGGCCCGTCCCCGGCTACCGCGCCTGCATCCTCGACGATGACGGCGCGCCGGTCGGCCCGGGCGTGGTCGGCCGGCTGGCCGTCAAGGGCCCGACGGGCTGCCGCTACCTGGCCGACGAGCGCCAGCGCGACTACGTGCTGAACGGCTGGAACCTGACGGGCGACAGCTACGAGACGGACGCCGACGGCTATTTTTACTACCGTTCGCGCACGGACGACATGATCATCTCGGCCGGCTACAACATCGCGGGCGCGGAGGTGGAAGAGGTGCTGCTGCGGCATCCGGCCGTCGCCGAGTGCGGCGTCGTGGGCAGGGCGGACGAGGAGCGCGGCCAGATCGTGGAGGCGCACGTCGTGCTCAAGCCCGGGTTCGACCCGACGCCGGACACGGCGCGCCTGCTGCAGGACTTCGTCAAGGCGCAGATCGCGCCGTACAAATACCCGCGCGCCGTGCGCTTCACCGACAAGCTGCCGCGCACGGAGACGGGCAAGCTGCAGCGCTACAAACTCCGGCAATCATGAACATCGTCTGCATCGGCGGCGGACCCGCCGGCCTGTACTTCGCCCTGCTGATGAAGCGGCAGGACCCGGCGCACCGCGTCGTCGTCGTCGAGCGCAACCGCCCGTACGACACGTTTGGCTGGGGCGTCGTGTTCTCCGACCAGACGCTCGGCAACCTCGTCGCCGCCGACGAACCGACGGCCCGCAGCATCCTGCAGGCGTTCAACCACTGGGACGACATCGACGTCTTCTTCAAGGGCGAGCGGATCACGTCCGGCGGCCACGGGTTCTGCGGCATCGGCCGCAAGCGGCTCTTGAACATCCTGCAGCAGCGCTGCGAGGAACTGGGCGTGGAACTCGTGTTCGAGACGGACGTGCGCGACGACCAGGCCGCCGCCGCGCGCTACGGGGCCGACCTCGTCGTCGCGGCCGACGGCATCAACAGCCGCATCCGGACGCGCCATGCGGATACGTTCCAGCCGTCCGTCGAGACGAGCCGCTGCCGCTTCGTGTGGCTCGGCACGAAAAAGAAATTCGATGCGTTCACGTTCGTGTTCAAGGAGACGGTGTTCGGCTGGTTCCAGGCCCACATCTACCAGTTCGACGGCGACACGTCGACGTTCATCGTCGAGACCCCAGAGGACGTATGGCGCCGGGCGGGCCTCGCGGACATGCCGCAGGAAGAGGGCATCGCCTTCTGCGAGCGGCTGTTCGCCGAACACCTGGACGGGCATCCGCTGCTGTCGAACGCGAGCCACTTGCGCGGGGCCGCCATCTGGATCGCGTTTCCCCGCATCGTGTGCGAGCGGTGGGTCCACTGGAACGGGAACATCCCCGTGGTCCTGATGGGCGACGCGGCGCACACGGCGCACTTCTCGATCGGCTCCGGGACCAAGCTGGCGCTGGAAGATGCGATCGAACTTGCCCGCTGTGTGGGGGAACACGGCGGCGACGTGCGCGCCGCGCTGGACGCGTACCAGGCCAGCCGCACCGTCGAAGTGCTGAAGCTGCAGTCGGCCGCGCGCAATTCGATGGAATGGTTCGAGAACGTGGCGCGCTACGGTGCGCTGGACGCCGAGCAGTTCGCGTACTCGATGCTCACGCGCAGCCAGCGCATCTCGCACGAGAACCTGCGCCTGCGCGACCCCGGCTACGTCGCGCATGTCGAGGACTGGTTCGCGCGGCGCGCGTGCGCGCGGGCGGGCGTGGCGATGCCGGAGAATACCCGCATGCCGCCGATGTTCACGCCGCTGCGCGTGCGCGACGTCTTCCTGAAGAACCGCATCGTCGTGTCGCCGATGGCCCAGTATTCGGCCGTCGACGGCGTCCCCGGCGACTACCACCTCGTGCACCTGGGCGCGCGGGCGCTGGGCGGGGCGGCGCTCGTGATGGCGGAAATGACGTGCGTGTCGGCCGACGCCCGCATCACGCCGGCGTGTCCGGGCATGTACGCGCCGGAGCACACGGCCGCATGGAAGCGCATCGTGGACTTCGTCCATGACCGTACCGACGCGCGCATCGGCATCCAGCTGGGCCACGCCGGCCCGAAAGGTTCCACGCGGCCGATGTGGGACGGCATCGACCAGCCGCTCCCGGACCACAACTGGCCCCTGATCGCGGCGTCGGAACAGCAGTACCTGCCGGGGATCTCGCAGGTGGCGCGCGCCGCCACGGAAGACGATCTCGCGCGTGTGCAAGCCGATTTCGTGCGCGCCACATTGGCGGCCGACGCGGCCGGATTCGACTGGCTGGAACTGCATTGCGCGCACGGCTACCTGCTGTCGTCGTTCATCTCGCCGCTCACGAACCGCCGGACGGACGACTACGGCGGCAGCCTGGAACACCGCTGCCGCTATCCGCTGCGCGTGTTCCGGGCGATGCGGGCCGCGTGGCCGGCGGGGAAGCCGATGAGCGTGCGCATCTCCGCGCACGACTGGGTCGACGGTGGCATCGCGCCCGCCGGCGCCGTGCACATCGCGCGCCTGTTCAGGGACGCGGGTGCCGACATGATCGACTGCTCGTCGGGCCAGGTGAGCAAGCAGGAACGGCCCCTGTTCGGCCGCATGTACCAGACGCCGTTCGCGGACCGCATCCGCAACGAGGCGGGCATCCCGACGATCGCCGTCGGGTCGATCCACGAGGCCGATCACGCGAACAGCATCATCGCGGCCGGGCGCGCGGACCTGTGCGCGGTGGGCCGGCCGCATCTGGCGAATCCCGCGTGGACGCTGGCGGAGGCGGCGAAGATCGGCTACACGGCGGTTGCGTGGCCGAAGCAGTACCTGGCCGGGAAGGCGCAGCTGGAACGGAACCTGGAACGCGAACGCAAGCAGGAGGGTTGATGGAGACGCTGCAAGGAAAACATGCCGTCGTGACGGGCGCCAGCCGGGGCATTGGTTTTGCGGTCGCGTGCGCGCTGCGGGCACAGGGCGCACGCGTGACGTTGATGGCGCGCGACGCCCGCGCGCTGGAAGCCGCGGCGGCGGGATTGGGCGGCGACACGGCCTGGCGGATGGTGGACGTGACGAATGCGGACGGCGTGGCGGCCGCGTTCGCGCGGGCGGGTGCCGTGGACATCCTCGTCAACAACGCGGGCCAGGCCGCGTCGGCGCCGTTCGGGCGCACGGACGCCGCGCTGTGGCAGCGCATGCTGGACGTGAACCTGACCGGCGCATACCACTGCATCCAGGCCGCGCTGCCCGCCATGCTGGACGGCGGCTGGGGCCGCGTCGTGAATGTAGCGTCGACAGCCGGCCTGACGGGTTACCGCTACGTGGCCGCGTACTGCGCGGCGAAGCACGGCCTCGTCGGCCTCACGCGCGCGCTGGCGCTGGAAATGGCCAACAAAGGCATCACCGTGAACGCCGTGTGCCCGGGCTTTACCGACACGGATATCGTCGCGGACGCCGTCGCCAACATCGTACGCAAGACGGGGCGGACCGCGGACCAGGCACGCGCGGAACTGGCATCCGCCAATCCGCAGGGCCGGCTCGTGCAGCCGGACGAAGTGGCGCACGCCGTCGCGTGGCTGTGCATGCCCGGTGCCGCGGCGATGAACGGCCAGGCCATCGCCGTGGCCGGCGGGGAGGTGATGTGACGCCGTCCGACGACGCCCCGCTCGACCTGAAGCTGTGGGTGCGCCTGCTGTCCTGCACCGTGCGCGTGGAAAACACGATCCGCAGCCGGCTGCGGTCCACGTTCGGCATCACGTTGCCGCGCTTCGACCTGATGGCGCAATTGGAGCGCCATCCTGAGGGCTTGCGGATGGGCGAGCTGTCGAAGCGGATGATGGTCACCGGCGGCAACGTCACCGGCATCGCCGACCAGCTCGAGCGCGAGGAACTGGTCGTGCGCGTGCCCGACCCGCAGGACGGGCGCGCGTACATGCTGAAGCTGACGCCGCGCGGGCGCACGGTGTTCGTGGAGATGGCGGCCGTGCACGAAGGCTGGGTGGCGGACCTGTTCCGCGACGTGGCGGGCGCGGACAAGGCCACCATGATCGCGCTGCTGGACACGATGAAGCGGCACCTGAACGACCAGGATTAGGAGACGACGATGCACCGCACGAAGCTGGCCGGCTACCGCGCCGAACATTTCCTCTACGAGGCGGACGGCGGCGTGGCCACCATCACGCTGAACCGCCCCGAGCGCAAGAACCCGCTGACGTTCGAGTCGTATGCGGAGCTGCGCGACCTGTTCCGCGCGCTCGCGTACGCGGACGACGTGAAGGCGGTCGTGCTCACCGGCGCGGGCGGGAATTTCTGCTCCGGCGGCGACGTCCACGAGATCATCGGGCCGCTCACGCAACTCGATATGCCCGGCCTGCTCGCGTTCACGCGCATGACGGGCGACCTCGTCAAAGCGATGCTGGCGTGCCCGCAGCCCATCGTGGCGGCCGTGGACGGCGTGTGCGCGGGGGCCGGCGCGATCCTCGCCATGGCGTCCGACCTGCGGCTCGCCAGCACCCGCGCGCGCACGGCGTTCCTGTTTACCAAGGTCGGCCTGGCCGGCTGCGACATGGGCGCCTGTTCGATCCTGCCGCGCCTCATCGGCCAGGGACGGGCGGCGGAACTGCTGTACACGGGCCGGGCGATGTCGGCCGAGGAGGGCGAGCGCTGGGGCTTTTATAGCCGCCTGTGCGCGCCGGACGACGTGCCGGGCGAGGCGCGGGCACTGGCGCGGAGCCTCGCCGAAGGGCCGACGTTCGCGCATGCGATGACCAAGAAGATGCTGCAGCAGGAATGGTCGATGGGCCTCGCGGATGCCCTCGAGGCAGAGGCGCAGGCGCAGGCGATCTGCATGGCGACCAACGACTTTCAACGGGCGTATCACGCCTTCGTGGCGAAGACGGCGCCCCGCTTCGAAGGAGATTGACATGGCCGATAAGCGTTATCTCGAGTGGCCGTTCTTCGACGGGCGCCACGTCGACCTGGAAGCGGCGCTGGACGAGTGGGCCGCCGCGCACGTGCGCGACCTGCACGGCGGCGATGTGGACGCCGACTGCCGGCGCCTCGTGCGCCTGCTGGGAGAGGGCGGCTGGCTGCGCCACGCGATCGGCGCAGGCGGTTCTCCCATCGACACCCGGGCCATCTGCCTGATCCGCGAGACGCTGGCGCGCCACAACGGGCTCGCCGACTTCGCGTTCGCGATGCAAGGACTGGGCTCGGGCGCGATCAGCCTGTTCGGGACCGAGGTCCAGCGCGAGCGCTATCTGCCGCGTGTGGCCCGCGGTTCGGCGATCGCGGCGTTCGCGCTGTCCGAGCCGGACGCCGGTTCCGACGTCGCCGCCATGCGCTGCGCGGCGCGGCCCGACGGCGACGCGTACATCCTCGACGGCGACAAGACGTGGATCTCCAACGGCGGCATCGCGGACTTCTACGTCGTGTTCGCGCGCACGGGCGAGGCGCCGGGGGCGCGCGGCATCAGCGCGTTCATCGTCGACGCCGATACGCCGGGCTTTACGATCGCGGAACGCATCGCCGTCATCGCACCGCACCCGCTGGCACGGCTGCGTTTCGAGGGGTGCCGGGTGCCCGCGGCGCAGCGCATCGGTGCGGCGGGGCAGGGGTTCAAGGTCGCGATGGCGACGCTGGACGTGTTCCGCACGTCCGTCGCGGCGGCCGCCCTCGGGTTCGCGCGGCGCGCGTTCGACGAGGCGCTGGCCCATGCGACGCAGCGGCCGATGTTCGGCCAGACGCTCGCCGATTTCCAGCTGACGCAGGCGAAACTCGCGCAGATGGCATTGAGCATCGACGCGAGCGCGCTGCTGACCTACCGCGCGGCGTGGGAACGCGACCGCGGCGGCAAGGTGACGAAGGAAGCGGCGATGGCGAAGATGGCGGCGACCGAGTCGGCGCAGCAGGTAATCGACGCGGCGGTGCAGATGTTCGGCGGGCTCGGTGTCACGAGCGGCCATCCGGCGGAGCGGCTGTACCGCGAGATCCGGGCCTTGCGCATCTACGAGGGCGCCACCGAAGTGCAGCAACTTATCATCGCGCGCGAACTGCTGCGCGAGTCGAAGGAAGCGTGAACATGGAAATACTCCAACCACCCGGCTGGCCGCGCCCGCGCGGGTACGCGAACGGCATCGCGGCGCGCGGCCGCCTCGTGTTCGTGAGCGGGATGATCGGCTGGAACGCGGACGGGCAGTTCGACAGCGACGATTTCACGGCGCAGGCGGGCCAGGCCCTGCGCAACGTCGTGGACGTCCTGCGCGAGGCGGGCGCGGGGCCGGAGCACATCGTGCGCATGACGTGGTACGTGGTCGACAAGCGCGAATACCTGGCCGCCGGCAGCGCCCTCGGCGGAGTCTATCGCGAGATCATCGGCGCCCATTATCCCGCCATGACGGCCGTCGAAGTGCGCGCGCTGATCGAGGACCGCGCGCGGGTGGAAATCGAGGCCACGGCCGTCGTGCCGGACTGATACCGATTCTGGTATCGATCACAAATATTTCGGAATGGCAGGTCTGCTGACGGGTTACGCATGCTAGACTCGGTTCGGGGTATCGATAACAAAAACGTCGTCGAGGATCCCGCAAAAACAATACCGAACAGGAGACTACAATGTGTAAATTCCGTACCCGCACGCCCGCGTTGCGGGCAGCGGCGCTGGCGGTGTCGCTCGCCGTCGCGACCCTGCTGCCTGCCGCGCACGACGCCGTCGCGGCCGACACGATCCAGACGATCGTCACGAACTACCAGCCCACCATCAACGAATTCGTCGACGCGAACGGGTTCAAGCATCCCGGCGTGGGCGTCACCAGGGACGTCCTGGAGAACATGCGCGCCGCGGTGCAGGCGCAGAAGGAGCCCTGGAACACGTACTTCAACATGATGCTGCTGTCCGGCGCCGCGTCGAAGACGGTGGCGTCGAAGAACCAGAGCGGCGCCGACCCGACCCGGCCGGCGGTGGTCGCGTTCAACAGCCAGGGCGTGGAATCCAAGTTCATCGCGGACTCCCTGAGTGCCTATACGCAGGCCATCCTGTACTACGTGACGGGCGACGAAACCTACCGCGCCAACGCGATGCGCCTGATCCGCATCTGGGCGCAGATGGACCCCGCCCAGTATGTCTATTACACGGACGCGCACATCCACACGGGCATTCCCATGAGCCGGATGATGGCCGCGGCCGACATCATGCGCACCACGAGCTGCCAGACGGCGGCGCTGGCCTGGACCGACCAGGATACGGTGAACCTGACGAACAACCTGATCGTGCCCGTCACCGAGACGTTCAACCACAGTCCCGACCACTTCATGAACCAGCACCTGTACGCGCTGCTGGGGTCCATGTCCGGTTACGCCTTCACCGGCAACCGGGCCCGCTGGAACGAGGGGGTCGAATGGTTCACCATCAACCGGACGGCCGTCGACCAGGGCCAGAACGGTTCGATCAAGCAGCTGTTCCGCCTGGTGACGAAGAACGACCTGACCGGCGAGGCGGTGACCCCGATGGTGGAGCACGTGGAGATGGGCCGCGACCAGGCGCACGGCGCGGGCGACGTCACCAACATGAGCATCCTCGCACGTCTCCTGATGGCGCAGGACCAGAAGGTCGACCCCGTGAACGGCACGGCGTCGACGGCGCCGGATGCCGTGGGGCCGTACGAATTCCTGAACGACCGCATCCTCGACGCGACGGAGTATTTCGCCGGCTTCATGCTGGGCTACGACACGCCCTGGGTGCCGACCGCCGCGCACACGGACGCCCACGGCGTGCCCACCGTGATCTACAAGACGCTGCAGGGCGGCTACCGGGGCCGCATGACGCAGAACACGTGGGAGCCGTACTACTATTTCAAATACAAGCGCGGACTGGACATGAGCCAGCGCGCGCCCAATTTCACGCGCATGTTCGCCGAACGGACGAACTACAACTGGGACGGCGTGGACGGCGGCGGCGACTTCTGGATGTTCATTCCTCCCGAGGCGGAAAGCGAGGGCACGCAATTCCTCGTGAAACCCATCGTCGATCCGCTGCGCGAAGTGGAAGACCGCTTCACGTCGCTGGATGGCTTCGCCACCGCGATGCAGGACGACGCGGCGGCCTTCGTGCGCGTCACGGCGACGCAGGCGGGCAGCCGGCTCGCGGTGTTCGGCTACGGCAACGGCACCCGCACCGTCGCCTTCCGCATCCGCACGAACGGCGAGGCGACGATGGACGCGTTCGGCGACACGATCCTGCTGCCGGACACGCAGGGCCAGTGGCGCTACGTGAGCTATGCGTTCGGCCAGTACCAGGGCCTGGGCGACTACCTGCCCCTCACGGTCAAGGGCGCCGGCACGACGGTCGACATCGACCACATCAACGTGAACCCGGGCGCCACGATCACGCCACCCGTGTTCACGAACGGCGACGCGGACCTGAACCTGTACACGAACGCCGGCTCCACGGCGGCCGTCTCGTACAGCTTCGCCGCGACGGATGCAACGGCCACCGACGTCCTCGCGTACAGGATCGACAACCTGCCGCCGGGCGCCCAGTTCGACACGAAGACGGGCGCGTTCTCGTGGGTGCCGGCGCAGGCCGGCACGTTCAACTTCATCGTCACGACGACCGACGGCACCGTGGTCACGTCGAAGGCCGTGCAGGTCGTCGTCAGCGCCGACCGCCAGTCCGCCATCGCCGCCGTGACGGCCGCGTACAAGCCCGACACGCTCTACACGACCCCGAGCCTGGCCGTCTACAACGCGGCCTACGCCGACGCGACGAACGCGGTGGCGGCGGCGACGGACGACCAGTTCTACCAGAAGCTGGGCGCGCTGCAGACGGCATTGAAAGGGCTCTCCGAGCTGACCCCGCTGCTGGCCGACGGCAGCATGAACTATTCGAACATGTTCGTCTCGTCCACGTTCGGCACACAGGTGCCGAATGCGCTGGACGGCACGCCCGATTCGTTCGTCGGCTACTACCTGGCCCAGAACCTCACCTATTACTTCGATTTCGGCCCCGGCTACAAGGTCAACGCCACCGCCTTCGGCATCCAGGCGCGCACCTCCTTCCCCGAGCGGGGCGGCGGCGTGGTCGCCTTCGGTTCGAACGACAACGAGAACTGGGTCCGCCTGACGCCGGGCATGACGGTCGTGACGGAGGACATGCAGACCCTGGCCGTCGGCGACGACCTCAAGGACCGGCAGTTCCGCTTCCTGAAGGTGCAGATGATCCAGCCGTCGAGCAGCATGTTCGAGATGGGCGAATTCCGGATCTTCGGTACGCGCCACGAGACGGTCAACCTGCTGTCCTCCGTGTCGATCGCCTCCGACCAGGCGCTCAGGAAGCGCATCGTGCCGGGCAATACCGTCAAGCTGAACTTCCAGGCCACGGCGCCGATCAACGCGGTGGCCGCGACGATCCAGGGCATCCCGGCCCAGGTGACGACAGCCGACAACGTGAACTACACGGCCACCGCGGTCATGCCGGGCGACGTCAAGGCCGGCGCCGTCAAGTTCACCCTGAACTACAAGACGGCGGCGGGCGCCGATGCGGAACCCGTGCTGTTCACGACGGACAGCTCGTCGCTGTTCATCGCGGACCAGACGAACTACCTGGGCAACCTGCTGGCCATCACGAGCCTGCAGGACTCGAGCGGCCGCAACGCGACCGACCTGCTGGCGACCGTGAACACGCTGTTCGACAGCAACCTGGGCACCGGAACCGATTTCCGCGTGAACGGCGCGGGCTGGGGCGCGTGGGTGACGTTCGACTTCAAGGAAGGCGGCAAGGCCACGATCCAGCGCGCGGAAGTGATCGGCCGCCAGGACCAGTACGCGTCGCGCATCAACGGCACCGTGGTGCAGGGCTCGAACGACAACACGTCGTGGACGACGCTCTCCAACGCGGCCGGGAACTCGGCCGACTGGCAGACCTTGACCGTGGCGAGCCCGCAGCCTTACCGCTACATCCGCGTCACGAACGGCGGTAACTGGTACGGGAACATGAACGAGCTGCGCCTGTACGGCATCGCCGAATCGTCGAACAAGATCGCGACCGTGTCGATGAGTTCCGCACAGGCGCTGCGCACCCGCATCGTGCCCGGCAACGCCGTCAAGCTGGCGTTCACGGCGAAGGAGGCGATCAGCGGCGTGGGCGTCACGATCCAGGGCGTGCCGGCCGCCGTGACGACGACCGACAACATCAACTTCACGGCCACGGCGACCCTGCCGCAGGGCGTGGCGCCCGGAGCGGTGAAATTCGCCATCGGCTACACGCAGGCCAACGGCCAGCCGGGCTTCACGAGCACGGCCACGACGGACAACACGGGCCTGACGCTGGTGGACGAGGCGGACACGATCCGTAACGTGCCGACCGTCGCCACCTTGATCGATTCCACGGTCAACCGGCCGGCCGCCACCACGCAGGCCGTCGTCACGAGCCTGTTCGACGCGAACCTGGGCTCGATCTCGGACTTCCGCACCGGCAGCAACAACTCGGGCGTGGGCGCTTACGTCATCTTCGACTTCAAGTCCGGCAACCAGGTCAACCTGACGGGCGTGGAACTGGCGCCGCGCCAGGACAACAATTACGCGCGCATCAAGGGCACCGTGGTCCAGGGGTCGAACGACAACACGACGTGGACGACACTGACCACGCCGGCCGGATCGACGCTGGACTGGCAATCGTTCCCCGTCACCGATCCGACGCCGTACCGCTACATCCGGATCTATAACGGCGGCACGTGGTACGGCAACCTGTCCGAAGTACGCCTGCACGGTTCGCTGCACGGCGCCGACACGACCCCGCCCGTGACGACGGCGAGCACCAGCGCGCAACCGGCGGCGAACGTGACGGTGACGCTGTCCGCGACCGATACGGGCAGCAGCGTGAAGGCGACGTACTACACGGTGGACGGCGGCGCGCGCCAGTCCGGAACGACGGTGGCGTTGAACACGACGGGCAGCCACACGGTGGCCTACTGGAGCGTCGACGCCGCCGGCAACACCGAGGCGCAGCACACGCTGGCCGTGGACGTCGCCCCCGTCGACGTTGGCGCGAGCGTGAAGATGACCCAGCAGGGCGCGACCCTGAACCGCGCGACCGGCAAGTACGTGGGCGGCGTGACGGTCGTGAACACGGGTGCGACCGCGCTTGCCGGTCCGCTGTGGCTCGCGCTGAACGGCCTGACGGCCGGCGTCACGCTGGACAACGGGGGCGGCACGACGGGCGGCGCGCCGTACGTCGTCGTCGCCGGTCCGCTGAACCCGGGCGCGACGCTTACCGTGCCGCTGACGTTCACCAATCCGAACCGCGTCGCGATCGGCTATGTGCCGGCGCTCTACCAACCCCGTTTCTGAGGACAGCCATGACCATTCGATTCAAATCCCTTGTTTCCGCCCTGGCCCTGATGCTGGCGGCGGGCGCCGGCGCCGGCGCTGCCTCGGCCGGCACCATCCACGTCGCCATCGACACCGCCACGTTCGGCGCCGCCACCGGCTACGTCGACATGCAGCTCTCCGCTAGCAGCGGCGTGCCGCTGGCCACGGCGCTGGTCAGCAACATGGTCGGCTTCGACAGCGCGGCCTTCATCGATTCGTGGGGCGTGACGCCCGTCGCGGGCGGCTACCTGTTCCGCAACGATACGTCGAACGACCTGTTCCACGCGGTGGATTTCGGCGGCACGCTGTCGTTCGACCTGACGTTCGACGGCGAACCGGACCCGCTGACCAGCTATGTGTCGCATTTCGTCGTGTCCGCGTACGACGACGCGTTCGCGCCCCTGGGCCACCCTGATCCGTTCACGGGGGCGCTGGCGGACTTCACGTGGACGCCGGCGCTGGACGCGCAGGGGCAGGGGACCATCGCCGGCACGGTGTCGGATCCGGCCGTGACGGCGGTGCCGGAACCGGCGGGCATGCTGCTCGCCGGGATCGGGTTGACGGCGCTGGCGCTCGCGCGCCGGCGCCGGGCGTAAGGCGTTACGGGGTCAGCCGGCGGCGACCAGCGCGGCGATGTCGGCCGCCGTCAGCGCCCCGCGGTAGATGCGGAAGTCGTCGATACGGCCGTTGAAGTAGGGGTCGGCCGCGTACTGCGAGCGGCCGATCCAGTTCCGGGTCGTGCCGCCCAGCTGCCACGGCGGCAGGAATTCCGCGCTGTTGGAGCCCACGGCGGTGCCGTTCACGTACAGCGTGGCGAGTCGCCCCGACAGGGTGACGGCCACGTGGACCCATTGCGCGGTCGGCAGCGCGGCCGTCCCCGTCACGGCCTGTTCGCCCTTGCCGCCGTCGACGGTGATGGCGAAGCGCACGACGCCGCTGCCCGAGCGGGGCGTCAGGAACATGTAGCGGCCGGTGCCCGAGCCAAAGTCGAAGATCCGCTCCCAATTCCGTGATGCGTTCCAATATACCCAGCACGCCACCGTGAAGTCCGTCAGGTCCGTGACGAGATTGGCCGGCAGGTTCACGTAATCCGTGCTGCCGTTCAGCGCCGGCGCGCTGCCCGACTTGCCGGTTCCCCATGTGCCGCTGCCCGCCAGCGTGCCGGCGTGGCCCTGGCCGCTGGCGTCGGCCAGGGCCGTGCCGGTGCCTTCGTTACAGGCCAGGTAAGTGTGCAGCGTCTTGCCGACCTTGGCGGTGGCGCGGTTCGAGTCGGCCGTCGCGCCGGTCGGCGTGATGGCGGAGACGACGTAGTACCAAGTGCCGGCGCCCGGGTTGTCGGTGTACGTCAGCAGGTCCGTGATGCCGCTCGCGATGGTGGTCCAGGGGCCGCTCGTCGACGCGGACCGCTTGACGTTGTAGCTCGTGGCGTAGGCGCTGCCCCACCACGACAGCTCCACCTGGCCGGCCGGCGTGCGCGCTTTCAGTCCGCTCGGCGGCACGCCCGCGGCAATGGGGTCGCGCGTGCAGGTGAGGGTGCCGTAGCCCAGCTGGTCGTAGCCGCCGCTCGTCGTGCCGTAGTTGCCGCCGCCGCCTTCCGGCTGGACCTGCAGCGCGAACATCTTCGAGTAGGGCGCCGCGAGGCCCTTGCGGTTCACGTAGTGGTTGTAGACCAGGGCCCAGCAGGGCCGGATGTTGCCCTGGCTGTTCGTCGAGAAGACCGCATGGTTGACGTTGTCGACGTTGTTGTAGGGGACGTACGGGACCGTGTAATACGTCGTGCCGGACTGGATCAGGTTCCCCTTCGCCACGTATTCGGCGCCCATCAGGAAACGGTTGTTGTCGTAGCCGTACAGGTCCGTGCCCTGGTTCCAGGCCATTTCGCAGATGGCGCCCATCAGGGCGATGCCGAGCGTGTTGTGGCCCTGGTCGCGCCCCGATTCCTGCCACTGGCCGAGGAAGCCCGGATGGACGTAGTACACGGCCTGCGCGATGGCGCCGTTGCCCGCACCGGCCTTGAAGTACGTGACGGCTTCGTCGAACAGGGCCTGGTCGTCGCACAGCACGCCGATGGCAAGGATCGAGGCCATCTGGCACAGGTCCCAGTTCGCCCAGTAGTGCGTGACGTCCGTGTTGTTGTGGCGGATGAGGAAGTCGTGGTTGATCGAATAGAAGACGTTCCGCATCATGGTCTGGAAGCGCGCGACATCCGCCGCGGCCCAGCCGCCGTAGGTGCGCATGATCTCGCCCGCGTTGGCGAACTCGTAGCCGTAGATGCCGGCGGCGAGGGCGGCGTCCGTCGTGCCCTGGATCGACGTGAGTGTCGACGACCACGCGTTCATGATCTGCACGGCCTTGTCGGCATACGCGGTGTCGCCCGAGATCTTCCAGCGCAGCGCGCACGCGTACGCGGCGGCCACGTCGTTGAACAGCGTGCCGTAGTTCTCGCTGTGCGTGCCATCGTACCCGCGGTACACGATGGCTTGCGGGCGCGGCGTGTACGCCAGGCTGGCGTGCGAATTATTGATCAGGAGGTTCCAGCTGCCGGACCAGGGCGACGTCGTGTACTTCGCCTTCATGCGGTCGAAGTCCGCCTGGGTGTGCAGCAGGCCCGGATGGACGAAGGCGGTGGCGGCGCCCGTACCGCTCATCGTGCCGGTGGCGAGTGTGCGCGTGGCCGGCGCGTCGGCGCCGCCGCCCGCGCCGCAGCCGGCGAGCGCGAGGGCGCCGAGGCCCATCAGGAAGTCGCGGCGGCCCAGCAGGGTGCGCGACACGTCGTCGGGGGCCTCGGCGGCGGTCAGGGCGGGGGCGTTGCAGTCGTTCGGTTCCATCTTTTTCATGTGTAGTCTCCATGCCATGCAGGCGAATGTTGAACTGCGATCGAAGGTGCTGCCGTACTGCCGCGCCGATGCTAGCATGTATGCACGTCGTTTTGTTATCGTTAACCCCGATCGTGATCAAACGGCTGCCATGTCCAAAACATATCCGTTTCGATAAAAAAGGCATGCCTGCGCAGTCCTCCCGGCCGTTATGATGTGCCGGTATCGTAGGTTGAGATCCGGGTCAGTCCGGAGAGCCCTTGACACCTTTTCCAGTTGTGATATAACTGGCCAAGTTATCGATACCAAAATCATGCAAACGACAAGCCCGGCCGCGGCACGACACGCACCCACGGGCAAAGGAGACGATCTGTTGTTCACGCTACATGCGTTCGCGCGCCGCTGCGTCGCGCCGCTTGCCGTCCTGCTGGGCTGCCTCGCCTTTGACGCCGCCCACGCCGTCCCGGCTCCCGATAGCCGGGTGCAGGTGCACCCGTTCCCGAATCCGATCCGCTACACCCACCATAACGACGACTACACGGTGCGCGTGCGCGTGCCCGGCGGGCAGTGGCAGGACCTGTACGAATACAACGTGAAGGTCGACCTCGACAAGCCGCAGGACGCCTCGATGGTCTACTTCAATTTCGACGGCACGGTGGAAGTGGCGGTCCAGAAGAACAACGGCACGTTTTCGAAAGTGGTCGTGCGGCCGAATGCGAAGGGCGTCAAGCCGGTCGTCCGCGACGGCATCGCGTATTTCACGCTGCGCCGTCCGGAGAACCTGAGCGTCGAATTCGACGACGACCGCCTGCACAACCTGCACGTGTTCACGCACGCGATCCGCGCCGACATGCCGGCCGTGCCGGCAAACCTGGCGTCGAACGACATCGGCACGGGCACGACGCCCGACTTCACGCAGCCCGTCGTGTTCTTCGGTCCGGGCATCCACAAGGGCGACTTCCGCCTGCGCTCGCACACGAAGGTGTACATCCACGGCGCCGCGATCCTGAAAAGCCCGCTCGTGATCGACGGCGTCGAGGACGTGCAGGTGTTCAGCGACGGCCTGTTCGACGGCACCGACGTGACGACCATCCGGAATTCGCGCAACATCGGGATCGACGGGCCGATCGCCATCAACCAGCCGCACGGCACGATGCGCTGCATCACGTCGCAGGACCTCGTCGAAACCAACATCCGCACGATCGGCGCCGGGCAATGGTCGGATGGCCTGGGCCACTTCGCGTGCGAGCGCGTGACCATCGCGGACAGCTTCGTGCGCACGTCGGACGACTGCCTGACGTTCTACAACCACCGCTGGGATATCTGGGGCAATACCCGCGACGTGCAGGTCAGGGACACTACCCTGTGGGCCGACATCGCGCACGCCGTCATGATCGGCATCCACGGCAATACGCCGACGCCCGCGCACCCGCAGAGCGAGGTGCTGGAGCGCCTGCGCTTTTCCAACCTCGACATCCTCGATCACGACGAGGACGACCCGGAATACGAGGGCGCCCTGGGCATCATGGCGGGCGACGACAACCTGGTGCGCGACGTCGTGTTCGAGGACATCCGCGTCGACCGCATCGAGGAAGGGAAGCTCTTCAACCTGAAGATCGCGTACACGGCCAAGTACAACACGAGCCCGGGCCTGGGCATCGAGAACGTCACGCTGAAGAACATCCATTACACGGGCAAGGGCGCGCCGAGCGCCTCTGCCATCACGGGCCGCGACGCCACACGCAAGGTGAAGAACGTGACGATCGAGAACGTGACCGTGGGCGGCAAGCGCCTAACCGCGCCCGAGGCGGGGCTGCTCGAAGTGAACGGCTTCGTCGACGGCCTGCGCTTCCGCTGACATAACAACAACGAGAGAGGAGATACATGGAATCAACGAACATCATCGCGGCGGTCCTGCTGGCGACGGCGGCCCTGCCGGCGCTGGCCGCCCAGCCGAAACCGGCCGAGTGGGAACAGCCGGAAGTGGTCGCGGTCAACCGCGAACCCATGAAGGCGACGTTCTTCAATTTCGAAACGCGCGACAAGGCGCTGGCCGGCGACAAGGCCGCGTCGCAGTACTTCCTGTCGCTGGACGGCACGTGGAAATTCGCGTATTCGAAGACCCCGGAAACGCGCCCCAAGGATTTCTACAGGCTGTCGTACGACGTGAGCAAGTGGGGCCAGATCCAGGTCCCGGGCATGCTGCAGACGCAGGGCTACGGCAAGCCGATCTTCACCAACATCAAGTATCCGTTCCCGCAGAACGAGCCATTCATTCCGCATGACATGAACGAGGTGGGTTCGTATCGCCGCGACTTCGACGTGCCCGCCGCGTGGAACGGCCGCGACGTGTTCCTGCAGATCGGCGCGGCCGGCGCGGCCTACTACGTGTGGGTCAACGGTCAAAAGGTCGGCTATTCCGAGGATTCCAAGCTGCCCGCCGAATTCGACCTGACCCGTTACGTGCACGCCGGCCGCAACACGATCGCCATCGAGCTGTATCGCTGGGCGGACGGTTCGTACCTGGAAGACCAGGACTTCTGGCGCGTCAACGGCATCGAACGCAGCGTGTACGTGTACGCCGAACCGAAGACGCGGCTGCGCGACTACCGCGTGACGGCGGCGCTGGACAAGTCCAATTACCACGACGGCCGCTTCGAACTCGTCGCCGAGATGGCGGGCGCGCCGGCCAAGGTGGAGGTCGAGGCGCGGGTGCTGGACGGCACGCGCGAGATCCTGCGCGTAAAAGGCGCGCCGGGCGCGGACCGCAAGGCCGTGCTGGCCGGCGCGATTCCCGCCGTGAAGCCGTGGTCGGCCGAGACGCCGAACCTGTACACGCTGCTCGTGGAGGTGACGGATGCGCAGGGCCGCCTCGTCTCGGCGACGTCGCGCCGCATCGGCTTCCGCACCGTCGAGATCGCGGACGGCGAAGTGCGCGTGAACGGCAGGCGGGTGATGATCAAGGGCGTCAACCGGCACGAGCACGACCCGCACACGTACCGCGTGATGTCGGTGGAATCGATGCGCAAGGATATCGAGTTGATGAAGCGCGCCAACGTCAACGCCGTGCGCGCGTCGCACTATCCGAACGATCCGCGCTGGTACGACCTGGCCGACGAATACGGCCTGTACATCATGGACGAGGCGGACCTCGAGTCGCACGGCTACATGGAGAAGGGCGACCAGGCGGGCGATCCGCAGAAGCGGGCCGCCATCCAGCTGGGCTACAAGCCGCACTGGCGCATCGGCCACCTGGACCGCATCTCGCGCATGGTCGAACGCGACAAGAATTCGCCGTCGATCATCTTCTGGTCGCTGGGTAACGAGGCCGGTACGGGACCGAACTTCGAGAACGCGGCCGCGTGGATCCGCAAGAACGATCCGACGCGCCTGATCAGCTACCTGGGCCACGGCACCATCGGCGAAGAGCACCTGCCGAACGCCTACGTCGACATCTACGCGCCCATGTACGACGACATCGAGAAGATGGCGGACTACGCGCTCGACCCGAACTTCCGCCAGCCGATGATCCAGTGCGAGTACGCCCACGCGATGGGCAATTCGCTGGGCAACCTGGAGGATTACTGGCAGGTCATCCGCGCGCACCGCAAGCTGCAGGGCGGCTTCGTGTGGGACTGGGTCGACCAGAGCGTCATCGCGAAGGACGACAAGGGCCGCACCTATTGGGCGTCCGGCTTCGACCTGAATCCGGAGCGGGGCGACAACAGCGTCGTCGGCGACGGCGTCGTGCGCTCCGACCGCACGCCCGATCCGGAATACTACGAGCTCCAGAAAGTCTATTCGCCCGTCGTGTTCGAAGGCGATCCGGCCGCGGGCAACGTCGAGGTCGTGAACCGCTACGATTTCCGCGACCTGTCGCACCTGTCGTTCGACTGGGAGCTGGCGCGCGACGGCGTCGTCGTCGCCCGCGGCACCCTGGCCGATGCGGCCACGCCGGCCGGCGCCCGCCAGAAACTGGCGATCGCGCTGCCGGAGGTCGCAGCGGGCGGCGAACGCGTGCTGACCGTGCGGGCGAAGAGCCGCGCCGCGCTGCCGGGCGTGGAGCAGGGTGCGGTGGTCGGCTGGTCGCAGTTCGTGCTGGCGTCGTCACGCGCTCCGCAAAAGCAGACGGCCGCCGTGGCGCCCGTGCGCACGGACGGCGCGGTGGAACTGCGTGGCGGCGACGCCGTGCTGCGCGTGGCGCCCGACACGGGTCTCGTGACCTACACGGTGGCCGGCCGCACGGTCCTCAAGGGCGGCGCGCCGAACTTCTGGCGCGGCCTGACGGACAATGACGAAGGTTCCGGCGTGGACAAGAGCCACTGGGTCTGGAAGACGTTCACCGAGCAGCGCAAGGTGCGCGGCGTGACCGTGACCGGCGACGGCGTGCGCGTGCTGTTCAGCTTCGGCGCCGGCTCGGCGCACTGGGAAAACGTCTACCGCATGCGCGCCGACGGCAGCGTCGACGTGCAGGCCAGCTTCACGCCGCTGCGCGACGACCTGCCGGATCCGCTGCGCCTGGGCCTGCGCTTCGACAGCCTGCCCGCGCTCGACGCGCTGTCGTGGTACGGCCGCGGCCCGTACGAATCGTACGCGGACCGCAAGACGGGATCGGCGCTGGGCCTGTACGCGGGCAAGGTGGCGGACCAGTACCACGGCTATATCCGGCCGCAGGAAAGCGGCAACAAGACGGACGTGCGCTGGTTCCAGCTGCAGGGCAGCGACGGCACCGGCATCCGCGTGGACGCCGACATGCCGATCGCGTTCAATGCGCTCGCGTTCCCGTACGAAGACCTGTACCTGCGGCCGCGCGGCACGTGGAAGAGTTCCGAGATCGCGCCGCATGGCGACGGCTCGGTCCTCATCGACCTGGCCCAGGCCGGCGTCGGCGGCGACACGGGCTGGAGCCTGGATGGCCGGCCGCACGTGAAGTACCGCATTCCGCTGGCACCCGCCAGCTACCGCTTCGTGCTCGCCCCCGTGCGTGCGCAGCGGGTGGCGGAGCAGTGATCGATAACCCGGGACGTCCGCGTCCCGGCCGACGCGCCGGTCGCTTGTCAAGCGGCCGGCGTCGCGTAAATACCACAAGGCACATGATATTTCGCAAAGGCACTAAGACAAAGGAAGGATGGCCCATATAATTTAAACAGGTTTGTTATCGATACCTAAAACGCCGGCCGTACAGAGTCGGGAAAACCATGCCAAATCGGTCTAAAGAGGAGAAGCACATGAAGCAGAATCGCAACATCGGCCCGAGGATGTCGGTCGTCGCCGTCGCCCTCACGCAAGCCTTCGCGGGCAGCGCCTACGCCCAGAAAGTCGACCCGGTCGACGCCAACACCGTCGTCGTGACGGGCATCCGGGCCAGCGCGCAGTCGTCCGTCTCGATCAAGCGCAACACGATGGAAGTCGTCGACTCGATCACGGCGGAAGACATCGGCAAGCTGCCGGACACGAACGTCGGCGAAACGCTGAGCCGGGTCCCCGGCGTGCAGGCTTACCGCTTCGGCGGCGAGGCGGCCGCGCCATGGGGCGGCTTCGGCTCCGGCATGACCATCCGCGGCCTGGGCTACACCGCGTTCCAGACGAATGGCCGCCAGTATTTCAGCGCCGGCGGGCGCGAGTTCAACGTCGAGGCGGCGGTTCCCGGCATGGTTGCCGGCATCGACGTCTACAAGAACCCGTCGGCCGAACACATCGAAGGCGGTATCGGCGGCCTGGTGAATGTGCGTACCCGCAAGCCGAGCGACTTCAGGAAGCTGACGGCTTCGCTGAGCGTGAACTATCGCCAGAACGACCTGGCGAAGAAGGCCGATCCGGAAGTGTTCGGCCTGCTTGCCAACAGCTTCGACCTGGGCGGCGGCAGCCGCATCGGCGTGATGGCGGCGGCGACCTACCAGAAGAGCACGGTCCGCAACGACAACGACCCGGCCAACCGCGGTCCCAACTTCAAGCGCGCGATCCGCGGCGACAGCGCCGAATACGCCACGCTGGCCGCGAAGAACACCACGAACGCGAACAACGCCCCGATGGCGGGCTACGTCGGCCGCAGCGACGTCACCTTCCTGCAGAACGTGAATGCCACCGGTGCGCAGACCCCGGACATGACGGGCCTGACGCCCGAACAGCAAAGCAATGTGATGCTGGGCACCTCGATGTACAACAACGTCTTCGAGGAAGTGATCATGCGTACGCGTAAGGGCCTGAACCTGGCGGCCGATTACCGCGTCGACAATACCTTGCGCTTCTACGCGGAAGCGAACTACTACTACTTCATCTACCACCAGAACTACCGCGGCCTGAACGCGAACGATGGCGCCAACTACCAGAACCTGAAGACGACGCCGTTCAACTACACCGAAGCCCTGGCCAACCGCAACAGCAACGGCGGTTCGAACGATACGATCCTGAGCAACCGCTTCCTGAGCGGCACCGCGCTCAATTCGACCGTGACGACGGTCGGCGGCGACGAGCACACGCCATGGTGGACGGCGATCGGCGCGTTCGGCGCCGAGTGGACCCCGACCCCGGGCCTGTCGCTGAAGGGCGACTTCAACTACATCAAGTCGGACAAGCGCAGCGACAACCGTTCGATCCGCCTGGATTCGGCGGCCGGCCTGGGATGGGACGTCAGCCGTGTGGCCGACGGCGCGCCGCAATACCTGAATTTCAGCGGCCCGAGCCTGAGCGATCCGAAGAACTTCGTGTTCAAGGACTATGGCAATGGCCAGCACTACCACAATACCGACAGCGGCTTCGCGATGGCGCTGTCCGGTACGTACGACCTGGACGGCTTCTTCAACAAGCTGCGCTTCGGCGGCCGTTACGCGTACCAGCGTGACATGTACCAGAATTATGGCGTCAGCACATGGTTGACGACCGATAAGAAGGACGTGAACGCGACCCGTTCGAATGCGACGTCCGCCGCGACCCTGGCCGGCAACCTGGAAACGGCGCCGGCGAACTTCATGCGCGGCGAAGCCGGCTACAGCGGCGGCTACCTGGTGTATTCGCCGGACGCTTTGCTGGGCGATAAGGTCCGCACGGCGTTCCCGGGCTTCGGCCTCCCGGCCGAGGCCACCATGCCCGAGATCCAGGCGAATCGCACCGTGTTCGGCGAACACGACTCGGCCCTCTACCTGGTCGGCGACTTCAGCGCCTTCGACGAACGGCTGAAGGGTAACGTCGGCGTGCGCTATGTGCAGACCCGGACCAAGGCGATGTCCCGCGCCACCGACCTGCGCCCGGGCGCCATCGCAGGCAACTGGGTGGATGTGGCCAAGACCAACAACTACAACAACGTGCTGCCGACGTTTAACATGACGTACGATCTGACGCCCGATACCCTCGTGCGCCTGGGTTACGGCCGCGGCATGACCCGTCCTGGGCTGGGCGACCTGAACCCGTCGATCAGTGTGAATACCACCAACGGCACCGCGAGCATCGGCAACACCAGGCTGCGCCCGCTGGTGGCGGACAGCTACGACATTTCGCTGGAGCACTATTTCAACAAGACGAACTATGCGTCGCTGGCCCTGTTCGACAAGGAAATCAAGGACTTCCCGAACTCGATCCTGTCGTGCGAAGCGCTCGACAACGTGGGCCCGTATTCGGGCGTGTTCGACAACGGTTGCACGGGCGGGCTGTACTCGGTGAGCAAGAAGGTCAACTCGGAGAAGGGCTACGCGCGCGGCTTTGAAGTGGCAGGCCAGTACTTCTTCGATTCCAGCTTCGGCATCCTGAAGAACTTCGGCGTGTCCGGCTCGTACAGCTACGTCAAGACGGACAACCCGCTCAACTTCGGTACGGCCGCGGCGCCGGTCATCGTGCATACGCTCCAGCCGTTCGTCTCGAAGAACAACTTCAGCCTGTCCGCGATGTACGAGGATAACAAGCTGTCGGGCCGCCTGGTGTATACCTGGCGTTCGCCGTCGGTGCTGTTCGGCGTGGACCCGTATCCGATCTGGTCCCGCTACATCAAGGCCTACGGGATGCTTGACGCTTCGCTCAGCTACAAGCTGACCGACGACCTGTCGCTGCGCTTCAATGCCCAGAACCTCACGAACCAGGCGGGTAACCGCGGCGTGGGCGTGCCTGGCGGGACCGAGACGCAGATGGAGTTCCAGCACTTCTACAATGGCCGTATCTACAGCCTGGGCCTGAACTACACCTTCGGCAAGCTCTGAGATTCGTTCTCTCTCGTCGCGGGACGTCGTCCCGCTTTCGACCCCGCCGCCGGCGCTTGCCGGCGGCGGGTTTTTTCATGGCTGTGCGCGCGTTGGTTGTATCATATGAAATCGATTGCACCGCACGCTCCCTCGAACAAACCCGAGCAGGGCGACGATGCGATGACGCTATTCATTTCATTTGACGAAAGGCTTCTCATGTCCTTCACCCGACGTTCGATGCTCAAAGCCACCCTCGCGGCGCTGCCGGCCCATTGTGCCGCCCGCGACCTTGGCGACATTGGTCGACCGCCGCCTCCCGTGCTGGGCACCGTCCGGGTCGATGCGGCGCGTGCCTTCCCGGCAACTCAGGTGCGTTTGTTACCCGGAAGTCCGTTCTACGTACGGCAGGAACTGCATCGTAAAGGGGTGCTCGCGTCGTATGATCCGGACAAACTGTTGTACCACTACCGCGCCCTGGCCAAACTGCCCCAGAAAGCAGGCGTCGAAAGCGGCTACGACGGCTGGGACAGTGAATTTATCCGTGGGCACATGACTGGGCACTATTTGTCCGCCGCGTCGCGCATGGCGGCGGCGACGGGAAGCCTCCTGTTTCGCGACCGGGTCAATTATCTCGTGGGGGAACTCGCCAAGTGTCAGCAGAGCCTGAATCTTGATGGCTACCTGGCGGCCTTTTCCACGGCCGCCTTCGACCAGCTCGAAGGCAAGCCCGGGGCCGACGCGGGGGGCATAGGCGTGCCTTATTACACGATCCAGAAGATCATGTCGGGCCTCCTCGACGCGCATGCCTATGTCGGCAACAGGCAGGCGCTCGACGTGGCCACCAGGATGGCCGACTATTTCGGCAAGCGGCTCGCGCAGCTCGATGCCGCACAGGTCGACAGGATCTTCCGCACGGACGGCAGCCGCAATCCACAGAACGAATTTGGTGCGATGAGCGACGTCCTGACGGAACTCTACAAAATCGACAGGAATCCCCGTCACCTCGACACCGCCCGCATGTTCAATCGCGCGTGGTTCGTCGGCCCGCTTGCCGAGGGCGAGGACCGGCTGGGCGGCCTGCACGCCAATACGCATATCGCGCAGGTGGTGGGCCTGGCCAACTCCGCGAACATCGATGGCGACCCGATTGAACTGAAGGCGTCCGAGAACTTCTGGCGGCTGGTCGTGCACAGGCATTCCTTTGCCAATGGCGGCAATTCCTTCAACGAATGGTTCGACAAACCCGGCGCGGAGGCCGGCCCGTCAATCGATAATCAGAGGATATTGCCGCCGACCACGGCCGAAACATGCAACACCCACAACATGCTCAAGCTGACCGCCAGATTGTTCGAGCGCAACCCGCGTGGGGAGCTGGCCGACTACTACGAGCGTGCGTTGTACAACCACGTGCTGGCGTCGGTGGCGCCCGATTCGGGCGCCGTGACCTACTTCACGCCGTTACGCGGGGACTTTCGCACCTATCTCAACGGCAGCTTTTGCTGCACGGGCTCCGGTATCGAAAACACCGCGCGCTACAACGAAGGCATCTATTTTCACAAGGACGATGCGCTCTGGGTGAACCTGTACATCCCATCCGAGCTCAACTGGCGGGAAGCCGGGGTGTCGTTGCGGCAGCAAGGGGATATCACGCGGGGCGACCCGGTGCGCTTCGCGGTCGTCAAGCCTGGCGCGAGAGCCGTCACCCTCAATCTGCGCATCCCCGCGTGGGTCGCCAGACCGGCGACGGTCAGGATCAACGGGAAGCCGCAACGTGTGGACGCAAAACCCTCGGGCTATGTCGCGTTGAGGCGGCAGTGGAAAGCCGGCGACGTGATCGACCTCACGCTGCCGGCGGGCCTGCGGCTGGAGCACGCCAGGGACGACGCCTCGATGGTCTCCCTGTTCCATGGCCCCGTGCTGCTGGCTGGCGAGCTTGGCAGGGACAACATGCCAGCCAGCGACGTGGGCAACAAGGATGCGTTCCTGAAGATCCCGTCGGCGCCGGTTCCCGATATCGCCAGCACGTCCGGCAATCCCGCAGACTGGCTCGCCCCGGTTCCGGGCGACCCGTCCGCGTTCAAGTTCACGGGCGCAGGTCCGGCGAACGGCATCGTCGTCCGGCCGTTATTCGACCTGCACCATCAACGCTATTCCGTTTACTGGCGCCTGAACACCGCGAGTCAGTACGGCCCGGCGGCCGGCGCCGTCACGTTGAAATAATCGGCTTCGAGGAACGACGGCTGCGTGCGCGGCCGCGCACCGACGCTGAACAGGCCCACCTGCGCGCCCACCCACGTGCCGCGCGTGACGGGGAACGGGGCGCCGGCCGGCTTGAACTCGCGGCCGTCCAGGCTGTACGACATGCCGACGAATCCGGTTTCGTACATCGACATGCGCAGGACCACGTCGTCCGGCGCGCCCGCCAGCACGACGGTGGACTCCTCGCGGCAGCGCGGTCCGAACGGGCCGCACACGGTGCGCACCAGTTCCGTCTGGCCGCCGTTGCGGCGCAGGCCGATCCAGGCGTACTGCATGGCGTTGATGATCAGGCCCGCGCGGTCGCCGTCGACGGCGCCCGCCAGCCGCACGTGCGTGTCGACGACGAAGCGCGACGCGGGCACCTTCTGCGTGAGGATCGCGCCCGCCGCCCGCACGAAGCCTTCGGCCTCCGGCACCACCTGGGTGGCCAGGCGCAGGTGGCCGGGGTTGTCCGTCAGCGAATACCAGCCGGGCGCCGGATTCGCCCCCCATTGCCATTGCAGGCCGAGCGCCGGGCCGTCGAACGCGTCGCTCGTCGCCGGCACGGCCGGGCCGAAGCCCTGTACCGGCTTCGTGTACGTGTTCACGGGCTCGCCGATGCCAGGCGTGCGGCCCGGCGCGCCGATGACGGGCCAGCCGTCCTGCCAGCGCATCGGCTGCAGGTGCACGACGCGGCCATACGCGCCCTTGTCCTGGAAGTGCACGAACCAATCCTTGCCGTCCGGGGCGTCCACCCAGGCGCCCTGGTGCGGACCGTTGACGGGCGTGTCGCCCTGGTCCATCACGCGGCGCGCCTCGTACGGGCCGTCGATCGAACGCGAACGGAACACGGCCTGCCAGCCCATCTCCACGCCGCCGGCCGGCGCGAACACATAGTAATACCCGTTCGCCTTGTACAGCTTCGGCCCTTCGACCGTGTGGTAGCCGGGGTAGCGGCCGCCGTCGATGATGATCTTGCCGCCGTCGTCCAGCAGGCGCGTCGCCTGCGCATCCATCCGGCGCAGCGTCAGCACGTTGTTGATGCCGGCGCGGCTCTTCGCCCACGCGTGGAGCAGGTAGGCGTTGCCGTCGTCGTCCCACAGCGGCGCCGGGTCGATGATGCCGCGCCCGGCCAGCAGCAGCCGCGGCGGCGTCCACGGGCCGGCGAACTGCTCGGCCGTCGTGACGTACACGCCGTAGTCCGGGTCGGGATAAAAAATCCAGAAGCGGCCGTCGTGCCAGCGCAGCGTGGGCGCCCAGACGCCCTTGCCGTATTGCGGGCGGTCGAACACGTTGGCCGGCTCCAGGCGGGGCAGGGCGTGGCCGACGAGCGTCCAGTTCACGAGGTCGGGCGACTCCAGCAGGGGCAGGCCGGGCGCGTTGTTGAAGCTGGACGCCGTCATGTAGAACTTGTTGCCGACGCGGATGGCGTCCGGATCGGAATAATCCGCGTGCAGGATCGGGTTGCGGTAGCGGCCGTCGCCGAGATCGGCGATCCAGGGGGCGGCGGCGAGGCCCGCGGCGGCGGCCGCCGGCTGGGCAGGCGCGGCCACGGTGCGGCAACCCGCGACGGCGGCCGCGGCGACGAGCACTGCGACGGCGATGCGCGTGCGCGCGGGCGGGTGGGTGAGGCGAGAGGCAGGCACGAAAGTCTCCTTGTTCATTCGGTGGTACTTGGGGTTGTTATCGATCTCATGGTAGCATTGTTGAATTGATGCAATCAAGGCAAACCAGGCTGCATAGACGGTTGCCATGCCGTGTTGTCAAAAGTGGCAATTCCCCCGGCCCGGCGGTATCATGTTACATCGCGTGCCGAGGATGAAATCGATAACAAAGCCAGGCCGTCAGACTACAGGACAAAAATTACATGGGTAGTGAAACCAAGCAGGGCGACCGCCCGGCCGGCGGTGCGACCGTCTGGGACGTGGCGCAGAAGGCCGGCGTCTCCGCGATGACCGTGTCGCGCGTCATCAACGGTAACGCCAGCGTCAGCGACAAGACGCGGGAAAAGGTCAACCGCGCCATCCAGGAACTGAATTACCAGGTCAACGTGGCGGCGCGCGCGGCGCGCATCGGTACGCTGCGCGTCGGCCTGTTGTACAGCAACCCCAGCGCCGCGTTCCTCAGCGCCTTCCTCGTCGGCGCCCTCGGCGAATGCAGCCAGACGGGCGCCCACCTGATCCTCGAGAACTGCGATAACCTGCGCAGCCAGCGCAAGGCGATCGACCGCCTGATCGCCGACGGCGCCGACGGCATCCTCGTGCCGCCGCCGTTGTGCGACTCCAAGGCCGCGCTCAAGCAGCTGGCCGAGATGGGTATCCCGTCCGTGGCGGTCGCGACGGCGAAACCGTCGCCGCAGATGTCGGCCGTGCGCATCGACGACTACGAGGGCGCGCTCACGATGACGAAGCACCTGCTGGCGCTCGGCCACACGGACATCGGCTTCATCAAGGGCGACCCGGAGCACACGCCGGCCCAGCTGCGCTACCAGGCATTCATCGACGCGATGCGCGAAGCGGGCCACCACGTCCCCGCCGAGCGGGTGGCGCAGGGCATGTTCACATACCGTTCGGGCCTGCTGGCGGCGCGCGAACTGCTGGCCCAGCCGACGCGCCCGACCGCGATCTTCGCCAGTAACGACGACATGGCGGCCGCCGTCATCGCCGTCGCGCATGGATTGCACATGCAGGTGCCGGACGACATCGCCGTCTGCGGCTTCGACGACACGCCCGTCGCGACGACCGTGTGGCCGGAGCTGACGACGATCCACCAGCCGATCACGGAGATGGCGCGCAGCGCCGTCGCCCTGCTGGTGGAACACATCCGCGCGCGCCGCGCCGGCCAGTCGTACATGCCGCAGCACCGGCTGATGCCGTTTACGCTCGTCGAGCGCGAATCGACGGAAGCCCACGAGTAACGGCTACCAGTATGGACGCCACGTGCGGGTGAGCCGCACGAGGGCCTCCAGGTAGAAATAATCGCCCCAGATGCAGGCCTCGTCCACGCCGACGCCGTTCGGCTTGTGGTACACGCCGTGCTTCAGCAGGCCGCTGCCGGGCGTGCCGCTCGTGTCGGCGTAGTCGCCCGCGAGCGTCAGTACCGTGCCGGCCGCCGCGCGTTCGTAGGCCGTGCGCAGCGGGTCGGCTAGCGGCAGGTTGCGCGCCAGTTCCAGCAGGCCGCACGCGGCGATGGCGGCGCCCGAGCTGTCGCGCGGCTCCGGTCCGGATGTAAACACCAGGTCCCAATAGCAGATGCCGTCCGCCGGCAGGCGGTTCAGGTAGTAGTTGGCCAGCACCTTCGCCAGGTCGACGAGGCGGCCGTCGCCGTTGTGGCGGTAGACGAGCGGGAAGCCCGAGATGCCCCATGCCTGCCCGCGCGCCCAGCACGAATCGTCCGCATGGCCCTGGTGCGTCTTGCCGTGCAGCGGCGCGCCGCTGGCCGGGTCGAAGAAGAACGTGTGGAACGTGGAGCCGTCCGGGCGTACGATGTGGCGCGCGGCCGCCTCGATGTGGCGGTCGGCCGCGGCGCGGAACGCCGGGTCGCCGGTAAAATCGCTCGCCCAGTACAGCAGCGGCAGGTTGAGGTTGCAGTCGATGATCATGCGGCCGCGCTGGGCCGGGTCGGACAATTCTCCCCACGCCTGGATGATCCCGGCGCCGGGCAGGTAGCGCTCCAGCAGCAGGCGCGCGGCGCCGAGGGCCGCTTCGGCCGCCAGCGGTGCGCCCGTGAGCTGGTAACCGGCCACGCACGAGAGGCTGTACAGGAACCCCAGGTCGTGGTGGTTGACGTTGATGCGGTCGCGCTGGCGCGCGTGGAAGCTGGCCACGTGGCGCAAGCCGGCGTCGCGGTAGCGCGCGGCGCCCGTCAGTTCGTACGCCAGCCACAGCATGCCGGTCCAGAAACCGTTCGTCCATTCCGTATTGTCCATCGCCTGGTAGACGCCGCCCTGCGACGATGGCATCGGGAAGGCGTCGCCGAAGTGATCCAGGTTGCGGTCGACGGTGGCCAGCGCGCGGGCGATCGCACGGTCGATGGCGGCCCTGTCGATACCGCGGTTCCAGTGGGCCGGCAGCGCGCCGGTGTTCAGCGGCTCGAGCGCGGCCGCGTTCAGGGGTGGGGTCATGCTTGCTCCTTGTGGATCATTTTGCGGGTTCTGCGAGCGGTGCCGTTTCCAATGCCGCGGTTTCCGGCGGCGTCGGCAGCAGGAACACGGCGGACAGGATGAGGAAGACGAGGCCCAGGCCCGCCAGGATCAGGTAGGTCGCGGAAAAGCCGATCCGGTCGTAGCCGATGCCGGCCAGCGACGACAGCGCGAAGATGCCGATCGAGTGGCCGAAGCTCACGCCGACCATGTAGACGGTCGACGCGAGACGATTGTCGAAGTGGCGCGCGATGTAGCGGAACAGCGAGACGGCGAGGATCGGCAGTTCCACCGAGTGCAGCAGCTTCATCGCGGAAATCGAGAGGGGACCGGCGGCGAGGCCGGATCCGGCGATCCGCACGAGCATGATGGAGCCGGCCAGCAGCAGGCCGTTCTTCGCGCCGATGCGGCGGACGAGCAGGGGCGCGAGGAACAGGCCGCCCGCTTCCAGGAAGATCTGCGCCGAGTTCAGGTAGCCGAACATCGCGACGCCCGTCTTCGGGTCGGGGAACAGCGACGCGAAATAGCGCGAGAACTGCTGGTCGAACACGAGGTACAGATTCGTCACGCCCAGCACGAACACCATGAAGCGCCAGAAGCCGGGCATGGCCAGCAGCGCGAACGCGTCGGCGAGCTTGACGCCTTCCTGGCCGCGTACGCCCGCGTCGGCCGGGCCCGCGCGGGTCACGGCGAGCAATGCGAGCATCACGCCGCCCGCCAGCGACGCCAGCGCGAAATTGATGCCCGGGTCGACGTTGTAGATGCGGCCGCTGAATGCCGCGGCGCTGGCGAAACCCAACGATCCCCACAGCCTCACGCGGCTGTACTCGAAGCCGTCGCGCCGGCCGATGCGGTCGACGTACGATTCGATTGCGTAGCTGCCGGCATTGAACGTGATGCCGAGGTACAGCCCGCCCACGACGGCGCCCAGCAGGATGTTCGTCTTCAGCAGCGGGGCGTACAGGAACGGGAAGAACAGGCCGGACAGGGCGACGAGCGCCGCGACCGTCCACAGGATGTTGCGGCGGGTGCCCACGCGGTCCGACACGAAGCCGTAGATCGGCTGCGAGCACATCGCGGCGAAGGCGTTGGCCGCGAAGACGATGCCCGCCTCGGTGCCCGACAGCTTGAGCGTCTGCCCCAGCCAGACGGCGAGCAGGGAGATGCTCATCGCCTGGGCGAAGAAATAGATGTAGACGAAGCCGCACAGGAAGCGGAATTGCGATGTGCGCGTTGCCATGGTGTCTCCTGGTTATCGTTGTAATGCCGTGCCGAAATACTGTTGGCCGGACGCCGGGAAGTCAAGGGCGTCGTCCCGGCGGACGGGGATGGTGTCCGCCAGCGCGAGCACGGCATCCAGTGCCGGCGGCTGCGCGCCCGCTGCCTGGCAGGCCGCGGTACCGGCGGCGACGGCGAAACGCACGTGGCTGCCGCCGGCCCGCTCCGGCCACGTCATGAGGCTGTACAGCAGGCCGCCGATGCTCGCGTCGCCCGCGCCCACCGTGTCGACGATGTCCACGGCGGGTGCGGCCGCGTGCCAGGTGCCGTCGGGCCGCACGAGGCGGGCGCCGTCGCCGCCGCGCGTGAACAAATACGTCGCGGCCGGGTTCATGGCGCGCAGCGCCGCGAAGGCCGCGTCGGTGTCATCGTGGCGGAACAGGCCGCGCACGTCTTCGTCGGACACCTTGACGACGTCCGCCAGGCCAACCATCGTGCGCAGCGTGTCGTCATAGCGCCCGTCCATCAGCGCGCGGAAGTTCGGGTCGTAGCTGATCTTCGCGCCGCGCAGTTTCAGGTCGCAGGCCAGCGCGACGAGCGTGGTCGCCAGCGGTTCGCGCGCGAGGCTGATGCCGCCGAAGTGGACCCACGCGGCGCTGTCCTGCCATCCGGCCGGCAGGCGGTCCGGATCGAAGTGCAGGTCGGCGCTGTCGGTGCCGATGAAGAAGTAGCTCGGCGGATGACGTTCGTGCACGACGGCCAGCAATGGCGCGCGGTCGACCTGCTGCAGGAAGCCGGGATGGAGTCCCGCGGCCGCGTTGGCGGCGGCGAGTTCCAGGCCGAACACGTCGCGGCTGACGGCGCCCGCGAACGCGCTCGGGATGCCGAGGCGGGCAACGACGCGGGCCACGTTCCACGTCGAGCCGCCGGTCTGGCTCGTCCACGTGCCGGGGCCCGTCGTGAGCAGGTCCGTCAGGGCCTCGCCGGCCGCGACGAAACGGGGCAGCGCGCTCATAAGGCCGCCGCCAGCGCGTGCAGCACGTCGTAGCAGGCGCCCATCGTGTGGTAATCGGTCTTGCCGGCCGGGCTTTTTTCGTCGGTCAGCTTGCGGTTGTCCTGGCTGAGGATGCGGTACCAGGCGCCGTGGCCGTGGTCGACGAAGTGCGCCCAGCTGTACGCCCAGATGCGGTCGTACCAGTCCCAGTAGGCCGGGTTCCCGGTGCGCACGGCCAGCAGCGCGGCGGCCGCGAAGCTTTCGGCCTGGACCCAGAAATACTTGTCGCCGTCGCAGATGCTGCCGTCCGGGGCATAGCCGTAGCAGATGCCGCCGTGCCCCGCGTCCCAGGCGCGCAGCAGCGCCGCGTCGAACAGCTGGACGGCGCGTGGGGCAAGCCATTCGGCGTCGCCTGCCAGGTGGGCGCGGTGGCGTTCCAGCAGCAGCAGGAGCTTCGCCCATTCCGTCAGGTGGCCGGGCTGGTAGCCCCAGGGGCGGAAGATGTTCGTCTTGTCGTCGCGGTTGTAGTCCCAGTCCACCGACCAGTCGACGCGGTAGTGCTCCCACACGAAGCCTTCCGCCAGCGCGGCCTGGCGCAGCGTGATGTTGCGGGCCAGCGTCTCGGCGCGGTGCAGGTAGCGGACCTCGCCCGTCGCCTCGTACGCCGCCAGCATCGCTTCGCACGAATGCATGTTGGCGTTCTGGCCGCGGTACGCGTCCAGCACCGACCAGTCGGCGCTGGCCTGGTCCGCGTACAGGCCGTGCGCGGGCTCCCAGAAGCGCGCCTCCATCAGGTCGTACGTTTCGGCGAGGTAGGCGCGCGCTTCCGGCACGCCCGCGCGCAGCGCATGCGCATACGCCAGCATGACGAAGGCGAGGCCGTAGCAGTGGTTGTCGCCGTCGAGGACTTCCTTGCGGCCCCCGTTCCACGCGAGTTGCCAGGCGTAGCCGCCCGTGCCGGGGTCGCGATGGACGTCGCGCAGGAAGGCGACGCCGTGGCGCACGGCCGCGAGGTAATCCGGATGGTCGAAGCGCCGGTACGCCATCGCGTAGTTGAAGACGAAGCGCGTGCTGCTGACGAGGTGGCGCGTCGTGTGGTCGTACACGGTGCCGTCGTCGCGGAAGAAGTGATAAAAGCCGCCGCTCGGGTCGATGCAGCGCGGGTGATAAAACCGCATCGTGTGGGCGATGTGGTCGAGCAGGAAGCCGGGAGAACGGAAATCGGGTGCCATGGCGCGGTTCTCTATCGTTGGGTTGGAAGGGACGGTTGGGGCCAGGCCGCGATGCGGTAGCGGGTTTCCCACGGCGCGTCCGGAGCGATGGCGATCCCGAGGCGGTCCGCGAGCGGGTGGTTCGCGGGCGCCGTCGCGACGCGGCCCAGGTCGAACAGGCTGTTCACGGGTTCGGCGCCCAGGGCGAGATGGCTGCTCATCCAGGGAAAGTGGATGCGGCCGCCGTTGCTCACCCACAGCAGCAGGTCGGGCAGCTGCGCCGTGTCCCACCACAGGCCGACGCAGGCGTCGTAATCGAGGTAGTGCAGGGCGATCGGCGCGGCACCGTCCTTGCCGCCGATCGCGCGCACCTGCAGCAGTTCCTCGGCCGGCGCGGAGAACGGCAGGTGCGCGAGATCGATGGGACCGTCGACGCCGGCCAGGCTGTCCAGCGACGCCGAGCGCGTGTCGGACAGCAGCCGCGACACCGCGCCGGCCGGCTGGGCCGGATAGCTGTGGATGCCGTCGTGCGGCCCGAGCACGACGCGCACGCGTCCCGGCGCCGGCGGCAGGCGGAATGTCGGATGCAGGCCGGCGGGCACGCGCGCGGGCCGGCGGGCCCAGACGCGCAACGTGATGTCGACAGCGGGGGCGTCCGGGTCGGCCGCGATCTCCCGCTCGATGTGCTCGATCGGCGAGTCGGACGGATAATCGATGGCCAGGTGGATGCGGGTGTCGCTCGCGGACACGCAGCGCCAGTGATGGTTCGCCGCGTAGCCGTGGTTCCACGCATCCTCGGGTGCGTGGGTGCGCCACGTGGCGGGCAGGCCGTGCGGCGGCTCCGTGCAGCCGAACGGCAGGCAGGGCCATTCGCCGCGCAGGCGCCGCATGATGCCGGGCAGGGTCCCCGCGCGCGTCATGCCGGCCCAGGGCGCGACGTGCATGATCTCCAGTTCGCGCTCGTCGCCGATGCGCAGGCTCAGGGGGCCGAGCATCGCGCCGAGCGATTGCACGTCCGCGCTGCCGTGGTCCCAGGCGAGACGCCAGCTGCCGCTCATGCGGTCCTCCCCGCCTCAGTTCCGGCCATCGAATGCTCCGGTGGGTACAGGGTCGGCGTCGCGCGTGATCGCATGTTTCATGGCGGCCGCGGCCAGCGCGAATCCGGCCACGTCCGCGGGCGCCATGCCGGTCTGCAGGCCGTGCAGGACGCCCGCGGCGAAGGCGTCGCCCGTGCCGATGCGGTCGACGATGCCGGACAGCCGGTAGCTCCCGCCCGTCACGGACGCCGCGCGGGTGTGCAGGACGGCCGACAGCTCGTGCTCGTTCGCGCCGTGGTGCACGCGGCGCGTCCACGCCAGCAGTTCCAGGTGGGGGAACGCGGCGAACGCGACCCGCGCCGCCTCCTGTTCGCGCGTGGTGTCCATCAGTTCGGGACGGTCGAGCACGAGGGCGATGTCGCGCGGTGCGGCGCACAGGACGTCGGCCATGCGCATCGCTTCCAGCAGCAGCGGCACGCCGTCCTGGCCGCGTTCGGCCCCCGGCATGCCCGCCGTGCCGTCGAACGCGACGCGCACGCCGGCGGCGCGGGCGGCCCGCATCGCCGCGAGCACGGCCTGGGCGGGACCATCGCCGACGGCCGGCGCGATGCCCGACACGTGCAGCCAGCCGGCGCCGTCCAGCAACGCGGGCCAGTCGTACAGGCCGGGGTCGGCCAGCGCGTACGCGGAGCCGGCGCGGTCGTAGATCGTCTCGGAGGGGCGCGCGGCGGCGCCCGGCGTGATGAAGTACAGTCCCATGCGGCCGGGGCGCAGGCGGATGCCGGACGTGTCCACGCCGTGTGCGCGCAGGCTGTCGAGCGCGGCGCGGCCGAGGGAGTTGTCGGGCAGGACGCTGACCATCGCGGTACGGTGTCCGAGCAGCGCGAGCGCGACGGCGACGTTCGCTTCCGCGCCGCCCGCGCAGGCGTCCAGCGCGGGCGTCTGCAGCAGCATGCGGCCCGGCGGGGCCGCGAGGCGCAGCAGGATCTCGCCGAAGCAGACGATGCGGCCGGTCATGTCGGGACGGGCGCTCATCGGGCCAGCCAGCCGCCGTCCACGGGCAGCACGATGCCGTGGACGTAATCGCTGGCGCGGCTGGCCAGGAACACGGCGGCGCCGGCCAGGTCGCCCGGCTGGCCCCAGCGGCCGGCGGGAATGCGCGCGAGGATGGCCGGCTCGCGCACGGGATCCGCGCGCAGTGCCGCCGTGTTGTTCGTGTCGAAGTAGCCGGGCGCGATGGCGTTGACGTTGATGCCCTGCGCGGCCCATTCGTTGGCCAGCGCGCGTGTGAGGCCCGCGACGGCGCTCTTGCTCGCCGCGTAGGCCGGCACGCGGATGCCGCCCTGGAACGACAGCAGCGAGGCGATGTTGACGATCTTGCCGCCGCCGTGCGCCGCCATGTGGCGCGCCGCGGCCTGCGCCAGGAAGAACACGGATTTCAGGTTGGTGTCGATGACGGCGTCCCAGTCCGCCTCCTCGACGTCGAGGCTGTCGGCGCGGCGGATGATGCCGGCATTGTTGACGACGATGTCGAGCCGGCCGTTCAGGGCGACGGCTGCGTCGACGACGTCGCGCACGGGCGCCGTGGACGTCAGGTCCGCGCGCACGTCGAGAAAGCGGCGGCCGAGCGCACGGACTTGCGCGGCCGTGTCGTCGGCGGGACTGCGCCCGGCTGCGACGACGTCGGCACCGGCCGCGGCCAGCGCGATGGCGATGCCCTGGCCGAGGCCCGTGTTGGCGCCCGTGACGAGCGCCGTGCGGCCGGCGAGGTTGAACAGGTCGAGCATGGGATATCCCTTATTTCAGCTGGCAGATGTCGAGGACCTGCATGTCCGTGTAGTCCAGGTTCTCGCCGCCCATCGCCCAGATGAAGGCATAGTTGGCCGTGCCGGAGCCCATGTGGATCGACCACGGCGGCGACACGACGGCCTGTTCGTTGGCCACGACGATGTGGCGCGCCGAATCGGGGGCGCCCATGAAGTGGAACACGCGCTGGTCGTCCTGCAGGTCGAAATAGAAATACACCTCGGACCGGCGCTCGTGCACGTGCGGCGGCATCGTGTTCCACACGCTGCCCGTCTTCAGCACCGTCAGGCCGAGCAGCAGCTGGGCGGACCTGCACACGCCCGGGATGACGTACTGGTAGATCGTGCGTTCGTTCGACGTCGCGGCACTGCCGCGCTCGAGCGGGATCGCCTGGGCGTGGGTGATCTTGACGAGTTCGCAGCGGACGTGGGCTGGTGTCGATGCGAGGTAGAAGCGGGCCGGGTTGCCTGTATCCAGCGATTCGAAGACGACGTCGGTGCTGCCCATCGGGACGTACAGGCCGTCGCGCGGGGCCAGTTCGAACGCCTGGCCGTCGACGGTGACACGGCCCGTGCCGCCCGCCACGTTGATGATGCCCAGCTCGCGCCGTGCCAGGAAAGGCTGGCCGGCCGCGGACGCGGGCTCCGTGTGCGTGGGCAGGGCCAGCGGGCCGGCGACGGGCGCGGCGCCGCCGATGACGAAGCGCTCGTCGTGGCAATAGTTCAGCGTGACGGCGTCCGGCGCGAACATCCGGTCGATCAGGTAGCGCTGGCGCAGCTGCTCGTTGCTGGCGCCCGCCATCATGTCGGGGTGGGTGGCGTAGTAGGTCTTTTCGAACACGGGTGTCTCCTCGTTTTCCGTGATGAGTCATCGGTTGGCGGTTATCGATAACAATCATATCAGGGTATTTCGAAAAGTAAAACCCCGCCGCGGGCGCGTCGGCACAAAAAAGCTGCGTTCGGGGTAACGCGGTATTTGGGCCATTCGCCCCGCCAGGCCGTCGCAAAAAAAATGACCCGCCCCGACGAGGTCGAAGCGGGCCGAATACGGGTCTGGAACGTACCCGCAAGGAGATCGCCATACCGGCATGAACCGGCTATGCCCGAGCGTACAGCGCAAGTTAACGATAACAAAACTTATCGTCCGGATCAACAGATTTCGACATGGTCCCGTTTTCGGCCGCGAACCGGGCGTCGGCGCGCGCGCAACACGTGGAGGTAACGATAACAAATTTGCTTCCGTTTTGTTGTACTCGTGTTACGATCGTCAGCGCTATCGATAACACAACTGGTAAAGGAGGAGGCAGTGTCATCGGTGGCATCCAATGAACTGGTTAGCAAACATATAAGGACAATCATGTATAACCATTCGCTTCAAGGGTGGAACGCGTTGCGCGGCAACGCAAAAGGAAAGATGGTGGCATTGGCACTGGCGTCCGCGCTGGTGCTCGTGGGGAGCGGCGCCAGGGCCGTGACCTTCGTCGCCACGCCGATGGCCCAGCCGGTCGTGAGCGGTACCGGCTTCCGCCATCCCGGTCTCGGCTTCACGCCGGAGCAGCTGGAGTACGTCCGCCAGCAGATCCGCGCCGACGTCGAGCCCTACAAGTCGTACTACAACATCCTCGCGAACGTTTGTTGCAACTACGCGAACATCAACCTGCAGCCCACGAACCGTGACGCCACGAAGGTCGATACGCCGAACACGCCGAACTACAACGGTTCGACGGCGCAGACGCGCATGATCAACGATTCGCAGGGCGCGCTGACGCAGGCGATCCTGTACTACGTGACGGGCCGCAACGAGTACCGGCGCAACGCGATGCGCATCCTGCGCACGTGGAGCAACATGAACCCGAACGGGTACGCGTATTTCCCGGATGCACACATCCACAACGGCGTGCCGCTGTCGCGCATGCTGATGGCTGCCGAGATCATGCGCTATACGCCGGCCGATCCGACCTATACGGATTACCCGCTCGCGTGGACCGACACCGACACGCAAAAGCTCAAGGACAACCTGATCGATCCGATGGAGCGCACCTTCTTCTCCAGTAACGAGCGGTTCAGGAACCAGCAGCAGTATTCGCTCGTCGGCCGGATCGCCGGCGCGATCTTCACCGACAACCGCGCGCGCTACGACGAATCGGTCGAATGGCTCACCGTGAACGCGACGTCGACGCGCCAGGACATCAACGGCGCGATCATGTCGGCGATCGCCCGCATCGACGCGGACGACCCGATCAACAAGACGGGCAAGACGTTCTACGAAGTGCAGGAGATGTCGCGCGACGGCGCGCACGCGGGCGACAACGTCGACATCCTCGGCGGCCTGCTGCGTCTCGTGAACGCGCAGGGCACGAAGGTCGACCCGTTTACGGGCAAGCCGTCGGGCAGCGGCGACGCCGTGAGCGTCTACCGGTTCGGCGACGACCGCCTGCTGCGGGGCGCGAACGCCTACGCGGAGTACATGCTCGGCTACGACACGCCGTGGGCCGACACGACGGGCGGCACGTCGGGCATTTCGCCTGCCTATCGCGGCCGCCTGAACGAGGTCGACGCGATCGCGGAGATCTACAACACGTACAAATACGTTGAAGGGGTGGACGTCGACGCCGAAGCGCCTTACCTGGCGACGGCGGCGGCGCATGCGAACGGTCCGGCCATCCCGTGGGGGCCGGCGACGCCGAACAACAAGGACATGGGCCCGACCGCGATCTTCACGCTGCCGCAGGCGCTGGCCGGGGTGCCGCTGCCGGCCGGTACGGCCGGCATCCTGGAAGCGGAGCGCAAATCGGTCTTCCTCGACGGCGGCTGGACGATGCAGACCGAGGGCGACCGCACGTTCGGCCATGGCAGCGTGACGCCGGCCGGCGCCACGATCGTCTTCCATGACGTGCAGTACGCGGACCGCTCGAAGTTCGCGCCGGTCGGCATCATGGTCCGCACCAACGCGCCCGTCACGCTGGCCGCGAGCGCCAGCCGCGACGCCAGCCCGTGGTCGCTGATGACGGTGCCCGACACGCACGGCCAGTGGCGCTACATCGTGCCCGATACGTCGGCCGCCGCCACCGGCGGCCGCTGGCTCGGCGACAACATCATGTTCTTCAAATTCTCCGGCCCCGAGGGAGCGACGGTGGACGTGGATTACGTGAACATGGCCGCGCCGGCCCAGTTGACCCCGCCGCGCTTCGCCATGCCCGTGTTCCCCGTCACGGAAATCGTCGTGCAGGGCATTCCCTACCGCGCGAGCTATGCGGCGACGGACGCCAATACGGCCGACAGTGTCGCCTACGAGGCCGTCCGCCTGCCGGCCGGGGCGACGGTGAACACGTCGAGCGGCGCGTTCGACTGGACCCCCGCGCCGGACCAGGTCGGGGTGCACGACATCGTCGTGGCCGCGTCCGACGGCGTCGCCGTCAGCACGATGACGGCACGCCTGAACGTGCAGCCGGACCGCGCCACCGCTTTCCAGGCGGCGCTCGAAGGCTACGATCCGTCCGCAGCCTACACGACGCCGTCGCTGGCGACGTTCAAGACGGAACTGGCGCCGCTGCAGCAGCAGATGGGCACCGTGTCCGACGCCGATTTCCCGGCCCTGCTGAAGGCCGTGCAGGCGGCCGTGCGCAAGCTGGAGCTGGTCAATCCGCGCGTCGCATCTGACGGCAGCCTCGACTGGAGCAGGAACATGGTGACGACCATCGGCTTCGGCGCGGACCGTCCGGCGCTGCTCGTCGACAATAACTACAACAGTTATTCCGGCGACCTGCGCGCCCCGATCACCATCGACTTCGGCGAGAACTATCGCGTGGCCGTCAGCGCCTTCGGCATCCAGGCGCGCTACATGTTCGCCAACCGCTCGCAGGGGGCCAACGTGTACGGCTCGAACGACAACGTGAACTGGACCCTGCTCACGAGCCGCGAGACGACGGACACGAGCGGCCGTAACTTCGAGATGGAGACCATCCCCGTGCTGCCTGGCCTCGAGACGCAGCAGTACCGCTACTTCATGGCGCGCGTCGACCACGCGGGACCGCCGACGGATCCGGCATATCCGGGCATTTCGTCGTACGGCGAGTTCCGTTTCTACGGCACCCGCTACGACCTGCTGGCGCCCGTTGACCTGACGGGCAGTGTCCGGATCGCGCGTTCCGGCCTGACGGCGAACCGCTTCACCCAGAAGTACACGGGGACGGTGACGTTCACGAACACGAGCGGTGCGGCGCTCAAGGGACCGCTGCAGTTCCGCCTGGCCGGCCTGACGAACGGCGTCACGCTCGACAACGCGACGGGCGTGAAGGATGGCGTGCCGTACGTCACGCTGGGCGAAGCGGAGCTGGCGCCGGGCCAGACGGCGACCGTGACCACGACGTTCTCGAACCCGTCCAAGGCCGTCATCGCCTACACCCCACAATTGTTCAAAGCAAAATACTAGGAGACGAATGATGCATTCCATCACACACCGTGCGGCCCGGTTCCTGGCCGCCACCTGGATGTGCCTGTGCGCCGGCGCGGCGCTGGCCGTGCCGGTCCACCACGTCGACATCGACACGTCCGCGCTGGGTACCGGCACCGCGTATCTCGGCCTGTCTTTTCTCAGCGTCGGCGGTGCGACGCCGGCCAGTGCGTCCGTGACGAACCTGGCCGGCGACCTGCTGGGCGTGCCCGTCGCGACCGGTTCGGTGGAGGGCGGCCCGCCGGCCGCACTGACGTTCACGAGCGACGCGGGCGGCGGCGACTGGTTCCAGGCGATCCAGCTGGGCGGCCACGTCGGCTTCGACGTCAGCTTCCTGTTCGGCGACGGCACCGACGGCAGCACGTTCAGCTGGTCGCTGTTCGACGACACGCACTACCTCGGCGTCGACGGCGACCTGGGCAGCATCGCTCTTCACCCCGACGCGGCAGCGGACGCCCGTCTGACCGTCTCGCCGGACAATGCGTTCAGTGCGGTGCGTGCCGTGCCGGAGCCGTCCACGCTGCTGCTGGTGGCGCTGTCCGGCTCGGTGCTGATGGCAGTGCGGCGCCGGCCGGTCTGATCGCCCGCGGTGGCACGCCGCCGGGCGCCGCCACCGTTTTTACGCCTGCAGTCGTATCCGGGCCCGGCGCGCCGCTACCGTCCGCCTGCCTTGCCGCTGCTCCCGGCCGGTGTCGGCGGACTGCCGAGCACCTTGCGCAGCGCATCGGCCTGGGCGTTGGTCTCCGTGCTGTCGATCGCCTGCAGCGCCGTCATCGGTTTGCCGTAATAGGCCTCGGTGAGGCGCTGGTTGTAGCGGACGTCGTTGATGCCCACCGTGGCCGCGTTGCCAAACAGGCCCTTGCTGCCCGACCACGCGACGACGTCGCCCGCCGTCGAGCCCTGTGCCATGCGCGCGAAGTTGACGACGGTGAGGCCGGCGTCGGCGCTGAGCGAGAAGTTGTTGCGGTTGCGGAAGCTGTCCACGGCCTTCTGGTTCAGCAGCACGAGGGCGATGGGCCCGCCTTCGACGCCGGCCTGCAGACCGATGCTGAGTCCGCCGGTGTCGAAGAATACGGGGTTGCCCCAGGAACCGTCCGCGCGCCTGACCATCAGCACGCCCGCACCGCCGGCACCGCCCACGCCGAGCGCGGCGCGGCCGTACGTGGGTACGATGAACACGCCGCGGGCGCGGCCCAGCAGCGCCGTCATGCCGCTCTCGTTGCTCATCGTGTGCACGACGCCCACCGCGTCGCTGACGTGCCTGGCCGCGGTCTGCTGGCGCCGCGTGGCGGAGTCGCTGTCGGTCCCGCGCGCCGCCTGGCCGGATGCCGCGGTCGCGGACGTGGCCGGCTGGGACGATTGCGCGGCGGCGGTGGCAGCGGGCAACGCGAAGGCGAGCATGAGCAGGGCGGCGAGGCCGGGCAGGGCATGCCTGAGGACGGACCGGCGCCTGCCCGCCTGGGGCGGCAGGGTCGTGCGTGGCATCACGTGCATCATGACGTTCTCCTCGGTTCGGCCGAACGGATCGGCGATGAAGGTGGAGGATAGGAGCGCACCCGGATGCGGGTTTGACATGTATCAGTCGTGCGCCGGTGGGTATCATGAGCCCATGGTCTATCAATGGCTCGCCGCCATGGTGCTGTTGTTGCACCTGGGCTTCATCCTGTTCGTCGTCGCCGGCGCGGCGCTCGTGGCGCGCCGGCGCTGGCTGTTGCCGCTGCACCTGGCCGCCGTCGCCTGGGGCGGCGCGATCGAGGCGACCGGCGCGGCCTGTCCGCTGACCGGTCTCGAGAACCATCTGCGCATGCTGGCCGGGACGGCCGGCTACGCGGGCGGTTTCGTCGACCATTACCTGGTCGCGCTCATCTATCCGTCCGGCCTCACGCGCGGCATGCAATGGGGGCTGGCGGCGGCCGTGCTGGCGCTGAACGCCGTGCTGTACGTGCGCATCGTGCGCTGCGGCTGGAACGACCGCGATTGATCCGGATCTGCGGCGTGCGCGGAACCCGGCGGCGCCACGGCCGCTCCAATCACCGGACGACCGTAACCGGGAGAAGGTCATGGAAAACATTTTTTTGCGTGCATGGTGGGTGCCGGCACTGCGCGGCGTGCTCGGCATCGCGTTCGCGGTGCTGGCCATCGCCTGGCCGGGTCTGACGCTGCTGTCCCTCGTCGCCCTGTTCGCCGCCTATGCGATCCTGGCCGGCATCGCGTCGCTGGCGGGGGCGCTGCGCCACCGTGCGGGCGGCGACCTCCGGTGGGACGTCGTGATCCTCGGCCTGGTCAGCATCGGCGCGGGCCTCGTGGCGGCCTACCACCCGGCGGCGACGGCGCTCCTGCTCGTCCTGATCATGGGGGCGAATGCGCTGGTGGTGGGCGTGCTCGACATCCTGGCGGCGATCCGCCTGCGCAAGACGATCGCGGGCGAATGGCTGCTGGTCCTGGCCGGGCTGGCGTCGATCGTCTTCGGCGCGCTCGTGTTCGCGAGGCCGGGGGCGGGCGCGCTGGCCCTCGTCTGGCTCGTGAGCCTGTATGCCTTCGTCACCGGTGCGCTGCTGCTGGGGCTCGGGCTGCGCATGCGTACGCTGGCGCGCGCGGGCGGGGCCGGGCACGACCGCCGTGTCCTGCCCGACCGGCGGATGGCGCCGGCGCGCTAGCGGGCGGATCGGCCTTGCGCCGGGCCGGCCGGCATGAGATCGTATGGCGTGACGACAGGAGACAATATGCCCCCAGCCATGAAGATGCCCGGTCCCGACCACCCGATCAGCATCGCGCCGGCCCCGGGCCGCGTGACGGTGCGCGCCGGCGGTGCCGTGATCGCCAGCAGCGAGCGCGCGCTCGCGCTGCGCGAAGCGGATTACCCGCCCGTGCTGTACATCCCGCGCGAGGACGTGGCCATGGACCGCCTGCGGCGCACCGAACGCCACACCCATTGCCCGTACAAAGGGGATTGTTCGTATTTCTCGATCGCGGACGCGGGGCCGCGGGGGGAGAACGCGGTGTGGAGCTACGAGGCGCCTTATCCGGCGGTGGCCGCGATCCGCGAACACGTGGCGTTCTATCCCGACCGCGTCGATGCGATCGACACCCGCTGAACCCGGCGACGCGGCGCGATGAGCGGGGAGCCGTTCGACGAGTTCACGCTGACGGGACGTGCCCGCACGCATGTACGGCAGTATGGGCAGGCGCCGGGCCAGCCTCGTTTTGCGGCCCGGCCGGAGGTCGCGGCCGCCTTTCTCGCGCTGCGCGCCGCGGCCGCGCAGGACGGCATCGACATGCTGCCGATCGCGTCGTGGCGGCCGTTCGAGGCCCAGGCCCGCAACTGGAACCGCAAGTTTTCCGGGCAGGCGACGCTGTACGACTGCCAGGGCAGGCCGCGCGACCACGGGGCGCTGGCGCCGCCGGACATCGTCCTTGCGATCCTCGACTGGACAGGCCTGCCGGGCGCGACGCGGCGCCACTGGGGCACGGACATCGACGTGTTCGACCGCGCCGCGCACCCGCCCGGCTACCGCACGGCGCTGTTGCCGGACGAGGCTGCGCCGGATGGCGTGTACGCGCGCCTGCACGCCTGGCTCGACGCGCATGGGGAACGCTTCGGCTTCTTCCGCCCTTTTCGCACCCGCCGCCGCGGCATGTGCCCGGCACCCTGGCACCTGAGCCATGCACCGTCGGCACAGGCGGCGCTGGCGGCCATCGACATCGACATGGTCGCGCGCGCGGTGCGCGGCTCGGACCTGCTCGGCCGCGAACTCGTGCTGGAGATGTTGCCGGACATCTTCCGCGATCACGTGCTGGACGTGGACGGCCCGATGCCCGCGCGTTAGTCGGCGCCCTGGAGAGCCGTGCGGCCGAGGCGGTGCACACCGCCCGCATCGGCGCGGTCCGCGCGCACGGCCGGCGGCGTCAGGTGCAGGGTCGTGCGGGCCAGCGCGTCCATGCGCACGCCGAGCGGACGCCGCATCGGGCCGGGCTCCAGGCGGGTGGCGAACATCCACAGGATGGGATAGTCCAGCGTCGTGGGCACGACCACGTTCAGGATCATCGCGAGTTGCCAGTCGACGCATTGCAGGTCGTCGATCGCGATGAGCAAAGGCTGGTTCGCCGCGCGGTGCTGGACCAGCGCGCACAACGCGGCCGTCTGCAGCAACTGGGTGGCCGGCAGCGGCCACTCCGGCGCGGCGTCGATGAGGTCGACGCAGGCGTCGATATGGACCGGCGACACGCCCAGCGCGGCGCAGCGTTCCCGTACGAGGCCGGCCAGCGGGGCGTCCCCGGTGCCGGCGTCGGCCTGCAGGCCGAGCAGGGCGAGCATCAGGCTGGTCGCCGTGTGGGTGGCGCCGCCGTCGAGCACGGCGCACGTGTAGCCGCGCGCCCGTGCATCGCGGGCGCCGAAGGACAGCAGGTGCGACTTGCCCGCGCCGGCCGTGCCCTGCACGTCGATGATCCGGCCGCGGCCGCCCACGTGGACCGCGTCGATGACGGCCCGGCATTGCAGGCGTTCGACGTCCGACATGTCCGGCACGGGGCGCGGGGGCGGGGCCTGGCGGGCCGGCTCCGCGTCGATCAGGGTCTCGACGCCGATGCCATAGTAGGCGGCGAGATGGCGCACGGTGCGGTAGGGCACGGGCTTGCCGGATTCGGCGCGCTTGATGGCGGCTCGGGTGAGGCATAGTCTTCGTTCCTGGAATTGTTCGGACAACGCCTCGCGTCCGCCGCGCCGCTGGCGCAGGGCTTTCAGGCTGTGCACGTCGAGCATGACGCGGGCGTCAAAGGGCTGGATGGGCGAGGAAGCGAGGTTGAATGTCATGGCACGTCCGGGAAATGGCACCGCCCCGATGGCGGCGATACTCCTATTGCAAGCGGCGTGCCATGTCGATATCCGGGGGGGGCGGGCGCGATTTCGGCCCACCAAGGGTTTCTGCGTGTAAAATTGCCATGTTTTTTACATGTAAAGCGACAACGTTGACGTGCCGCGCATGCTTGACTCCACTGAATATACCCAGACTTTGCAGCTGTCCACGCAGCGGATGCCGGGACGGCCGCTGCTGGCGCTGACGATCCTCTGGCATCCCGATCCGGCGCGCATCGGCGAACAATTCGTCGGCGATCCGGGCACGCTGGAAGTGAACCGCTACGCGCCGCTGTTCTATCGTCCGGGCCAGGCGGGCCTGCCGCTGGGCCACGGCACGATCTCGCGCGATCCCGTGCGGATCGTGCGCGAGGCCGACGGCGACGGCGTCGTCGTGCACTTCCCCGCGACCCGCATGCCGGTCGAGCTGAACGGCCGGGCGGCGCCGGGACAGGTGCGGTTCGACGCGGCCGACGTCGCGCGCGGCCAGGTGCTGACCCTCGGCCGCGCCGTCGTGCTGTGCCTGCACTGGATGGACTGCCTGCCCAAGCACAACCCGGTGCCGGGGCTCGTGGGCGTGGGCGCGGCGGCGATCGCGCTGCGCGACCAGATCCGCATGGTGGCGCCGACGGACATCCCCGTGCTGCTGCTGGGCGAGACGGGCACCGGCAAGGAAATCGCGGCGCGCGCCATCCACGCGCTCGGCCAGCGCGCCGGGACGCGGCTGGTGGCCGTCAACATGGCGGCGCTGAACGAATCGCTGGCGGCCGCCGAGCTGTTCGGCGCGGCGCGCGGCGCCTACACGGGTGCGCAGGAGCGCAAGGGCCTGTTCGCGGAAGCGGACGGCGGCACGCTGTTCCTCGACGAGATCGGCAATGCGCCGGCGAGTGTGCAGCCGATGCTGCTGCGCGTGCTGGAGGGCGGCGATTACCGTCCGCTGGGCGCGAGCCAGGACCGCAAGACGACGGCGCGCCTGATCGCGGCGACCGACCAGGACCTGGACACGGCCGCGTTCAACCAGGCCCTGCTGCGCCGCCTGGAAGGGTTCGCGCTCCAGCTGCCGCCGTTGCGCGCGCGGCGTGAAGACATCGGCGTCCTGATCGTGCATCTGCTGCAGGCATATGGCGCGCAGCCGGTCCTGCCGCTGGAACTGGTGGTGGAAATCGCGTGCTACGACTGGCCGGGCAACATCCGCCAGCTGGGCCACACGCTGCGCCGCGCGGCGCTGCTCGTGCAGCACGGCGGCACGCCGCAGCTCGAACAACTGGTGCGCCTGACGCCGGCGCCGGCCGGCAGCGCCGCCCGTGTCGCACCGGCCGCAGACTTCCCGCCGGCACCCGCCGCCGTACCGGAGACGCCGCGCCGCAAGCCGTCCGACATCAGCGATGCCGAGGTGTTGCAGGCGATGGCCGGCAACGATTGGAACATCCAGGCCGCGGCGCGGGAGCTCGGGATCTCGCGGCCGACGATGTACAAGCTGCTCGATGCCCACCGCGAGATCCGTTGGGCGGAGCGGATTCCCGCGGAAGAGATCGAACGCGCGCTGGCCGCGTGCGCCGGGGATGTCGGGCGCTGCGCGGCGCAGCTCAGGACGCCGACGGAGTCGTTGCGGCGGGAAGTGCGGCGGTTGCGGGAGAGTGCTTGATCAGCAGTCGCCCGGACGCGACCCGACTTCCATTTCGGGATCCGGAAGGTAATAGAACGCCGTCGTGCCATCGCTGTTGCGCGCAGAGAACGAGACCGTGAAGCCCCACGTGCCCTGGTACTTGCCGACAGTCACCGTATTGTTCGCTTTCAGGTTGATGCGGTTGCCTTCCGTGAATGGCGAGGAACCATGGCAGGCACTTTGCATCTGTCCACTGATCAGCACACATTCGGCGATGTCGCCGGGTCCGTCGAACAGGAAGACGATTTTGTCATTTGGATACACCTTGAACTTGTCGCCGTCCTGATGTTGAACGTCGTCCAGGCTCCAGGTTGCGAGAGTCTGGTCCTGGACAAAGGCGACGGTGAGTTGATACGTTTTCGGCATGGGTTCCTTTCAGTTGGACAGTGGGTGGGCGGGTTGAGCCGGCATCAGTCGGTGTGGTAACCCTGGTCGCGGCGCAGATCGACGAGGTCCGGCTCTGCCTCGACGTATTTGCGCGGATAGCCGAGGCGCATCGCCTTCGAGATCGCTTCGAGCGCAAGTGCGCGCTGTCCCAGGAGCTCGTAGGTAAGACTTGCACGGAACTGGATGTCGGCACTTTCCGGCGAGAGTTCGATGGCGTGTCGCGCGAGCTGCATGGCGCCCATATCGTCTCCCGCTCGTGCAGAGTACAGGCCCATGCGTGACACAAGCAGGGCGTCGTTTGGGGCGCGCTCGAGGCGGGGCTGAAGGAGGTGGCGCGCCTTGTCGTAGGCGTGGCGCGCCTCCTGGCGCCGGCCCGGGATCCAGAGCAGCGTGTCGCCGAGATTAGCCCAAGCGAGGTACGAGCCAGGGGCGCCGTGCCGGGGCGAGACGGCCTCCTTGAATGCATCGGCTGCGCCGACGTAGTCGCCGCGCAGGAAGAGCACGTTGCCGAGGTTTGTGTAAAGCACGGAGTTGGGGCGCAGCTGCAGGCCCTGTTGCAGGATGCGTGCTGCATCGTCGGCGCGGTTCTGGCGCATCAACGCGCCAGCCAGGTTGGCGTAGGCCGTGACCGCGTCCGGTTCCAGTTGGATACTTCGGCGAAACAGCTTTTCAGCCGCAGGGTAATTCCCTTGTTCGTACTCGACGGTACCGAGTTCGTCAAGGAAGACGCGTGCGCGTGGAAAGCGTCGCGTCGCGTCGCCCAGCGTGGTGCGCGCGTCCGGATATCGGCGTGCGCGGCGCAGCGTTTCCGCCTTGATATACCACGCGAAATCGTTCGCCGGATCGAGGCGCAGGGCTTGGTCGCAGGAGGCAATGGCATCGTCGAAGCGTCCCTGGCCTTCGCGTACCGCCGCGGTTGCCACGTGCGCGAGGGCTAGCTGGTCGTTCAGGCGGAGCGCCTGTTGCGCGCTCGCGTCGGCCTTCCGGAGCCAAGTTTCGTCCTGGCGTGAGTTGCCGTATCGCATGCTTTGGACGAGCGAAATACCGGCCGTGGCCGCTGCACTGTCCGGGGTACGTTCGAGAACCCGTTCGAAGTGCGACTGCGCGGTGTCGAGGGCGCCGGGGCGGTCGAAGAACCTGAGCGCCGCCAAACCCTGCTCCATCTCGGCGGCTTCGGAATAAGGCGTCAGCGCCTGACGCAAGCTTGTCTTCACGGAGGCGAGATGCGGCTCGCCCTGCCACCATGCGATACCGCCGGCTGCGGCGGCCAGCAACGCGCAAGCGCCGAGCGCGGCCGCACGGGGGAACGGGCGCGCGCGCGGGGCGGGCGCAGTGGCGACTACCGCTGTCGGGGAGGCAGTCAGCTCGATCACGCGGTCGGCGACCTCGTCCATGCTGTCGAGGCGCTGCTCCGGCAGACGTGCCGTCATTGACCTGATCAGCGCAATGAGCTGCGTGGAAAGCGATTCGGGATAATCCCACCCGTCCGACGAGGTCTGGACGAGGGCGGCGGCCAGCGCCAGCCCATGCAGACTCGCAAAGGGCCGCTTGCCGCAGACGAGCTCGTACAGAATCACGCCAAGCGCATACACGTCCGCGCGCGGGTCGGGCGTCGCGCCCTGCAGGCGCTCGGGCGCCATGTAGGCGATCGTACCCTGCGGATCGGTCTGGCCCGCTGCTGCGACCTCGCCCAGCGAGACGGTCTCGGTGGCGAGCGCGTCCTCGCGCAGCGCGAGGCCGAAGTCGAGGATGCGTACACGTCCGTCCTGATCGATCATCAGATTCGACGGCTTGATGTCGCCGTGCACGAGGCCTGACGCGTGGGCATCGCGCATGGCTTCCGCCACCTGTCCGACCCAGTCCAGAGCAGTCGGGAGCGGTACCGCTTCGTCCTGCAGGATCTGTTTCAACGTGCGGCCACGCACGAGTTCCATGACGATGAACTGGCGTACGCCGTTGTCTTCGACGGCGTGCACCTTGACGAACGCCGCATGTCGCAACGACGCCGCGAGCCGCGCCTCGCGCACGAGGTCCGTATTCGCCGCTACGCCGTGGCGGATGGTCTTGATAGCGACGCTGCGGTGGAGGCGCGTGTCCCACGCTTCATAGACTTCGCCGAAGCCGCCCTCGCCGAGACGAGCGCGCAGCTCATAATGTTCAGGATGGCCGGGGCCGGTATCGACGCCCGGTACGCCGGTTGCATCAGGAAGAGTGGAAGCCGCCATGACCGCAAATATGTGATGTGTGGCAACATTATAGCGGGATGGCAACTCCATGGAAGCGATTTCGCGATTGCTTCGACAACTATTTTGCGAGCCGCTCAGGTAGCAGCGGCAGGCAAGTGCCGCTATGCCCCAGACTAACGATATCGCGTAGGGATCAGGAGGTGGTATCCTGCCCCGCCACGTCTTCGGTTTCAGGTTCGGCAACGGTACTGTCGACAGTATCCAATGACTGGGGCGCTACGATCGGCGGCCGGGAGCCGACCTGCATTTCCGGCAGGGCCGAAGCCGAACCAGGGGCACCCAGACCAAGCAGACCGGCGATCAACGCCAGGCCGGCACCGACTTTCTTGTTTTGGACCATTTGTATTCCTTTTATAAGATTAAGCAGTTCTCATGGCATACCTGACTTATCGCCGATGAGAATTATGTAGCAGATATTGACGCGCTAACAAAACCACTTATACGCAGATTCAGTGACGAAACGTCATCGAGAATACCGTCGGCTGCGCCGCAAGAAAGTCGCCGGGCCGCCGGGAGAACTTCGCCGTCACGACGAAACGCAGGAATCAGGAAGCGGTGTCCTGCTCGTCCTCGTCTTCAGGTGCAGCGACCGTGCTGTCAAGGGTATCCGACGACTGTGGCGCCACGATTGGAGGCATTGTGCCGACTTCCACTTCCGGCAGCGCCATAGCCGAACCGCCCACGCTCATGCCAAGCACGGCAGCGATCAACGCCAGTCCGGCGCAAACTTTCTTGTTTTGAACCATTTGCATTCCTTTAATCAGATTGAACAGATTCCCATGGCAACCGAAACATTAGAATTGCCATTAAGAAATCGTACACCAGATAATGAACGCGAAACCGTAAAGATTTGTGCGACAGCCTCAGCTGCGCGGCGCCCGCTCCGGCGCCACGAACGCCAGCGCTTCCTCGAACGACCGCAGCACGATGTCGACATGCTCCTCGACCGTCGGCTGCGGCACGGTCGACTGGTCGAACGGCAGCTTGACGGTGGCCAGCAGCGCGTCGGGCAGATGGGTGCGCAACTCCGTGACGGCGTTCAGCCAGTCCCCGAGGCGGTCTTCGACGGGGTAGGGCAGGATCACGGTCGAGATCAGCTCCGCCTTCTCGGGACCGGGCCGGTCGGCCGAGCCCAGCAGTGTGCTGCGCGCATCGATGTTCGCGTCCCGCAGCGCCGACACGAGCAGCTCGGCGAGCAGTTCGTCCCGTTCCACCGCGAGGGCGGCGCACAGGACGACGGAGTGCGCGGGCACGTCCAGCGAGCCCTGCCAGCGGCCCTGGCGGGTCTCGCGCATCTGGCGCAGGTAGGCGCCCAGGTTGGCGTCGAGCAGCGAGACGTCGCGCCGGCGCCGCGTGCGCGCGGGCGCGCGGCCTTCCGGGTTCAGGGTTGCGGCCACGCGGCCCATGGCGGCGCGCATGGTCTCCATCTGGCCCGCGTCGATGCGGCCCGCGCGCATGTCGGCGCCGGCCAGGGCGAGGCCCGGCAGCAGCACCTTGTCGCAATAGCGCGCGAAGCTGGCGCGGCGCAGGTAGGCGTGGGCGTCGCGCACGATCGTGTCGCTGTCGGCCGTCAGCAGGCGCTGGTACAGGCGCTGGGCGCCCGAGACGTTGGGGGCGTCGCCGAGCAGGATCGTCACCGGTTCCAGCCCGCGCACGTGGCGGCCGGCCACGACGAAGCACAGGGTCAGCGGCGTCGACAGCAGCAGGCCCACGGGTCCCCACATCGCGCCCCAGAACACGGCCGAGACGATCACGGCGAGCGGAGACAGGCCGGAGCTGTGGCCATAGACCTTCGGTTCGACGACGTTCGCGACGAAGAGTTCCAGCGCGACGAACAACGCGATGCAGGACAGGGCCAGCTGCCAGCCGGGGTCGATGGCGGCGACGAACACCGCGATGACCGCGCCCGCCGCCATCACGCCCAGGTAAGGCACGAAGCGCAGCATGCCGGACAGCGCGCCCCACAGGCCCGCGTGCGGCACGCCCGCCAGCCACAGCAACAGGCCGATCAGGATGCCGAACGTCAGGTTGACGGTGAATTGCGACAGGAAGAAGCGCGACACGCCCTGGGCCGCGTCGCCCAGCGTGCGGATCGTCCGGTTGATTTCCGTCTGGCCGGCAAGGCGGATGAGGCGGTCGCGCAGCGATTCGTGTTCCAGCGAGATGAAGACGAGCAGCACGAGCACGAGGCCCGCTTCGCCCAGCGGGCCCCACGCCATGGCGAACAGGCGCGCGAGGGAGTCGCGCGTCGTCAGGCGCGGCTGGCGGATCTCGACGGGCAGCGGCTGCGTGGGGCTGACGGTGACCGTGCTCATGCCGCGCCGGCTGCTGACGGTGCCGCTCTGCTGCGCCTGCGGCTGCACGGCGCTGATCTCGGCTTCGATGCGGGCGAACGGCCGCTCCGTCAGTTCGCGGACGGCCGCGACCTTGGTGCGGATCGCGGCCCGATATTTCGGCAGGTCGCCCGTCACGGCGACGAGCTGGAACGCGAGGACGATGCCGAGGCCCACCACGCACGTGCCCACCATCAGCACGGACAACATGGTCGCGGGCATCTGGCCCAGGCCGATGCGCCGCAGGGTGCGGATCAGCGGCGCGATGACGAGGCTGAGGATGACCGCCAGCGCGAGCGGTTCGAGGACGTCGCGCCCGAAATACAGCAGACCGAGCACGCAGCAGGCGGTGACGATCGAGCTGGAGGTCAGGTGCTTGAACAGAGTGGATTCGCGCATTCGCGGCCGGTGGCGGGGATGGGGGTCATCCCGTAAAGGTAAAACCGCCAATGTAGCAAAAAACGTGGCCGGCAATCAAATTTCTATGAAGAAATTCTTAAGTCGCGTGCATTGCGCGCTTCCAGGCGGTGCATCACCGCTTGTCCAGCCGGCGCGCGACCCGGGTCCCCGTCAGCTGGATCACCTGCACGAGGGCGACGACAACGGCGACGGTAAACACCATGATGTCCGTCTCTGCACCGCGGCGTACGAGGGAAAACTGATGGCGAGGACCGTGAGCGCCAGCACGAGGCCGGAGCGGGCTTCCACGAGCAGGGCGCGCGTCGCCCCGGCGTCGAGGGAGGGGCCGGGACCGAAGGATGTGGTCACATGGTCGATGCGGATGATGCTCATGACGCGCTCCGTCACGCGTACGCGGTCGGTTCCGGCAGCGTGCCGTCGAGGGCGTGGCGGCCGATGTCGATGGCGGCCTTGTGCGCGACGGCCTTCGCTTCGGCGACGGCCACGGCGACGTCGCCCCGTTCGCGCCGCGTCAGGTGGGGACCGCGCGCAAAGGCGTCGTCCAGCCTGGAAGCGGCGGCGTGGGCGACGTCGAGGCTGGCCGCGTGCCACGGCTGCGCTTCGCCGCGGAGGTACCCGGGCGCCGCCTCCAGTGCGCCTTCCGCCAGGCCGAGGTACACGTTCGCGAGGAGCAGTTGCGCAACCTGGGCACGCAAGGCCGCCTGGGGCGTGGCCCCCCGCCCAGCCGCTTGCAGCACGTCGTCTTCCGTGAGCCGGACATGCATGAACGAGACGGTGCCGCTGTGGGCCTGGCGCAGGCCGAACGCGTCCCAGCCGGCATGGACGGACACGCCATCCCGCTGCGCGGGCAGCACGGCGACGAGCGAGCCGTGCGCGAGCGGATCCCAGGCGCAGACGGTGAGCCAGTCCGACCCGACCGGGCCGGACGCGAATCCCTTGACGCCGTCCAGCACGTAGCCGCCGGCCGTCGGCCTGGCGACGAGGCGCTTGTCGAGCGGGTTCAGCGCGTCGCCCCAGAACACGTCGTGCTCGATGGTCTCGAAGAGCAGCCGGCGCTGTTGGCGCGCATTCCCGGCCAGGCGGATCCCGGCGATCTGGAGGTGGTGGAGCCCGAGGAGGTGGGCGAGGGCGCTGTCGGCGCGCGCGACGATGCGCACGACGTCGGCGATCGTCTTCCAGCTGGCGCCCAGGCCTCCGTATTCGCGCGGCACGGACAGGGGCAGCAGGCCGGAGGCGCCGATCCACTGCCGCTCGCGCGCCGCGTGGCCGCCACGGTGGCCGCGCTCGACGGCCGTGGCGGCGAGGCGCGCCGCCAGGAAGTGGGCGGCGGCAATGGGGTCAAACGGGTCGGAGGCGAGGGCCCGGTGGGCGCGGCCGTCCGACGATGCGGGAACTGGGTGCGGTGCCAGATGCATGGTCGATATCCTTCGGCAAAGTCGCCCCAGTATTGCAAACGGGCGACCCGGCGTGAACGAAGATATTCGCCGTTCGATATGTGACGAACGTTAAAACGAAAAGCGACTATGTATCTGGGCGTTCGCGTCAGCGCGACACGATCAGGCGCAGGCCGAGCGCGATGAAGATGGTGCCGGCGACACGGTCGAGCCACTGCCCGGCCTTGGGACGGCGCGCCAGCCACTGGCCGATGGCGCCGGAAAAGAAGCCAAGCAGGCCGAACAGCACGACGGCCTGCAGCGTGAACGTGAGGCCCAGCAGCGCCGTCTGCAGGTTGGCGTCGCCCCGCTGCGCGACGACGAACTGGGGCAGGAACGACAGGAAGAACAGGGCGACCTTCGGATTGATGGCGTTCGCGACGAGGCCCTTGAAGAACAGCGTGCGGGCCGGATCGGCGGCCGCGTGCGCGGTGTCGACGCGGGCGCTGCCCCGGCTGCGGATGGCGTGCCAGCCCATCCATGCGAGATACAGGCCGCCGCACACCTTGAGCGTCGTGAACGCGAGCGGCGACGCGGCAATGAGGGCGGAGACGCCCACGACGGCCAGCAGCGTGTGCGACAGGCACCCGAACGCGCATCCGAGGCCGAACGCGATGCCGCGCACCCGGCCCTTGGCCACCCCCACGCTCAATACCATCATGTTGTCCGGTCCCGGCGACAGCGTGAGCAGGATCGCGGCGGCGAGAAAGGCGAAGAACTGGTCGGGAGTCAGCATGGGCGGTCCTTTATTGAAATGGGAATGTTACCTTGCAGAAGAGGAATGCACCAGCTTGCCGGTTTTTCGGTCCGAAATAATTGGTGATGATTGCACGGGTTTTATATCGTAAAAATGCGTAGTGAAGTCCGGCTTTTATGAAACATGAATGGATTATGTCGGATGCATGATTCCAGGATCGCGAGAATAATCACGATGGCGAATTTCATGATGACTGTTATTCGATTTAACATTGTCGACAGGCGTGCGGCTAATTAGGATGGGCACCGCCAGAATGAATGGAAAGGCTTGTCCCGACGGGTTTCATTTCATTTTTTGGCCATGATGTTTTTCATTGAACGCGCTTCTCGAATCAAATTAACCAACCTTTAGAGATATACGCATATGAAAATTTCTTCCAAGATGTTCAAATATGTCGCCCTCGCCGGTGCAATCCTCATGTCGGCCGCGTACGCCAGCGATCTGGATAATATGTGCAGCGCAAACTGCTCGGCCATCGCGCAGCGCACATCGGACTCGGCCAAACAATCCATTGCCCAGCAGATGAACGAAAGCTGCGCCCAGATCTCTGATCCGGCAGGCAAATCGCAATGCTACGCTGCCGTTCCGACCGTGGTGAACCAACGTGGTATGGAGATCTATACCTCCGTGTACAATTCGTGCATGACTTCCTGCCGTGGATAATCGGTCCCGTTTGGTGGACCAACTCGTGCTCAATACTTCCCTGTAGCGTTGCGCGAGCGATCCGCGATCCAGCGCAATGTATTGCGCATTGAGCGGCGCCGGCTGGTCGTTACCGCGTCCGTACGGCACGCGTGACACGGCTGGCTGGTATTTGCCGTCCTGTTCTTCCGGACCTGTCGAGATACCTGGAATGACACGATTTCTCCCCGGTCGACATCCATTGCCGAGGCTCGCAATGCCTGGTTTTTCCGTAAAGCGGGCCGCCGTGTTCGCCCTGGCTTGCGCCGCCGCGCTGGCGGGCGGCGCCGGCGCGGCGCCGGCGAACGAGCCGCAAAGCATCGTCGTCACCGGCCAGCGCGCCATGTCGTCGTGGGTACGGGCCGAGAGCGCCCATGTCGCCGTCCTGTCGGATGCGCCGCGCGAAGACGTCGCCCGGCTCGTCGAACACCTCGAGCGCCTCGACGCCCTGCTGCGTGCTTACACGGCGGGCTACCGCGTCACGGCCACCGGTCCGGCGGCGCGGACGAACGTCGTCTACCTGGACAGTTTCAACGCGCTTCGGCGGCTGCGGCCGGAGCTCTCGCCGTTTCTCGTCTCGCGGACCACAGACTGCCGGGGCACCACCCAAAGCTTCTTCATGCACACGCAGCCGTTGCCTGTGGTGGAAGACGACAGGCTCGCGGTGGCGCCGCTGCACAGGGGGCTCGCCTGGCTGTCGAAGGCATACGCGCGCGACTTCCTGTTACGGCATACGGACGTGCGCGCCCCCCTGGGCTGGGTCGAAGGTTTCTCGACGTATTTCTCGAGCGTGATGTTCGGCACGCGGCAGATGGTGGTCGGGCGCATGCCGGCCGAAGTCGCCGACTTTTTCCAGATCAGCGACGGGGGCGCCGAGTACCGGCTCGAGTACAGCGACGTCCTGGCCAGCGATCCTTTCAGGAATGTCCTCTACTGGGAGAACCAGAGGACTGCCGCCAGCGAATTCCAGGCCAAGGCGTGGGCCCTGGCGCACTACATTCTCGGCGAGGCGGGGCGGCGCCAGCGCCTCGGTGTGTTCCTCAACGCGGTCCAGCGGGGCGGCGACGGGGCCGCCGCACTGCGCGACGCGTTCGGGCTGGACGTGGACGATGCCGGGACGGCGCTGTGGCGCTATCGCCTGCGGGCTGCCAGGGTGCTGCGCGTCGAGATGCCGGCCCAGATGCGGGTGCCGCCGGAGATCGCGTGGACGACGGTATCGGCCGCGGCGGGCGGCTTCGTGCTGGCCGATGCCGTGCTCAAGGGCTGTCTGCCGCGGGCACGCGGCGAAAGCCTGCTGCGCACGCTGGACGCGGACGCGGCCAGGGTGCCGAACGTCGATGCCGGCCAGCTGGCGCTGAGCCGCGCGCGCGTCGGCTATGGCGATCCCGCGGCGGCGCTGCCCTGGCTGCGGGAGGCCGCGCACCGGCCCGACGCCGGCGCCGACGTGCTGGTGTTGCTGGCGCGGGCCGACCTCAAGCTGGCGGCGCGGGCGGACGCGGCGGCGCGCGCCGGCTATCTCGACGATGCCCGCGCCAGTCTCGCGCGGGCGCGGGAACGCGAACCCGCCTCGGGCGCCGTCGCGCTGGCCGGGCTCGAATTGTCCCTGCTGGCGGACGGCGTTCCGAGCCGCGAGGCGCTGGACGGCGTGCTCGCGGCCTGGAACGCGTCCCACGATTCGCCGTCGCTGGCGTGGGCCGCCGCGCTGGCATGGTGCTACCTCGGCGAGGCGGCGAAGGCCGGACACGTGCTGCGCATGCTGGCGAACGACGGCCTCGCGCCGCGGTTCGCGGCATGGGCCGTCGCGTTCCAGCGCCGCCTCGACGCCGGCCTCGCGCCGGCCGCCATCGCGGATGAAATGCGTCGGAGCCCCGACGACGACGAGGCCGGGTAGGCGCGCGCCGCGGCCTTGGTGTAAAGTGCGGTTCCTATGTCCAGTCACAAGCATCAGCAACCCCTGCGCAATGCGTTCGAACGCGTCCTCAACGCGGCCCTGATGAAGGGCCTGCTGGCCGGGATCAGCTACCGGCTCGGCGGCCTGGGTCGCGTACGGGTGACGCGCCGGGACGTCGACGTGGGGGCGGGGCGGCTGGCGCAGCCGCTGCGCATCGGTTTCGCGTCCGATTTCCACGCGGGTCCGACGACGCATCCCGCGCTGTTCGACGACCTGCTGGCGGCGATCCGCGCGGAAGCGCCGGACGTGCTGCTGCTGGGCGGCGACTACGTGTGCTTCGATGCGGAGAACGTGGCCGCGCTGGCGGACTTTTTCGCGGGCGCGCGGGCGCCGCTCGGCACCTATGCCGTCGTCGGCAACCACGACACGTGGAACGGCCGCGCCGTGATCGAGGACGCGCTGCGCGCGGGCGGCGTCGAGGTGCTCGTGAACAGGAGTGTCGCGTTGCCGGCGCCGTACGCCGACGTCAGCGTGTGCGGCATCGACGATCCGTGGACGGGCGCGCCGTCCGCCAGCGCCACGTTCGCCGGGGCGGGCGCGATCCGTATCTACCTGACGCATTCCCCCGACGGGCTGTACCGCCTGGAAGGCCAGCGCTTCGACGTCGCCTTCGCCGGGCATACCCACGGCGGCCAGATCGCGCTCCCGGACGGTGCGCCGCTGTTCCGTCCGAGCGGCCCATGTTCGCGCGATTTCTGCTACGGCCGCTACGACCAGCCCGGCAACGGCCCGCTCATCGTCAGCCGCGGCATCGGCTGTTCCGGCATCCCGGTGCGGCTGAATGCCGATCCGGAACTCCTCATTTGCACGCTGCGCTAGGCATTCCCGACCGATTTTTGCGGTTTCCCAGCTTCGCCACCTTGAAATATTGAGTATTTCCTTTGATTCTGGATAACAGAATGGCGATAATGTGACGCCGCCAGACTGGCGACCGGCATTGTTCTTGCATGCCAGTCCGGGCGGTCCGAGCCCAGGAGGAGACCCCCTTCGGCGTATGTATGTGCAGGTTATCGCCTGCCCGCCGCGCATAACAATCAGGGACCGGGATCTATCTACTATCGATTGGAGAAAGCAGTGAGTCTTTTCAGAACCAAGAATCTCGACAACATGGTCGCAGCCTCCCGTACCCCGGGCGGGCTGAAGAAAGTGCTGGGGCCAACCGACCTCATCCTCATGGGCATCGGGGCGATTGTCGGCACCGGTATCTTCGTGCTGACCGGTACCGGCGCCTTGACGGCCGGTCCGGCGCTGACGGTGTCGTTCATCGTCGCCGCCATCGCATGCGGCTTCGCGGCCATGTGTTACGCGGAGTTCGCGTCGACCGTGCCGATCGCCGGTTCGATCTACACCTACAGCTACGTCGTCCTCGGCGAACTCGTCGCCTGGATGATCGGCTGGGACCTTCTGCTCGAATACGGGCTGGCGACGTCGGCGGTGGCCGTCGGCTGGTCCGGCTATTTCCAGTCGCTGATGAGCGGCTTCGGCATCACCATTCCGGAAATCCTGTCCGCCGCGCCGGGCGCGGTGCCGGGCGTGCACAGCGTGATGAACCTGCCGGCGCTGGTCATCATGCTGGTACTGACCGCGATGCTGTCGTACGGCGTGCGCGAATCGGCCCGCGTCAACAACGTCATGGTCGTCATCAAGATGGTCGTCGTGCTGCTGTTCATCGCCGTCGGCTTCAAGCACGTCACGCCGGCCAACTGGCATCCGTTCGCGCCGTTCGGCGGCACGGGCATCATGAGCGCCGCCGCCGTCGTGTTCTTCGCGTTCATCGGCTTCGACGCCGTCACGTCGGCCGCCGAGGAAGTCAAGCGTCCGGAACGCGACCTCCCGATCGGCATCATCGGTTCGCTGACCATCTGCACGATCCTGTACGTGATCGTCGCCGCCATCATGACCGGCATCGTCCCGTTCCAGATGTTCAAGGGCATCGACCACCCGGTGTCGCTGGCCCTGCAGCACGCGGGCGAAAACTGGTTCGCCGGCTGGATCGACCTGGGCGCGATCCTGGGCATGACCACCGTGATCCTCGTGATGGCCTATGGCCAGACCCGCATCATCTACGCCATGTCGCGCGACGGCCTGCTGCCGGCCAGGCTGTCGACCGTGCACCCGAAATTCGGCACCCCGTTCTTCGCGACGTGGGTGGTCGGCATCCTGTTCGGCCTGATCGCCGCCTTCGTCCCGCTGAACGTGCTGGCCGAACTCGTCAACATCGGCACGCTGGCTGCCTTCTGCCTCGTCTCCGTCGCCGTGATCGTCCTGCGCAAGAAGCGCCCGGACCTGAAGCGCGCGTTCCGCTGCCCGGGCGTGCCCATCGTGCCGGGCATCGCCGTCGTGTTCTGCCTGGCGTTGATGTCGTTCCTGTCCGCCATTACGTGGGTGGCGTTCATCATCTGGCTGGCGCTGGGCCTGCTGGTGTATTTCGGCTATGCCCGTTCGCGTTCGCTGCTGAACGGCGCGACGCAGTCGTAATCCGCTGTCTGCGTTCTGAAAGCGGCGCTGCGGCGCCGCTTTTCTTTTGGGCAACGATACAATTTTTGTAATCCTCGTCCGACATTCTGGAGGGAAGCGTACCGATTACGCCAACAGGGCAGGGTCCGCATAATCTTGGTAGAACATTTACCAAAAGATTTGTTATGACCTCCACTTTTGTCGTCGACAGCCCGGCACGCGCAGCGGACCGGGACACCCGCCCGGTCCAGGTAGCGTCCGCGAAAGACCTGTACTTTGCGCTGATGGACAACCCGGCCGCGGCCCTCGAGGCGTCCCGTGCGTTCCTGGCGGCGCAGATCGAAGTCGCGCGCGCGGAACCGTGCGAGCTGCCGGACGCCGTCTGGCAGCTGCAGGGCTGGATCCAGGGGCGCGCCGAATCGGTCGGCATCGCCTACCGCGAATACCTGGCCGCGCGCAAGAACGGCGCGCCGCGCCGCTATTTCACGAGCAAGTCGCATGCGCTGTATTTCCTGAAGGGCGTCGCGCCCACGAAGCTCGTCGACGGCGCCTGGCTGTACGGCACGCTGTCGCGCTGGGAGAATCCGGACTTCCACCCCCTGATCAAGACGTATCTCGAAGAGCTGGGCGACGGCGTGCCGGACAAGAACCACGTGACCCTGTACCGCCGCCTGCTCGCGGCGCACGGCTGCGAACACTGGGAGACGCTGCCGGAAGACCACTTCGTGCAGGGCGCGATCCAGCTGGCGCTCGCGTACAACGCCGACGCGTTCCTGCCCGAGGTGGTGGGCTACAACCTCGGCTACGAACAACTGCCGCTGCATCTGCTGATCACGTCCTACGAGCTGAACGAACTCGGGATCGACCCGTACTACTTCACGTTGCACGTCACCGTCGACAACGCCGGCAGCGGCCACGCGCACAAGGCCGTGCAGGCGCTGCGCCACCTGATGGCGCAGTCGGGCGATCCGGCCGCGTTCTTCCGGCGCGTGCTGGACGGCTACCGCCTCAACGACCTGGGCGCGTGCACGACGTCCGTCATCGGCGCGTTCGACCTGGAAGCGGAACTGGTCGAGATCTTCAGCGCGAAGGCGGCCATCGGCAAGAACATGCACTCGGATTACTGCCGCGTGGCCGGCCGTTCCGTCAACGACTGGCTCGCCGACCCGAAGCAGATCCCCGATTTCCTCGCGAAGCTGGAGGAGTCCGGCTGGATCCAGCGCGGCGAAGACGTGGAGCAGAGCCGCTTCTGGCGCCTGATCCAGGGCGAGCGCGCCGAGATGTTCGGCGTGTTTTCCAGCTATGAGCAGCAGGTGCTGCGCGACTGGATCACGACGCCCCGCGACGCCACGGCCACCGCGCGCACGACCCGCGTGCTGAGCCACCGCGCGCGCCAGCGCACCCTCGACAGCCTCACGCAGCATGCCCAGCGCAGCGGGTATCCGGAGCGGGGCCTGATCCGCCGCCGGCCGGCGGGCAATGGGGGCGACTCCGAACTGCACCAGCTGGAAGAGCGCGTGGCGGCGGCCGCCGGCAAGCCGGAGGCGATGGCGATGCTGGCGCAGCTGATGTCGCCGTCCGTGCACCACACGGCAATCGGCCTGATGGCCACCCGGATGTATTCGCAGCTGCTCGACGCTTGAAACATAATAGGGATTCCTGTGCACATACTCGAACAACGCTTTTTGCGTGGACCGAACATCCACGCGGCCACCCCCTGCCTGTTGTCCGTGCTCGACCTGGACGACCTGTACGGCGTCTCGACCCGCGACCTCCCGCAGTTCAACGAGGCGTTGCTGGCGCTGCTGCCGTCGCTCGCGGACTACCTCGTGCCGACGGGCCAGCCGGGCGGCTTCGCGCAGCGCCTGCGCGAAGGGACGTATCTCGCGCGCGTGATCGAGCATGTGACCCTGGGCCTGCAATGCCTCGCGGGCGCGCCGGTCGCGTTCGGGCGCACGCGACCCGTGACGGGCAAGCCGGGCCAGTACCGTATCGTCTGCGCCTACCAGCTTGAAAAGGTCGCGCAGCCGGCGTTCGCGCTGGCGGTGGACATCGTCGACGCGCTCGCGCACGGCCGCCCGTTCGATCTGGCGCCGCGCCTGCTGGAGTTGCGCGAGATCGCAGAGCACTACGCCATCGGCACGAGCACGGCCGCCGTGCTGGCCGCCGCGCAGGAGCGGGGGATTCCGGTCACGCGCATCACGGAAGACGCGAACCTGTTCCAGCTGGGCTGGGGCGTGAAGCAGAAGCGCATCCAGGCGACGATCACTGGCGACACGGGCACCATCGCCGTGCGCATCGCCAGCGACAAGCAGCTCACCAAGCAGCTGTTGCACGAAGCGGGCGTGCCCGTGCCGCAGGGCGAGACGGTGACGACGATCGAGGACGCGCTGCGCGTGGCCGGCAAGTTGAAGGCGCCGGTGACCGTAAAACCGCTGGACGCCAACCAGGGCAAGGGCGTCACCGTCGCGTGCCGCACGGATGCGGAGATCGAGCAGGCGTATGCGTACGCGCGCAAGTTCGGCCGCCACATCATCGTCGAGCGCTTCATCGAAGGGGCGGATTACCGCGTGCTCGTCGTGGGAGGCAAGGTCGCGGCGGCGTCGCTGCGGCGGCCCGCGCACGTCGTGGGCGACGGCACGCACACGGTGCGCGAACTCGTCGACCTCGAGAACCGCAATCCGGCGCGCGGGGCGGGCCACACGAACATCCTCACGCAGATCGCGCTCGACGCCCATGCGGAAGACCTGCTGCGGCGCCAGGACCTCGTGCCGGACGCCGTCCCCGCGGCCGGCATGACCGTGTACCTGCGCGGGAACGCGAACCTGTCGACGGGCGGCACGGCGGAAGACGTCACGGATCTGCTGCCGGAATCCACGCGCCGCCAGTGCGTGCGCGCGGCCGCGAAGATCGGCCTGGACGTGGCGGGCATCGACATCGTCTGCCGCGACATCGCCCAGCCGCTGGCGGAGCAGGGCGGCGCCGTCATCGAAGTCAACGCGGCGCCCGGCATCCGCATGCACGAGCATCCCAGCAGCGGCGCGTCGCGCGACGCGGGGGACGCCATCGTGCAGGGCCTGATGGGCGAATCCGAAGGGCGCATCCCGATCATCGCGTGCACGGGCACGAACGGCAAGACGACGACGACCCTGCTGATGGCGCACACGGTGCGCCTCGCCGGCCGCATCACGGGCGTGACGACGACGCACGGCGTCTACATCGCCGGCAAGGAAGTCACGAAGGGCGATTGCACGGGCTACTGGTCGGCGCGCACGGTCCTCGCGTCGCCGGACGTGGAGTTCGCGGTGCTGGAGACGGCGCGCGGCGGCATCCTGAAACGCGGCCTTGCGTTCGATCGCTGCGACATCGGCATGGTGCTGAACGTGTCGCCCGACCACCTGGGCCTGGACGGCGTCGACACGATCGAGGACCTCGCGCAGGTAAAAGCCGTGGTGCCGCTGGCGGCCAGCCGCGCCGTCGTGCTGAACGCCGAGGACCCGCTGTGCGTGGCGATGGCGCGCCGGGTGCATCCGGACGTGGAAATCGTCTACTTTTCGATGGAGGCCGACAACCCCGTGCTGCTGCGCCACCTGGAGGAGGGCGGCCGCGCCGTCTACTTCCAGGACAACTCGATCGTCGTGGCCGATGCGACTTACCACCAGGAGCTGCTGCGCGTGGAAGCGATGCCGATCGCGCTGGGCGGCCGCGCGCGCTACAACATCGCGAACGGGCTCGCGGCGGCGGCGGGCCTGATGGCGGCGGGTTTCAACAACCTGCAGATCGCGACGGGCCTGTCGACGTTCGTCAGCGACGGCAAGACGAACCCGCTGCGCACGAACGTGTTCGACGTGCGCGGCGTCACGGTCATCGTCGACTATGCGCACAATCCGGCCGCGTATTCTGCGCTGGCGGAGATGGCGCGCTCGCTGCTGCCCGGCCAGCTGGTGGGCATCGTGACGGCGCCGGGCGACCGTCGCGACGCCGACCTGCTGGAAGTGGGCCGCGTGTGCGCCGGGCGCTTCGACGAACTGGTCGTGTACGAATCGTCCAGCCGGGGCCGCGCGTACGGCGGCGCCGTCGACCTGATCCTGCAGGGGGCCGAGGAGGTCGTCGGCAAGACGGATACGCTGCACCGCGAACTGGACGTGGGCGAGGCGATCCGCCTGGGCCTGTCGCTGTGCCGGCGCGGGGACGTGCTCGTGTTCGCGTGCGGATCGTCGCTGGACGTGTTCGTGGAAGCGATCCGGCAGACGGACCCGGAAAGCGCAGCGCGGATCGCGGCGCAGGTGGGGTGAGCCTTCACCCGTGCGGCAGCGCGGCCGGTGCCGCCGCCGCCAGCGCCCGGTGCAGCGCGCTCATGTCGATCGGCTTCACGAAGTAATGATCGAAGCCCGCCGCCTTGGCGAGCACCCGGTCGTGCGCCTGTCCATAGCCCGTCAGCGCGATGTACGCCGCATGGCCGGTCTCCGGCAGCCCATGCAGGCGCCGCGACAGCTCGTAGCCGTCCATGTCGGGCAGGCCGATGTCGAGGATCAGGGCATCCGGATGCGACGTCCGGGCCGCGTCGAGCGCGCCGTGCGCGTCGTGCCGGATCGTGACCGTGTGGCCTTCGGTTTGCAGGAGCGCCGCCAGCGACGTCGCCGCGTCCGCATTGTCGTCGGCGATCAGGATATGCAGCGGATGGGATTCCGGCGCGATCGCGAGGGATCCGTCGCGCGCGTCGTCCCTGCGGTCGAGCAGCGGAAGCGACAGGGTAAACGTGCTGCCCTTGCCGGGGCCGTCGCTGCGGGCCGTCACGTTGCCGCCATGCTGGGTGGCGATGCTTCGGACCAGCGCCAGGCCGAGCCCGAGGCCGCCCTGGGACCGGTCCGGCGTCTGCTCGGCCTGGGAGAACAGGTCGAATACATGGGGCAGGAAATGCGCATCCATGCCGACGCCGTCGTCGGTCACATGAATATGGACGTTGGCTGCGACGACTTCGAGCTCGAGCCGGATGCGTCCGCCCATCGGCGTGTATTTCGCCGCATTGCTCAACAGGTTCGCGAGCGCCTGGACGAGGCGCGTGCGGTCGCCAAGGACGAGCACGTGCTCCGGCACGAGGCGCACCGACAGCCGGTGGTGCCGGGCATCGATCAGGGGCCTGGACTGTTCGATCGCGCCGTCGATGGCGTCCCGGATATCGAGTACGGCCCTGTCGATGGACACCAGGCCCCGCGTCACGCGGGACACGTCGAGCAGGTCGTCGACGAGCTCCGTCATGTGCCTGACCTGGCGCGCGATGATCCCGCTGTATTTCCTGACCGTGTCCGGGTCGGTTCCTGCCTTGCCGAGCAACTGCGCGGCGGTGCCGATCGGCGCCAGCGGGTTGCGCAGTTCGTGCGCGACCAGCGCGAGGAATTCGTCCTTGCGCCGGTTGGCCTGTTCCAGCGCGATTTCCGCCTCGCGCTGCAGCGTGATGTCGGTATTCGTGCCGAACCAGCGCACGATCTTCCCGTTCCGGTCGCGGATCGGCACCGCCCGCGACAGGAACCAGCGATATTCGCCGTCCGCGCCGCGCAGCGGGAACAGGTCCTCCCACGCGACCTGCTGTCGGACTATCTGCTCGTAGTACTTCGCCTTGACCGCGTCCGCGAAGTCGGGGTGGTGGACTTTTTCCCATCCCCACCCCTGCATGTCCGCGAGCGTCGTGCCGGTGTATTCGAACCAGCGGTTGTTGAACCAGAAGATCGCGCCGTCGCCGTGCGCCATCCACGCCAGTTGCGGGATGTTTTCCGCAAGCGTGCGGAACTGGTTTTCGCTTTCCCTGAGTGCCGACTGGGCCTTCTTCGCCTCGCTGATGTCGAGCGCGACCCCCAGCATCCGGGCCGGCTTGCCGTCGCGGTCGACTTCGATCCTGCCGCGCGCCTGGAGGTGGCGGATGCCGCCGTCCGGGTAACGCAGGCGGTACTGGTATTCGAACGGCTTGCCGGTGGCGAGCGATTCGGCGGTGCAGGCGTCGACGGCCGGGCGGTCGTCCGGATGGATCATGGCGAGATACGCGGCTGACGGACCGCCGTCGGCATCCGCGCCGGAGACCTGGAACATGCGCGCGAAGTTGCGGTCCGCGTGCACCCGGTCGGCCTGGATGTCCCAGGTCCACGTGCCGACTTCCGCCGCGGCGAGCGTGCCTTCCAGGCGCGCCTGGGCATCCTGCAGCGCCACCTGCAGGGTCTTCTGGTCGTCGATGTCGGTGCAGGTGCCCATCCACCGTTCGATGTCGCCGGCCTCGTTCCGGATCGGCAGGGCGCGCGCCAGCATCCAGTGGTAGTTGCCGGAGCGGTGGCGCAGCCGGTATTCGATTTCGTACGGCTCGCCCGTGCGCAGGCTGTGCTTCCAGGCCCGCTCCGTGCGCGGCAGGTCGTCCGGATGGAGGATGGCCCCCCAGTTGTCGCCGATGGTGGCGCTCGCCGGCACGCCGGCGAATTCGTAATGGCGCCGGTTGTAGTAATCGTGATAGCCGCTCGGCCGCGCCGACCACACCATCTGCGGAATGGCGTCCGCAATCTGGCGGAACCTGGCTTCGCCTGCCTCGGCCGCCTGCTGTTTCAAGACCTGTTCCGTGACGTCTTCCACGCAGTGGATGATGTAGATGACCTCGCCCGCGGCATCCAGTACCGGGGCGTTGACGGGTTTCCAGTAGCGCACCTCGAATCCGCTCCCGGCCGGCCCACGCTTCGGGATATCGTATTTCTGGATCGGCATGGCGTCGGTTTCCCGGGTCCGAAGCACGCGGTCGAGCGAGGCGCGCAGGTTCGTGGCGCCGGTCGCGGTGGCATCCTCCGGGTTGTCCGGAAAGACGTCGAACACGTTGCGCCCCAGGATCTGCTCGCGCGTGGTCATCGTCGCGGACAGCCGCGATTCGTTGGCGGCGACCATGGTGAAATCGGGTGTCAGGACGAGCAACGGAATGGGTGTCGCGTCGAATAACAGCCGGAAATCGGGTGCAAGACCAGCGGGCAGCGGTGTAGCCATGTCGCAACTCCTTCGGGTATGGCCATACTAAGCCGAAGTCCGGAATGGTGTCGCGCTGAAAGACATGCGTGTCACATTAATGCGCCTGCCGTGCGAGCTCCAGGAAATTGCCCACCTTGGTCGACGAATTCCCTTCGAGCGACGCCAGCGCCAGTTTCGAGCGGACTTTCGCATCCGCGATGTCCACGTACGTGACGCCCTCGGCGTGAAACTGGCTGACGGAGGCCGGCACGATCGACACGCCGAACTCCGCCGCGACGAGGCTGACGACGGTCGACAGCTGCGGCGCCTGCTGGCCGGGCATCGGCTCGAAGCCCGCATGGCGACATGCCGAGACGATCTCGTCGTGCAGCATCGGACTGGCCGCGCGGGGGATCAGCACGAACGGCTCCTGCGCCAGCGCGGACAGGGGAATGCGCGCGCGCTGCGCGAGCGGATGCGTGACCGGCAGCACGGCCTTCATCGGCTCGCTCGCGATGTCCTGCAGCACGACGCCAACGAAGGAGTGCACGCCCGGGCGCAGGAACGCGAGGTCGATCCGGCCTTCGTCCAGTTGCGCCAGGAGGTGCGCCGTCGTGCCTTCCGTCAGCGTGAGGCCGACGCCGGGATAGGCATTCCGGAATTCGCGCACCAGCGCCCGCACGATCGGGTGGAAGGCTGCGGAGGCCGTGAAGCCGAGGTGCAAATGGCCGGTCTCGCCGCGGCCGGCCCGCTGTGCGTTCAGCGTGGCGTGGTCAACGTCGTCCAGCAGGCGCTTGGCGTCGACGAGCAGCGCCTTGCCGGCGTCGGTCGCCACCACGCCGTGGCCCGTGCGGTGAAACAGCTTCACGTCGAGCTCCCGTTCCAGCGCGTGGATCTGCTGGCTCAGCGGCGGCTGCCCGATGCCGAGCCGTTCCGCCGCGCGGGTGATATTGCCTTCCTCGGCGACGGCGACGAAATAGCGTAAGTGTCTGAGTTCCATGCGGTATCTGTGAAAAGTATGGATCCTAGATTATCCATATATTGGACAGCATAGTGAGATTTCGAGATAATACAGGTATCCCACGGACAAGTTTTTTTGCGGCGAGAGCCGCATGGACGCGTTTCGACGGGCCCATAAATTCATTTTGGAAGAGTGCTGGAATGTCAGAAGCAATAAAAAAAGTGCAGGAGCGAAGGCAGCCGATCCGTAACGTGAACATTACGGACATCACGATGAACTACAAGCAGCCGCCGTCGGCCATCGTGTCGATC
>CBIHQW010000005.1:0-356547 GCA_966212285.1 Massilia kyonggiensis
TCTGTTAAGTAGAAAATTCTACTTCCAAACGCGCTCTTTTTGCGGGGGGATTACCTTCGAAACGAGCCGGTATGAATAACCGATCAACAAACGAGATTTTGGACCTGGTAATAGATGCCCGCCTGCTCGGCCCGCCTCAATCCCGAGCGCGACGTCGCCCGAGCAAACAGAATAGGCGCCGGCCAAACCGGCGATCGATGACTGATTGCTTTCGCTGTGCAGGAAACCGCATATAACGGGCAGCGGTTGCAGATTGCGAGCATGGCGGAATCAATATGGGATAAATCTTAAATTCACGCCTGTCCCGCACAACTTTCACGCCGCCCGGACGGCTTACTCTTCGGAGTATCACAGGTTTACAAGTCGAAAGAACGAACGTTCAGATGCCTCTTGACCACGAAACGTCCTTCCTACGTCAAGGACTAGTGTCAAAAATGGGTCACGTTGTGGGTAACATCATTCCCAATAAACGTCACAAACTCATCATAACCGTGGTTATCCGCATAGAGCACCCGTACGTTCTGAGTGATCATATACAAAGTGTGGTCATCTTTCATAACGTCCTTCTTGATAGAATAGTAATTATATCCGTTTACGTTATTCGATTCGATTGTTTCCGTACCGCCATCGGGATGTATCTTTTTAGTAAGATACGAAAAGATATCATGATCTCCCCAGCCCGTGTATTGGATGCTAGTTCCATCATTTTCCGAACCGGTCCCAGACATAGTAAAAACATTATGCTTATAGTCGGAAAAAATGGATAATGTTGTACTACTCCCCGCCGGGCCAGAGTAAATTTCCTGTTGCTCTGCCGTCTCATCGGGATGAACTGTAATAATTTGCGTATCGGCTTGACCCATATTATAACTAATTATAAGTTCATGATTGTCGCCAATTTCGTCTTTATATTCATCACTTTGATATGTCAGATCGCCACTAGCATTATAGTCTTTCCAATGTTCGTGATAAAACGTGTCCAACTCAACACCCCTGACCTGTTCCTCACGACTTGAATCCGGATGAATAAGTATATCCGTAATAGTCCCATTGGCTGTTACGGTAGTTTGTTCAGAATACCCGTCTGACCTTGTGTGTAACTCGAACGAACTGCCATCGCCGCCCGTTCTCGTTATATCTTTACTGCCGTCTGCATTATACGTTTCATGCGATGACGAACCATCTGGTTTTGTCCAGTTGTGCTGCTCCGATCCATCATCCGACCATACGTCAAACGTGGTGCTGCCACGTCCATCGTTCGTTGAACTTCCGTGCGTGCTAGCATCAGAAAAAACCGCGACAACCCCGCCTTTCGAATCGTATGTTGCGTGATATTTGCTAACGCCGTGATTTGCGATTTGTTCTCCCGAGCCATCTGCAGCACGGTAATCTATATCCTCATTACCGTCATTCATATGATTTTCATAACGATAGCTTCCATCAGAGTTTTGAATTTGGACGTAGTATGTTCCGTCGGCTTCTGTATCATAGTTTTCTGTGGAGCCATTCGCATGCTCTATTCGCTTAACCGTAGAGCCGTCATAATTGAAAGATAATGTTGTCGTTTCATTACTAGCCGTTGTCGTCTGATCATATCTCTTGATGTTATCGGCTGAATAGGTTTCTATGTGCGATGAGCCATCATTTAAATCGTATCCAGAGGCGTGACTTTTATCCTCGGAGTTGCTTTCCCAATAGGTCCCGTTTGCGTCTTTCCAATTATGATATATCTCGTGATAAAGATTGTTATAGACACGCTGAACGTAGTTTCCGCTTGGGTCAGTGATTTTCATCGATCCTTCTTGGAATTTTCCGCTTTCGTCCGTTTGCCTTTCGTAATGCACTAGGTTTCCGTAAACGTCCTTATAATCACTAATTGTTATGAAGGCGTTGTAAGGATCAGTCGTGATAGTGGCATTTGCGGTGAGGTTCGATACTTGTCGTAAAGCTCCGATATCGGTTTCCACTGATGAATATGAATCCCACATACGGTGGCGATTGTCACCCGTACCGTCCCATGCTTCGTCATGGATGTAGACACCTGCGTCCGGCGCAAATGTTCGGGATGTGGGAACATCGCTCATAGCGAGCCCGGATGTCTTAAAGAAACTGTTAGCGGCTTGCAGAGTTAGCGAACCAAGTCCGCAATCGTAGCCTCCACCGATATCGCAATGGTTTCCCAATATCGTTAACGTGGCAACACCGTTTTCGCCGGCATAATCAACTGCCTTAAACAGGTTACGATATTCGTTTTCTGCTCTCACTACTGTTATGTTATTAACATTCGGCGCAAAAATCAGATTGCCATTTACGCCAGTTCCTACCGGATCAAATATAAGACCGGCAGAGACACCGACTTCTCCGGGCGGGATCAAAACTTTTTGAGTGCGTGGATCAATCAATCCGTTTTCGAAAATCAGCTGGCTAAAGATAGCAGCCGTGACGCTACCCCGGCTAAATCCGGTGAGGGCAGTTGTAATATCGCCTTCAGGATGAGAGTCAAGCCATAACGACGCCCTTGCCGCAAAATCGTTATAGGCATCTTTAGCGGTAATAAGCATCTGCGCAGTAACTTGTGAGGGTATCGCTGAGGAACCGGGGAGCGTGCCCGCAGTGCCCACCCCAGGAAAATATCCAACTACAACTTTAGATGTTTGTGTTATCTCTCTCGACAACTCCGCGACATTGGTACTTAGCGGGTTACCTGAAACGCTAAGATCGTTCATGTCATTATTTGTTCCATCGAACGCTGCGAAATAAACGAATGTGGTATCCGAAATAGTATTATGTGCGCTGTTCGCAATGGCATTAGCTTCGTCCTGAGCGTAAGCGATCTTTTGTTCGTCAAGTTTCAGGGCTTGAATAGTCATAATTCTTTTCTTAATTTAACTTTTATCAGGATAAATTTGATAACTCTTGTATATTTTAGAGTATCCTGGTGGATAAACAGGCCAATCTATAGGTCGCAATTCATGTGTAATCAAAAACACGTAAAGCTGGTCGTCTTTAATAGAGAAGTGGATTCTTTGATTGACAATATTTTTCGGCAGACGAATTTCGAGATTGACGGTATCCTCGTGTATCGAATTCGTGGCGATATTTCTCCATTTTACATAAAGTGATTTTGGATAGATGAGCTCCCCTATTACATTCACTCTTTTTGTTGACGATTGTTCTGGCAATGGATGTGCACCGAAGTTTTTAGATTCACCATATTGCCAGTCGATGACTTCGACCTGAGGGTTCTCGTCGATAAGATCAAAACTGAAAGCGTGTCTGACTGTGTGTGTCGTTGCACATCCCGCTAGAAGAATCGAAAAGATTAAGACATATCGAAACGCATTTCCTGATTTCGCAAACATATCGGTAAACACCATTCCGCATGGGTTCAAAATTGGCACGAGGTTGTATCGCAATATCGGTCTTAACATCGACAAGACGTAGGGGATCTTTGCAATACGTTTTGAAGTTCTAGATTTAACTTAAATAAATACCTCGAATAACCGTTGGCGGGCAATCCGCAATATACAGGAAAGTTGCAATTCAGAAATTCACCCATTGTCACAGTGGCAGAAAAACGACATACGAAAACTTATAGCCATTAGAAGTCCGCTGGCCCAGTCGCCACGTCTGATTCTCGTTTGACACGCAGCCGCTAATCACGGGGGCGATAGGCGCCGCCGGGCGATGACGTGGCGGGCCTACCACTAAGCGAGGCCGCATCAGGGTCAGGCCCGCAGGGGTGAGACCGCGCAGCGGGCGCGATGCGGAACACGCCGAGCTCGGTTCCGCAGGGAGACGCCCATCCGACCGTTGTCGAAGATCGACATCACGACGGCGGTCGCCCCGCCGCGCGCTGGCATTTTCGCGCGCGAAAGTAAATCGTGACCATCGCTGACCGTTCACGGCGATGCGATGCCGCAGCTTCTGGCTTACGCGACGGCGAAACCATGACGCTTGAAGGACGCTGCCGGCCAATGGCCGGCGGCTGCCTCCTCGTGGGTGGCGATCAAGTCTCGGGCAGCGGTCGCGGGTTCACCAAGGGCACAACCTTGAGCTCGCGCCCGTCCCGCACAACCTTCACACTGGCGGCTACCGGTCCGCACAGGTGTATATGTTCCTCAAGACGATCCGAACGGTACGCTGCAATTTGCCTGGACCGGAAACAATGGCGGCGCGCTTGGTCTCTGCGATCCCTTCAGCGACTTGGCACTCGAATATCTCTCAATCGTTGGGCGTGACAAAATCTGGAGGACGCCGTATGACGCCGCACGAATCAAGGAACGTGTAGAACCTACCGACGAGTACTTCGATGATTGGTGCCGTGCATACAAAAACATGCAGCTTCCCGATTACATCTCATCGTGGAACGAGCGTGCCTTTGTAGGGCGCCCGTGCAAGTGGTACTTCGTCGAACAAATTGCCAGAGAATTCGAAGATGATGGACCGTTGCTTGAAACAATCCAAAAGCCCTGTCATGTGCCTTCAGAAGCCTGCCAAGGCTGGCTACGCGTTGGCCATGCTTACTACTGCAGCGGTCCTTTGTATTTCCGGCTGCTCGGCCCAGGGAAAAAATCTCAAAGCCTCCAACGATGTCAAGGCATTGCAACAGCTCGTCGATCTGTCGGCCGATCTGAAGTCTGCTCGATGGGAAATGTTCGGAACGCCGGAATACGAAAGCGGGTGCCTGGCCTCACGGATTACATGACCCTCGTTGCGGAAATCGAACCGGGCACGAATGCCGCAAGTTTCACCAGTGGCACGAACGACGAAACTATTTACATTGTTCCAGAAGCAGCGCGCCCATGGCTTTCAAGCCATTTCCGAAGTATTCTTGACAAGCACAAGAATGCGAATCTCGATCTCGCAACAGCTGCCGGATGCCACGCATATGATGCAAAGGTAAAAAGATCCGGGCGCAAGGTCAGCGGTTTTTCGTACGAAGAATCCCGAAAAGTCCTCGTGTATCTTTCGTTATCTCGATGACTCAAGCGCCCGGCAGTCTCCTCGACAATGGCCAGCAAAAAAATGTCCCATTACCCCAGACTAGTTTTATCAAGCATCCTGTTGATGACATATACAGAGGTGTCTATAGTCCTGCCGCAGGTACTTTCGGTAACAGCAAAGTGCCTTGATAATGAAAAGTGCATCTTCGACAACGCCAGCATGGACATCGATTTGACGCTGACGAACAATTCGAGCGCCCCGATCGGCGTGCCGCTCGAATTCCTCCAGCAAACCGGGCCACGTTGCGCTTTGATCGACAACGAAACACAAGAGATACTCCCGCTGTGCGCGTACCCCCCTGCCGATCTCTCGCTACGCAACAAGTTTACGTCGGTCGCGCCTGGGGAGTCGATCAGAATGGAAGAGCACCTTTCCCCATCGGCGATCCGGGGCCTGAGAGAATGGATGATTGATCTCACTGCGAGATACACGATTCATATCCCCGTGAAATTTGAAGGCATCAAGCGTCTCGTGCGTCAGAGCGCAAGCACGTCGTTCCGGATTATCGGACGCGACAGGGCCGAACTCGACGACAAATGACACTCACGAGCCTGCTCCCACCCCCGCACGCCGCCCATGCTTGACCCGATACATGGCCCGATCCGCCAGTTCGATCAGCTGCTCCATATCCTCGCCATCGTCCGGCCACAGCGCAAACCCGATGCTCGCCCCCAGCGCCAGCGCACGCCCTTCGAACTCGAACGGCGCACCGATCGCCGCGGTCAGCGATTGGCACTTGGTCGCCACGCTGTGCCGGTCGCGCACGCCGACGAGGATCACGCCGAACTCGTCGCCGCCGACGCGCGCCGCCACGTCGTCCGCGCGCAGTTCGGCGCCGATGCGGCTGGCCACTTCGCACAGGGCCGCGTCGCCGGCGCGGTGGCCAAGGTTGTCGTTGATCGCTTTCAGCCCATCCATGTCGATGTTCACGACCGCGACACTCCCGTGACAACGCGCCGCCCGCGCCAGTTGCTGGCGGAGGCTGTCATAGAACTGGGCCCGGTTGGCGAGGCTCGTCAGGGCATCGTGCGTCGCGCGGTAATACAGGTCGTTCGACGCGTTCTGCACCGCATGGTAGATGGCCGCGCCGACGAGCGTCGACAGCAGGCCGAGCACCTGCGCGTGCCACGCGCCGAAGGCATTCACCGAAGACGACACGATCTTCAGTACGCCCACCGATTGATCTTCATGCCGTAACGGCACCACGAGCATCGAACGCAGGCCGACCTTGCGGCACGCGACGCGGTCCACGCGCGGGTCGAGCTCGGCGTCGTCGCAGCGCAGGATGTCGTTCCTGTCCACGCACAGGCCGGACAGGCTGCCTTCGCGCCGCAGGCGCAAGCCCAACTGCGCCCTGGCGAGGCCGGCCGCCGCGCGGTACACCATCTCGCTGCCCTCGGCCAATTCCACGACGGCCCCTTCCGCCCGGCACAGCGCTTCCGCGCGCTGGCAGACCAGTTGCATCACGCCACCGAGGTCCAGGCCTTGGCAAGCGATCTCGGCTTGGATGCCGATGATATCCAGCAGGACGGACGCGTCCAGGGTCGCGGCACTCATGTCGATCTCAACGGGAAATATCACAAATAATCACACAACCAGTGTGGACTATTTGCCCCTTGTTGACAAGTTAATACTGATGCTTGTCGATGCGATAAACCACCTTGTCCACATCCACGTACCCCTTTTCTTCCGTCGGATTGAACGTGAACACGCCGACACGGCTGCCGCGATACGCGCCCCACGTCAACGGGAAGTCGGGCAACACGGTCTTGTACTGCGTCCCATCCGCGCTGACGGCCAGCGTACTCTTGCCATCCAGTCCCCACGTCGAGCGCAGCCAGACCGCGTCGTGCGGCCATGGTTGCAGGCGGGTGTAGGCGCCGTCCCGGGACACTTCCAGGTAACGCTTGCCCTCCACCATCACGATGCCCGCCGACGCCGTGGATTCCGCCGGATTCGCGGCACGCGGCTGCGCCGTGAAGTGGACGAGACCGGCGTGCTGGCCATCGACCATCCCCGCCAGGTCGAGCCGCGCGGCGAACGACTGGTCGCGCGTGCGCACGACACGCTGCGTCAGCACGTTGCCCACCTTGAGAAGGTTGGCACCGTCCAGGCCGGCAAATGCGTGCAGGCGCAGATGGCCGGGCCGGGCGGACAGCGACCACTTGTCGATACGCGGCTGATAATTCCATTCCCAGACGGGAGCAAGGGTCGCGGCATCGAAGTCGTCTCCACCCTGCGGAAACAGGCGGGTCGACTGCGTAACCGGCATCCGCCCCTCCCACACCATCGTCCCCATGCCTGCAGGGCCGGGCTGCCCGATCACCGGCCAGCCGTCGATCCAGTGGACCGGCAACAGGCTCGCGGCCCGTCCCGCCCAATCGCCGCTGCCGTGGTGGGTGAAAAAATACCAGTTGCCGTCCGGGCCCTGGACGATGCCGCCCTGGTTCGGCTCCATGGCGGCGCGGTCCGCCTGCATCAACTGGCGTTTCTCCGACCACGGCCCACGGATCGACGGCGCCCGCCGCATCATCATCACGCGCGAGTCGCCCTGCACTTCGCTGAAGAAGTGGTAATAGGTGCCGTTGAACTTGTACAGCTTGTTGGCTTCGCTGCCCCTGGATTGATAGATCACGCGGTCCGACCCCGGCACCAGATCGAGGCTGTCGGGAGTCATTTCCCACAGGTGGATCTTGTACCCGTCGCTGAAATGCGTGCCGATGAAATAGCCCTTGCCGTCGTCATCCCAGAACGGCGCGCAGTCGTCCCAGCCCGGTGACCGCAGCAGCGGATGCAGCGGTGTCCACGGCCCTTCCGGCCGCGCCGCGCTGGTCACGAAATAACCTTCGTCCGGGGTGCCGAAATAGATCCAGAACCGGCCCGCATGGTGGCGGATGGCGCCGGCCCAGATGCCCCGTCCGTAGCGGTTCATGCGCTTCCAGTCCAGTTCCGGCGAGATCTGCGTCAGGTCGGGCACCGCGTGGCCCACGGTGCGCCAGTTGACCAGGTCGCGCGAATGCAGCACCGCCATCCCGGGCGAAAACTGGAACGTCGAAGTGATCGCGTAGTAGTCGTCGCCCACGCGGATCGCGTCCAGGTCGCTGTAATCGGCCGGCAGGACGGGGTTGCGATAGCGGCCGTCGCCCAGGTCGCCCCACCGGGTCCAGTCGCCCCAGGTGACGCCCTCCCCCGCCTGGCAAGGGACAGTCATGGCGGCGGCAAGCAGGCCGGACAGTGCGACGGCGCACCAGCGGGAGAGTTCACGTTCGGGAAAAGTGGGCATGTCGGCTGCAGATGGTCCTGATCGTTAAAAATTTGTGTCCGTTGGCGGGGATTAGGTCTACAATTGTATGGTATCGATAACGTACATTTCTGTCCAGCCAATGTGGCCATTTTACGGACTGACGATGTCGATACCGTCCGGACGCGGACGTTTTTCATACATTAAAAACCTCTGGAGGCGGATTTGGGCCCTTCCCGGCTCTGGCTCCGGCAAAAGATGTTATCGGTAACCTAAACACGAGAAGAGGTAGAAAAATGGGGGGACAAACATGAGAGCAATAAAATTCGACCATGCAGCCAGGCGCATCGCCTGCATGGCGGTATCGATCGGTATCGCTGCGACGCTGGTACCTTACCCGGGCCAGGTCGCCCTGGCCGCGGACCCGATCGACACGATGGTGACGAGCTACCAGCCGGTCATCAGCGAATCGATCGATGCGAACGGCTTCAGGCATCCCGGGGTCGGGCTCACGAAGGAGATGCTGGAAACCATGCGGGCCCAGGTCCTGGCGAAGAAGGAGCCGTGGTACACCCACTTCAACATGATGCTCAAGTCGGGCAAGGCGTCGCGGACAGTGGGGATCTCGAACGTCAATGGCGCCGACCCGACGCAACCGCGTATCCTCGGAATCGATTCGCAGGGCGCCAACGGCCTGTTCATCTCGGATTCCCTGACCGCCTACACGCAGGCGATCCTGTACTACGTGACCGGCGACGACGTCTATCGTGACAAGGCCATGCGCATCATCCGCCTGTACGAGAAGATGGATCCGAGCAAGTACGTGTACTTCGTCGACTCGCACATCCACACCGGCATCCCGCTTCAGCGCATGACGACCGCGGCAGAAATCCTGCGCTATACGAGCACGCAGACGCCGGCGCTCGCGTGGACCGATGACGACACGGCCAAGTTCTCGGCCAACCTGGTCATGCCCGTGATCCAGACCTTCGACAACTGCAACTGCCGGTTCATGAACCAGCATCTGTACACGACCATCGCCAAGATGTCGGGTTCGATCTTCATGGGCGACCGCGACGGGTACAACACGGCCGTCGAGTGGTTCACCGTCAACAAGGATGCGCCCGATCCTGCGTGGACCGGCTCGATCGAGCGGATGTTCCGCCTGGTGACGAAGAACGACGCCACCGGTGAGACGATTCCGCCGCAGATCCAGCACGTCGAGATGGGACGCGACCAGGCCCACGGCGCCGGCGACCTCACGAACTCGGAAATCCTGGCGCGCATGATGATGTCACAGGGCACCAAGGTCGATCCGGTGACGGGCACGCCGTCGACCGCGGCGGACGCCGTCGGGCCGTACGAGTTCCTGGACGACCGGCTCCTGGCCGTGCACGAACTGTTCGGCAAGTACATGATCGGCTACGAGATCCCGTGGGTTCCCGTCGCGATGAGCGTCAACCCGGATGGCAGCATCCGCGCGATGTACAACAATGTGAATCCGTCGTACCGGGGCCGGCTCACCCAGAACACCTGGGAAGCCTTCTATTACTACAAATACGTCCGCGGCATCGACCTGGAACTGGTCTCGCCGGGCTACGCGACGATCTACGCCAAGCGCAAGGCGTACAACTGGGACGGCGCCGATGGCGGCGGCGACTTCTGGCTGACGATTCCCAAGGCCGCCGAAGCGGAAGGCAGCAAATACCTGGGCATCCCGATCGTCGATCCGTATCGCGAAGTGGAAGACCGCTTCACGGCATACGACAGCAATGCGGCCGCGCAGACCGAAGGCTCGACCGGCTTCGTGAGGAGCACGGCCACGCCGACAGGCACGCGCATCGCCGTGTTCAGCTACAACGGGGCCACCGTCCCGAACTTCGGCGTGCGCATCCGGACCAACGGCCAGGCCATGATGGACGCCTACGGCATGTCGCTCGCGTTGCCGAATACGCGGGGCCAGTGGCGTTACGTCGTGGTGCCGACGAACATCCCCGATCTGCTGCCGTTCACCGTCACCGGCAACGGCACGACGGTCGACATCGACCACATCCACGCCCAGTCCAGCACCCAGCTGAGCCCGCCGGTCTTCAAGTCCGGCAATGGCGACACGACGGCGTACACGTATGCCGGCGCCACCATCCCGGTGACGCTCGACCTGTCGGCCACGGACCCGGCCGCGGGCGACGTGGTGACCTACAACATGGACGACCTGCCCCAGGGCGCCACGTTCAATACCGGTACGGGCGCGTTCTCGTGGACGCCGACCCAGGCCGGCACCTACACGTTCATCGCCGAAGCATCGGACGGCACCACGGTGACCACCAGGCGTGTCATCGTCGTCGTGGCAGCGGACCGGCAGGCAGCCGTGGCAACCGTCGCCGCGCCGTTCAAGCCGGACACGCTATACGTCACCGCGACGAAGACGGCCTACGAGAGTGCCTACGCCGACATGCAGAACACGATCGGCTCGAGCACCGACGATACCTACTTCCAGAAGCTGGGGGCATTGCGCAACGCGGTCTCCGGCCTGCGTGAACTGACCCCGCTGCTGAAGGACGGCAGCCTGGACTACACGAACCTGTTCTTCAAGACGAACCTGGTGACGAACTTCGGCGACTGGGCGGCGAACGGCGTCGATAACAATACCGACAGCTTCATCGCGTTCACCATCGCCCGCGACACCAATCACACGTTCACGCTGGACTTCGGTCCCAGTTTCAAGGTCGCTGCGAACAAGTTCCAGCTCCAGCCGCGCACCAGCTTCCCGGAACGCGTCGGCGGCGTGACCATCTTCGGTTCCAACGACAACGAGAACTGGACCCGGATCTCGCCCGACGAGACGCTCGGGATCGAGGGCTGGCAGACGCTGAACGTGGCGGACGAGTTCCGCACGAAGCGCTATCGCTTCTTCAAGCTCTCGATGATCCACGATCTCTGGTCGTATAACATCCTCGAGCTCGGCGAATTCCGGATCTTCGGCACCCGCCATGAAACGGTGAACAAGCTGGCCAGCGTGTCGCTGGGTTCCGACCAGGCGCTGAAAAACCGCGTCGTGCCGGGGAATACGATCAAGCTGTCGTTCCAGTCGACCGAGCCAATCAACAACGTGAACGCGACGATCCAGGGCGAACCGGCCACCATCACCACGACCGATAACCTGAACTGGACGGCGACGACAGTCGTCACGGCCACCATGGCACCGGGACCGGTGAAGCTGCTGCTCAACTACCGGACCATCGACGGCACCGCCGCCGAACCCGTCCTGTTCCCGACCGATTCGTCGACGCTGTTCATCGCGGACCAGAAGGATTACATCGACAACGTGCTCGACATCGCGACCGTCACCGATTCCAACGGCCGCAATGCGACCGATGTGGTCAAGAACGCAAAACTACTGTTCGACAGCAACCTGACGACGAACACCGACTTGCGCCTCAGCGGCAGCGGCAACAACGGCTGGATCAAGTTCGACTTCCGGCCCAACGTCACCGTGGTGCTGTCCCGCGTCGACGTCATCGGTCCCCAGAACCAGTACTCGGGCCGAATCAACGGCACCGTCGTCCAGGGTTCCAATGACAATGCAACGTGGACCAACATCTCGACCTTCGCCGGGAATACGCCGGAGTGGCAGCCGCTGAAGGTCACCGGCACCACGCCATACCGTTACATCCGCATGACGAACGCCAACGCCTGGTTCGGCAACATGACCGAACTGCGCCTGTACGGTACGGTGAACGCCGCGGACACGACCGCGCCCAGCACCACGGCCACCGCACCGCAAGGCACGGTGACCACGGACGCGACGGTCACCTTCGCGGCCACGGACAACCAGGGCGGCTCGGGCGTCTCCGCGACCTATTACACGGTCGACGGCGGTGCGCAGCAAAAGGGCGACACCGTCACGCTGAACACGAGCGGCACGCACGCGGTGAGCTACTGGAGCAAGGACTGGGCGGGCAACACCGAACAGGCGCACACGGTAACGGTGTCGATCGACAAATCGGTGGACGTGACGTCCTCCGTGTCGATCGCGCGCTCGGGCCTGACGGTGAACCGCTTCACCAACAAGTACACGGGTACGGTGACGATCACGAACACCGGTGGCCAGACCCTTACCGGTCCGCTGCATCTGCGCCTGCAGGCGCTGACGGCCGGCGTCACGCTGGACAACCAGACCGGCGTGAAGGATGGCGTGCCGTACATGGCGCTGCCCGTCGCCAGCCTGGGCGCCGGCCAGAGCGTCACCTTGACGACCACCTTCTCCAACCCGAACAAGGTCGGCATCGCGTACACGCCGGCCCTCTTCAGCATCCAGTAAAGGACCTGATCATGTCTCGCTTCAAGCACTTCCTTTCGTGGCTGGCACTCGCGGCCGCGCTGACCGGCACCTGCGGCCAGGCAGCCGCCATGCCGCTCTACCACGTCGACATCGACACCGCGTCGCTCGGTTCGGGCCCGGCCTTCCTGGACCTGTACTTCCTGGGCCTGGACGGCGCGCCGGCCGCGACCGCGATCGTCAGCAGCCTGACGGGAGCGCTGGACGGCCCGGCGGACCTGACGGGCACGGTCGTGGGCACCGCGCCCGGTCCGTTCGTGTTCGGCAATGCCGGCGGCGGCGGCGACCTGGTCCAGGCCATCCAGCTCGGCGGCAAGTTCAGCTTCGACGTCAGCTTCACCATGCTGCCGGGCGACATCGGCACGACGTTCGGCTGGGCGCTGTTCGACGCGACGCACTACCTGGGCGCCGACGGCGACCTGGGCAACCTGTTCCTGCAGCCGTTCGCCCCCGTCGGCGAACAGATCCTCGTGGCGGCGCCTTCCACCCTCGTCAGCAGCGTGACCAAGGTGCCGGAACCGTCGACGGCGGCGCTGGTGCTGGTTGCCATGCTCGCGATGGTGGCCTGGCGTAGGCAAGGAGTGCGCCGCTTCTGACCCGTCCTGACGTCCTTGAGTCGTCACCGAACCCCAAAGGCCGCTGTCCGGCTTTTGGGGTTTTTCATTGTCCAGCGTGGCGAAAAATATGTACGCGCCTGTTGAAATTAGGTCTACAATTGTATGGTATCGATAACGTACAATCCCGTTCAGTGCAGACGGCGGCGCGATCACCATCCAGCACGGGACGGGAGCGGCACACCCGTCGATACAGCTGTTACCAAGAAGTACTTCATATATTAAAAACCCCTGGAGCCCGGTTCGGGTATGCAGCCGGCGCTGCTGCGCCATGCTTTTCCGGTCCGCCTCCGGTCAAAAATGTTATCGGTAACCTAAATACGAAGAGGTTAAAAATGGGGGGCAGACGTGAGAACAAATAAATTCGACACTGCGCTAAGGCGCATCGTCGCCATGGCATTTTCAGTCGGCGTCGCGACGACGCTGGTACCTTTGCCGGGCCAGGTTGCGATGGCGGACCCGATCGATACGCTGGTGACAAGCTACCAGCCGGTGATCACGGAAACGACCGACGCGAACGGTTTCAAGCACCCCGGGGTCGGGCTGACCAAGGAGATGCTGGAGAACGCACGGGCCCAGGTCCTGGCGAAGAAGGAGCCGTGGTATACGCATTTCAACATGATGCTCGGCTCCGCCTCCGCCTCGCGTACGCCGCGGATCAGGAACATGAACGGCAACGATCCGACCAGGCCGGCCTTTTACGGCCTGACGTCGCAAGGCCAGGAAGGCAACTTCATCGTGGACGCGGGTATCGCCTATACCCAGGCCGTCATGTATCTCATGACGGGCGACGACACCTATCGTAACAACGCCATGCGCGTCATCCGCCTGTACTCGCAGATGGACCCCGCCCAATACGCGTATTACACGGATTCCCACATTCACACAGGCATTCCGCTTCAGCGAATGACGACCGCGGCGGAAATCCTGCGCGCGACGAGCACGCAAACGCCGGCCCTCGCGTGGACGGACGACGATACGGTCAACTTCTCGAGGAACCTGGTCACGCCCGTGATCCAGACCTTCGACAACTGCAACTGCCGGTTCATGAACCAGCACCTGTACACGACCATCGCCAAGATGTCGGGTTCGATCTTCATGGGCGACCGCGACGGCTATAACACGGCCGTCGAGTGGTTCATGGTCAACAAGGATGCGCCCGACCCCGCCTGGACCGGATCGATCAAGCAGTTGTTCCGGACGGTAACGAAAAACGACGCCACCGGCGAAGCGATTCCGCCGCAGATCCAGCACGTCGAAATGGGACGCGACCAGGCCCACGGCGCCGGCGATCTCACGAACTCGGAAATCCTCGCGCGCCTGATGCTGGCGCAGGGTACCAGGGTCGATCCGGTGACGGGCACGCCGTCGACGGCATCCGACGCCGTCGGCCCGTACGAATTCATGGATGACCGCCTGCTGGCCGTCCATGAGTTGTGGAGCACATTCATGGTCGGTTACGACATCCCATGGGTGCCCGTCGCCATGAGTGTCAATCCGGACGGCAGCATCCGCGCGATGTACAACGGCGTGTCGTGGGCGTATCGCGGCCGGCTTTCGCAGAACACCTGGGAAGCCTTCTATTACTACAAGTACGTGCGCGGCCTCGACGTGGAGCACCTCCTTCCGAACTACACGACGATCTTCGCCAAGCGCAAGGCGTACAACTGGGACGGCACGGATGGCGGCGGCGATTTCTGGCTGACGATTCCCAGGGCCGCCGAAGCGGAAGGCAGCAAATACCTGGGCATCCCGATCGTCGATCCGTACCGTGAAGTGGAAGACCGGTTCACGGCGTACGACAGCAATTCGGTGGCGCAGACCGAAGGCTCGACCGGCTTCGTGCGCACCACGGCGACGCCGCAAGGCACGCGGTATGCCGTGTACACGTACGGCTGGCCCACGACGTCGATCGGATTGCGCGTGCGTACCAACGGCCAGGCGACGCTGGGCCTCAATGGCACGTCGATCGTGTTGCCGAACACGCGGGGCCAGTGGCGCTACGTCGTGGTGCCGTTCAACATGCCCGACTTCCTTACCTTTACCGTCACCGGCAACGGTGCCACGGTCGACGTCGACCACATCAATATCCAGTCGAGCACCCTGCTGAGCCCGCCGGCCTTCAAGTCCGGCAATGGCGACACGACGGCGTACACGTATGCCGGCGCCACCGTCCCGGTGACGCTCGACCTGTCCGCCACGGACCCGGCCGCGGGCGACGTCGTGACCTACAACATCGACAACCTGCCGCAGGGCGCGTCGCTCGACACCAGCACAGGCGCATTCTCGTGGACGCCGGCGCAGGCCGGCACGTACACGCTCATCGCCGAGGCCTCGGACGGCACCACGGTGACCACCAGGCGGGTCATCGTCGTCGTGGGTGCCGACCGGCAGGCGGTGGTCACCGCCGTGACGGCGGCGGTCAAGCCGGACACGCTGTACGTCACGTCGACGAAGACGGCCTACGACGGCGTCTACGCGGACCTGCAGGCCACGATAGGCTCGGGCACCGACGCCGACTACTTCCAGAAGCTGGCGACGTTGCGCACCGCGGTCTCCGGACTGCAGGAACTGACCCCGCTGCTGAAGGACGGCAGCATCAACTACCCGAATCTGTTCTTCAAGACGAACCTGGTGACGAACCTCGGCCCCGCTCCCGCCAACGCAATCGACGACATTGACGGCACCAACATCGGGTTCGGCTCGGCCATCGAGAACAATCGCACGCAGACGATCGACTTCGGCCCCGGCTTCAAGGTGGCGGCGACCGCGTTCCAGTTCAAGCCGCCCGGCAGCTTCCCGGAACGGATCGGCGGCACGACCGTCTTCGCATCCAACGACCTCGTGAACTGGACGCAGATCACGCCCGACAAGACGCGCATGGTCGAGGAGATGCAGACGCTGAACGTGGCGGACGAGTTCCGCACCCAGCGCTATCGCTTCTTCAAGATCTCCATGGTCGATCTGCTCTGGTCGTACAACATCCTCGAGATGACCGAATTCCGGATCTTCGGCACCCGCTACGAAACGGTCAACAAGCTGACCGGTGTGTCGCTGGGTTCCGACCAGGCCCTGAGGAACCGGGTCATCGCGGGCAACACGATCAAGGTGTCGTTCCAGTCGACCGAGCCGATCAACAACGTGAGCGCCATGATCCAGGGCGAGCCGGCCACCATCACCACCACCGATAACCTGAACTGGACGGCGACCCTGCTCGTCAAGCCCACCACGGCGACCGGCCCGGTGAAGTTCCTCGTCAATTACAAAACCGCTGACGGCGCCAATGCCGAACCCATCCTGTTCCCGACCGATTCGTCGACGCTGTTCATCGCGGACCAGAAGGATTACATCGGCAACCTGCTCGACATCGCGACCGTCACCGATTCCAACGGCCGCAATGCAACCGACGTGATCACGAACGTGAACCGGCTGTTCGACAACAACCTGACGACCGGCACCGATTACCGCCTCAACGGCAGCGGCAACAATGGCTGGGTCGAGTTCGATTTCCGGGGCGGTGGCACCGTGGCACTGTCGCGGGTCGATGTCATCGGCCTGCAGGACCGGAACTCCGGCCGGATTAATGGCACCTTCGTACAAGGTTCCAATGACAATACGACGTGGACGACGATCTCGACTGCCGCAACGAACACGATGGATTGGCAGACGCTGAAGATCACCGACACGACGCCGTACCGCTACATCCGCATGACCAACGCCGGCGCCTGGTTCGGCAACATGACCGAACTGCGCCTGTATGGTGCGACGGCGTCGACCAACCGGATCGCCACCGCGTCCCTCAGCTCGCCCCAGGCCCTGCGCAACCGGATCGTGCCGGGCAATACCGCGAAACTGAGCTTCACGGCCAAGGAAGCGATCAGTAACGTGTCGGTCACGATCGATGGCCTGCCCGCCGCGCTCACCACGACGGACAACATCACCTATACCGCCACCGCAACCCTGCCGCAAGGCACGCAGCCGGGCCCGGTGAAGTTCGCCATCAACTACCTCGCCAAGGACGGCACGCCGGGCTACCAGGTCACCGAGACGACGGACAGCTCCACGCTGAACCTGGTCGACGAGAGCGACCTCATCCAGAACGTACCGACGATCGCGACGCTGATCGACTCGACCACGAACCGCAGCGCCGCCACGACGCTGACGATCGTGAAGACCTTGTTCGACGCAAACCTGAGCACCGGTTCGGACTTCCGTAACGGCTCCGGCGGTTCCGGCACGGGTGCCTGGGTGGTCTTCGACTTCAAGCAGGGCAACCAGGTCAGCCTGACCAGCACCGAGGTCATCGGCAGCCAGGACCAGTACTACACGCGCGTCAACGGCCTCGTGTTCCAGGGCTCGAATGACAACACCACGTGGACCACGCTGACTCCGGCGGCCAAGTCGACGGCGGAGTGGCAGATGCTGCCGGTGACCAGCCTGGTGCCTTACCGCTACATCCGTGTGTACAACCCGAACGCGTGGTTCGGCTCCATCCGGGAAGTTCGCCTGCACGGCTCGCTGCACGGCGCGGACGTGACCGCGCCCAGCACCACGGCCACCGCGCCGCAAGGAACGGTAAGCACGGACGCGACGGTCACCTTCGCGGCCACGGACAACCAGGGCGGCTCGGGTGTCTCGGCAACGTATTACACGGTCGACGGCGGGGCCCAGCAGACGGGCAACACCGTCACGCTGACCACGAGCGGCACGCACACGGTGAGCTACTGGAGCAAGGACTGGGCGGGCAACACCGAACAGGCGCACACGGTAACGGTGTCGATCGACAAATCGGTGGACGTGACGTCCTCCGTGTCGATCGCGCGCTCGGGCCTGACGGTGAACCGCTTCACCAACAAGTACACGGGTACGGTGACGATCACGAACACCGGTGGCCAGACCCTTACCGGTCCGCTGCATCTGCGCCTGCAGGCGCTGACGGCCGGCGTCACGCTGGACAACCAGACCGGCGTGAAGGATGGCGTGCCGTACATGGCGCTGCCCGTCGCCAGCCTGGGCGCCGGCCAGAGCGTCACCTTGACGACCACCTTCTCCAACCCGAACAAGGTCGGCATCGCGTACACGCCGGCCCTCTTCAGCATCCAGTAAAGGACCTGATCATGTCTCGCTTCAAGCACTTCCTTTCGTGGCTGGCACTCGCGGCCGCGCTGACCGGCACCTGCGGCCAGGCAGCCGCCATGCCGCTCTACCACGTCGACATCGACACCGCGTCGCTCGGTTCGGGCCCGGCCTTCCTGGACCTGTACTTCCTGGGCCTGGACGGCGCGCCGGCCGCGACCGCGATCGTCAGCAGCCTGACGGGAGCGCTGGACGGCCCGGCGGACCTGACGGGCACGGTCGTGGGCACCGCGCCCGGTCCGTTCGTGTTCGGCAATGCCGGCGGCGGCGGCGACCTGGTCCAGGCCATCCAGCTCGGCGGCAAGTTCAGCTTCGACGTCAGCTTCACCATGCTGCCGGGCGACATCGGCACGACGTTCGGCTGGGCGCTGTTCGACGCGACGCACTACCTGGGTGCCGACGGCGACCTGGGCAACCTGTTCCTGCAGCCGTTTGCGCTTGTCGGCGAACAGATCCTCGTGGCGGCGCCTTCGACCGGCGTCAGCAGCGTGACGACGGTTCCAGAGCCGTCGACGGCGGCGCTGGTGCTGGTTGCCATGCTGGCGATGGTGGCCTGGCGGGGACGTGAAGCGCGCAGGTTCTGAGCGGACCTGAAGGTCTGAAAGAAGCCCGGGAGCCGGTATTCGGCTCCCGGGCTTTTTCACATTTGGCCTTCTGGACTGGACGGTTATCCACCTTGAATACGCAACAAACATATTTACGAATATTTTGCAACCGACCGCTTGTGATTTAACAAAATTGCGTTTAAATTATTCCCAGTCGACCCCGCTTCAATAACAAGAACACATTCTTCCCGGCCCACTTTCGCGCGGCCGGGGCCAGTGCGCCGTACTTCCAAAACAACCGCCGCCGTTTTCGAATCTCATCGTGCGAGAGGCCTCGTGCCGCCCGTACGGGTCATCGACGTCTGAAGGAGACCGCAATGCCCGCTTTCCCTCTTTCGCTGCTCGACCTGGTCTCGCCCTACCAATTGCTCGGCACGACGCTGGGCGATTGGCAGGCGGCGCTGGGTGCCATCTATGTCGACCACTACGAGGCAACCGGCGCGGCCGAAGGCACCACGATCCGCGGCATGGCCAAGTTCGCCGTGTCCGCGCGTCCCGTACTCGACCTGCCGAACGCGCGCCTCACCGTCGAGGCCACCGCCGGCGGCCTGCATCCACAGGACGATCCGACGCGGCGCGATCCATGGATCGACATCCAGGACACGCAGATCGCCTTCGAACTGTTCGTCCCGCGCACCGGCTCCCCGATCATCGCGGCCGCGACGGGCGTGCCGGCCACCACGACCGACGTGTTCAACGTGATCGACACGCTGCCGATCGACATGCCCGTCTCGGACTACCCCGGCGCCCAGTTCACACTCGACATGCTCCTTACGACGGTCGTGCTGCGCCCGCCGATGCTGAAGGGCGCCAAATTGCGCGAGTCGGACGGCCTGCTGGAACGCGACCCGGCCAACACGGTCGTGTCGTTCACCCTGCCCAAGCTGCGCATGCAGCTGTCGCAGGATGCGGCCGGGGTTCTTGCCTTCAACATCCTGAGCCTGGGCGCGTCCAGCCTGGACGACGGCAGCGACCTCGGTACGGCCGAACTGATCACGATGACGCCGCCCTACGCGTTCATCGGCGATTCGAATGTCGTCGGCTTCGGCTTCCGCAGCGCCGTGCTGGACCTGTCGGACGGCTACACGCCGCCCGAGGTGCTGGCGCAGTTCGGCTACGACGAGAACTGGACCGGCCTGTACCTGCCCGTCGTGCGCCTGTTCGTGGCGCCGCACGGCATGAACGACATCGCCGTGTCGGCCGGCGCCAGCAACCTGCTGATCGGGCTCGGGAACACGCCCGGCATCACGGGCGATTTCGACGTCTCCGTCATCAACCAGGGCGCGCCGATCGGCGTCTCGGTCCGCTTCTACGGTCCCGGCAACCAGCCGATCGGCGTCACGCGCACGGGAGATACCGCCACCGCCATGCTGCCGCAACGGACGCGCATGGTGGTCGACGCGTCCGGCCAGCGTCCGCCCTACACCTTTACCGCCACACTGGACGGCAGTGCGCTCGCGCCGGTCGCGCCATCGATGCCGAACGTGTTCGACGTCGACCTGGGCGGCGACGGCGCCGGCAGCATCGTCGTGAGTGCGGCCAGCGGGGGCGGCGCGCCGGCCCAGCTCACCATCGCGGCCGGTCCGCGCACGGGCAGCACGAAGCCGGGCACGCCGGTCGTCGCGGAGGCGCAGTTCAACACCGACAGCATCACGCGCGACGGTACGCCCGTCGGCGCACCTCCGTTCCGCCTCAAGGCGCGCAACAATTCGAGCATCACGATCACGCTCGATCCGCCGAACCCCACCACCGCGTGGAAGGTCCGCAAGCCGCCCGCGGCGCCGGCCGTGAGCAAACCAACCGGCGAAGAGTGCACCATCGAGCTGGGCCCGAACGAGTCGGCCGAAGTGGAAGCGACCACGCCGGACGTGGGCGCGGGGCCCGAGACGATCAGCGCCTATTTCCGCTTCGACCGCCCGACGAACCTGCAACTGCCCGAGCACGACCCGACCACCGGCATCGACTACGTGGCGGGCCTGCCCGGCACCGTGGGGCCGACGCCGACCGCCGATGTGACAAAGCCGGCCAATTCGAGCACCGGTCCGGCCGCGACGGATGCGCCGGAAAGCCCGTTCACGGGCAGCCCCGTGGGTAGCACCTACGCCGCGCGCCTGGACCGCGTTCCGGCCGGGTCTACGATCGAGATCACGGGCTGGGCCAGCAACGAGGACGACCCGAACGACGTCGACTACAACTTCCTGCTGTCGCGCCGGCGCGCGGAGGCCTTTGCGCACATCATCCGCGCCGCCGCGCCGGGCAAGAATTTCAATTTCACCCTCCTCGGCCGCGGCCCGGTGGGGAGCTCCGACCTCGACACGCGCCGCACCAACTGGCGGGCCGAAGCCAGGCTGCCGGCCGCGCCGCTGTCGGGCACCGTCACGCGCGGCACGGTGTCGCGCGGCGATACCACCGTCCCGCAGATCCCGGATAACACGCCCGACCCGGCACCGGCGCAGCCGACGCCGCCCAGCTGGTTCCGCGCATTGGGCGCCAAGGTGCGCATCGTGCGCGACGAATTCGTGGCGGTCGAAGTCTTCGGTGAATTCGACATCAACACGCCGTCCGAACAGTTCATCCAGCAGAACGGCGGCGATCCGGGTATGGAGCCGGTCCTGCGCGGCATGGGCAGCAACCCGATGGATGGCGTGGTCAAGGCCCGCATCGTCTTCCAGATCGATAACGCGACGGGCGACTGGAGCGCCCTCGCCTACTTGGGCGCGGACCCGGCCGACAAGGACGGCCTCGTGATGACGGGCCAGCTGCCAGGCCAGCCGCTGCTCGCGGAGGGCAATTTCGGCCGCAACCTGCTCGGCATGACGGCCCTGTTCGCGCCCCTGCTCGACGCCGCCGCCCCCGCCAACCCGGCGTCCGGCGACATGGTGCCGGCGGTGCTCGCGGTGGGCGGCGTGGCGCTGGCGACGGGCCTCGCGCAGGCCGGCTACTTCAACGTCGAACGCGTCGTGCTGTGGGGCGGCGAAATCGCCGTGCGCAAGCGCGCCAACGGGACCGAGGTGGCGATCCTGGGCGACATCGAGACCGCCGTGTCGGCGAACGTGGAGATCGGCGGCATCACCCTGCTGACCATCCCGCGCAAGTCGCCGCTGTCCGTGCGCTACAAGGCGATCGGCATGCGCTTCGGGAACACGCCCGGCGAACGCGATTTCCAGTTCCGCCCCGTGTTCGATTCGTCGCGCGGCTACTCGATCGACCTGACCAGCGGCGGCGGCATCACGGTGCCCGATCCGCTGGGCCAGTTCATCAAGATCCTGGGCGCGCGCGTGGCGCGCACTAATCCGCTGTCGTTCGAATTCGACCTCGGGCTGAACGCGGACCTGGGCGTCGTCACGTTCGACCGTGCGCGCGTGCGCCTGAAATTCGCCGAGGAAGGGGGCGTGGCGGGCGTGGAGCTGACCGCGTTCGGCGCGGGCGTGAACATCCCCGGCGTCCTGGTCGGCAAGGGCAGCTTCGAACTGGGCGAGGAAGTGGGCGGCGCCATCGACCTGCAGCTGGTGCCGATCGACACCCGCGTGCGCGCCGTGCTCAAGGTGACGCACGTGGGCGGCCGCACGGGCGTGTTCGTCGCGCTGGAGCTGGAGCTGCCGGTGGCGATCCCGCTGGGCGGATCGGGCCTCGGCATCTACGGCTTCCTCGGCATGTTCGCGATGCACTACGCGCGCGACGAGGACGGTCTGACGGGTCCCACCATCGCGCTCGACTGGCTCAAGAACCGGGCCGACGGCAACCCGACGAATCCCGATGCGTGGAAGGGCAATCCCGACCACTGGGCGTTCGGCGTGGGCGCGACCATCGGCACGATGGGCAGCAGCGTCGTGTTCAACCTGAAGGGCGTGTTCATGCTCGAACTGCCCGGCCCGCGCATCCTGCTGATGATGAAGGCGCGCCTGCTGCAGCCGATGCCCGCGCTGAAGGACAAGAACGCCGAAGGCAACCTGCTGGCCGTGATCGACCTGGACGCCGGCCGCGGCACGCTCACGATCGGCATCGTGGCCGACTACACGATCGACCCGCTGATCAAGATCCGCGTGCCGATCGAAGCCTTCTTCAATCTCAAGAAGGGCGAGGACTGGCACCTGTACCTGGGCCAGCGCAGCGACCCGATCCAATGCACGATCCTGTCGGTGATCGACGCCTCCGGCTACCTGATGTTGTCCGGGAACGGCCTGCCCGCCTACCCCGACGCCGGCCTCCCGCAGGTCTACGGCTTCGCCATCGGCACGGGCCTGCGCGCCGCGTTCACGTGGGGCAGCGTGCCGGCGCGGCTCTACCTGCGCATCGGCGCCGGCTTCGACGCGGTGCTCGGCTTCGACCCGTTCCGCCTCGCGGGCCGGCTGTACGTGCGCGGCGAACTGGTGCTGTTCATCCTCAGCATCAGCGCCTATGCGGAGCTGGACGTCGACGTCGGGGAGAACGTGCTGCCCGACGGCCGGCGCGAACGCATCTCGAAGATCGACGGCGAGATCTGCGGCGAGATCGACCTGTTCTTCTTCACCATCAAAGGCTGCGTGGACTTCCACCTGGGCGCCACGAACGTGCCCAAGCTGCCCGCGCCGCCGCTGGTGCGCGACCTGAAGCTCGTCTCGCGTTCGCCCGCACTGGTCATGGGCACGGGCACGGACCGCCCCGTCGACGGCGCCATCGGCACGGCGACCGAAGGCGGCACCACCGACAAGACGCCCGTGGTACCGATCGATGCCATCCCCGTGCTGATGCTGTCGGTGCCGCCGGTCGACGACGGACTCACCGTGTTCGGCAGCGCGCCGCTGAACCATCCCGGCGCGGCGGAGAACGGCTGGCAGCAGCAGGGCAAGAACTGGGTACGCTACGAGATCACGAAGGTAGAACTGGTGGGCCCGCTCGGCGACGGCGACAAGCCCTCCGTGTGGTGGACGCTCAAGAACCCGATCGACCCGGCCAGCGCCCAGCTAGAAGTGCAGCTCGCGCTGCTGGCCTGGACCCCGAACGCCACGCCGAAAGCATTCACGCGCAGCGAGTACCAGGAAGAGACGATCCGCGAACGCTGGGGCACGGTGTGCCACAAGGCCGCGCCGGCGACGTCGGTGCTGTGGACCTTCCGCTACGAGCAGCTGGGGCCCTCGAAGGATGGCTGGATCGTCGACGGCGAAGCGTGGCCCGATCCGCCGGACACCGTGCGGTCGCGCGCACCCGTCACGACGCTCGAAGTGACGGAGTGCTGGCGCTGCGGCATCGACCTCGTCGACCGCAAGCGCGGCATCGATCCCGCGTTCGTGACCGGCACGCCGGCGCCCTGCCCGCGCGAGACGAAGCCGACGCCGCGGCCGGTGCCGGGAACGGTCGATCCGACCACGGGCGCGCCGCGTCGGGCCGTCCGCGAACAGGTCGCGCAAGTCGCCGGCATCAAGCGCATCGATACGCTGCCCGCCGCGCGCCTGACGTGGGCCGCCACGGCCGCGAGACTCCAGGCCGGACAGCCGCTGTCGCGCGCCGAACTGGCCACGTCCGCGGTGCACCTGGCCGCCGCAGCGACGTCGCCGACGGAGCCGCAGCGCTGCGAAGCGAAGGTGCTGGCCAGCCCGCTGAACGACGACGGCCGCGTGATCGCGCTCGGCAATCCGGCCGACGAGAAAGCCGTGAAGCAGGCGTGGAAGGTGCTCGGCTTCCGTCCACCGGAACTCTTCAACGGCATCGTCCTGCACAGCGGCGAAGTCGCGGCCGGACGGCTGCTGCTGTTCGTGCTGTCCACCCTCGTGCGCAAGGAGAACGTGCTGGTGCGCCAGCGGGCCAAGGACGGCACGCTGCTCGCCGAACAGGCCGTCACGCTGGCCGACGTGGTGCCGACCAAGCCCGTGCCGGCCGAGTGGATGAGCGCCGCCGGCCCGTGGCGCGACGACGTGCAGCTGGCCGCCGGCTACCTGGCCGCGCTGGGCGGTACCACGTCCACGCAAGGCAACAAGGCCTATCTGCCGGTGGTGGTCGAGATCAAGGGTGCGGACAAGGTCCATACGATCGAGATCGGCCAAAGCATGCGCGATCCGATCCGGCCGGAGGAACAGCGCCTGCTGATGCGTCCCTACTACCTGGCCGTGGCGGAATTCATGCACGCCGAGGAGATCGCGCGCCACGACTGGGACGAGACGACGACCACGCGCAACCATGGCGCAGTGGAAGCGGCGCTGTCGGACGACGCCTGCGGCCACGCGCTGCTGGCGCCCGACACGGCCTACCAGGTCAAGGTCGAATGGAAGGTGCAGACCAGCGACCAGGACACCCGCCCGACGGCGGCGGAGACGGACGACATCGACGCGACGACGGAAAGCCGCGTCTACCACTTCCGCACCGACGACGAAGCGCCGAAAAAGCTCGATCCGTGGGTGCTGATGACATTGCCGGAGGAAGGCGAGAGCCACGTGTTCGGGCAGGAGCCGCTGTCGTTCGTGTTCGCGACCAACGACGTGAGCCAGCTGTACGCGGCCTACGGCAAGAAGCTGCAGGTGCGGATCAAGGCGGCGTCGTTCCGCCGCCCGGTCTCCACGCCGTCCGTGCCGCATCCGTTCCCGATCGACGCGGATACGCTCCACGACGTGAAGGGCGGCCTGCTGTCGCCTTGGGAAGAAAGCGTGCGCGAGGTATTGCAGGAAGACGCACTGAGCGGCGGGAAGCCCTGCGTGGACTTCGAGGCCGCGGTGGTCCGCCACAGCAAGGTCACGGTGCCGATCCCGCTCGACCCGTACACGGATTACGTGGTCGACATCGAGTCGGTGGACGAGGACGCGCCGGAGAACACGGTCGGCGACCGGGTGCTGCGCCGCTCGTTCTCGACGTCCGCATACGGCACGCTGGGCGAATTCGCCAACACCTTCCTCGGCACGCGCCCCGAGCACCGCTACGTGGAGCCGGGCCGCATCGCCGCGTTGTCATCGACCTTCGCCAGCCACGCACCGCAGGGCAGCGAGCTCGATGAAGCGATGATCACGGCCGGCCTCGGGCCGATGGGCACGCCGACGGCACCGCGCGTCGTCGCGCTGTGGGAGCAGCCCGACCCCGCCCAGCCGCCGCAGCCGGTGGCCGTGATCGTCGATTCGCCCGAGCCGCTGCACCGCACGCGCCTCGTGCCGGCCAAGGTGACGGATCCGGTGCCCAGCGCGCCGGAACGCTACGAGATGCTGCCCGCGACGTGGCTGCAGCTGGCCCAGATGCCGGGCACGCCGGACCTGATCCAGCGCGTGATCCCGGCGCCGGGCGGCCAGCGCGCCATCGTCGTCCTCAAGCCGGACAGCCGCGGGGCCAACGGCCTGGCGCTGGGCCTCAAGCGCGAACGCTTCGCCGACAAGCCTTATCTGTTCGATGCCACGTGGCCGGCCGACCCGGTCAAGATCACCTACGTCTCGTTGCTGAACGCACCCTGGGAGGAACAAGCATGAGCCGCGTCGTCGACCCCTATCGCTTTTACGCCCGCGCCGCGCTGACGAACTGGGCGCACATCAACCGGGCCCGCGACCCGCAAGACCAGCGCTGGGCGGAGGAATGGCGCCGGCGCGGCATCGAGGGCTATGCGATGGCCCAGCTGCGCTGGTCGATCAATCCGCAACTCGCGCCCGAGCTGCCGGACGAGGACTACGGCATGCCGGGCGGGCCGTTCACGGTGTGGGGCCGGCTGCCGTCCGAGAAGGAGATGCGCGACATCCCCTTCCACACGTACCAGAACCAGGACGGCGCCACCATCGTGTGGTGGATGGGCGATCCGCTCGTGTACGTCACGCTCGGCATCGACGTCACCGCCGCCAATGCCAGCCTGGCCGCGCTGAACGGCCCGGTGGCGATCGACGCGCTGGAAATCATCGAGACCGTGGGCACCGGCCAGCGCCAGGTCCTGCTGTGGGGTACGTCCATCGTCGCGGTGGCGATCGCGTCGCCCGGCCCCGTCGGCGTGCTCAAGGTACGCGGCATCACCGCGCACGACTACGCCAACTCGGACGCGTGGCGGCCGCTGGAAATCGTCGGCCTGCCGGTCGACCAGTCCGAGTGGTCGGACGTGGGACGGCACGACAGCAAGCAGGGCATGGTCAGCGCGCTGACGACGCCGGGCGACGCCGCGCGCGACCGCCTGCGCCGCGGCGCCGCGCCCTTCGGGTGGGCCCCCACGCTCGGGCCGAATCCGGCGCCCGCGTGGGCCTTGCCCGACTTCGACGGTCTGGTCAAGGAAGTGCGGCAGGACCTGCTGCCGCGCCTGCACCCTGTGCTCAAGATGGCGCCCGTGCTGCAGGCGCGCCAGCGCGACCTCGTCAACATCCCCGGGCCGACGGGCGCGGGCGGTACGCTGGGCGACCCGTCCACGGCGAGCCTGCCGCCGCTGGGCCTGGCGTTCGTCGCGGCCGGCAGCGACCCGCTGCTCGCGCTCGCGCTGGGCTTCGGCACCGCGTACCCGGCAGCCCAGGTCACGTCGGGCGGCTCGGTGACGCCGGGCGCCGTCGCCATCCCCAGCCGCATGATGGACTTCATGGTCACGGCCACGTGGGACAAGGGCATGGACGGCAACTCCGGCCCGCTGGAGATGGCCGCGCTGGCGATCGGCGCGCCGCCGCCCGTGCGTCCGCCGGCACCGGGCGCCCTGCAGGCCCAGGCGCAATCGCACAGCCGCCCGCATGCGGCCGACCAGCCGTGGACCGCGGCCGCGCGCGTGTCGTGGGACCGCCTGCCGCGCTTCAAGCTGCTGACGACGTCCAGCTTCGCGTTCGCGCGCGCCAATCCGGTCACGCCCGCCGTCGCGGCCGACGCGATCATGCGGCCGCGCCCCAGCGGCGGCCTCGCGCCGATCACGCTCGCCAGCAACGCCAAGGACAAGGAGACGACGCGCCACTCGGCCGTCGATTCCTCGCTCGTGCTGCCGCTGACGGCGGCCGGCCTCGCCCTGCGCTACGGCGTGGCGCTGCAGGACATCTGGGGCCAGTGGTCGGTGTGGGGCGCGGTCGACCATGCCGACCAGCAGCCGGCGCTGGACCGCCCGCGCGTGCTGCGCTGCGCGCTGGACGCGGCCGTCCCCGCATCGGGCCGCGTGTGCGCGGGCACCCTGACGGTGGAACTGGCATGGGACTGGGAAGTCCGCAGGCCGCTGCAGATCGAGCTGCGCAGCCGCCTGTTCGCCGCGCCCCAGCGCGCCCACACGCCGCCGCCCGACACGACCCTGCCGGCCGGGTTGCAGACGTCGCTCGCCGTGGCGCCTGGAGCGCCGCTCGTGCTGCCCTTCAGTGGCGACCAGCTGTCGCCGCTGCCGCCCAACGTCACGGTCGACTATTACGACATCGACGGCAACCTCGTCGCGCCGGGCCCCGTCGGCGCGGACGACGTGCGCCGCTACCGCATCACGGTCACCGGCCTCCAGCTCGACTACAACACGGTCGGCCACGTCGGCGTGGCCGTGTGGACGCGGGTCCGTGAACGCGCCCAGCCCCTGCGCGACAGCGCGTGGCTCGCGCCGCTGGTCTCCGGCTCCGCGACGGAACCCGGGCCGAACATCGCCTACGCGTCCGACCCGATCCCCCCCGCGCCGGAGCCGCCGGAAATCGTCAAGCGCGCCAGCCTGGCGGATGCGCGCGGCGAGCATCACGCGCGCGTGTCGTGGGCGCCCGCCGCCGGCGCGACGGGATACTTCATCTACACGGCGACCGAGAGCGCGATCCTCGCGAAGGTGGGCGACCCGGAGCACCCGGCGCCCGATCCGACCCTGACCTACACGGAGCGGCTGGCCTTCCTGCGCGACTGCCTCGCCGCGTCCGCCGACAACTTCCGGGCCCTGTTCACACGCTTACACTCCCGGGCGCAGCCGGAGACGTCGGCCGACCTCGTGCTGCCGCGCGGGACGAAGGAGATCCACCTGTTCACGATGGTCGCGGTCAACGCGGGCAACGTCGAATCCAACTGGCCGGCGCCGGAAGACAACGAGCAGCGCGTCGTCGCAATCGCGGCGGCGGACATCGCAACGCCGGCCCCGCCCCGGCTGGAGATCCGCCGCGTCGACCAGCCGGCTGCCACGCCGAAGTTCGCGGTGCACGTCGACCTCAAGAGCCAACCCGGCGCCCGCGTCGCGCGCTACCAGCTGTTCCGCACGCGCGTCGAGGCGGCCGCGATGGAACTGGACACCATGGGGCCGCCCGTCGCCACCATCGAAGCAAGCGGCGGCGGCTGGACCGTGCACGGCCTGGAGGGCGATGCCGCCGCGCTGGCCGATGCGACTGGCACCGACAAGCCCGACGGCTCCTGGAAAAGAGTGTGGTACCGCGCCGTCGCGTGGGCGCATCCGGACCCCGACCGCGCCCTGCTGCCGGGCCGCTCGCCCGCGTCGAACGCGATGTCGGTGGTGATCCCGCCCGATGGCCCGCCGAATTTGTCGCCGCTCACGGCCGAATGGCCCGGCGGACCGCTGCAGGACGTGCTGGTGCATTTCTCCAGCACCGCGCCCGTCGCGAAGACGGCGCTGGGGCCGCACAAGCTGACGGTCGATGCGCAGGTGCTGAGCGGCCCGTCGAAATCCGCCCCCGACCCGCTGCTGCTGGAAGCGTTCGAACTGCAGGCCGTCCCCGCCGCGCCGCCTTCGCCGCCGAACAGCGGCACCTGGCGCACCAGCGCCACGCAGTACGCGGTGCGGCTCAGGCGCGGCTCGGTCGACGACCGCGTGGCCGTCGTGGTACGCATGACGGATCCGCTCGGGCGCAGCACGGAACGCGTGCTCACCGTGGCGTCCGGCCCGATCGACCCCGCGCCGGACGTGCTCGACCTGGAAATGCACGCTGTGAAGCCGAACGTGGTGAACGCCACGTGGCGCTCCAGCGCCCCGATCCCGCCGCGCGCAGGCGGCAAGTACACGATCAAGGTGACCGTCGCCGCGCCGAAGAAACCGATCATCACGCCGGTGCCGCATCCCATCGTGCAGCCGCATGGCGTGGCGGCCATCCTCGCCAAGAAGGAGGTGGCGCTGGAAACGCTGGACGTGGTGCGCGGCCCGATCATCAAGCTGCCCGGCCAGGTCACGGTGATCGAAATGGCGCTCGCCGACGTGCCGGTGGCCGGCAAACCGCCGCTGCCCGGCCAGCCTTGGCAACTGGTCCGCCTGAACAGCGCGCACGGCGTGACCAGCTACGGACTGACGTACAACGGCGCGGTGGCGAGCGTCACCGTGCGCATCACGGCGCCGGACGGGCGCTTTGCGGAACAGGTCGCGAAATAGGACAGGACGGGCTACCATGAACATTACCCAGTTCACCACTGCGCAGGCGCAGAACCGCCTGCAGGCCGACGGCCTCGAAACGCTCGGCCTGACCGGCCTGCAGCTGGCGCCGCGCTGGTCCACGACGTCGGTGCCCGCGTTCGATCCGGTGGCGCTGACCCTGGCGCTGACGAATGCGGAGTGTCCGTTCGGCGGCATGCTCACGTGGCATGTCCACGGCAACGAATTCACCGATGCGCAGGGCCAGCCGATCGATGCGTACTGCGGCGTGATCCGGCTGCATCCGCATGCGCAGCAGCGCCTGTTCCGTGTGGCCGCCGCCCGTTATGCCAACGGCGGCACGCTCGCGCACCCGCTGCCCGTCGCCATGCTGTTCCGGCTGACGTCTCCGCCGGACGAAACGCCGCGCCGCGTCGACGCCGGCGATACCGTTCCACAACCGCAGGGCGGCGTCGCCCTGCCGGCGCCGCTCGTGGTCTCGTTCCACGACGCGCGCGGCCTCATCATCTGCCCGGTGGCGGTGGCCGCCATGTTCGCGGACCTGATCCAGGGCCTGCCGGGCCTGCGTTATCCGAAAGCGCCCGGCACGGCCGGCGATGCGGGCGGCCTGACGGCCATCGCCGCGCTGCCCACCAGCGGCGCCATCCTCGTGCAGTTCGCCGACCTGCACGGCAACCTGTACCAGCCCACGCGGCCCGGCAACGTGATGAACGTCGTCTCGCCCGGCCCGTCTACCACGCCCGTCAACCATGCGACCGGCTACGCGACGCTGGCCGCCAACCAGACCATCGCCGCCGGCAGCGGCGACAACGGCGTGCTGCGCTTCGGCTTCGCCACGCGCGGCACATTGGACCGCACGCCGCTGGCCATGCCGGCGCTGCCCGCGACATTGCCGTCGCCGCCGTTCCCAGCCACGACCGGGCCGACGCTCCCCCGCCAATTCCTGCGCGTGGTCGTGGTCGACCCCGAGTGGCATCTGCTGGGCAACCGCGACGCCGCACCGCGCAACACCATTCCCGGCGACGACGGCAAGACGCCTGCCGACCTCGTGCCGAAGGTGCGCGACCGCGTCGCGATCGATTACGCGGTCGACGGCGTCAACACGTGGGCGCTGGCCGATGGCGTGCTGGCACGCTTCCAGGCGGCAGGCACGGGCCTCGTCTATGCCTGCTCGCCCGCGTTCGCCCCGTTCGGGCTGCCGCCCGCGCCGGCGCCCGGCACGACGGTCGCGTGGCCCGCGTTCCCGCCGCCGCCATCGCCCGGACCGGGTGCGGCCACGAACGTGTCGCCGGGCGTGGGCGCGAGCGCAGCATGGGCCGGCCCCACGTCGCCCGACGTCGTCTTCACCGTGAAGGCGGCCGCCGCGCCGAAGGATGCGCACATTCGGGTGTACGCACGGCGCTTCGCCGAGATCGCGAGCATCGGCAAGCAGCCGTCGTTCGTGCGCGGCGACGGCGGCGCGGCGCTGGCGGACGGCACCAACGACGTCAGTATCCTGTTGACCAACCCGTTCGGCCTGGGCCCGGGCGATCCGCACAGCCCGGGCATCCAGATCGACGTGGACATCGTCGTGACGGTGCGCGGCGGCCAGCGCAAGCTGTGGGGCGGCATCCGCGTGCCCGTCGGCGCCCCCGTCGCGCCGCCCACGAATACGTTCGGCGGCACCGACCGCCTGCCGCTGGTGCCGCCCGAGATGCAGGGCTGGTGCCCGGTGCCCCTGTTCGGCCTGCCCCGCACGACGCCGGCCGCGAACGGCGGCACGCTGGCCGCGCTGTCGCGCAGCCTGGCGTCCGAGAGCATCCCGCGCGTGGGTCCGCGCCTGCCTTTGATGGCGCGCTTCGAGACGATCGTCGCGGCGGGCATACCGGACGCCGGCGCCAGCAACGGCGCGCTGTCGTGGCAGGCCGTCGTGACGGGCGCGCGCTGGATGCCGGAGTCGCGCTCCGCCCAGCACACGCAGGGCAACCCCGGCAATCCGGCCGGTCCCGACATCCACGCGGCCGGCGCGCGCGTGACGGGCGCGCTGGCCTACGATTTCGCATGGCACGCGCTGCGCCGCGCCAAGCCGCCGCTGCCCTTCCCCGGCGCGCCCACACTGCTGGACGGCTGGATCCTGTACGGCGCCGGCAACAACATGAACGAGCCGGCCACGCCGCCGAACGATGCGGCGCCGGGCGCCGGGACGAGCATGGGCGCGGCCCTGCGGACGATCGCCGCCGTGTGCGATACGCCCGAGCTGTCGCTGGCGCCCGAATCGGCCTTCGAGAGCCCGACGACGGTGCAGGACATCGTCGACGCGGTCTCGAACGCCGTCAATCCTGGCGGCACGCCGCCGACGGTGAACTCGCCCAACGGCGACCGGCTGCTGCGCGAGATCCGGCGCGAGTACTGGGTGGCGAAGCACGGCCGGCGCGACGCCCTGTGGTCGTTGCGGCGCGCGTTGGGCGAAGCGCGTGAGCTCATCTACATCGAAGGCGCGCAGTTCGCGCCGACGGCCGCCAACAACGGCGGCACACCCGCCCACATGCTCGACCTGGCCCAGGTGATCATCGACCGCATGACGGATCACCGCGACCTGCGCGTGGTGGTGGCCCTGCCCTGGGACACCGATTTCGCGCACAGCGGCCCGCCGATGAACTTCGAGACCTTCGTGCAGCAGGCGATCGGCGCGCGCAAGGCGCTCGTCTCGAAATTCCCGGGCATCATCAGCGACCGGCTGGCCGTGTTCCACCCACTCGGCTTCCCCGGCCGCGCGACCGCGATCCGCAGTTCGGTCGTGATCGTCGACGACGTGTACGCCCTGGTCGGCACGAGCCACTTCCGGCGGCGCGGCATGACGTTCGACGGCGCCGCCGACCTGGTGTCGTTCGACCGTGCGATCGAGGACGGCTATTCGAAGAAGCTGCGCCAGTTCCGCCGCGCGCTGATGGCCACGCGGCTGGGCGTACCCGTCGGGACGGGGCCCGCCAACGCGACCGCGGAATGGGCGGCGCTGGAGCTGCCGCGTACCGCGTTCGGCGTCGTGCGCAACCTGCTCGGTGAAGGCGGTGCGGGGCTGATCCAGCCGCTGTGGGAGGGGTATAACCCGGATGTGATTCCGGCTACCGTCGACGAGGCCGATCCGGATGGAACGGATGGGATGAAGCTGTTGGATACCCTGACGAGTTTTTTGGCGAAGGCGTGATCACGTCTCGACGCGCGCGTCCGCCCGGCACACCTGGTTCCTGCCCGCGGCCTTGGCCGCATACAGCGCCGCATCGGCCGCGGCCAGGAGCGTCGCCTCGTCACGTCCATGCAGCGGAAACAGCGCGACACCGGCCGAGAACGTCCTGCTGACGTCGACGCCGTTGGACGCAAAACGCAGGGCTGAAAACGCAACCCGCAGTTCGTTGATGCGTTCGATGGCCAGGTCGAGCGTCACGTCGCGCATGATGACGACGAACTCTTCGCCGCCATAGCGGCATGGCGAATCGGTCGGCCTGACCTGTTGCCGGAGCAGGCTCCCGAGCGCGCGCAGCATCGCGTCGCCGAGCGCATGCCCGTGCACGTCATTGACGGTCTTGAAATGGTCGACATCGATCATGACGACCGCAAACGAGCCCTGGGTCCGCGCACTGCACGTCAATTCGCGCGCCAGCGCGTCTGCCAGGTAGAGGCGGTTGTACAGCCCCGTCAGCGGATCGCGGATGACCTGCTCCTGCAACTGCGCCTGCATGGACTGGATGGTGTCCAGCTGGGCCTTGAGCTGCGCGTTGGCCTGCTCGAGGGCGAGCGATGTCGTCCTGGCTTCGGTGACGTCGCGCACGATCAGGGCGGTGCCGATCATGGTGTCGTCGTCATCGCAGACGGCGAACGTCCGCAGTTCGAGATGCCGTGCGCCGCCATGCACGAATTCCGTCGTCGTCGGCGCATTGCCGAGGCGGGCCACGTGTTCATCCAGCTCGGCCAGCTGTTCGCCGAGCAGGCGGCCCGGCCTGACCGGCTGGCCGATGTCGAAAATTCTCCGGATCGCCGCATTGCTTTCGACGATACGCCGCTGTGCATCGATCACGATGAAACCGTCGGTGATCGCCGAGCCGATCTTTTCGTGCGCCACGGCGACGAGATCGAACAGGCCGCGGCGGAAGATCGCCAGCGACACCAGGATGCCGCTCGCGACGAGGCCGATCGGGGTAGGATCGATATCCGGCGGGGACACGCCCGCAATGAAGGTCACGTTGCAGATGATCGGGACGATCAGCGCGCCCAGCAGGATGCGCGTCTGCCGCCGCACGTGCCTCGATCCCCGGTCGTACGCGGCCACGAGAGCGAGCACCGACTTTGCGACCAGTACGTAGCTGTACAACGAGTGGACCCAGAACAGGGGGCCCATCTGGAAAATGCTGTCCGTGGACTCGCCGCGCCAGGTGCCGAAGCACAGGTCGTGCAGCGGCGACAGCGCGGCCGCGAGCACGACGGCAGGCATGACGGCCAGCGCCAGGAGCCGCGACCGGCGCCATTTGTTCGTGCCGCGCGTGTAGCTCAGCACGAAGACCAGCGTGAGCGGCGCGATCGCGGCGACGGCCGGGAAAATGACGCGCATCCGCAGGAACATGCCGTCGTCCGGCCACAGGCGCGCGAACGGCAGCGCGTAGCAGGTCAGCCACCAGGCCGCGCTCAGCTGCATGGCCAGCAGCGCCGGGGCACCGGGGGCGTAACGGCGGTTCCAGGCGACAGCGGCCAGGAACAGCGCCGTCACGGCACCGGCCAGCAGGAGGAAGTTGAAGATATGCATGATCGCGAATGGGCAGGTGCCCATCTTAGCATCGCGTCACGCGTTATTTCCTTTTGGAACTATCCTTTGTCACATGCAAACAACATCTCGTTGATGGTCAGCGCACGACCGTCTGGATCGCGTGCGCCGGGGTGTCGACCGCCCATTCCATGCGGTCGACGACGAGGCGGTAGCGCTGCGGCTGGTCGGCCCGGTTCATGTCGACCACCGCGAGCCGCCCGTCGTTATTGCGGAACGCGACCGTCTGCAACGTGCTGCGGCTGGCGGCGGCGCTCACGCGGCGCGCGCCGGGCCGGATCCAGCGCGAGAAGTGGCCCATGTAGGCGTAACCGGGCGTGAACACCAGCTGGCCGTCGTCGCTGGCATGCAGCAGCGCGAAGCAGTAGTTCCCGACGTGGTTCGGACCGCCGCGGCTGTCGAGCAGCATGTTCCAGTCGACCCAGCCGCTCGATTCGGATCGTTCAGGATGTGCGCGTCGCGCTGCGTAGGCTTTCAGGAACGCCTTCTGCGCGTCCGGCTTGAGCTTCGCATACGTCTCGGCGGCGGCGTCGGTGATGGCGCCGCAACCGGCGCACAGGACCACCGCGGCCAGCGCCGCTGTCGTGAGTCGCATGGTCATGTCCTCACAGGCGGTAGTTCAGGCCCAGCAGCACCTGCCGGCCATACGTCGTGTAGCGCTCGGGCGCATAGGCGCCGCTCGCGAACGGGCTGCCCTGCTTCGTCTGGTACGGCGAGTTGTTCAGGTTATTCACCTGCAGCAGGATCGACAGTCCCTTCAGGCTGCCCTGCTCGAACGCGTAGCCGGTCTGGAAGTCGATCTGCTTCTCGGCCAGGATCTCGCTGAACGAGCGCAGTGCGAACAGGCCGGTGACTTCGCCGCGGAATGCCGAGCGGTGCGGTCGACGAAGTGGCCCAGGTCGAAGTTCAGGTTCAGGCTGGGCAGCACGTCCCTGTAGTCGCTGCCGCCGTGCAGCGGGGTGATGGTGTCGCCGGCCACCGCGAGGCCGTCCGAGCCCTGCTTCACGCCGATCACCTGCATGCCCAGGTTGCCGCGCACGGGGACGGGACCGAGGTCGGTGTCGATGCCCAGCTTCGCGTAGCCGGTGGTGACCTTCTCTTCCACGCTCCAGTTCTGGATCGCCAGGTCGGCGCTGCGGGCCGGCTGCTGGTCGTAGTACTTGGCCAGCACGGCCCGCGTGTCGTACGTGAGCACGGCCGGGATGCCCGCGAACGACAGCGACGTGGACGGCTTGACCAGGTCCGGCGACACCGACACCGGCGCGTGGTTATTCTTCAGGAAGTAGTAGTTGTTGATGTCCGAGTGCTTCTTGTCGCGCTTGGAGTAGTTAAGGCCGCCCTCGACGTAGCTGAACATGCCGGCCAGGCTGCGCTTCGCCGAGACTTTCAGGGAGCCCAGCGTGTCGTCGACCTTGGGACGATGCATGTCCGCATCCTTGCCCCAGCCGCCGACGTCGGTGAGCTTGACGAGGGCCGGATTGGTGAAATCCACGCTCGGCGTGAATGTCGGGATGCCGTCTTCGACCGGGATCCTGAACTGGAAGTTGTTGTCCGTGATGCCCGAACCGGCCGGACCGAGACCGGCATAGGTTTCCAGGACCTGCTCGTGGCGCCTGGCCTGCGAGTACGACAGGTCGCCGACGAATTCCCACTCGCCCGTCCGGTACTTGTTGTTCCAGCCGAGCGCGCTCAGCGTGTCCTTGCGGGTGTTGTAGTCGTTGCGGGCGATCGGCTCCAGGTTCACCAGCGTGCCGCCGGTCAGCAATTTGACGTTGCCGATCGTCTCGATCTGCGGATCGCGGTAGGTCACCGCGCTCCACTGGTGCGAGTTCCACATCACGCCGCGCATGATTTCCGTCTGGTCGAACTGCGAGTAGTACAGGTCGACGGTGCTGCGGAATTCACGCGACGGCTTGTAGTCCAGCACGGCCATCAGGCCATCGCGCACCTGCTTGCGCGACGTCGCCGTCACTTCCGCACCTTTCAGGCCCACCACGTCGGCATTCCCGGGCGGCAGGTTGTTCTGGTCGCCCCACCACCACGCCTTGTATTCCTTCTGCTGCCCCGGCGAATTCAGGTGCGCGAAGCCGACGGCCACGCCCAGCGTGTTGTTCATGAACTGGTCGATGTAGGCGAAGCTGACGCGCTGGCCCCAGGCCGACGATTCGTCGTTCAGCTTGCCGTTGCCGTTGCGCTCGCCGCGCACGTTGAACGCCAGCGCGCGCTCGCGGCGGTCGAGCGGACGCACGGTCTGCAGGTCGACGGTGCCCGACAGGCCCTGCCCCACCAGCGACGCATCCGGCGTCTTGTACACGGTGACGCCGTTGATCAGCTCGGACGGATACTGGTCGTACTCGGCGCCGCGGTTGTTGCTGGTGCTGACCAGCTCACGCCCGTTCATCAAGGTGCCGGCGAAGTCCGGCGACAGGCCGCGCAGCGAGATCACCTGCGCACGCCCGGCCACGCGCTGGGCCGTGAGACCCGGCAGGCGCGCGATCGACTCCGCGATCGACACGTCCGGCAGCTTGCCGATGTCCTCGGCCGTGATCGCTTCGACGATGGAATCGGAATCGCGCTTGATGGCATCGAGCTCTCGATGCTGCCGCGGATGCCGGTGACGACCACGGTGCTTGCGGTGGCGTCTCCGGTGGTCTGCGCGGTGGCACCACCACCCCACAGCAGCGCGGCGCAGGCGGCGGCGATCGGGGTGATGGTCAGGATGCGTTGCTGGGGGCGGACTTTGCCGGGTTGGTGCATGGTGGTCTCCGTATTGTTTGAACTAGTGTGATCCTGGGAGCGCTTCCATCGGAGCGACAGTGGAAACGTTGGCATTTCATGGCGCACGCAGGGCGCGATTCCGTCGCGTTCCTCTCGCTAGGGCCCGATCTGCCGTGTGCGACCGTCGAATTGGAAACGTTGCCAAATTTCGCCAAAAAAATTTGGAAACGTTGCCAAATATGAAGCCATTGTCCACTGATGCTGAATTCAATGTCAATACTTTTGTGTGATCGGATAACAACAGCTCGCGGCGGGGCTGCGCAATGAGCGGCCCCGGATACTCATTTGCCGACCGCCGCGCCGAGGCTGGACAGGTACGCCACGCGCAGCTTGACCGGCCCTTCGGCGGGAACGACCTTCCCATCCCCCCCTTGCAGCGCCACGCCGGTGAGACTGACTTCGACCATCGCCTTGTGCGCATCGATTCCGCTGAACAGCACCAGGCCGTTCGAACCGAGCGGCACGCCCATGGTCGCCGCATTCGATCGCCAGCCCAGCGCGCGGAAGTAGTCCGCCAGCTGCACGCCCGCCGTCGACATGCGCGCCCGCTCCGCATCGCCCGGCTTGTCGGTGCTGCTCCACAGCACATTGACCTGCACCAGCTTGTGCTCACGGGCGGCAAAGATGTACGTCACGCCGGCCGCGCCGGGCCCGGGCTCCAGGGACGGCAGCGGCAACACCAGCATGGTGTAGCGCGGATCGGGATGCCGGGCAGGCTGCAGCAGCGCCGCATGGTCCCTGAAATCATGCGCCACCGCGGCGCGGACCTGGTCCTCGTCCATGCCGAAGCGCGCGCTGCGGAAGCCCGTGATCTCGTGCAGCGCCCTGGCGGCCGGCGCCGCCGGCACATCCTGGGCGTGGACGGCGCCCGGTCCGACGGACAGCAGCATGGCCGTGGCAAAAGTCGTCTTGCGTAACATGGAAAACATGGGGGACTCCGAATTCAGAAAGCGCCGGGAGGAATGGTGTAAATGTCCGGATGGTCGATACTGGCGACCAGCGATTTGCGCAGGTGCGCCGGTCCGGCCGGTGCGGCGCGATGTTCCTGCCTGCGCACCGCGCCGGGCAATTCGACGTCCAGCGCCACGCCGCCGACGCGGATCTCGACACCGCCGCCCTGGAAGTCGCGGCCCGCGAACAGGATCAGTTCACCCGGTGCGGTCACACGGCCGCGCGTCGTCGCGAAGTCCGGCCACTGGTAGCCCACCAGCCCGCTCGCCAGCACGGTGGCACTGCGCATCAGGGCCGCGCGCTGCACGTCGCCCGGATTGCCGGGGAGGGTCCAGGTCTGGTGGACCGCGACCAGGCGTTTGCTCGCGGCGCCGAACACATAGCTGATCTCGGCCGGCCCAGGTCCCGGCGCCAGCGTGGGCACCGTGACGGCCAGCGCGGTCGTGCGCGCGGCAGCGTCGACCTGCACCCTGGCCGTGGCGAGTGCGTCCGGCATCGATGCCGCGATGACCGCCCTCACCTCGTCCATGCTCATGCCCCAGCGCGCGCCGTTGAAGCCCGGGTTCTCGAAGGGCATGCCCTGCACGTCCCAGGAGCGCGGCTGGCCAGTCAGCGATATGTCATACCCGCTGTCGGCGGCGTGGACCGCGGCCATGGGCCACGCCAACGCGCACGCCAGCAGGCCGCTCATCAATTTTTTCTTCATTCTTCCCTCTATCGCGGCATGTTCGCATACACCAGCTGGCCGTCGTCCACGCGCATCTTGACGCCCAGGCGGGACGCCTGCCTTTGCACGTCCCAGTACTGACTGGTGAAATCCGGTTTGTTGCGCGAGAACTCGACCGCCTTGGCCGGTTCCGTCTGCAGCAGGTTGATGAACGTCTTCTGCCAGTTCTGCTGGTCCGTCACCATCTTCGTCGTCGCGTTCAGCATGTCCTTGTACTGCTGCAGGAACACGGCGTTCTCCCTGCTGCCGTCGTTGTCGTGGTTCCAGTCGGAATTACCGTTCAGGTAGGCGAAGCGCGCGGCCGGATCGTTCTTCAGGCCCAGCGCATGGCTGTCGGCCTCCCGCTGCCGTTCGTAGATGCTCGGACCGCCGCCACGGGCCAGGTCCGAGAACACGTCGCCGACCTTCCCGACGTCCACGCCGAAATTCAGCTTGAGATCCAGGCCGCCGATGCCGATCTGCGCGCCGATGTCGAGGCTGAAACTGACGACACCGTTCGAATACCCCGCGCCGACGCTGAAGTTCCCGCCCACCACGCCCGGCGAATACACGGTCGCGCCGCCCTGGATGCTGGCCGCCTCGCCGGAGAAGCCGCCGCTCACGCCGGCCGATGTGCCGACGCCCGCATGCGCGCCCGTGGTCATGGTCAGCACGCCGTTGGTGATGCCGTAGTTGTACGTGGTCGTGGCGTAGGCGAACGTCCCCGTGGTCAGGTTCACGTTGCCGTCCAGGCCGCCGCCCAGGCCGCCGTGCGCCCCGCCGCTGGCGAACGCGCCGACCGTGGCATCGGCGTCGATCTTGACGCCGGTCCGGCCGATCTTCATGTCGACGCCGACTTCGCCCTGGGCGCCGACGCTCGCGTCCACGGGACCGCTGCTGATCGTGATATCGACATGCCCATCCGCCGTCGCGCTGACGGTCACGCCCGTCACGCCAAACCTGGCGAGCGCCGTGGCGACGCCGCTGGCCTGCGTGTCGACGGTGACCGCGCCGCTCACCAGGTCCGTGTCGACCGCACCGCCTGCCGCGGCGCTGACGCCGGTCGGGCCGACATGGGTTTCGACGACCGTGCCGTTGCCGGTGACGGGGCGCTCGAAATCGGGCGTCGGCCTGTTTTCCTCGCCCGACGTCCGCGTGAAGCCGATGCCGCCCGGCTGGTCCGCCAGCTGGGCGCCGCCGGCCTGCCCGGTTTGCGAATGGATCGGCGTATCGGGCGCCGGCGGTTGCGTCACCGTCAATGCCGGCAGATCCTTGGCCGGGACGAACGGCAGGCCGAAGCGGCTGTCCTTGTACACGTCCAGCACGCCGATGTCGTTCAGGCTGACGGGGATGTTGAAGCTCGCATGATTCTGCACCGGCAGCAGGCGGTAGTTGCCCGCGTACGGGCCGGTCAGGCCGATCGCCTCGTAGTAATAGCGGCCCTCGCCCAGCGGGGTGCCCAGCCGCGCATAGCCGTCCGCGGACGGCACGTAGATGCCGACCACCGCGCCGGGCATGGTCTCGCCGTTCGGCAGCGGCACGCCGCCGATCGTCTGCAGGGTCACCTTGCCCCCGTCGCCGATCTGGCCCTGGCCTTCGATGGCCACGCTGCTGGCGGTCGAATAGCGCAGGTAAAGCGGATTGATGGTCAAGGTACCGGGCAGGTTGCCGCTGGTCGCCAGCGTGTAGTTCTTCGCCTGCGCGCCGGTCAGGCCGGTCACGACTTCGAAGTAGTTGCCGACGGGCGTCTTCGCATCGACCGTCATGGGCGCGCCCTTCAGGTCCAGGATCGCCACGTTGCCGCCCACGTCGTCGCCCGCGATCACGCCGTTGTAGACCGGCTTGCCGATGTCGACGCCGGGCACCAGGGAGGTGCAGCTGAAGCCGTCGCAATCCTTGTAGTAGCCGTACTGGCCGCTGCCCGGCGCCACGGTCCACGTCAGAGTCCTGGGTTTGATCACCCAGGTGCCGCCGGTGGCGCCGGTCAGGACGTAGTTGCCCGCCTTGGCACCGCCCAGCGTGATGTTGTAGGCGTACTCGCCCGCATCCACGAGCTGGTCCAGCACCAGGCTCCGGGTGAAGCCATTTTTCATCGACGGTTCCTGCTCCGCCAGCGCCTTGCCCGGCAGGCCCGCGCCGGAGATCAGGTACGTGACGGCATCCCGCGGATAGTTTGCCGCGACGGCGAATACCGGCGAGCTGCCGTAGGTCGTCGTCTGCGTCGCCGCCAGGTGCAGGTCCAGCGGCTTGGGCCGGATGACCACGTCGGCGGTCTTGAGCAGTGCCGGGTCCAGGACGTAGTTGGCGGCGGTGGCGCCGCCCAGCTCGGACACGCGTGCCTGGTAGGTACCCGCGTCGCTGTACAGGTTCGGCTGGACCGGGTTGCCCTTGCTGTCGACATAGACCTGCTTCAGCGTGAGGGATTCGCCGGGAAGTGCGCCGCTGACGGTGCCCGTCAGGGCCGTCCAGGCATTCACGCCGTTGAAGTCCGTGTACTCGAACGACGTGCCGGTCGCCGTGCCGCCGATGGCGCGCCGTGCCACCGTCAGGGCCGGCAGTTTTGCCGGCGCTTCGTAATTCTTCGCAATCGAATCGCCCAGCAGGATGCTGAAGTCGTACGTGCCGGCCGGCAGGTAGGCCTTCGATCCGAGGTTGAAGGTCTTGCCCACGTCGCCCGGCGTGGCCGAACTGGTCGTCGTCAGCCAGGCGCCCCATTCCTTCGCATCGCCGGCGACGAATCCCGTCACGACGGGAGTGCTGGGGTTGCTGCCGTAGACCATGTCGGTCGGTCCGGTATAGCGCACCGTCAGCCGCGCCTTGTCCACCTGGACCTTGGCCGTGATCGACGGCCCGACCTTGAGCGTCATGCCGCTGGCCGAGTCGAGCCAGCTGGCCGCGTCGCGCACCAGCGTGTAATTGCCCGCCGCACTGCCGGTAAGGCCCGTCGCCTGGTACGTGTAGCTGCCGGCCGGCGTGCGGCTGCCCACATCGACCGCATTGCCCGCGCCGTCCAGCAATTCGCCGGTGACCTGCACGCTTTGCCCGGGCAGCACGCCGCTCAGGGTGGTGGCCGGCAGCGGCGTGTTGCCGTACGTATCGCGCCAGTCCTTGTAGGCCACACTGAGCGGACGCGGCGTGATGTCGATGCGGCCGACTTCGCCGTTCAGGCCGGCGTCGCGCACATAGTAGTTGGCGGCATCCTTGCCGCCCAGGGCCGCGGTCACGACATAACTGCCGACCGCCTGCCGGCCGTCCAGCGACGCCACCGGGCCGCCGGGCAGCTGGATCTGTCCCGTCAACGTCGCCTTGTCGCCGGCCAGCGGCGTGAAGCCGGTCATGCCGACGTGGGCGCCGCCGGTGCTGCCGTACACCAGGCTGTTCACCTGGCTGCTGCCCATGTCGATGCCGCCCAGCGAGAGCAGCGACCAGCTCAGCGCCACGGCGCGCGGCACCACGGTCAGCGTGGCGATCTCGTTGCCGCTGGCGGCCAGGCGGTAATTGCCGGCGTCCGGACCGGACAGACCGGCGGCCTGGGCCGGATACGTGCCGGCGTTCAGGTAGCCGCCGCTGGAATACGTGGCGCCGGCCAGCGAGACGGTGCCCAGGGCGACGCGGTCGTCCGGGAAGGCGAGGCCCACGAAGTCGGTCCGGATATCGACCTGACCCCTGACGTCGCCGTACTGGCGCGTCGTGGCGTCCGGGAACCAGGTCTTGTAGGTGATGGTCTTGGGCACGATGCGGATCAGGCCATCCGACGAGCCGATGCTGGTCACGCTGTAGTTGCCCGCATCGCGGCCCTGCAACCCGAGCACCAGCGACACCGGGAACGGATAGTCGCCGACCGGGCGCTTCGCGACGGTATTGGTCCAGTCGCCCTGCAGGATGATCGGCAAGGTCACGGCGTCGCCGGAGAGCACACCGTTCAGCGTGTTGCGCAGGTCGACGCCATTCACCACGGCGCCGTACACATACGTGCCGGTGGGGCCGGTATAGGTGAGCACCTTCGGCTTGACCGTCAAGGTTGCCGTGCCGGTGTTGTTCTGCAGGATGTAGTTCGGATTGTCATCGACCTGCGCGGTGGCCTGCACGGTATAGCTGCCGACCGGCATGCGATCGGTCAGCACCACCGCGCTGCCGTTCTGCGCCACCGCGACCTGCGTGTGCACGCCGAGCGTATCGCCCGCCAGCAGGCCGTCCAGCGTCACCGCGGGCGCGGCCAGCGTGCCGTACACGGACTGGCTGTTGTTGACGACGACGCTCAGCGGCCGCGGCGTCACCGTCAGCTGGCCGGTGACGTTGCCCGTCGCGGTGGACACGTAGTTGGCGCCCTGCGCGCCGCCGAAGCCGGTCACGCCGGCCGTGTACGTGCCCACGCCGGGCAGCGCGATGCCGCTGCCCTGGCTGTCCAGCGCCTGCACCCGCGGCAGCACGTCGTCGCCCGCCAGCAGGCCGGTCATGGCGACGGGATTGCCCGGGGTATTGCCGTACACCGCCGTGCCGTTGCCGACGGTCCAGCTGACCGGACGCTTCGCGATCGTCAGCGTGGCGTCCGTGTTGCCGGTGGGGCTCAGGACGTAATTATCGCCGGTGCGCGGCAACCACACCGCTTTGATGGGATAGGTGCCCGCCGGCGTGCGCGGGCCGATGGCGGTGACGGTGCCGCCCGCGATACCGGGGATCACGGACCAGATATCGAACAGGTCGCCGGTGAACGCGCCGTTCACCGTCACGCCAGGCGTCGTGCCGCCATCTCCATAGGTCAGGTTCAGCGCGCCGATCGAATACGTCACGACCTTGGGCACCACGGTGGTCACCCCGTTCTGGCTGGCGCCCGGGTCGAGGGTGTAGTTGCTCGCCCCGGTCCCGGTCAGGGCGCCGATGCCCACTTCGTATTCGCCCACCGACGGCTTGTTCGCAACCGACGGGCGGCCCGTCACGGTCTTGCGCACGACCTGCGCGACGGCCTTGACGTCGTCCCCGTTGACCACGCCGACCAGTGCCGGCGTCGGCAAGTCCAGGCCGTATTCCTGCGAGGCCGTCGTACCGATCCAGCGCAGCGGCTTTTGCGCCACCACCATCGGCTGGCCCGCATGTGAACCCACGAGCGTGTAGTTGGCCGCATCGGCCCCGGACAGGCTCGTGATGGATTGCGTGTAGCTGCCCGCCGGCGTGGTCGCGGCGGTCGTGCCCGTCAACCGCGCCCCGTTGACGTCGATGCCGACGGCGCCCGCCGTGACGGCGTCGCCGGACAGCACGTTGTTAAAGGTTACGGCACCCAGCGCGTCCGCCGAACCATAGGTGGAACGGGCGAGCGCGACGGAATAGTCCAGCACGCGCGGCGTGACGGTGAACGGCGTGTCGAGGTTGCCGCTGGCGGCGATACGGTAGTTCGCCGCATCCGCGCCGGTCAGGCCGGAGACGACGTAGTCGTAACTGCCGACCTTGAGACGCCCCGCGGGCACGGGCACGCCGCCGGACAGCACCGTCCCCACCCCCGCGACGTCGTCGCCGGCCAGCGCGCCGACGAGACCCGTGATTTCGAAGCCGGTGTCGCCGTAAGTCACCGTGGTATTGTGGGCCGCCTGATAGTTCACGATCTTCGGCGCCACGGCCAGCGTGCCCGTCCAGGGCCCGGCCGCCAGCGTGTAATTGGCCGCGGCGGCGCCGGACAAGCCGGTCACCCCGTAATTCCACGTACCGGCCGGCGTCCTGGCGCTGAAGCCGTAGCCGGCGCCGACGGCGCCCAGCGTCTGCTCGGCGCCGCCGTTCAGCGTGCCGAGCACGGACAGCGCGTCGTTGTTGACGACGTTCGACAACGTGACGACGGAGGCCGCCGTACCGTACGTGCCCTGCATCGCGCCCACATTCGGCGTCACCGAGCGGCGCGTGACGGTCAGCGGCATGGAGACGGGGGTCATGTCGATGAAATAGCCGCCCGACAGGCCCGTGTTGAACGCCGGGCTCGCGCTGCCGCCGAGGGTCAAGGTATGGCTGCCCACGTTGGCCGTGACACCCGGGCCGCTCGTCGCGAACGAGCCGGCGGCGAGAATATCGCCCATCGCATCGGACGCCGTGCCCGCCGTCACGTGCAGCAGCGGCGTGCCGAGCGCCGCCGCACCGGGCTCCGCGTCGCCGTACACGCGGCTCGTGCCCGCGTTGACGCCGTCGCCCAGCGCCAGGCGCGTGGTCTGGCCGCCGTTCAGGCGGCCGAAACGCGTGATGGTGCCGTTCTCGACGAACGTGAACGCCCCTTCGCCGCGCAGGTTGTCGGTGGCTTCCGTGGTCCAGTCCACGCGGTTGCCGCTCAGCGTGGCCGACATCGCCGAGACGCTCAGGTTGCCGGTCAGCGTGACCGTATTGGCGACGTTGATGTCGCCCGTCAGCGTGATGTACGGCGCCATGCCGGCAAAGGTGGCGCCCGGCGCGACGACGGCGGACAGGCCGTTGCCGTTGTAGCCGCCCAGGAAGATGCCGCCCGCGTCGCGCTCCGTATTGCCGGCGCCGTCGGACAGCGTCAGGGTCAGCTTGCCGTTGCTGTTGATGAAGTTGGCGCCGCCCAGCCGGATCTGCGCCGCGCCCGCGCCCCGCTCGCTGTCCACCACGCCGTGGGCGGCGGTGTCGTTGGCGACGATGGACCAGTCGGCATCGGCGGTGCCGAAGATGCCGTTCAAGGTGACGGAGCGGCCGGCCGCCAGCGACAGCGCACCCGCCGCCTGGTTGAACGGGCGCGCGACGACGGCGTTGAAGGTGTTCCACTCGATGTCCTGGCTGGCCTTCAGGCTCACGCTGGTGCCGCCGCCCAGCAGCGCCACGAGGTCGGCGGAATACAGGTGGCTCGTGCCGCCCGGATTGTCGCCGTAGCCGACGCTGCCCGCGGTGCCGCCCGGCGTGTCGTCGATCCGGATGTCCTGCGGGTCGAGCAGCAGCCTGCCGCCCTTGCCGAGGGCGATGCGCTTCAAATCGACCGATTGCACGGTCGACGCCGACGACACCTCCACGGCACCCGCGGCCCGTGCGCCGCGCGCGTCGACGCTGCCCTGCATGGTCGTGGACCTGTCGCTCCACACGATGGCGCTGCCGCCCTCGCCCGCCGCGCCGTGCGCGGACACGTCGATGTGGCTGGCCGCGTCGACCGTCGTCGTGGCCGCGTTGGTGGGCACATTCGCGGGCGCGGCGCCCGTCGTGCCGAAGCGGCCGACGTAGCGCGGCGCATCGTCCGAGGACTGGCCTTTGCCGCCCTGGAAGCTCCCGCCCACGCGCACCAGGCCACCGCGGTCGAGACCGCTGGCGTCCAGCACGGCGCCGGCCAGCCGGACCTGCGCGCCGCCGACGTCGATCCGTCCCGCCGCGCCTTGCGCCGCGGAGGCGTCGAGCGTGCCGGACACCTGCACCGTACCGCCCTCGCCGCCTTCCAGCACGATCGCGCCGTCGTGGCCGGACACGGTGCGCGCGCGGATCGTGCCGGGCATGTTCACCGCCTCGCGCAACGCGTCGCGCACGGTGGACGCCTTCAGCATCACCGTTCCCCCGTCGGCCTCGATGACGCCCTTGTTGCCCACCAGCGCCTGGCCGTCCGCGGTCTGTGCATCGGCCGGCAGCAGCACCTGCAGATAGCCGTCGCCGGACAGGTCCAGCGTGGCCGCTTCCGCCGCGCCCAGCGCGACCTTGCCCAGCGGCGCGCTGATCACGCCATCGTTGGCCACGCTCGATCCGAGCAGCGCCACGGTGCCGCCGGGGCCCGTCACGATCCGGCCGCGATTGACGACGGCGCCCCCTTTACCGCCGAAAACGTTCCGGCCCGCCATGAAGTCGTCTTCCGACATATTCAAGGTGGAGGCGACGAAACCGGCGCGCGTGTCGACGACGCCGGTCGACGAGATCGCGATGCCGTTCTGGTTGATCAGGAACACGGACCCGTTGGCCATCAGGGTCCCCGCGATATCCGTCGGCGTCGCGCCCTTGACCACGTTCAGCGTCGCCGCGCCGGCGTTCGGCTGGGCGAAGTTGACCGTGCTGCCCTTCCCGATATTGAAGGACGACCAGTTGACGACGGCGCGTTGCGTGTCCTGGCGTACGACCAGCGCATTCGCGTTCGGCGTGTTGATGGTGACTTTGCCCGCCGTGACCACCGCGCCGGCCGGCAGCGTTTGCGCATACGTCGGCAGCGGCGCCGCGATCGGGAGGCTGGCCGCGACCATCATCGGCCAGGCCATGTCGCGCCGTACGCGCGAGCTACGGAGGATGGTGTTCTTTCTCAAAATTGCACCTGTGCTTTAAAGAAGGCCTGGCTCGTGCGCCGGCTGCCCGGTGTGATCGATGCGCGGCCCCATTCCGCCGCCAGGCTGACGTTGCGCCAGCCGGCGCGCAGGCCGAATCCCCATGACGTGGCGTGGCTCTGCGCCGTGCCGCCGGGCAGGCGCGTGGACGGGCGGGCAGCCGCCCAGTAGCCATACGGCAGGACGCCGACGGCGCCCGGCAGCTGCCAGGGCCGCGCCACTTCCTGCCGCAGCACCCAGCCGCCGTCGTCGGACAGCCCGCCTGCCGTCAGGGCCGACAAGCCATCCTCGCCATCCATGCTGAAGATCTCCGCACTGGGCATCACGCCGCGGATCGCCTTCTGGCCGCGCAACACGCTGTGGCCCTGGAAGCCCCACTCCAGGGGAGCGTCGTAGCTCAGGTTCGCTTCCAGTTTGGTGAAGGCCGCCGTGGCGCCGGGGCGCGACATCGGGATGCCGGTAGCGGCAATCTCCGCTTCGCTGCGGCCGCCGAACCGGCCGGTGCCCTGCGACAGCGTGGCGCCGGCGCGCGCCTGGCCGCCCGCGACGGCGCCGCTCCAGTCGGCGGAAACGCGCGCCACGCGCAGCCGGTCGAGGTCTTGCGTGAACTGGAAGAACGGCAGCGAGTCGCTCTGGCGGCTCGCTTCCAGCGCGCCGGTCAAGGTGAGCTCCTGCGTGCGCGTGACGATGGCCGGATAGATCAGGCGCAGCGACCAGCGCTTCAACTGGCTGCGCGACGCCAGTTCCGCGATCGGCGCGCGTGGCCGCGTGTCCGACACGGTGAATTCGGGGTTCAGGCTCAGGCCATTGGCCAGCAAGGGAACAATCAGGCCGCCGCCCGCCACGCGGCGCGGCGCATCGGCGTGGAAGGCCGTGCCCGGCGGGTAGCCGCCGGACACGTACAAATACGCCTGTTCGCCCAGTCCGAGCGGCTGGTTGGCGCGCACCTGGGTCGTGAACTGCCAGGGACCGATCGCATCGGTCTGGCGGTTGTCGGTCGAGACGCTGGCTGCCAGCGGCGCCAGGATCCCCTGCAGCACCAGCACGGTGCCGCCCGCTGCGCGGCCCGCGCCCAGCGCGCTGCGCAGGCCCAGGCCGGGGCCGCGGCCCGCCAGCGTGAGTGCGCGTTCCAGCTCCTCGTCGCGCAGGTGGCGGCGCCCGACCAGCGGCTGCAGCGCCCTGGCCACCGCCTTGCGGGCGTGGGCAGGGACCGCGTCCAGGTTCAGGCCTTCGATGAACCCGTCGAGGACCGTGATCTGCAGCGCGGCGTCGTCCGCCACCGATTGCGGCGGAATCACGACGCGCACCAGCGGGTAGCCCGCTTCCCGGTACAGCGCCTCGATGGCGTCGCCCAGCGCGTACAGGTCGGCCACGGACACCCGCTGGCCGCGCAGGGGCGCGATCAGGCGTTCCGTCCGGCCGGCAAATTCGTCGAACCCGTCCCGCACGCGCACGTCGCCCAGGCGCAGGAACAGTTTGTCCGCGTTGGGCGGCGGCGCCGAGCGCAGCGGCTGGGGCGGCAAGGCGACCGGCGGCTGGACCGGCGCTGCCGGACGCAGGTCGCGCGGCGTCACCTGGGGCGCCTGCGGCACTTGTTGCTGGGCGCTGGCCACGCCCTGGGACAGCCCGATCAGGGCAAGGCTGAGCAGCGCATAGAGGGGCTGGCGGCGCAAATGGCCGGGAACGTGGTCGACTGACATTCGGAACGCTGACGATCGTGCATTGTTAACAGGCAATATCGTAAGTACAATGGGTGTTGCTGTATGTAGCACAAAGGTGCTACACCGCATCACTTGCGGTTTCTTGGCCCATCCGTCGTCGTACAATATGACCATGAAGCAACAAGACCATCCGCCCCAGTCCCTGATCCACGTCGCCATCGTCGAGGACGACCCCGACTTCAGCCGCGCGCTGGGCGGCGTGGTCGAGGCCAGCCCGGACATGCGCCTGACCGGCCAGGCCGGCAGCCGGGCGGACGGCCTCGCCATGCTGTCCGGGCCGCCGGCCGACGTGCTGCTGGTCGACCTGGGCCTGCCGGACGGCTCGGGGATCGACGTGATCCGCGCCGCCGCGCGCCAGTGGCCCAGCTGCAGCATCATGGTCAGCACGAATTTCGGCGACGAGACCCACGTCATGCGCTCGATCGAGGCCGGCGCGGCGGGCTATCTGCTGAAAGACAGTTCGCCGGCGCGCATGGGCGACGAAATCCGCAGCCTGGCCAATGGCGGTAGCCCGATCAGCCCCATCATCGCGCGCCAGGTGCTGGCCCGCTTCCGCAATGCGCCGCCCGCGCCGCCTCTCGACGCCGCCACGCCGGACGAGGAAGCCCCCCAGCTCTCCCAGCGCGAAAAGGAAGTGCTGGACTACATCACCAAGGGCTTTACCGTCCAGGAGATCGCGGGGCTGATGCAGCTTTCGCACTTCACGGTCAAGACCTTCGTGCGCCGCATCTACAGCAAACTCAAGGTCAGCTCCAAGGCCGAAGCGATCTTCGAGGCACGCAACCACGGCCTGCTCCCCTGACGACTCATGCAAGCCCGTTCCCAGCGCCTGATCGGCGGCATCCTGCTGTTCTTTTCCTGCGCCGTGCTGGTGGCCGGCGCCATCCTGAGCGTGGACAAGGGCCATGGCGAAACCGCCGGCCTGCACCTGATGCAGGCACAGTGGCTGCAGCAGCAGGTCGCGGGCTACACGACGCCGCCCGCCGCGCTGGACAGCCGCAGTCTGCCGGGCACCTGGCAAGCCACCGCCCTGCCCTTCAAGCCTTCCATCGCCCTGCTGCGCCAGGCGAAGTCGGGCACGAGCGGCGCATCCGGCAACGCGGCGCGCATCACGTGGATCAGGGTGGACCTCGGCCAGCCGCTCATGCGCGCGGGGACCCTCGCCCTGTACGGCGCGCGGATCAAGACGGACGGCACCGTCGCGGTCTACATCAACGGCCGCCTGGTCCACCGCGCGCAGCAGGACGGTCCCCTCTACAACAGCACGCGCACGCCGCTGTGGCTGACGCTGGAGCAAGGCCCCGGCCACGAGCCGGTGCGCGACATCGTGCTGCGGCTCGAACATACGCCGCAATCGCAGGTGGCCCTGTCGTCGCTATGGCTGGGCCCGGCCGATGCGCTGCACGCCGGCTACCAGGTGCGCCAATGGCTGCAGCAGGAATTGCCGGCCCTGCTGAGCGCGGCCTTCATGGCGGTGGGCGTGTTTGCCCTGTTCGTCTGGTTCCGCCGTCCGCACGACATGGCTTACCTGCTGTTCTTCAACCTGTCCGCCAGCGCCTTCATGCGCGGGCTGCATTTCTACGTCGGCCTGCCGATCCGGAACGACTGGTTCGCCTGGCTGACCGTCAATTCCCTGTTCTGGCTGGTGCTGTCGGTGCATTATTTCCTGCGCCAGCTGCATGGCCAGCCGTTGACCTGGCTGACCCGCGCCATGGTGGCGATCACGATACTGGTCGCGGTACTGACGCTGCCCCTGCTGGCCGTGCTGCCCAATATGCCGACCGTGACACCGCTGATCTACCTGGTGGCAGCAATCATGAGCCTGGTCGCCTGCGTGGTGTCCGGCGTGTGCGCCTGGCGCCATTCCGGCGAAGGCCGCATGGTGGTGTGCGGGGTGTTCGGCTGTACCGCGCTGGGCATGACGGACTGGATGCTGCAAAATAACGTGATCGACCCGGAAGGCTGGTATTTCGGCGCCTACATGCCCGCGCTGTGCTTCATCGTGTTCGGCACCCTGATGTACCGCCGCTACGTGGCCGCGATCGCGGAAGTGGAACGCGTCAACGCCAGCCTGGCCGAGCGCCTCAAGGCCCGCGAGGCGGAACTGGAAGCGAGCCATCGCCGGCTGCGCGACATCGAAATGCGCCAGACCATCAGCGACGAACGCCAGCGGCTGATGCAGGACATGCACGACGGCCTGGGCTCATCCCTGATCAGCGCCATCCGTTCGGTCGAGCGCGGCGACCTGGGCGACGCACGCGTATCGCAGATCCTGAAGGATTGCCTGGACGACCTGAAGCTGACCATCGATTCGATGGAGCCCGTGGACGCCGACCTCCTGCTCCTGCTGGCCACCCTGCGTTTCCGCCTGGAGCCCCGCCTGGAAGGCACGGGCGTGAACCTGAGCTGGGAAGTGCGCGAGATGCCGACGCTGCCCTGGCTGAATCCGTCGAGCGCGCTGCATATCCTGCGCATCGTGCAAGAGAGCATCGCCAATATCCTGCGGCATACGCACGCGACCGAGATCCACGTCGGCACGGCGCTGCACGGCGACGGCGTGTGCATCCGCATCGGCGACAACGGCCAGGGCTTCGATCCGGAGACCGCGCTCGCCCGGGGTACCGGCCGCGGGTTGCAGAACCAGCGGCGGCGGGCGGCCGCGCTGGGGGGAAAGGTCGAGTGGCAGTCCGGGCCCCAGGGCACGGTGTTCATGCTGTGGCTGCCGCTCGAGCCCGCCTCCCGGGCCGCCTGAGGCCGGCGAACGCCGGTCAGGCCTGCGCCAGCGCCGCGATCTCCGCCGCGCTCAACGCGCCGTGGTAGATGCGGAAGTCGTCCAGCTTGCCGTTCAGGTACGGGTCGGCGCCATACTGCGAGCGGCCGATCCAGTTCTGCGTGGTGCGGCCGATGCGGAACGGCGCGAACGAGATCGACGGATTGGTGCCGACGACATTGCCGTTGACGTACAGCGTACCGCTCTTGCCCGACAGCGTGACGGCCACGTGCACCCATTGGCCGACCGGCAGCCCCGTGTTGGCGGCGATGTCCCGGCCACCGAAGCCGGCGCTGTTCGTGATCGAGAACCGCAGCTTGCCGTCGGACGCGCGCGGCGTCAGGAACATGTAATACCCGGTGTTCGAGCCGAAGTCGAAGATGCGCGCCCAGGTGCCGTTGGCGTTCAGGTACACCCAGGTGGCGATGGTGAAGTCGGCCAGGTCGCTGACGACGCCGGGTGGCAGGACCAGGTGATCGTCGACGCCGTCCAGCGCCACGGCGTTGCCGCGCCTGCCGGCGACCAGGGCAGCGCCGTTGACCAGCGTGGCGTCGTGGCCGTTGCCCGTCGCGTCCACCGCGGTCGTACCGCCCGTGTCGTCGAACGCCAGGTACGTGTGCAGCTGGCGCGCGAGGAACACCGTCGCCTCGTTGGAGGCGCCCGTTTCGCCGGACGGCGTCAGCGCGGTCACCACGTAATGGCAGATGTCCGCGTCCATGCCGGTGTCGGTGTACGTCAGCAGGTCGGTGATGCCGCTGGCGATCGTCGTGTAGGGGCCGCCCGGCGTGGCGGCGCGCTTCACGTTGTAGCCGGTCGCGTACGCGGTGCCCCACCACGACAGCTCCACCTGTCCGCCCGTCAGCCGCGCCGTCAGGCCGCTCGGGTTGGCGCCGGCCGCGACCGGGTCGCGGGAGAAGGTCAGCGTCCCGACGCCGAGCTGGTCGCCGTTGCCGCCGTCGCCTTCGGCGCGCATTTTCGCCGCCATGCGCGCGGTCCAGGGCGCGTCCAGGCCCAGGCGGTTCACGTAGTGGTTGTAGATCATTTCCCAGACCGGGCGCGAGAACGGCAGGCCGGCGTTGGAGATGGCGCCTTGCGTGCCCAGCACGTTCCGGTAGGTCGTGAACGGCATCGACGTATAGTACAGGTTGCCGTTGGCGTCGGCCAGGTTGGACTTGGCCACGTACTCGGCGCCGGCCAGGAACCGGTTGTTGTCGTAGGCGTAGAAATCGTCGCCCTGGTTCCAGGCCATCTCGCAGAACGCCGCCGCCAGGCCGACGCCGAGCGTGCAATGCCCCTGGTCGCGCCCGCTCTCCTGCCACTGGCCGAGGTAGCCGGCATGCACATAGTACACGGCGCGGTTGGCGGTGCCGTTGCCCAGCCCCGTCCTGTAGTACGTGACCGCCTCGTCATAGATGTCTTCGCGGTCGCACAGCACGCCGATGGCCAGCATCGAGGCCAGCGTGCACTGGTCCCAGTTGGCCCAGTAGTTGGTGATGTCGGCATCGTTGTGCCGCACGAGGAACTGGTGGTTCAGCGGGTAGAACACGTTCAGCATCATGGCCTGGAACTGCGCGAAATCGGCGGCCGCATAGCCGGGATACGTGCGCATGATTTCGGCGGCATTGGCGAATTCGTAGCCGTAGATGCCGGCGGCCAGGAAGCGGTCGGCGTTGCCGCTGATGCCCTTCAGCGTGTAGGCCCACGCGTTGAGGAACGACACGGCCTTGTCGGCATAGGCGGTGTCGCCGGACACCTTCCACCGGACCGCCAGCTGGTAGGCGCGGGCGACGTCGATATACAGCTGCGCGAAGTTCTGACCGGTGCCGCCGCGAATCACCCACTCCAGCGGGCGCGGCGAGTTGTTGAGATGGGAGCGGCCCGTGTTGAGCAGAGCATTCCACCCGTTGACCCACGGCTGCGCGCCCGCCGCGACCTTCGCGCGCATGCGGTCGAAATCGGCCTCGGTGTGCAGCAGGCCGGGGTGCACGAAGGTGCGCGGCGCGGTGGTGGTCTCGGCCAGCAGCCGGGTGCCGCCGCCGGTCGCGACACCGGAAGAGGCACTGCTTCCATCCTGGCCGCCTCCGCAACCGACGAGCGCCACGGGGCCCAGGGCCGCGAGACTCAGGGAACCGGCACAGAAGGCCCGGCGTTCCAACGATACGTTTTGTTTATTTTTCGACATGGTCGCCTTACATTCAAGGGATCAAGGACAGCGGCGGATAGCCGCCGGGCTGATGTTGTTTCTTTTGCGCGTAGGATTATGAACACAATATTGCCGCACGGCAATATCTCGTCGAATTAATTCGCGCCGATCCGAAACACGCTCACGGCACGCTCCAGGTGGCCGGCCTCCTCGCGCAACGCCCGCGCTCCGGCGGCGTCCGCGCCGACCAGGCTGGCGTTTTTCTGCGTCACGCCGTCGAGCTGGATCACCGCCTGGTTGATCTGGCCGAGGCTCGCCGCCTGTTCCTGGGCCGACAGGGTGATCTCTTCCATGAGCGCGGCCACCTTGCGGACGCTGTCCACGACCTGCGCCATCGTCGCGCCCGCCTGGCCGGCAAGCGCCGCCCCGGCGTCGATCCGGCGGGCCGATGCCGTGATCAGGTCCCGGATCTCCTTCGCCGCCGCCGCGGCCCGCTGCGCCAGGTGGCGCACTTCCCCCGCCACGACCGCGAATCCCCTGCCCTGCGGGCCGGCGCGGGCCGCTTCCACGGCGGCGTTCAGGGCGAGGATGTTGGTCTGGAACGCGATGCCGTCGATGACCTCGATGATGTCGACGATACGCCTGGACGACGCATCGATGGCCGCCATGACGCGCGCGACCTCGTCCACCACCGTCCCGCCGCGGCCGGCCTGCGCCGACGCCTCGCGGGCCCGGTCGCTCGCCAGGCGCGCGTGCGCCAGGTTGTGTCCGACCGCCGACGTGAGCTCTCCGATGGCGGCAGCCGTCTGTTCCAGCGACGCTGCCTGTTGCTCGGTTCGGGCCGCGAGCGCCTGGCTGCCGGCGGCGATCCGGCCGGTCGTTGTCGCGATCGATTCCGTCCCCGTGCGCACGTTGCGCACGATCCCGGCCAGGCCATCGTTCATTGCCTTCAGCGCGCGCAGCAACCGCCCCGTCTCGTCGGCGCCGCCGCCGCCCGGATCGGAGGTCAGGTCGCCGGCCGCGACCGACTCCGCGACCGCGAGCGCGCGCCCGAGCGGCAGCGTGATCGAACGCGTGATGAGCCACGACACGGCAAAGCCGCCGGCCAGGGCGACCGCCCCGAGCGCAAGCAGCAAGTCGCGGCTGCGGGCATTGTCGGCCGCGGCGGCGGCCGCCGCTTCGGCCGCCAGCGCCTGTTCGTGCGCAACCACCCGGGCCACCCGGTCGAGTGCCGCCTGGCAGGCCGGCATGAATTGCAGCGACAGGGCCTGCGCCGCCTCGTCGAAACGCCGTTCCGTCCGCAGCCTGGAGACGTTCCGGCTTTCCCTGATGCCGGCCGCCAGCGCGACGTCCACATCCCGCATCAGCTGCGCCGCAACCGGATCCCGCGCGCCGTCCACGAGCACCGCGCGCGCGGACTGGTAGGCCGCGCGCGCCTTGCCGATGCGCGTCGTCAGCACGCCCAGCGACGCATCGTCGCGGTCGGCGACCCCGAAGGCAAGGAAGGCGGAAATGGCCCAGAAACTGGTTTGCATGTCGTGCGCGGCCGCGATGCGCGCATGGTGCCGTTGCACGACGGCGTCCATGCGGCCGGACAGGTCGGCCATGCCATGCAGGCCGAGGGTAATCGCAAGAATCAGCAGGAGCAGCACCGCGGCGAAGCCGCAGCGGAGCCGGCTGCCGATCGTCAGGTTGGATAAACGCATACACAGCCTCCGGGAGTCGATCGCGCCGGCCGGGTCGCGCCGCACGACATACACAAACGTATGTGTATCTTATAAACACGCATCCTTCTGGTCAAGCACGGCGACAGAAAATCCGGAATCGCAGGGAGCCCCGCTTTGCGCGGCTCATTTGGGCGACACGGCTTCGATTCCCTCCATTATTGCTTGCCAGAAGAAATACTATCCGGTAGCCTAAAAAATACAGTTGTGTATGGCCAGAATCGAGATACGCCAGACACGGCTGTCGATGACAACGGGCTCCATGCCCATGACGAGGAGACTTCCATGAAATTGCATTACGCGGCCCTCGGCGCCGCCCTGATGACCGCGGGCCTGTCCGCCGCCCACGCCCAATCGAACGTACAGGTATACGGCGTCGTCGACGTCGCGCTGGAACATGTCACGAACGCCGACGCGGCAGGCCACGGCGTGACGCGCATGCCCAGCATCAGCGGCGGCATCATGCCGTCCCGGATCGGCTTTCGCGGCACGGAAGACCTGGGGAACGGCGTCAAGGCCATCTTCACGCTCGAAAACGGTTTTTCGCCCGACACCGGCGTCACCGGCCAGGGCAACCGCCTGTTCGGCCGCCAGGCCTGGGTCGGCCTGACCGGCCGCTGGGGCACGCTGACGGTGGGCCGCACCTACAGCATGCTGTTCGGCTCGTTCTTCGACAGCGACGTGATCGGTCCTTCACAGTTCTCGATCGGCTCGCTCGACGGCTACCTGCCGATCGCGCGCCACGACAACTCGGTCTCCTACCGCCAGTCGGTCGGTCCGGTGTCGTTCGGCGCCACGTACAGCCTGGGCCGCGACGCGTCGGCCGCCGGCGGCCCGAACGCCACCAACTGCGGCGGCGAATCCGCCAGCGACCACCAGTCCTGCCGCGCCTGGTCCGCCATGCTGAAGTACGACGACGGCGCCTGGGGCATCGTCGGCGCCTGGGACACCTATAACGGCGGCGCCGGCGCGCTGGCGCCGTTCGCGTCCGCGAGCAGCGCCCTGTCCGATTCGCGCCTGCACCTGGGCGGCTATACGAAGTTCGGCGCGCTGAAGGTGGCCGGCGGCTGGGTCCGGCGCGACAACGAGGCCAACAAGGCCACGCCGCGCAGCAACCTGCCCTACGTCGGCGTGTCGTATCCGGTCCTGCCGGCGCTCGTGCTGGATGCGCAGGTGGCGCGGCTGGACGTCAGGAACAGCCCCCAGCGCGCGAACCTGGCCGTCGTGCGCGCCAACTACCTGCTGTCGAAACGCAGCTCGGTGTACGCCATGGTCGGCCATATCGGCAACGAGGGCGGCGCGGCGGTCGCCCTGAGCGCGGGCGGCAGCGTCGGCGCGGGCCTCGACCAGAACGGCGTCCTGGTCGGCATGAAGCACGCGTTCTGAAGCATTGCGGGTGGCGGCATCGGGCCGCCACCCGACCCGGTCAGGCCACTTGCCTGGCCAGGCCCAGATAGGTTTCGATCACGCGCGGATCGCCGGCCAGTTCGTCCGCCGGGCCCTCCAGGCCGACTTCCCCCGTTTCCAGCACGTACGCGTAGTCCGATACCTGCAGCGCCGCGCGGGCGTTCTGCTCGATCAGCAAGGTCGTCACGCCGCTCGCGCGCAGCGTGAGGATCGCGGCGAAGATGTCCTGCATGATCCGCGGCGCCAGCCCGAGGCTCGGCTCGTCCAGCATCAGCAGCCTCGGTTTGGCCATCAGCGCCCGCCCCACGGCCACCATCTGGCGCTCGCCGCCGGACATGGTGCCAGCCGCCTGGCTCCGGCGTTCCTTCAGGCGCGGGAACAGCGCGTACACGCGCTCCAGCTGGTCCAGGTAGTTGCGCTCGCCCGCCCGCTTGCGCGCCCAGGCGCCCAGCTTCAGGTTGTCCTCGACGCTCATCGTCGCGAACAGCTCGCGCTTTTCCGGCACGAGCGCCAGGCCGCGCGCCACGCGCTCCTCCACTTCCAGTCCGTCGACCCGCGCGCCGAGGAGGCGCACGGCGCCCGTGCTCGCGCCGTTCGGCGGCAAGGCGCCCATGATCGCGTTCAGCAGGGTTGACTTGCCGGCGCCGTTCGGCCCGATCACGCTGACGATCCGGCCCGCGCCGACGCGGATGTTCGCGCCGTGCAGCGCCGCGACCTTGCCGTAGCAGACTTCCAGGCCGTTCAATTCGAGTACCGTATCCATCTTCCCTCCTATACCGTGCCCAGGTAGGCCGCCAGGACCGCGGGGTCGTTCCGCACCGTGTCCGGCGTTCCTTCGGCAATCTTGGTGCCGAACTCCATCACGACGATGTGGTCGGTCAGGTTCATCACGAAATCCATGTCGTGCTCGACGAGCAGCAGCGCCATGCCTTCCGCGCGCAGCTTGCCGAGCAGGTCGGCCAGGGCCCGCTTTTCCAGGTGGCGCAGGCCGGCCGCCGGTTCGTCCAGCAGCAGCAGCGCCGGGTCGCAGCACAGCGCCCGCGCGATCTCGAGGATGCGCTGCTGGCCCAGCGCCAGGCTGCCCGCCTCGTCGTGCAGGTGCGCGCCCAGGCCCACCCGTTCCAGCTGGCGCCGCGCCTCGTTCAGCAGCTTGGCTTCCTCGCGTCCGTTCAGGCGCAGCAGGCTCCCCAGCGTGCCGCCCTGGGCGGGGAAATCGCCGCGCAAATGGGCGCCGATCGCGACGTTCTCCAGCACCGTCATCGACGGCAGCAGCTGCACGTGCTGGAAGGTGCGGGCGATGCCGCGCCGGGCGATCTCGCGGCTGGGCAGCCCGGCGATGGACTCGCCGCGGTAGCGCACATCCCCGCCGCTCGCCCGCAGCACGCCGGTGATCAGGTTGAACGTGGTCGACTTGCCCGCGCCGTTGGGCCCGATCAGCCCGACGATCTCGCCCGCCTTCACCGCGAAGCTGACCCCGTTCACGGCCACCAGGCCGCCGAACTGCTTGCGCACCGTGCGCACCTCCAGGATCCGTTCGCCCGCCGCCGGCTTGGCGCGGACCGCCAGCGCCGGCGCCGCGCGCGGCGCGACGGCCGGGCGCCGCGCGGGCAGCAGCTTCAGCACCAGGGGCCACAGGCCGTCGCGCGCATGCTGCAGCAGCACGATCATCAGCACGCCGAAGACGACGATCTCGAGATTGCCGCTGGTGCCCAGCAGCGCCGGCAACACGCCCTGCAGGGCTTCCTTCAGCACCGTCAGCACGCCCGCGCCGAGGATCGCGCCGGCCACGTGGCCCGTGCCGCCGATCACGGCCATGAACAGGAACTCGATGCCGTGGCCCAGGCTGAACGGCGTCGGGTTGACGGCGCGCTGCAGGTGCACGTACAGCCATCCCGCCACGGCCGACAGCACCGCCGCATACACGAAGATGATCGTCTTCATGCGGCCGGTGTCGACGCCCATCGCCTCGGCCATGCCGGCGCCGCCCTTCAGCGCGCGGATCGCGCGGCCGGGACGGGAATCGAGCAGGTTGTGCACGCCCGCGGCGGCCAGCAGCACCGTCAGCCACACGAGGCCGTACATCGCGCGGCCGGTGTCGAGCGCGTGGCCGGCGACGCTGACGGGCGGTACGCCGTTCAGGCCGTCGAACTTGCCGAGGAAGTCCAGGTTGCCGAACAGGTAGTACAGCGAGATGCCCCAGGCGATGGTCCCGAGCGGCAGGTAATAGCCGGACAGGCGCATCGTGAGCGCGCCGAGCGCGTACGCGGCACCCGCCGTCAACGCGACGCCGATCAGCAGCGTCAGCCAGGGCGACAGCCCGTGGGCGGTCGTCAGGTAGGCGCTGGCGTAGGCGCCGATGCCGACGAAGGCGGCCTGGCCGAACGACGTCAGGCCGCCGACGCCCGTGAGCAGCACGAGGCCGATGGCGACGATGCTGTAGATGCCGATGTAGTTGAGCAGCGAGATCCAGAATTCGGGGACGGGCAGCAGCGGTATGGCCGCCAGCGCGCCGGCGAACGCGAGGAATGCGATGGTGGTCGTCTTCATGGCCTCACTCCTCGTCCGCGGCGTGGTGGTTGCCGAAGGAGCGCCACAGCAGCACCGGGATGATCAGCGTGAACACGATCACTTCCTTGAACGCGCTGGCCCAGAACGACGCATAGCTTTCCAGCAGGCCGACCAGCGCGGCGCCGGCGGCGGCCAGCGGGTAGCTGGACAGGCCGCCGACGATCGCGCCGACGAATCCCTTCAGCGCGATCAGGAAGCCGGATTCGTAATAGATCGCCGTGAGCGGGCCGATCAGCACGCCGCACAGCGTGCCGATCGCCGCGGCGAGCGTGAACGCGAGCGCGCCTGCCTGGTTCGTGCCGATGCCCGACAGGCGCGCGCCGAGGCGGTTCACCGCCGTGGCGCGCAGCGCCTTGCCGGACAGGGAATGGCCGAAGTACACGTACAGGCCGGCGATCAGCAGCACGGACACCGCCACCACCATCAGGCTCTGGCCCGACACGGTCATGGCGCCGACGGCGAACTGGGCGTCCACGAACGACCGGGTGCGCACGCCCTCGACGCCGAACATCAGCAGGCCCAGGCCCACCAGCGCCTGGTGCACGGCCATCGAGACGATCAGCAGCACCAGCACGGACGCGTTGGCGAGCGGTTGATACGCGACCCGGTACAGCAGGGGGCCGAGCGGCACGACGACGGCGAGGGTCAGCGCCACCTGCAGCGGCATGGGCAGGTCGATGCCGGTCGCGATCCGGCACAGGCCGAAGGCCGCGCCGGGCACGGCCAGGCAGCGCAGCGCCAGCGCGGGCAAGGCCCGCATGGCGGCCGCGCGGCGCCCCGGACGGCGCAGGCGCGACCACGCCTCCAGCACGAAGGCGGCGGCGCCCAGGCCAAGCGCCAGCCAGGCGCTCGCGGGGAACGCCTGCGCCTGGATGGCCGCCAGCGTCAGCGCGCCGAAGGCCACGAATTCGCCCTGCGGGATGAAGATGACCCGCGTGACGGAAAATACCAGCACGAGGGCGAGCGCCACCAGCGCGTAGACCGCGCCGCTGGTGATGCCGTCCTGTGCCAGGATCATGAAAATACCTGTATCCATAGAATGTCTCCTGTTCCGCCGTGGCGGCGCCCGGCGGATCTGCGTCCGCCCGGGCCGTTGTTGTGGTGGGTAAGTCAGGCGTCGGCGGCCGCCGGTTCGGATTCCCGGGCGGCGCGCACGACGAAGGCGTCGCTGAAGAAATTGCGCTCGTCCAGCCCGCATTCGCGTACGAAGGTCGCGCGCGCCGCATCCACCATCAGCGGATTGCCGCACGCGTAAACCTCGTGGCGCGCCAGGTCGGGGAAGTCCTGCGCGACGGCCGCGTGCACGAAGCCGGTGCGGCCCGTCCAGTCCGCGGCGGGGCAGGACAGCACCGGCACGAAACGCAGGCTCGGGTGGCGCCGCAGCAGCGCGACGATCGCGGGCAGCGCGTACAGGTCCGACAGGCCGTTGCCGCCCCAGTACAGGACGGCGCCGCGCGCCGCGATGCGTTCGCCGTGCGCGAGCAGCATGGACTGGATCGGCGCGAAGCCGGTGCCGGAGGCCAGCAGGACGAGCGGCGCGGCGGTCGGCTGCAGCATGAAGGAACCGAACGGCCCCTCGACGCGCAGCATGTCGCGCGGCTTGAGCTTCTGGTACGCATGGTTCGAGAAGCGCCCGCCCGGCACGGCGCGGACATGCCATTCGACGATGCCGTCCCCGTCCGGCGCATTGGCCATCGAGTAGCTGCGCCGGCTGCCGTCGCGCAGCACCACGTCCAGGTACTGCCCGGGCGTGAAGCCGAAGCCCGTCTCGGGCGGCACCTGCAGCCGGACCACGGCCACGTCGCCGCTCGCGTGGCTGACGTCCAGCACCCGCGCCCCCGCCTGCAGCACGCGGTGCCGGGGCGTGGCCGCCACCTCCGGCGATTCCAGCGTCAGGTCGGACCGGGGCCGCGCCTGGCAGGTCAGGACGTGGCCGGGGCGCACGCCCTCGGGCTCGAAGCCGGCCGGATACGCCGTGTCCCCGCACAGCACCTTCGCTTCGCAGGCGTTGCACTCGCCGAGCCGGCAGCTATGGTGGGGGAAAAACCCCGCCGCCAGCGCGGCGTCGAGCACGCTCGCGTCGGCGCCGCATTCGATCGTCGCGCCGGCCGGCGCGAACGTCACGGTGAACGTGCCCATGGCTCACCCCGCGACCGCGGCGGCGGGTGCGCCGGCGCGCTGGCGCAGCAGGTCGAGCGCCACGTCGACGATCATGTCTTCCTGCCCGCCAACCATGCGGCGGCGTCCCAGCTCGACGAGGATGTCCACGGTCGACAGGCCGTACTTGCGCGATGCCGCCTCGGCGTGGCGCAGGAAGCTCGAGTAGACGCCGGCATAGCCCAGCGCCAGGGTCTCGCGGTCGACGCGCACCGGACGGTCCTGCAGCGGGCGCACCAGGTCGTCGGCCGCGTCCATCAATTTATACAGGTCGGTGCCGTGCTCCCATCCCAGGCGCGCGGCCGCGGCGATGAACACCTCGAGCGGCGCGTTGCCGGCGCCGGCGCCCATACCGGCCAGGCTGGCGTCCACGCGGTCGCAGCCCTCTTCCACCGCGACGATCGAATTGGCCACGCCCAGGCTCAGGTTGTGGTGGGCGTGGATGCCGGTCTGGGTTTCCGGCCTGAGCACGTCCTTGAAGGCGCGGAAGCGTTCGCGCACGTCGTTCATGCCCAGCGCGCCGCCGGAATCCACGACGTAGCAGCAGGTCGCGCCATAGCTTTCCATCAGTTTCGCCTGTTCGGCCAGCTTCTGCGGCGTCGTCATATGGCTCATCATCAGGAAGCCCACCGCTTCCATGCCCAGCTCGCGCGCATGTCCGATGTGCTGCTTCGCGATGTCCGCCTCGGTGCAATGGGTGGCCACGCGCACCACGCGCGCACCGGCGTCGTACGCCTGGCGCAGGTCGTGGATGGTGCCGATGCCGGGCAACAGCAGCGTGGTGACCTTGGCGTGGCGGACTTCGCCGGCCACCGCCGCGATCCATTCCAGGTCGGTATGGGCGCCGAAGCCGTAGTTGAAGCTGGACCCGAGCAGGCCGTCGCCGTGGGCGACTTCGATCGAATCGACCCGCGCGTCGTCGAGCGCGCGGGCGATCCGGCGCACCTGGGCGACGCTGTACTGGTGGCGGATGGCGTGCGAGCCGTCGCGCAGGGTCACGTCGGAAATATAGATTTTTTTCATGCTGCTGCTCCGGTTACGGCGGCGCGGCCGGCGAGGATGCCACGCGCCATGCGCTCCGCACAGGCCTTGGCGGCCGAGGTCATGATGTCGAGGTTGCCGGCGTACGCGGGCAGGTAGTGGGCGGCGCCCTCCACTTCCAGGAAGACGGAGGTCTTCAGGCCGCTCATGCGCGCGCCTACCCCCGGGACGTTGAGGGGTGCATCGGGGCTGATGCGGTCGAACTGCACCTTCTGCTTCAGGCGGTAGCCCGGCACGTAGCCGCGCACGGCCGCCACCGTCCGCTCGATCGACGCTTCGATCGCCGCCTCGTCGGCGACGTCGGACAGGCAGTACACCGTGTCGCGCATGATCAGCGGCGGTTCGGCCGGGTTCAGCACGATGATGGCCTTGCCCTTCGTTGCGCCGCCGACGGACTCGATTGCGCGCGACGTCGTTTCCGTGAACTCATCGATGTTGGCGCGCGTGCCCGGGCCGGCCGACTTGCTCGAGATCGACGCGACGATCTCGCCGTAGTGCACCCTGGCGACCTTCGACACGGCCGCGACGATCGGGATGGTGGCCTGGCCGCCGCACGTGACCATATTGACGTTCGGTGCATCCAGGTGGTCGTCCAGGTTCACGACCGGCACGCAGTACGGTCCGATCGCGGCCGGCGTCAGGTCCACCAGCCGGAGGTCCGGCTTGTGCTCGCGCAGGAAGCGGTCGTTGCGCACGTGCGCGCCGGCGCTGGTGGCGTCGAAGACGATGTCGATGTCCTCGAACACGGGCAGGCGCACGAGGCCCTCCACGCCTTCGTGGGTGACGGCCACGCCCATGCGCGCGGCGCGCGCCAGGCCGTCGGAGGCGGCGTCGATACCGACCATGGCGCCCATTTCCAGGTGCTCGCCGTGGCGCAGGATCTTGATCATCAGGTCGGTGCCGATGTTGCCGGATCCGACGATGGCGACTTTGAGTTTGCGGGACATGCTGTTCCTTGTCGATAGAGTGTGTGAATGGGTCGCGCTCACGCCGGAAAGATCACGGACGGATCATCGCCGAACAGGCGCGCCACCTCGTGCGCGCGCCGGTCCAGCACGACGCGCTGGTTGATGTAGCCCTTGTCGGTGGTTTCGCCGTGCGCGAGCTCGGGTGCCGACGACAGCACCACGGCCCGCGCCGCGCGCGACGCCGACCCCTTGCCCGCGTTCAGTGCCGCGAGGCCGGCGCCGATCCGGGCGCGCACCTCCGGATGGGCGGCGAGCGCCGCGCCGTCCAGGGCGGACGCGTCGTCGCCGGCCAGCTTGCGCAGTGCCGCGGACGGGAAGATCATCAGGCCGAGTTCATCGCGGCCGTGGCCGCACACGACGATCTCCTGCGCCAGGGGCGACAGGGCGCCGACCGCCGCCACGCGCAGCGTCCCGACCGACACCCACGTGCCGCTGGCGAGCTTGAAGTCTTCCGCCACGCGGCCGTCGAACAGCACGCCGGCGTTGGGGTCGGCCGGGTCGGCCAGCTTGCCGGCGTCGCCGATCAGGTAGAAGCCGTCCGTGTCGAACGCCTTGGCCGTCAGGTCCGGCGCCCCGCGGTATTCCTTGAACACGCTGGGACCGCGCACGCGCATTTCCAGCTTGTCGCCGTTGGGCACGAACTTCAGTTCCACGCCCGGCACGGGCACGCCCAGATTGCCGGCGCGCGCCGTGACGAAATGCACGCTGGTGACGAGCGGCGCGGTCTCGGTGGAACCCCAGGCCGACGCGAACAGCAGCGGCGCGCTCCGGTAGCGCGCCGCCAGCGCGGCCAGGCGGTCGGCCAGCTGCTGCGGCAATGCCGCCGCCGCGAAGAACATGGCGTCGAGGTTGGCGAACAGGTGGCGCGCGAGGTCGCCGTCTTCCTCCAGGATCGGCAGCAGCGCGTCGTAGCCTTTCGGGACGTTGAAGAACAGCGTGGGCCGCACGTCGCGCAGGTTGCGCACCGTCTTCGCAATCCCGCCCGGCACCGGGCGCCCCTCGTCGATGTACAGCGCGCCGCCGTTCCGCAGGATCATGTTGAAGTTGTGGTTGGCGCCGAAGGTGTGGCTCCAGGGCAGCCAGTCCAGCAGCACCGGCGGCGCCTGCTCCAGGAACGGCCAGACCTGGGCGATGGCTTCCTGGTTCGCGCACAGCATGGCATGCGTGTTCACCACGGCCTTGGGCGCGCCGGTGGACCCCGACGTCAACAGGTACTTGGCGTGCGTGGCCGGGGTGATGCGCGCGAAGGCGTCGCATACGGCCGGCGTTTCCGCCGCAGCCAGCAGGCTCGCGAACGTCGCCGCCCCTGCCGGCGCCTGGTCCGAGAACACCTGGGGGCAAGCGATGCCGGAACCGGCCATCGCGGGCCCGAAGCGCACGCCGTCGGCGGCATACATCAGGCCGGGGTTCAACAGGCGCAGCAGGCCGTGCAGCTTGCCGTGGTCGGTGGTGGCGCAGGTATAGGCCGACGACACCACCGCCACCGGCACGCCGACGTGCATCGCCGCCAGCTGCAGCAGCGCCGCGTCGACGCTGTTGTCCGACAGGATCGCCACCGGCGCGGCCGCGTCGAGTCCCAGGTCGAGCAGTGCCTGGGCGATGGCGCCCACGCGCCGGCGTACCTCGGCGTAGGTCAGCTTGCGCCACGCGCCGCCGTCCGCGCCCCGTTCGGCCAGGAACAGCGCATCCGGCGTCGCGCGCGCCCAGTGCTCCAGCCAGTCGCCGATGCAGCGCGCCGGGGTGCGCGGGCGCTGGCGCGAACGCAGCACGAAGCTGCCGTCCGCCAGGTCGACGCGTTCGATGTCGGGCACGGCCAGCCCCCGTCCCGGCTGGAGCGCCGGCTTCATCACGTTCATGTCCATGATTATTTCGCCAGCTTCCAGTTGTCGGATTCGATGCTCACCAGGACGCGCGCGCGCTCGTCCAGGCCCGTGTGGTCCGCCTTGCTCATGGTGACGACGCCATGCGTCACCGGCAGGTTGGCCGTGCTTTCCAGGGCGTCGCGCAGCGCGGCGCGGAACGCCGCCGTGCCGGGTTGCGCCTTCCGGGCGGCGACCGCCGCGGCGGCGTCCAGCAACAGGTAGGCGTCGTAGGCGTACGCGCCGAAGTTGTTGCGCGAGTTCGGGCCGAACTTCGCTTCGTACTGCTTCACGTACTGCAACCCCACGGCCTTGCTCGGGTGGCTGGCCGGCAGCTGTTCCGCCACGAGCACCGGGCCGGTCGGCAGGCGCACGCCTTCGTCCAGGTTGCCGGCCAGGCGCAGGAACTCGTTGTTGGCCACGCCGTGGGTCTGGTAGATGCGGCCCTTGTAGCCGCGCTCGCGCAGCGTGCGCATCGGCAGCACGCCCGGCGTGCCCGAAGCGGCCACCAGCACGGCGTCCGGATTCGCCGCCATCACCTTCAGCACCTGCCCCGTCACCGACTGGTCGTTGCGCGCATAGCGCTCCACCACCGGCAGCGCGATGCCCATCTGCGGCAGCCTGGCCTGCAGTTCCTTGATCCAGGCCTCGCCCCAGGCGTCGTTGAAGCCGACGAAGCCGAGCGACTTGACGTTGCGCGCCTTCAGGTCCTCGAGGATCGCGGAGGCCATCAGCGACACCGACTGCGGCAGCACGAACAGCCACGGCTGCTGCTCCGGTTTCGCCACGAACGGCGCCAGCGCCAGCTGCGCCGTCTTCGCGCCGGCGGCCGCCTCCAGCATGGCGGCCGACGTCGGCACGGTGGACGAGCCGATGATCACGTCGACCTTGTCCGCCTCGACGAAACGGCGCGCGTTCTTGCCCGCCGTGGCGGGATCGGTGGCGTCGTCGAGCACGATGTAGCGCACCGGCTGGCCGCCCAGGGTCTTCGGCAGCAGGTCCAGCGTGTTCTTCTCGGCGATGCCCAGCGCGGCGCCGGGACCGGTGGCGGACAGCGAGACGCCGACGGTGATGTCCGCATGGGCGGCCAGCGCGACGGCGAGGGAAAAGGCGCCGAGCAGTGCCCGGGAGATCGATGTCTTGTTCATGTAAGCGTGTCTCCTTGTTGTTGTGAACGTGGATCAGGCCAGTGCGCAGGTCACGCGGCCAAGGCCGCTGATGTCGACGTCGATCCGGTCGCCGGCGCCGACCGGCAGCATGGGGCCGAGCGCGCCGGACATCACGACGTCGCCCGCCAGCAGGGGCTGCCCCGCCGCGGCCATCGTCCGCGCCAGCCAGTATGCAGCCAGCAGCGGGTTGCCCAGGCACGCCGTACCCGAACCGAGGGCGCCCGTAGCGCCGTTCTTGCGCAGGTCCATGCTGGCGTCGGCCAGCGCGACGTCGCCGATGCGGCGCGGCTCCAGGCCCAGCACGTACATGCCGCAGGACGCGTTGTCGGCCACGGTGTCCACCAGCGTGATCTTCCAGTCCGTGATGGCGCTGTCGACGATCTCGATGGCCGGCAGCGCGTATTCGAGCCCGTGCAGGAAGGCCGACCAGGTCAGGTGTTCCTGCTTCAGGTCACGGCCCACGACGAAGGCGATCTCGCCCTCGGCCTTGGGCTGGATCAGGCGCGCGGCCGGCAGCGTGGCGCCGGACAGGTATTCCATGCCGGCGAACAGCACGCCGTAGTCGGGCTGGTCGACGCCCAGCTGCTGCTGCACGGCGAGCGAGGTCAGGCCGATCTTCTTGCCCGAGATGCGCCCGCCCAGTTCGACGGCGCGCGCGGCGTTGAACGCCGCGACCGCATAGGCGTCGGCGGCGCTGGCGATGCCGAACGTCTCGGACACGCGCGCGATGGTGGTCCTGCTCGCGCGCGCCTGCCACAAGGCGTCGGCCGCCTGCTGGATGACGGATGGATTCATGGGTTGCCTCCCTGGTTGAATGCCGCGTTGACGAATGCCTGCTCGCTGCGCAGCGCGGCGAGGTATTCCCCGCGCAGCGCGTCGACCACGTCGCGCACCGGCGCGATGCGGTCGATATTGCCCACTCCCTGGCCGGCCGACCAGATGTCCTTCCAGGCTTTCTTGCCTGCGCTGATGTCGCCGGAAAAATCGATGCGCTTGTCCTTGCCGTCGGCGTCCGGGTCGATGCCGGCGGACGCCATCGTGGCCTTGAGCCAGTTGCCCAGCACGCCCGAGACGGCCTTCGATTCGACCAGGTCCTCGATGCCGCTCTCCACCAGCAGACGCCGGTATTCCGGCGCCGCCTGGCTTTCCTCGGTGGCGATGAAGCGCGTGCCGGCGACGACGAAGTCGGCCCCCATCACCTGCGCCGCGCGCACGTCGCGACCGGTCGAGATGCATCCGGCCAGGCCCAGCGGCCCGTCCCAGAACCTGCGCACCTCGGCGATGAAGGCGAACGGGTTGTAGTTGCCGGTATGGCCGCCCGCGCCCTGCGTCACGAGGATCAGCGCGTCGACGCCGGCGTCGACCGCCTTGCGCGCCAGCGTCGGCGTGATCACGTCGGCCATCACGACGCCGCCGTAGCTGTGCACCTGCTCCAGCACGCGCCGCGGGCTGCCCAGGGCCGTGGTCACGACCTTGGGCCGGTATTTCAGGACCAGCTCCAGTTCGCGCTCGAAGCGGTCGTAGGTGCTGTGCACGATCATGTTCAGCGCCCACGGCGCCGCGCCGGGAACGTCGGCCAGCGTGCCGGTCACCTGGCGCAGCCAGTCGTCGAGGATCTCGACGTTGCGCGCGTTCGGCGCCGGGAAGCTGCCGATCACGCCGGACCTGGCGCAAGCCACCGCCAGGTCCGGCCCCGACACCAGGAACATGGGCGCCGCCATCAGCGGCAACCGTCCCGCCGGGAACAGTTCTTTCAGGACGTCTCGTTTCACTTTCTTGTTCTCCCCAAGGTCATTCATCGTTTTTTCGGACGCCCGCGCACTTCCCAGCCGCCGTCGCTCTGCAGGATCGCCGCCGTGGTGGCGCGCGAATTGGCGCGCGACGCCAGCAGGACGTAGTGGCCCGCGTGGTCTTCCGGCTGCGCGATCAGCTCCAGCGGCACGGCGTCCGCCACGGCCGCGCCGAAACCGGGAATCGCGGACAGCCGGGCGTCCTGCTTGCCCAGCGCTTCCGGGCCTTTCAGCGGCGTCACCGTGCCGCCCGGCGCCACGCCGTTCACCCGCACATGCGGCGCCAGCTCGTAGGCCAGCTGGCGGACCAGCCCCACGCACGCGTGCTTGGAGGCGACGTACACCGGACCACCGCCGCCCGCGTAGAAGCTGGCGTTCGACAGCGTGAAGATCATGCTGCCGTTCGTCGCGCGCAGCGCCGGCGCCGCCGCCCGCGCCGCGAGCAGGTAGCCCTTGACGTTGACGGCGAAGAGTTCGTCGAACGACGCCGCCAGCGCGTCCGGCTCGCCCTTCATCAGGCCGGAAAAGAAGTCCCACATGCCGGCATTGCCCACCAGCGTATCGAGCTTGCCGTACGCGGCCACCGTCTCCGCGACCGCCCGCTCATGGTCGGCGTAGACCCGCACGTCGCCGCGCACCGGATGCACGCGCGCCCCGAATTCTTCCTTGAGCGCCTCGGCCTGGCGCGGGTCGCGCAGCAGCACGCCCACGCCCCGCGCGCCTTCCGCCAGGAAGCGCCGCACCACCGCCAGGCCGATGCCGGAACCGCCCCCGGTCACCAGCGCCACGTCGTTGTCAAGCCATCCCATCGTCTTCACCTCACAGGAACGTGTTCAGGTTCTTCGCCTGAAGCAGGGTTTGCGTGATCACGATCTTGCGGCGCGCCAGGCGCAGGCCGGCCTGGGTGCGGCGGATCGTGTCGGTGCGGCGGCCGACCAGCAGGTCGTTGTCGGTCTCGACGCGGCTGCGGTAGTTCACGAACGTCGAGTACACGAGGTACTCGTCGTCGTCCTCGCCGCGATAGGCCTCCACGTTGGCGATCACGTGGGTGTGCCGGGTCGGCGGGTCCTCGGCCCAGGCGGTCGGCTGCTTGAACCGGGCCACGCGCTTCTGCAGGTGTTCCAGATAGTCGTCGAAGAACGCCATGCGCCCCGGCAGGTGCGTGGCGCCGCCGTGCTGGGCGCGGCGGCGGCTCTCGATCGCCGGCATCCAGTAGTGGATGTCGTCGGCCAGCAGCGCCAGCCAGTCGTCGTAGCGCTCCGTGTCGAGCAGGCGCGCCTCGCGCTTCAGGAAGGTCTCGATCTCGTAGCCGGTGGCGGCATCCACCGCCGCCCGGCCCGCGATCGCGTGCGTCGTTGTCATTGTGGTTCCTTTCAGCGCTGCGGGATGTCGTCCCAGGATTCGGCCTTCATGAAGTCGAGCCAGCGCTGGTAGTAGGCGCGCTGGTTGGCTTCGTTGATCTGCCCCTGGTACACATTGCCCGGGAATTCGGGATGGTCGATCCGGCTGTCCCGGCCCAGGCCGAGGAACAGGTCCTGCTGGCGCGTGACCAGGCCGCGGTTCGAACGCGTGGAATATTCGAAGTTCTCGCCGTCGTCCATCTCGAACACGCCGGACGGCGAGAACGTGATCATCGTGCCGCGCCGGTAGCGTTCCTTGATATCGTCCGGGGCGCTCTTGTTCACGAGCGTCCACGTGTGCAGTTCGATCTCGTCCGGCCCGCGCGGCTGCCACACGCGGAACGTGTTCTGGCCGGGCAGGAACGACATGTTCGGGAAGATCGTCGCCGACGAGATCGACCCGATCATCATCGAGCGGGCGTGTCCGAGACGCTCCGCCACCCGAGGCTGCATCTCGTGGATGTACTTGCGCACTTCCTTGTCGCCGAACGTCGCGGCGTTGCCGACCTTGTCCAGGTTGAACTCCCAGCCATGGCCGTTCACGTTGACGTGGTAGGAGTCCCGCGCCGGCAGCTCGCCGACCGCGCCGCCCAGCATCGCCCTGGCCGCGGAATCGTGGGTCCAGCCGGCGTGCATGATGTCGCCGACGAAGTTCTCGGCGCCGAATTTCCAGTTGCACTTCATGACCGAGCGCACACAGCCGCCGACGAACTCGGTGCCCTCGCCGTCCATGTCGAGCAGCGTGTCCAGGTACCAGGCGAAGTCGCCGAGGTAGTCCTTCAGCGGCGGCGCGGTCGGGTCCAGCGTGCCGAAGACCAGGCCCTTGTACTGGTCCACCTGCGCCACTTCGTGCAGGCCGTGCTGCGACTTGTCGAAGCCGCCCGCCTCATACGCCTTCGATTCGTGCATGCCGCGCAGCGCGCCGTCGATGCCGAAGCTCCAGCCGTGGTAGTTGCAGATGAAGCCGCGCGCCGTGCCGGTCTCGGAAAAGCACAGGCGGTTGCCGCGGTGCGGACAGGTGTTCAGGAAGGCCTTGATGGCGCCGTCCTTCTGGCGCACGACCAGGACGTCGTCCTCGCCCATCGTGGTCGTGACGTAGTCGCCGGCCTTGGGCACCTGCGACACGTGGCCCAGGAACAGCCAGGCCCGCGCGAAGATCTTTTCCAGTTCCTGGTCGTAGATGTCGCGCTCCCAGAACACCTTGCGCGACATGCGGCCCGCGGCCATGTCGACGTACTGGTCCAGGTCCTTCAGCGCCGCGCGCTGGCGCGGCAGCTTGACGTTGATGACTTTCTCGTTCTTGCACATGCGATGCTCCGTTAGATGGCGGAAGCCGCGGCTTCCGACTCCTCGTCGAGGTCGGCATAGATGTCGTCGCCGTCCGCGACCACCCGGTAGGTGCGCAGGTCGACGGTACAGGGGAAGGTCAGCGCCTGTCCGGTCGGGATATGGAATTCGCCGAAGTGCACCGGGCAGGCGATGCAGTCGTCGCCGACGATCTCGCCGTCGGCCAGCGAGGCCGTCGCGTGGGTGCACATATTGGACGTCGCGTAGAACGTGCCGGCCAGGTTGTAGACGGCCACATCGCCGTCCGCGGTCTCCACCTTGCGCGCGCAGCCCGGCTGCAGGTCGGCCGCCTTGATGAGGAAGATTTTCCGGGTCATGTTGTTTGCTCCACGTGCAGTTGTACGAAGCCCAGGCCGGTGACCCAGGCGGGAACGGGCTCGTAGCCCAGCAGCTCGCCGCGCGCGCCCGGCACCGCGCCCATGGCGCAGGCAAAATTGCGGATCTCCAGGCCGCCCTCGCCGCCGTGTTCGAGGATGTACTCGTCGCTCAGGCCGCACAGGCCGTCCAGGTTCCCGGCCAGCGCGTGGCCGATGACTTCGCGGTCGAACGCTTCGTTGACGCGTCCCATCTGCGCCGAGCCGACCCAGTGGCTGATGCCGCCGCTGCCGATGACGACCACGCGCTCGTCGTCGGGGAATGCCTCCACCGCCTGGCGGATCTGCGCGCCCAGCTGGGCCGCGCGCCGCAAGGTGATGTACGGATCGACCGCGCAGGCCAGGTACACCGGAATGGTCTTCACATCGGCACCGGCCTGGCGCAGCGGTTCCACGATCAGCTGCTGCGGGATGGCCACCGAATGGTCGACCGTGAACGCGCGCGCCACGGTCCAGTCGAAGCCGTGCCGCCGGCCGTGGTCGGCGATGTGCCCGGCCAGGGCTTCGTTGTTGCGGATGACGCCGCGGCGCAGGCCCGGCAGCTGGTCGATCGGGCCGTCGACGTCGCCGGTGGCGATCACGCAGCTGGGCAGGCACTGCGGCCCGAACAGCATGTAATGGTCGCAGCCGACGATGACGACGGTGGTCGGCGCGAGCGCGGCCAGGCGCCCGGCGCAGGTCCGGAAAGCGGCATGCACGGCCTCGCGCTGCGCCGGCGGCGGCGCGTCCGGCGCCACGTACATGACCGGGTCGTGCGGCACCAGGAAGGCCCCTACGATAGTTCCCATGTTGTTTCCTCTTACGCTTTGAGTGCCGCGGAGAAGACGACGCCGTCGTCGTCCACGTCGCGCAGTCGTTTCATGTAGGCCCGCATGTCCCGCTGCGGGGACAGCTCCTGCCAGTAGCCCATGGTGAGCATCGGGTTGACGCCGTGGGCCTGCAGGCCCTTGACGTCGAAGCCGAGTACCATCGCGCGTTCCGCGTCGCTCAACGCGAAGCGTCCGAGGAAGGCTTCCGGCTCCTCGCGGAAGCGCTGCTTGGCGGCGCGGTCCACGCACAGCTGGTACAGCACGCGCTCGACGAGGTTGCGGCTCATGCTGCCTGCCCGACGAAGTCGCGCACCAGGCGCAGGAAGTCGGCGCGGCGCTCCACCTGCACCCAGTGGCCGCACTGCGCGAACACATGCAGGTCCGCGTTCGGGATGTGCCGGGCCAGCAGGTGGCCGCACTGCGCCGGCACCACGCGGTCCTCGCGGCCGTGCAGTACCAGCGTCGGCGCCTCGATGCCCGCGACGGCGCCGGCCGGGAAGCCCTTGACGATGGTCGGGCCGTCGGCCTTCGGCTGCGGCACCAGGCGCCTGAGCGCGTCCTGCGCGCCGGGCCGGGCGCTCGCCTCGTAGCGGCTACGGATCATCTCCGGCGTGATGATCGACTGGTCGTACGGGAACAGGCGCATCGCCGCCTCCATGGCTTCCAGCGACGGTTCGTAGGTGGCCGCGGAACGCAGGCCCGGCGTCTGTTCGAATTCGCCGGCCGGCGTACCGAGCAGCACCAGGCGCTCGACCCGCGACTTGTCGAACAGCGCGAGGCCGATGGCCAGCGCACCGCCGAACGAATTGCCCACGAACGAGGCTTTCTCGATGCCCAGTTCGTCCATGATGCCGACCAGGTGGCGCACCCACAGCTTGATGTCGTACTTGCTGTCCTGTTTGAACTCGGTGAAACCGAAGCCGGCGATATCCGGCACGATGACGCGGAAGCGTTCGCCCAGCTCGTTCATCACACCCTTCCAGTTGCTCCAGCCCGACACGCCCGGGCCCGAGCCGTGCAGCAGGAACAGCGGCCTGCCCTGCCCGACCTCGTGGTAATTCGTGCGGTGTTCCGCCGCGGTCAGGGTCTTCCCTACTCCTTCGTATTGTTTATCCATATGTCCGCCTGTAACCGTTTTTAGAAGAACGCATGTGTGGATTCCCGCCCCACTCCATACACATACGTATGTGTATGGAAATCCTAACATATCCTGAACCTAAGTCAACATTTTTATGCTCGGACAGGCACCTTTGTATGGTGTGGCGGTAAAATAGCCCGATCCAAGACCCACGTGCCGACCATGTCCAATACCAAGACCGCCACAAGAACCACCGCCAAGACCCAGCTGACGCCGGAAGACTGGATCAATGCAGCCGAACAGGTGCTGATCAACAAGAGCATCGATGCGATCCGCGTCGATGCCCTGTCCAAGGACCTGAACGTCACACGCGGCAGCTTTTACTGGCATTTCAAGGATCGCGAAGACCTGCTGCGGCAGCTGCTGCTCGCGTGGCGCAACCGGGCCACGGAGCAGATCATCGACCGCTTCGAGCGCCGCGACGCCAAGCCGCGCGACCTGATCCGCGACCTGCTGATGCTGCCCTTCCATGGCGAGACGGCGAAACGCGGCGCCTCGACCGAACTGGCGATTCGCGGGTGGGCGCGGCGCGACGAGATGGCGCGCCACGTCGTCGACGAAGTGGACAGCAAGCGCCAGGCCTACATCGCGCAGTGCTTCAGCGCCCTCGGCTTCGACATCCCGGAATCGCGCACGCGTGCCTTCATGCTGTACAGCTTCATGCTGGCCGGTTCGCTCCTCACCGACCACGGCAGCAAGACCCAGCACACGGAACGCCAGCAGGCGCTGGAACGGGTGCTGTTGCAGCCCCTGCCCCCGGCCGCGCGCAAGGCCGGATGACGGCGCCACCATACACTTCTGTACGTTGATATGACCTTGCCCGGCTGAACCGGATGGACGCCGGGTCCATGGCAAGGAAACATTTACTATAATATAATATAGTTTTATCGACGAACAACAACTATGGCTATCATCAAGGGGGAGAGCCTGGGCGCCCTGGAGGAGAACTCCACCGCGGCGGCCACGGCGGAACTGTCCATGCAGCTCGGCCAGCGCGTGCGTTCGGCGCGCGCCGCGCGCGCGATGACCATCAAGCAGCTGGCGGCGGAATCGGGCATCTCGCTGCCCTACCTGTCGCGCGTGGAAAAAGGCGACGGCAATATCTCGATCGCGGTGCTGTACCGCCTGGCGGCGGCGCTCAACCTGCCGATTGAAAACCTCCTGGTCGACAACGAACGCTACGGCACCGACTATGTGCTGCTGGTGGAATTGCTCAAGCGCCAACCGGCCGAACAACTGGCGGAAATCCGCCAGTTGCTCAGCGAGCGCCTGTCCGGCCGCAAGACCGGCACGCCGCCCCGCAAGCTCGCGCTGGTCGGCTTGCGCGGCGCCGGCAAGTCGACGCTGGGCCCGCTGGTCGCGGCCGGCCTGAAAGTGCCGTTCGTGGAACTGAACCGCGAGATCGAGCGGGAAGCCGGCATCAGCCTGAAGGAGATTTTCTGGATCTACGGCCAGGCCGGCTACCGCAAGCTGGAGCGGCGCTGCCTGGAACGCATCATCGTGACCTACCCGGAAGTGGTGCTGGCGACCGGTGGCGGCATCGTGGCCGAACCGGCCACCTACGGCATGCTGCAGCATTCGTTCTACAACATCTGGCTCAAGGCCAGGCCGGAAGAACACTTCGAACGGGTGATGGCCCAGCACGACGTGCGCATCGCCAGCCAGCAGCTCAGGCAGGATGCGATGGAAAACATCCAGCACACCCTCGAAGCGCGCGAGGCGCTGTACCGGCTGGCCCACCTGGAGGTGATCACGTCCGACAAGAACGTCGAACAGGTCGCGCAGGAGATCCTCGCCCACCTGGCGTCCGGCGCGCAGGCCTAGGTCCCGGCGCGCCAGGCCGTCAGGCCAGCGGCGTGGCCCGTGCCGCACCGGCGCCGCGCCGGCTGCCGATCAGCGTCAGCAGCGGGCCGGTCATCGACGTCGTCGCCAGGGCCATGACGACCATCATGGCGAAAATGCGCGGCGACAGGATGCCCAGGTCGAGGCCGATGTTCAGCACCACCAGTTCCATCAGGCCCCGGGTATTCATCAGCGCGCCGATCGCGCAGGCGTCGCGCCAGCCGAGGCCGGAGATGCGCGCCGCCGCCGCGCTGCCGCCCAGCTTGCCGGCGGTCGCCACCGCGACGATCGCGGCGCACGTGAGCCAGCCCTCGGCACCGCCCAGCAGGCCGATCTCGGTGCGCAGTCCGGTATAAGCGAAAAACAGGGGCAGCAGCAACGAGGTGCAGAACAGCTCGATGCGCTGGCGCACGAAGCGCCGGATCACCTGGTTGTTCGACACCGTCACGCCGGCCAGGAAAGCGCCGAACAGCGCATGGATGCCGATGAGCTCCGTCACCAGCGCCGACAGGAACAGCAGCATGGTGGCGCCCGCCATCAGGCGGCCGGCACCGGCCTCGTCGTCGCAGCGCAGGCGGTCCAGCCAGGGCTTGACCACGCCCAGCATGAAGGCGATGTAGGCGCAGGCCAGGACGATGGTGATGCCGGCGGCGGCCAGGCCGCTCGCCCGGGCCAGCGCGACGATGGCGGCGAGAAGGCACCACGCCGTGATGTCGTCGATCGCGGCGCAGGCCAGCGCGGTGCTGCCCAGCAGCGAGGCGCCCAGGCCGCGTTCGCGCACGATGCTGGCCAGCACGGGAAAGGCGGTGATGCTCATGGCGATCCCCATGAACAGCGCGAAGGTCCGGAAGTCGACGCTCTCCATCGTATAGGCCGGATACAGGACGATGGCCAGGCCGGCGCCCAGCAGGAAGGGCACGAAGATGCTGACGTGGCTGACGACGATCGCCACGTGCGCCCGCTTCTTCAGTGCGTGCGTGTCGACTTCGGCGCCGACGCAGAACATGAATACGATCACGCCGACCTGGCTCAGGGCGTTCAGCGAGGCGAGCGACGCGGCGCCGAATATGCTCGCCTGCAGGTCGGGCTGCAGCCAGCCGAACAGCGACGGCCCGAGCAGGATGCCGGCGAACATTTCGCCCACCACGCGCGGCTGGTGCGCCAGGGTGAACAGCTTGCCGATCAGCTTGCTGGCGATCACGATCACGACGATCTGCAGCAACAGGGCACCGAGCGGCGCATGCAGGTGGTGCAGGAATGCCAGCACCGGGTCGCCGGCCGGCGCGGCCGGTTGCGCCAGCAAGGCGCGGCCCGCGTCCTGCCCGACCCGGTTGGGCGCGAGCTGGAACAGCAGGGCCAGCGCGGCGCCGAACGCCAGGACGATGCTCGCGTATCGATAGAGATTCTTGCGCATGAAACGCCTTTCGAAAAGGTGTGATGCGAATCGCGGACGGGGCCGCCCGGCCCCGCGGGCACGGTCAGAAGCTGAGGTCGAGACGCTTCAGGCCGCGCAACGAGGTGCCCGGCTGCCATTCGATCGGCGTGCCGGCCAGCCGCAGTTGCGGCAAGCGTTCCACCAGCGCCTTGAAGGCGATCTGTAGTTGCAGGCGCGCCAGCGGCGCCCCGATGCAGGCATGCCCGCCGCCGCCGAAGGACAGGTGCTGGTTGTTGCCGCGCGTGAGCCGCAGGCGATCGGGCGCGTCGAAGCGGGCGGGATCGTGGTTGGCCGACGCGAACACGAGGAATACGATCTGGCCCGCATCGACCGTCCGCCCCGCGATCTCGACGGGTTCGAGCAGGCGGCGCGGCAAGGCTTGCACGGGCGAGTCGAACCGCAGCAACTCCTCGATGGCGCCGTTCAGCATGGCCGGCTCGGCGCGCAAGGCGGCCAGCGCGTCCGGATGGCGCAACAGCGTCAGCATGCCGTTGCCGATGGCGTTCATCGTCGTGTGGTGGCCGGGAATCAGCAGCAGCGCGCACGTCGCCACGAGCTCCTCCTCCGACAGCACCTCGCCGTCGACCTCGGCCGCCACCAGCGCGCTGATGATGTCGTCGCGCGGCTGGCGGCGCCGTTCGGCGATCAGCGCCGAGAAAAAGACCGTCAACTCGCCGACCGCGACCTGGGCCTCGGCGATGATGCCGAGGTCGCGGAAATTGGTCGCCAGGCAGGTGGCGATCGCGTGCGACCAGCGCTTGAAATCGTCCAGGTTCTCCTTGCCCGCGCCGATCAGCTCCGCGATCACTGTGACCGGCAGCAGGTAGGCGAAATCATGGATCAGTTCCATCCTGCCCTGCGCCAGCAAGGGCGCCAGCAACCGGTCCACCACGTCCTGCACGTGGGTGCGCATTCCCTCGACCAGGCGCGGCGTGAACGCCTTGGAAAACAGGCCGCGCAGGCGCGTATGGCGCGGCGGGTCCATCAGCAGGGTCCAGTTGCGCAGGTGCTCGGTCAGGGGCCGCATGGCCGCGCGGATCTCGGGCGTGTGGCGGGCCAGCTGCACGTCGAGCCGGTCGTGCGACAGGCGGCGGTCGCGCAGCAGCCGGAACACGTCCTCGTGGCGCGTCACCAGGAAGGCGCGCAGCTGCTCGTCCCAATGCACCGGCGCATGCTCGCGCAGCCAGGCGAATACCGCGTAGGGATCGTGCACCGTGTCGGCGGACCAGGGATGCAGGCTGGCCGGCTTCTCAATCTCGTGGATCAGGGTCATCGTCGAACTCCAATCGGGTTGTCCATGGGCCGCCGCGCCCCGTCGCGGGTGCGGCGGCACCATCGTGGCGGTCAGGCCGGCTGCGCTTCGGCTTCGGGTTCGGTCCAGTGGAAGCCATCCCGGGACGGCACCAGCCCGCCATCGTACAGCACCGCCTCGGCCTTGCGCCCCGTGCCATGGGTCGCCTGCGCCACGATCTGCTCGCGCGCCTGGCGGAACTTCTGGATCATCCCCTTGCCGTCGAACGACTTGTCGGCATAGCGGGCGAAGAAGTCTTCCGGCTTCTCGCGATTGGTGCGCGACGCCACATAGTCGCGGAAGAAGTCGCGCTTTTCGCCGCGCATGTGCAGGAAGTCGTCGGAGGTGGTCGCGCCGCCGGCGACCAGCCGTACGAACGCGCTTTCCGCCTTCTCGTCCGTGCCGAGCACGCGCTGGGCGCCCCAGAAGTAGGAGTCCTCGTCCTGCTCCATGTCGTAGAAGCCGATCAGGAAGTCGTAGAACGCCGCATATTCCTGGCGATAGCGCTGCTCGAACTCCTCCATGCAGCGGGTTTCGTCGAGTTCGCCCGCCAGCAGGCTGTTGACCGTCCGTGCCGCCAGCAGCGCCGAATAGGTGGCCAGGTGCACGCCCGAGGAAAAGACCGGGTCGATGAAGCAGGCCGCGTCGCCCACCAGCAGCAGGCCGGGCGTCCAGAACTGCGTGTTGCAGTAGGAATAGTCGGCGCGCGTGCGGAACTTGCCGTACTTCCCTTCCGTCACGCGCTTGGCGGGCGCCAGGTATTCCTTGATCAGCGGGCAGGCGTCGATAAAGCGGTTCATCGCCTCCTCGTGGTTCAGGCGCAGCGTGTCGCCGTACTGCGCCTTCGACACGACGGCGCCGACACTGGTCAGCGTGGGCGACAGCGGGATGTACCAGAACCAGCCTTCCTTGAACGCGGCGCACAGGATGTTGCCCTGGTTCGGCTCCGGCAGGCGCACCCCGTGCTCGTAGTAGGCATACAGGGCGATGTTCTGGAAGTACTTGGCGAAGACCCGCTCGCCGCACTGCTTGTGCAGCTGGCTGCTGTGGCCGCCCGCATCGATCACGAAACGGGAGGCGACGCGCCGTTCGTTCCCGTCCGCGTCGCGGTAGGTCACGCCGGTGATGCGGCCGGTGGCGTCGCGAATGGTGTCGACGACCCGCGACTGCTCGCGCACCTCCACGCCCTTCTTGCGCGCATTATTGAGCAGGATGTGGTCGAAGCGGTCGCGCTCGACCTGGTAGGCGAAGCCCGAACCGTGGGCCGACAGCATCCAGATGTCGTCGAAGTCGAAGGTCCAGGGTTCCTTGTTCTTCCCCCAGCGCAACGTGCCGCCGCGCTTGCGCATGAAGCCCGCGGCATGGATCTCTTCCTCGACGCCGAGCATCTTGCAGATGCCGTGGATGGTCACCGGCAGCAGCGATTCCCCGATCTGGTGGCGCGGGAAGGTTTCGCGCTCGAGCAGCAGGACACGGTGCCCCTGCATCGCGACGAACGTGGCCGCCGAGGATCCGCCGGGGCCGCCACCGATCACGATCACGTCGAAGTTTTCTTCATTCATTGCTGTCTCCTTAATCTATGGATGGTCTTACTTACGATGGCTCCGGACACACCGGAGCAGCCTGGCTGCGCGTACGCGCGGCCTCATGCCTCGCTGGCGACGGCGTGGCTGCGCGCACGCTCCTTGCCGGCGACCTGCCGCGACAAATCGGACAACTGGCGCCGTTCTTCCAGGATCTCGGCGATACGGCCGAACATGGAATTGAGCATGTCCCAGCCGCGCCGCTGGATGTCGAACAGCGACTCGGCGTCGCGCACGCTGCTCGTGCGCAGGACGTCGACGCCCAGATCGACGTGCTCGTGGTCGATCTCGCCGGCATGCATGTCGAAATGGGATTTCGAGGCACTGGCGCCGCTCATCGCCGGCCCCATGTACGCGTAGAAGACCGCCGCCGAGGCTTCGACGACGAGGTGGACCAGGACGGTCCGTTCGTTATTGTCCAGCGACAGCATCTTGGCGACGAACCACTCGCAGGTCGCGTCCAGGATCGGATCGCTGGCCGCGCGTGCGGTACCCGGCGCGCGGCCCCTGGACAGGGCCGTGTTGTGGCCGAATTCCTCTTCCAGGTGTTCGGTCGCCACCCCGCGGAAGACGGCGTCGTCGCTATACGTCACCCGAGCGAACAGCATTCTCTGGAACGCGTCGGACCAGACCTGGAAATGATCGAGGAACTGCGAGCGCGTCTCTTCGTCCTCCAGCCGGCCCTGGCGGGCCATCGCGAACAGGGGGTTGGCGGAGAAACGCTCCAGATAGCCGTCGTTACGGTCCAGCAGCTCGATCAACCAGGCGGGCGCGGCGGACTGCGCGTCGGCCATGGCGCGCACGCCGGCCTCGAAACGCACCTGCGGCTTGGCCATGTCGTTGTACAGGGCACTCGACTCGAATTGCACCGACAGGCCCCAGAAGCCGTTGGGGCCGGCGCCGCGGAAGCCATGGCGGTCCCCGGGCGGCACCAGCAGCGCGTCGCCTGCCGACATGTGCTGCTCCAGATCGCCCAAGGTGTCCACTTCGCCCTGGCACACCAGGATCATCGAACCGACCGGATGGACATGGGGATCGAGCACCTGGCCGGGTTCGAGATGAACCCAGCTGAGCGACAGCTTGGCGTCGCCGGGAATGAAATCCGCGAGCCCGGAATGCCAGCGGAAATCCTTCAGTACGCCCAGATTGTGTTGCCTGCCATCGACAACCACATGATGAACTTCCGGTATGTCGTGCCTACGTACAATTGTAACCATCGTCTCACTCCTTCGCGTTAAGTACCCATCACCTGTCAAGTCGGAAAGAACTGTCTTTTGTCAAACATTGCTGGTTCGAAAACAGCTTATAGTATATTTTTCGGAAGAGTCAACAACTATTGTTGTTTCGTGAGGCGGATTTTTCCCGATTTTTGCCGTGTTTTGGCAGAAATTGAGGGAAGGCGGAAGAAGCCAGCGAAATGCGCAGAGGGTCAGAAGCGGCGTGTAGCCGTTTGATCTTGCTCATGGGGTAAGTTTTATGTGTCGCACGCGTGCCGCGACTGAATGAAGAAGTAACTATTGGTAGTCGGCCGGGCAATAAAAAAAGCCCCTGAATCAGGGGCTCCTGTCATGTCGACAGCCTGTGTTGAGCAGCGTCACATCCGGCGTGTGGCCCGTGCCGCATGCAGCTTCCTGTAACTGTCCATCAGGCGATGATGGCGGTCGAGCCCTTCCAGCTTCATGCTCGTCGGCGTCAAGCCGTGGAAGCGCACGGTGCCGTCGACCGAACCCAGCACCGCGTCCATGCGCGCATTGCCATACATCCGGCGGAAATTGGTCACGTAGTCGTCCAGTTCCAGTTCGTCGTCCAGCACCACCTCCAGCACCACGTTCAGTGCCTGGTAGAACAGGCGCCGCTCGACGGTGTTGTCGTTGTACTGCAGGAAGGCGCCCACCAGTTCGTGCGCTTCCTCGAACTGCTGCAAGGCGAGATGGATCAGCAGTTTCAACTCGAGGACCGTCAGCTGGCCCCACTCCGTGTTCTCGTCGAACTCGATGCCGATCAGGGTGGCGATGTCGGAATACTCGTCCAGTTCATTGTTTTCCAGGCGATCCAGCAACGCCGCCAGGGCGTCGTCGTCCAGGCGGTGCAGGTTCAGGATGTCTTCGCGGAACAGCAGCGACTTGTTGGTGTTGTCCCAGACCAGGTCTTCGACCGGGTAGACTTCCGAGTAACCGGGCACGAGGATCCGGCACGCCGTGGCGCCCAGCTCGTCGTACACCGCCATGTACACTTCCTTGCCCATGTCCTCGAGAATCCCGAGCAGGGTCGCGGCTTCCTCGGCATTGGCATCCTCGCCCTGCGCCGTGAAATCCCATTCGACGAAATCGTGGTCCGCCCTGGCGCTGAAAAAGCGCCACGACACCACGCCGCTGGAATCGATGAAGTGCTCGACAAAATTGTACGGCTCGGTGACGGCTTCGCTGGCGAAGGTCGGCTGCGGCAGATCGTTCAGGCCTTCGAAACTGCGGCCCTGCAGCAGTTCCGTGAGACTGCGTTCCAGGGCCACCTCGAAGCTCGGATGCGCGCCGAACGACGCGAAGACGCCGCCCGTGCGCGGATTCATCAGGGTCACGCACATGACGGGATAGGCGCCGCCCAGCGACGCATCCTTGACCAGCACCGGAAAGCCCTGCGCTTCCAGTTCCTGGATGCCGGCCACGATGCCGGGGTATTTCGCCAGCACCTCCTGCGGCACATCGGGCAGCGCGATCTCGCCTTCGAGGATCTCGCGTTTCACGGCCCGCTCGAAAATCTCGGACAGGCATTGCACCTGCGCTTCGGCCAGCGTATTCCCGGCGCTCATGCCATTGCTGGCGTAGAGGTTCTCGATCAGGTTGGACGGGAAATAGACGGTCTCGCCATCCGACTGCCGCACGTAAGGCAGCGACACGATGCCGCGCTCCACATTCCCCGAGTTCGTGTCGACCAGGTGTGAGCCGCGCAATTCGCCTTCCGGATCGTAGATGGCGCGGCAGTACGCATCGAGGATCTCGTCCGGCAGCGCATCGTCGGGACCGGGCTGGAACCAGCGCTCGTCCGGATAATGGACGAAGGCCGCGTTGGCGATCTCCTCGCCCCAGTAGCTGCCGGCATAGAAATGGTTGTTGCTGATGCGTTCGATATACTCGCCCAGCGCGGACGCCAGCGCGCTTTCCTTGGTCGCGCCCTTCCCGTTGGTGAAACACATCGGCGAGTGTGCGTCGCGAATATGCAGCGACCACACGTTCGGCACGATATTGCGCCACGACGCGATTTCGATCTTGATGCCGAGGCCCGCCAGCAGCCCCGACATATTGGCGATGGTCTGTTCCAGCGGCAGGTCCTTGCCGGGAATATAAGTGGCCGCGTCGGCAGCAGGCTGCAGCGTCAGCAATGCCTGCGCATCCGCATCCAGGTTCTCGACCTCTTCGATCACGAACTCGGGTCCGGTCTGCACCACTTTCTTCACGGTACAGCGGTCGATCGAACGCAGGATCCCCTGGCGGTCCTTTTCCGAAATATCCGGCGGCAGCTCGACCTGGATCTTGAAGATCTGCTGGTAACGGTTCTCCGGATCGACGATATTATTCTGCGACAGGCGAATATTTTCGGTGGGGATATCGCGGGTGTTGCAGTACAACTTCACGAAGTACGCTGCGCACAAGGCCGACGAGGCCAGAAAATAGTCGAACGGGCCCGGCGCCGAGCCGTCGCCCTTGTAGCGGATAGGCTGATCGGCGATGACCGTGAAGTCATCGAACTTGGCTTCCAGACGCAGCTTGTCGAGAAAGTTGACCTTGATTTCCATCGGGGATTCCTAGTATTTCAACACAAAGCCCTGTAAAGACAGGGCTTTGCAGGATAAGGCAAGCATCTTACTCGATCCCTTGCCCGCGGGCGAATGCAGAGTCTCGCAATGCATTGACACGAGGACGGAAATCGTACAGACTCGACAAGATGTTAGCGCTATTGGTTTGATGGTATAGGATGTTATAAACCTGCACCGACGGCGCTGACACACCAAGACAAACCAAGGAGACTTGTATGAGCACCAGTGCCGTCGAGAGCACGAGTACCATCCAGGAGGCGGAAAATACCCGCCTCATCATTCTGATCAGCTGCGTCGCCACGATCGGCGGCTTCCTGTTCGGCTTTGACAGCGGCGTCATCAACGGCACCGTCGACGGCCTGAAGCAGGCCTTCCATTCTACCGACGCCGAACTCGGCTTCGAAGTCGCTTCGATGCTGCTGGGCTGCGCGCTCGGCGCCTTCACCGCCGGCCGCCTGGGCGACCTGTGGGGCCGCCGTACCGTCCTGATCATCTCGTCCGTGATGTTCCTGGTGTCGGCGCTGGGTGCTGGCTTTGCAACGACCTCGGCCGTCTTCATCGCCGCCCGCGTGCTGGGCGGCTTCGCGGTCGGCGCGGCCAGCGTGATGTCGCCGGCGTACATCGCCGAGGTGGCATCGGCCCGCTACCGGGGCCGGCTGGCGACGGTCCAGCAGATCGCCATCATCAGCGGCCTGTTCTGCGCCTTCCTGAGCAACTATGTGCTGGCGCGCGCGGCCGGCGGCTCGACCGGCGTGCTGTGGCTGGGGCAAGAAGCATGGCGCTGGATGTTCTGGATGATGGCGATCCCGTCCGTGCTGTTCCTGCTGCTGCTGACGACGATCCCGGAAAGCCCGCGCTTCCTCGTCGCCAAGAAGCGCAAGGACGAGGCGCTGGCCGTGCTGGAACGCCTGTACGGCGCCGCCGTGGCCCGCACGAAATTCAACGCGATCGACGTGTCGCTGGCGGAAGACCACCACCGCCCGCAGCTGTCGGACCTGGTCAACAAGGCGACCGGCAAGCTGCGCCCGATCGTCTGGGTCGGCATCGGCCTGGCGACGTTCCAGCAACTGGTCGGCATCAACGTGGTGTTCTATTACGGCGCGGTGCTGTGGCAGGCCGTGGGCTTTTCCGAAAGCGATGCGCTGCTGATCAACGTGCTGTCGGGCGGCCTGAGCATCGGCGCCTGCATCGTCACGGTGTTCCTGATCGACCGCATCGGCCGCAAACCCCTGCTGTGGATCGGCTCGGCCGGCATGGCGGTGACGCTCGGACTGGTGACGTTCGCCTTCGCCAGCGCCTCGCTCGACGCCAACGGCAAACTGGCCCTGTCCGGCACGATGGGGGTCGTGGCCCTGGCCGCGGCGAACATCTACGTCATCTTCTTCAACATCTCCTGGGGTCCGGTGATGTGGGTCATGCTGGGCGAGATGTTCCCCAACCAGATCCGCGGTTCCGGCCTGGCAGTCGCCGGCGCGGCCCAGTGGACGTCCAACTTCCTGATTACGGTGACCTTCCCGATGCTGCTCGCCAGCATCGGCCTGGCGGGCGCTTACGGCCTGTACACCGTGGCCGCGGTGATCTCGGTCTACTTCGTGCTGCGCTACGTGCATGAAACGCGCGGCAAGGAACTGGAGCAGATGGAAGGCTGACGGCGCGCGATAGCCGCCAACAAAAAAGGTCGTTGATGACGGACTCCACGTCATCAACGACCTTTCGTTTTTTTCCGAGACTACTTGAACCGATCGAAGAAGGCCTTGGATTCCTGCGCCGAAAAATTGGGATACCAGTGGCCGCCAGTCTCGGTACCGCACCATATCACGGGCTTGCCGCTGTCGCAGCCCTGGTACTCCACGCAGCCGTTACTACCCACGGGCACTGTGGTGGCACTACAGCTATTGCGCTTCAAGAAAAGATCGCGCGCCTCCATCCCCGCCGAGTAAGGCACCGTGTTGTCGTCCCTGGCGTGGACGAACAGGGCCGCCACCTTGTAGGAAGAACCGGCACAGCCGCTCCAGAGCGAACCGGCCATGGGCACGATCGCTCGCACCACGTCGCCCATCTGGCATCCGATGGCGTTGGACATCATGCCGCCAAAGCTGAAGCCGGTAGCGAAAACACGCTGCGTGTCGGTGCACACGCCCTGCTGGACCTCGCCGATCATCGCGCGCAGGAAGCGAATGTCGCGGTCGCCAGTGTTGGCCCAACCCTTGTCCAGGCCCTGCGGGGCGACGAAGATGGCATTGTCGCCGTACAAATTCTTCAGCCCGAAAAAGCCGCTCCAACCGTAGACATCGGCGGCGCTGCCATCACGCCAGTGCAGCCCGATGATCACGGGATAGGCCTTGTTGCGGTCGTAGGCGGCCGGCATCTCGATCCAGTAGCTGCGCTGGATACCGTCGCTGGTGAGCGAATGCATGCCGGTGGTCAGCTTGGAACCGCTGCCGCAGCCCGCGGCCGGCGCGGCGACGGGAGTCGGGGGTGGCGATGCCAACGCCGGTGTCGGTGTCGATGTGGCGTTTGTCCCGCCTCCGCAAGCAACGAGCGTGGTGAATACTAACGCGGCCCCTGCATGTCTCATATCTCCTCCTTGTCAAAGCGTTGAGTCGGGTCGGTGACCGGATGCTTTTTCGCCTGATTCTAATGGCCGCGTTCGCCACGATGTTTTATGTTTTTCGCCAGGATCCGACATGTTTTCGAACTTCGGCGAGAAAAACGGTCTACGCTGCGATAGTATTGACAGCAGGAACTAATTACAAAAAAAGTAATAATAGATGGGGATGAAACGATGACATTATTGGGAACATGTGTGCGGGTCCTGGGGCTGTCCGCCTGCCTGGGCGTATCGGCCCACGCCGCCGAGAGCTGGGTACGGGCGGAATCCGAGCATTTCGTCGTCACGAGCAGCACGACGGAAGCCAAGACGGTCAGCTACGTGCAGAAACTCGAAGCGTTCCGCACGCTGACGAACATGCTGCTGACCGGGGCCGGGGGCACCGCGGAGGCGAAGTTCCAGATCTATCTGCTCGACGATCCCGAGCAGATGAAAGTGGTGCGCCCGAATTTCGCCGATAACGTGGGTGGCGTATATTTCCACTGCGGTGAGGGCAGCAAAGCGTACGCGACGGCGCCGGGTTACAGCCGACAGGAGCAAAACCTGACGACGCTGTTCCACGAATATGCGCACCATGTGATGTTCCAGCATGCGCGCACCTATTACCCGGCCTGGTTCATCGAAGGTTTCGCGGAGTACCTGAGCACGGCCTATCCGGCCCGCGGCTCGATCTCGATCGGCGAATCCTCGACCATGCGCAGCTACACGCTGGGCACGGAAAACTGGATCGGCTTCGACAAGATCCTCGATCCCAAATTCCGCATCGACGGCGAAAAGGATGCCGATACGCGCACGATCTGGCGCTTCTACGCCCAGTCCTGGCTGCTCGCGCACTACATGCTCAGCGATCCCGCGCGCACCAAGGCTTTGTATGCCTATTTCACGGCGGTGGGCGGCGGCGCCGAACCCATTGCCAGCTGGGAGAGCGCCACCGGCATCAAGATCGATACGCTGAAGCGCGTGCTGCAACGCTACAGCGATAACATGTTGTTCATGAACGTGCCGCTTGCCGATTATCCGGAATCGTCGATCCGCATCACGCGCCTGCCCAAGGGTTCGGCGCAATACGTGCTGAAGGCGTCACTCCTGACGACCTGCCCCAGCTGGGAGTACGGCAAGGCACTCCTTGCAGGCATCGCGGCCGAGAAAACGGCGCTCGCCGGCGATCCGCAATACGGTCTCGAGCTGGCAAAGGCGCAGCTGCTGTTTGGCGAACTCGGCGAGGCTGAAACTGCGCTCACCGAGATCCACAGCGCCCGTCCCGACGATTTCGAGGCGAATTACCTGATGGGGCGCGTGCGTTTCGCCCAGTCCGAGAGAGCGGAAGGCGCGGCGAAATCCGAACGCATGGACCAGGCCCGCGCGTTCTTCATTGCCGCCTACCGCGCCAACAAGCTCGACGCCCCGAACCTGTACTACCTGGCGCGCAGCTTCAGCAACAAGCCGAATTTTCCGGATGCGAACGTGCTGAATGCCGCCGACAGCGCGCATTACCTGGCGCCGGCCGTCTGGGAATACGCGTTCTTCGATTTCTCGGTCAATCTGCTCGGCAACCGGCGCGACAAGGCGGCGGCCGCGCTGGCGCCATTGGGGAACGATCCGCACAACCCGGCCCAGGCGGCGCGCGTACAAAAGGCGCTTGAAGCGATCAAGGCCGGCAAGGGCACGAGCGAGGTGCTGAAGTTGCTGTCGACCTCGCCCTGACGCTTCGCTGTCCGGACTGGCACGGCGGGTCCAGTTTCCAACAGAAACTTCACGCCCACTCGATGATCAATGAGAGCTCGACGCCCATGATTGACGAAAACAGGGACGTAGCCGGACAAGGAATCCATGCTATCAAACCACCATCGATTGCTGGGCGAAGATACCGGCCATCGCGCCCTGCGACGATGCCTGGGTGACCGAGGGCAAGAACGGCGTGGCGAGGTCGCCGGCAGCGTAGACACCGGGCATGCTGGTTTGGCGGCGCTCGTCGACCTTGAGGACGATGCCGGTGGGCGTATCCACCGTGGCGAGGCCCAGCGATTCATGCAGGCTTGCGGACGGCTTGTTGCGCGGATGGGCGAACAGGATGTCGACCGCGATGTTGCGGCCGGTATCGAGATTGACGGTGGCGATATGGCCCTTGTGATGGGCGATCTCGACGATCCGTCCATCGACGACAGGTATGTTGCGGCGCGCCAGGTCGGCCCGGATATCGGGCGGAATCTCATGACCGTCGGCGAAGACGGTCAACCTGTCGGTCCAATCCCGGAACAGCCTGACGGACTGGTGCGACTGCGGGCCGGACCAGACGAGGCCCCAATGCCGGCCGGCGGCTTCAAAGCCGTCGCAATAGGGGCAAGGCACGATGGATGTGCCCCAGCTTTCGGCAAAGCCCGGAACATCGGGCATCTGGTCGGCGACGCCATAGCCCAGGATCAGACGGCGCGCCCCGACGCTTTCGCCATTGGCGGTGAGGACGGTGAAATCGTCGATGGCGCCGGAGACGCTGTCGGCGCGCGCATTGACCAGCGTGACCGTGGGATAACGCGCCAGCTGCTGCCGCGCCTCGGCAAGGATGTCCAGCGGCGGCTTGTGATCGTGGCCGAGCAGGCCATGCGAGTGGCCGGCGAAGCGATTGCGCGGCAGGCCGGTATCGAAGATGGTGACCTTGCGGCGGGCGCGGCCGAGCTGCAGGGCGGCGGCGAGGCCGGCAAAGCTGCCGCCGATGATGATGACGTCATTCATGGTGATTGCCTCCGTGGTGTGGAATGAGGGGGTGGAAACCTGGCCATCGGCTTGCACATTTCGAGTACTTCGTGGTATCGTAATACTCGAATTCAAATACTGTCAAGTACTGGAATTGTCGTGACCGAACATAGCCAGGGCCGGCGTGGCCGGCCCGCCAACGGGGCGCTTCCTCAAACGATCGTCGACGCCGCGTGCGAACTCTTTGTGGAACTGGGTTTTCAAGCGACGACGATGGACAAGGTCGCCCAGCGGGCGAAGATATCCAAGCTGAGTATCTATCGGCACTTCGAGAACAAGGAGGCGCTGTTCAGTGCGGCCATCGCGGCCCGCTGCCACCGGTTTGCACCAGAAGCGCTTTTTGAAGGGGTCGACGGTTCGGCCGAGGATCAGCTCATGGCGGTGGGATCATCCCTGCTGCGCACGCTGTTGAGCCCGGACGTCCGCGGTGTCGAAGCCATGGTCATGGCCGACAAGACGAATCAAACGTCGTTAGCCAAGCGCCATCACGAAGCCGGGCCCGCCCATGTCATCGCCCGGATCGAGGCCCTGTTGCGGCAGTTGCACGCAAAGGCGGTTCTGAACGTGCCCGATCCTCGCCAGTCCGCCCGCTTGTTTGCCGCGCTTTTCAAAGGATCCGATCTCCTGCTCATCGCACGCTTCGATGAGGCACGGGCCACGGACGATGGAGAAATCGAATCCTATTGCCGCTCGGCCGTCGCGATGTTCATCGCGGCGCACGTGTCACGTCCAAAGATAGGTTGACAGGATAACGGCCTTTTTCGTTACCCCGTAGATTTGCTTCTACAGACGCCCGGTGCACTGCATCGGGCGTTTTGTATTGAAGCGCTGTATGCGGGCGCTCGCAGTTATAGATGTGGACAGCCTCCTGCACCATGATTGTTGCCTGCTCCAGGTTCTGAGGCATCGTGGTCAAAAGCTCCGTCTTAAGGATGCCGTTGACGCGTTCCGCCAAGGCGTTCTGGTAGCAGTCGTAACCGTCGGTCATCGAACATAAGACGCCGTGGCGACGGTGGACTTGTTGGTAAGCGTCCGCGCAGTACTGCAGTCCGCGGTCGGAGTGATGGATCAGTTGGTGTTCGGTCCTTCGGGCGCGTAGTGCCATGCCCCATGCCTTCAGTACGCCGTCGGTATGCAGATTGGCGTGCAAGTGATACCCCATGATTCGACGCGAGTAGGCATCGGTTACCAGACTGAGATAGCCGGTCGTTTCATGTGTTACGATGTAGGTAATGTCTGCGACCCACAGCTGTTCGGCTGCCATTGGCTTGGGGCGCGCCTTCACGAGATTGGGATGCTTGCGCATCCAGTGTTTGGAATTGGTCGTCTTGCGATAGCAGCGCTTCGGCTGCACCAGCATCCTGGCGCGGCGTAACGCATCGAACAATCCGTCTCGCCCCAGTTTCAGTCCCGCTTGGACAAACTGCGGTTTCAGTAGAAAGTAGAGTTTGCGCGTACCGACTTTAGGCTGGCGCAACCGCACCTGTTGCACCATCGCCTGGGCTACCTGATAGCGCGCTGCCCGTCCAATTTCTGCATGTAGGCGCTTGTAGTGCGCTTGGCGGCTAATCCCGAACAACTGACAGACCCGGCTGACACTCAGGTCCTCCTCTTTGGCGAGGATTTGCGTTGTTCGGGCGAAGGCTTTTTTACGACCGTCACCCCGTGTTCCTTGGCCAGCACGTCGAGCATGGTCTTGTAGACGAGCGACTGCTGTCTGGATTTTTCCAGCTCGGCTTCCAGCTGCTTGATTCGCTGCTCAGGGGTAAGAGGCTGTGTCATATCAGGTTCGGATCGTACAAGTTGCAGGGCCAACGGGCTCCAGTCCTGCTGTCCGTATCGTCTTAACCATACTAGCACTGTACTTCGACCTTGGATGCCGAGACTGCGATATTGCGGCGGGTATCGAGATTACCAGGCCGATCGTGGGATAACGCGCCAGCTGCTGCCGCGCCCGGGCCAGGATTTCCAGCGGTGGCTTGTGATCGTGGCCGAGCAGGCCATGCGAATGGCCGGCGAAGCGATTGCGCCAACTCCGGTCAGGCGAATTCGATCTCGCTCAGTACCTTCCGCCTTGATGCTCGCGTGCAGGTGACGACAAGCAGGAGGACATGAGGCCGGCGAATTGGCACGAACCCGAACACGGATTTGACATCTATAGGATGCCAGCGAAGTACTCGTCGATATCATTCCTGGCGGCGCCGGCGTTCGCCAGGGTCCGGCCACGCGACGAACCATTGTTCGAAACACGAAAGGTGGAGAGATGAACATCGTTGTGTTGACTCCCGTACGGCTACTGGGCGATGGTCTGGCCGCTTGCTGCAATCAACAACCGGACATCACGGTCACGGCCGTCGTCAACGATCTCGCGGCGCTGCGCCAGACACTGGCCGCCGCCGCCATCGACCTCGTCCTCATCGACGTCACCCAGGGCGTCGATCTTTACGACGTGCGCTCGATCGCCGCGGAGCGGCACGACCTTGCACTGGTGGCATTGGGCCTCACCGAACAACGGCACGAGGTCATCCGCTGCGGGCGTGCCGGCTTCACCGGGTACATCACACGCGACGCCACCGTCGATACGCTCTGCAAGGGGCTGTCGGACATCGTCGAGGGGCGCCTTGCGTGCCCGGCCGAGATTTCATGCGGTCTGCTGCACGCCTTGTTCCGGACCGATCCGCCGCCCGAAGTGGCCGGTCTGGATCGCTCGTTGACCCGACGGGAGAGCGACGTCCTGCAGCTGATCGGACGCGGCCTGTCGAACAAGGAAATTGCGCGCGAGCTCGTCATCAGCCTGTCCACCGTCAAGCATCACGTTCACAATATTCTCGACAAGCTGCAACTGCAGCGGCGCTCGCAGGCGATGCGGCGGGTGCGCGATGCGCCATGGCTGGTGTCGCCTCCGGATTCCGCGATGGTGCGGACGGGGAATCAGCAATAAGGACAGCCGGGGGTGGGCATCTCAGCATCGATGAAACTGGATGGCCGCACGGCCGCTCGGCCAGGACACGGAAAACGCAACCCCGCCCGGCAAGGAAACCAGATGCGCGATCGCGCCAATGCTTTCACCGTGCACACCTGGCGACAGGTCCGGCGCCGGCGGCGTCCAGGCCTGCCTGCGGGGCAAACGCATGAGGACCTCCTTGCGGCCGTCCGCGACCGCGACGCGCAGCAACGCGCCGTCGCGCGTCGCGACCAGCAGATGCCCGTCCTGGAAGATGCATGTTCCCATGACCACCCGTGCCTCGACCGACCACAGGCGCTTCAGGCCGTTCCCGATATCGAAGCCGGCCAGGCCGCGCCGGGTATCCAGGACGAGCACTCCACCCGCGGCGTGAGCCGGACAGTACATCGCGAGATCGTCGATCAGGGTTGTCGATTCCGGCGTCCCATCCGATGCGGAAGCCGCGTGAAGGTAGCGTACGCGGGGATCCGCCTCCCCGACCAGCCCGACCAGAACACGCCGACCGGCCAGCACCAACGGGTGATCGCCGGCCAGGCGGGCGCCTGCCGGCAAGCGCTGCTTCCAGATCAAGTCGCCTCGTTCGGCAATGAGCATGACGCTGTGATTCGACACCGCCGCGATCGAAGGCGGCGCGTACACCACTTGCTGAATCGTGTCATTGACATCATCGAGCGTCGGCGACAGCTTCCAGAGCGTCGCGAGGCCCGGCGCCTGCAGGCGTTCGAGTCCCTCGGCACCGACCACCAGGAGGTCGTCGCCAATGGACAGCGTCGTAGCCGCTGCCCATCCGCCCGGTGGCGAGCCGATCTCCCTCGCCGCGCCGACACTGCCGTCCAGCGGGTCGGTGGCCATGATGCGCTGCCCGATGGCGGCAAATACCGACCGGCCGCCGGCAACGAGGAGTCCGGATCCGGACACTTCTGTCCGCCACCTCGACCGGCCATCGGCATCGATGCCGACCAGGTACGGCTTCGCGGCAATGACGACCGAGGCGACGACCCCGGACGCGGCAGCAGCGAGGCTTGACACCGCATCGCATTCCACACGCCAGGCGGGGCCCATCGTGCGCGCCCCATCAGGGCCCGGCGGCCCGCCCGATCGCCGCCTCGAGGAAGGGCACTGGATCGGCGAGCAACGCGTTCAGGATGTCGCGCGCCGCATCGCGCGGACGCGCATCGACGTTCGGCCCCGTGACCTCGATCTCCTGGCGCAGCGGGAACTTCGCCAGCAACTCTGCCTGCGCAGTGGTCGTCAGGTACCTGCCGATCATCTTTGCCAGTTCGGCCTTCATCGCTGGATCCAGCTTGCCCCACTCCCAAGCGGGCAGCGGCTTGACGCCTGCGGCCGGGCTGGGAGCAAACCCCAGGGCGGCATACGGGGGGCCGACCTGTTTTGTGAGCTCGGCCATGGCCGCATCGACGGCGGCCCGGGACGGCAATTTGCCGTACCTGGCCGACAGCGCCAGGCCGATCCTGAAAGCGGCGAGCAGATCCTGCTTCGACGCCTGCACGGCCTCGGTCATGTAGGCCAGGTTCTTCGCATTGGCCGGCGTCTCCATGCTGGCGTCGCCGAAAGCCGTCCACCCCTCCGGATGCCTGGCGCTGACCACGTCCAGGCCCTGCGCATTCTCGCGATCGTGCATGATTTTGGAAAAAGCTCCGGCGACATACAAGCCAAACTGTTCCTGCACTTTGGCGACACCCCCGGCATCGGCGATGCTTTGCATGACCTGGGCACGGACGCGCGCGATGGCGTCCTGCCGATCCGCTTCGGTTCCGAAGGCCCGGGCACGCCTGTAGTCTTGGAGCAACAGTTCGAAGATGCGGTTTCCCAAGCGCTGGGAGATGTGAGCGATGATGTGCTCGAAGACATCCTTCGCCAGTTTCTTGTAAAAAACAATGGCCTGTTCCCGCGGCGTTCGCACGTGTCCGGACGAAAAGCTGTCGGTCAGGAAGTGGTCGCCGAAGGCGTTCAGCGCGTAGGCCCTGGCCAGTCCCCCGCTGTCGCCTTTCTTCCCGGCCTCCAGCGCGGCAAGGACCGCGTCGCGATGGATCGCCTGCCAGGTTGCCAGTGCGGTCCCGCCGCCCGAGAAGTGGGAGATGTTCTCGAGGGCGAGGTTCTTGTAGCGTTCCGCGTACTCCTTGCTGATCGTGGCCGCGTCTTCGTAGGCCGGCGACCCGCTCGCTTCGCTGTCGGTGAGGTCGCGCAGCTTCTTCAGCCGCGCCCGGCCCGCGGGGCTCGCCGCCTCGCCGCCGAGCTGGTTGAAATCCTTGAAATGATCGCCGCCGAATGCCACCAGGTCGCCATACGACAGGACCAGGCCGCCGCCGACCGGGACCTCGGCGTCGAACACCGCGGCCGACTTCGTGACCAGTTCGTGCGAGACATACCCGGTCAGGGTCGCGGCCGGGACGACGCTGCCCTTCTTGTCGCGCGCCGATCCCGACTCGACGAGCACCTGCAGCCAGCCGCGTTCCTGCGCCAGCACCAGCACCGTCGCGCCCTTCAACAGGTCGGCCCGGGTATTGTCGTGCGGTGCGCCCGGCGCCTTGCCGGGCGTGGCGCGCAGCGCCGTCATGTCCGTCAGGATCGATCCGCGATACGGGAACTCGTTCTGGGCACGATTGCCCACCTTCTTGTGCTCGAGCCCTTCCCAGCGCCGCACCCGCTCATGTGTACTCTCCTGCGCGCCCTCCTGCTGCACCACATGGGTCAGCTCATGCGCCAGCAGATAGCGCCCTGTCTGCGATTCCGGCGCGTACTGACCTGGCGCAAAAGCGATGTCGCGCCCGACCGTAAAGGCTTTGGCGTCGATTGCCTGCGCCGTGTCCGCAGCCCGCGCATCGGTATGGACCCGTACCTGACTGAAATCAGCGCCGAAGCGCGGCTCGAAAAACGCGCGCTCCGTCGCCGGCAGCGCGCTCCCGCCGCCGCGCAGGGCCTCGACGCCCGAGGCCACCGCTGGGGTCACCAGGGGCGCGCCGGCGGCCTGTTCCTTCCGCTGCAGCGGGGTGCCGGCCTTGTTGTCGCGCTCGTCTTCGCAGCCGGCGCACAGCCGTTGCACGCCGGGCGAGGGCATGCGCATGACGGCATCGGCCACCCGGTCGGCTTCCCGCTCGTGCGCGTCGTCCGGCTGGCTGATGCTGAGTTTTGCCTGGATCAACGGTGCACGCTGGGGCGTGGCGCCGGGCGTCCCGGCGGGCGCCTCGCCCATCAATCGCTGCATTTCCCGATTGCCGACGCGTTGCCGCAGGCCGCCTGCGCCCGGGGCGTCCGGCCGGCTCGATTCGCGGCTGACCGCCGAGGACACGGGAGCGCGGCGCCGGATGTCGGTCGTTTTGCGATCCCTGGCTGAATCGTGGAGCATGGCGCGGCCGATTGTTGTCTGGCTGAAGACACAGGCCGATGAGTATCGATGACCCCGTCCCATCGCGGGAATCGGGCGGCCCAGGATAAGGATAGTCCCGGATCCCCTCGTTCGCCAGGAGTGCCTTGTTCAGGCCGTTCAGGCGGGTGGCCGCATCGACGGCATCGAATATGCTTACCGGGAAGATCACCCGGCCCTCACGCGTCAAAAGGAGAGTAGTTTTGCAGTAATTCCTGGACATCGCGCACTAACAACAGACGATACCGGCGCGTACACTTTAGCGCTTCAAAGATCGAACTCGCAGTTCTCAGACATTCCTTTTGGCTCGTTTCCCAGTCCGGAGCATTTGATGCCCAAAGCGCAATCTGAACTGGGCATTCTTCGAACGGGATACCTTTGTCGTCGATCAGATCGTGCATTCCTAAGACAAGGAGATAGCTCGGTGCCTCCAACTCATATTTTTCCTCCCCCTCCTCGCAAATGCGCGTCAGTCGTATCCCGACGATCGACTCGAGCTTCGCAGCTATTTCATCCAGGGACACGCACGGCCCAACGAAAATATTAACGCTCCAGGACATGTTGCCTCCTAAGGGAAATTTCTCTTGATATCGAATCCATCACCTATTATCCGGACGCTATCGACCTTTCCTCGCGTGATCCCTGCAACGCGGTTCAGTCCTTTTGTTGCCTCTGCTTCGCTCAGGCCTGAACCACGCGCATCGAGAATCATATCTCGCGCCTGGCCACCACGCTTGATCGAGTTATTCACTTCATTCCTGACGGTTGCGCTGTCCGCACCGGGCTCCATCGACTTGAACTCCGTCGGCTTCCCATCCACCAGGGCGTCTCCGGTTCTGACGCCTTAAGTTTTGCTTTGCGGCACTGCCTCCACTGTTTTGCCTTCGGAAGCAAGAACGTCCGCGACGGCCCGTTCTTTAGGGCTGAACTGGGCGCCAGTCTCGTTCACAGATCCAGCTTTCGCTTGCCCTTCCGGCAGCTGCTTCGGTGCCTCGGGTCCGGGTGGCAGCTGCTTCGGTGCCGGGGGGGGGTCCGGGTGGTAATTGCTTCGGGGCCGGGGGGCCAGGTGGCAGTTGCTTCGGCTCAGGTGGAGCGGCCAGCTTCGGCGGCGCTCCTTTGATGCGTCCGACGACGGCTCGGACGAAAGCCCCCAAGAGCATGAACACCAGGGCTATGACGATCCCTATACCCACTCCAATTACGCTAGCAACGATCTGCAAGTAATCGCGCTGTTTCTCCGATCCTGTCTGGCGGGCCGTATACAAGTCGATAAGGGCCTTGAGCACAGTGACGGATTCCGCAGCTACGAACGAAAGGAACAAGGCTTCGCCTATCGCCCAGGCCAGCGCGGCACCAGCTTTCGCTCCTTCCCAAGCGCCAGCCGCGCCGCCGAAAAATGCTCCGCCCCCGATGCCAATGAGTGTCAGAATGATGGTGACGTACCCCATGAGCAACATGAGAATGTTATTCAGCCTTTGCCACAGCGCCAGGGGAAAGTCCAGCAGAATCAGGAAGTTGCTCCAGACATCGTGCAAAAAACCTGAGAAGTCATCGAACATGCTCCGCGGAGTAAATAGACTACCCGCCGCATTTTTCCAGTCGGTATTCCATAACTCGTAAAACTCGGCGCCGATCGCCTTGATCGTCGCTGGCGGGTAGAACAAGGTGACAACGGTATCCCGCAGCATCTTGCGTACCTGCAGGGCCGCGAACTGGGCAAACAATTCGCGATCGAGGTTCTCATTTACTTCATCCCGAGTGGTAGTGCTCCTCTGCGGGGCCGCGCTATCCGGCGATCTGTGCACAACCGTGCTGGACGACTTGGACGATTGGCTGGACGCCGATGCCTCTTTCATCTTTTGCTGAGCGAATTCTTGGGCTTCACCTGGGGCTTCTGCCTTTATCTTCCCGGCGACGCCCGCGATGATCGGATCGATGACCGAATCCGGGTCAGTCACGATGCGTTGAACGACATCGTAGACCTCCTTCAGCTTCTTGACGGTCTCGACAACTTTGTCGATTGCATACGAGACGAGGTTGCCAACGAAGGCTTCGATTGACGCGAGCACTTCGTTGACAAACGACGTAAGGCGTTGCCAGAAATCCGTCCAGAAATCTCGGATCGATATCCACAAATCGCGGACTTCTTGGTAGATGCCTTTTATCGGGGCTTGTACAACATTGGGGAGCAGGCCATAAGCAGTGCTATCCAGCAAGCTGTCGGCTGCACTGAACAACGAGTTGACGAATCCCGACACCGTCGCCCAGATGCCGCCGCCGAACTTGAGTACCCCGTTAACGACGGCTTTGACGGCTTTCCACGCGGTGGTGGCGCCTGCCTTGAGCACTTTCCACGCGCCAGACAGCATCCCGGCGTCCATCAGGCCAAAGGCGTTCTTGATCAGGCCGAGCGGGCTTGTGATTGCCTCCAGGGCGCTACTGACAGCGCCCCTGATGTCCGTAAAAGACGACACAGCGAAGTCCTGGATCTCGTTGAACTTGCCTGTGAGCCACTCGATGCCTGAGTTGATCAGGCCCGTGAGCTTCTCGACGATCCACTCCGCCGCCGCAACCACCTTGTCCTTCACCCAAGTCGCGCCTTCCTTGGCCTTGCTCACGGCGAGGTTGCCGGCCGTCTTGAGCCCTTCGAGGCTGGGATCGAACTCGTAGTCGGTAAAGGGAATTTTGACGTTGTACCAGGCGGCCTGGACACGTGGGGTGCGGGCCGTTTTTCCTATACCGAGCTTGACCCGGTTGTCGTCTTCGGTCGGCTCATTTTCGGTTGCCTGTTGTCGTTGCACAGCTGTACCGGTACGGCGTATCCCGGAATCCTGCTGCACCACATGCGTCAGCTCGTGGGCCAGCAGGTGCCGGCCTTCTACCGATGTCGGCGAAAACTGGCCCGCGGCAAAGGAAATGGAGGGCCCAACCGTAAATGCCCGCGCGCCGAGCGATCTTGCCGTTTCATCCGCCTGGGGGCCGGTGTTGACGCGCACCTGACTGAAGTCCGCGCCGAAGCGGGGCTCGAAGAACGCGCGCGTCGCGGGCGGCAAAGGACTGCCCTGGCCTTGCAGGATGTGTACGTTTGCCTCGACGGCGGGCATGACGCCAGGCACAGCGCCGGCTGCTTCTTTCCTGTGGGCGCGCACCTGCCCACTGACCTCGGGCTCGTTCTCCGTCTTGCACGCGGCGCAAGATCGCTGAAGCGCTGGACCCGCCGCGCATACGGCGGGGATGCCGGATACTCCCGCAGGCGATGCGGGCATGCGCATCACGGCATCGGCGACGCGGTCCGCCTCCTGCTCGTACGGGTCTCCTGGCTGGCTGATGGCGACCCTGGCTTGGATCGGCGCCGTGACTGCGGGAACGCTCGACCTGCCCGCTACCTGCGCCAAGAAAGCTTGCGTACCACGATTGCCTAGGCGCTGGTGCAACGTACGCGCCGCCGGCATCGAACGTGCCGTGGTGGCGGAGCCCGGTCGCGAGGCAAGCGCCGGCTGCCGTTGTACGGCGGCGGGCTTGCGCACCGAAACACGTTCCTCAGCCATCTTGGTGCTCACCCATGTCGTCGTCCTTCCCGGCCTTTTCTTTCTCCGTCCTCGCCTCCGCCTCGATCCACACTTGTCGGAGCGGCGATCGACGCAGCGTTCCTGCTGCGGACGGCTTTGGGCCTGGTGATCGTGTTCGATTTATCGCACGAGCGGCTCGCGCTGCCGATGCTCCCCGGGAGACCAGAAACGATCTAGATCGCGTGTCCCGACGAAGGGCAAGCGCCGGCCGCCGTTCCGCCACGGCCGGCTTGTGTGCCGAGGCACGCTCATCAGCCATGGTCGCGCCTCCTCGCCGGTACTTACGTGCCGGGCGGTGGGGTACCGCCTTGCTGTGCGGCGAAGATGCGGCCGAGCGTGTCGAGAATGCGGTCGACATCGCCGAAAACCCGTGCGGACCCACAGCGCACGGTGAGAACGATGAGCCCGCCCGCCCGGTCACGAAGTTCCCAGCTCTGGACGAGCGCAGTCCGGTCCAGCTTCAGCTGCGTCGTGCCGGCGTTCGGTACGGCGCCTTGCGACGGTTGACTCGACCGTTGCTGTGGACGGCGACCGATGTCGCCGGAACCGAGCCGGACGTAGATGGTGAAGCCGTCCTCGCCTGGCACGCGCCGCGGGGCCTTGCCAGCCTGCGTTGCAGGCGCGTCGACGATGTGCTTGCTGACGAGCAGCTGGCATTCGGGAAGGAGATCGATTGCGGCATCCGGGTCGGACGCGAGCGCGCGCGACAGCGCGGAATGGATCGCGTGCATGCGGCGCGTGCGCTCCGCTCCGGTGGGCGTCGTCATGGTGGGAGAACTCCACTCTTGCAGACGATCGGGAACGGCACCTGGTCAGTGCGGCGGCCTGAATAGCTGATCAGGAACTGCCTCGCGATCCACTTGTCGGTCGTCCCGGCATCTTCGACCCAGGCCAGATACTGAAAGATCTCGACCACTTGCTGCGCGTTCTTGAAAATGACCTTTTTGCCGGACGTATCGACCAGGCTGACGCCTCCCGGATAGTAGCGGACGTCGCCGTGCGTGAACTTGAGCGCGGCCTCGAAGTTGTTGGGACACGCATTCGCGTCGATGAGCTGCGCCTTCCATGTCGGATGCGCCGGATGCGGGGGATAGTCCTGCAGGCTATGTCCCTCGTCATAGGCGTTCTCGACCGCCTTGGCGGGCGCGGTTGGCCGTGCCCAGATGAGCATGGCTTCGGCCGTGCCCGGACAACCGACAGTCTGGATGACTCCCATCACGAATCGCACGATGTCACTGCACTGCGCGCCGAGCTTGATGTTGTCCGCCATGTCCCAGGCATTTTCGTATTGCACGTCCAGGTTGTATTCGCCGAACTGCATCATGAGGCCGTGGACGAGCTCATGGGGCTCGAGCGTGTTGATCGCTTGGGCCAGCTCCACCGCCTTATCCATCCGCTTGTAGGTTACCTCGGACGGCCGCCGGGGCGGCGCCATCGTGACGAAGACGTCCAGTCCCGCCGTCGCCGCCAGCGGCTGAACACCCGTGCCGGCGTTCACGCTCCATACGATCGCTTCGTTGTGGAACGCAGCGATCGCATCCGGGGTAAGCGCCGATGAAGTGACTATGGCTGCCCGGGTATTGCCGCCGTCTGGCGTCGACCCACCGCTGAACGTCAGGAAGCCTTGCGTGCCCTTGCCGGCGAAAGTCAGCTGCGTTCCGGGCGCGTCGCCGACGGCCTTGTACTTCAGCTCCACCGCGATCGTGGCGTTCCGGTTGTGGCTGATCGGCGCGATCCCGGCCGCCGGCTTGCCCGCATCCCAGTCGGGCTTGGGGAACGGATTGCCGGCGTTCTTCCAATTCGCGCGGTTGTCCTTCATATCATGATGGTCCGTCAGGAAGCGCACGCTCTTCAGGGTCACCACGGCCCCGGGCGTCGGCCCGGGCGGCGGCGGCCCCGGCGGCGTCGGCTCTGGCGCCGGCCCGGGAGGCGTCCCACCCGAGTCGAACAGGTGCGCTCGAACTTCGCGATCGGACGGACCGGTCGCGCCAGCCTCTCCGCAGGTAAAGATTCCGGGCGCTACCGGCCGGCAACCGGTCACCAGTGGAACGGCAGGCGTCGCAGCAAACCGCGAACTCACGATACCGGCTGCACCGAGCGCCTGGGCGATCATGGTCGCGCGACGCGCACCGAGGTCGAGGTTGTAACCGGGCGCCCCTTCGGGCGACGCCCTTCCGACCAATTGCACCTTCTGGGCTGGATGGCTCGTGAGCTGCCCGATCAGGATGCCGAGACTGGCGTGGCCAGGACCGTCGAGACTGTCCGCGATCGACGACCCGACCGGACGAGGCCTGTCGAAGTTGAAATGGATGCGAAGCGTCCCCGGCACTGTGGGCAAGGGCGGCCCCGGCGAGGGCGGCGCCGGCAGCGGAGGCGGCGCCGGTGGGACTGGTGCCGGTGGGGGCAGCGGGGCTGGCTTCGGCGGGGCTGGCGGTGCAGGGGGGGCAGGCGGCAATGGAATCGTCGTTGCGTCAACCGGCCCGGGATAATGCACGTCAAAGGGGACATCTGCTGCAAATACCGGGCCAAAGCGCGCTTCGGTCGCTTCGAGGATCGACATCGGTACCGTCTCCACCAGGGCGAGATTACGGCCGAGATTGCCCGGGCAGAAATCGACGGTATCGTGCACCGAGAACGTCAAGTCCGGCTCGACCGTGATGTTCGCGCCGGTGTGGTCGGCGGTGAGTCGCATGCTGCCCGTGACGCCGCGGGTGTCGCGACTGGCGGGACCGCCGGGGGGGCCGCCGTCGCCGATGCCGCCTGCAATGTTGCCCGGAATCGTCGTGGCAGGTGCGTCGTACTCCAGTCCCATCGGATCGGCCTTGTCGTTGATGCGCGTGTGCAGAGTCGCCGCCGGCACCAGGTCCGTGACCGGGACGGTGCGCGTCGTACCCGCTGCGGGAATGAGCCCGAACGCGGCGCCCCGGAGCGCATCGATGCTGGCTTTGACGATCTCCTGTTGCGCCTCTGCCGACCTATGATGCGCGGTAAAGCCCGCGACGACTCTGCCTCGCCCCGAGAACGCCTGTGCCGGGCGCGGGATGCCCAGCGATGTGTCGAGATAATTGGCCCAAAGGCTAGTCGTCTCCGCTCCGAACATGCCTAACGAAAATGGAATGTACGACTGGACGACGAGCAGATGAAGCGCTCGCGCCATCACGAGGCTGCTCGCAGGCTTGCAGGGACCAGGCAACCCGAACATCGGCAGCAGTTCGGACATGAACTCTCCCGTGAAGGCGTCGGTTCCCCCAGCCGCTCCCAGCGGCGCAAGCGCGCCGGCCGCCCTGTCGTCGGCGCCCTCGGTGCCGGCCGCGCGCGTGTCCCGGGCATCGGCGGGCGCCCGCTGAATCCCGGACATAGGCCGATCCAACGCGCTGGCCGAGCCTTGCTGGACGACATGGGTCAGCTCATGTGCCAGCAAGTGCTGCCCTTCCCGCGAATGCGGCGCGTATTGTCCCGTGTTGAAAGCAATGTCGCGGCCCACGGTGAAAGCGCGTGCGTTGATCGCGCTTGCAGTGTCCGCGGCCCGGGAACCGGTATGCACGCGGACGTCGCCGAGATTTGCGCCAAGGCGCGGTTCGAAGAAGGCACGGCTGGACGCCGGCAGCGGACTGCCGCCGCCCTTGAGCGCGCCGATGCCGGTCGCTACCGCCGGAGTGATCTGCGGCGCGGCCGCGGCTTCCTCCTTCCTGTGGAGCATTGCTCCGTTGCCTTCGTCCTCGCACGCGGCGCAACGCCGCTGCACCGGCGCGCCGGCCGTGACACTGCCGGGAGCTGGCGGCGTCGACGTATCGGTCATGCGCATCACTTCGTCGGCGACGCGCTCCGCTTCGCGCTCATGCGCGTCGCCGGGCCGGCTGAGCGAGAACTGACCGGTCGCCGCGCCGCCTGCGGTTGTGGAGCCTGGCTCACCCGACCGCGCCACCATCCGCGCAGCAAGGGCCTGGGCGCCACGGTTTCCCAGGCGCTGCTGCAAGCTCCGCGCGACCGGCATCTCCCGGGAGGCCGTGCGCGGAGCCACAGCCGCCCGCCGTTGCGCGACAGCCGACCTGGGCACCGAGACCCGTCCCTCAGCCATGATCGCGGCGGCGCGCGCGCTTCAGGGTTTCGGTGTCGGGACGCCCCGGGGCCGTTGCTGGAGGCACGACCGCGGATGCCTGTCTGGCCTCTCCCTGCGCATCCCCTGCCTGCAGCATGGCCTCGGCCACCGCCCCCACGGGTTCCTCCTCGTGCGCGTCCGCCTCGCCCCTCTGTTTCTTCTCGTCCCTCTTATCCTTCTCCTTCTTCCGCGCCTCCTCCTCGATCCACACCTGCGGATCGAGCATCAGCACCGGCCGCACGAAGCGGCGCACCCGGTGGTCAGGCGTCCACACGGGCTGTCCGGCGGCATCCTTGCCCTTGTCGAGGCGCGCGAGCAGCACGCAATCGCAGTCGCAATCGGCGCAATCCTCGCAATCGCAGCCGCATTTTCCGGCGTAGTGGCCGGCGTGGCACTCCTGCCCCGGATAGCCGGGCCTGGGCTGGTTGTCGGGCACGGTTTGCTTCGCGTCCTTTGGGTCGGGCTGGGGACAAGCGCAGGTGCAGCGGGGCCGCGCGCGCACGATGCGGATCTCGAACCAGTCGCGCTCGCGCGTGCAGACCGACGGCGACTCGTCCTCGTCGCTCTCGCACATCGCCGTGCGCGGCGCGCAGCATTTTTCGGTTCCGCACAACACCACCCAGAGCGACCCCTGCAAGTCCGGGTCGCAGCCCTCGTCCAGCACCAGGCGCTGCGGCCGCGGCACGTGGATGGGATCGCCCCGGCAGTCGAGCGCCAGGCCAGCGTCCACCGTCACCGTCACCTTGCCGCACTCCGCTTTCGCGCTGACGACCAGGCCGCAGATGACGCCGCAGCCGAACAGCGAGCGGAACATCAGACGATTGAGCTCGCGCGTGTAGGCAGTCAACTGCTCCAGGTCGTCGTGCTGGAGCAGCATCCCCGGCCCGAATTTCGCACGCGCCAGCGTCGAGGCGCCTTTCGCCACGACGAGAGGCTGGTTGTTGGTGTTCATGATTCGACTCCCGCTGCGCGATCCGCGCTGTCATCGGCAACCCGGTATTCGGCAAAGCGCGGCTGCACCTGGAAGCGCGAGTAGAAAGTGCCGCCCGGCGCGCCGTTGCCGGTCGGGACAGGGAACATGCCGTGGGCGTTGGCATCGACCGCCTGGCCGTTGCAATCGAGGATGAGGTCGCCGCGAATCTGGATCTCGACCGTGACCGGATCCTCATCGAAGATCGTCTTCGAGCCCTTGACGGCGTCGTACAGCCAGCGCGCGCCGACGACCAGGGTGGCACGGCTCACGAGCCCGTCCGGCGGGTCCCTGGGACTGGTGTCCGTCCTGAGTATCGGCACGCGGTAGCTTCCCATCCAGCCGCCCTCGTCTTCCGGTTTCAGCATGGTGATCGAGAAGCAGTCGGCCCCCACGGTGTCCTTGCGTACCGGCCGCGAGAATTCCACCCAGTAGGTCGAGGTGGGGACGGGGAAGGTCTCGTGCCTGTCCCTGCTCTTGCGGATGAGCTCGAGGCCATCGTCGGCCACGGCGCCGAACGAGTCCTCGAACGCGTCCCATTCGACCAGCTTGGGCGAACGATGCCAGTCCGCCCAGCCGATGGCGCTGATGCGCGTGAGGTCGCAGCCGCGCAGGAGATCGAACAGGACGTCGTTGCCTTTCACGAGGCGGCGCGGACCGCAGGCGTCGAGCCAGCCGTCGAACTGCCACTCGCCCTCGCACGCCCCTTCGCGCAGGCTCACGCAGGCCAGGGGGACGCCGTGGCACAGGTCCGCGCGGACGTGCACGCAGGGGTCCTCGACCTGGACCAGGCCGCCGCACGCCGTGTCCGACAGCCCGGCCAGGTGCTCGCACAGGCAACCGCAGCCGCCGCGATCGACGGGGTTGCGCGATGCCTGCGCGGACGTGTACTGCGCTTCCTTCCCGATCGGCTGCGCGGCCGCTTGCCCGGCGCAGCAGGGCCCCGTTCCGCAGCCGCAGGCCAGCTCGCAGTCGAACTGCGCGCAGCACGCGTCGCAATCGACGCGCTGGAGCGAGAAGCGCACGGTTTCGCAGACGTGATCCCACTCGTTGCGCTCACAGCTGCACGGATCGCTGACCTTGACCGGCCCGACCGACTGCTCGGCATAATGCACGCTCAGGAGCCAGCACGCCCTGGAGCGTCCGTCCGCGCCCTTATCCGGCGCGGCGCGCGACGCGTAGCTGCCCTCGGGCGGCCGCTCGATGCGCGCGCCCTTGCCGTCGAGGAGGACCGCGTCGGCGACGTCCAGCAGGACCGGTTCCGTCTGCAGCAGCTCGCGTCCGCATTCGTCGAGCGCCAGGCCGGGCTGGAGCAGGATCCGGCCCGATCCGTCCCGTGCCTGGTCCTCCTGCGCCACCGGCCGCAAGGCGTAGCCGTACACGACGCCCCAGCCGTGGATCGCGCGGTTGACGAGCCGGCGGCGGTCGAGGGCGTAGCGCTGCTCGACGCGGAACGAATCGGCCGTCAGGCGCTTGCCTTCGAAATACTGGTTGCGCAGGCCCGCCTCGCAGGGCGCATCGGTGCAGCATTCCCGCCTGCGCTTGCGGGCCGGCGGCGCCGTCCCTGGTGTGTTGGTCTTTTGCATGGATCGATCTCCTATCGTCATTGCAGGCGCGTGCCGGTGTCCGCGCCGGAAGCGGTGATGCGGCTTCCGCGCTGCGGCAGGCGTGCAAGGCCAAGCACGGCGTCGCTACCCAGGCGAGGCGCCGGCGGCGCCTCCAGCACGAGCGATCCATCGAGGCGCCGGCTTTGCGGCGGCCGTGCGGCCACCCAGCGCAGTTGCGCCCTGGCCGTGAGCGGCACCATGGCGTCGACCAGCGCCGCCAGCCACGGCTCCCATGCGCGCCGCTCCTGCGCCGAGGCGGCGATGTCGACGCGGATGCGGCCGGCGAGGCCACGCACGCCATCGCCGCTCTGGCCGGCGCAGCGCAGCCGCATGCGGCCCAGCACCGTGCTGAAATCGAGCTCGCTGCTCCAGGGCGTGCGTCCACCCAGCAGCGCAGGCAGCGCGCTGCTGCCCACGGTGGCGAAGCCGGTGTCCGCGGTCGCGTCGATCACGCGAAAGCGCGGCGGCGTCCCGGGAATCAGGCAGGCGAGCAGCGCTTCGAGGCCGGCGCGGGTGCCGCGCCCGCGCGCCAGCTCGGAGGCGCGCGCGACCAGGCGCTGCTTCTGCCCCTCATCGAGCGCCTCGTCCCAGGGCAGGCCGAGCCAGCCGGCGACGAAGTCGAGCCAGGGGCCGCTCGCGGTGGCGGGATGCACGTAGCTTGCGAGCGCGGCGATGCGTTGGTCGAACCCCTGGGTCGTCGATTCGAGCACGCCCACGAGCGAACGCAGGAAGCTGCCGGGCTGCGCCTCGACACGGCGATAGATCGCCGGCAGGTTGTCCATCAGCGTCTGCCCCGGGTACAGCACCGCGAGTCCGTTCAGCGCAGGCAGCGCTCCGCCGGCCGTCGCACTGAGCGTGATGCACACCCAGACATAGGGGTCGTGCACGTCGAACAGCGGCGCCGACAGCGGAGCCACGGTGTCGCCGGGCGCCGACGGGCTCCCGTGAAACGCGACCGGCGCACGCCAGATGCCCGGCTCGCGCAGCAGCTGTTGCGCGCGCAGGCCGGCCGGCACGGCCTGGTCGCCGGCGATGGCGGTGAGCCGCTCCTGCAGCGCCGCGTCGGCCGTCGACGCGTACGCGATGTCGAGCGAGGCGCCATCCGGCAGCCTGGCGTCCGCTTCGATGCGCAGCCAGCGGCGTGCGTCCTCGCGGTCCGGCGAGTGCAGCGCGGGGGTGATGAGCATACAGCGCACTTCGGCAGTCCCGTCGGGAATGGCCTGCGCGAGCCCGTAACGCAGCAGCCCGCGCGGCCCGGTCACCAACAGGCTGTCGCGGCTCCCCGCCACCCCGGTCGCGGGGGCGTCGCGCGGGTCGAGCGGGATCTCGTCCAGCGGCTCGCCATCGCCATCGAAAACCAGCACGAAGGGTTTTCCGCCCAGCTGCGCACCATCGTTCCCGGCGACGAACACGTGCCCGCGCCCGTCGCTGCCCAGCGCCGCGGCCGCGAAACACGGATGCAGCGCGCCGACGATGCTGCTCTTCACGAAGGCGCCCGTCCCGGCCGCGAACCAGCAGAGCCGCGGGCGCGCGCCGCCGGCCAGCACGACGAAACGCCGCGCGTGGCCCAAATACGCGAAGGCGATGGCGCCGGTTATCCCCTCGAAGCCCAGCGTCGCGGCGATGCGGCCGGCGCAGTCGATGCGCAGCGCCTGCAGCTTGCCGCCACGCTCGACGAGCGCGAACAGCATGCCATGCCCATCGCCGGCGATGTCGATCACGCGCGCATCTGCGATCTCGACGACGGCCAGGCGCGACAGCGTCTCCTCCTCGTAACGCACGAGCGAGGCAGGCGCCTGCCCCATGACCCACAGTCCATTCGCGGTCGGCACGAGACGCGCCGCGCGGGCGATTGGAGGAGGCGCGGCGTCGGCCGCGGGCTCGTCCTCGCAGGGCGCAAGCCGGTACAGGCGGCCCGCATCGTCGCGCCACAGGACCGCGCCGGTTCGCGTCGCGGCGGGCGCGTGCGCGCCCCGTGTGGGGTAGAGCCGCCCGTCCTGCTCATAGGGCGCGAGCGGCGCGATGCCCTGTCCTGCGTCGAAGGCGGCGCGATCGACGCGGTCGAACAGGCAGGCGCTCCACTGCGCCGGCGTGCTGAAGCGATATGCGCGCTGCGCCGGCCCGCTCATGGCGCCCCCCCGGTTGCGGCGCGCCGGAGATCGAACGTGCTGGCGGCGGGATCGAATCTGGGCAAGCCGTTGCGCGGCACCGCGATCTGGTCGGCATCGATGCCCGATGCCTGCACCAGGCGCAGCGCGGCCACTTGCCGCACGCCCTCGACCACCCGGATCCAGGCAATCAGGTCTCGCTTCGTGATGGGCACGCCGGGCCGGCGCGCGGCGGCCCCCGTGAGCGCAAGGCGCTGCTTCAGGGCGCTGTGGATCCCGGCCAGGACGATTGCCGGATCGCGGCCGGCGGCCACCTCGATGCTGGCGCGGACCGAGAACGACATATAGCGCGGCGCCGTCACGACCAGCCGCGTCGCCAGCGGTATCTTCGGCGCCAGGCGGCGCCGGATGCCCTCCAGCCAGCGCGGCGTCTCCGGCGTGGCGCCGGCATCCTCCTCCGAGGTCCGCGCGCGCATCGCCACCAGGGTGACGACACCCGTGCGCGGCGCCTCTTCGCGCGGTGCCGGCACCCACGCACGCACCACCTCGAGCAGGGGCAGCGCGAGCGCGGCGGCCACGATGTCGTCGGCGCTCACGAGCGCATGGTCCTCGCGCGCCCGCCGCCGCGCCTCGCGCCGTTCGTCGATCCACCCGGTGGGCGCCGCGCCGCCGCCGACCGTATCCGGGTTCACGCCGAAGGCGCCGGCGAAACCGCCCACGCGCCACCTGTGATTGGCCGCGACGCCGCCCCGCTCGCCATCGGACACGGCGTAGGTGGCGAGCATGGCGGCTCCCGCCGGGGGCATGCTGCCGTTCACGCCGTTACCGAAGGTGACCCGTTGGGTCGCCGCGTCGAATTCGTAGACCGTATCCAGCGGGCCGCTCCCGGCCAGGCGCCCAGGCCGCCATTCGCTGCGGCGGCCCGTCACCGGATCGCGCAGTTCGATCCTGACCGGCGACTCGAAGGGCGCAAAGCGCAGGCCCGGCACGTCCAGTTGAAAGGTCCAGTCCGGGCTGCCGGTCGCAACATGGACTTCGTCCGGCACCACCTGGCCCTGCACGATCGGCACCACGTTCGGCTCGATGCGCAGCACCCGGGGCGGACGCTCGAAGCCGCGCGTGGCGCGCAGCTCGATCGTGAAATTCCTGGGCGAATCCCTGACGGCGGACAGGTCGAGCAGCAGCACGCCAGTGCGCAGCAGCCCGGCGCTGGAGTCCGACGCTATCGCCAGCGGCACACGGCCTGCCGGCGTCACCAGCGTGGCCGCCAGCGCGGAACCGGGCGGCGTGACGGCCGCGGCCGCGAACAGGGCGCCGGGGTCGGTCCCGCCGCCGGCGAGCGGCTTGTCGGCGCGCACGCCGATCGGCCAGAGCGCGCCGTCGGCGTCGGACCGCTTTGCCGGAAACAGTCCGTCATCGCCGCGGCAGGCGAACTCCATCAGCAGCACGTCGGCGCTTCCCGCGGACGGGCCGAAGGGCTGGAAGACCGGCCCGCCGCGCGCATTGATGGCGGTGTAGTCGACGGTCCTGCCGTCGGCCAGGCGGGCGGCGAGCCGCTGCACCCGTCCGGGAACCCACAACAGTTTCGCGGCGGGCCGGAAGGTCGGCGTCTCGGCGCCCTGCATGTCGATGACGGCATCGAGGGGGATGACCATGCTCTGCGAGACGGTCGCGGCCGGCGCGCGCGGATCGAGGCGGTCCGGCCAGATCAGGCCGCGTGCCGGCTCGGTGCCGCGCGCGGCCAGCCCGAACAGCGCCGCATAGGCCGCGCGCTCGTCGCGCCGCATGCGCCCGAGCGCGTACAGCTGGGCCTCGGTGACCCAGGCCAGCAGCTCCATCAGCGTGATGCCGGGGTCGTGCGCGTTGTAGTCGGTCCAGTCGGGCGCCAGGCCGGGCAGGCGCGCGCGGCCCATTTCCATCAGGTCGGCGAAGCGCAGGTCGAAGAGATTCGGAGCGAGGCGTTTCATCCGGCCACCTCGACGGTCTCGAAGGCGATGCGCACGCCGTCCTGCGCCAGCCATGGCAGCTCGGTGCCCTTGAGCGCATCGGGCCACGGCCGGGCGCTGCCGTCGCCGCCGATCTCGTGCAGCTCCAACGCCGCGATGCCTTGCAGTCGCGGCAGATCCGCCAGCCCGGCCGCGATATCGGCCTCGCCCGGATTCCCGCCGAGCGGCCAGCCATCCCCTGCGACACCGCCGGTCGCGGTATCGAACAACGCGGCGATGCGCCGTCTTGCCTCGCGCGCGACCGCGCCGGCATCGTCGAGACTGGCCACGCGCAGGCGCAGGTCGACCCGCAGGCGGCGCAGGCTCGGCCCGCGCATGCGCAGGGCCCGGCGGGCGCCCAGCTTCGGCGAGGCGACCTCCAGCAGCATGCGGTGCAGCTCGCGCAGCCGGGCCGCGCCGGGCACCGGATCGGCGCCACCCATCACCACGACCAGCTGGACGAAGCCCTGGCGGGGGAAGCAGCGTGCCTGTGCGATGTCGGGAGAACGCTCGAGCACGAGATCCTCGACATCGCGCGCGGTGAGCGCGCGCTCGCGGTGGCGCAGGCGCGCGGCGCCGAAGCGCAATACGAGACCCGCATCTTCCGCGGGGGCGCCGCCGGCCGCCTGGTCCGCCGCGAAGACTGCCTCGACACCGTCGATGGGCGACACGAGATTGAGGGAGGTACGCGCCGCGATCGCGTTTCCCGGGACGATGGCGCTGTCCGCTGGGCCCGGCGCGGTGCGGCGGTAGCTGAGCGCCAGGATCGAATCGCGGCCGGCCGGCGGGATCCTGCCGTGGCGCCCGTCGCCGAAGCGGATCTCGCCGGTCGCCTCGTCCAGCGCATACACGCGCGCGGCCGGCGCCTCGTCGCCCGGGTCGATCACCTGCTGCCACAACACCCAGTCGCCGGGGTGGTTCTCGAGCGCGCTCAGGACCTTGCCGGCGCGCTCGGCATTGAGCGCCTCGCGTTCCTCTTCGCCGAGGGGCTCCTTCACGCGCAGCTCGAGCGTGCCCCCCAGCACCGGCGGGCGCGCGAGATACAGCGCGAGGTCCGGTTCGCCCTGCGAAGAACCGATCAGTTCGCGCGTCAGGGTCTCGGCCGCGGACGCCCACACGCCGTTCAGGTAAGCGCCGAGCAGCTTCGGCTTCCAGTTCGCGGACGGGACGCCGGCGGCGGGCGCCAGGCGCAGCCAGCTGAGCGTTTGGCCGAACAGCTCGCGCGGCGTCGGCGCGACCGGGAATGCCAGCGAGAGGATGCCGCTCTCGCCCAGCGCGCGCGTGGCGTCGTTGACGACGAGCGGCACGAAGCGGTCCCCGACCAGTGCCTCGACGCTCATCGGCGCGAATTCGTCGTGGGGGCGCTCCTCGACCAGCAGCAGCAGGTTGACCGGCTCGCCCAGCAGCGGCGCGTCGAAACCGAGATAGATGGCACGCCCCCGCGCCGGGGCCGAAACCTCGGCAGCGGCGGCGGCCGGAGGCGCGCTTGCCGTGGAAGCGGCGGCCGCAGCCGCGCCGGCGCTGGCGCCCGGACACTGGCAGTCGGGCGGGCAGCCGCTGTCCGCCGCCGCGGCCGGCGGGCCCGACAGGCGGCCGAGCAGCAGCGCCAGCGGGACGAAGGCCTCGACCATCGCGCCCGGCGTACGATTGGCGTCGCTCTGGTCGCGCACCGATCCGCTTTCGCGCACCAGCACGAAGGCCGGCTGCACCGGGTCGCAGACGCTGTAGGCGATGCGCAGCCTGGCGACCGAGGGCGCGCGGATGCCCTCGGGGGAGCGATTGACGGTCTGTTTCGACTTGCCCTTGCCGAGGTCCTCCGTGAGGACGCTGACCGTTTCGCGCCCGTAGTCGCCGCCGGTCAGGCGCGCGCGGATCCAGTAATTGGTTTGACCGGCCCAGTCCGACGACGCGATGTCGGCGGGCACCTTGAAGTGCACCGTGCCGGTCTTTTTAAGAAACAGCGTGCTGTCGGGGCTGGCGTCGAGCTTCCACCAGCCCTTGCCGTTCCAGTACTCCCACGACAACTCCGGGTTGGTGGACGTGTCGCCGAGCTGGGTCACCCACGCAGTGACCGTGCCGTCGGCGATGAACCTGGCCTGTCCGGGCAAGGCGGGCGGCGACGCGAGCAGCCAGTGGCCGGCCAGCACGACCAGCTCCGGGCGGTCGCCGACCACCGTGTAGGCGGTCCCCGCCTGGAACGCGGGTTTAGCGCCGGGAAAGAACAAGCTGGCGCTGTCGAGCAGCGCCGCCGGCCAGTTGCCGGTGGTAAGCGGATCGAGGTGCAGCATCGGCCGGATGAGGGCATGGCTGGTTTGCGGTGCGACGTAGGCGGCTGTCGCCGGCGGCGGAGCGCCAAGGGCGAGATTGCGATCGAGCGTTGCGATGCCCGTGACGGCGTCGAACGCCGTCACCACATAGAGATCGGCCGGCTTGTCGGTGGTGATGAGCAGAATATCGTCCTTGGCCAGCTTCGGCGCGCCAGCAGCGATCCTGATCGTGGCGGGCGCCGACGAATTGAGGGCGGCCTGCAGCGGCGGCGGCGCGGCGGGATAGACGAAGAGCGGCTTGTCGATCGCATCGAGATTGAATTCGTACAGGGCCCTGCCGCGAAACTCGACCCCGGCCGCGTTGACGGTCTGCAATTCGTACTTCGTCCCGCCACTGCCGTCGCCGGTCGGTATCGCGAGCCTGTCGCCGACGGCAAAGCGGTCGGCGGCGTCGACCGCGATGATGGCCGTGCGCATCGGCGCGACAATGTCGAGCCGGCGCGCGAGGTCGAAGCCGGCGACGATCACCTGGCTGCTCGATGTCGGCACCAGCACGTGCCGCGCCATCAGGGTCGGCGCCCCGGCCGCCGCGCCATGGCCGGCGGGAATCTCGACCTTGAACAACCCGTCCAGCCCCGGCGGCGCGAACGGCACCCACGACGCCAGGGCCGTCGCACCCGGTACGTCTCCCAGCGACACGGCCACCGTCAAGGTGGTGGCGTTGAAATGCATGTCGAGCGGCGCGCCGGCCACCGGAGCGGGGTCCAGCGCGACCGCCTTCTGCTCGTCGAGGGCGAAGGTAATGGGAAGGAAACGGCCGGCGACCAGGCGCGGCGGCACGTTCGTATCCACGGCGGCGGCGACGAGCTGGCCAGGCTGGCGGCGCACCGCCACGGGCGCCACCATGGTCGCGATGCCATCAAACAATTTGGAGCAGGTGCCCTGGAGCGGCAGGCCCGAGAAGGTGATGGCAAAGAGCTTGTTGCCCGTCGAGACGCCGACCAGCCCCTCGGCCAGGGTCCCGTTACCGAGATCGCCGTTCTCGAGACAGATCGGCGCGATCTTCGCGAATGTCACGGCCGCCGTGCCCGCCCTGGTCTCGACCGCCTGCCACGGGACGGCCGGCGCGTTCAGGTCGAGCAGGAAAAGCGTCCCGTCGCGCAAGGCGCACAGCCGCCCGGACGGACCGTCGGCCAGGTAGACCAGCCCATCGATCGGCCTGGACGGATCGCTTACCGGGCCAACGGCGTCGAGCGGAAACCAGCCGCTGAGGTTCGGCGCGCCTGCGATTTCGCGCCAGAGCCAGACGGCGCCCTTCGCCGCCACCGCAACGACAATATCCGTGCCGGCCAGCCAGACCGGGATGCGATACGCCGGACGTGGATCGAGCGCGACCGACAGGCTGCCCTGCGGCGCCGGCGCACCAGGCGCCGCAGGGGCCGGCGGACGAAGCGGAACACGGTTGCCCAGCCTCGTCAGCGATCCGGTCAAGGGCAGGAACTGGAACAGGTGCAGCTGCCCATCGGCCGCGACGCCTGCCAGGAACAGGTCGGGCTGCGGCCCGGAGCGCAGGCTGGTCAGGGAGGCGAAGTTCGGGTCGGCGATCTCGAAGCACAGCTGGACCTGCGCGCCCTTCTTCGAGAACGCTTCCTGGCTGCCGAGGTAGAAGGCGTCGAACTGGCGCGGGTCTCTACCAAGCGGGAAGAACACGTTGTCGAGCATGAGTGGCGTGGTGTTCGCCATGCCTTCCGCGTAGGGCGCCGCCAGCGCGGGGTCCGCGCCCGGGACGGACGCGGCACCATGTTCGCAGTTGACGCGGATCTCGAAGCCGTCGACCAGCAGCGGCGCCCGGCGTGGCTTGACCGTGGCGACGGAAGCCCGGATCCAGCGGCTCTCGCTGCCCGTCACCAGTTCCAGCATCTCCATCGACCCCTTCGGCTTGGCGAGCACGATGCCGCCTGACGCCGCCTGGGCCGGCGCGCCGGCCAGCGGCAGCGGCTGCCAGCCCGTTCCGTCCGCGGGGTCGCGCTTGCCCCAGTAGTGCCACACCATTCCCGCCAGCTCCCTGGCGCCGGTGATCTCGATCGTGGCCGCCGCCTCGATGTCGAACAGCTCCTTGTGGCCGATGTAGAGCGCGTGCTCCTGGCGGTTTTGCGCGGCGCCGTCGAAGGGCGCCAGGGCCGTCACCTTCGTCACGACGGACTGCGCCGCGTAATCGCCTGCGAGCGGCGGGTCGAGCGTCACGATGTCCTGGTTGACCTGGGTGATGCGGTACTGCGTCCCGCCGAGTTCGACCAGCATGTCGGCCGCGAGCCCCTGCTCCGGGTCGAGTTGCAGCCTGGTGGCGCCGCTCGAGGCGAAACTCTTCAGCTGCCATTGCACCGGCAGCGGCTCGAGCGGCGCGAGACTCGTCAGCCCCGGCGGCGCCAGGAAGAACGCATCGGCCGCGCCGTCCACGCCGACGAGCGCCTGCAAGCCGCGCGGCAGCACCAGCACTTCGGTCTCGGTTTCGAGGATCACCGAGGCATCCGCCGCTTCCACCTGCAGCCGGGTCGCCGCCGCCGCCGGCTTCGCTTCGCGCGCGCTGTCGGTCAGCGTGAACACCACGGGCAGGCGCGCCGGCCGCGCCGCTTCGCCCTGTACCGCCAGCCAGTCGAGAAAGCCGAGCCTGGTTTTCTCGCCGGCGCGGTCGAGTCGCTCGGCCACCTCGGAGCCGAAGCGGGCCGCGATCCTGAGCAGCGCGCGACCGAAATCGCGCTCGTCGTCATCCATGCCCCAGGACGGAATCCAGGCCCGCGCGCGTTCGAACAGCTCGGCCTCGAGCTCTTTGGCACGGCGCGTCTCGGCACGGGGCGGGCGCAGCGGCTTCATGTGGGACCGCCCTCGCGGAAATAGAACGGGAACACCAGGTTGCCGAGCTGGTTGGTCTGGCGCACCTGGTACTCGATCTCGACGAGCAGCTGCCCATCGTTGATGGCCGCCTCGTCGACGTTCACGGCGAGCACGTCGATGCGCGCTTCGCAGCGGCGCAAGGCCTCCTCCACCGTCGAACGCACCCGCTGCAGCGCCGTGCTGTCGACCGCGGCGAAGACCAGCTCGTGGATGCCGCAGCCGAAATTCGGCCGCATCACGCGCTCGCCCGGCACGGTCTCCAGAATGATCAGGATCGACTGCTTGATGTCGTCTTCGTAGGCGACGCTCTGGACCAGGCCGGTGCGCGGATCGAGCGCGACCGGCATCGCCCAGCCGCGGCCGAGAAAGTCCTTGCGCTCGCTGTCGGAACGGTTCGTGCTCATCCGATTAACACCGTCGGTGCGCCGAGCGCGATGGGGTTGGGCGCGCCCGCTTCCACGACCATGTCCCCCTGGCGCGCGGCCGGCAGGCCGCCGATCATCACGGTGACGCTGCCCACCGCGACGACGCCGCCCACGTGCGGTTTGACCCCGTCGACCAGCGGGCAGGCGTGGGTGTCCGCGCCGGCACGCCAGGCGGGCTGGCCGGCGATCATCACGGTCGGGCAGCCCGGCCCCGGCACCAGGGGCGTACCGTGGCCGGTGAGGTCTCCAAGGCGTGCGGCAGGCTGTCCCATCGTGCGTCTCCCGGTTCATGTCTAGTTGATGTTCACGAGCGCACCACGGATGGTGAGCGTCGCGTTGGCCTTCAGTTCGAGCGTGCCGCTCGCTTCGAGCGTGATGGCGGCCGCCTTGATGGTGAGCCTGGTGCTGGCCTGCAGCGTGACGGCGCCGCTCTTCTCGATCTTGAGCAGGTTGCCCGCGCTGTCCTTGAGCTCGATTTCGTTGTCGGTAAACCGGACCATGGCGCCGTTTTCATGCGCCAGCTCGACGATGCCATGGGCGCCGTCGTCGAACAGCAGGTAGTGCTTCTTGCGCGACTTGACGATGCGCTTGTCGTTCTTGCCGTCGGTGTTGGCCAGCGGCGGCTTGTCCTGGCCGTTCCACAGGGCGCCGAGCACGTAGGGAAAGCGCAGGTCTTCGCGCTCGAACCCGACCAGCACCTCGTCGCCCACCTCGGGAATGAACACCGTACCGCGTTCGGCGCCCGCCATCGGCACGGCCAGGCGCGCCCAGTAGCTCTCGCGCGGCTTGTCATGCCAGGGGTAGCGCACCTTCACGCGGCACAGCCCGTTCTCGTCCTTGTTCTGGGTGACGAGCGCAACGGCCACACCTTTCGCGTGACCGGACTCGTGCGCAACTTCGTTCGCCGCGGCGGCCGCAGTGTTCATCTCTTCGCCTCCCTTACCTTGAAACGTGTGCGATAGCCGCCGCTGTCGACCTTGTGCGTGGCCTGCTCGATGTAATAGATCTTGGAAAAGGCCACGCCGAGGTTGGTCAGCACGACGGTCCGGTCCGGGCGCAGCTCGGGCAGGCCGATGCATTCGGCGTCGCCGGTCAGGAATTTCTTGGTCAGGTCGCCGAGCGCGGCCTTGGCCCGCTGGTCGGCCTCGGCCTGGGTGAACACGGGCTGGCGCGCACGCAGCCGGGGCTGCCGGTCCGGCGCCCGCACCAGCGCGCCGACGTGCTGGCCGACGCTTTTCCCGCCCGGGCCGGCGACGTCGTCGGCACTGGCCTGCCCCACGATCGGCCGCTTGTTCTGGACGTCCCAGCCACAGACTTCCACCTTCGAGACCTGGCCGGCAAGGTTGGCCTGGGGCTTGAAGCTCAACAGCCCGGCGCCCCACTTGAGTATCGCGACCGGCGTCGATGTGACGCGCGGCTTGCCGAAGCGCAGCAGGGGTTTCTTGTTGGGGCCGCCGGGTTCGACATACACCTCGAAATGCAGGCTCTTGTCGCCGGCGCTGTTGCGCTCCGCGAGCGTCTTGAGGAAATCCCAGTCGCTGACCTGGTTCTGTTCGGTCTGCGGCTTTTTCTCGCGCGTGTCCTCGATCTCGGCATCGAAGTGGTGGGCGTTCGCGATCAACCGTACCACCTCGCTGTCCTTGAGGCCCTTCCAGCTGTTCGAATTCTTGCCCAGCGTGAGCGGAAAGCCGTGGTCATAGCCGGAGACGACGAGTTCCGGCGAGCCCGCCTCGGGGAAGTTCGTCGAGATCTCCGTCACCTGGCCGATCATCATGATCGGCGTCGACGCGGCATCGCCGTAGCCGATGCATACCTCGACTTCGGCGCCCAGCGTCAGCAGTCCGAGCAGGTCCTTGCCGCGCCCGGTCTTGAACGTGCCGGATGTGAGGTCGTAACAATTGACCAGCGTGAACGAGAAATGCGCGGCCGCGTTCATCACCAGCTCGACCTCGACCTGGGACACGGCCACGAGCAGCTCACGCACCACGTTCATGCCGCCGAGGCGCAGCGTGAATGCGGGCGCATAAAAATTGCCGTAGCCACTAGAGAGGTCGGACAGTTTCATTCGGGTTCTCGATCGGTGGCAGCTCGAGCCAGTCGCCGGCGGAGATCTGGCGTGGATCATCGAGGTCGTTCGTGTCGGCGATGCGTACCCATTCGTCCGCATCGTCGTATTCGCGCGCGGCGATCAGCCAGAGGCTTTCCCGGCCGACGACGACGCGCCGCTTGGTCTTGTCGGCCGACTCGCGGCGCGGGTCTTCGACCAGCTGGCGCAGCGTGCGGTATTCCTTGAACGTCATCGACAGCGTCACGCGCGCGGGTGCGCCGTCGGGGTGGAACATGGTGACCTTGCGCCCGATCTTCTCGATGACGGCGACGAACTCCATCGGCCCCCAGTTGAAGCGCACCGGCGGCGGTGCGTGAATGGCGGGGTCGATCTCGAGCAGGTGCGTCAGGGCGCGCAGGCGCTTGCCGAGCGGGTCGTTCTCCTTCCGCTGCATCGACGTCGGCCCCTGCGGGTCGGTGTAATCGTCGAGGAACAGGTCCATGCTGAGCTGGTCCGACTCGCCGTTCACGAACTGCAGCAAGGGCGCGCCGAGGCCCGGCAGCGGCGTGCCCTTGTACGAATTCGAGCGGTCGAAGCTGTACTCGGTTGGATTGAAGAGCACGGTGATCACCTGGTTCTTGAGCTTGCCGCCAAGGACCGTGATCGTCGCTTTCTTGAGGGGTGGCTGGCTCATGGCGTCTCCCTATAAACCCCGGCGCTCGCGCTCGATGCGTGCGCGGTGGTCGATGCGGCGAATCACCTCCTCGGCCAGGCGGTTCGCCAGCACCGGATCGAGCGCCGTCGCGCGCATGCCGCCATCGTTGCCGCTACGGCCCGATGGCGCGGGCACCCCGGCGGCGGGCATCGATGGCGCAGACGCGGCGCCCACAGCGGGGGCGCTGCCGAAACCCGGAGCAAAGCCCGGCGCGGCGGCGCTGGCCGGAGCGGCAGGCCAGACGAGATCCACGGGCCGCCCGATGGCGATGGCGGCCGCCGTGCGCGCTGCGGCGCCCTGCCGCGGGAAATGCGCTGCTGTCGCCGCCGGCTCCCACGCGCGCCATGCCTGTTCGCCCGGCGCCCACCGCCGCGGTGGCGCACGCTGCACATCGAAGGCGCGCCCCGCCGCTAGTCCCCGCGGCGGCGACGGCGTTAGTGCCGCCTGGACGCGGGGGTACCGCAGGCGTGCCCCTGGCACGGCCTGCACCTTCGCGCCGGTCGCGGCGCCGGCGCGCCCGGCCCGCGCCGCTGTCGCCGCGGGACCGCTTGCACGCCAGGTCTGTTCGCCCGGCGCGCGGCACGCGGCCGCCGGGCGCTGCGCATCGAATGCGTCATCCGCCGCCGGCGCGCGCTTCGGCCACGGCAAGCTGCGCCTGACCTGGCTGGGCGTTTGGCGCCAGAGGTCGCGGGCGCGGCCAGGCTCCCGGGCGTCGGGCGCCCGCATGGCCGGGCTCACCGCTGCAGGCGCCGCCATCGATGTCAATGCCGGCCGGATGTCCTGCGCTGCAGCGCGGCCGGCGGCACGGGCCTGGCCGAAGGGCTGCGCGGCTGGAGCGCTGATCGCTTGCGCGCGGCGTCCGGCCGCCTTACGAGGCAGCCAGCGCGCGTTCGCCGCGAACGCTGCCGGACGTGCCCCGCCGCTGCCCGCACGCTGTGCAGAAGCCGCCGGCACGCCGGTGCTTGCGATCGTGTCCGCCAAGCCAGGAACAGCACGGCCGCCCGTGGCGGCGATCCGGCCGGCGCCCGGCGGATTCACCCGGTTTGCCGTTGCATGCGCGTGTGCCGGGCCGGTTGCGGCCAGTGCACCCCGCGCGGGCCCGGCACCGGGAGCCGCCGCAAAATGAAAGTGCCAGTGAAACCAGGAGACCGGGGCCGCCGCTGCCGGCGCACGCCCCGCCCCGGCGCCCCGTAACGCCGCCGCCATGCGCGCCCATCGCAACAGCAAAGGCCTCCAGGGCGGTGTCCGCGGCGACAGGCCGCGCCGGGGCAGCCAGCGCCCTGCCGTCAACCTGAAGCGGCGACCGCGCAGCGCACGGGCCGCGCGGCGCGCCGCCAGCACCATCGCTCCCTGCGCGCCGCGCACGCGCATCGCCTGCCCGCCATCGCCCACTGGATCGCCGGGGTCGCTCATGTCGCCCTCCTCAGGCCATGATGGGCCAGTTCCAGGGTTTCCATCACGACCTGCGACGCGTTCGCGTCGAGATCGGACGACGACCATTTCACCGGCAAGGCATTCTCGATCTGCCAGGCCCAGGCGCGTGCGCCGCCCTCGTCGAGCAGGCGCACGCGGACCGTGCGGCGCCGGGCATCGCCATCGGCCGTCGCTTGCGCCCAGTTCCACAGGTCGTCGAAGGCCAGTCCGCGTTCGAGGATGACGACGGGGTAGGTCACCTGCGTCAACAGCTTGTGCTCGTAGTCGTTCACGCCGCCTTCGCGGTGCGACTCGTGCCGCACTTCGCGCGAGATCCCTTTTACGCGCAGGAAGGCGCCGCTCACCAGGTCGTCGATCTCGACCAGGTAGCGGAAGCCGCGGAGTGGGTCTGTGCGCGCCATGGCCGTTACCGATCCGGATCGAAGGGGTTCGGCTGTGCGCCGTCAAGCCGCCGGTTGATCCGCGAAATCTCGCGGCACCAGCGCCGCCGTTCCTGGTGCTCAAGTTGCATCAGGTCGCTGTGTGACCAGTGGAAGTGATGCGCAATGAAGGCCATTTCCTCGTACAGCGACTTCACGGGATAGGCCCTCATGCTTCCCCCAGCGCGTTTATCCTGCGCAGGGGGCCGCCCGCCGCGTTCATGGCGCCGGAGGACAGCGCCAGGCCGTCGGCATCGTCGCCTGAATTGAGCTGCTCGTAGAGCCGCTGCAAATACGCCAGGTCCGAGGCGAACAGCCCCTCGATGGTCCCGGTATGGATGTCGGCGAGCGTGCCCAGCTTCACGATGACCCGCGCAAGCACGATTACTGCGAGATACGCCTCATTTTGCTGTACACGTGGATCGCGCAGCGGCAAAATCTCGTCCGCCGCTGTGGCCAGACGCATGACGCCGCGCCGGTGCAGCGTGCCTTCTTCGTCGACGTAGCCCTTGGGCAGTTCGAATTCGACTTCGGTCCGGAACCCGGGATGGGAGTTGGTATGCATGGATGCTCCTCGCTCGCTTCGTCTATTTCACGCGCTCGATGCCTTCATTGACCAGTTCGAGCAGCTCGATCAGCACTTCGTTGCCCTTGGCGTTCAGGTCGCTGGGGTCGTACTTCATGGGCCAGGCCTCGCTCACGACGAAGCGCGCGGCGTCGGCGCCGCCCTCGTCCTGCACCACGATCACCACCTTCTTGCGCATGGACTTGACCTGGCCGGAGGAGATGTCCTGGTGCCATTTGTAGAGGTCGAGCGCGTTGCTGCCGACATAGAGCCCCCATTTGAGGGTGATGTTGCCGTACTTGGTCAGGCCCGAGAGTTTCCTGACGTGCGGCGGGTCGGTGCCGTCGCGGTAGTCCACGGCGTCGATGGTCGTTTCGCCGATCATGACTTCACTGAACGCGGCCTGCGTGATGGAGTCGATCTCGAGCCGATATCGGAAATTGCGTAGAGGATCGATGCGAGCCATGGCTCTGTCTCCTAGGTCTGGGCTTCAGCGGTGTGCTGGAAGATGCGGAATATCACGAATTCCGCGGGACGCACGGGCGCAATGCCGATCTCGCAGATGAGCCGCCCGTTCAGGATGTCGTCCTGGGTCATCGTGGTGCGGTCGCAGGTGATGAAGAATGCTTCCTGCTCGGTGCGCCCGAACAGCGCGCCGAGCCGCCACTGGGTACGCAGGAACAGGCGGATCGTGTCGATCACGCGCGCCCACAGGCGGTCGTCGTTCGGCTCGAACACCACCCACTGCGTCCCTTCGTAGATCGAGCGCTCCAGGAAGATGAAGAGGCGCCGTACGCTGACATACTTCCACAGCGCATCCGAGGTCAGCGTGCGCGCACCCCAGACGCGGATGCCGCGCTCGGGGAACTGGCGGATGGCGTTGATGCCGCGCGGGTTGAGCACGTCCTGGATGCGGTCGTTGATGTCGGCCAGGAGCTCGAGCACGCCACGCAGGATCTCGTTGGCCGGCGCCTTGAAGACGCCGCGCTCCGAGTCGGTACGCGCGTACACGCCGAGGACGTGGCCGCCCGGCGGTACCTCCTTGCGCGCACCGGTGGCCGGATCGGAAATGGCGATCCAGGGGTGGTAGAGCGCGGCGTACCTGGTGTCCTGGATCGCGCTGCGCGGCTGGAAATTGACGATGTCCTCCGGCCTCGCGGCGTCCACCACCGCAAACCGATATTTGAGATTCTCGCAGTGGGTGATCACGGCCCTGTTCACGGCCACCAGGGCGCCCGGCGCGTACACGAGCGCCACCTCGCGATACGGATCGAGCTCTAGCGCGGCCAGGCCTTGCTCCGCGGTGCGCTGCGCCTGCACCCGCCCCACGAAGTCGGCCACGTCCAGCGGCAGGGTGCCGTCCACGCCGTTGGCGGCAAGCGGCGCGAACATTTTGGTCGGCGGCGCCGTGCCCTGGCCGGTGGCCACGAGTTCGGCCAGGGCCGAGTTGCCCTCGACACGCTTGCGCCAGTAGTTCGGCGATCCCTCGTCCATGTCGAGGTCGTCGAAGGTCTCTGAGGCAACGGGAAACGGCGGCTTGGTCGAGTTGTTGAACCAGTCCTCCGGCTTCCCGACGGGCGTCTTGTCGTAGTACGCGAGGCGCAGCTTGAAGCCCACCGGCTCCATGACGCCATTCGCGTTAGGCCTCTCGGTGGTACTGGGCTCGACCTTGGCGAAGACGCGCTTGCCCCAGGATCCGGGGCCGACGGCGCGCACGATGAAGCTGGATCCGAACGCCGCCTGGGCCGGCGTTGCCGCATCGTCCGTGACGCGGCACACATACAGGCGCTTGCCGCCGTTTTCAAAGAACCCGTTCACCGCATACGGCATGAATTTGTCGTCGCCGAACACGCCGCCGAACCAGCGCTGGTATTCCTTGTAGCTGGTGACGAGGCGCGGCTTCGTCGGCCCGCGCTCGGTCTCGCCGATGAATGCCGCCGTGCTGGTCGGCACGCCTTCGATGGGCCTGGGGCCCCGCTCGATCTCTTCGACATAAACGCCGGGATGCAGATATTCGGTCATGGTGATTCTCCGGATGTGAGATCGGCTGACGGTGTGACCGGACTACCTCGCGTCACTCGCGTTGCCGCCGTCCGGCGTCGCCGGCGGCGTTTTTTTCTTCGGGAACTGGTCGCAGTCGATCGGATTGGACAGCGCTGCTCGGAAGTTGGCCTCGATTGCCGCTTTCTTGTCAGCGATCTGTTTCTTGACATGTTCGATCTCGTCCGTCGACGCCGCGAGATTGGCCTGCGCTTCCGCGAGCTGCTCGCTGGCCGGCGCCAGCCGGTTCGTGGTGAGACAGCAGATCACGGCGGGGAAAATTGCCGGATCCACGATGTAAGGCAGCGGGCCGACCAGGCTCTCGCGCAGGCTGAGGATACCGGCGTCGGGCCCGCAGCAATCGTCCGGAATGCCGTCGTCGCACCGGCATTGGTCGGGTACTTCGCAGGACGCCCCCCCGTCCTGGCCGGAGGCGCGACCCCCGTTTGCCGCCGGGGGCGTGGGCGCCGTCGTTTTCGGACAGTCGCAGATCCTGACGTACTTATCCTCGTCGATGCACGACTTCCACTCCTCCTTCAGGCCCGGGCCGCGCGGCCGGATGGCCCAGTGGCGCGGGATCAGGGCCATGAAGACGTCGTACAGCGCCTTGGCCGGGTCGCTGGCGATCAGGTTCTGCGCCTCCTTGATGAGCTCGGCGTTCGTGACGAGCACCTCGCCGAGCGTGCTCGAGGGCTTCTCCCAGGCCGCCAGCACGGCCGTGATGCGCTGCATGCGTGCGTCCATCTGGGCCACGTTGCGCATGTGCCAGGCCTGCTGGTCGTAGAGCGAATGGACCTCTTTTGTCAGCGGGCCGGTTCCCGCCGCGTCGGCCCCGGGCGGACCGTTGAGGCAGTCTTCCAGCTTGCGGATCTCGACCAGCTGCTTGCACAGGCGGCATTCGAGCAGGCAGTCCCAGCAGCAGCCGACCGCGCAGACCAGTTTTCGGATGAGCTCGACGATGGCGCCGTCCTGCTCTTTCCAGGTCTTGCGCAGGTCAATGAAGCGTGCCTGGGTGTAGTCCACCTGGGCGCTCGCCACCTTGTCCTGGATCGCCGTGAGCTCGTCCGCAAATACCTTGGCGCGCTCGGCCTTCTTGACGATGATGTTCTGATCCTGGATGAGCTGGTCAAAGCAATTCTGCGGCTCGCCTGTGGGCGGGTCCGGGCAGACGCACCGTTCCGGGCAGGTCCCGGACTTCGGAATCCCGGGAACCTTCGGTGCATCGGGGAGCTTCTTGCAATCGGGCTTGTACTCTGTTTCCGGTGCTTGAGGCGCATTGTCGATCATGGCATCGTTCTCCTTGTCGCCGATTCATACCACCAGCTCGTCCCATGCACAGGCCAGGTCCGCGACGCGGCCAGGCCGGAGCTGGAACGCCTGGTGCTTCTCGCCGCCGGCGGCGCGCTTCGCGAACAGCCGGATCGACATCTTCCCCTGCGCATCGAGAGCCGGAACATCGACGGGCGCAAGCCGCAGGATTGAGGTGAAATCCCCCTTTGCGTCCGTCACGGCCGTCGCCGGCGCGGATATCCAGGTGACGTTGTCTTCGTGCAGCCACGCGAGGCGAATCGTCGCGCCGGGGACCGGCCGCGGCGTCTGCCCCGTTGGCACCTTCTTCTCATACAGCGCGCCGCGGATGGCCGTGATGCCCGGCGTGAATGGATAGTTCGCAAGAGGCTTCAGCTCTACCGTATGCAGGGGGCGCTGCACCTGCGCCGCCGCGATCTCCATCCGTTCGAAAGGCCGCGTACCCGGATCGATGACGAGTTTCTGGAAATTCGCCGTCGATTGCCGGAGCCAGACGAATAGTCCGCCGAAGTTGACGATCGGTGCGCCGGCCAGCCCTGGCGCCGTGACCGTGACGCCTTGCGACACGCGTTCCAGCGTGACCGGGTCGAGCAGTTCCACGGCGAGCATCGCTTCGCGCCGGTACGCTTGCTCGAGCGGGAGGCGAACGTCGAAGGGGCGCGCCATGATCTTCACTCCGCCGCCAGCGTGATGCGGCTGCCCACGTCGAGCCGGTCCTCCCGCACGGGCGGGCCCACCGATTCGGGCAATTTCGGATCGATCCACACGGGCGTCGCCAGGTAGGCGATCGAGGTGCGGTAGTTCGCGGTCGGGAACAGCGCCCAGATGCGGCTCGTCTCGTCGGTGGTCAAGGGATCGAGCGAGAGGTGCACGGCCTCGTGCGCCACCTCGGGCCCGGTGAGCTCCGCATCGAGCTGCAGGGCCTGCATCGCGGCGCCGAGGACCTTGAGCAGGAATTCCTCGTTGTCGCCGGGCATCTTGCCGACGGTGAGCAGGTAATGCAGATCGAGCGGCAGTGCGTTCCGGAAGACGGCGGCCGGGGGCGGCGCCACGCTCGACGGCACCCGGTGCTCGCGATTGCGCAGGCTCGGATTGGGAATGATCCTGTACAGGAACAGGATCAGCGAGGCGTTGCCCACGTCCGGATCGTCGAGCGGCCCGACGAATACCTTGCCGGCCCCGGCGACCTGCTCCAGGCGCAGGCGCAGCGCCCTGGTCACCTGATAGATGGCGTCCGCGCTCATGCCGCCCTCCTGCCCTCGGACGCGGCGAATTCGATGGCCGGCATGCCGAGCTTCGCGAACTCCGCGTTCGTCGCATACAGGATGTGCCCGAACCCGATCGGCTCGTCGGCGGCCGCGGCCAGGAAGGCCGCGCGCAGGGTGATCTGCCGGATGTGCCCGCCGGTGAGCTCGATCTTGCGGGCCAGCAACCGGAATGCCGCGGCGTCGAGCGCGTGCGCCTTCCCGGGCAGGCAACGGCGCCAGATCTCCTCGCGTGCAATGGCATCCGGCCGCGGAAAATCGACGATGAAGCGCAGGCGGCGCAGGAAGGCGGCGTCGAGGTTCTGGCGCAGGTTGGTGGTGAGGATCGCCAGCCCATCGTAGGCCTCCATCCGCTGCAACAGGTAGGCGACTTCGATGTTCGCGTAACGGTCGTGCGCGTCTTTCACTTCGCTGCGTTTGCCGAGCAGCGCATCGGCTTCGTCGATGAGGATGGCGCAGCCTGACTTCTGGGCATCGTTGAAAACACGATCGATATTCTTCTCGGTATCGCCGATGTACTTGCTCACGACCCGTGAGAAATCCAGGCGCAGGATCTGGATATCGAGGCTGCGTGCCACGCCCATCGCGGCCATCGTCTTGCCGGTTCCGCTGGGACCATGGAACAGGGCCGTCACGCCGCGGCCATAAGGCAGGTGCTCGCGAAACTTCCAGCCATCGAGCACCCTGGAACCCAGGCGGATACTGTCGACGATTTCGACCAGTTGCTGTTTTCGGTCGGGCGGGAGGATGACGCTGTCGAGGTCGAAGACGGGCTCGATACGTTCGGCCAGGCGCGACAGGCCCTCGGCAGCGACCTGCTTGCAAGCGGCGGCGAATCGCTCGTAGCGCGCGTCCTCGCCCTGGTGCGGCAGCGGCCTGCTGCGGGCAAGCCGCATCGCCCGCTCGAGCGCATCGAGCTGGAGCGGGTACTGCTGTGCCATGAGCTTCGCGGTCTCTTCGGTGACGACGACGTCCGCGCCCGTTGCAGCCGCAGCGGCGCCGCTGATGCGTACGGCGGCCAGTGGCGCCGCATCCTCGATCTCGAAGGCCGCCGATCCGAGCAGCCCGACGACGTGCGCTTCATCCCGGCATATCAGGGCCGCCCTGCACCCCGTGCCCGACAGGGCCGCGAGGAAGACGCGTATGCAATCGTCCGACTGTGCCGTGTCGTCCCCGCCGGTCATATCGACGACCAGTGGACGGTCGGTCAGACGGGCCATGCGCCCCACGCGTAGCGCGCACTCCTCGATGTCGATCAGGTCGGTTCCCACAAGGCGCGCGAGTTCGACACGCACTGGCCGCGACTGCAGGCGCCGTGCACCAAGCTCGAACAGCGCGCGCCAGCCAGCCGGGTCGTGGCCACCCAGCAGGATCCACCGGGTCTCGCCCGCGCCCTGGAGCCTTGCCGCCAATCCCGCCGCGTCGATGTGCTTTTGCTGGCGCTCCAGCAAGGCGGCGCCGGGCCAGGGGCTGGCCTGCAGCGCGCGCCGGGTGCGCATGTCGAGGTCGAGTGCGCCGCCATTTCCGAGCAGCCAATCCGCAATCGCCGGATCGAGCCGCAGCGGCTCATCGGCGGGCGGCAGGTCTCCGGTTCGGCTCTCCAGCAGGCGCCAGCGCGCAAGGTTTCCCGCACTGGCGAGCTCGCAGCGAACCTGCGCCGGCGCGCCGAGCAGCGTCGCGCACAGGCCGAGTGTCCCCACGCGCCGGCCGAGGTCGTCCAGCAGAAGCCCGAGACAGCGCTGGTAGCCGGCGTCCAGTTCCGGCGCCAGCGCCAGCAGAAGCACGCGAAATTCGATGTCGGTCAGGCTCAGGGCCCGCACCGCCGCCGCAAGCGGTTCGGCTTGCGCGTCCGCGGCTGCCAGTGCCCGCGTCAACGCGGTGTCGGCGGCTTCCACCTCCGCTGCGACATGCAGCGCGGCGCTCCCGGCCCTTGCATCGAGCAGCTGGGAGACGGTCGCGGCGGTGACGGTCAGGCCAGGCAGATCGCCATTACCGTTCGACAGTTGCTCGACCGCGTTGCGCAGCACTGCATGTATCCAGTTGACCGCCGCGCCGAGCAACGGGCGAGCCGGCCCGGCTGTCCCGGTGGACGGCGTGTTCGATTCGCCGCCGGCGGAGACCTGAAGCATCTGGAAGCGCAAGACCCGGTCCTGCGGTTGGCTTCCCACGCGGTTGACAAGTTCTTTCAATGTGGTCAACAGGGGATCGAGGCCGATGTCGCCCAGCGTGAACCGGACGACATCGTCGACGATGTCCAGGCGCAGGATAACGAGGTTGGGCCGGTCCGCAAGCCATTGTTCCGTGAGTTCCTCGATGTCGCCCGGGCAACCGACCACCACCAGGGCGCACTGCAGGGACGGCGGGACGGACTGCAATACAGCGTGGACCTCCAGCACCGCAACAATGCGCCTCTCGACAAGCGTCATGTCAGTCCGTCGTACGACTGCCGCCGCGATGACTTCCGCCATCAGGTCGGGGGACGTAGCTACGACCAGGACATTAATGGGTGGCACGAACACACCTTTTTTAGCGAGGATATGGTGTTCGCTTTATCTCATACGCGCCTCGCCGTGCCGATACTCCTCAGGGACCAAAATCGATCTGGATCGCATGCCTGACCGGCATGGATCGAATAACCGGTCATCGCGCGCGCTCATCCACCATTTGCACGCCAATGATCCTGAAACAATGGCGCGCGCGCCAGTTGTGACGGTCGGGGCCTGTTCAGCGATACCATTAGACTGTTGTTCGCCTTCAGGAAATCATGCTACGTGGTGAGAACGAGCCGGCCCAGACTGAATGTTTGGGATGAGGCGGTTCAGGCGAGTGGTTCTGACGGGGCGCTGTCGGCGGGCTGTTCCTGCTGCGGCTGCTGGGTGGCAAGCACCCGAAACGACTTCGGCGTACAGCCGAATTCTTCCTTGAACAGCTTGTTAAAATATGGAACACTCGAGTAGCCAACCAAATACGCGATTTCCGACACGGCGGCGCTGCTTTTTTCGGCCAGCAGCCTGGATGCCTCAGTCAGCCGGAGCTTATTCACGTAAGCGGTGAAGGTCATGCCCAGTTCGGATTTCAGCACTTCATTGATTTTATAGCGGTTCGCGCCGGTCCCTGCCGTCACCGCTTCCAGGTCCAGTTTGGGATCGGTATAAGCGCTGGCGATATACCGCAAGACCGATGCCTTTTCCTTGTCCTTGTACGGTTCCAGGGTCAACTGGCGATAGGCGACCAAGGGCAAATTGGTCTTCATTTTTGAATCCACGCTGGCCAACAACGCGCGGGCATGGGCCTGGAAAAACCACACACCAAATGCTACCCAGCCACCCAGGACAATGATCGCCAGCGCGGCCAGGTAGCGGTAATCCCGGCCATGCAATGTCAGTTCGCTGATCTCGACATAAGCATCGACATTGCGTGGAGTGGCCGTGCTGGTGCCGAACATGATTTTGGCGACCTTGTCCAGTTTATAACCCTGGCGCGCCAAGTCCTCCTTCACCGCAGGAAACCACCATTCGGGAATCAGCAGCCGGGCCAGGTCGAGCGTCACCGGCATGCCCTGCTCATTGCACGAAAAATACGTTCTAGGTGGACGGTAAGTCTCGAACTGGCCTGGCCTGGAGATCTTTTCATCGAAGGTGGACACCTCGAACGTCATCGACGTGGCCGGCGCACACCTGGCGACGAAGGTAATGGTACGGAACCTCGACCAATCCTCGTGGATCGGCCGTCCTTTGTCATCCTTGTGGGTCAGGTCGGCGGCGACAAAAGGATACGGGGCAACATCCTTGAGCTTGAAGTCAAAGCGCAGCCGGTCGCGCGACGCGTCGTGCAACCACACTGACGACGCTCCGCCAGTTGCCACATCGGAATACGTTCCGAAATGCCACCGGGAGTCTTCTTTATGCGCCGGCAACAGCCTCTGTGTCGGATAGGTCCGGTAAACAAAAACCACTGCCACCAGCGCGTCCACGAGCAGCAGGACAATCAGCGCCAGCAGCGCCTTCTTATAGAACTCTTGCATATACGTAGGGGCTTGAACTGTCTCGGCGCAGCAGGTGTCGACGGCTACGGCCCCGGCATCATAACAGGCGGCATATCGACGGTCCGAGGCATTTTTTGCAGCGGACCGGGCTCACTTCAACGGGCTGAAGTCTTCCTGTGTCGCCCACTTGCCCGCCCTTCCGACACTCCGTCGTCACCCACGATCCAGGAGATTTCAACTGGAACGGCATCGCTGTTCATTTCCCTTACGATGATGACTCAATTCGATAGTCACCGGCTTTACCTCGTTTTACGGTGAGATTATCCGCATGCTCAGGGCGCAGACGGCACGAATGTGACGATAACGCGTCCGTAACGCGTCAGCGCCGGACTGCCCTTATCGATCACCTTGACGATGAAGTGGGCGGTCTCCGTCTTGCTTACCACAGGCGCCTGCCCCCAAACGGTATGATGGTTTTCCGCATACCCCAGCTTGATCTCCTCCCTGTAGCTGCCAGCCTCGGGATACTGAAACCACAGGTAGCTCAAGCTATCTCCATCGGGATCGGAGCTGCCGGCCGCGCTCAACATGAAGCCCTCTCCCGATTTGACGGTCAGCCGATCGCCAGGGGTAAGCTTTACTACTGGCGGATGATTCGCCCCCCTGTATGGCTTGGTGGTCCACTCCATTCGAGCCGCGAAATCGTTCTGGAAGTCTTTGCGCCAGCGCCAGATGGTGGTCCTGTACCCAGTGGAGACCTTGTCGTGGGCGTGCACGGCGCGGCCAAAGTCGCTGTGGACCATCGGCCTGTAACTATCCACTGCGTTGGTCCAGATGGCATGAGGCTCTTGCAATACAGGTACGTTGCCGGTGAAGCCTTCCGGATTCGTATCTTTCAACGCAGGCGTGTAGAACTCGTAGCGCCCACCCCAGCCGCCCCAGTCCGGATGCTCGGGTGCGTTCAGGCCGTTCGGTATCAAGGACAGGAAGGATGGCGTATCGCCCTCAACGCCGAAAGAAACATCCGGATACACCGCACCCAGCGGCCCATGCCCCTGTTGAATATGCGCGGCGATCCAGTCGTTGCTCACTTCCGTGCTGTCGAAGCCTGGCTCGGTCGCGTGCATGCCAGTCCACGTGCCATTGCCATACCCGCCAGGGCTGACGATATAAAACAGGTCGGGAAACTGGGTGCGTATCCAGAAACCGGAATCGTCCTGATCGGAGATCGTGTAGACGCGCAACTTCTTCACCAGGCGAGCGGCCTGCTCCGATGTCCTGCCATGGCTGATCCGATACAACGCTTGAGCAAGCGTATTGGCACCGCCCCAGACCGCAACCCATAGGGGACGTGTATCATTTTTCTCCAGGGCCTTGATGATGGCGTCCGATCCCGGCGAGTCCTTGCCGTCGCCGACACCTTGCATGCCGTAGACTTGCGAGCCGGAGCGCACCACCGCTTTGAGCGCCTGCGCTTTCGGAAACCCCGGTTCGTGCTTCAACAAGTTGGGTTGTACCCGGCCGTAGGCGTCGATGATCGCATGGATGGATTCCGGGGCAATGCGCGACTTCTGATGCGTAGAGGTCGTGGCGATGATGCTTTCGATATCGATCTGGTTCGCGTATAGAAGTAACCGTACGAGCGACTGGCTGTCATCGGGATCGGCCTCGATATCGGTGAGGACAATCAGGCGTTGTTTGGGTTCGGCGACGCCAAGGGCAGGCACGCAAACCAGTAAGGCCGTCAGCATCGCTGTAATTGAAAGTAGTCGCATTATCTCTGTATTGAATTGGGGGCCTGTCTCGCTGGCCGGGCTGTGTGCAAGACCGGAACTGGACCCGGCCAAACGACACGGCCCGGCGAAGAACGCGCCGAGCCGAACCGCATCCGCTACAAGCCACTTACGTCATGCGAATATGCGTGTGGCAGCTTACCGGATTGCGCCCTTCACCAGCGCATCGAGGAGGTCCGGGTCGAGGACTGCGTTATTGCTGCCCCGGTCGATCAGGCCGCCCACATCCCAATAAAATGGTAACAAGCCGTGGGCCACTGCAGACCTGGTAACGTAGTTGATATAGTAGATGCGCGACTTCTTATGCAGGGCCAGTGCATCGCCCGTCAGATTCGTACGCAGCATCGCGGCGTACTCGCCGAGCACGATCGGAATGCCCTTGTCGACAAACTGCTGCCTGATCTTCAAGAACTGCTGATCGACATAGGCCTCTTCCATCTGGTCGGCATTGTGGGCGGTGTCCGTGGTCGAATGATTATCCTTGCCCCAGTAATAGAATGCATGGCCCCACCATTCATCTTTTTCCATTAAAGTAAATTGCCATGGGTAGAAGTGCACCTCATACATCAGCTTATTGCTGACGGTGTCGGTCGGCATGGCGGTCCACATCGTCGCTGATTTATCGATGTCCACGGCCGGTCCCTGCACCACCAGGACACGGTAGGCATTCTTGCCGCCCGTGGCGCGCACCGCATCGATGAAGGTCTGGTGGTAGGAGATGAGCACCGGCATCTGGTTGGCCGTATCGACAGCCGGCTCGTTGGCGCCGGCAAACATCAAATGCTCGTCGAAGTCGCGCATTTGCGTGGCAATCTGGGTCCAGAACGCCTTTTGTTTCTCGTTGACGGTCACTTGCTTGTCGGGCTGAACGTTTCTTTCGAGCCAACCGCCATCCCAATGGATGTTCAGGAGCACATACATCTGGTTGTCGACGCAATATTTGACGACTTGCTTGACGCGGTCCATCCAGGCCTGGTCGATCTTGCCGGTCTGTTGGTTGGCGTACTGGTCCCAGGCCACCGGGAGCCGGATGGCGTTGAATCCGGCCGCCTTGGCGGCCTTGATCATCGCCTCGGTGATCAGCGGATTGCCCCAGGCCGTTTCTCCGCCGATCGCCTCCATCGTGTTGCCAATATTTAACCCCAAGCGAATCTTGCTGGTGAGCTGGACAGCGGTGCTGCCCATGCCGGTAGCGTCGGGCGCGATCGGATTCTGGTTGTAGTCGGGATAGAGACCCGCGGCCGGCGTTGTTGGAGCCGGTGTCGTTGGGACTGGCGTCGTTGGCGCAGGCGCCGCAGGCTTCGTGCTGGCCGTGCCGCCGCCACAGCCAACGTTTAATGACAGGATTCCAACTAATAGAAGTACACGGCTGAGCTTCAAAGTAACCTCGAAATATTCATGCTGACAAATTACCCGTCGGCCTCGAATATTTTTTCGGCCAAGCGCCAACATACCGAGGGCCGCGCCACGGCCGTTATCGCTTCCCTCGAAATTGCTTGCAATATGCGAAAAATTGCACAACTTGGGGATTTACAGCTACGGCCTGGATGAGCGGAGCGCCGTGCTGCGTGAGCCCGATAACACGACGCTATCGATGTCGCGTGTCCGCGCAAACCGCGCCTGCATCCGTTCCGTCACGGATCGCCGCCGTCGCCGCAGGTCGAATGCAAGGAAGTGCAGTAACAATGCGATTATCTGCACCTTGTAAATGTCTTCACCGCTAGCGTAATTTCGGTCCTTACTCTTCCCGAACCCCTGGGATAGACTTCGCCGGTTTGCTGGACCGGCGGGCCTGCTCCCCGTTCCGCAAGCCTGAGCCGGCCGTGGCGCCGGCGGCCATGCAGTTGCTGCCGGCCCCGCCGCTGTGCCGCCTGCGCCTGCCCAACCAGCGCCTCGACCGATGGCGGCGACAGCTGGACCAGGCTGGGCGTAACAGCGTCCATCCGGGCGCCGGCCGGCGCCTGCTGCCCGGAATTTCGTTCAACAACCAAAAGCAGGACAGGTGCGCCGGTGGACGCATGCGTCATGGCCGTGTTCTTCACCACTGATGCATCGACGCGCCAAAAATAAACGACTTTAATGGATACGACTGAATGAGCATCATCAAACATAGCCTCGCCGTTCTCGGCCTGATCGCGGCACCGGCTTTTGCCGCCAGCCAAGTCAGCATCAGCATCGACGCCAGTCGCCCCGGCCCTGTCATCAACAAGAACGTCTACGGCCAGTTCGCAGAACAGCTCGGCACTGGAATCTACGGAGGCATGTGGGTCGGCACGAAGTCGAACATCCCCAACACGAGGGGCTGGCGCAATGACGTCGTCGGTGCGCTCAAGGAGTTGCACGTGCCGCTGGTGCGCTGGCCGGGCGGCTGCTTCGCCGACACCTACCATTGGCGCGATGGCGTCGGTCCGCAGGACAAGCGCCCGAGCAACGTCAACAGGGGCAGCGTAGAGGAGATCAACGCCGTCGGCACCCATGAATTCTTCGACTTGATCGACATGCTGGGCGCCGACGCCTACGTCAACGGCAACGTCGGTACCGGCAGCGTGCAGGAGATGGCCGATTGGGTCGAGTACATGACTGCGGACGGCGGCTCACCCCTGGCCAGGCTGCGCGCCCGGAATGGGCACGACAAGCCGTTCAAGGTTGCCTACTTCGGTATCGGCAATGAGTTGTGGGGCTGCGGCGGCAACTTGAAGCCCGACTACTACGCGAACCTGTACAGCAATTACGAGAATTTCCTGAGGGCGCCCGGAAATTCGAGGCCGAAGATGATTGCCAGCGGCGGCAGTGGTTTCGACACCGCCTGGACCGACGTCCTGAGCAAGGAACTGAAGGGCCGAACGGTGGGCATCAGCGTCCATCAGTACACCATCGCGGGCGCCACCTGGGAGGGCAAGGGCAAGGATCTCGGCTTCAAGGAAGACGAGTGGATCTCGACCCTTGCCAATACCTTGAAAATGGATCAGCTTATCAAGGATCACGTGGCCGTACTGGACAAGCACGATCCCGAGAAGAAGATCGGGCTAATGATCGACGAGTGGGGCACCTGGTATGACGAAGCGGGTGCCAGAAGCGCCTTGTTCCAGCAGAATTCCCTGCGCGACGCGCTCGTGGCGGCGCTCAACTTCCACATCTTCCATGATCACGCGGAGCGGGTCCCCATGACCACGATCGCCCAAATGGTCAATGTCTTGCAGGCGATGATCCTGACTGACAAGGAGAAGATGGTCCTGACCCCGACCTACTACACGTTCCAGATGTATGTGCCGTTCCAGGATGCCAGGTCGCTGCCGCTGGCAATCAAGGACAACACCAGCTACACCCTGGGCGCAACGACCATTCCGGGGGTGAGCGCATCGGCGGCACTCGCCAGGGACGGCAAGGTGTATCTGGCGCTGGTCAACACCGATCCGCACAAGGCGGTCGATGTCGCCGTCGACGTCGCCGGCGCGAAGGTTAATGCTGCGGCCGGCAAGGTCCTGACCTCGGCCACGATGGATGCGCACAACACGTTCCGGAATCCGCAGGTCATCAAGCCGGCGGCGTTCAGCGCGCGTGCCGAGGGCGGCAAGCTATCGATCAAGGTGCCCGCAAAGGCCGTGATGGTGGTCGCTTTGGAGCAATAAACGCCGCGCACAAGCGCCTGGTGCTCACCTTCAGCATGTCCGATGGCGCCGATGTGACCCATCCTGACCAGGAGCGGCGGCAACTCACCGCTCCGGCAAAGCACGCCACAAGGGCGCCAAGCCTCAATGAATTGATCTTGTATTCGGAAACGTATGCGCTCAACACCGGAATCCAGCTTGCCCCCGCCCGCAACTGAAAGGCAGCCGTCATTGCGACCCAGGAAACGGCGCTACGCCCTGGGTATCGTCGTGCTCATCCATCTTGCCTTGCTGATCGCCATGCTGCTGTCGCCCGCGCGCCGTCCCGCGCCTCCACCGCCGCGCGCCTTGGAATTGGCACTGCTTCAAGAGAAAGTACCGGAAGAAAAAATTCCCGAACCTGCGCCCGCCGATATCGCCCCACCCACCGTCGCGCCACCGCCCCTTCTCGTCCCGCCCCCGCCGCCGGTGCTCGACGTCGTGCCCGACGCCATCCGGGCGCCGGCGCCGGCCCCTGCTCCTGCTCCTGCTCCTGCTCCTGCCGCGACCGCAGCGCCCGCACCCGCCCCGGTCCCGCCCGCGAAGGAGGTCGTGGCCAACGCGCCTCCCAAGCTGTTCGAGGAATGCGCCGAAGCGGCGGATCGGCATATGGTCGCCGACGTATATCGCCTCACTGCCGGCAACCAATCGGTGTACGACATGCGCGGGCGTAAGCCGAGCAAGCGCGTTTGCCTGGCCCAGCTCGATATCGTGCCGCGCTCCTTCCGCGAAGGCTTTCCCGGTATGGGCTCGACGATCGAATGGTTCGGTCTGGATATTCGCTTCACCGTCAACATTGCGGAAACCGCCACCTGGGAACTGATGCTGTTGGCCGACGATGGTGCCGTTCTCAGCATTGACGATGAAAACGTGATCGACAACGACGGCATCCACGCCCCCGCCCCCGTGGCGACCAGGATCAAGCTGGAGAAGGGTTTGCGCAATTTCCGCGTGCGCTACTTCCAGGGTCCAGGCCCAGATCTCGCGCTGATGCTTGCGTGGAAAAAGCCCGGCGCGGCGGATTACAGTTATTTGCCGCGCAGCCTGATAGGGAGGCCGCCTGCCGGCACGCTGCCGCCGATTCACCCGAAGGAGTAATCAGGGCCGCTCCACGTTCCACACCTCACTTCTGACTTTCATGAAAAAAACACACCGCTCCGCTCTCGTTCTCTTGTCCGTGCTGGCTTCACTGCCCGCGGCGTCATTCGCGCTCAACCCGATCATTCAAACGATGTATACCGCCGATCCGGCACCCATGGTCCATCAGGGCACGCTTTACCTGTTTTCCAGCCACGATCAGGATGTCGGCGAAAAGAACAACTTCAACATGAAGGACTGGGTGCTCGCCACGACGACGGACATGGTGAACTGGACCCAGCATGGCGCGATCGCCTCCCTCCGGGATTTCGCCTGGGCTGCCAAGGAGATTTCCGGCTGGGACGGTTTTGACAACGGCGCCTGGGCTCCCCAGGTGATCGAGAGGGATGGCAAATGGTATCTCTACGCCCCGGTGCAAGGCCGGGGCATAGGCGTGCTGGTGGCCGACAATCCCCTCGGCCCCTACACCGATCCCATCAAGAAACCACTGATCGCCGGCCACGCCGGCGGCCTGTACGACAGCATCGATCCGACCGTCTACATCGACGACAAGGGCCAGGCCTATCTCGCCTGGGGCAACCCGAATCTGTGGTCGGTGAAGCTGAACAAGGACATGATTTCCTACGACACGAGCGTCGGGGAGAATGGCATCATTCGCCATCCGATGACCGTCAAGGCGTTGGGCGAGCGCAATCCTCCGGACACACAAGGCACGACGATTCCGAAGCCCGCTTTGCGCGGCACATCCTACGAAGAAGGTCCCTGGCTCTATAAGCGCAAGAATCTCAATTACCTGTTTTTTGCAGGTGGTCCCATCCCCGAGCATCTCGCCTACGCCACCGGCCCCACACCGGAAGGCCCGTGGACCTACGGCGGCGTCGTCATGACCCCGCAAAGCGCCTTCACCAACCACCCGGGCGTGGTCGATTTCAAGGGCAAGACCTACCTCTTCTACCACAACGCCGCGCTTCCAGGAGGCGACGGCTTCAAGCGTTCCGTGGCCGTCGATGAGTTGAAGTTCAACCCGAATGGCTCGGTCCCGATAGTGCAGCCGACCAGGGAAGGCCCGGCACCCGTCGCCACCCTCGATCCCTACAAGCGCGTCGAAGCCGAGACCATTGCGTGGTCGTCCGGTGTCAAGATCGAACCCAGCAGCGCCGGCGGCCAGAATGTGCGCAACATTCACGACGGGGCCTACATCCAGGTGCGCAATGTCGATTTCGGCGCGCCCGGCGCGCGCGCCTTCATGGCCAGCCTCTCCAGCACGGCCAAGCCGAAACAGGCCACCGGGGCGACGATCGAGATTCGTTTGGGCAAGCTCGACGGCCAGCTGATCGGCACGCTGCCGGTCTCGGGAACCGGCGGCCAATGGAAGCCGCAGTCTGTCCGGGTCACCGGCGCCTCCGGCGTCCAGGATGTCTTCTTCGTGTTCCGCGGTGCGGCCGGCGAAGAACTGTTCAAGTTCGATTACTGGCAATTCGCACACCACGACCTGCCGGCGGAGCGCGCGTCCGGCGCGCCCCGGCCCGTTCCGGCGGCACGGGCGAATCGTGCCCATAATCCCCTGATCTGGGCCGACGTCCCGGACATCGCAGTCATCCGGGTCGGCAAAACCTACTACATGAGCAGCACGACGATGCACATGAGCCCGGGCCTGCCGATCATGAAGTCGACGGACCTGGTCAACTGGAGCATGGCCTCGTACGCCTATGACACCCTGGCCGACAACGAAGCCTTCCGCCTCGAAAACGGCAAGAACGCTTACGGTGAGGGCTCCTGGGCCAGCAGCCTGCGTTACCACGACGGCATGTTCTATGCCTCGACTTTCTCCGCCACCGCAGGAGGACGCACCCACATCTTCGCCACGCGCGACCCCGGGCGCGGCCCGTGGAAAGAGACGAGTTTCGAGCCTGCGATCGGTGACCACAGCCTGTTTTTCGACGACGACGGTCGTGTCTACATGGTGTTCGGGGGCGGTCGCATCTCGCTCAGGGAGCTGAAAACCGATCTGTCCGGATTCAAGCCCGGCGGCGTGAACAAGGTCATCATCGAAAACGTCAACGCCCTCTTCGGCGCCGACCAGGGCGGGCTCAAAGCCGAGGGCTCGCAGCTTTCCAAGATCAACGGCCGCTACTACCTCTTCAACATCGCCTCGCCGAAGACCCGCTGGGCACGCACCGTCATCGTCCACCGCGCCGACAAGATCGACGGTCCCTACGAGGGGCGCATCGCGCTCGATGATCGCGGTATCGCCCAGGGCGGTCTCATCGACACTCCGGAAGGCAAATGGTATGCCTATCTTTTCAAGGACAACGGCGCCGTCGGTCGCGTCCCCTACCTCGTACCCGTGACCTGGCAGGACGGCTGGCCCGTGCTCGGCCAGGACGGCGAGGTGCCCATGACGCTCGACATCCCCGCCGGCGGACAGGGTGCCTCCGGCGCCTCCGGCATCGTCGCGTCCGATGAATTCGACCGCCGGCCCGGCGCCCGCGACCTGCCTCTCGCCTGGCAATGGAATCACAATCCCGACCCTCGTAACTGGTCGCTCACCAAGCGCCCGGGCTACCTGAGCCTCGTCACCAGCCGGGTCGATTCCAGCCTGCCCGAGGCCAGGAATACCCTCACCCAGCGCACCTTTGGCCCTAGCAGTTTCGCCACCACCAGCATCGACGTGAGCGGCATGAAAGACGGCGACTGGGCCGGCCTGGCCGCTTTTCAGAAAAAGTATGGTTTTGTCGGCGTAAAGATGAGCGACGGCGCCCGATCTCTCGTCATGGTGAGCGCCGACGCCGACCAGCCCGAGGAGGTCGCCGCCATTCCCCTCGCCGGTAAAACCGTTCACCTCAAGGTCGAAACCGAATTCCAGTCTGCGCCTGAAGAAGCGCGCTTCGGCGTCGACGAGGATGGCGCCAAGATCTACGGCATACCTGGGACGCCTGAAGTCGCCCGCTTCTCCTACAGCCTCGACGGCAAATCCTGGACCCCGATCGGGCGTCCCTCGCGCCTTGTCTATACCTTCCCGCACTTCATGGGTTACCGCTACGCGCTCTTCTATTATTCGACGAAGACCGCGGGCGGCCGCGTCGACTTTGACTACTACCGGATCGGTCAAAGCGGGGTCTCCCGCTGACCGCGGCCAGCGGAGGGCCTTATCGCGCCGGCTCGCGCGCGTCCTTTTTGCATGCATCCCGGAATGCCTTCGGGGTGCATTGGTATTCTTGCTTGAAGAGCTTGATGAAATACGAGGAATTTTTGTAGCCGACCGAATAGGCAATTTCCGCAACACTGGCACCGGTGTTTTCCACCAGGAGGCGCGATGCTTCGGCCAATCTGAGCTTGTTCAAGTAGCCGATAAAGGTGTACCCCATTTCCGCCTTTAATAGGTCGTTGACCTTATTGCGGTTGACGCCGGTTTCCGTCACCACGGTCTCCAGATCCAGTTCCGGATCCGCATAACGTGTCGCCAGCAAGCGCAGAATGGCGGATTTTCCTTTTTCCCGGTGCGTCTCCAGCGCCAACTGCTGGTACGCCACCAGCGGCAAGTCTTTCTGCATCCGCGCATGAAGATCATTGGCCAGGATCACCGCATACTGCCTGACGAACCAGAATCCGAAACCAGCCCAGGCTACCGTCAGGAACGCGCCGAGAAAATACAGGTAGCCGTATTTCCGCTCGTGCATTTCGATGTTCGTGATGTCGATCCGCGACGGGACGCCGACACGGCTGGCAGTGCTGGTGCCCACTTCGAACTGCGCAACCCTGGCCAGCGAGTAGCCCAGGTCAGATGGGTTGAGCTTGTTCAAGTCGACCCACCATTGCGGAACAGTCAAATGCGCCAGATCGAGTTCGGCATGAGCCCCGTCCTGATCACAGTTAATGTATGCCGACGGCGAGCGGTAGGTCATCAGCTCGTCCAGTTTGGACAGCTTGTCGTCGAAGGTGGTCAGACTGACCCGGATGGTAGCGGCGGGGAAGCAGCGTGCCTCGAAACTGATCTTGCCGAATCTCGACCAGTCGAGCAATGCCGGTTTACCGTTGCTGTCTCTGAAGAGCAGGCCGCTCGATACATAGGGTCTGGAACTGCTGCCTGACAGGACGAATTCCATGATCAGGCGCGCGGCATCGACTCGCGCACGCAGGCTGGTTGTCGCGTCGTTGCCTTTGTGCGTTCGCAACTGCCAGGAAAAATCTTCCTGCCCAAACAACGGGACGCGGTGATGGCTGCAACTGACGCAAACATACCCGGTCAGTGTACTCATCCCGAGAAGCAGGATCAGCCGGACCAATGCTTTCGAATATAGCGAGTGCATGTGAATGAAATTTGGCAGGTCCGACAGTGGCGAACCGGTAGCTTGGCGGTCAAGCCGCGTACCAGCGAATAAAGCCAGTCCGCACCGGGCTGGCTTGTTGGCGCAGAGGCTGGGGCGGCCCCGCAGGCGGGACCGCCTTTCCCCTTTAGTACGTGTAACGCAGGCTCAGGCGGAAGCTGCGGCCCGGCTCGAACCAGGCACGGGGCATGTTGCCGATGCCTTGCTGCTGCGTCTGGCGTACGACCATGTCCGTCAGGTTGCTCGCCGAGAAGTTGCCCGAGATGTGCTCGTTGAACCTGTAGTCCACGCCAAAGTCCAGCTGGCCCGTCGCTTCCTGCCAGGTCGGCAGGCCGTAGCCCACGTCCGTCGGTGCCGCGCCGCCGTTCGCGGCGGCGCGGGCCGGATCGGCGCTCATGGCGTTGTCGCCGCCCGTGCCGTTCGCACCCACGCCCTGCAGGAAGCGGCTGCGCCAGCTATAGGCCAGGCGCGCGGACAGCGGGCCACGGTCATACAGGAACATGATGTTGTACGCGTTCTTCGACAGGTACTGGATCGGCATCGACGTGAACGGCAGGCCGTTGGTGTCGCAGCCGTACAGGCTCAGCGAGCTGTTGTTGAACGATCCTTTCGCCGGGCAATACTTCTGGGTGAACGGATGGTACAGGTCCTGCTTGCTGTCGATGTACGTGTAGTTCGCCGAGATGCCGAAGCCCTTGGCCCAGTCCGGCAACATGCGGTCCAGCCCCGGCACATTGTTGAAGTAGGTCTGGCCCGCCAGTTCCAGGCCCGTCACCGAACCCTTTGCGACGTTGTCCGGCCCCGTGATCAGGAACGTCTGGTCGTTGCCCGCCAGGCTCTTGTAGGTCCTGGTGAATGCCGTATTCAAGATGATGTCACGCACATTCTTGCGGAACACGGCCATGGTCAGCGACGAACCGTTGCCCGGATACCATTCGAGCGTCCAGTCGAAGTTGCTGGAGCGGACCGGCTTCAGCTTGGCGTTACCCCGGTCGTTGCCCGTGTAGCTGATGCTCTTGATGGTGCCGGCCTCGGCGCCGGTGCCCGACGTGATGTTCTGGTTCAGGTTGATGTACTCGTTCAGGTTGTCGAACGGCGGACGGTACATCGACTTGGCGAACGCGAAACGGGTTTGCAGCTTGTCCGTCAGGTCGGCCTTCAGGTTCAGGCTGGGCAGCACGTCGACGTACTGCTGCGACGCATTCACCGGATCCTTGATCGCGGCGAAGCGCGGGATCACGTCCGACGCGTTCGAGCCATACGTCGGATTGAAGATCGTGAAGCCGTGGGACTCGCTACGCGTATGGATCACACGCACGCCAAGGTTGCCCTCGACGGGGAAGCGCAAGTTGTCGAAGCCGAAGCGCAGTTGGCCGTAGGCGGCTTCGGTGCGTTCCTGCTGGCTGCTGGTCTGGGCCGGATCGTCGTTGTAGGCCAGCGGTTTCCAGCCGCCATCCGCGGTCGAGCAATCATTGTTGGTGCCATAGTATGCGTTGCCGTCCTGGCACTGCATCAGCAGGGCCGGCATGAGTTTCGCATTATTGGCCAGGTTCCGGACGAAGGCCGGGTCCGGAACGACCATGGTTGGCACTTGGGGAATCTTGCCATTGAAGAACGTCGGGAACGTATACGAGGACGTCTGCACCAGGTTGCCGTAGCGCGGATCGCTGAAGTAACTGACGTTGGGGCGTGCTTGCCAACCCTTGTCCGCGACCAGCGGCAGAGTGCCCGGCACCTTCGTCGCGTTGACGGACCACGGCTCGGCAATGCTCCTCCAGCCACCGATGCCACCGGAGGCGTCGGAGCGGACCGCCGTACGCTTGGTGAGGCGCACGCCAAAGCGCAGGTCGCGCAGCACGTCGTCGTCGAAGTGGAAACGCGCGTCCGTCTTCCAGGCATACAGGTCGCCCTTCGCCTTCGTCATCGACGGCATGATGAAGCTCATGTAGTAGTTGTCGCGATTCGCCAGGAAAGCGCGGGCGTTGTCGTCGAATGTCACCTTTGGCAGATTGCCCGACAAGTCGATGCCCAGGTTCGGCACGAACGTGCCCAAGGTCATGACGTTGCCCTCGGCGCTGTTCGTCGCGTGCACCCATTGCAGGTCGCTCTGGATGGCCCAGCGGTCGTTGATGTTCCACTTGAAGTTCCAGGCGATCTCGCGCGTCTGCGATTTGCTGGTGTCGAAGCCGGTGTCGGACTGGTAACCCAGGCCACCGGCTGCGAAGCTGTTCGCGCCCACGCCGCCGATCGGGTAAGTGTAGAGGCCTTTCTGCAAGATGCCGTTCTGGTTGAACACCGGATCGAGCGGCTTGACCAGGTACGGCGACTCGACGGCCGTAAACGTGGCGTTCTCGGTGTTGGCCGACCTGTAACCGGTATGGAAGTACGTCAGTGCCGATTCCATGCCGTTGTTCTTCCACTGCAACGCGCCATAGACACCTGCACGGTCGACCTGGCTCGTGTTGGTGCGGAAAGACGCGGACTTCGGGATCCAGACGGTCTGGCTGTCAACGATGTCGGTGCGTGGGAAATACGCATCCACCTGGACCGTATCGTTGTGGGAATTGGTGCGGTTGGCAGACAGGTCGATCAACGCGCCCCATTGCCCGGTGCGGGTATTCCACCGCTTCGACACCAGGGCCGACAGGCCCGGCGACTTCTTGCTGCCCAGGGCATTGTAGTTGCCGTTCACGGACAGGGCGACCTTGCCGTCCTTGTAGTCGAACGGCAGCGCGGTACGCAGATCCACCTGGCCGCTGACACCGCCTTCGACCAGCTCGGCGGGCGGATTCTTGTGCACGACCACTGCGGACATGAGTTCCGGCGGGATGTCGCCCCAGCTCAGCTCACGGCCCGGATAGCCGGCCGAGAACGATTCGCGGCCGTTCAGCGTGGACGAACCCCAGGTCAGGCCACGCACCGAGATGCCCGAACCTTCGACCGAGAAGTGTTCCGGGTCGCCGCGCGAACGGTTGCGGTCGATCGTCACGCCCGCGACGCGCTGCAGCACTTCGGTGATCGACTTGTCCGGCAGTTTGCCGGCTTCTTCCGCAACGACGGCATCGATGACTTCCTCGGCGTTCTGCTTGAGTTTCTGCGCCGACTGCATGGCGGCGCGCTGGCCGCTCACGACCACCGTCTGCGTAGGCGGGTCGCCAGCCGGCGCCGTTTGCGCATGCGCCGCGCCGCCCCAGACCAGTGCGGCCTGCGCCACCGCCAACGACAGCGCGGTCATCTTGATCGGTTTCCTCACGATCTTCGTCTCGATTTTTTTCATTATCTATATCTTTCTATGAAATGCCTTGGTTGCCGTCCGCAGTCATTGGAAGGTGACGGGGCCGGTCAGCGTGAGTTGGGTCGAGTAGGTCAGCTTGTCCGCGCCCGCGGTCGCCATCGAGGTGTTCGCGCTCACTGCGGAGAATTCGACCTGCGAGATCGGGTAGTCCTGCAACTCGTTCCAGAGGTCGAGTCCCGTCAGGCCGCACGACTCGGCAATCGTGAACTTGTCCTTGAGACCGACGCTGTAGCTCGTGGCGGCTGCAGCGGTCGGCGTCACCACCGCGTGCAGCTTCACGTTGCAGGCCTCGCCTTTCGCGTTGAGAGCGAAGTGGCCGAGGTACAGGTTGATATCAACCGCGTTGTTACCGGTGCCGAACCATTCAGGGTTTTCCGCGAGAGTGAACTTCAGCGCCCCCTGCGCATCGATCCGTACGCCGGCGGCCGTGTTGCCGTTCTTGACGAGCTCGTTAAGGCCGGGAGCGAGCAGCTTGAGGCCCATGTAGCCACCCAGTCCAACGCCGGACTTCGGCTGGATGTTGTAGTACCAGGTGAAGCTGCTGCCATCGGAGGGCACGGTGCGACCGCACCAGTTCGTGGCACACCACCAACCGTCCTCGCTGCTGCCGGCGTAGGTGTCGACATGGCCCTGCTCTTTGGTCGTGGAAGCGTCCTTGTAGCCGCTCAGGAACGTCAGCGCATCCGCTTGCGCGGTGCCGATCGGGATACTCCGGACAACCGTGCCGGGGGCATAGATATCATCGTCTACCTGCGCCGTGATTTTGCACAGTCCGTTGCCGACCTTGGTCATCGTGTTGCCGCTGACCGTGCAGACCGTGGGCGTGCCGGATGCAAGGGTAACGGCTTTGCCGGCAACGCTGGTCGTGGCGACCAGCGGAACCGGCGTCGAATCCAGCGGCAGCGACCCCGGATTGCGGAAGGTCACCGTCTGCGGCCGTTTGGGAATACCGAAAATCTGTTTTTCCGAGGCGGGGGCGTAGCCGTTGCCGCCCGCCTGGTTGGCGGTCACCGAGCACTCGCCCGCTTTGATCAGCGACAGCGTAGCGCCGTTGACGGTGCAGATATCAGGCGTATCCGACGTGTACGTCACCTCGCCACCTCCGCTCGCCGTCGCCGTCAGCTGGACGGTCGCGACGTCGGGCGGGACGGCGAGCGTCGGTCCGCCCACGAATGGAAACGAAATGGATTGCGCCATCGCGCCTTCGCTGGAACCGCCGCCGCCGCCGCAGCCGGCCAGCAACGTGCCACAGGCCAGTCCGACTGCCGTCAGCTGGAATCTCATGGTATGTCTCCTCATTGGAATATTCCTTTCTTTTTTGTTTGCTGAAACTGCTCGGCACCGGCTGCGCCGATGACAAGAAAAGATTGCTCCCTGCCCCCGCTTCGCTCCACATTCACGGCATGGGACGATGGTCCTGGTCAGGGACGTACGGACTCGCACTGCCTCGCCGGCGCTATGAAATCGTTTTCAAAAACGCAGGAAAAAAAGCGCGCGAATATGTACGCAAGGATGGCGATGGAAAGGTCTGCGGACCGCTTGCTGCTGCATGCAATAAGCCTGAGGTGCACGTCTTGTCTCCCTGCTTTTTTATCGATACCGGTCAATCAGCTGCTTCGATGGCGCTGTATTGACATATCTTGATCGTTATATATTTAAAAACAATTGTCCTGGGCGCCAAACTCTCGTTGCACCAGGTGCCCCGCACGCGTGCCCCCGTGCCGGGCGGCGCCGAAAAAAGGGGCAGCCAAAGCTGCCCCATAAAACCGCTGCGGAAACCCGCCACGGAGGAGAGCCAAAATGTGTGAAGGCCGGGATTGTCTGCGGCTGGGAGGCGGTTGCGGAACCCAACCCATGTGTGAAGCATAGGCCGTCCCTCATGGGCAACGATATCGCCGCTGGTCGAATTTCTTGTAAACCGCAGAAATTGCAAGGAATATTAGCCAAAGTAAAAATCGGCCCTGGCAGTGGCGTCAGGTCGGGCAAGCGGGCCGGACGGAATGGCTGCCACGTTGCGGTCCAATCGTGGAGCCGTCGTTGATTGACCGGCAACATGGGTACTGGCAAGGGACAGGATGACCGGCGCGCTGGAGCGCCGGACGCCTGCCTGTCTGTGATATTCGGCTTCAAGGGATTGCGTTTCCTGCCGCCGATCGAAAAGCTGCCGCGCAAGCATAAGCGCCAGGCAGGCGCGATCTGGAGAATGGATGAGGCCTATATCAAGACCAAGGGCGCCCGGAAGTATCTCTACTGTGCCGTCGACAAGGAGGCGTCGGCATGGCGGGACTGGTCCGGAAGCTACCTCATCACGTCGAAGATGGGTAAGGGGCTCGATGCGCGCGGTGTGACGACACCGCGCGCCGGTTGCAAGCTGTGGTTCAGATCGGTTAGCGAGCCGGCGCTCGTCTACCGAATTAACTCGTACACAGCCTTTGGAAAGATCACTGCGGCCCGTTTCCGGTGCCGCAGCGGTCATTGGCTACGTCAGGGACGTGTTACTCAGTTGGTGTAGATCAGACCGCGGCCGGTGCCACTGAAGTAGACGCGTCCGTAGGTGTTCCAATCGCCCGCCATCGCGCCGATGCCACCGTATTGGTGCGCATCATCGTTGAAGCGTGCCCAGGTCGCACCGCCATCGTCGTGAGATCAAAGCCGTTGTAGTACAGGTTCGCCTGCACCGAGCCCTGGCTCAGCGTAAAGTTGTGGCCGCCATCGGTCGAAACATAGACCCTGCCCGCCGGCCCCCAGAATGCGCCACCCGAATCGTAGGCATAGACCTTGTTCGGATTCTTCCGGTCGACGACCAGGCGATAGCCGTTAGCCCAGCCGCCGGGGTTTGCCGGCGCCGGCAGGTTGGTCCCGGTCCAGCTCGCGCCATTGTTCGTGGTGTAGGACGGCACCGAGCCGGACGGCGCCCAGATCACGTTGTTGCGAGACGTGGTCACGATACTCCCGTTGTCAGACGAGTTCGCTGCCGCGCCCGCAGGCAGGGTCGCGAAGTTCGACCACGAGTTACCGCCATCGCCGGACCAGAAGCCGAAGACGGTTGAGGTACCGTTGTCGAGGCCGGCACCGACGATGTAGTTCGGATCAGACCACAGCACGTCGGCGTAGTTGCCATTGCTCCAATCGGCGAGAGGGCCCCGGGTCGGCGTCGTCGCGAGGTCGGTCTGGACCCATGTCCCGATGTCGCCTGCGCTGTTGACGAACTTGTACGGCGCGCCGGCCGGCGGCGTGACGACGGTCAGGGTGGCGGTCTCCTCGAGGTTGTTGTTCGGGAAGTCCCAGCTCGGCGTGGCCGACGACGCGTTCCAGGTTTCCCAGACGCCCCCGCCCGTGACGTGCATGATATGGTCGCGGTTGGCTGGATCGATCTCGATGTCGTCGATCCAGCCCCAGAACTGTCCGCCGTAATGCAGCATGTCGCCCGCGATTTCGCGCCAGGAGCTGCCGCCGCTGTCGGACATCTGGACGACAGGACCGGCGGCGCTCCAGGTCCCGGTCACGGCCAGCGCGATACGGGCCGTCGAGCCGGTGCCGTACACGGACACACCGCCGTAGCCGCCGCCGGTCGTGATGCTGGAGAGCTGGGTCCAGGACTCGTTGCCGGCCACGCCACCGAACTTGTAGAGGTAACCGGGACCGCCGGCGCCCTCGCCCGCGTTCCGGTTGAATACCACATAGTACATGCCGTCGCTGGTACGCACCATGTGCGGGATGTAGTAGCCGGACACCGTCGACGGGACTGACACCGGCGTCCACGAAAAGCCGCCGTTGACGGATTTGTACAGGATCGAGGTCAGGCCCGCCACCTGGCCGTAGTCCGGTGCGACGGCGGCATACATGATCCAGGTCGTCTGGCCACCACCTACGTTCGAGTTGTCGAACATGATCTGCTCGACGCCCTTCACGGCGCCGATAGCCTGGATCTGGGCGCCCGTGAGCACGGTGCTCGACAGAGCCGTCTGGGTCCAGGTCTGCCCCGAGTTCGTGCTTTTCCACAGGCCGGCCGTGCGCGAGGCGTAGAACATCGTCGACGGATTGGTGGGATCGAGCTTCAGGCGTTCGCCGATGGCCCGGCCGCCTTCATTGCCGCCCACCGGGAAAGGCAGGTCGTAGTGCGTCCAGGTGAGGCCGCGGTTGCCGGAGGCATAGATACGGCCGTTAGAGGGGTTGCCGCCGCCGTCTTTCGTATACATGCCGGTGACCAGGTAGACGAGCTGGTCGTTGGCCGGATCTAGGGCGATGCTTTCGACGCCGTGGAACTCGCTCTCGCCCCCGTTGAAACCGATACCGTCGGTGATGGGCGTCCACGACCCGTTCGAATTATTCCACCGGTAGGCGCCGCCAACGTCGGTGCGTGCGTACATGAGGCCCGCGGTCGTCGGATGGTAGACGAGGCCGGTGACGTAGCCGCCACCGGCCCACTTCACGCTCGTATAACTGGTGGCCGAGCCGGTGGTGGTGGCGAGAGCCGGTGCGGTGCCGGACGCGCCGGGGGGCGTGCTGCCCCCGCTGCAACCGGCGAGAAGCGCCGCGACCAGCGTCGGGACGATGAAATTATGCTTCCGAAACATGCTGTCTCCTCAAACAGGATTGGCTTGACGTTTTCCGGTATCGAACGTAGCTCCGCCGCGCTGGCTGGCGCCACAATCGTTGGGGAAGTCAGCTTCAAAAAACACGCCTGATTCAACGAACTTACTGGAAAGACGTAAGGCCGCTGTCCAGCGCCACGTCGGCGTTGGTGCGATCCCCGCTCTCCAGGCCGGCCCTGGCGGCACTGAGCCTGAAGCTCAGGATCACGTCGTGCACGCTGCATCCCAGCTCCTGGCGAAACACGGCGTCGAGCGTAGAGCGCGACACGCCCACGTATTGGGCCACCTGTTCGGTCCTGATGCCCTGGCACGCATACTGGCGGATGAAGTGGCGCGCGCGCATCACGTTCGGATGCTTGATCAGCTGGTACTGGCTGGACGCGTGTACGTTGATGCCGGCCGGCGGCACCACGATCGGCGTCTTCGGCGGGCGCACCCCGTGCAGCATCTGCCCGATCAGACGGGCGGCCGCGCGCCCGATATCCTGCGCGCCATGGATCACGGAACTGAGCGGTATGCGGGTGAGCCTGCGCACCAGCGGGTCATTGTCGATGCCGATGATCGCCACCTGTTCCGGCACTTCGATGTTGGCGATAATGCAGGCCTGTATGAGCTGGCGTGCACGCGCGTCCGTGACGGCAATGATGCCAACCGGTTTGGGCAAGCGGCGCAACCAGTCAATCTGCCCCTGGACCGCCTCGTCCCATGAATGGACGCTGGTTTCGCAGCCGCGGAAAATCTCCGCTTCCAGGCGGCCGCCCTGCATCAGGCCGCGGAAGGCATTCTCGCGCTCCTGCGCCCAGCGGTTTTCCGCGGTGGCGGGAACGCTGAACATGGCGAAACGCTGCAGGCCGACATCGATCAGATGCTGGCGTGCCAGTTCGATCAGCTTGAAATTATCGGTTGCCACGTAGGGCACACCGGCCGGGTAATTGGCCGGGTCGGCATAGGAACCGCCAACTGCCACCACCGGTACGCTACAGCGCGACAGCGCTTCTGCCACGGCCGGATCGTCAAAATTGGCGATAATGCCGTCGCCCTGCCAGTGCTCGATGCCCGCCAGGCGCAATCGGAAATCTTCTTCCAGGAAGATATCCCTGGCCGCGCCCGTACTTCCAAAATAGGCGGCAATGCCGGCAATGACTTCGTAATCGAATATCTTGTTCGCGTTAAATAGCAGTGCGATCCGGTGTAATTTCGTCGTGTCCATTTTACTTGTGTGCTTGGAAAGCATTTCCGAAACGTCCACGCTGGCCCGTAAACCACTGCGTAAGCCCGCCGCGGCAGAGAGCAAAACCGTGTGAAGACCAGGATCGACGCGATCTTCGGCGCGCAGACCTGCGCCGACGGACAGGAGCCCGGCCCATGTGTGAAACATAGGCTGTCCCCCATGGGCACCGATATCGCTGTCAATCGAATTTCTTGCAAACCGCAGAAATTGCAAGCAATGTTAGCTACAGTAAAAATCCGCCGTGGCAGTGGGCGTCAGGTATGGCAGGTGGGCCGGAAGGAAAAAGCGGCCCGCGACATGGGTCCTGGCAGGGGTGGGATGACCAGGGCGCCCCGCGCCTGGCGCGAGCGCTGGATGGCAGCGGTTTAGCCGCGGTGGGACGCGCAGGATCAGGCTGCGCGGCCGGAACGCTCCGGCCAAACTGCGTGCTGGGGATGAGAGGGGTCAGGCGAGTGGTTCTGACGGGGCGCTGTCGGCGGGCTGTTCCTGCTGCGGCTGTTGGGTGGCAAGCACCCGGAATGACTTCGGCGTACAGCCGAATTCTTCCTTGAACAGCTTGTTGAAATATGGAACGCTCGAGTAGCCAACCAGATACGCGATTTCCGACACGGCGGCGCTGCTTTTTTGAGTCAGCAGCCTGGATGCCTCGGTCAGCCGCAGCTTGTTCACGTAAGCGGTGAAGGTCATGCCCAGTTCGGATTTCAGCACTTCATTGATTTTATAGCGGTTCGCGCCGGTCCCTGCCGTCACCGCTTCCAGGTCCAGTTTGGGATCGGTATAAGCGCTGGCGATATACCGCAAGACCGATGCCTTTTCCTTGTCCTTGTACGGTTCCAGGGTCAACTGGCGATAGGCGACCAGGGGCAAATTGGTCTTCATTTTTGAATCCACGCTGGCCAGCAAAGCGCGGGCATGGGCCTGGAAAAACCACGCACCAAACGCCACCCAGCCACCCAGGACAATGACCGCCAGCGCGGCCAGGTAGCGGTAATCCCGGCCATGCAACGTCAGTTCGCTGATCTCGATATACCCGTCGACATTGCGTGGCGTGGCCGTGCTGGTGCCGAACATGATTTTGGCGACCTTGTCCAGTTTATAGCCCTGGCGCGCCAAATCCTCCTTCACTGCCGGGAACCACCATTCGGGAATCAGCAGCCGGGCCAGGTCGAGCGTCACCGGCATGCCCTGCTCATTGCACGAAAAATACGTTCTCGGTGGACGGTAAGTTTCGAACTGGCCTGGCTTGGAGATTTTTTCATCGAAGGTGGACACCTCGAACGTCATCGACGTGGCCGGCACGCACCTGGCGACGAAGGTAATGGTACGGAACCTCGACCAGTCCTCGTGGATCGGCCGTCCTTTGTCGTCCCTGAAGGTCAGGTCGGCGGCGACAAAAGGGTACGGGGCGACATCCTTGAGCTTGAAGTCAAAGCGCAGCCGGTCGCGCGACGCGTCGTGCAGCCGCACGGACGACGCTCCGCCCGTCGCCACATCGGAATACGTTCCGAAATGCCACCGGGAGTCTTCTTTATGCGCCGGCAACAGCCTCTGTGTCGGATAGGTCCGGTAAACAAAAACCACTGCCACCAGCGCGTCCACGAGCAGCAGGACAATCAGCGCCAGCAGCGCCTTCTTGTAGAACTCTTGCATATAGGTAGGGTATTAAACTGCCTCCGCGTCACACGTATTGACGGCTACGACCCCGGCATCATAACAGGCGGAACATGGACGGTCCCAGGGATTTTTGCAGCGGATCAACCTGAGTCCGGGAAGCTGCCGGTCTTTCGGTGTCATACAAACCGGTTCCCAGGACAGCCAATGCTTCCGACCCGGTCCGCCAGCTGCCGCGGCCAATTTTCACTATGGCTAAGATTGCTTGCAATTTCTGCGGGTTGCTAGACATTCGATTGCCGGCGATATCGTTGACCGCGATGGACCGCCTATGCTTCAGGCAAAGGCTGGGTTCCGATAACGTCCACGGCCCCAGACACAAAATAAAGCGGGGCAGTTTCGCTGTTGGGCGTGTGCTTCCCGAATGCCACCTCGTTCTACATGAGTCGGTTGAGACGTGAATTTACGGTTCGATGCACGTACAAAGTTCGCACCACGACCTTGCATTTCCGGCGATCACGGCAAGCGTGTTGGCCGCCCACACGAACGCAAACTTTCTAACATCTGCATAATGATACGATTCGAGATAAACACCAAACGCACGGCGCAGCTCGTGTTAGGCACCTTGCTCGGTGCCGCCGCCTGCGGCAATAGCTGGGCTCGAAAGGCGGAAGGCCTGGCCAGCACCAAATGGGCTGGAACAGCCGGAACAAATTCGCCTGCGAAATCGACGAGCGCCTGATCCGCGAGACCGCCGATGCCATGGTCAAGCAGGGCTTGAAGGACGCCGGCTTCCAGTACGTGAACATTGACGATTGCTGCCAAGGCCAACGTGACGCCGACGGCAACATCCAGCCCGACCCCAAGCGCTTCCCATCCGGCATGAAGGCGCTGGCCAGCCAGGTCGGCCATTCGTGGCGCACCACACCCGATATCTATAATTGCTTCGACTGCGAATTCAGCCCCGGTCTCTCGACCGGCCTGGGCGTGCTGCGCATCCTTGACAAGCAGGCAGGCCTGCGCAAGTTCGCAGGGCCCGGCCACTGGAACGACATGGACATGCTCGAAGTGGGCAACGGCATGAGCGAGGATGAAGACCGCGCCCATCTGTCGATCTGGGCCATGATGGCCTCGCCCCTCATCCTGGGCAACGACCTGCGTTCGATGTCTGAGTCGACCCGTCGTATCCTGACCAACCCCGGCGTGATCGCGGTACCCCAGGACAAGCTGGGTGTGCAGGCGCTGCGCGTCCTGGCCGACGGTCCACTGGAGCTCTATGCCAAGCCGCTCGACGCCGGCCAGTGGGCACTGATGTTCCTGAACCGCTCAAACCAGCCTGCCGACGTTCACCACGACTGGAAGAAGCAAGCCCTGATCGATGACCTGAGCAACCGGTCGGTCGATTTCAAGCAGACCGTCTATCCTTAGCATTTTAATAGCGCTCCTGGCTCAGTACCATTCACGATACGATGCCAAGGTCATCGATCCTTGACCCGGCAACAGCGGGCACTACGTCAGTTTTACCCCTACCCCGACCACGATCCCCGCCGTTGAGCCCTCCGCTCATGATGTCGCGAAGATTCAACGGTTGCTCTTATTGGGCATTGCAGTTCCCTGTCCTTCACAAGTCGCGAGACTGACTCGAGTGCCGTGTGCACGAGCCGGTTTCGTGACGTGTTCACCGTCAGTTCCTCAAAACGGCAGGCGACCATTCCGCGTTCCGGCAACCGTTGCCAGACGGTTTTAAAGACATCGATTCGTCCACGAACACGGTTCAGCACGGTATGAAGCGGCTGGTACCCTAAGCGGATATGCAGATTTTGACTGGTTCCGAATTAACTACAGCCATAAATGAAGAGCCTCTAGCAAAGCGCATTGTTCTCTAGGATTTAATCGCCGGAATCCGCAAAGTGGCGGGCGTGGGCGCCAGACGCGGACGCCTGCTTGCGCTTGGCGAACGGCATACTGGCGCCAGACAAGGCTGCGGCAGCGAGCGCGCAAAGCACGCCGGAGAGGAAGGTTCGCCCCATGCGCCGATTATGTCGCGCCGAGGTGTTCGCCGGCGAACGGTAAATGTTGAGCTTTTTTGTTCTCAACTTTCGCGGAAACGGCAAATGTCGCGGCCATAAACTGGCATAAAATTGCTCACCTCAGTTTCAACTTATCTATCATCACTATCATGACCAACGCTCGCCGACGTCATATTTTCACCGCATCCATGGCCACCGTCGCCGCTGCGGCGCTTCCTGTCCCGGCAGTTGTCGCAGTGTGAAAAGAAAACGCCAGTCAGCCGCACGGCGCTGGCGCTCACGCCACCGATGGGTTGGAACAGCTGGAATTCGTTTGCCACCACGATCAACGAAGCCCAGGCCCTCGAGAACGCGGGCATCATGGCGCAGAAGCTGCTGCCGTCGGGCTATCGACGCCACGCTCGCCCTGCTGACCAATCCGGAAGTGCTCGCGGAAAACCAGAAGAGTCACCAGAACCGGCCGCTGCACGCCGACCAAGGCAGGTGCATCCGGAGCGCGCGCGCGAGCGGCGCAACATCGGTCTACTACCTTGCGCTGTTCAACACGGAAGACAGGCCGGTGGACATCGCGTTCGACCTGTCGCGGCGTCATCCGTCAGAGCATCAAGCCGCATGGCTCCGTGCTTTTGCGTCTTTCAGCCTAGCGAGAAAGCAGCCCTATCCAATGGACACATTCAAGAACGTTACCTTGCCACCTACACGCAGACATTTCCTGGCACGGGCCGTTGCGCTCGCTGCCGCGCTGCCGGCCTGCGCGCTGGCGGCGCCGCCCATCCCAACGAGCTCGCTGTTCGACGTCAAGCGCTTCGGCGCCAAGGGCGATGGCCGCACGCTCGACTCACCGGCACTCAATGCGGCCATCGCTGCTGCCGCGGCCGCGGGCGGGGGCACCGTGTACGTTCCGCCGGGGCGCTACCTGTCGGCGTCGATCCGGCTCAAGAGCAACATCACGCTCTACCTGGAAACGGGCGCGGTGATCGAAGCGGTGGACCCGAGCGTGGCGCGCTACGATCTGCCCGAGCCGAACGAGGCCGGCGGCAACTATCAGGACTATGGCCACAGCCACTGGCAAAACAGCCTGATCTGGGGTATCGGCCTCGACCACGTGGCCATCGTGGGCGGCGGCTTAATCCATGGCAAATGCTTGAATAGCGGCCACGACAAAACCACCGGCAACTACACCGACAAGCCGGACCAGCCCGGCGAAGGCGACAAGGCGATCGCGCTGCGCGAGTGCCGTAACGTGACCTTGCGCGATTTCTCGATCCTGCATGGCGGCCATTTCGGCATCCTGGCGACCGGCTGCTCGAATATGCTTTTCGACCACCTGACCATCGACACCAACCGCGACGGCATGGATATCGACGCGTGCAGCAATGTGCACGTGACGCATTGCAGCCTGAATACGCCCTGGGACGATGCGATTTGCCTCAAGGCCAGCTACGGCCTGGGCCGCATCCAGCATTGCGAGAACATCACGATCTCCGATTGCATGGTGTCGGGAAATTTCGACGAGGGCAGTCTGCTCGATGGCACGTTCAAGCGCAGTGCGCCGGAGTACCGCTCGGGACTGTACGGCCGCATCAAGCTGGGCACCGAGTCGAATGGCGACTTCAAGAACATCACCATCACGAACTGCATTTTCGACACCTGCCGCGGCCTGGCGATCGAAAGCGTGGACGGTTCGCACATCGAGGACGTGACGATTTCCAACATCACGATGCGCAATGTGGTGAACGATCCGATCTTCATACGCTTGGGCGCGCGCCTGCGCGGACCGAACAAACCGGCGGTGGGCACCATCAAGCGCATCAATATCAGCAATATTGTCGTCTCCGGTGCGTACCGCAATCACGCAAGCACCATTGCCGGGCTGTCGGGGCATCCGATCGAGGATATTCGCATCAGCAATGTGCAGATAGAAACGCAGGGCGGCGGAGATGCGGCCTGGAGCGCGCTGGTGCCGCCCGAACTTCCCGATGGGTATCCGGAGCCAGGCATGTTCGGCAAGGCGCCGGCGTATGCGTTTTACCTGCGTCACGTGAAGGCAATCGAGGTTCATCACGTCAAGGTCGGCTACGTCCAGCCCGAGGGGCGAACCGCGGTCGTGCTGGACGATGTCAGCGATGCCAGCTTTCATGCCGTCAATCTGCAGCGCGGGCAAGGCGGGGCGGCGCTGTTCGCGCTGCGCGAGGTCAGCCAGTTCTCCGCCAAGGGTGTGCGCGGCATGCCGGACCGCGAGGTCACGGGGCGCATAGAGGCGCTGACATTGTAGACACGGTGGAAGACAGAGGAGCTCGCGGCCGAAGCGCGCCGTTCAAGCCGCATGTCGAAGACGGGCGGCCGATCGCCGTGTTTGTGCTCGTGCCGCTCAGTTCTCGCGCCAGTGAAGCCCCCGTCAGGTGACCCCAATACACGTTGTGGTATCTGCGCGCGATTCTGTGGAACGGCAACAGTTCCGACTCCTCCCCCAGGCCCGGCCCGCTCGGACGGAATGCCGGCGCGCCAGTACCTCGCTCATGCCGCCGTGCTGCAGGAGCCTCCAGAGTATCTCGCCGCCACCGTGGCGGCACGCCAGATGCCGCCGTTCCCAAGCCTCCCAGTGGAGGCTGGCCAGGTTTCCGGCACCGGTCAGCCCCGGACGCGCACCTGTGGCGCCCGCCAGTACGAACGGTGTCGCTGCCGTGCCGGACAGCCTCTCGTCGACGACAATGGGCGCGCGCAAGGCATACGTGCCCGCTGCCGGCTCGATGCGGGTAATGCGCTTGTTCGCCCGGGCTTTGTCCAAGGCCGCCTGCAAGGATCGGACATCGTCCGCCTTGACCGTTTCCGCAAGGGCGGGTTGGAGCAGGCAGTACATGGCCAACAGCCCAGGGGGAAAGCTCAATGAGTGATGCAATCGGCCGGCGTCTGCCTGCTTACAGCGCCATCTCGAACGGCGCAGCAGGCAAGTCGTCGGCGCTGTACAGATTGACATACGGCGCATCGGCCCAGGCATAGCGCACATGCGTGGTGCCTGGCTGGTTGGCGCCTTTCAGCGTCACCGTGTCGCCTTGCGCCACCGCCAGCACGAACTGGCACACGGCGCCGGCACAGGCTTCGAATCCGATCGCATGGCCAGAGCTATAGGTGCGCAAGCCCCCGCCGGTGTTCTTGAAGGTGACCACCAGGTCCTCCCCTGCCCGCTTCGCGCCGACCGCTTCCGGGCCGCCAGGCGCGATCGCTTCACCGTAGGCCAGCGCGCGCGCCGCGCGGGCCAGGCGCGCGCCGACCACGGCTTTCTGCGCGGGATGGATGTCGGTGCGGTCGCCCACGTCGATCGTCACGGCCAGCGCGGCATGCGGGTCGTTGCGCACCGTCCTGGCCTGGGCTTCGCGCAACTGCGCCCAGTTCGAAGGCCCGGGCTTGGTCGCGATCGAGCCGAACGAGGATAACTGGACGACGAGGAAGGGCAATTCCGGCTGGCCCAAGGTCTTGCGCCAATCGGCGATCAGCAGCGGCAGCAAGGTCTCGTATTCACTTGCGGCGTCGGTGTTGGCCTCACCCTGGTACCAGGCCGCCAGTTTGAACTTGTAGCCGGCCAGCGGCGCGATCATCGCGTTGTGGAGCGTCGACAGGCTGACCGGCACTTCCCACGGCGCGGCCGGGATAGCCAGGCCCTTGGCGCGCATGCCCAGCTGGTATTTCCACGGCGCGGACAGGGCAATGAACTGCCCGTCGCCGGTCTTGATGCCGCGCTGTTCCGGCAGCCCGGTCAGCCCGCCGCCCCCAAGAACATGGACGGCGATCACGTTGCGGCCCGGTTTGAAAACGCCCGCGGGAACGGCATAGTCGCGCGACATCCACGCAATAGTGCCGCCGCCCACGCGCACGCCGTTGACCCAGGTGCTGTCGTAGGTATCGATGGGACCGAGCTGGAGGGCGTTGGCCGCGCGCGCCTGCGCCTCGCTCAGCGTCACGCTGGTGCGGAACCAGACGGCGCCATCGAAGCCCGCCAACGCGGCGACGCCGGCATCCTTCCACGATCCCCTCGGCGACAAGCTCGGCCATGCCGCGTCGTCGAATCCCGGCAAGCTCCAGGCACGCTGCGCCTTGGCCTGCGGGTCATGCGCGTCCCACCATCGCTCGTGGCGGCGCGCTTCGTCGGCCATCCCCTTGGAGGGATTGGACGCCATCACCGCCAGCGCCTCGACCCGCCCGGCGTAGGCCGGCAGGGTCTTCAGCGATTCTTCGCCGATCCAGCCCTGGATCGTGGTACCGCCCCAGTCCGACCCGATGAAGCCGACCGCCACCTTCTGCTTCTGCTGCAGTGTACGCGCCATGTAGTAGCACGCCGCAGGGGCCTCGCCGACGGTCTTGGGCGTCACCACGTTCCATGCCGCCGGCCGCTTCAAGTCCTGCTGGACGGCAAGTTCGCTGATGCGTTGAATATTCACGAAGCGCAGGTCCGGATTGGCGGGAAATCCGGGCCACGCGCCCGTCGACAGGCGCAACGGAAACTCCATGTTCGACTGGCCGCCGCACAGGTAGACGTCGCCGATCATGATGTCCTTGAGCGTCGCGGTACCGCCGGCGCCGCTGGCGGACAGCGTGTACGGTCCGCCGGCCGACATGGCCGGCATGCTCGCCCGCCATCGGCCCTGCGCATCGGCCTTGGCCTCGGCAGTCTTTCCGCCAAGGCTCACCGTCACGCCGAGTCCGGGGGCCGCCGTGCCCCACAACGTCAAAGCTTCGCCGCGCTGCAGCACGGCATGGTCGCCGAAGATGCCGGCAAATGCCGGTGCCGCCGGCTGCGCCAGCACGGGTGTTGCCAGCGATGCGGCAAGCACGAAGGCTGCGATGTTCAAGTCTTTCTCCTCAAGAAATTTTCAAGGCGTTGGCGTAAGCCAGGGCGGGCATATTGGCCGGCAGGGTGACTTGCAAGCCCTGTGCCGTTTGTTCGAACGCCAGCGCACCCTTGGCGCCGAGCAGCTCGACCCGCCGGATGCGGCCCGGCAGGTGCGCACTGGCGCTGCCCATGGCCTCGATCAACACCTTGCCCGATGCCGGCCAGCCCATGACGAAGGCGAACACGGTCTTGCCATTGGCAGTGAAGCGGACGTCGGCCGCGGAAAACGGCTTGCCCTTGCCCTCGTTGAAGCCGGCGCCCGACATCGGCGCGGCCGCCTCCTGCGCCACCGGCCCTTCCCCGTACACGGCCCATGGCCGGGTGTCGTAGATGGCCTCGCCGTTGACCGCCATCCAGCGCCCGATTTCCTCGACGATGGCGCGCTCCTGTTCGTCGATGCTGCCATTGCCGCGCACCGGTACGCTCAGCAGCAGGTTGCCGTTCTTGCTCACCACGTCGATCAGCGTATGCACCACCGTCTGCGCGCTCTTGTAGGCCTTGCGCTCGTACAGCGACCGGTCGTAGTGCCAGTTGCCGATGCAGGTGCAGGTTTGCCATGGCAGCGGCTCGATCTGGTGGCTCTGGCCGCGCTCGATGTCCCACACCATGCTGCGGCGCTGCTGTTCATTGAGGATCTTGCCGTTGACCACGGCCTCGTTCCTGCCCTTCTTGGCGATGCTGCGGTTGTACATGTGTGCCGTCAGGCGCATGCCGACGTCGGTAAACGGGAACAAGGGCAGCACGGCGTCGTCGAAATACACCATGTCCGGATCATAGTTGTCGATCAGGTCGCGCGTGCGGTTGAAGAATTTCTCGCAGTATGCCTGGTCCGGAATGGCGACGCCCCGAGCATGGTTTTGCGCGTACAGCGCCTGCGGATCCATCCCTTCCCACCACGTGCCCTTGCCGTCGGCGCGGGTCAACTTGCCATCGTAGGGAATGCCGGCGTAGGGACCGCTCTTGTCGGCGGCCTGTGCATCCTCGAACCAGGTCCAGGTACGCGCCGCATGCACGCTCACGCCGAAACGCATGCCGTTGGCGCGCGCCGCGCGCTTCCAGCCGCCGATCAAGTCCTTGCCTGGACCGACCTTAGTGGAATTCCACTCGGGCTGGTAGCGGCTGTTGTACAGGTCGAGATTGTCATGGTGGTTGGCCAGCGCCATGAAGTATTTGGCCCCGGCCTTCTTGTACAGCGCCAGCAAGTCGTCCGGATCCCAGCGCTCCGCCGTCCACTGGTGGATCACATCCTTGAAGCCGAACCTGGACGGGTGGCCGTACTTCTCCACATGGTAGCGGTAGTGATCGCTGCCTTCCTCGTACAAGCCGCGCGCATACCAGTCGCCATGTTCCGCTTCGCACTGCGGTCCCCAGTGCGCCCAGATGCCGAACTTGGCGTTGCGGAACCAGTCCGGCGTCTGGTATTTCTCCAGCGAATCCCAGGTCGGCGCGAACGGGCCGGCCGCGATCGTCCCCGTGCCAGCGTGTATCAGCGCGTCGGCGGCGCGCGCATAAGGCGATAGGGCGACGGCCGGAATCGCCGCGCCCAAATGCTTCAATAGTATTCGTCGTTTCAAAATCACTCCTGTGTGTGTCGTCGTTTCTAAATTACTCGTCAACCCGCTGGCGGCGCCTCGCGCCGGCCGTCGAGGGGCGCACAGCAGGGCAATCAGCGTCCCAGCATGCCGCGCAGGAAAGCGCCATGCGGGGCATGGCCGCCACGGCTTCGACGATGCGTTTGAACGAGATCGTCATGCTGCCTTGCAGTGCCGGGAAATGTAGAGGCCGTGATCGGGCATCGCGTTGACCATCTTGTTGATGAACTCGCGGCGGGTGGCGAAATGCCCCAGCAGCTGGTCGAACTGCAGGGCGTCGATCAACGGATCGTCGGCCTTTGGCACCACGCCCAGCCCCATCAGGATCGAGAAATACGAGGACGAGGAAAAACCCTGCGGATCGTAGATGGCCACATGGCCGGTTTCGCGGAACAGCTCGATCTGGTGCCGGAGGCTATCGGGAATGGGCATGTTGGCGCAGTAGCGCCAGAATTCCGAATCGTCGCGCCGGGTGATCTTGTAGTGCAGGACGATGAAGTCGCGCACGAACTGGTAGCGTTCCGTGATCATGCGGTTGAACTCGTCGGCCAGCTCGGGACGGCAATCGCGCTGGGGAAAAAACTGCACCAGCCAGCCGACCGCCACTTCGATGATGTTGATGCTGGTCGATTCGAGCGGTTCGAGAAAGCCGCTCGACAAACCGATGGCCACGCAGTTCTTGATCCAGGACTTGCGCCGCCGTCCGGCGGTAAAGCGCAGCTGGCGCGGCGCGCCCTGCGCTTCGCCATCCAGGCCGTCCATCAGCACGCGGCAGGCCGCCTCGTCGCTGGTGAAGGCGTCGCAGTAGACATGGCCGTTGCCGGTGCGGTGCTGCAGCGGGATACGCCAGGTCCAGCCGGCGCTCTGGGCGGTCGAAATCGTGTAGGGCGTGAGCCGCTCGGCCTTGGCACAGGGCACGGCCTGCGCGCTGTTACAAGGCAGCATGTCGCTCCAGTCGTCGTAGCCGGCCTTGAATACGCCTTCGATCAGCAGGCCGCGAAAGCCGGAACAATCGACAAACAGGTCGCCTTGGACACGCCGCCCGTCGCGCAGCTTGAGGGCGGTGATGAACCCGGTCTCGGGATGTTGTTCGACGCCATCGATCATGCCTTCGATGCGCCGCACGCCGCGCTGCATGGCGTAGTCGCGCAAATAGGCGGCATACAGGCCGGCGTCGAAATGGTAGGCATAGGAATAGCCGTCGCCGACCGAGGGCATCTCCTCGTGCGGCGGCACGAAGCGGCTGTTGCGCGCCATCACCGTCGCGATCGACCATTGCTCGTACGAGGGCATATCCTTGAAGGTGCGCGACAGGCGTAGCCAGTACATGTAGGCCGGGCGATGCTCGATCGGCGGGCCGAAGTCGCCGAAACCGTGGAAGAAACGGTTGCCGACATGGCCCCAATCCTTGAACTCGATGCCGAGCTTGAAGGTCGCCTGCGTCTTCCTGACGAAATCGGCATCATCGATGCCCAGGGCGTGATTGAAGTAGCGGATGGTCGGCAGCGTCGCTTCGCCCACGCCGACCGTGCCGATCTCGGCCGACTCGACCAGCACGATCTCGCAGCGCCCGCCCAGCTTGAGCGCCAGCGGCGCCGCCGTCATCCAGCCGGCGGTGCCGCCGCCGACGATGACGATTTTTCGGATGTGATTATCGGACATGGTTGTCACTTTCTCATGGTGTGCCTTGCCGTCGCCGGCAAAGGACTTGCTCGATGGCCCCGCATGCGGGGCCGCCTTCGCCCTGGTGTCGTCGAGCGCGGCGCCAGGCGGGCGTGCGGGACGGCGCGATGCGCCTGTCGGGCAACGCTACTACGGCGGGCGCCGCACAGGCCGAGGCCGTCGGCGCAGGAACAGCCGCGACAGCCGCAACGGCGTCCGATAACGACGATGGAATTCGGGGAAAAGTCATTGGAGGTGTGATCTGCGGGGGCCCACACGGGCCAGCCAGGTGTCGCGTTTTGGCCGGCCCATGTGGTCTTCGATTGTGCGCGACGATTGCGCGGGCACGGACCACCCCACCCCAACGAGGTGGTCCGACCATCGTGCCGCGGGGTGGGGGCGGCCCGCTCCCAGGGCCGCCCCGCCCCTCCTTAGTACGAGTAGCGCAGCGCCAGGCGGAAGTTGCGGCCATACTCGAACCAGGCGCGCCCCATCATGCCGATCCCCTGCTGCTGGGTCTGACGAACCACTCTGTCGGTCACGTTACTCACCGAGAAGCTGCTCGACAGTTGAGGAGTGAAGCGGTAGTCCATGTTGAAGTCCAACTGGCCGGTCGCTTCCTGCCAGGTCGGCAAGCCGTAGCCCACGTCTGTCGGATAAAGCTTCTTACCGTCGGGGCCGGTTATTGCGCGCGCCGGATCGGCGCTGGTGGCATCGCTGCCCACGGTGCCGTTGACGGCCACGCCCTGCAGGAAGCGACTGCGCCAGCTGTAGGCCAGCCGCGCCGACAAGGCTCCCTTGTCGTAAAACAATTGCAGGTTGTAGGCGTTGGGCGACAGGTACTGCAGCGGCATCGAGGTGAATGGCAGACCGTTGGTGTCGCAGCCGTACAGGCTCAGCGAGTTGTTGTTGAACGAGCCATTCGCCGGGCAGTACTTCAGGTTGAATGGATGGTGCAGCGTTTGCTTGCTCTTGATGTAGGTGTAGTTGGCCGAGATGCCAAAGCCCTTGGCCCACTCCGGCAACCAATCCTGCACACCGGGCACGTTGTTGAAGTAGGTCTGTCCCGCCAGCTCGAGCCCGGTCACGGTGCCGTCCGCCGCGTTGTCCTTCTGCGTGATCAGGAAGGTTTGCGGGTTGCCGGCCAGGTCGTTGTAGTCGTGGGTCATGGCCGAATTCAAGATGATGTCGCGCACCCTCTTGTGGAACACGACGGCCGTCAGCGCGCTGCCGCTTCCCGGATTCCACTCGAGCGACGCGTCAAAGCTGTTGGCGCGGGTCGGCTTGAGCATCACGTTGCCCTTGTTGGAACCCAGATAGGTGAGGGTCGCCAGCCTGTCAGCGGTTGCGGGTGTGTAGTTCTGATTGAGCGTGATGTAATGGGCCAGGTCGTTAAAGCCGGCCCGGTACATCGACTGGGCGAAGGCGAAGCGCGCCTGCAGCTTGTCGGTCAGCTCCATCCTCAGGTTCAGGCTGGGCAGCACGTCGACAAAGTTGTGGCGGCCTTCGATCGGCTCGTCGATTTTGCCGAACCTTGGAATCGAGGGCGGCGTGAGGCCGTCGTAGGTCGGCTTGAACACGGCGTAGCCTTCCGCCCGCACCGCGGTGTGCACCACGCGCACGCCGACGCTACCGTCGACCGGGAAGCGCACGTCGTCCCACCCGAAGCGGCTCGACAGGTAGGCGGCTTGGGTCTTCTCGGAGGTCCTGAAGGTCTTGCTTGGGTCGCCGTCGTAGCTGAGCGGCTTCCAGTCGTTGCCCTGGGTCGAGCAGTCGTTGTTGGTGTTGAATTGCTTGTTGCCGTCCTCGCACTGGTACACGGCGATCTGCTTCGCCACCGCGTAGCCGTCAGGATAATTGTTGATCGCGGCGGCGGCCGGCACCACCAACGGCGCCGGCGCGGGGACCTTGCCGTTGAAGAAGTTGCTGTAGTTGAACAGCGTGGTCGGGAGCAGGGCCGCGTAGCGCGGGTCGCTCAGGTAGCCGAAGCTGGCGCGCGGCTTCCAGCCCTCATTGTCTGCGATGGTAGGCCGGGTGCCCGGAATCTTGGTCTGTGCGACCTCCCATGTGTGGGCCGTACCGTACCAGTTCGAACCGCTGGCGTCGGTGTGGGTGGACTTGCGGTCGGTCAGGCGCACGCCGAAACGCAGGTCACGCAGCACCGGATGGTCGAACTTGTAGCGCGCGTCAACCTTCCAGGCGTACAGGTCGCCGTCCGATTTCTCCATGTTCGGCGCGAACACGCTCGGGTAGTAATGGCCCTGATCGGCCAGGAACTTCGCCGCCGCGTCGTCGAAGGTGATTTGGGCCGGGCCGCGAGTCAGGTCGACGTTCATGCTCGGCACGTAGGTCGTCAACGTCATGTTGCGGCGCGAGGAGTCGCTTTTGGCGTGTACCCATTGCAGGTCGTTCTGGACCGACAGGCGCTGGTTGATCGTCCACTTGGTGTTCCAGGCGATTTCGCGGGTGCTCGAGCTGGTCGTGGTGTCGTAGGAGTTCACATTGAAATTGAGGCCGCCGGCGGCGAAATCGTTCGCGCCGAGACCGCCCGGATACGTGTACTTGGCCGACTGCAGCAAGCCATTGCCGTCGTACACGGGGTTGACCAGGACCGACTTGTACGGGCTCTCCACCCCGGTGTACAGGGCGTGCTCGTTGCCATTGATCTTGTAGGACGAGTTGAAGACGGTGAGCGAGGACTCCACACCATTCTTCTTCCACTGCAGCGCGGCATACTCGCCGACGCGGTTGGTCTGGTATTCGTTGGTGCGGTACGAAGCCGACTTGGGCGCCCAGGTGGTCTTGCCGGCGGCGTCGGTGCGCGCGAAGTAGGGGTCCACCTGGATCGAGTCGTTGTGCTCGTTGTTCCGGTTGGCCGACAGATCCAGCAGTACGCCCCATTGGCCGAAGCTGTTATCCCAGCGTCTCGACACCAGGCCGGACAGGGCCGGCGAGGTTTTCTTGCCCAGCGCGTTGTAATTGGCGTAGGTCGAGAAGGAGAACTTGTCGCCCTTGTAGTCGAACGGCAGCGCGGTGCGCAGGTCGACTTGGCCGCTGACGCCACCTTCGATCAATTCGGCCGGCGGGTTCTTGTGCACGATCACGGCCGACATCAGCTCGGACGGCACGTCACCCCAGCTCAGCTCGCGTCCCGGCCAGCCGGCCGAGAACGACTCGCGGCCGTTGAGCGTGGACGAACCCCAGGTCAGGCCGCGCACCGAGATGCCCGAACCTTCGACCATGAAGTGCTCGGGGTCGTTGCGGGCGTTGCGGTCCATGGTCACGCCGACCACACGCTGCAGCACTTCGGTGATCGATTTGTCCGGCAGCTTTTGGGCATCCTCGGCGACCACGCCGTCAACGATCTCTTCCGCGTTCCGCTTCAGATCGATGGCCGACTGCAGCGCCGCGCGCTGGCCGGTCACGACCACGGTCACGCCCGCCTCGCCGTCGCCCGGCGCCGCGGGCGCCGTTTGCGCCTGCACCGCGCCGCTGTACAGCGCCGCGAGGTGCGCCGCCCCGACCGCCAGAGCTGTCATCCTCAGGGGTTTACGCTTGATCATTGTTTCCACAGTGCTCATTGTCTCTATCCTTGAAATTTTGTTTTACTTTGTTTGCCCACCGCGCCGAGCGCTGGGACTAAAGAATCGTGCGCCATCACTTGAAAGTGATTTTCCCGGTCGTCAAGCTGGTCGTGTAGATGTTGGTCCCGCCCGTTGGCACCTGATTGTTGATATCAGGCACGTTGATCTCGAGCTTGGAGATCGGGTAGTTCTGCAATTCGTTCCAGACGTCGAGGTTCGACAGGCCGCAACTGTTCTGAATGGTGAACGACTTGAGATCGACGCTTTGCTCCTGCACGCCCTGCAACGGTGCCGTGAACACCGGTGTCATGAACTTTTCCAGGATCACGTTGCAGTTGTTGTTGAAGTGGCCGAGGTAGAGCCAGACGCGCAGCCTGGTCTTTTGCGCGGTGACCATTTCGGGGTTCATCATGATGTTGAACTTGATCGCCTTCTGGGAATCGATCCGCACACCGGACGTCGTGTCGGCGCCCGAGACGAGACCGTCCAGGCCAGCGGCCATCATCCTGATACCGAAGTAGCCACCGAAATTCGGGGTGCTCGACTGTTTGTCCATGGTGAACGTGCGGGTGCTGCTGTCGGCGCTCAAGGTGGTATTGTTGGAATCGGAGGCGTACCAATCGATCTTGCCACCCTCCGCGGTACGCCCGATATCGCCTGGCTTGTAGCCGCTCGCGAAAGTCAGCGAGGGTCCTTCCGCGTTGCCGACCACAATGGTCTTGGTCAGCGAAACCGGCTCAAAGGCATCGGTGCCGGCCTGGGTGGCGGTGACGAGGCACAGCCCATCGGCGAGCGCTTTCACCGTGGTGCCGGCAAGCGAGCACACCGTGGGCGTGCTGGTGCTGAAGGTGACGGGATAGGCGGCTGAGGCGCCCGCGCTCGACGTTGCCGCCAGCTGCACCGACGCCCCCACGGACTGCGCTCCCGGATTGAGGAAGCCAGTAATCGTTTGCTTATTCTTGGGAATGACGAAAAGCTGGCTCTCCGAGGTCGGGGCATAGCCATTCCCGCCGGCCTGGTTGGCGTTCACCGAGCACTCGCCCGCCTTCACCGCCGTCAGCGTGGCGCCGCTGACGGTGCACACGTCCGGCGTGTTCGACACGTAAGTGACCGGGAGGCCGGAACTGGCCGTGGCTGTCAGCGTGACGGTCGTGACCGCGGGCGGGATCCCCACCACAGGCCCGCCCGGGAATGGGAAGGAAATGGACTGCGCCAACCCGGCGTCGCTGCCGCTGCCGCTGCCACCGCCACCGCAGCCGACCAGCAGCGTAACGCAGGCAAGGCCGATGGCCGAAAGCTGGAATCTCATGGTATGTCCCCTCATTTTTATGTTCCTTTCAATTGCATTTGCTAAAAGTGCTCGCCACCGGCGACGCCGATGACAAGGAAAGATGGCCCCTGCCCCGCTAGGCGGCATGGACGATGGTCCCGGTCAAGGATGTATGGACTGGTGTCGCCTCGCTGTCGTTATGTAAATGTTTTCAAAAACACAGGACAAGCAGCGTGCCGAGATTGGAAACACGCGCGCTGCGCGGGGAGACGGCGGGGGCCGGCCTGCGTCGCGCCGGCCGGATCCGGCCGGCTTGGCCTGGCTGTGCGCGAGGCGGACGTTGGAAAGGTCTGCGGGCAGCTTGCTGCCGCATCGAACGGGCTTGAGGTGCACGTCCTGTCTCCCTGCTTTTATTATCGATAACGGTCAATCAGCTGCTTCGATGGCGCTGTATTGGAGGTGAAACCGCGTTAGGTTCTACGCTGGCGGCTCCTGTCCGCGCTCGCTGAGCACGCGGTCGCGGTAGGCGCGCGGCGTGCAGCCAAGTTCGCGCTTGAACACGCGATGCATGTGCTGGATGGACGTCAGGCCGCTGTCCACCGCAACGTCCTCGATGCTGCAATCGCCGATTTCCAGGCCGGCCTTGGCCGCATTGAGCTTGAAGCTCAGGATCACGTCATGCACGCTGCATCCCAGCTCCTGGCGAAAGGCGGCTTCGAGCGATGAGCGCGACACGCCGACATGGTTGGCCACCTGTTCGGTCTTGATGCCCTGGCAGGCATACTGGCGAATGAAGTGGCGCGCCCGCATCACGTTCGGATGCTTGACCAGCTGGTACTGGCTGGACGCCTGCACCTTGATGCCGGCCGGCGGCACCACGATCGCCGTGTTCGGCGGGCGCACCCCGTGCAGCATCTGCTCGATCAGATTGGCTGCCACGCGCCCCATCTCCTGCGCGCCCTGGACCACTGAGCTGAGCGGTATGCGGGTGAGCTTGCGCACCAGGGGATCGTTGTCGATGCCGATGATCGCCACCTGTTCCGGCACTTCGATGCCGGCGATGACACAGGCCTGCAATAGCTGGCGTGCACGCGCGTCCGATACGGCGATGATGCCGACCGGTTTGGCCAAGCTGCGCAACCAGTCGATCTGCCCCTGGGCCGCCTCGTCCCACGAATGGATGCTGGTTTCGCAGCCGTGGAAGATCTCCGCTTCCAGCTGGTCGCCCTGCATCAGGCTGCGGAAGGCGTTCTCGCGCTCATGCACCCAGCGGTTTTTCTCGGTGGCGGGAACGCTGAACATGGCGAAACGCTGCAGGCCGACATCGATCAGATGCTGGCGTGCCAGTTCGATCAGCTTGAAATTATCGGTTGCCACGTAGGGCACACCGGCCGGGTAATTGGCCGGGTCGGCATAGGAACCGCCAACTGCCACCACCGGTACGCTACAGCGCGACAGCGCTTCTGCCACGGCCGGATCGTCAAAATTGGCGATAATGCCGTCGCCCTGCCAGTGCTCGATGCCTGACAGGCGCAATTGGAAATCTTCTTCCACGAAGATATCCCAGGCCGCGCGCGTATTTCCAAAATATCCGGCAATGCCGGCAATGACTTCGCGATCGAATATCATGTTCGCTTTGAATAACAGCGCGATCCGGTGTACTTTGGTCGTCTTCATTTCACTTGTATGGTTGAAAGCATTTTCGAAAAATCAATCACAGGCGCACTTGCTCCAAAAAAAGGGGCAGCCGAAGCTGCCCCGTAAAAACCACGCGGAACACCGCCGTGGAGGAGAGCAAAAAGGTGTGAAGGCCAGGATTGACGTGTTCTTCAGCGCGCAAACCTGCGCCGCACTGCCACCAGCACAAGCAGGCCGATCCCGAGCATCACGTGGGTGCCGGGCTCGGGCACCGTGACGGCCGCGGTGGGGGTGGTGAAGTCGTCCATCTTCGTCAATTGCATTACCGTCTCCGTTATATTTATTTTCCAACTTACAAGTTGCGACGATCGGCGGGCATACATCTAAAATCGATTTTCATCGACGCATTTCTTGATATATGAGGAGCATTTTTCAGCCGACAATTCAGTGGACAGCAAGACCTTTCATCAGCCTCCAACCAGCAACGAACACCTTCTTGCGTCTGCCGCCGGAGGTCGGTACCGGAACCTGGCCCACGTCTCAAGCATAGGCAGTTCTTCATGCGCAACAATATCGCTGCCACGAAATTTCTTTTGCCAACGCTAGAAATCGCAAGAAATTTTCACCATGGTTAAAATCCGCCATGGCGCCTGGCGACAGGTCGGGCAAGCGGGCCGGAAAAATGGCCGCCGTGCCACGGTCCAGTCGTGGATAGGCCGGAAGAATGGGAACGTGCAAGGGGTGGAACGGCCGGCGCACCCCTGGCAGGAGCGCGGGACCGGCAACCGTTCAGCCGGGAGGTTCAGGCTGAGTGGCGGAGGCGAGCCGGATCAAGCTGAGTGGTTGGAGCAAGCGAGATCAGGCAGAGGGTTGGGATGGGGCGGTTCAGGCGGGTGATTCTGACGGCGCGCTGTCGGCGGGCTGCTCATGCTGCTGCTGGGCGGCAAGCATCCGGAATTGCTTCGGCGAGCAACCGAATTCCTCCTTGAACAGCTTATTAAAATAAGGAACACTCGAGTAGCCAACGAAATACGCGATTTCCGACACGGCGGCGCCGCTTTTCTCAATCAGCATCCTGGATGCTTCGGTCAGCCGCAGTTTATTCAGATAACCGGTGAATGTCATGCCGAGTTCGGATTTCAGCACATCATTGATTTTATAGCGGGTCGCGCCGGTCCCTTGCACCACGGTGTCCAGGTCAAGTTTGGGATCGGTATAAGAGTTGCCGATATACCGCAAGACCGACGCCTTCTCCTTGTCCTTGTAAGGCTCGACGGTTAACTGGCGATAGGCCACCAAGGGCAAATTCGTTTTCATTTTTTTGTCGACACTGGCCAACAGTGCGCGGGAATGGGCCCGAAAAAACCAGACACCAAATGCCGCCCAGCCACCCAGGATCATGACTGCCAGCGCGGCCAAATAGCGGTAATCGCGGCCATGCAAAGCCAGTTCGCTGATTTCAATAGAGATATCGACATCGCGTGGCGTTGAAGCGGTGGCGCCAAACATGATTTTCCCGACCTTGTCCAGTTTAACGACCTGACGCCCCAAGTCCTCCTTCATAGATGCATACCACCATTCGGGAATAAGCAGCCGGTCCAGGTCGAGCGTCACCGCCATGCCTTGTTCATTGCACGAAAAATACGTTCTAGGTGGAATGTAAGTCTCGAACTGGTTTAGCTTGGAGAATTTTTCATCGAAGACGGACACCTCGAACGACAAGGCAGTGGCAAGTGAACATTTGGCAACGAAGGAAATGGTATGGAACTTCGACCAATCCTCCTGGATAAGCCTTCCTTTGTCGTCATGGAGTTTCAGGTCGCCGGCCGACATCGGGTACGCGACCACGTCCTGCAGCTTGAAGTCGAAGCGCAGCCGGTCATCCGACATGTCGTGCAAGCGCACGGACGGCACTCCGCCAATTAGGACATTGGAATACGTTCCGTAACGCCAGCCGGCGCCATCTTTATGCGCCTGCCGCAACGTCTTTGTCGGAAAGGCCATGTAAACAAAAAAGACCGCCAGCAGCGCGTCCACGACGAGCAGGCAAATCAGCGCCAGCAGCGCTTTTTTGAAGAACTCTTGCATATAGATACTTATTGAACTATCTCGGGGGCCGCACGGCTTGACCGGTACTGTCCCGGAATCATAACAGGCGAGATATGGACGGTCCCGGTATTTGTGCAGCGGACCAAGCTCACTCCGGCGGGGTGCTAGTCGTGCTGTCTCATAAAAGTCTGTTCTTAAGTGAGTTATTGATCGCGCGCTCACATGGTCTTCATATATCAATCTGCAAGGCGCATTGTGACGCGCTTTTGCCGGGTCGCCGGCGGGCGCCGGGATCCTGGGTGACGACCGGGGCACCGGCCGGAGGGCGAGGACAATGGCGGGCGAGCCGCCGCCGCAGCGGCCCGGCCCAAGGCCTGTAAGACCACACCTGGGAGGTCGCACGAATGGTAACCAACGGTTGGTACTCCATTCTGCGCACTCCCCGTATGTGTCGCAATTCTCCAAATCACCAATGCGCCCGGTCATTTTTCGGCGGGCGGGGCCAACAAACTGGTCAAGCAGATGCAGCGCCGCTACCGGCGTACCGTTCGCCCTGAGGGCCGCCGTCGACCATGAAATTTGCTTCACATTCTTGGTGATTTGGAAGTATCGCCGCCGCGGCGTACCGTGCAATATGCGCATCGACTGGATACATTTCGATAGATTCGAAGCCAGCCGATATCGTCAGCAAAGGAGGCATTGCGATGGTCAACAATAAAGGACGCGCCAAAGCGCCTATTCTTCCCGCGCGACGCGCAGCCCGCCGGCTTCCCGATGCCGTTCCAAGGCTGAGTGCTCGGCAACCGCACTGGCGGTGGCAATTGCCGCGACCATTTTCGTCGTCGAGGCCGACACCATCCTGAACAATCCGGGCGTTTCTTTGGCCAAGCCCTTGACGGCCTGGAGTGCCAGGTCGAAAGGACGCACGCCCGCATTGACGCTTTTCCGCATTGCCCGTGCAACAGCGCGGCTTGCCGGCTTCCGGCCAAGCCAGCACTGAAAATAACGGCCTCCTGCCGCCACACCTACAAGACCCGATTCACCGTCCTTCTGGAGACAAGTATGTACAAAAAGCAGAACAACAAGATCCGCATAATCGCCATGAGCAGTATCCTGGCAACCCTGCTGGCCGGCTGCGGCGGCGCCGACAAGGCCTCGCCGGCAGCGCAGGCACCGGTTTTGGCGGCCACCATCAAGGCGGTAACGCAAGCCCGATGGATGAACGTGAAATACGGCGGCGGCGGCTACGTGCCCGGGCTGATCTACCATCCGACCAGCCCGAACGTGCTGTACGCGCGCACCGACGTCGGCGGCGCCTACCGCTGGGACGCCGCCACCGCGACCTGGCTGCCGATCACCGACGGCATGCACGTGCGCGACGGGTTTTACCATGGCAGCGAGAGCATGGCCCTCGATCCAAACGACGACCAGCGCGTCTACATGAGCGCAGGCATGTACGTGTCGGACAAGTCCGACGCGCGCCTCTATATTTCCACCGACCGCGGTGACAACTGGACCTACGTCAACCTGCCGTTCTCGGCCGGCAGCAACAGCCCGGGCCGCGCCGTCGGCGAGCGCCTGATGGTCGACCCCAACAATCCAACGATCCTGTTCTACGGTACCCGCACGCAGGGCCTGTGGAAGAGCGCCGACCGCGGCCAGACCTGGCAGCAGGTGAGCTCGCTGTCGTCGACCAAGATGACCAAGGGCCAGATCGACGCCTACCCGAACGCCGGCGTGATCGGTGTCGAGCAGGTGATCTTCGACACCTCGACCAAGGGTACCGGCAGCGCCACCCAGACCATCTACACGGCCGTGGCGAAGGACTATGCCGCCGCGGCAGGGCTGACCTCTATCCTGTACAAGACCACCGATGGCGGCGCGACGTGGAACGGCATCGCCACCCCCGCCGACGTGGCCGGCTTTTACGTCCCCCACATGGTGCGCAACAAGGACGGCATGATGTACGTGGCCTTTACGAAGGACGGCGGCCCCGGCGCTGGCGGCCCCTCCAGGCTGTACAAATTCGACGGCACCAACTGGACTCTGCTGAAGAAGTATGACACCGAACAATGGCTCAACTTCGGCATGGGCGGCCTGTCGGTATCGGGAACGGGCGCTACCACCCGCATCGCGCTCGGTGTCAGCAATTCCTGGGGCAACTGGGAGGGCCAGTCCATCGTGCAATTGTCGGATGATGCCGGCGCCACCTGGCGCGAGATTTCCGCCATGGCCCCGCACGAAGGCGCCACGGGGACCTGGTCGGGCTGGATCGACGACGTCGAAATCGACCCGAACGATCCGGAACACATCCTGCATGTTGGCGATGGCGTGTGGGAAACCAGGAATGCGTCGGCCGCCAAACCGACCTGGACCCAAAGCGCCGCCAAGGGCATCGAGGAAACCGCCACGCTGTCGCTGATGGCCGCTCCGCCGGGCGCCTCCTACCGTCTGCTCAACAGCTCGGGCGACATCGGCATGAAGGTCTATACGGAGCTCAACAAGTCGCCCACGCTTGGACCGGTTGGCTTGATGAACAACGGCATGAGCGCCGACATGGCCTGGTCCACGCCAAGCTACATCGCCGCGATCGGCACCAGCACCTGGGACCACCCCACCGTGGGCGGCGCCTATTCCACCGATTCGGGCGTGACCTGGACACCGTTCGCGGGCCACCATCCGCAAGGATTGACCAATCAGAGCGATCTGTCGAACGTCGCGGTCACCAAACCGGGCAACATCATCTGGACCCCGAACAATGCGGTGCCGGCCTATAGCACCGACAACGGAACGACCTGGACCATGACCGACCTGCCGTCCGTCGATCCGACTCCGTGGTTTTTCCGCGGCTACAAGGTCGTGGCCGACCGCAAGAATCCGAACAAGGTGTATGCCTACAACCCGGGCGGCACATGGTGGGCGAAAGGGTCCGAGACGCAGCACTTCTACACCTCCACCGACGGTGGCCATACCTTCACCGAAAGCGCCGCGTTCAAGCTCGCCAGCGATTATGTGACCGAGGTCTCCAACGTGTCGATCGCGGTCAATCCGAACGCGGAGGGCGATATCTGGATCGCCGACGGGCGGGCCGTCATGCACTCGCTCGACGGTGGCGTGACCTGGACCAAGCTGAGCACCTTCGCGCCGTTCTGGGGCGCCAACGCGACATGGTCGTACCCCGAGGTGTGGGGCGCCACCTCGATCGCGCTTGGCAAGGCACCGATTGGTTCAAAGTCGTCGGCCTCGGTGTATGTGGTGGGCGTGGTCAACGGCGTGTGGGGCGTGTACGCCTCCGACGATGGCGGCGTGACCTGGCGCCGTTTCAACGATGACAAGCACCAGTACGGCGGTATTTCCCAACTGGCGGCCGACCAGAGCGTGCCTGGGCGCTTGTACATGGCCGGCAGCGGCCGCGGCGTCCTGTTCAGTTACTAAGGCGCCCGTCCCGAGCGCCAGAGCCGCGGCTCTGGCGCCCAGGCTGCACTTCATCAATTACACCCCATCTGGAGCATCACATGAAATTTAGAACCATCATCGCCGCCGTCGCCCTGTGCTTCGCCGGCAGCGCGAGTGCCGCCGTCCTGACCTTCGACAACCTGACTAACTTCATGTACGGCGACGGTTCCCCGCTGGCAGCCGGCATGGCCTACAGCGGCAAGGACCTGACCTATGTGGAGTCGGGCTTCCAGGTCACCCTGCACGCGCCGAACGCGGCGTCCGGCGCGGCCCATATCGGCGACGGCACGTATGATCCGCAGACCTACAACTGGCACGACGGCTTCGAAAACGGCACCGGTTCGTACCTGACCGTCAGCAAGGTGGGCGGCGGCGTGTTCAATCTGCTCGGCTTCGATTTCTATACGGACGGGATGGACATGTCGATCAACGGCCTGCTGATCGCCCACCTCGAAGGCTACGACAGCTGGAGCACGGCGCAGAACGGCATCACCGAGCTGCGCCTTGGTTCCGGCACCTACAACGAAATTGACAACCTGTCCGTGGGAGCTGCGAGCGCCGCCGTTCCGCTGCCGGGAACCCTGCCCCTGCTGTTGGGCGGCCTGGTGGTCGGTGCCCTGGCGCGCCGTCGCGGGAAATAAGCAGCTGGGTGCGCCGCGCGGCAATCTCATGCGACACACGAATGTGTTGATGAATTGCCGTGCCGACGCCGAGGTCCGGAAAATTGTCGCCTATCTGGGACGCAAGGCGTTGGTGATCACCGATGCCGAGCTCAGGCTCATGGCCAGCGCAGCGACCATGGGCGAGAGCAGCGATCCGGTCAGCCGATAGAGCACGCCCGCTGCGATGGGGATGCCGCATCTGCTGGTGACATTTCGATAGATCCAGAGCCGGCCGAAACGGACGCGCGCGCCTGTGTACCTCGGTCGCGTTGGGCTTCATGCAAGCTCGCCCTCAACGACAGTAAGTTTCATAAAGATATTGCGTCTCCTGACGCACGCGGCCCGCGCCCGCCGCGGTGCGGCATGCGGCATCGGTGATCGCCGCCTTTTCGCAAGACCCATCAACAATAACGGAGATGTGCAATGAACGATCCATGCAAGAAGTTGCTTCGGAATATCAAGTTCCTCATGCCGGTATTGCTCGCCGGTCTTGCTGCCGGCTGTAGCGGCGGTTCCGGCAACTACGTCGCGCCGAATCCCGCGCCGGCTTACCTCGCCACCAGCACCGCCGCGGCCACCAGCTGGAGCGCCGTGAAGTGGGGGGGCGGCGGCTACGTCACCGGCATCCTCTACCATCCGACGACCCCGAACCTCCGCTACGCCCGCACCGACGTGGGCGGCGCCTACCGCTGGGACCCGGCCACGTCGTCGTGGACGCCGATCACCGACGGCCTGGGTTTCGAGGAGAACGATACGAATTTCCACGCCGTGGAGAGCCTCGCCGTCGACCCGACCAACGACCAGCTGCTCTACCTGGTCGCCGGTAACAAGTCTGACAAGAACGGCCGTATCTATATTTCCAGCGATCGCGGCAACCACTGGACTTGGGTCGCCCTGCCGTTCCCGGTGATGGGCAACGGCGGCGGCAGGGCCATGGGCGAACGCCTGCAACTGGACCCCACCAATCCGTCGACGATGTTTTACGGCTCGCGCACTGCCGGCCTGTGGAAAAGCGCGGACTCGGGCCACACCTGGTCCCGGCTCAACCTGGGCAGCGTGACGATGAGCGGCAGCGCGATCGGCGTCGAGAAGGTCATCTTCGACAACTCGAACGTGGGTGGCGGCCAGACCACCTGGATCATCTATGCCGCCGTCGCCCCGGACTACGCCAACGCGGCGGGCCTGACGTCGAGCCTGTACAAGTCCACGAATGGCGGTTTCTCGTGGACCCCGGTCACGGTCCCGACCCCGGCGACCGGCTACTACATCCCGCACATGGTGCGTTCCACCGACGGCACTTACTACGTGGCATTCAACCAGAATGCCGGCGAGGGCGTCACCGGCCCCAGCTATCTTTACAGGTACGTGCCCTTCAACGGCACCTGGACCCAGCTCAATAGCTCAACCAGCGGCGGATTCGGCGGCGTGTCGATCTACGGTAGCGGATGGACCACCCGCATCGCGCTCGCCATAACCGGCTGGGCGAACACGACTCAGGAAATCCAGTTGTCCGACAACAACGGCGCCACCTGGCGCGAAATCGAGTTCGGCATGGGACATACCCCGACCGCCAACGATACGAGAGGCTGGAACGACGACATCGAGATCGATCCGTTCAACCGCGACCACATCGCCCACCTCGGCGGCTCCGGCATCGTCGAGACCTGGAGCGCCTCGTCGGCCACGCCGTGGTGGAACAACTTGGTTCCCGGCATGGAAGAGACCGCCACCCTGGCCCTCTCTACCCCGCCGGCCGGCGCGCCGTACAAGCTGATCGATAGCGGCGGCGACATCGGCGCCTGGGTGTATTCGGACCTCACGACGAAGGCAACCAAGGGCCCCATGTCCACATTTAGCAATGGCACTTCGGCCGACATGGCGTGGTCCGACCCGCTCTACATCGCCACCTCGGTTCAAGACAATGCCCCCCTCCCCCACGTCGGCAAGGGCTTTTGGTCCGGCGACGGCGGCACCACCTGGGCGGCGTTCGCAACGCTGCCTCCCGGCGCCGCGGCCAACCCGGGCGACCCGTCCAACCTGATCGTCACTGCGCGCAACAACGTGGTCTGGGCGCCGGGCGATTCGGTGCCGTCCTATACCACCAATAATGGCGCAAGCTGGACCGCGACCAATCTGCCTGCCGTGTCGAATGTGAACGGGTGGGTTCACGCCTACAAGCTGAAGGCGGACCGCAAGAACCCGAACAAGGTCTATGCCTATGACAGCGGAGCCCAATGGTGGGGCAGCGCGGGCAAGGTGTACGTATCGACCGATGGCGGCCACAACTTCGCATTGAGCCAGGGCTCGGTGGCGGCGAATCTGCACGCCAACGCCCCGTTTAACTCCTCGATGGAGGTTAACCCCAACGCCGAGGGCGACATCTGGCTGGCCGACGGCAACTCCCTGTTCCACTCGCTCGACTCGGGCGCGACCTGGACCAAGCTCAACAAGTTTGCTTCGGTGGGCGACCTGAACCAGCCTACCCTGCATGGCGCGAAGACGGTCGCGCTGGGCAAGGCGGCGCCCGGCGCCAGCTACTCGGCCGCGGTCTACGTGGTGGGCACGATCAACGGCGTGTGGGGCCTGTACCACTCTGACGATGGCGGCGCAAGCTGGGCGCGCTTCAATGACGACGCGCACCAGTTCGGCGGCATGGGCATGATGGCGGGCGACTGGAACACCTATGGTCGCGTCTATGTCGCTGGTAACGGCCGGGGTGTGCTTTACACCAACTGAGTAGTGGGACCGTCAACGCCAAGCCGCGGCCCGTAGCCTGGGCCGCACATGCACACCTTCCCGCGCCGAGCGGGGAGGTAATTTCGCTGGGGCCGTGGCGCCGTTGCACGAAAGTACACCTGTCGCGTAGCAAATCGGACGTATTGCGCTTGTTTTCTCTTCTATTAGTGGCTTATTGAACTCGTAAACAACCTCTTTGATGGCAAGACGCGATCTGGCGCCTGCGCTTGAATCTCCTGTCGTGGTCCCCGTTTCGCCCCTCATTTTCCGACCCTAATGAAAAAAACGCCCCGTTCCGCTCTCGTTCTCTTGTCCATGTTGGCTTCGCGGCCCGCCAGCGTCTCCAGCACGGCCAAGGCGAAGGAGGCCACCGGGCCAAAGATCGAGATTCGTTTAGGCAAGCTCGACGGCCAGTTGATCGGCACGCTGCCGGTCTCGGGAACCGGCGGCCAATGGAAGCCGCAGTCTGTCCGGGTCTCCGGCGTCTCCGGCGTCCAGGATGTCTTCTTCGTGTCCCGCGGTGCGGCCGGCGGAGAACTGTTCAAGTTCGATTACTGGAAATTCTCCCAACGCGACCTGCCTGCCGACCAAGCGGCCAACTGAGTATAAGCCGGGCAGGAATCGACAGATCGGCTTAACACTTTGACAGCGGCACTCCCCGAGCTACAGTGCTGCGCTAATACTGGAGGAAATATGCTCAAGAACACCCTTGCCGCCGCGATCGCGCTGGCAGTACTGGCCGTGGCTCACGCCGCGCCGGCCACCCGCCCCGCGCCCGCACCGTCCACCTGGACGCCCGACAACGGCAACGGCACTTACACCAATCCCATCTTCTACGACGAGTTCTCCGACCCCGACCTCATCCGCGTAGGCGACTGGTTTTACCTGACGGGCACCACGATGCATTCGATGCCGGGCCTGCCCGTGCTGCGCTCTAAGGACCTCGTCAACTGGGAATTCGTGGCCTACGCGGCCGACCGGCTCGACTTCGGGCCGGCCTACCGGCTGGAGGAGGGCAAGGATATCTACGGCCAGGGCATCTGGGCCCCCAGTCTGCGCTACCACAACGGCACGTTCTACATCTTCACGAACGTCAACGGGCGCGGCACGCAGGTCTATTCCGCCACCGATCCGCGCGGGCCGTGGAAGCACCACGAGATGAAGCGCGGCCTGCACGACCTGTCCGTGCTGTTCGACGACGACGGCCGCACCTGGGTCGTCTGGGGCCACCAGGACATGCACCTGGCCCAGCTGAACGACGATCTGACCGACATCGTGCCCGGCACCGAGAAGGTCCTGTTCACCAAGGACGCCGGCATGGGCGAAGGCGCGCACTTCTACAAGATCAACGGCAAGTACTACATCATTTCCGCCAACTACATGGGTGGGTTCCGCATGCCGGCGGCGCGCGCCGACCACGTCGACGGCCCCTACGAAGTCAACCAGACCATCAGCCAGGACGAGGATTTCGGCGCCCTGCCGGCGAACATGTTCGGGGGCGACCGCCAGCACGTCACCGTCTACCCGGCGCGCCCGACCGCCAAGCACCGGGCCACGCTGCACCAGGGCGGCGTCGTGCTGACCCAGGCCGGTGAGTGGTGGGGCTTCTCGATGATGGACGCCAACTCCGTCGGCCGCCTGTTGGGCCTGTCGCCGGTCACGTGGAAGGACGGCTGGCCGTGGTTCGGCCTGCCGGGCAACCTGACCCGCACGCCGCGCACCTGGACCAAGCCGAAGACGGCCGCGCCGCAGCCTGTGCGCGTGCCATTCGAGCGCAGCGACGATTTCTCCGGCACCGCGCTCAAGCCGATCTGGGAGTGGAACCACGTGCCTGTCGATGGCAAGTGGTCGCTGGCCGAGCGCCCCGGCTTCCTGCGCCTGCACACGCTGCCGGCAACGTCATTCTGGGACGCGCGCAATACCCTGACGCAGCGCGCCATCGGCCCGCAATCGACGCCGACCGTCAGCCTGGATGTCGCCGGTCTGCAGGTGGGCGATGTCGCGGGTCTCGGACTGCAAAACCTGCCGTACGCGGCGCTGGGCGTAGAACGCACGGCAGACGGCCTGCATCTGGCGCTGGTGGACCAGGGCCGCGGCAGCACGGTGCGGGTTCCACTCGACCTGCCGCTCGACCAGCACGGTGGTGCCGCCCAGCGCGTGTGGCTGCGCGCCGACTGCAATTTCTTCACGGAGCAGGCGCGCTTTTCCTACTCGACCGACGGCAGCCATTTCGTGCCGGTCGGGGAACCGTTCACGATGGTGTACCAGACCATCACGTTCCAGGGCATCCGCTACGGGCTGTTCGGCTACAACACGACGCAGCGCGAAGGCGGCTGGGTCGACGTGGACGCGGTCGATGTGGCCCAGCCCTACCCCCGTGGCCTGCTGCGTCCCATCCCGTATGGGCGGGAGGTGCAGTTTACCGCGTTCGGGCGCGACGACGGCCTGCATGGCGACAGTACCGGTCTTGGCCGCGGCGTGCCGACGTCGTTCAAGGTGCGCGACATGGGACTGGGCCGGGCCGCGCTCGGCGTGGGCTCGCGCTGGCTGAGCGTGGATGACGCGGGCAAGGTGGACCTGCGCGCCGGTCGGCCCGGTGCGGCCCAGAGCTTCCAGTGGATCGAGACGCCGACCGGCGAACTGGTGCTTCTGTCGCTCGTCACGCACCGCTACCTGCGCATCGACCCGGCCACGGGGACGATCACGGCAGACAGCCCCGGCCCCGTCCCCGACGGCAGTGACGGCGTACGCCTGGTGTGGCAAGCGGCCGGGAAGTGAACCCAGCCGCTGAATCGCGGCCGCTACGTCGGCCGGTGTTTCAGGCCACGTAGTCCTCGCGCGCGGCCGCACGCGAGGACCTTCACTTCGCCCCCAGCGATGGACGTTGCTTCCGGCAGTGCTACATCTGGACGTCTAAATCGGGCTCGACAGCCACACCCCAGACCACAGCGGCGCCCGAAAAGGCTCAGTGCTACAAAATTGCTACAGCGCCGTCCCCTCTTCCTCTGTAAACCCGATTTCCTCGGTCCAGTCATCATGGGACAGCCTGAACTCTAGGGGTGTTCTGGATCAAAAACGTGTCCGATGAGTCACTGATGGACGGCAATCGCGTCTCGGCCATGGGCCCGACAGCGTGTTCGCCAACAAGCAGTCAATGCCTGGATGACCTAGATCAGCGCTGATGCGCCAATCCGAAGCTATGCTTGAGGCGAGGACGCGAGTCGAACCCATCTACACAGCTTTGCAGGCCGCTGCCTGACTGCGTCGCTACTTTAATATGTGCACAACAGTCTCAGGCAAGAATTGTGTGCTCAGTTGGGACGGTTAGCCCACCAAATTACTAAGGTTGATTGACCTCAACGACGTAGTGTTCAGCAGCGTTACTCTGCAAAAAAAACCCGCCAGGACGAGGCGGGCTTTTAAGACTGCAAAACTAAGTTTCCAAAAGGAAACTCACTCCCACTCGATCGTCGCCGGCGGCTTCCCCGAAATGTCATACACGACACGGTTAATCCCGCGCACCTCGTTGATGATCCGGTTCGACACCTTGCCCATCAACTCATGCGGCAGATGCGCCCACTGCGCCGTCATGAAGTCCAGCGTCTGCACGGCACGCAGCGCCACGACGTATTCGTAGGTACGGCCGTCGCCCATCACGCCGACGGATTTCACCGGCAGGAACACGGCGAATGCCTGCGACGTCGCCTCATACCAGTTGGTCGGCGCCTTGCCGGCGTCGATGCCCGGCACGTGCGGCACTTCGAACGGGGTCTTGCGCAGTTCTTCGATGAAGATCGCGTCCGCTTCGCGCAGCAGGTCGGCGTATTCGCGCTTCACTTCGCCGAGGATGCGCACGCCCAGGCCCGGGCCCGGGAACGGGTGGCGGTAGACCATGTCGTGCGGCAAGCCCAGGGCGACGCCCAGCTTGCGCACTTCGTCCTTGAACAGTTCGCGCAGCGGTTCCAGCAGCTTCAGGTTCAGCGTTTCCGGCAGGCCGCCCACGTTGTGGTGGCTCTTGATCGTCTGGCCCTTCTTGCCCTTGCCGGCCGATTCGATCACGTCCGGGTAGATCGTGCCCTGCGCCAGCCAGCGCGCGGCCGTCAGCTGCTTGGCCTGCTCCTGGAACACTTCCACGAATTCGCGGCCGATGATCTTGCGCTTCTGCTCCGGATCGTTGACGCCGGCCAAATGGCCCATGAACTGGTCGGAGGCGTCGATCCGCAGCACCTTCACGCCGAGGTTCTTCGAGAACATGTCCATGACCATCTTGCCCTCGTCCTTGCGGAGCAGGCCGTGGTCGACGAAGACGCAGGTCAGCTGGTCGCCGATGGCGCGGTGGATCAGCGCTGCGGCCACGCTCGAGTCGACGCCGCCAGACAGGCCCAGGATCACTTCATCGGTGCCGACTTGCGCGCGGATCTTTTCGACGGCCTCGCTGATGTAGTCCGGCATGTTCCAGTCGCTCTTGCAGCCGCAGATCTCGTGCACGAAGCGGCCGATGATGGCTTCGCCCTGCGTCGTGTGCGTCACTTCCGGGTGGAATTGCAGCGCGTAGAAGCCGCGCTCTTCGTCGGCCATCGCCGCGATCGGGCAGCTCGGTGTCGAGCCCATCAGCTTGAAGCCCTGCGGCATGTCGAGGACCTTGTCGCCGTGGCTCATCCACACCTTCAGCATGCCATGACCCTCGTCCGTGACGAAGTCGTTGATGCCGTTCAGCAGTTTCGTATGGCCGCGGGCGCGCACCTCGGCATAGCCGAATTCGCGGACTTTACCGTTCTCGACCTTGCCGCCCAGCTGCGCGGCCATCGTCTGCATGCCGTAGCAGATGCCCAGCACGGGCACGCCCAGTTCGAACACGGCCTGTGGGGCGCGCGGCGAATCGCCTTCCAGCGTGGAGTTGTGGCTGCCGGACAGGATCACGCCCGAGGCGCCGTAGTTGCGGACGAACTCGTCGCCGATGTCGTAGGGATAGACCTCGGAAAACACGCCGGCGTCGCGCACGCGGCGGGCGATCAGTTGGGTAACCTGGGAACCGAAGTCGAGGATGAGGATTTTCGAGTGCATGTAATTTGACGTTGTATGCAAAAACGCGGCCCGCAGGCCGCGTTGAAGGGGATCTTATTCCGTACGGTAGTTCGGCGCTTCCTTGGTGATCTGCACGTCGTGCACGTGCGATTCACGCATGCCGGCCGACGTGATCTCGACGAACTCCGCCTTCTCGCGCAGTTCTTCGATCGTCGCGCAACCGCAGTAGCCCATCGACTGGCGCACGCCGCCGACCAGCTGGTAGATGATCGCCAGCACGCTGCCCTTGTAGGCGACGCGGCCTTCGATGCCTTCCGGGACGAACTTGTCGGCCTTGCTCGACGCTTCCTGGAAGTAGCGGTCAGCGGAGCCTTCGGCCATCGCGCCCAGCGAACCCATGCCGCGGTAGCCCTTGTAGCTGCGGCCCTGGTACAGGATCACTTCGCCCGGCGCTTCTTCCGTGCCGGCGAACATGGAACCCATCATGACGGTGTGCGCACCGGCCGCCAGCGCCTTCGAGATGTCGCCCGAGTAGCGGATGCCGCCGTCGGCGATGCACGGTACGCCCGTGCCTGCCAGCGCTTCGGCCACGTTCGAGATCGCGGTGATCTGCGGGACGCCCACGCCGGCCACGATACGCGTCGTGCAGATGGAGCCCGGGCCGATGCCGACCTTGACCGCATCGGCGCCCGCTTCCACCAGCGCGCGCGCGGCGGCGGCCGTTGCGATGTTGCCGCCGATGACGTCCACGTGCGGGTACGTCGTCTTGATCCATTTCACGCGGTCGAGGATGCCTTGCGAGTGGCCATGCGCCGTGTCGACCACCAGCACGTCGACGCCGGCCTTCACCAGCAGGTCCACGCGTTCCTTGTCCTTCTCGCCCACGCCGACGGCCGCGCCGACGATCAGCTTGCCCTGTGCATCCTTCGACGCGTTCGGGTGCTCGTGCGACTTCAGGATGTCCTTGACGGTGATGAGGCCGCGCAGTTCGAACTCGTCGTTGACGACCAGCACGCGTTCCAGGCGGAACTTGTTCATCAGGCGCTTGGCCTCTTCCGTGCCGGCATCTTCCTTGACGTACACGAGCTTGTCGCGCGGGGTCATCTTGGCGCGCGCCTCGGCGTCCAGGTCCTCTTCGAAACGCAGGTCACGGTTGGTGATGATGCCGACCACCTGCTTGCCCTCCACCACCGGGAACCCGCTGATGCCATGCTGCTGGGCCAGGGCCAGGACTTCGCGGATCTTCATCGTCGGCGGAATCGTGATCGGGTCGCGCAGCACGCCGGCTTCGAAACGCTTCACGCGCGCCACTTCGCGCGCCTGGTCGGCCGGACGGAGATTCTTGTGGATGATGCCGATACCGCCTTCCTGGGCCATCGCGATCGCGAGGCGGGCTTCGGTCACGGTGTCCATGGCGGCGGACAGCAGCGGAATGTTCAGCGAGATATTCCGGGTCAGCTTGGTGCGCAGGGACGTGTTGGCCGGGAGGACGTTGGAGTAGGCCGGGACGAGCAGCACGTCATCGAACGTGAGTGCTTTCTGGAGGAGACGCATAGTTTATTTCCTATAGGCGCAAAAGCGAATTATACAGAAACTCCAGGAAAACGTCGCAAGCTTGGCAAAAAACGACTGAAATCACCCATGACCGGCGATTGACAGTGGCCGTCCGGCATGGCGAAATCGGACCATGAACCGTTATTCTCTCTTGCTGCTGGCGGCCTTCGCCGTGTCCGCGCCCGCCCTCGCCCAATACTCGTGGATCGACGACCACGGCACCCGCGTGTTTTCCGACCGTCCGCCGCCGCCCGGCACGCCGCCGTCGCGCATCCTGAAGGCACCGCGCGGCGCTGCGTCGACCGAAGCCGCCCCGGCAGAAACCCCGAAGCCCACGGCACCCACGCTGGCCGACCGCGACGCCGACTTCCGCAAGCGCGCGGCCGAACGCGATGCGGACGAGCGCAAGGCGGCCGAGGAAGCGCAGCGCAAGGCGGACAATGCCGAGCAATGCGCCGCGGCACGCCGCAGCGAAGCCGTGCTCACCTCGGGCGTGCGCGTCGCGGATATGGATGACAAGGGGGAGCGCGTCTTCGTCACGGACGACGAGAAGGCGCGCCGGCTGGCGCAGGTCCGCCGCGTTCTGGCCGGATGCCGTTAAGTCCTCAGGCGGCCGCCTGCTTCTTGGCCGCGCGCTTGCGCCGCGAATCCTTCGGGTCGGCCACGAGCGGGCGATAAATTTCCACGCGGTCACGGTCGCGGAGTTCGGTCTCGAGCGTCTTCTTCTTGCCGTAGATGCCCACCGGCTGCGTCACGAGATTGATGTCCGGGAAGCTGGCCAGCACGCCGCTCCGCTCGATGGCCTGCCCGACCGTCGTGCCGGGCGGCACGCGCAGCGGACGGATGAACTCGTTCTGCGGCAACGCGTACGTTACGTAGACTTGCAATTCCGCCTGCTCAACCATAGATCACCTCGGCACGCTTGCAGAACGAATCGACCATCGTGTTGGCGATCATGCCGAACACGGGCCCGACGAGCTGCTCGAGGATGACGCTCGAGAACTCGTACTGCATGTCGAAGTCGATCTTGCAGGCGTCGGCGCGCAGGGACTTGAAGCTCCACGTGGCCTCCAGCATCTTGAAAGGGCCGTCGACGAGATGCATCTTCATCTGGGTCGGACGCTGGTTGTGGTTGGACGTGGTGAAGCTCTGCTTGACGCCGTGGAAGTTGATCTGCAGGCAGGCCACGAGCTTCTCATCGCTGCGTTCGAGCACTTTCACGCCGCTGCACCAGGGAAGGAATTTCGGATAGTCCTCGACTTTCGCGACCAGATCGAACATCTGTTCCGAGCTGTACCCGAGGAAAACTGATTTGTGCACTACTGCCATTGGTCAACCGTTTGTTATGATGTTGGTTAGTTTACATTCTAACCGACGCGCGGAAATTAGCGATTTCATGAGTATTATTGACAATAAAAAAGCCTTTTTTGACTACTTCATCGAGGACCGCTACGAGGCCGGCCTCGTGCTGGAAGGCTGGGAAGTGAAGGCGATCCGCGACGGCCGCGTGCAGATCAAGGAAGCGTACGTCGTCGTACGCAACGGCGAACTGTACCTGTTCGGCGCCCACATCAGCGCCCTCACGACCGCCTCCGCCTGGAGCCATCCGGAAGCCCTGCGTACCCGCAAGCTGCTGCTGCACAAGGCCGAGATCGACAAGCTGGTCGGCAAGGTCGAGCGGTCCGGCTACACCCTCGTCCCCCTCAACCTGCACTTCAAGGGCGGCCGCGTGAAATGCGAAGTCGGCCTCGCCAAGGGCAAGAAACAGCACGACAAGCGCGACACGGAGAAAGACCGCGACGCCAAGCGCGAAGTCGAAAAGGCGATGAAGCAGCATCGCCGCTGATGCCGGATCAGCGCGGCTCTGCCTCCGGCATCGCCGACGAATGGTGGCTCGTGATGAGCCATTTGCTGCCATCCCACCGGTACGTGAATGTGTAGCGGGCATGTACCACCTGGCCCGTCGCGCCGAAGGTGAACGTATAGAGGCCGGCGTCCACTGCCGTGTCGCATGCGATGTCGACGAAGCGCAGGTCGATGACGCCGGATGGCCGGCTCAGCAGGAAGTGTTTGAAGTAGTCCTCCTTGTCGGCCGGTGTGAGGCGCGGCACGTTCGATACGGTCGGCAACAGGATCGACCGCTCGGCGTAATTGGCAACGACCCGGTGCGGGTCGCCCGTCTGCAACGACGCGTTCCAGCGGTCGAACAGCGCGGCGATCTCCTGTTCGCTGGCGCGCCGGCAATGCCCGGGTTGCGCATCCTGCGCGACCGCCGGCGCGGCGCAACCCGTGAGCAGGAAACAGAGCGCGGGCGGAATTCCGAGCACACAGACCCTGGACGCAAGCGCCAGATGCATTGACGACATTTGATGCCCCCTTTCGGCGACCATGCCTGCACATGTCAGCCGTTGGACAGCACCGGTGCAGATCCGTTCTGCGGTATGCGAAAAAACCTTACCGATAACTCTGCAATTCCCGCGACGCCGTCACCAGCGAGCCTGCGGCCGGCGTACCGCCGCTGTAGGCAATTGTCCGCACCATCTTGAGGGTGCGCGTGTCGCCGCCGGACGCGTCGCGCCAGCGTGTGGCGCTTTCCGTGCGCGTGATGCCGTTGATGGTCCAGGTCGTCGTCGAGACGAACCTGTAGGCGCTGAACGTGCCCGCGGCGATCGTGATCGTCTCGACGCCGGCGAGCGTACCGTTCTGCGTGTAGGTCACACCGGCGCCGCCGTTGCACGTCTCGGTGTATTGCGTGTTCCAGCCGGCACCGACGGCCAGCGTTGCCGGTGCCCCCTGGCTGCCCTGGTACGTGCAGTGCGTGACGGCCGTGCCGTTATCGACCGTTATCGCGGTCACCTGCCCGGCCGCGTCGTACTGGAAGTCCGTCGGGTACAGGGTCTGGTCGACCGCGCCGGACACGACGCGGTTGTGCGATGGATCTTCTTCGTGCACGGCGAACGTGCCATCGGCATTGACCGCCGTGACGTCGTCGACGGCCGTCCGGTTCAACGTATTGTTCAGCGTGTCGGCCTGCTGGTCGGCATAGACGAGATGCGCGCCCGCTTTCGGCGGCACGAAACGGTAAGTGACCGTTGTTGCCGCCGCCTGCGCCGGGGCGCCGCCGGCACTTCCTCCTCCCCCGCAGGCGCTCAACAGCGTCGCCGCAACCAGACCCGCCAGTATCGTTCGATGCATCATTCCCTCATTCCACGAAGTCGAATGGGAGAATATTGCCGTGATGATTCCCGCCTGACCACTTACGGATTGGTAAGGTTCGTCAGGCCGCCGCCACACGCTCCCGCGCCATCGCATTGCCCAGCTGGCACGCGCAGAAGCTGGCCACGAGTCCCACCGCCACGCCGCACGCGAGCTTGAACGCGCTGTCGAACAGCAGCGGCGCGACGAGGCCGGAGACGAGCGCGAACGACATCATCTGGATGAACGCCAGCATCGACGACGCGAGACCGCGGTTGTCGGGGAAGATGCCCAGCGCGCTCACCTGGATCGCGGGCATCGCGACGGCCAGGCCGAACGTGTAGACCATCAGCGGCAGCACGGCCCACGGCACGACGACATCATTTCCGTAGGCCGCCGTGTAGCCGACGTTCAGCACGCACGCGAGCAGCATGGTGCCGAAGCCGATGGCGCGCATGCGCGGCGCCGGGATGCGCGCGGCGCGCTTGCCGCCCCACGCGGAGCCGATCACCATGCCGCTGATGAGGGGGATGAACATCCACCCGAACGCCGTCTCGGGCAGGTGCAGGATCTCCATCACGAAGTTCGCGGCCGAGCCGATGTACAGCGACAGCCCGCCGAACGCGAGGCCCACGGACAGCGACAGCAGCACGAATTGCGGATGCCCCAGCACCTTCAGGTAGTTGCGTGCGATGGCCACGCCGTGGAAGGCGTGCCGTTTTTCGCGCGGCAGGCTTTCCGGCAGCAGCTTCCAGGTCGCGAGCAGCATCACGGTGCCGAACAGCGCGAGGAACACGAACGTCGCGCGCCAGCCGAAGGTCACGTGCAGCCAGCCGCCCAGCACCGGCGCGATCGCGGGCGCGAGGCCGAACACCATCATGATGTGCGACATGATGCGCTGGGCATCCGCGCCCGTGAAGCGGTCCTGCACGATTGCCTGGCCGATGACGGAACCGGCGCCGGCCGACATGCCCTGCAGCGCGCGGAACAGGAGGAGTGTCCCGAACGTGGGCGCCAGCGCGGCGCCGGCGGAGGCCAGCGTGTAGATCGTCAGCGCGACCATGATCACGGGGCGACGGCCGAACGAATCGGACAGCGTCCCGTAGAACAGCATCATGAACGCGAACGTGAAGAGGAAGACCGACAGCGTCTGCTGCACGGCCACGGGGCCGACGTCGAATGCCCGGCCGATGGCGGGGATCGACGGCAGGTAGGTGTCGATGGCGAGGGCGCCGACCATGCCGAGGCAGGCGAGGATGACGGTGAGGAGTCTTTGCATATGCATGCCTTGAATAAAACATCGGCACTGCACGATGCGAGCGTCCGAAGGACGAAATTGTAGCGGGATTTACGTCAACCGTGCAGCGCGCCGCCGTTCACGAGGCGGCGCGCCGGAACACCGAGGGCACGCAGGCGCAGCCAGTGCCGCCTGCGCGCACGCGATCAGTCGGGATGGTACAGCGACATGCCGAAACGCTCGGTGCGCGGCATCCAGTTGCCCTGGTAATCGGCGGAGACGAGCACGCGTTCGGCGCGGCCCACGAGCAGCTTGCGCGGCACGAGGCCGATCACGCGCGAGTCGGCGCTGTTGTCGCGGTTATCGCCCAGCATCAGGTATTCGCCCTGCGGCACCGTGACGGGGCCGAAGGTGCGCGGCGCCATCACGTCCGGCATGATCTGGATGTGGCGGGGTCCGCGCGCGGCCTTGTCGCCCCAAGTCTCGGCCAGCTGCAGCGCACGCATCGCCGTGCCGCCGACGGAGTCGAGCGAATGTTCGACGACACGGTAGTCGGCGCCCTGCCCGTTGATGTACAAGCGCTCGTTGCGCATCTCGACGACGTCGCCCGGCAGCGCGACGACGCGCTTGATCAGGAGGGTGTTGTCGCGCGGGGAGCGGAACGTGACGATGTCGCCGCGCTGCGGCTCGCCCAGGTGCGCGAGCACGACGTTCGTCAACGGGACTTTCAGGTCGAACGCGAGGCGGTTCACAAGAACGACGTCGCCTTCCAGCAGGTTCGGATGCATCGACGCGGACGGGATCGGGTTCCAGTCCGCGACCGCCGTGCGGAACACGCCGAACAGGACGAGGAACGCCAGAAAGCCCTTGTTGTTGCGCGCCCAGTTCTTCATTCAGGTCTCCCGCTCGTGGTTGTGTTCTTGTTGCTCTGCCGATGTTATACGCGCCCTGACTTAACCGAGAATTAAGACGCGCGTATGCATCAGCGTCACCTCGATTTCGTGCGGAAAAAGCGCCGCGCCTCGCCGGCCGTGTCCACGTCGTGATTCATGGGGCCGAGGATTTTCTTCAACAGCCAGGGCAGTTCCTCGTCCTTCGACGCGTGCACGTGGCCGCCGCCGTCGATGCGCAGGAATTCGACCTGCACGCCGGCGGGATCGCCTCCCCACACCATGCGCGTGGCCGCCGTCGGATCGTCGGTGCGCAGATGCGGGAAGCGGAACGTGGCCGGCGCACCGGACAGGCCGTCCACCTGCCGCCATGCCGCCACCGTCGCCTCCGCACCGAGACCCGAGCCGCGTCCGCGCGTGAGCCAGTTGCCGACTTCTCCCCCGCCGTACGGCGCAATCGGATCGCTAGTCCCGTGCAGGATGAACACGGAAACCGGCCGCGCCGGTGCCGCGCAGCGGCTGCGCGCCGGCATCAGGGCGCTCTGCACGCCGATAGCCGCGAGGCGCGGCGCGAGTTCGATACCGAGCCGGTACGCCATGCCGCCGCCGTTCGAAAAGCCGAACACGTAGACGCGGCGCGGATCGACCTTGAAGTCCGCCACCGCCTTGTCGATCAGCGCGCCGATGAAGCCGACGTCGTCGGTCGTGGCATTGGTCGCGGCATCGCCGCGGCAATCGTTCCACGCGACCTTGCCGTCGCTGCCCTTCACGCCCTCCGGCGCGATGAGGAGCAGATGCTCGCGCCCGGCCAGCTTCGCCCAGTCGCGCGGCGTGTACCCGCCGAAGCTCGCTCGCCCGAGGACCGCGGCAGCCTCTTCGCCATGACCGTGCAGCAGGATCACGACGGGACGCTTGCCCGACGCATCCGGCGCACCCGGATCGAGCACGAGGTAGCGGCGCTCGCCTTCCGGCCGCGCCAGCGTGTGCGCGGCGTAGTCGGCGGCGTGCGCCGCCGTTGCCGCGGCCAGCGCGATGCATGCCGCCAGCCGTTGGATCGCTACTGCCATGTGCCGCCTCCTCGTCGTCGGTTCAGGATGCCGATGGTCGCGCGGGCCTGAACGCGTACCAGGCCCCGACCAGCACGGGCAGCGCCAGCGCGGCCGCGGCGACCACGTCCCACACGCCATCTTCCAGCAGCCCGGCGACGAGGCCGAACACGGTCGCCGCGCCCAGCAGCAGCGGCATGCCCCACAGGTGGCGGAATGAAGCCGTCATTGCATGTCTCCTTCACGTACCAGCGCGGGCGCGGCGTTCGCCTGCACGCGTGCCGGCCGCGCTACCGCGCGCCGGCGCCGCAGCCACAGATACAGGCCGCTGCCCAGCACGACGATCGTCGCCACGTCCAGCAAGGCCCACACAAGTTTCATGCCCGCGCCGCCATAGTCGCCGAAGTGCAGCGGCTGCGACAGCAGCAGGGTCTTGAGGTACCACGGCAGCTCGCGGCGGTCCGTGACGGCGCCCGTCTGCGCGTCGACCAGCACCGGCTGGTACAGGCGCGACGTCAGCGGCGCGTCGCCGTGCATGTACACGCCATAGTGATGCGGCGTCGCGAACGGCGTGCCGGGGAACGCGATGAAGCCGACGCGCATGCCCCGCGCCGCGCTTTCCGCGTGGCGCACCGAGGTTTCCATCGACGCCAGGTTCGTGGGCGCGGCCTGGCCCGCGTACGGTTTCGTCATCCCGGCGATCTCCGTGGCCTGCCAGACTTTCAGCAGCACGTCGGCCAGCGTGTTCACGACGCCGGTCGCGCCGACGACGAGCGCCCACGCGAGCGTGACGATGCCCAGCAGGTTGTGCAGGTCGAGCCATTTCAGGCGCGCCGTGCGGCCCTGGCGGACGGTTCCGAATTCCAGCTTGCGCATGAACGGCGCGTACAGCACGACGCCCGACACGATGGCCACAAGCAGCAGCAATCCCATGAAGCCCAGGAACAGCTTGCCCCACACGCCGGCGAACAGGTCCACGTGCAGGTGGAAGAGGAATTGCATCACGCCGCCGCCCTCGATCGGCGGTTCGCCGACGAATTGCGCGGTGCGCGCGTCGATGGCGATGCTCTTGAAATCCGGATCGTTCGCGTGCGCGCCCATCGTCAGGAACCACAGCGCCGGCTCATCGAGTTCCTGCGACATGTACATCATGACCTTGTCGGGATAGCGCGCCTGGCCGGCCGCGATCACGCGGTCGAGGCTCGCCGGCGCCTGCGGGGCCGCCAGCCGCGGCGCCTCGATGTCGTTGCCGAGCAGGTGGCCGATCTCGTGCTTGTAGATCAGCGGCAGGCCCGTCAGGCACAGCAGCAGCATGAAGACGGTGCAAACGAGGCTGCTCCAGGTATGGATCCAGGACCAGCGGCGGAGGTGTGCGGGAGACATGGGCGGGATTGTTGCGGCTGAGCCTAGATAATAATAGTTCTCATTTACGAACGCAAGAACGCTCCGTATAATGAGAATTATTCTCATTAACCAAACAACATTGCCATGCAGCGCGTACCGTTCCTCAACACCATCCTCACGCCGATCGCCTGCGGCGCCCTCCTCCTCGCCGCATCCGCCTCGGCCCAGACGGCGGACCAGACTCCTGACGACAGCATCGCCACCGTGGTCGTCACCGCGTCCGCCGACGCGTCGGCGCAGGGCCTGCCGTCCGCCTATGCCGGCGGCCAGGTGGCGCGCGGCGGGCGTCTCGGCCTGCTGGGCAACGTGGACATCATGGACGCGCCGTTCAACGCCACCAATTACACGCACGCGCTGATCCAGGACCAGCAGGCCAGGAGCGTCGCGGACGTCGTGCAGAACGATCCGTCCGTGCGCGTGGCGCGCGGCTTCGGCAACTACCAGGAGCTGTACGTGATCCGCGGCTTCGCGGTGAACTCGGACGACCTTGCGTATAACGGTTTATACGGTTTATTGCCGCGCCAGTTCGTCGCCAGCGAACTGCTGGAACGCGTGGAAGTGCTGCGCGGCGCGAACAGCTTCATCAACGGCGCGGCACCGGGCGGCGGCGGCATCGGCGGCATGATCAACCTGCTGCCCAAGCGCGCGCCGAACACGGCCCTGAACGAAGTGACGGCCGGCGTCGAATCGGGCGGCCAGACCTACGTCGCGGCCGACGTGGCGCGCCGCTTCGGTCCGAACAACCGGGCCGGCATCCGCGTGAACGCCGTCCGGCGCGACGGCGACACGGCCGTCGACCGGGAGAAACGCGAGCTGTCCGTGTTCTCCGTCGGCCTGGACTACCGCGGCGACAACTACCGCGTGTCGGCCGACGTGGGCTACCAGGACCATCAGCTGCGCAACGGCCGCCCCAGCGTGACCGTCGGCGCCGGCCTGGCGCTTCCGGCCGCACCGGAAGCCGACCGCAACTTCGCCCAGCCGTGGACGCACTCGAACGAGCGCGACACGTTCGGCACCCTGCGCGGCGAGGTCGACCTGGCGCCGCACGTCGTCGCCTGGGCGGCACTCGGCGCGCGCGAAGGCCGCGAATCGAACGTGATCTCGTCGCCGACGACGACGGACAACAACGGCGGCACCGTGATGACCCGCTTCGACAACGAGCGCAAGGACAACGTACGCACCGGCGAGATCGGCGTGCGTGGCGACTTCGCGACCGGCACCGTGAAGCACACGGTCAGCGCCACCGCGTCCGCCTTCGTATCGAAGTCGGACAATGCGTACGCGTTCGGCGACTTCGCCGGCTGGAGCTCGAACCTTTACCGTCCCGTCGACGTCGCGGCGCCGGCTGCCAACGCCTTCACCGGCGGCTCGCTCGCGAACCCGCTGCTGACGGCGAAAAGCATCCTGTCCAGCTATGCGGTGGCGGACACGCTGTCCTTCCTCGACGACACCGTGCGCGTGACGGCCGGCGTGCGCCACCAGCGCATCAAGTCCTACGGCTACGACTACAACACGGGTGCGCAGAACAGCGCATACGACGAAAGCGCCAACACGCCGGTCGCGGGCATCGTCTACAAGCCTGTGAAAAACGTGTCGATCTACGCGAACTACATCGAGGCGCTGCAGCAGGGCCCGACGGCGTCCGGCGTCGGTGTCATCAACCAGGGCCAGATCTTCGCGCCGTACACGTCGCGCCAGAAGGAAGTGGGCGTGAAGTACGACAGCGGCAAGCTGGGCATGAGCGCCGCGCTGTTCTCGACGGCGCAGCCGCTGGGCTACATCGAGAACGGGGTGTTCGGCGTGTTCGGCGAACAGCGCAACCAGGGCCTCGAATTGTCCGTATTCGGCCTGCCGCTGCACGGCCTGCGCGTGCTCGGCGGCCTCACCCTGCTGGACGCCGAACAGCGCCGTACGGCCGGCGCAGTCAACGAGGGCAAGGATGCGATCGGCGTGCCCGGCACGCAGCTGAACCTCGGCGCCGACTGGGACGTGCCGCAGGTGGCGGGCCTGTCGCTGAACGCGCGCGCCGTCCACACGTCGCACCAGTACGCGGATGCGGCCAATACGCAGAAGCTGCCGTCGTGGACGCGCCTGGACCTCGGCGCCACCTATGCGACGCGCGTGCTCGATCGCGACGTCACGGTGCGGGCGCGCGTGGACAATGCGTTCGGCCGGAATTACTGGGCGTCGGCGGGCGGGTATCCGGGGTACGGCTACCTCGTGCTCGGCGCGCCGCGCACGGTGACCGTGTCGGCGACGGTGGATTTTTAAGTCAAACCGATGTGGATGGCCATGCCCACCCACACGGCAAACGCCGCCGCCGCGAGGCAGGCGGCGTACGCCATCAGGGCGCGGCCGCGTTCCCCTTCCCTGCGGCTGCGTACGAGATACCAGGGGATCATCGCGACCGTGAACGCCACCACGGCCACGCTGAGCCAGCGCGGCCTCCGGAACCCGCGCGCATCGCTGTCGCCGCGGTACCACAGGAAGCCCAGGTAGCTGACGGCGACGCCGACGGCCAGGTGCAGTTGCGCGGCGCCGTCGGCATGGCCGGCATCGAGCAGGCCCGTGCCGGCCATCAGGACCATGATCCACAACACGACACGCTGGTGACTCATCGCGGCTCCTCATGCGCCGCGGGAGGCTTCCCTGTCGGCGCTCTTAGACGACGTCCAACAGCATAGGGAACCGCGTGAAGTTGCCGTTGATCATCATCACACCAACGGCTTCTGCGACTTCACGATCGTCAGCGCCGACGCGATCAGGCCGCTCATGTCGCTCATGTCGGCCGGCACGATGATCGAGTTGTTCGTCTTGGCCAGGTTGCCGAAGGCGTGCACGTACTCTTCGGCCACGCGCAGGTTGACGGCATCGATGCCGCCCGGCGAACGGATCGCCTCGCCCACCTGGCGCAGCGCGCTGGCGCTCGCGTCGGCCAGCGCGATGATGGCCGCGGCCTCGCCCTGCGCGCGGTTGATGGCGGCCTGCTTCTCGCCTTCCGACCGCGCGATGGCCGCTTCCCGCTCGCCGCTCGCGATGTTGATGGCTTCCTGGCGGCGGCCTTCCGACGCGGCGATCAGCGCGCGCTTCTCGCGCTCCGCCGTGATCTGGCGCTGCATCGCATGCAGGATCTCGGCCGGCGGCGTGAGGTCCTTGATCTCGTAGCGCAGCACCTTGACGCCCCAGTTGGCGGCCGATTCGTCGATCGCGTTGACGACCGTCGTGTTGATGTGGTCGCGCTCCTCGAAGGTCTTGTCGAGCTCCATGCGGCCGATCACGGAGCGCAGGGTCGTCTGCGCCAGCTGGGTGATGGCCTGGATGTAGTTCGACGCGCCGTACGACGCGCGCATGGCGTCCGTCACCTGGAAATACAGGATGCCGTCGACCTGCAGCTGCGTGTTGTCCTTCGTGATGCAGACCTGCGGCGGCACGTCGAGCGGGATCTCCTTCAGGCTGTGTTTATAGGCGATGCGGTCGACGAAGGGCACGACGATGTTCAGGCCCGGCGCCAGGGTGGCGTGGTACTTGCCGAGCCGTTCCACCACCCACGCGTGCTGCTGCGGCACGACGTTGATGGTCTTGATGACGAACACGATGGCGACGATGAAGATCACCAGCGCGACGGTTCCGAACGTGAATTCCATGGGCTTCCTTCCTTGAAAAGGTGATGGTCAGGCGAGCAGTTCGTATGCGACGCCGCCGAGGCCCGCCGAAGCGACGAGCACGAGGCAGAAGCCGGCCAGGCGCAGCAGCGCGCGGCCTTTCTGTCCGGCCGGACGGCTGCGCACGAGGTAGTAAGGCACGGCGAGGATCGCGAACATGACGATCCCCACGTTGAGCATGGCCGTGCGGCGGTATTGGCGGGCGTCGCTGTCGAGGCGGTACCAGCAGAAGCTCAGGAAGCTGAACAGCACCGTCGACAGGACGGCCCAGCCGTTCGACTGGACGCCCAGCTCCATCTCGCGCGCGTCGACGACGCCGAACACGAGCGTCAGTGCCACCAGCAGCGTGAGGACATTCTTCTTGGTCATGGATTGCCCACCACGAGCCGGCTGCCGTGCACTTCGACGATGCGGAACTCGCCCGCATGCGGCGCGACGCCCTGCCCGAGCTCCACGTCCCACAGCGCGCCGCGGTACATCACGCGCGCGCGGCCGTTGTCCCAGGCGGGCACGGTCACGCGCTGCCCGATGTCGAGGTTGACGTTGCGGTCGCGCTGCGCGTCCGCTTTCGCGGGGTGGCCGAAGCGCGAGCGGTGCAGCAGCCCCGTCGCGAGCACGCCGACGACGGCCGCGGCGATCGCCTGCGCGGAGCCCCCGGCGCCCGCCAGTGCGACGATGCCGCCGACCGCGAGCCCGATGGCGATCATCAGCAAATAAAACGTCCCGGTGAACAGTTCCAGGATCACGAGAACGCCGGCCGCTACGAGCCAGCCCATCCAGTCAGCCATGATTGCCTCCGTGGTCGGGTCGAACGGATAAAAAACCCCCGCCGCCCGCTGTGGGCGACGAGGGTCGCGTGATTGGTATCGGGTTCAATGATCTGGTCGGTGATCAAAACGTTATCGCCAGTCTAGCGCGTCTGTGCGGGGAGTCAACGGTCCTGCTTCGGCTTGACGAGCACGGCGTCGGCCGGCGCGGCGCAGCCGCGGACGCAGCGCAGGTAAGTGGTGTCGCATTGCGCCGATTTGTCGATCCTGCGCGTTTGCGTGCCGGCATTGTCGATGGCCCGTCCCGCCGGCGCCGGCACCGTCTCCTGAGCCGCACGCGCCATCGGATTGCGCTCGGCCATCTCGAGCAACGGCTTGCCGTCGTCGGCAGCCAGTCCGCGCACGTTCGCCCGGCATTCGCGTTTTTCGGCGCTGCACATCGATTTGCACAGCCCCGCATCGGCGGCATGTCCGGCTCCCGCCCACAGGGAACCCATCATGATCGTCAACCAGGCAAAGCGCTTCATTCATGTCCTCGACAAAAATATTTGCCAAAGTGTAACGTTTTTCCGTGCCAAGTCAACAATTTGTTGCTTCAGGCTCAACATCCTTCCCGCGTTGATGCACATCGCGTCGCTGCCACTGGACGGGGAAGATCAATTTCCATGCGGAAATGAACGCCAATAATGCGTCATCGTTCCCTGGAGATCCGCCATGTTCCGACGCCTGCTCGCCGCCTTGCGCCCCCGCCCGACCGCCACCCCGGCGCCCGCCATCCACGACGCCATCACGGCCTACGACGAGCACGGCCGCCAGGTGGTGATGTCGCGGGAAGAATGGCGCGACAAGGTGCTGCATCCGCAACTCAAGCAGCACTGGAATACGCCGGATGCGTTGTACGGCGCCATCCTCACCGCGCTGTCCGACGGCTTCGCGCCCGAGCTGATGACGGCGGCGGCGCGCCTCGTCGAGATCGACGGCCTGCCCGAGCGCAGCCATGTCACCCACGGCATCGTCCTGCTGGAAAGCGGGCGGCACGACGAGGCCGAGGCCGTGCTGCGGGCCGGCATCCGGACCTGCGGCGAGACGGCCGCGCTGCTCACCAACCTCGCCAAGGTGAAGCACGACCGGGACGATGCGGCGGGCGCGTCCGACCTGCTGCGGCGTGCCATCCGGCTCGACCCGAACTTCGAACACGGGTTGAACGGCTGGCTGGCCGTCGAGCGCGCGCGCGCGGGCGAAGCAGGATTCCTGCAGGCGCTGCAGGAAGCGTGCGCCCTGCCCCGCAGCTGGCGCGCGCGGCTCCTGCTGGCCCGGCGCCATCTCGCGGCCGGCGACCTCCCGGCGGCGCGCGAACAGTACACGGCCGTGCTGGCCGAGGAAGACGTGGACGGCAGCGCACTGATGACGATGGCGGCCGACCTGGGCCAGTATGGCCACACGGGCCTGATCGTCACGCTCGTCGGCCCCGTCTACGAACCCACCCGGCACGGCCCGCAGGCCGCGTTCCACCTGTTGCGCGCCTGCCTGGAAACGGAGCGCGTGGCGGAAGGCGAGGCCCTGCTGGCACGCCTGCGTGCCGTCGCGCCGCCCCCATTCACGCGGCATCTGGATGAGTTTCAACGCGCGTTCATGCAGTTGCGCGGGTCGGAAGCCCACGCATAAAAAAACCGCTGCAAGGCGACCTGCACCTCGCAGCGGTTCTTCATTGGAAGCCAGCGACGCTTACTGCATCGACGCCAGCTTCTGCCACGTATCGATCACCGAATCCGGATTCAGCGACATCGACTCGATGCCCTGCTCCATCAGCCACACGGCGAAGTCCGGGTTGTCGGACGGCCCCTGGCCGCAGATGCCGACGTACTTGCCCTGCGCGCGGCACGCCTTGATCGCCAGGGTCAGCATCGCTTTCACGGCCGGGTCGCGCTCGTCGAAGTCCTTGGCCAGCAGCTCCATGCCGGAGTCGCGGTCGAGGCCCAGCGTGAGCTGCGTCAGGTCGTTCGAACCGATCGAGAAGCCGTCGAAGTACTGCAGGAACTGTTCGGCCAGGATGGCGTTCGACGGCACCTCGCACATCATGATGACGCGCAGGCCATTCTCGCCGCGCTTCAGGCCATATTTCGCCAGCAGCGCAATGACCTTCTCGGCCTGGCCCAGCGTACGCACGAACGGGATCATGATTTCGACGTTCGTCAGGCCCATCTCGTCGCGCACGCGTTTCATCGCCATGCATTCCATCTCGAACGACTCGGCGAAGTCCTCGGCCAGGTAGCGCGCGGCGCCGCGGAAGCCCAGCATCGGGTTTTCCTCGTCCGGCTCGTAGCGCGAACCGCCGATCAGCTTCTTGTACTCGTTCGACTTGAAGTCGGACAGGCGCACGATGACGGGCTTCGGCCAGAACGCGGCGGCGATCGTCGCCACGCCTTCGGCCAGCTTGTCGACGTAGAACGCGCGCGGCGACGCGTGGCCGCGCGCGACCGATTCCACGGCCTTCTTCAGGTCGTTGTCGATGTTCGGGTACTCGAGGATCGCCTTCGGGTGCACGCCGATGTTGTTGTTGATGATGAACTCCAGGCGGGCCAGGCCCACGCCGCCGTTCGGGATCGACTGGAAGTCGAACGCCAACTGAGGATTCCCGACGTTCATCATGATCTTGGTCGGGATTTTCGGCAGGTCGCCGCGCGCCGATTCCGTCACTTCCGTTTCCAGCAGGCCGTCGTAGATCCGGCCCTCGTCGCCTTCGGCGCAGGACACGGTCACGAACGTGCCGTCCTTCAGCGTTTCCGTCGCGTCGCCGCAGCCGACGACGGCCGGCACGCCCAGTTCACGGGCGATGATCGCCGCGTGGCACGTGCGGCCGCCGCGGTTCGTCACGATGGCCGATGCGCGCTTCATGACCGGCTCCCAGTTCGGGTCGGTCATGTCGGCGACGAGGACGTCGCCCGGCTGCACGCGTTCCATTTCGGACGGATCGTTGATGACGCGGACCGGACCGGCGCCGATCTTCTGGCCGATCGCGCGGCCCGACGTCAGCACGGTGCCCGTGCCCTTCAGCTTGAAGCGCTGCTGGGAATCCGTCGCCTTCTGCTGCGACTTCACGGTTTCCGGACGCGCCTGCAGGATGTACAGCTTGCCGTCGCGGCCGTCCTTGCCCCACTCGATGTCCATCGGGCGCTGATAATGCTTCTCGATGATGACGGCATATTTCGCCAGCTCGACGACTTCCTCGTCCGTCAGCGAGTAGCGGTTGCGCTGCTCGATGGGCACGTCGACGGTCTGCACGGAGCGGCCGGCCTTGGCTTCCTTCGTGAATTCCATCTTGATCAGCTTGGAGCCGATGTTCTTGCGGATCACGGGCTTCTTGCCCTGCTCCAGCATCGGCTTGTGCACGTAGAACTCGTCCGGGTTGACGGCGCCCTGCACGACGGTCTCGCCCAGGCCGTAGCTCGACGTGACGAACACGACGTCCTTGAAGCCGGATTCCGTGTCGATCGTGAACATGACGCCGGCGGCGCCGGTGTCGGAACGGACCATGCGCTGCACGCCGGCCGACAGCGCGACCTCGGCGTGGGTGAAGCCCTTGTGGACGCGGTACGAAATGGCGCGGTCGTTGTACAGCGATGCGAACACGTGCTTCATCGCTTCCAGCACGTTGTCGATGCCGACGACGTTCAGGAACGTCTCCTGCTGGCCCGCGAACGAGGCGTCCGGCAGGTCTTCCGCCGTGGCCGACGAACGGACGGCGAACGACACTTCCGTGTCCGAATCGGCGACGAGACGGTCGTAGAAGGCGCGGATTTCCTGCTCCAGGCGCGGCTGGAAGGGGGTGTCGATGATCCACTGGCGGATTTCGGCGCCGCTGGCGGCCAGCGTGCGCACGTCGTCGACATCCAGGCCTTCGAGGCGCTTGGCGATGCGCTCGCCGAGGGAGTCGCCGCCGTCGATCGAGTGGTTCAGGAAGTCGCGGAAGGCCTGGGCCGTGGTGGCGAAGCCGCCCGGCACGCGCACGCCGGCCTCGGCCAGCTGGCTGATCATCTCGCCGAGCGACGCGTTCTTGCCGCCGACCGACTCGACGTCGGTCATGCGCAGGGTTTCGAACGAGGCGACGTAGACGGCTTCGCTCGCGCCGGCCGCCGTGGGATCGGGCGCCTTCAGTACTGCATTCGACAGGTTAGTCATGGTAAAACACCTTTTTGATGATGGAAATCTGTACGGCGGATGGGCCGACGGCCGGAGGGCGGACGAGCCTGGCTAGGCAGCGGCGGCGCGCCGAGCAATCGTTGCTCAAGGCGGGCTTCGCGCGGCAGGCTGGTCGAGTTTCCGGGGGATTTCTTGTTATTCTTGGCGTCGTAAAGCACAATCCAACAACCCGTTCCCAAGCATTTTACCGCGCGCGACCGGGTTTCACAGCCCAACAAGCTGCAACTTTGTCATTATCTGTCTAAAAAACATCATGTCCATCCCGAGCACCCCAGCCAGTCCGAACGCCGCGCGCACCGTTTTCTTTGTTTCCGACGGCACAGGCATCACGGCGGAAACCTTCGGCCACGCGGTGCTGAGCCAGTTCGAGATGCGCTTCCGGCAGATCCGCCTGCCCTTCATCGACACGATCGACAAGGCCTACGCGGCCGCCCGCCGCATCAACGACGCCGCGATCGCCGACAACCAGCGTCCGATCGTGTTTTCCACGCTCGTGAAACACGACCTGTCCGCCGTGATCCGCGCCGCGCAGGGCATGCACATGGACCTATTCCAGACGTTCGTCGCCCCGCTCGAGCAGGAACTGCGCGTGAAATCGACGCACACGATCGGCCGCATCCACAACGTCGTCGACACGGAGGAGTACAAGAACCGCATCGAGGCCATCAACTTCTCGCTGGCACACGACGACGGCCAGTCGCACAAGAACCTGGCGGACGCGGACGTGATCCTCGTGGGCGTGTCGCGCTCGGGCAAGACGCCGACGAGCCTGTACCTGGCGATGCAGTACGGGATCAAGGCGGCGAACTACCCGCTGATCCCGGACGATTTCGAACGCAACAAGCTGCCGTCGGCGCTGCCGCAGTTCAAGCACAAGATCTTCGGGCTGACGATCACGCCGGAACGCCTGTCCGAGATCCGCAACGAGCGGCGCGCGGGCAGCAAGTATGCGTCGCTGGAAAATTGCCGCTACGAGGTGAACGAGGCCGAGCAGCTGATGCGGCGCGAAGGGATCCGGTGGCTGTCGTCGACCACCAAGTCGATCGAGGAGATCGCGACGACCATCCTCCAGGAGATCAAGCCGGACCGGCGGGAGTATTGATAACGCCCTCCGACAACACCCGGAACGGCACCCGCGGCACCAGGAAACACAGCGGCCCGCCCGCCGCGGGCAGCGCCTCCAGCAGCGAGCACGCGACGGGGCCCACGGGCACGAGCGGCCGCACCGCGTCGAGCGGGATCGGCAGGTCGATGCGCGACAGCACGAGCTTCCCGAGCCGGGCCGACCAGCCCAGCGCCGCGTCCTGGCAGGCCAGCATCGCCACGGCGGCATCCCACGATCCGAACGCGGCGGCGAAAGCCGGCGGCAACGCCGGCCGCGCGGCCGGTGCCACCGTGTACGCCAGCGCGGGCGCGCTGCCCGCGCCGGGTTCGATGCACGTCCCCGCGCGGCCGTGCGTGAAGCGCGCGGGCCGGTGCGTGCGCATGATGTCGCTGAACAGGCGCGTGGCCGCCACGTACGCGCCGCTGTCCATCATGTTTTCCAAGAACCAGACCGTATTGGCCGGCGCGCGCGGCGGCAGCGGGCCGTCCAGGTACAGCCGCCAGTTACTCTGCAGCGGCGACGGGAACAGGCGCCGCAACGGCCCCGCCAGCGCGGGGCCGAAATGGCCGTGGCGGTAGGTCAGCACCGTGAGCGGCGTCAGGCCGCCGCGCGTCCACACGCGCAGGCCGGCCGGTAGCAGTGGCTGCGCCGCGCGCGCGTCGACCATCCACGTGACGTAGACGACGTCGGCCACGTCGCTTTGCAGCGCCGGGAACGGCAGGCGTGACAACAACGCGTGGCGCAGGCGCGCGAGGCCGCGTGCGTTCAGCAGGCTTTCCAGCAGGCGTCCCGGATAGCCCGGGTACGGATGGCGGTACATCTAGAAGAAATGCCGCCAGTCTTCCAGCCAGCCGGGAAATTCGTCGGCCGGCATCGGATTGGCAATGTGGTACCCCTGCGCATACGTGCACCCGAGCCCCTGCAGGAAGTCCCAGTCCTGCCGCGTTTCCACGCCGACGGCGACGGACATGCGATCGAGGCTGTGCGCCAGTCCCAGGCAGGATTTCAGCACGGTGCCCAGCGGGCGTTTTTTCGACGCGCCGTCCACGAACGAACGGTCGATCTTGAGTTCCGAGAACGGGATGCGCGCGAGGATCTGCAGGTTCGAGCGCCCCGTGCCGTAATCGTCGATGGCGAGGCCGAAGCCCAGCATGCGCAGCCGTACGAGACGTTCGATGAAGTCGGCGTCGAAGCTGAGGATCGAGGATTCCGTCATCTCGAACGTCAGGTAATCCGGCAACACGCCGTGACGCTGCATCGTCGAACTCACCTGGCGGATGAAGTTCGGATGCGCGAGCGTCTCCGGGGCAAGATTCAGCGAGATGGAGATGGGGATGCCCTGGTCGTGGTAGCGGCGGCACCGTTCCACCGACATTTCCAGCATCGTCCAGTCGAGGAAGTCGACGCGGTTGTTCGCTTCCAGCGCACCGATGAAGGACGACGGTCCCAGCACGCCGTGCTCGGGATGGCGCCAGCGTGCGAACGTCTCCAGGCCCTTCACCTGGCCCGTCGCCAGCTCGATCTTGGGCTGGAAGAACGGTTCGAACTGGCGCTTCTGCAGGCCCACGCCCACTTCGGCGAACGTGAAGCTGGGACCGGGCGTTGGCGCCGGCGCGCGCCGCGGCGCCTGGTAATTGTCCAGCAAGGCCCTGAGTTTGGTGCTCGTGACGGGCTTGGCGACGGTGCCCAGCAGGTCGACGCCGTGCGCCTGCGCGAGGCTCTCGACGGAAAACAGCACGCTCGCGGGCTGGGCGCCGACGACGATCAGCCGCACGCCTGACTTCAGCGCGGCGATCGCGCGCAGCAGTTCCAGGCCATCCATGCCGCCCAGGTCGAGGTCGATGACGGCGACGTCGATCCTGGGCGTGAAGCCGGCCTGCAGGGTGCGCAGCGCCATCGGGCCGTCCGGCACGTCGGTGACGCGCGTGGCGCCCACCTGCCCCAGCGCCTCGATCAGCGCGCGGCGCTGCACCGGGTCCGCTTCCGCGACCAGGAAGTGCAAAGACTGCAACTGCGATTGCGCTATGTCCATCTCGACTCCGTCATAACCTGCACGAAGCGTAACCGAACGGGCTTGGCGCGTCTATGCCTGCCGAAGTTTCGTCTCCTTCTGGCGCAGCTGCTCGAAGAAACACACGGCCGCGCACGCGGCCACGTTCAGCGATTCCACGGCGCCCGCGTGCGGGATGACGACGCGGTGCGTGGCGAGGTTCAACAGCGCGTCCGACACGCCCTGCCCTTCGTGGCCCAGCAGCCAGGCGACAGGGCGGGAGAGGTCCACGTCGTAGATCCGTTCGCTGGCATAGCCGCTCGTCGCCAGCACGGGCACTTGTGACGTGCGGATCAGGTCCCCGAGATCCACGTTTTCGAAGATCTCCAGCACGAAGTGGGCGCCCATCGCGGCGCGCAGCACCTTCGGCGACCAGCACGACGCCGTCCCGGGACTGCAATACACCTGCCTGATGCCCGCCGCGCCTGCACTCCTGAGGATGGAGCCGGCATTGCCCGGGTCCTGCACGCCGTCCAGCAGCACGGCCGATTGCACCAGGGCGTCCGGTTGCTGCGGCCGCGGCGTCTCGACGAGGAACAGCAGGTGGATGCCGTGTTCGACCTGCGACAGCGCGCCGAACAGCGCGTCCGGCAGCGAGGTGGCCGGCGCCGTCACGCGGCCGACGATGGCGGCCACTTCGGGATTCGCGAGCGCCCCTTCGGACACGATGCAGTGCACTGGCTGTCCGACGAGGTCGAGGTACGCCTGGCACAGGTGGACACCGTCCAGCAGCGAACGCCCCGCCTTGCGCAGCGCCTGGCTGCTGCCGGCCAGGTGTTTCAGTTCCTTGTAAAACGGGTTGTCCCGGGAGGTCACGCTCTTCATGCGAGCTCCGCGAACAGGTCCGGTTCGATCAGCGCGCGGACCGGCGCGAAGGTACGCCGGTGCACGGGGCTCGGCCCGTGCTCGCGCAGGCGCGCAAGGTGCAGCGCCGTCGAATAGCCCTTGTGCTGGTCGAACGCATACTGCGGATACGCTTCATGCAGCGCCACCAGCGCCGCATCGCGCGCCGTCTTCGCGAGGATCGACGCGGCGGAAATCGCATGCACCTTGTCGTCGCCCTCCACCACCGCGTGCGCACGGATGTGCGGCGCGAACTGCGGGCAGCGGTTGCCGTCGATGAGGGCGATGGTCGGCACGGTCGCCAGTTGTTCGACGGCGCGGCGCATCGCCAGCATCGTCGCCTGCAGGATGTTCAGCGTGTCGATTTCCGTGTGCGAGCACTCGGCGATGGCCCACGCCAGGGCATGCTCCTTGATGAGCGGCGCCAGTTCGTCGCGGCGCGCTTCCGTCAGTTTTTTCGAGTCGCGCAGGCCCTCGATCGGGCGGGCCGGATCGAGGATCACGGCGGCCGCGAACACGGGGCCGGCCAGCGGGCCGCGCCCGGCCTCGTCCACGCCGCAGACGATGTCCTCGAGCGTGAACGGCCGGTTCTTCGGCGGCAGGCCGGGGTAGAAATCGAACTTCTTCTTTCTCATGCTTTGCCTATCACCTGCAGCACGGCACGGGCGCTTTCGCGCGCGCTGTCGCGCAGCAGGCTGTGATGCATTTCGGTGAAGCGTTCCTTCAACTTCACCCGGTTGTTCTCGTCCGTCAGCTGGAACCAGACGGCCTCCGCCAGCGCTCCCGGCGTCGCCGCGTGCTGCAGGAACTCCGGCACGACGAAGTCGCGCGCCAGGATGTTCGGCAGCCCGATCCATGGCAGATAACCCATGTTCCGGATGAGCAGCCACTCGGCCTGCAAGACCTTGTACGCGATCACCATCGGCTTCTTGTACAGCGCCACTTCCAGCGTGGCGGTACCGGAGGCGGCCAGCACGGCGTCGGCCGCCGCGATGCACGCATGCGATTCGCCGTCGATGAGCTGCAGCGGCACGTCCTGCAACCCGGCCTTCGCCACCAGCTCCATAAAATACGCTTTTTGACGGTCGCCCGCCATCGGCGCGATGAAGCGCAGATTGGAGTCCCGCGCCGCCAGCAGTTGGACCGTCCGGACGTACGGCTCGGTCAGGTATTTAATCTCCGACATGCGGCTGCCCGGCATGACGGTCACGACGCGGGCATTCTCCGGCAGGCCGAGCTGGCGGCGTGCGGCGGCGACGTCGGGCACCAGCGGGATCGTCTCCGCCAGCGGATGGCCGATGTAGGTGACGGGCACGCCGGCCTTCCGGTAAATCTCTTCCTCGAACGGGAAGATCACGAGCATGTGCGATACGGCGCGCTGGATCTTCTTGATGCGGCCGCCCCGCCACGCCCAGATTTGCGGGCCGACGAAGTGCACGGTCGGGATGCCCGCCGCGCGCAGCTGCTCTTCCAGGCCGAGGTTGAAGCCGGGGTAGTCGGCGCCGATGAACGCGGCCGGACGCTCGGCCAGCAGGCGGTCGCGCAGGCGGTTCTGGATGCCTTTCAGTTCGCGGTAGCGCAGCAGCACCGGCAGGAGTCCCCGCACGGTGAGCGTGTCCATCGGGACGTCCGACGCGAGGCCCTGCTCCAGCATGCGCGGACCGCCGATGCCGGAAAACGCCACGCCCGGCAGGCGCGGCTTCAGGCCGGCCATCAGGCGCGACGCGAGCAGGTCGCCGGACACTTCGCCCGCGACCAGCGCGAGCTTCACGGATTCAGCGGACGATGCCACGGCTCGCGTTGTCGAGGAAGTCGCGCAGCGCGCGGATGTGCGGCGCGGCGTCGCCTGCGGCGGCTTCCTCTTCCGCCAGCCTGGACTTCGCTTCTTCAAGAGTGAGGCCGGAACGGTAGATGGTCTTGTACGCCGTGCGGATCGCGTTGATCTGCTCGCGCGTAAAACCGCGGCGCTTGAGGCCTTCGATGTTTACGCCGTGCGCCTCGGCCGGGTTGCCGGAGACGAGGACGAACGGCGGCACGTCCTGCGTGAGGCTCGTGTACATGCCGATGAACGCATGCGCGCCGATCTTGCAGAACTGGTGCACGCCGCAGTAGCCGGACAGGATCGCCCAGTCGCCCACGTGCACGTGGCCCGCGAGCTGCGCGTTGTTCGAGAAGATCGTGTTGCTGCCGACCTGGCAGTCGTGCGCCAGGTGCGTGTACGCCGACATCCAGTTGTCGTCGCCCAGGCGCGTCACGCCCGCATCCTGCACGGTGCCGAGGTTGAACGTGCAGAACTCGCGGATCGTGTTGCGGTCGCCGATCTCCAGGCGGGTCGGTTCGCCGGCCCACTTCTTGTCCTGCGGGGCGGCGCCCAGCGACGCGAACTGGAAGATACGGTTGTCGCGGCCGATCGTCGTGTGGCCTTCGATGACGACGTGCGGACCGACGACGGTGCCCGCGCCGATGCGCACGTCGGGCCCGATGATGGAGTACGGGCCGACTTCGACGGTGGCGTCCAGCTCCGCCTTCGGGTCGACGATCGCGCTCGGGTGGATCCTGCTCATCACTGCCCCGCTTTTTCGTTTGCCCTGATGGTGCACATCAGTTCCGCTTCAACCGCGACCTTGCCGTCGACGCTGGCGACAGCCTTGTACTTCCAGATGCCGCGCGACGTACGCAGGATCTCGATGTCCATCTTGAGCTGGTCGCCCGGCTCGACGGGGCGCTTGAAGCGCGCGTTGTCGATGCCGACGAAGTACACGACGGAGTTCTCGTCCGGCTTGACGTTCATGGTCATGAACGACAGGATCGCGGCCGTCTGCGCCAGCGCCTCGATCATCAGCACGCCCGGCATCACGGGCTTGTGCGGGAAGTGGCCGTTGAAGAATTCTTCGTTGACGGTCACGTTCTTGATGGCGGTGATGGTCTTGCCCAGCTCATAGTCGACCACGCGGTCCACCAGCAGCAGCGGATAGCGGTGCGGCAGGTATTCCTTGATCTCGTTGATCCCCAGGGTCTTGTTGGTCGCGGTGGTGGCTTCAGTCGTCATTTTTGTTCTGGTGCTTCGGTCAGTTGTTTGATCTGTTTTTCCAGGCTGCGCATCTTCTCGCGCAGCGAGGACAGGTTGCGCACGATGGCGGCGCTCTTTTCCCATTCGGCGTTCTTGGCGAGCGGATAAAAGCCCGTGTACTGTCCCGGCTCGAGCACGGAGCGCGACACCATGCTGCCCGAGGAGATATGGACGTTGTCCGCGATTTCCAGGTGGCCCAGCACCATGGCCGCACCGCCGAACGTGCAATTCTTGCCGATCTTCGCGCTGCCGGCTACCCCCACGCAGCCGGCCATGGCCGTATTCGCACCGATGCGGCAGTTATGGCCGATCTGGATCTGGTTGTCGAGCTTCACGCCGTCCTCGATGATCGTGTCGTCCAGCGCCCCGCGGTCGATGGTCGTGTTGGCGCCGACGTCCACGTCGTCGCCCATCAGCACGCGGCCCGTCTGCGGGATCTTGATGTACACGCCGTTCTCGCGCGCGAAGCCGAAGCCGTCGGTGCCGACCACGGCGCCCGAATGCAGGATGCCGCGCTTGCCGATCGTGCAGCGCGCATGGAAGGTCACGTTCGCGAACAAATGCGTGTCTTCGCCGATCTCCGCCTCGCGGCCGACGAAGCAGCCGGCGTCGATGACGACACCCGCGTGGATGACGGCGCCCGCCTCCACGGTGACGTTCGGGCCGATGTGCGCGGTCGGGTCGACGCGCGCCGTCTCGTGCACGACGGCGCTCGGGTGTATGCCCGGCGGCGGCACGACTTCCTCGAGCGACACGAAGTACTGCGCGACGCGGGCGAAATAGGCGTACGGGTTGGTGGTGACGATGCGTGCGCCGGCATAGGTCGTGGCGACGGTGGCGTCGTCCAGCGGCGAGACGATCAGCGCCGCGGCGCCGCTTTGCGCGGCCAGCGCGCGCAGTTTGCTGTTGCTGAGAAAGCTGATGTGCGAAGCGCCGGCGCTGTCGAGCGGTGCGATGCCCTGGACCTCGAGGTCCGGGTCACCTACCAGCTGGCCACCGAAGCGTTCGACCAAATCACCCAGTCGAGTGCCCATCGTGGTCGTTCCGTAAAAGAAGTGAAAACTGCCGGCCGCTCAATAAGCCGGCCGGCGTCAGGGAAGCGCATTGGCTCACATGCTTACTTGTCGAGCAGTTTGAGGATCCGGTCGGTGATGTCGATGCGCGGACTGGTCCAGATGGCTTCCTGCAGCACGACGTCGAGGTGTTCCTGCTCGGCCACCTGCTCGATCAGTTTATAGGCTTTCTGCGCGATGGCGGCGCGCTCCTCGTTCTTGCGCTGGAACAGGTCCTCGTTGTACTCGCGCTGCATGCGCTGCACGTCCTTCTCCATGTCGAGCAGTTCGCGCGTGCGCTTGGTGCGGTCGACGTCGGACAGTTTCGGCGCTTCCTCGTCGAATTTCTCGCGGCTCACCTTGTACTTCTGCAGCATGTCGTCGACCTGCTTCTGGCGCTTGGAGAATTCCGATTGCAGCTTCGCGTCCGCCGCCTTGGCCAGCTTGGACTCGGTCATCAGGCGTTCCGTGTAGACGAAGCCGATGCGGCTCATGCCGCTCTGCGCGGACGCCTGCGCCATCGCACCGGCGCACAGCAGCGCCAGCACCAGGCTACGCGGCAGCGAGGCTAACGATTTTTTCAACATCATTCTTCGCAATCCTTGTCTCGGCGATGGGCGGGATCAGAAACCGGTACCCATCTGGAACTGGAAGCGCTCAAGGCGGTCGCCCGGCTTCGCGTTCAAGGGCTTAGCATAACTCAACTTCAGCGGGCCCACCGGGGAAATCCACGACAGGCCGATACCCGCCGAGTAGCGCAGCTGCGACGTGCGGATCGGTTCGTGCTCCTGGAAGATCTGGCCGCCGTCGGCGAAAGTGAACCAGCGCAGCGAGCGATCCTGGCCGCTGCCCGGGAACGGGAACTGCAGCTCGGCGTTGCCGATCACGCGCTTGGCGCCGCCCAGGGCGTCGTACGTGAACGGGTCGACGATACCCAGCGACGAGCTCTCGTAGCCGCGCACCGAGCCGATGCCGCCGCCGTAGAAGTTCTTGAAGACCGGGTAGGCGTGACCGCCGAGGCCCGCGCCGTAGTCCAGCTCACCCTTCAGCGCGAGGGTCATCCAGCGCGTGATCGGGCGGTACCACTGGTGTTCGTACACGACGCGGTAGTACTTGGCGTCGCCGATGAAGTCGACTTCCAGGTTGGCGCGCTGGTAGCGGCCGCGCGTCGGCGTGATCGCGGAGTCGCGCGAATCGCGGCCCCAGGCCACGGTCAGCGGAATCGCGTTCGTCGTCGCCTCGCCCACGCCGGTGGTCTGGGCGTTCTTGTCCTTCGCGTTCTGCTGCACGAACTGCTTGTACAGGGTCGGCGAACTTTCGTCCGTCTCGAGGCGGGTCTTTTCCAGGCCGGCGCCGAAGTAGACGGTGTCGATTTCCGAGAACGGCACGCCGAACGTCAGGTTGCCGCCCTGCTGGCGCACGGTGTACGAACCGATGTTCAGTGCCGGCGGACGCGACGTGCGCAGGTACAGCTGGAAGGCGCGCGAGATGCCGTCGTCCGTGAAGTACGGGTTCGTCTGCGCGAACGAGATCGTGCGGTTGTAGCGGCTCGTGTTCAGTTCGATGCCGACCGTGTTGCCGCTGCCGGCGAAGTTGGCCTGCGTGACGGACGCCGTGAAGGTGAATTTCTCCGCCTGCGAGAACGCGCCGCCGACCATGAAGTTACCGGTCGGCTTTTCGACGACGGCGATGTTCACGTCCACGGCATCGTTGGTGCCCTGCGCTTCCGGCGTCTCCACCGTCACGTCCTTGAAATACCCCATGCGGTCGACGCGGTCGCGCGACAGCTTTACCCGGTTCGGGTCGTACCACGAGCTCTCGAACTGGCGGAATTCGCGGCGGATCACTTCGTCGCGGGTAATGGTATTGCCCGAGATGGTCATGTGGCGCACGTAGGCGCGCTTGCCCGGGTCGACGAAGAACGTGAAGGCGACTTCGCGCTTTTCGCGGTTGATTTCCGGGTTCGCGGTGACGTTCGCGAACGCGTAGCCGAAGCTCGCGAGGCGGTCGGCGATGCGCTTGTTCGACGCTTCCTGCAGGTCGCCGGAATAGGTCTGGCCCGGCTTCAGCAGGATCAGGTTCTTGAGCTCCTGCTCGCGGCCGAACAGTTCGCCATCCATCTTGATGCCGGAGACGGTGTACTTCTCGCCTTCCGTGATGTTGATGGTGAGGTAGATGTCCTTCTTGTCCGGGGTGATCGAGACCTGCGTGGACTCGACGTTCACTTCCAGGTAGCCGTGATTCAGGTACCACGACTTGATGGTCTCCAGGTCGCCCGTCAGCTTCTGCTTCGAGTACTGGTCGGCCTTGGAGTACCACGTGAACCAGCCGGACGTGTTCAGTTGCAGCAGCTGGCGCAGTTCCTTGTCGGAGAACGCCTTGTTGCCGACGATGTTGATCTGCCTGATCTTGGCGACGTCGCCCTCGTCCACGTTGAACATGACGTTCACGCGGTTACGCTCGATCGGGGTGACGGTCGTGGTGATCTTGACGCCGTACAGGCCGTGCGACAGGTACTGGCGCTTGAGTTCCTGCTCGGCGCGGTCGACGGAGGCCTTGTCGAAGATCTTGGTCTCGCCGACGCCGATATCCTTCAGCGCCTTGACGAGCATGTCCTTTTCGAATTCCTTGGTGCCCGTGAAGTCGACGGACGCGATGGCCGGGCGTTCCTCGACCAGCACCACGAGCACGCCGTTCTCTTCTTCCAGGCGGATGTCCTTGAAGAAGCCGGTCGCGTACAGGGCCTTGATCGCCGTCGTGCCTTTTTCGTCGTCGAAGGTCTCGCCCACGCGCACCGGCAGATAGCTGAACACCGTGCCTGCCTCGGTCCGCTGGATGCCTTCCACCCGGATGTCCTTCACGACGAAGGGAGCGACGGCGGCGGCGTGACCGGCACACAGGGCCAGCACGGCTGCGCCGATCATGCTGCGACGGGAGGGCAAGGCAAAACGCGGCTGGGCAAAACGTTCGGGTTGTAAATTCATCGGTTAGATCAATGGGTCAGTCATTGGACAACGTTACGTGTTCTTCGCCGGTGCTTGTCCTGCTTGTTTCCTACTTATGCAGGACACTCCGATGCCCGCCGCAGGTGCGGCGTACAGTTCGGAGTGCCGTGTGTTCAGAGCAGTCGCACCAGGTCGTTGAAGACGGCAAGCGCCATCAGCATGAACAGCAGGCCGACCCCGGCACGCTGCGCGATCTCGCCGATCCGCGCGGGCAAGGGGCGCCCGGTCAAAACTTCCAGCGAATAATACAGCAAATGGCCACCGTCCAGAACGGGAATTGGTAACAGATTCATTACACCCAGGCTGATGGAGATGAAGGCGATGAACTCCAGGAACGGCTCCAGGCCAGAGCGGGCGGTCTGTCCGGCCACGTCCGCGATCGTGATCGGGCCGGTTACATTTTTCAGCGAGACCTCGCCCACGATCATCTTCGCGATCATCTTGACGGTCATCGCGCTCGTCTCCCACGTGCGCTGCGCGCCCTTCGCGAGCGCCTCCAGCGGGCCCGCCTTCACGGTCACCATCTCCGGCGACTGCGCGATCATCAGCTTCACCAGGCCCCGGCCCGACTGCGGGTCGCGGTCCGGCGTGAGGGGCAGCACGAGGTTCACGGCGCCTCGTTGCACGCCCACCTGCAGGGTCTTGCCGGCCGCGCCGCGCACCGCTTCGATGAACGCGATGCCATCGGCGATGGGCTTGCCGTCGATCGAGGTCACGAGGTCGCCCTGGCGCAGGCCCGCGCGCGCGGCGGCGCCGTCCGGCAGCACCTTGTCGACGCCGGGCCGCGGGCGCCACAGCTGCATGCCGAGGGCGCCCAGCACGTCGCTGTCCACGTCCAGGCTCGCCATGCGGTCCGCGGGCAGCACGGCGCGGTACGGCGCGCTGTTGACGCCCGGGCCGCGCAGAGTCAGTTCGGCCGCGTGCTTGTCGATGGCCGCGCGCACGATTTCCCAGCGCAGCTCCGTCCACGTCTGCACGGGCTTGCCGTTGACGGCCGTGACGACGTCGCCGCCGCGCACGCCCGCCTTGTACACGGCGGACGCCTCCGGCATCGCGCGCAGGCGCGTGCCCGGTTCCTCTTTCCCGTGCATGAACAGCGCGCCCATGATGACGATGGCGAGGATGAAGTTGGCGATGGGGCCCGCCGCCACGATGGCGATGCGCTTCCACACGTTCTGGCGCGTGAATTCGCGCGGCAGGTCGGCGTCATTGGTCGGCGCGGTCGAGGGGTCGCGCGCGTCGAGCATCTTCACGTAGCCGCCGATGGGCAGCGCCGAGATCGCCCATTCCGTCTGGTCCGGACCGAAGCGGCGCGACCACACGATGCGCCCCATGCCGACCGAGAAGCGCAGCACCTTCACGCCGCACAGGCGCGCGACGACGTAGTGACCCAGTTCGTGAAAGATGATCAGCGGCCCCAGCGCCAGGAGGAATGCCAGCAGGGTTTGGATCAGGTTCATGACTATCTCCCGTGAGGGCCCGCGTTGTTCAAGCGCGCAGCGCGCTCACGATGATGCGCGCAGCGCATGCACGATGGATTCGGCCGCGTCGCGGGCACGCGCGTCCTGGGCCATCACGGCCTCGATGCTGGTCGCCTCGCCATGCGGGTTCTCGTCCATCACGCGCCGTACGACGCGGTCGATGTCGCGGAAGCCGATGCGGCGCTCCAGGAATGCTTGGACCGCGATTTCGTTCGCCGCGTTCAGCAATGCGGGCGCCGTACCGCCCGCGCGCAAGGCGTCGAAGGCGAGCGCGAGACACGGGAAGCGGTCGAAATCGGGCTTGTGGAATTGCAGTGCCGCGAACGTCGTCAGGTCGAGCTGGTCGACGCCGGACGCGATGCGTTCCGGGTACGCGAGCGCGTGGGCGATCGGCGTGCGCATGTCCGGGTTGCCCAGCTGTGCGAGCACGGAGCCGTCCACGTACGACACCATCGAGTGGATCACGCTTTGCGGGTGGATCACCACTTCGATCCTGTCGGCCGGGGCGCCGAACAGCCAGTGCGCCTCGATCACTTCGAGGCCCTTGTTCATCATGGTGGCGGAATCGACGGAGATCTTGCGGCCCATCGACCAGTTCGGATGCTTGCAGGCTTCTTCCGGCGTGACATGTTCCAAGGTCTCGACGGCACGCTGCAGGAACGGGCCGCCAGAGGCCGTCAGCAGGATCTTCGCCACGCCGGACGCATCCGGCGAACGTCCATACGTCCCGGGCAACGACTGGAAGATGGCGTTGTGCTCGGAATCGATCGGGAGGAGCGTCGCCTTGTGCTCCTTGACGGCGTCCATGAACAGCTGGCCCGACATCACGAGCGCTTCCTTGTTCGCCAGCAGGACCTTCTTGCCCGCGCGCGCGGCCGCGAGCGTGGGCGCGAGGCCGGCGGCGCCGACGATGGCGGCCATCACCGTGTCCGTATCGGGGCTGGACGCGATCTCGCACAGCGCCGCTTCGCCGTGGGCGACGTCGATCGGCAGCCCGGCCAGCAGGCTGCGCAGGCGCGCGGCCGCTTCCGGTGTGCCGACGACGGCGCGCTGCGGACGGAACACGCGGCATTGCGCGGCGAGCGCATCCACGCGCTCGTGCGCGGACAGCGCGTAGACACGGTATTTGTCGGGATGACGTGCCAGCACGTCGAGGGTCGAGACGCCGATCGAGCCGGTGGCGCCAAGGATAGTGATGCTTTGCATGTTGCGTTCCATTGTCAAGGTCGTTCCAACATGGGCGAGTCTGCGGATGGCCAGCGCTGAGTCATTCTGGCACGACGCGCGAGGCGGCGGCGCGCCGCCCGCGTTGGAACGGCCTGGTGTCTTACAGCCGCGAACCGATCAGTGCGGCGAGCGGGAGCACGGGGATCAGGGCGTCGATGCGGTCCAGTACGCCGCCATGGCCGGGCAGCAGGTTGCTGCTGTCCTTCATGCCGGCGCGCCGCTTGAGCTGGGATTCGAACAGGTCGCCGACGATGCTGGCGGCCGTCATCAGCACGAGCACCAGGGCCAGCACCGGCCAGCCGTAGGTGTGCTGGACGCGCACGGCGAAGGTGTTCGCAAAGGCGTCGCCGCCGAACTGGACCGACAGGCAGCCCAGCACGAGCACGGCGATGCCGCCGCCGATCGCGCCTTCCCACGATTTGCCGGGCGAAATCGACGGCGCCAGCTTGTGCTTGCCGAACGCCTTGCCGGCGAAGTAGGCGCCGATGTCGGCCACCCACACGATCGCGAGCACGGACAGCAGGAACAGCGGCGAATGGGAATACAGGTCGACGATGGCGGCGAAGCAGCCGACGACGGCGAATGCATACACGAGCGACAGCAGGGTGTTCGCGGGCGTGCCCAGCGGCGGGAGGCCGATCTTCAGCGACGGCGCGAACCGGGCGATCCACAAGGCCACGCTCAACGCGGCCCAGAACGACAGGTTCGTGTGCCCCGTGAACACGGAGATCGCGAACACGGCGGCCCACACGAGGGCGATTACGTGGGCATTGTGCGTCTCCGGATTGAACAGGCGGAAGCATTCCCAGATGGCGGCACCGAAGAACACCGTCGCCACGACCGCGAACGCCGTGTAGTTGTTGAAGTAAAGGACTGGCAGCAAGATTGCCAGCAGCACGACGGCGGTAATGACGCGGGTTCTGAGCATCAGGTATCAGCCTTGTTTAGCCTTGTTGGCGACCTGTTCGCCGGTGCGGCCGAAGCGGCGCTCCCGGCTCTGGTAGGACGCGATCGCCGTGTCGAGCGAGTCGGGCGAAAAGTCCGGCCAGAAGGTGTCGGTGAAGTACAGCTCGGAATACGCGAGCTGCCACAGGAGGAAATTCGAAATGCGCTCCTCGCCGCCGGTGCGGATGAACAGGTCCGGTTCCGGAGCATAGGCCATCGCCAGGTGCTCGGCCAGCATCTCTTCGGTGTACTCGGTCACGCCCGGGTTGGCCGCGACCATCTTGCCCGTCGCCTGCATGATGTCCCAGCGGCCGCCGTAGTTGGCGCACACGGTGACGGTCAGGCGGCTGTTGTTGGCGGTGCGGCGCTCGGCGTTGGCGATCATGTCCTGCAGCTTCGGAGAGAAACGCGACAGATCGCCCACGACCTTCAGGCGGATGTTATTCGCATGCATCTTCGACACTTCGCGCTCGAGCGCGGTGACGAACAGGCCCATCAGGTACGAGACTTCGTCGGCCGGACGGCGCCAGTTTTCCGACGAAAACGCGAACAGCGTCAGGTATTCCACGCCACGATCCACGCAGGCTTCGACGATCTTGCGCACGGCGTCCACGCCCTTGACGTGGCCGGCCACGCGGGGCAGCAGGCGTTTGGTCGCCCAGCGGCCGTTGCCGTCCATGATGATGGCGATGTGACGCGGCACCGAGGGCGCTTCGGGGACTGCGGTGGTCGAACTTTTGAAAATCATAAATCTGGCCAAATGGCGCACTGCGCACGAAACTGCAACAAAAGGTGGAACGGACCGGTCAGGCCTTGCCTGCCGGTCCGACGTCCACAACGATACCCGCGGCGCCGGGACGCCGCAATACGGATCACACCGTCATGACTTCTTTTTCTTTTTCGGCAACCAGCTTATCGATGTCGACGACGGCCTTGTCGGTCATCTTCTGGACATCGTCCTGGGCACGGCGCTCGTCGTCTTCCGAGATCGCCTTGTCCTTGACCAGCTTCTTCAGCTGTTCGTTGGCATCGCGGCGCACGTTGCGGACGGCGATTTTCGCATCTTCCGCTTCCGATTTGCACAGCTTGACCATTTCCTTGCGGCGTTCTTCCGTCAGCGCCGGGGTCGGCACGCGGACGAGTTCACCGAACGTCGACGGATTCAGGCCCAGGTCGGATTCGCGGATCGCCTTTTCGATGACGTTCAGCATCTTCTTCTCGTAGGGCTGGACACCGATCGTGCGGGCGTCGATGAGGGTCAGGTTGGCGACCATCGGCAGCGCGGTCGGCGAACCGTAGTAGTCGACCATCACGTGGTCCAGGATGCCGGTGTGGGCGCGGCCGGTGCGAACCTTGGCCAGGTTGCCTCTCAGGGTCTCGATGGACTTCGCCATCTTGTCCTGGGCACTTTTTTTAACGTCAGCTACGGACATGCTGCTCTCCTGTATTTCTAACTATTGATTAAACGTGTACGAGTGTACCCTCGTCCTCGCCCATGATCACGCGCTTGAGCGCACCCGGCTTGACGATCGAGAACACCTTGATCGGCAGCTTCTGGTCGCGGCACAGGGCGAACGCGGTGGCGTCCATCACCTGCAGGTGCTTCGCGATCGCTTCGTCGAACGAGATCTGTTCGTAGCGGGTCGCGTGCGGATCCTTCTTCGGATCGGCAGTATATACGCCATCGACCTTGGTTGCCTTCAATACAATTTCGGCCGAGATTTCCGAACCGCGCAGTGCGGCTGCGGTGTCGGTGGTAAAGAAGGGGTTGCCGGTACCGGCTGCGAACACGACGACCTTGCCCTCTTCCAGGTATTGCAGCGCCTTCGGGCGCACGTACGGCTCGACCACCTGCTCGATGCCGATCGCCGACATCACGCGGGCGGTGATGCCCTGCTGGCGCATGGCGTCGGCCAGCGCGAGCGCATTCATCACGGTGGCCAGCATGCCCATGTAGTCGGCCGTCGCGCGGTCCATGCCCTGCGCACCCGGCGCGACGCCGCGGAAGATGTTGCCGCCGCCAATCACCACTGCCAGTTCCACACCCAGCTTCGACACCTCCGCGACGTCGGCGACCATGCGTTCGATGGTGGCGCGGTTGATGCCGAACGGATCGTCGCCCATCAGCGCTTCGCCAGACAGTTTGAGGAGGACTCGTTGGTAGGCTGGTTTTGTCATGAATGGGGCTCCTGTGGTCATTGATTTCAAATTCGGTACTGCACCGGACGGGATCGCCGTCCGGTTGTAAAAACGGGCCTTGCGGCCCGTTCTCTTTATTACTGCTTGGCAGCAGCCATCTGGGCTGCCACTTCCGCTGCGAAGTCGTCGACTTTCTTCTCGATGCCTTCGCCGACCACGTACATCGTGAATGCTTTCACGGTGGTGTTGGCGGCCTTCAGCATCTGCTCGACGCTCTGCTTGTCGTTCTTCACGAATGCCTGGTTGAACAGCGACACTTCTTTCAGGTACTTCTGCACCGAACCGTCGATACGCTTGGCGACGATCTCGGCCGATTGCGGCTGCTTGCCTTCGGCGACGGCCTTGTCGGCGTCTTCCTTGGCTTTCAGCTGAGCAACCGAACGCTCTTTCTCGATCAACTCGGCCGGCACTTGCTCTGCCGACAGGGAGACCGGCTTCATCGCGGCGATGTGCATCGCGACGTCTTTACCGACCTGCTCGTCCGCGCCGTCGTAGTCGACGATCACGCCGATGCGGTTGCCGTGCAGGTACGACGCCAGCTTGCCGGTGGTTTCGAAGCGCTGGAAGCGGCGAACGGTCATATTCTCGCCGATTTTGCCGATCAGTGCCGTACGCACGTCGTCGAAGGTCTTGCCGTCGACCGGCAGGGCGGCCAGGGCGGCGACGTCGGCCGGGTTGTTCTCGGCGACCAGCTTGGCAGCCAGGTTGGCCATGGCCATGAACTCGTCGTTCTTGGCGACGAAGTCGGTTTCGCTATTGATTTCGACCAGCGCGCCGACGTTGCCGGCGACGAAAGCCGTCACGACACCTTCAGCGGTGATACGGGCTGCCGCTTTCGATGCCTTGCCGCCCAGCTTGACGCGCAGGATCTCTTCGGCACGAGCCATGTCGCCTTCGGCTTCGTTCAGTGCCTTCTTGCATTCCATCATCGGTGCGTCGGTCTTGGCGCGCAGTTCGCCAACCATCGCTGCAGTAATCGCTGCCATGTTCATTCTCCTAAAAGTAGGAGCAAGCCGCCGTCTGCGACGTCTTGCATATTATTAATCTGTTCAGGAATTGCTTACAAAAAGGGGCGCTCGATCTTAGGCTCGGCGCCCCTTTACAGCTCAGCGGGCCGTGACCCGCGGGCAATTAAGCTTGCTCGGAAACTTCGACGAAGTCGTCAGCCGACTTGACCATCTCGGCGACTTCGTTGGTCGCGTTGGCGCGGCCTTCCAGGATCGCATCGGCGACGCCGCGTGCGTACAGGGTGATGGCCTTCGACGAGTCGTCGTTGCCCGGGATGACGTGCGAGACGCCTTCCGGCGAGTGGTTCGTGTCGACCACGCCGATGACCGGGATGCCCAGCTTGCCGGCTTCGGTGACGGCGCCCTTGTGGTAGCCGACGTCCACGACGAAGATCGCGTCCGGCACGCCCTGCAGGTCCTTGATGCCGCCGATCGATTTCTGCAGCTTTTCCAGTTCGCGCGAGAACATCAGCGCTTCTTTCTTGCTCATCTTCTCGACTTCGCCCGACTCGATGGCGGCTTCCATGTCCTTCAGGCGCTTGATCGAGGTCTTGATGGTCTTGAAGTTGGTCAGCATGCCGCCCAGCCAGCGCTGGTCGACGTACGGCACACCGGCGCGCTGCGCTTCAGCGGCGATGATGTCGCGGGCCTGGCGCTTCGTGCCCACCAGCAGGATCGTGCCGCGGTTGGCGGCGATCTGCTTGATGGTCTTCATCGCATCCTGATACATCGCCATGGTCTTTTCCAGGTTGATGATGTGGATCTTGTTGCGATGACCGAAGATGAACGGGGCCATTTTCGGGTTCCAGAAACGGGTCTGGTGGCCGAAGTGAACACCGGCTTCCAGCATTTCGCGCATAGTGACAGACATTGTATTCTCCAGGGTTGGGTCTTGAATGACGGCCGGTACACCCGTTTCCGGGCACCCTTGTCGGCCGCATTCGCGATTTACATTCACAAATTGCTCGATACGGACACGAGCAACCCGAGATTCTAGCGGGATTTGACACGAATTTCAAGCTTGCGCACGCATGACGTTCGCAAAAGCGGCGACCGCCTCCGGCCCGGCGGCGTTATGAATCACATATAATGACCGGCACAGAACTTATTGCAGAACGGATCAATATGGCAATTTCCATCAAGACCCCGGAAGACATCGAGGGCATGCGCATCGCCGGCCGCCTCGGTGCCGAGGTGCTCGACTACATCACGCCCTTCGTCAAGGCGGGCGTGACCACCGGCGAACTGGACCGTCTGTGCCATGAATACATGGTCAATGTACAAGGCACCGTCCCTGCGCCGCTGAACTATGCGCCGCCGGGCTACCCGCCGTTCCCGAAAGCCGTCTGCACCTCCGTCAACGACGTGATCTGCCACGGCATTCCGGGCGACAAGGTCCTCAAGAATGGCGACGTGGTGAACATCGACGTCACCGTCATCACGAAGGATGGCTACCACGGCGACAACAGCCGCATGTTCTTCATCGGCGAGCCGTCGAAGCTGGCGCGCCGCCTGGCGGAGATCACCTACGAATGCATGTGGCTCGGCATTTCCAAGGTGAAACCGGGCGCGCACCTGGGCGATATCGGCCACGTGATCCAGCAGCATGCGGAAAACGCCGGCTACTCCGTGGTGCGCGAATTCTGCGGCCACGGCATCGGCAAGGTGTTCCACGAAGAACCGCAAGTGCTGCACTACGGCCGTCCGGGCACGGGCGAGGAACTGAAAGCCGGCATGATCTTCACGATCGAGCCGATGATCAACGCGGGCCGCCGCGAGATCCGCGAAATGCCGGACGGCTGGACCATCAAGACGAAGGACCGCAGCCTGTCGGCCCAGTGGGAACACATGATCCTCGTGACGGAGACGGGCTATGAAGTGCTGACGACGTCGGCCGGCACCCCGCCACCGCCCGCCATCGTCCAGCCGAAAGACACCGTCGCCGCCTGATCCACTCTTATGTCCACTGCCACCGCCACCCCGACGCAACCCCTGCAGCCGCTGCAGCTGAAACAACGCCTGAAAGCCGAGCGCCAGCTCGTCATCGCCGAGTTCCGCGAGAACGGCAAGCCGGAAAAACTGTTGCGCGGCCTGCGCCACAGCGTGGACGGCGTGCTGGCGGATGCGTGGCACGCGGCCGGCATGCCGCCCGACGCCGCGCTCGTGGGCGTGGGCGGCTACGGCCGCGGCGAGCTGTTTCCGAATTCCGACGTCGACCTCCTGATCCTGCTGGGCAGCCCGCCCGACGCGATCGCGCAGGCGAAGCTGGAAAACTTCGTGCAGCTGCTGTGGGACCTGGGCCTGGAGATCGGCCACAGCATCCGTACGGTGGACGAATGCATGACGGAGTCGGCCGCCGACATCACCGTGCAGACGAGCCTGCTGGAAGCCCGCCTCGTGACGGGCAACGAGACCGTCTTCAACGAGCTGCTGCGCCGCTACGACGAGGCGATGGACCCGCAGGCCTTCTTCCAGGCCAAGACGGCCGAGATGCGCCTGCGCCACGCGAAATACGAGTTCACGCCGTTCTCGCTGGAGCCGAACGTCAAGGAAAGCCCCGGCGCCCTGCGCGACCTGCAGGTGATCCTGTGGGTGGCCAAGGCGGCCGGCCTCGCGAATTCCTGGAGCCAGCTCGCGATCCGCGGCCTGATCACGCGCGAGGAAGCGCGCCAGCTGATGGAAAAGGAGCGCGCCTTCAAGGACATCCGCATCCGCCTGCACCTGCAGACGAACCGGCGCGAAGACCGCCTCGTGTTCGACGTGCAGACGGCCATCGCGGAAACGTTCGGCCTCACGTCGACGGGCCAGGGTCTCGACGCGCGCCGCGCCAGCGAATACCTGATGCAGCGGTATTACTGGGCCGCGAAGACCGTGACCCAGCTGAACACGATCCTGCTGCAGAACATCGAGGCCTACCTGTTCCCGACGCCGTCGCAGCCGGTGCCGATCAACCCGCGCTTCAACGAAGTGGGCGGCTTCATCGACATCGCCGCCGACGACACGTTCGAGACGCTGCCTGCCGCCGTGCTGGAAATCTTCGTCCTGATGACGGAGCGCCCGGACATCAAGGGCATGACGGCGCGCACGATGCGCGCCCTGTGGCACGCGCGCACCCTCATCGACGACGCGTTCCGCGCCAACCCGCAGCACCGCGCCCTGTTCCTGCGCGTGCTGCAGGCACCCGTGGGCCTCGTGCACGCGCTGCGCCGCATGAACGACATGGGCATCCTCGGCCGCTACCTGCCGAACTTCCGGCGCATCATCGGCCAGATGCAGCACGACCTGTTCCACGTGTACACGGTCGACCAGCACATCATGATGGTCGTGCGCAACATGCGCCGCTTCACGATGACGGAGCACGCGCACGAATACCCGTTCTGCAGCCAGCTGATCGCCAATTTCCGCGACCGCTGGCTGCTGTACGTGGCCGCCCTCTTCCACGACATCGCCAAGGGCCGCGGCGGCGACCACTCGGAACTGGGCAAGGTCGACGCGCTGGAATTCTGCCGCGACCACGCGCTGTCCGGGGAAGACACGGAACTGGTCGTGTTCCTCGTCGAGCACCACCTGACGATGTCGGTGGTCGCGCAGAAGCAGGACCTGTCCGACCCGGACGTCATCCAGTCCTTCGCCCGCCTCGTGCGCGACGAGCGCCACCTGACCGCGCTGTACCTGCTGACGGTGGCCGACATCCGCGGCACGAGCCCGAAGGTGTGGAATGCGTGGAAGGCGAAGCTGCTGGAAGACCTGTACAAGATGACCCTGCGCGTGCTGGGCGGCGAGCCGCCGTCCGCCGACCGCGAACTGCGCGCGCGCCAGCAGGAAGCGCTGGCCACGCTGCGCCTGTTCGGCCTGCCGGCGGACGCGCACGAGGCGCTGTGGAAGCAGCTGGACATGGCGTATTTCCTGCGCCACGACGCGTCCGACATCGCCTGGCAGACCCGCTGCCTGATCGACAAGCTGGGCCGCGACAAGCCCGTCGTGAAATCGCGCCTGGCGCCGATCGGCGAAGGCCTGCAGGTGACGGTGTACGTGAAGGACCAGCCCGACCTGTTCGCGCGCATCTGCAGCTATTTCGACCGCAAGAATTTCTCCATCCTCGACGCCAAGATCCACACGACGAAGGATGGCTACGCGCTCGACACGTTCCTCATCACGGACGAGAATTTCGCCAACAGCTACCGCGACATCATCAACCTGATCGAGCACGAGCTGTGCGAAGTGCTCGTGCACCAGGAACCCCTGTCGCCGCCGCTGCGGGGCCGCCTGTCGCGCATGTCGCGCAACTTCCCCATCACGCCGACCGTGGACATGCGCCCGGACGAGCGCGGCCAGTTCTGGGTGCTGGCGATCGGCGCCAACGACCGCAACGGGCTGCTGTACTCGATCGCGAGCGTGCTCGCGCGCTATCGCATCAACCTGCACACCGCCAAGATCATGACGCTCGGCGAGCGCGTCGAGGACGTGTTCCTCATCGACGGGCAGGCGCTGAACAACCAGCGGGTGCAGGTGCAGCTGGAGACCGAGTTGCTGGATGCCGTAAAGATTTGACCGCTTTTGTTCCTATCCGAAATCCGAAGTAAACATGACTGAACCCGTACGCCTCTCCAAACGCATGTCCGAACTGGGCCTCTCCTCCCGCCGCGAGGCCGACGAGTGGATCGCGAAAGGTTGGGTCAGAGTCGACGGCCAGGTGGTCTCCGAACTGGGCAGCAAGGTGCTGCCCCACCAGAAGATCACCGTCGAGCGCCAGGCAGCGGCCCAGCAGGCGAAACGCGTCACGGTGCTGCTGAACAAGCCGGTCGGCTACGTCAGCGGCCAGGCCGAAGACGGCTACAAGCCGGCCGTCGTGCTCGTGAAGCCGGAAAACCGCTGGGCGGACGATCCCTCGCCCGAGCACTTCCATCCGACGCAGCTGAAATCCCTCGTGCCGGCGGGACGCCTGGACATCGATTCCGTCGGCCTGCTCGTGCTGACGCAGGATGGCCGCATCGCCAAGCAACTGATCGGCGAAGACACGTCCATCGAGAAGGAATACCTCGTGCGCGTGCAGTACACGAAACCGGGGCGCCTGCCGGACGCCGACCTCAGGAAGCTGAACCACGGCCTGTGGATGGACGGCAAACCGCTGCTGCCCGCGAAGGTGCGCTGGCAAAACGACGACCAGCTCAGCTTCACCCTCAAGGAAGGCCGCAAGCGCCAGATCCGCCGCATGTGCGACATGGTCGGCCTGAAGGTCATCGGCCTCAAGCGCGTGCGGATCGGGCGCGTGAAGCTGGGCGAGCTGCCGCCGGGGCAGTGGCGGTACCTGGGCGCGGACGAGCGCTTCTGACCGTCAGTGCGCGTGCCGCATCTGCATCCACGGATCGAGCACGCGCAATTCATCGAGCACGGCCCGCGGCGCCTCGACGGTGCCGCCGCTGTCCTGGTCCCACTCCAGTCTCAGTTTCGATCGGCCCCGGCGCAAATCCACGCGGGCGTAATCGACCCACGCATCCTCGGCATCGTATTCGAACGTCTTCATCCAACCTGTCCGCAGCAGCGCTTCCAGTGTCTGGCGCAGGGCAAACGGTGGGAGGTCCGAAATCGTCTCGGGGTGTAACTGGGGGTCGTTGAAGACGCCCAGGTATCTGACAAATTGTGAAATCCACGCCATCGCTGCCTCCCAACATCGGTTGACGTTGATTTCAGTCTACTCAGGGGGCAAGCATATTGACGTTCGCTAACGCACATAGCGGAACCAAATGCAGTTCGCATATGTCACAAATTTGTAACTTTTTGTTTCAGCAACCTTTAGAGTGCTCTTTCACGCAAGAATTCTGTGCAACTCCTCGATACTGACGGGTTTCGTAAGGTGGTGCGAAAAGCCCCGGTTGCGGGTCTGGCGCCGGTCGGCATCCTGTCCCCAGCCCGTCAAGGCGGTGATTTGCACACCGGCGAAGCGCTCGTCCTGGCGCAGGCGGCGCGCGACTTCGTAGCCGTCCATGCCGGGCATGCCCAGGTCGAGCAGGACACTGTTCGGCTGGAACGTATCGGCCATCGCCAGCGCGGCGCGGCCGTCGTACACGACGCGGACCTCGGCGCCATCCGCTTCCAGCAATAGCCCGAGCGTATCGGCGGCGTCGCGGTTATCGTCCACGACGAGGATGCGCTGGCCATGGAAAGGCGCGGCGGGACGGGCCTGGCCCAGTTGCGGCGCGGCATCGTCGGCGTCGAACTCGGGCGCGAGCGGCAGTCGTACAGTGAATTCGCTGCCCTGGTCCGGCCCCGCGCTGCGCGCCTCGACGGTGCCGTGGTGCATCTCGACGAGGCTGCGCACCATCGTCAGGCCGATGCCGAGGCCGCCCTGCCCCCGTCCTGTCGACCGGTGGGCCTGGGCGAACATGTCGAACACGCACGGCAGCGCGTCAGCCGGAATGCCGATGCCCGTGTCGCGCACGGTGGCCACGACCTGGCCGTCGTCGCGCCGCACGTCGAACCAGATGCGCCCGCCCGTGTCCGTGTACTTGGCGGCGTTGTTGAGCAGGTTCGAAAACACCTGCATCAGGCGCACACGGTCGGCCTCGAGGACGAGCGGCTCCTCCGGCAACGCGACGGCGAGCTGGTGGCCGGCCCGGTCGATCATCGGCTGGCTCGTCTCGATGGCGCCGTGGACGATCTCGGCGAACGGCACGCGCTCCAGCTTCAGCTCGATCTTGCCGCGCGTGATGCGCGACACTTCCAGCAGGTCGTCGACGAGGCGCGCCATCTGCTTCACCTGGCGCCCCACCATTTCGACGACGCGGTCGGACTGGCGCCGGCCGTCCGGGCGGCGCATCAGCTGCACCGCGTTGCTGATGGGGGCCAGGGGGTTGCGCAATTCGTGGGCCAGCGTCGCAAGGAACTCGTCCTTGCGACGGTCGGCCTCCTTTAGCGCCTCCTCGGCCTGCACGGCCCCCGTGATGTCGAGCGAGATGCCGACGTAGCCACGGTGTTCGCCGTCGCCCGAATGCCAGGGCGACGCATGGGATTCGAACCAGTGCCGGCTGCCATCCTTCACCACCGTCTCGATGCGCTGCGTAAAGGAACCGCGCGTGCGGATGCCTTCGTACACGTCGCGCAGGTACGCGTCCATGTCGGCGGGCCGCGCGATGCTCTTCCAGCCGGTACCGCCTTCTTCCGCAACGACCTCATCGGTCACACAGCGCTGGTTCAGGTAGATGACGTTGCCGTCCACGTCGAACTGGTACACGAGCGCGGGCGACGCGTCGGCCAGCGCGCGGAACCGGCCCTCGCTCTCGCGCAGCGCATCCTCGGCGCGCCTGCGCACGGTGATGTCGTGGAACAGGATCGCCACGCGCGGCACCTGGCGCCCGCCGACCGGGTACACGAAGAAGTCGTACCAGCAGCCCAGCGGCTGCGAGAAGCATTGCGAGCGGCTGGAGACGCCCGTGCGCACGACCTGGGCGCAGGCGTCCAGCCAGCACGGCTCGTGCTCCGGGCGCATGCGCAACTGGCCCGGCCCCACGTAGGCGATATTGACCATGCGCACCGCGGCAGGATTCGCTTCCGCGTAGTCGAGGCCGGCGGGCCGCCCCGTCTCGTCGAAGCGCACGGTCGCGAGGAGAAAACCTTCGTCCATCGCCTCGAACAGCATGCGGTAGCGCCGTTCGCTCTCGGCCAGCGCGGCCTGGGTGCGGCGGCGCTCGTCGACGTCGATGTGCATGCCGACCCATTTGCGCACGCTCCCATCGCGGTTGAACAGCGGCGCCGCGCGCGCATTCGTCCAGCGCCAGCCGCCGGGCGCCATCTGCACGCGGAACTCGGCGTTCAATACCCGGCGCGTGCCGACGGCCGCGCGCCATTCGCGCAGCGCGTAGGCGCGGTCGTCCGGATGCACGGCCTCGATCCAGCCCACGCCCAGCGACGCCGATTCCGGCTGGCCCGTATAGGCCGTCCAGCTGGGCGAGCCGGTGACGACGCGGCCGTGCGCATCCGTCTCCCACACGGTCTGCGCGAAGCCCTCCACCATCGCGCGGAACCGCTCCTCGCTCTCGGCCAGGCGCGCCTCCGTCTCCTTGTTCTCGGTGACGTCGATCACGAACAGCACGCAGCGCGCGTTCGCCCCGTCGCCCGAGATGCGCGCGGGCGCGAACAGGCCCCACCAGCGGCTGCCGTCCTTGCGCTTCATCTGCTTCGTGTACGGCGAGGTGACGCCGTCGTCGATGAGGTCGCGCAGCGCGCGCGCCGACACCTCCCAGAACTCGGGCGGCGTCATGGCGCGCCAGTTCGGCATCGTGCGCAATTCCTCGCGCGTGTAGCCCGTCATCCGCTCGAACGCGGCGTTGACGTCGCGCACGGTGCCGTCGATGTCGAAATACAGCACGCCGACGGTGCTGATGCTGAGGGTGGCGTCGATGAGGGCCTTGTGTTCGCGCAGCGCCCGCTCCGCCGCGCGGCTTTCCTCCACCTCGCGCTCGAGGTGTTCCTTGCTTTCCAGGACGGGACGCATGCGCTCTTCCACCTTGCGCTCGATCTCGCCGCCGTCGGCGCCCGCGCGGCCGCCCCCGGCCTGGTGCGCGGCCGCGGCGAACGCGGCGCACGTGCGCAACCGGCGCAGGTCTTCGGCGTCGAAGTGCGCGCCGCCATCGCCCAGCACGGCCGCCAGCGCACCCGCCGCCCCGCCGTGGATGTGCCACGGCACGCCGAGGAACTCGGCCACCGGCACGCCGCAGGCGCGCAGGGACGGGAACTTGTCCGCCGGCTGTTCCATCAGCACGGCCCCGTCGGCGCGGATGACGGTGCCGCACGCGCATTCGTCCAGGCTCCACCGCTCGCCCTCGTGCCCGGCCAGCGCGCCCGAGACGACGCACCAGCGCACGGCGGCGCCGTCGCGCACCGCCACGACGACGGCATCGGCCCCGCACAGCGCACGGACGGCATCCGCCAGGTGCTGCTGCACGTGCTCCGGCGTGTCGGCCAGCGCCTGCGCCAACCGCGCCATGACCTCCGTCTCCGCCGGGCCGTCGCGCGCGGGCAGATGCGCCGCGCGCTCCCGCAATACTGCCTCCACGACTGCGTCGTCGCGGACTCCGATCGCTGCTTCAGGTGTCGAGTCGGCCATGGTCGTCGATGGTTGGTTGCCCACGCCTTGCAACCCCAGATTACTTGACAATCCGATCAGTGCCAACCGAATTTCAATCGTGCCCGCCACGTTTAACAATATTTAAAGAATTCCGTGGCGCCGGCGAACGAAATCGTGGCGCGCCCGCCAAATCAGGGTTTTTGAACGGCTTTCCGCCGGTTTTACGATACAGGAAAGATAGCGATAACAACGATGGCGGCAACTATCATGGTACTCGCAATTGAAAACGGGACAGGTCAGCGCACCGGGTCGGGTTCGCCCAGCGCGTGCTCCGGTTCGTCCAGCCGCACCGGCCTGGCCGGATCGGGCGGGCCAGCCGGCGCGATGCGCACGGTGCGCATGACGGCACCACGCCCATCCCACTCGCCGAACCAGGCACAGCGGCGGCCGTCCCGCTTGCCCCGGTACAGGGCCTCGTCGGCCAGCACGAGCGCCTGCTCCCAGTCGAGCTGCGCGCCGGCGGGCACCGACAGCGCGCCGGCCGTGATGGTCACCTCCAGCGACGACCCATCGGCCAGCGCGACCGGCGCGCCCGCCACGGCATCAAGCAACGCGCGCACGAGGGCCGCGTGGGCCGCGGGTTCGCCGCCGTCGACATGGACGAGGAACTCCTCGCCGCCCCAGCGCAGGGCCCGTCCGCGCCCGTCCGCGCAGACGCGAAGGCGGCGCGCGACCTCCACGAGGACTTCGTCGCCGATCGCGTGGCCGAGGCGGTCGTTGATCGACTTGAAGTGGTCGATGTCGAGCAGGACGAAGCAACAGCTGCCGTCGCCCGGGCGCGCAGCCATCGTCTCGCGGAACGAGCGGCGGTTCAGCAGGCCGGTGAGCGTGTCGTGCGTGGAATGGTAGGCGAGCTCCCCGTTCAGCTCGCTCAGGCGGGCGCTCGTACGCACGGAACGGCGGTACAGCAGCCAGACGAATCCGCACAACAGGAGCGCCACGGCGGCGCCGCCCGAGGCGAACAGTTGCCACACGCGGCGCTTGCGGATCTCCTCGTCCTTCAGGGCATTCTCACGCCGCAGGTTGTCGATCTGGATGGCCCGGCGCTGGGCGTCGAATTGTTCCTGCAATATCTTCAACGTGTCCTCGTGTGCCCCCGCCTCGATGGTCGCGGCCACCTTGCGCTCTTCCTGCAGCGCCTGGAACGCCTCGCGGACCAGGCCGGCCCTTTCCAGGGCCCGGCTTTTTTCGGCGAGCGAGTTGCGCAGGGTCGGCAGCGAACTCGAGTCGCGCTCCGCGTCCAGCACGCCATCGATGTATTTCAGGCCAGCGGCCACGTCGCCCTGGCCGACCAGGGCCAATCCCAGGTTCTCGCGCGCCATCCACTGCACGCCAACGCTGCCCGAACGGTCGGCCAGCGGCAGCGCCGCACGCGCGGCCCGCTCGGCCTCGACGAAGTCGCCAGCCGTGAGCCAGATGTCGGCGATGTTGACGAACGCCTTCGCCTCCTGCAGGACCAGGCCGTGCGCATGCGCGACGGCGAAGGCCTTGCGCTGGGCCGCCTGCGCCCGGACCATATCGCCCAGCAGCTTGTAGGCGATGCCCTCGTTGATGTACCTGCGCGCCACGGCCGACGGCGCCAGCGTGCCGCCGGCCGCGTCGATCTGCGCCAGCGTCGCCAGCACCTTGTCCGGCGCATTCTTGTACGCGTAGACCCTGGCGATCGCGAGGCGCACCCCGTTCGCTGTCGGCGCCAGCAGTGCCGGGTGCTGGCGGGCGATCTCGAGCGCTTTCAGGTAGTGGCCGAGCGCAAAGTCGCCCTGGCCCACCAGCACGTAGGCGTCGCCGTACGCCTGCTGCAGCGCGGCCATGAACTCCGGTTCGCGCAGGTTGGCGTACTCGACGTCGAGGGCGTTCAGCGCGTGCAGCGGCGACGTCCGTTCGAGGGCGAGCCCCCTGTCGTAGGTTCCCAACCGCCCCAGGGCGACGTTCAGGACGTCGCCGTGCTCCCGCGCCAGGCGGACCATGCGGTCGTGGACCTGTCCGGCCGCCGCCTCGTCGCCGCGGTCCAGATACGCCCGCACGAGCAGCTTCAGATACAGGATGCGGTCCGCATAGGCGCCCGCGTCGACGGAGTGCTGCGCCGCCAGGAGCGCCGGCAGCGCGCCGTCGTCCGCACCGCGCACGAGGCGCTCCAGCGTGGACAGCGGCAACGGCCTTGCGGCCACTGCCACGCCCGGCGCGGCGCAGGCCAGCGCCAGCGCGCCGGCGCACACGACACGCCGCACGCGCCGGTGCGGCGCCGGTGCGCGGGCGGAAGGGGAAAAAAATGAATACATGGTCATTCGGCAGTCGGAGCCGCAGGTCGCACACGGGCACGGGCCCCCGGATGGCCGGCGGACCCGGACGAGTCTGGAAAGATTTGCGTCAAGTAAATACTGCAATTATAAGCGAACACGCCGAAAAATTTACGCAAGGAAATATTTTCATCGACGCGCCGGCGAGTCCTTGCACGGCATGACGACCACATTGGCAAAACGTTTCGCCTTGTTGCAAATCGGAAATATGTTATATTTGCGACATTCCGGCCGACACCCCGCCGGCGCCACGTCAACGACCCATGTACCGACTTAACTTCGTCCGCTCCGTCCTGGCCGTCGTGGCCTGCCTGACCGCCGCCGGCGGCGTCCGCGCCGCGGCGGTGCCGGCCTATGATTTTTCGCCGGTCAACCAGTACAACCTCCAGGTGTCGGCCGCCTTCTGGAATCCGATCATCCGCTACGTGTCGCAGAAGAGCGGCGTGCGCCTGAACCTCAAGCTGGGCCGCACGCAGGCCGACACGACGAGCTACGTGCTCGCGCGCGAGGTCGACTTCGCGTTCACGAACCACCTGTTCAGCCCGGACCGCGTCAGGATGGGCTGGACCGTGTTCGGCCGCCGCAACGCGCAACCCGTGCGGGCGCAGATCGTCGTGCCGGCCGATTCGCCCGTCAGGAGCCTCGACGAACTGGCCGGCGCGCCCGTCACCTTTCCGGGTCCGGAAGGGGTGATCGCATACAAGGTGGCCTATGCCCACCTGCTGCGCCGGAACATCCCCGTCGACGCCATCTTCGCCGGCAACATGGATGCCGCGTTCACCCAGCTGTTCGCCGGCAAGGCAACAGCGGCCGGCGCCAATTCCCAGCTCGTCGAGCACTACCAGGAGCGCGAGCACAAGGCCTTCCGCGTGCTGTGGAGCTCGGAGCCGTTCACCGACCTGGCGCTGATGGCGTCGCCGCGCGTGCCGGCCGGCCAGGTCCATGCCGTCGCGCTGGCCTTCTTCGGCATGGACAAGGATCCGGAAGGCCGCCGCATCCTCGCGGCCGCGTCGGAACTCGTGCATGCGCCGGAGCCCGTTTCCTTCGTCGCGGCCGGCGACGCCGACTATGCCGGCTACCGCGCGTTCTACGCGGATGCGCCGCCGAACCTGCGCTGACACGATGACTTTCTCTCCCCTCCTGCGCCTCGCGCGCGCCATTCCGGCGCTGCCGCGCTCCCTCGTCGGCCGCGTGTTCACCGTATTCAGCCTCACCCTGCTGCTGTCGATGGGCACGGGCCTGGGCCTGTTCTACCGCTACCAGTTCCTGCAGCACATCGAGGAGACGCAGGACACGGCGCTGACGCTCGTCGAGGTGGCGACGCAGACGATCGAGGACAGCGTCGTGATCGGCGACTACGACACCGTCAAGCGCACCCTGGGCAAGATGCTGTTCCAGTCGCCGTTCAAGCGCGCCGAATTCATCGACGTGGGCGGCGGCACGATCCGCGTGGACGCGCCCCGCGTGACGCGCGCGCTGGCGCCGCGCTGGCTGACGGCCCGCATCGCCAACAAGCTGTACGACGTCAACCGCATCGCCAACGTGGGCGGCAAGGACTACGGCGTCGTGCGCCTGCAGTTCGACGAAGAGAAGCTGGCGGCCCAGTTGTGGAGCCTCGTGCTGGAGACGGCCAGCGTGGCGTTCGTCGTGTTCGTCGCCAGCGTCGCCCTGATGCGCACCCTCGTGCGCCGCTGGCTCGACAACCTGGGCCGCCTGCGCTCGTTCGAGCACGACGTGGCCGCGGGCCGCGTCACGGCCGAGGCGGCGCTGCTGGCCGACGCGCCGACCGAGATCCAGGAAGCGATCCGCGCCGTCAACCGCAGCGCGGCGAGCCTGCGCAACCAGTTCGGCCAGCGCATCGATTCGCTGATGAACTCCCTCATGCAGCACAAGAGCGCGATGGACCAGGCCGCGATCGTGTGCGAGGCCGACGCCGCCGGCGTCATCACCGGCGTCAACGACCTGTTCGTGACGAGCAGCGGCTTCACCCGCCCCGAGGTCGTGGGCCAGCGCCTGGGCGACGTCGGACGCCCGGCCGGCGCGCGCCTGCCGTGGCAGCCGTCGGACCGCGTCTGGAACGGCGAGGTCGTGATCGCGGGACGCCACGGCCGGCGCCACTGGCACCGTACCATCGTGCCCATGTTCGCCGCCCACGGCACGGCCGAGTGCTACATCTGCATCGACATCGACATCACGGAACGCAAGGAATTCGAGCGCACGATCGTCGAGAACGCGCAGCGCCAGACCCTGATCGCGGAACTCGGCCGCAAGGCGCTGGCCGCGAACGGCCTCGACGAACTGTTCGCGGATGCCGCCGACGCCGCCGCGCGCGGCCTCGGCGCGGCCTGCGCCGCGCTGTTCGAGGCGGGACCGGACGGCATGCTGGTGCGCGCGGGCGCCGGCCGGCTGGCGCAGTCCACCGGGCTGCAACTGGCCTGCCCGCCCGGCGACGCGCCCGTTGCGGCGCATGTTGCCGATGCGGCGCTGCGGCCGTGGTTCGCGCCGCTCGCGGCCTTGCACGGCATCGACACGGGCCTCGACACGGCCATCGTGTGCGGCGAGCGCACGTTCGGCCTGCTGGGCGTGTACGCCGCGCGCCCCCGCCGCTTCGGCGCGGACGATGCCAACTTCCTGCACGGCGTGGCCAACATCGTCGCCACCGCCGTCGAACGCCAGGAAGCACGCAACCGCCTGACGTACCTGGCCCAGTACGACCCGCTCACGAGCCTGCCGAACCGGCGCCGCCTCGCGCATAGCCTGGAAGACGCCATCGGTACGGCGGCGCGCGCGGCCGTCATGTTCATCGACCTGGACCGCTTCAAGAACGTCAACGACATGCTCGGCCACGGCGTCGGCGACCAGTTGCTCGTGCAGGCGGCGAAGCGCCTGTCGGCCTGCGCGCGCACGGGCGACGTCGTCGCGCGGCTGGGCGGCGACGAATTCGCGCTCGTGCTGCCCGCGCTGGAGGACGACGGCGCCGCGGCCGGCGTCGCCGCACGCGTCGTCGAGGCGCTGGCGCAGCCGTTCTACCTCGCGGGCCAGCAGCTGTTCGTGTCGGCCAGCGTGGGCATCGCCACGTATCCCGAGAACGGCCGCGACGCCGAGACGCTGCTGAAGAATGCCGACACGGCGATGTACGGCGCCAAGAACGGCGGCCGCAACAACTACCAGTTCTACGTCGCCGAGATGCACGAGAACGCGACGCAGCGCCTGCAGACGGAAACCCAGCTGCGCCAGGCGCTGGAGCGCGGCGAGTTCCTGCTGCACTACCAGCCGAAGCTCGACCTGGCGGCGGGCACCATCAGCGGGTTCGAGGCGCTGCTGCGCTGGCACCATCCGCAGCGCGGCCTCGTGCCGCCGCTGGAATTCATCGACATCCTCGAGGAAACGGGCCTGATCCTGCCCGTCGGCGAATGGGTGATCGGCGACGTGTGCCGCCAGCTGAAGGCCTGGCAGGCGCAGGGCATGACAGTGCAGCCGGTCGCGATCAACCTGTCCGCGCGCCAGCTGCAGCAGGCGGACCTCGCGGGTGCCGTCGAACGCATCGTGGCGCGCGCCGGGGTCGACCCGGCGCTGCTGGAATTCGAACTGACGGAATCGATGCTGATGGCGAACCCGGAGGCGGCTGTCGAGATACTCGCGCGCATCAAGGCCCTGGGCATGCGCCTGTCCGTGGACGATTTCGGCACCGGGTATTCGAGCCTCGCCTACCTGAAGCGGTTCCCGCTGGACGCGCTGAAGATCGACCGCACCTTCGTGCGCGACCTGCCGGACGATCCGGACGACGCCGCGATCACGAAGGCCGTGATCCGGCTGGCGCACAGCCTCAGCCTGAAGGTCGTGGCCGAGGGCGTGGAGAACGTGGACCAGTTGCGCGAACTGGAGCAATACGGCTGCGACCAGATCCAGGGCTATTACGTCAGCCGGCCGCTGCCGGCCCAGGCGTGCGAGGCGCTGCTTGCCGGGACCGCGATTGCGTAGATTCGGCTAAACTAGCGGGATTCCCCGGTTTCAGAATCCCACGATGTCTTTCAATCCACTCCAGGTGGCGCGCCGCGTCGACGCCATCGAACCCTTCCGCGTGATGGAAATGGTCAAGGCCGCAGCAAGCATGGTGCGCGCCGGCCAGGACGTCATCAGCATGAGCGTCGGCGAACCCGACTTCACGGCGCCCGACCTCGTCGCCCGCGCCGCCATGGACGCCATCGCCCGCGGCGCCACGCAATACACGGAATCGCTGGGCCTCCCCGCGCTGCGCGAGGCCATCTCCGCGCACTACGCGCGCGCGTACGGCCTGAATATCTCCCCGCAGCGCATCGTCGTGACGGCGGGCGCGTCGGCCGGCCTGCTGCTGGCCTGCGCGGCGCTCGTGGCGGAAGGCGACGAGGTGCTGATGCCGGACCCGAGCTATCCGTGCAACCGTCACTTCGTCAGCGCGTTCGGCGGCCGGGCCGTCCTCGTGCCGTCCGGTCCCGCCGAGCGCTACCAGCTGACGGCGGCCCACGTGGCCGAACGCTGGACGGAACGCACGCGCGGCGTGATCGTCGCGTCGCCGTCGAACCCGACCGGGACGTCGATGACGCCGGAACAGACGCGCGACGTCGTCGCGGCAGTGCGCGCGCGCGGCGGCTTTTCGATCGTCGACGAGATCTACCAGGGCCTCTACTACGGTGAAAAAGAAGGCGACCGCGCGACGAGCGCCCTCTCCTTCGGCGACGACGTCATCACCGTCAACAGCTTCTCGAAATACTTCAGCATGACGGGCTGGCGCCTGGGCTGGCTCGTGCTGCCCGAGTCGCTCGTGCCGGCGGTCGAAAAGCTGGCGCAGAACCTGTTCATCTGCGCGCCCGCCATCGCCCAGCACGCGGCGCTGGCCGCCTTCCACCTTGATGCCATCGCCATCTTCGAGGAACGCCGCCGCGAATTCCGCCGCCGCCGCGATTTCCTCGTGCCCGCGCTGCGCGACCTGGGGTTCCAGGTGCCCGTGCTGCCGGACGGCGCGTTCTACGTGTATGCCGACATCACGCAGGTCGATCATCCGCTCGCGCACGACAGCAGCGCGTTCGGCATGGCCGTGCTGCGCGACGCGCTGGTCGCGATCGTGCCCGGCGACGACTTCGGGTTCGCCGCGCCGAAGCAGCACGTGCGCTTTTCGTACGCGACGAAATACGAGCGGATCGAACAGGCGGTCGACCGCCTGGCGAAACTGATCAGGCGCTGACGGCGGGGGCCGATGAGGGCGCGTCCGCGACGACGGCCAGCAGCGCCGCGGCGCCGACCGGCTTCACCAGATAGCGGTCGAATCCGGCCGCAAAACCCCGCGCCTCGTCGTCCGGCTGGCCGTAGCCCGTCAGCGCGATGGCGTACGGGCGCGCGCCATCCTGCTGCGCGCGCAGGGACTGCATCAAGCCAAAGCCGTCGAGTTCCGGCAGGCCGATGTCGCACACGATCACGTCCCACGGCTCGGCGAGCGCGCGCGCCAGGCCCGCGCGGCCATCCGCCTCGCACACGACGTCATGGCCTTCCGTGAGCAGGATGTCGGCCAGGGTGGCGCAGGCGTCGGCATTGTCTTCCACGAGCAGGATGCGGCGGCACGGGGTGGCCATCGCCGGTTCGGGCCGGACCGGCGCGGCGGGCGCGCCCGCGCAGCGCGGCAGGCGCACCGTGAAGCGGCTGCCGCGGCCGGGACCGTCGCTGTGCGCCTCCACCGTCCCCCGGTGCATGCCCACGAGGTTGCGCACCACGTTCAGGCCCACGCCGAGCCCGCCCTCGGACCGGGCCAGCGAACGCGGACCCTGCGTGAACAGGTCGAAGATATACGGCAGGACCTCGGGCGCGATGCCGGTGCCGTTGTCGGAGAGGGTCACCACGATCTCGTCCGGCCCCGCCTGCGCGGCCAGCCGCAGGCGCCCGCCGTCGCCCGTGTACTTCGACGCGTTGCCGAGCAAATTCGTGAACACCTGCGCCAGGCGCACCTTGTCGCCCTCAACCGCGACGGTACTCGCCGGCAGCTCGACGTCCAGCGCCTGGCCGCGCTCCGCGATGCGGGGCTGCACGGTCTCGACGGCGTGGCGCAGCACGTCGGCCAGCGCCAGCGCTTCGACCGCCAGCCGGATCTTGCCGCTGCTGATGCGCGCGGCGTCGAGCAGGTCGTCGAGCAGGCGCGCCATGTGGTCGACCTGGCGCCCGATCACGCGCGCGAGCCGCAGCTGCTGGGGCGCGGCGCCGGCGTCCCGTTCCAGCAGCGACGCGGCCATTGCAAGCGGCGACAGCGGGTTGCGCAGCTCGTGCGCGAGCATGGCGAGGAATTCGTTCTGGCGGCGGTTGACGGCCTCGGCATCCTCGCGCTGGTACTGGGCGTCGACGGTGGCCAGCACGAGGTGCTCGTTCGCTTCGCGCAGCCGGGCCACGTCTTCTTCCAGCGCGCGGATACGCTCCAGCAGCGCGGACTCTTCGAAGGAACGTTGTTCCGAAACAGGCTGCTGTTGCTGGTACGTTCCCATCGTCGTCCTCAGTTGTGCGGCGGGCGCCGCTTGGGAAAGCCCGACATCAGGGCATCGAGTTCCGTCGCATGCGGATCGACCTCGATGCCCTTGTCGGTAATGCGATATTCGCGCAGCTCGTTGCTGTGGTCGGTGCCGCGCACCTTCACGACCGTCATGAACTTGCAGACATGGCCCTCGACTTCGGCGAAACGCATGGACAGCACCGCGTCGGCCAGGAAGCACAGGTTGTCGATCGAGAAGCGCCAGTTCGGCGTGTTGTCCTCGTAGCCGACGGTGATGAGGGCAGTGACGCCGCGCCGCGCCAGCAGCGACAGCGTGCGGAGCACGGACAGGCGCAGGTCGTAGCGGAATTCCGGCGCGAGGTACAGGCCGATCTCGGACAGCGAATCGATCACGACGCGCGTCGCGCCCGTGCGGTCGATCGCATCCGTCAGCTGGTCCAGCAATTCCTCGACCGTGAGCGACAGCGACAGCGATTGCAGCACCGTCACCTGGCCACCCTGCACCATCTTGACCAGTTCCGCGTTGTGCAGGCGCGCCGTGTGTTTTTCGAAGAACACGGCGACGCCCTTCTCGCCCCGTTCCGCGCCGGCCTGCAGGAAGCGCGTGCCGAGGATCGTCTTGCCGATCCCCGTGGGGCCGGAGACGAGCATCGTGTGGCCCTGCGGCAGGCCGCCGTGCAGCATGTCGTCCAGGCCCGCGACGCCGGTCGGAATGCGGGCCGGATCGGCCGCGATGGTCAGGTAGGCCTCGGGCTGCGGCGTGAGCAGGCGCGGGTAGACGCGGATGCCGTCGTTCGTGATGCGCAGGGTGTGCGCGCCCGCCATGTGCGCCTGGCCGCGCATCTTGATGATGCGGATCTTGCGCACCACCGAATCCTCGTCCAGGTTGTGCGACAGCGCGATCATGCCGTCGGCCACCGTGATGATCGGGTTGGCTTCGACGTCGGCCTGGCTGTATTCGCCGATGAGGAACGTGGTCGCCTGCCACGTGGCCATGCGCGAGCCCAGCTCCTGGATGAAATGCTGCAGGTCCCACAGGCCTTCGTTGCCGCTGCGCGCCGTCTGCACGACGGAGCGGAACGAGTCGACGAACACGAGGCTGGGGCCGAAGTCCTCCACTTCGCGCATGATGCGTTCCAGCACGCCGCTGAAATCGCCCGCGCGCAGGTCGTCGGCCAGGTTGACGTAGCGGACCACGGGGCCGACCTTGTCCATGTCGAAGAACGGGAACTGCTGCTGGTAGCGCAGCATCTTCAGGGGCGGCTCGCCCAGCACGGTGAAGAACAGCGCGCGGCGCTGCTCGTTCGCGAGCGAGAACATGATCTGGTGCGCGAGCGTCGTCTTGCCGCTGCCGGGCGCGCCGGCGATCAGCGTGAACGAAAACTCCGTCAGGCCGCCGCCCAGAAGCACATCGAGCCCTGGCACACCGGTGCACAGTTTCTCCAGGGTTACTTTTCCGCTCATTGCTTGTGCTCCTCCTGATTCTTTTGCGACGTGCGGTCCGCACCGGTTTCGGACAGCAGCCGTGCCGTCAATGCGGGGCCGATGAGGGCGCCGAGCTGGCGCACGAACATTCCCATCAATTCCTCGTGTGTCGCGGCCGCTTCCTGGGGGTCCGCCGCCGCCAGGTCTTGCTCGAGGGCGGTCAGCAACAGCGTGCTCGTGCGGCGCGCGGCGTCGACGCTGAGCCACGCCCGCGGCGGCGAGAGCAGGCGCGCCGAGCGCGTGAACAACGCGACAAAACCGCCTTCGCCGATCAGCGGCACCAGCTGGCGGCCCAGGCGCGACCAGGGCCGGATCAGCGGCGCGGCATGGTCGGCGGCGGCTGGTCGCGCTCGATTTTCGTCTTTATCCATGCAGGAGTGGTGTCGGGGTTGTCATGCCATGCGGCGTGGCCTCGGCTTGGCACGTCCGTTCTACGGATTATAACGTGAGATGCAAGTTTACATTTTTAATGGAGCGTCAATACGGACAGCGCGCGACACCCGGTGCTACCATCGCGCTCTTTAGTATCACTCAAGAGTCGTTCACCATGTCTTTCCGTATCTACGCCGCTTCCTTCCTCCTTGCCGCCGGCGCCGCGCAGGCCCAGTCCGCGCCGCCAGTGGCGGAGGCGCCGCTGCGCGCCCACCTGTCCTTCCTCGCCGACGACCTGCTGGAAGGCCGCGGCACGGGCCAGCGCGGCGGCGAACTCACCGTGCGCTATCTCGAGACCCAGGCCGCCGTGCTGGGCCTGAAGCCGCTGGCGGACGGCGGCTACCGCCAGAAGGTCGAACTGGTCGGCCAGAAGACGCTGCCCGGCAGCCAGCTCCGCTTCGTGGCCGGCGGCCGCGTGCTCCCCGCCACGTTCGGCCAGGACGTCGTGTTCGGCAACGCCAGCGGCAGCGCGGCCACGCGCGTGTCGGCGCCCCTCGTGTTCGTCGGCTACGGCATCGACGCTCCCGACGAACGCTGGAACGATTTCCTCGGCGCCGACGTGAAGGGCAAGGTGCTCGTCGCGATGGTCAACGATCCGCAGCCCACGAGCGCCGAGCCGGACCGCTTCGGCGGCAAGTCGCTCACGTGGTACGGCCGCTGGACGTACAAGTTCGAGGAAGCCGTGCGCCAGGGCGCGGCCGGCATCCTGCTGATCCACACGACGCCGTCCGCGTCGTATCCGTGGAGCGTCCCCGTCAACAGCTTCTCGCACGAGCAGTTCCACCTCGCCGGCGCGGGCAACCCGCTGCAGGGCTGGATCAGCGAAGACATGGCGCGGACACTGCTCGCGGCCAGCGGCCAGGACCTCGACCGCCTGCGCGCCGCGGCCGAGGTGCGCGGCTTCAGGCCGGTGCCGCTGGCGGCCAGCGTCGAGGCGGACGTGAAGAGCCTTGTCCGCACCGTCGTCGACTACAACGTGGCCGGCATCGTGCCCGGCACCGATCCGAAGCTGCGCGACCAGGCGGTGATCTATTCCGCGCACTGGGACCACCTTGGCGTCGATCCGGACAACGGCAAGCCCGACCACGTCTGGAACGGCGCCATCGACAACGGCTCCGGCACGGCCGCCCTGCTTGCGATGGCGCAGGCCGCCGTCAAGCGTCCGGCCAAGCGCACGCAGATCTTCCTGTGGCCGTGCGCGGAAGAACAAGGCCTGCTGGGCAGCCTCGCGTACGTGCGCAACCCGGTGTGGCCGCTGGCGAAGACGGCTGCCGACCTGAACCTGGACAGCATGAACTTCGTCGGCCGCACGCGCGACATGGGCGTGGCGGGCGCCGAGCGCAGCTCGCTGTACGCGACGTCCGCGCAGGTCGCGAAGACCATGGGCCTGACCCTGGCCGCGCCCGTGCCGGACCTCGGCGGCGCCTACTTCCGTGCCGACCACTTCAACTTCGCCAAGGCCGGCGTCCCCGCGTTCAACGTCGGCTCCGCGGTGTTCTCCGGCGACGGCCATTTCGATTTCGCGCATGACCCGGCTGCGGAAGGCGCGAAGATGCGCGCGTTCACGCAGGACTACCACCAGGTCAGCGACCAATACGATCCGGCCTGGGATTTGTCCGGCATGGTGCAGCAGGCGCAGTTCACCCTGAACCTGGGCTATGCAGTCGCGAACGCGCCGGCGATGCCCTCCTGGAAGGCGGGCGAGGCGTACGGCAAGGTAAAACGCTGAAGGGTTACCAGAATGCGACTGGCTTCCCGTGGTATGGCCGGGTAATATCGTGAGTTGAGGCAATACCCTGCCTCCGCTCACGACACCTCGACCACAGGACCACCATGAAGCAGACCTTGCTCGCCGCCGCCCTCTCCCTCGCCCTGTCCACGCTGTTCGCACCTGTCGATGCCGCCGCCGCGCCCGTTGCCGCCAGGGCGACCGCGAAAGCCGATGCGCGCTTCCAGGCCATCTACAAGGCCGAGTGGCAGTGGCGCGTGAAGCAGCGGCTCGCGTGGGAAGAAGACGAGCCGCGCGACGTGCGCGACGCCCTGCCGAAGGTCGACGCCCGCACGCAGGCCGCGCGCCTGGCGATGTGGGAAGGCGTGCTGCGGCGGCTGGACGGCATCCGCCCCGCGGATCTCTCGCGCGCCGAGCAGATCAACTATGCCGTGTACCGCGCGCAGATCGCCGCGTTCGTCGCGGCGCAGCGTTTCCGCGAATACGAGCAGCCCGTGAACGCGGACAGCGCGTTCTGGTCCGACATCGCCTACATCGCGCGCCGCCCGCTGAAGAACGCGGAGGAATACCGCGCCTACCTCGCCCAGCTGGCCGACCTGCCCCGCTACTTCGGCGAGGAACTGGACAACATGCGCGCCGGTCTCGCGCGCGGCTTCACGCCCCCGCAGGTGACGCTGGCCGGCCGCGACGCGCCGCTGCTGAACATCGTCAACGCGAAGTCGCCGGAAGACACGGTCTGGTACACGCCGTTCAAGGAGATGCCCGCGACGATCCCGATGGACGAGCAGACGCGCCTGCGCACGCAGGGCATCGCGCTGATCGACAGCGCCGTGAAGCCCGCGTACGCGCAAGCCCTGCAATTCTTCCGCGACGAGTACGTGCCGAAAGCGCGCACGACGCTCGCGGCCGAGCGCCTGCCGGACGGGAAGGCATACTACCAGTCGAAGATCGTCGAGTACACGACGACCGGCATGACGGCGCAGCAGATCCACCAGATCGGCCTCTCCGAGATGGCGAAGATCCGCGCCGAAATGCAGCAGACGAAGGAAAAAGCCGGATTCAAGGGCGACCTGCCCGCCTTCCTCGCTTTCCTGCGCAGCGACCCGCAGTTCTATGCGAAGACGCCGGAGGAACTCCTGATGCGCGCCGCGTGGATCTCGAAGAAATTCGACGGCAAGGCCGACCAGTATTTCGGCTACCTGCCGCGCCGCCGCTTCGCCATCGTGCCCGTGCCGGCGGACCAGGCGCCGTACTACACGTCGGCGCGCGGCGGACCGGGCATCTACCTCGTCAACACGTACAACCTGCCGGCGCGCGCGCTGTACAGCCTCCCCGCGCTGACGCTGCACGAATCGGCGCCGGGCCACGCGTTCCAGATGCCGGTAGCACTGGAACAGCAGGACGTGCCCCCGTTCCGCCGCGCGTACATTTCCGCGTACGGCGAAGGCTGGGCGCTGTATTGCGAGCGCCTGGGCAGCGAGATGGGGATGTACGAGACGCCGTACGAGACGTTCGGCATGCTGAGCTACCAGGCGTGGCGCGCGTCCCGCCTCGTCGTCGACACGGGCATCCACGCGCTCGGCTGGACGCGGGAACAGGCGCGGGCCTACATGCACGACAACACGGCGCTGTCCGACCACGAGATCGCAACGGAGGTCGACCGCTACATCTCCTGGCCGGGCCAGGCGCTGTCGTACTACCTGGGCGAGATGGCGATCATCGAGTCGCGCCGGAAGGCCGAGGCGGCGCTGGGCGACAAATTCGACATCCGCGCATTCCACGACACGGTGCTGCAGCTGGGGGCCGTGCCGCTGCCCGTGCTGAAGGCGCGGATCGATACGTTCATCGCGGACGGCGGGAAGTCGCCGTATGAAGAGGTCAAGCGACCATCAAAATAACTTGACCTTCAGCTGCACGGAAATCCCGCCGTACAGGCGATCCTTGTACGACGGGACGATGCCGACGTTCACACCCACGCGCGGAGACTCCCACGTCAGGGTCGGCACGACGGCCGGGAACCAGCCGCGGTCGCGCATCCGCGGATAGCCGTCGAACGCCGCGATCGCCGCGCCGACGCGTACGGGTCCCAGCGCATACGGCTGCCACAGCACGCCCGCGTAGTTCGAGTAATAGCGGTCGCTGTTGACGAAGCGCCCGGCGGCCGCCGCCATCGTGCCGGAAAAGCGGTATTCGAACCCGAGGCCGCGGTTGCCGCCATTGAGGTTCCTGTCGCGGTCGAAGTGGTAAGTCGCGAAGCCGCTGTCGATCCACAGCTCGCTCTTCGGATCCGCGGCTATCTTCGTGAACAGGTCGCCGGCATGCGCGCTGGTGCCGAGCAACGCCAGCAAGGCGCAAAGAGTGTGCAGCTTCAATCGTCGGCCTTGGGGTCGAGGTCGGGGAACATCACTTCGGTAAAGCCGAAGCGGGTGAAGTCGCGGATCCGCATCGGGTACAGGATGCCCAGCAGGTGATCCACTTCGTGCTGCACGACGCGCGCATGGAAGCCGTCCACGTCGCGGCTGATCGGATTGCCGTACTGGTCGACGCCCTCGTAATGCAGGCGCGTGTAGCGCGGCACGCTGCCGCGCAGGCCCGGCACCGACAGGCAGCCTTCGAAGCCCTCTTCCATCTCTTCGGACAAAGGCCTGAGCACCGGATTGATCAGCACCGTCTCCGGCACGGCGGGCGCGTCCGGGTAGCGCTGGTTCCTGCCGAAGCCGAAGATCACCAGTTGCAGGTTGACGCCGATCTGCGGCGCGGCCAGGCCGGCGCCGTCGACGGCGTGCATCGTCTCGAACATGTCGGCGACCAGCGCATGCAGTTCGGGCGTATCGAACGCGCGCACGGGCTCCGCCACGCGCAGCAGGCGCGGGTCGCCCATCCTGAGGATCTCGCGGATCGTCATTTCGGCAGGTCGGCACACAGGTGCGCGAGGAATTCGCGGTAACCCTCGGCCGTCTCCGGATGCTTCATGCCGATGGCGGCCGTCGCCTTCAGGTAGCCCAGCTTGGAACCGCAGTCGTAGCGGGTGCCGGCATAGCGGTACGCCAGGACGCGTTCGCGCGACATCAGCGATGCGATGCCGTCGGTCAGCTGGATCTCGCCGCCCGCGCCCGTGCCCAGGTTTTCCAGGTGTTCGAAAATGGCGCCGGACAGCACGTAGCGGCCCACGACGGCCAGCGTCGACGGGGCATCCTCGGGCTTCGGCTTTTCGATGATGCCGCCGACGAGTTCCAGGTCCGGGCGGTAGGCGCGCGCGCTGACGATGCCGTACTGGCGGGTGTTCGCGCGCGGCACGTCCTGCACGGCGAGCACGCTGCACTTTTCGTAGCCGTACAGGTCCGTCATTTGCGCCAGCACGGGCTTGTGGCCTTCGGCGGTGTCCATGAAGTCGTCCGCGAGCAGCACGGCGAACGGCTCGTTGCCGATCACGGGACGCGCGCACAGCACGGCATGGCCCAGGCCCAGCGCGGCCGGCTGGCGGATGTAGATGCAGTTGACGTTCTTCGGGATCACCTGCTGCACGAGCTTCAGCAATTCATTCTTGCCGGCCGCTTCCAGTTCCGATTCCAGTTCATACGCCTTGTCGAAATGGTCTTCGATGGCGCGCTTGTTGCGGCCGGTGATGAACACCAGCTCCGTGATGCCGGCGGCCACGGCTTCCTCGACCGCGTACTGGATCAGCGGCTTGTCCACGATGGGCAGCATCTCCTTCGGCTGCGCCTTGGTGGCCGGCAGGAAGCGACTGCCGAGGCCAGCGACGGGGAATACGGCTTTCTTGATTGCGGTCATACTTACTCCGATTGTTTATTGTGTTGAATTCTGTGCGCCGCCCAGCAGGGCCAGCAGGCCCGCCTCGTCCAGCACGGCCACGCCGAGCTGCTCGGCCTTTTCCAGCTTGCTGCCCGCCTCCGCGCCCGCGACCACGTACGACGTCTTCTTCGACACCGACCCGGACACCTTGCCGCCCGCCTGCTCGATCAGGGCGCCGGCGGCGTCGCGCGACATCGTCGGCAGGGTGCCCGTCAGCACGAACGTCTTGCCGGTGAGCGGACCGGCGGCGTCGACGACGTCCTGCGGCAGCAGCGCCAGCAGCTCGGTGCGCAGCGCCGCCAGCGCCGCCAGCATCTCGCGGTTGCCAGGCACGGCCATCCATTGTTCCAGCGCCGTGACGACGCCTTCCGGCAGGCCGAACACGCTGAAGATCTTCAGGTGCGCGAGGTCGTCGAGCGTGCGGCCGTCGGCCAGCAGCTGGCGGGCGCGCGGCTCCGTCAGCTTCGGGATCCCGAGCGCGGCCAGCAGGCCCACGTCGTCCAGTTTTTCGCGCAGCTGCGCACGCGGCGGATGTTCGCCCTGCGGCGCGACGCCGGCTGCCAGCAGGTCGTTCAGCGCCTGCTGGTTTTTCTCTTCCGCGAAGAAGTCGGCGATCGCTTCCGCGACCGTGCCGCCGATGTCGGGCAGCACGCGCAGCAGCGCGGCCGGCACACGGCGCACGAGCGCCAGGCTGCCGAGCCAGTCGGCCAGCGTCTTCGCCGTCGACTCGCCCACGTGGCGGATGCCCAGCGCGAACAGCAGGCGTTCCAGCGGCGGGTGCCTGCTGGCGGCGATGGCGGCCAGCAGGTTGTCGGCCCACTTCGTCGCGACCTTGCCCTGTTTGACCGTCTCCGGCGTCGTGCCGTCGCGTTCATCGGCGAGGCGCTTCATCTTGAGGAGATCGTCCAGCGTGAGGCGGTACAGGTCCGCCACGCCGTGGATCAGGTTCGCCTCCACGAGGCTGTCGATGTAGCGGTCGCCCAGGCCCTCGATGTCCATCATGCGGCGGCCCGCGAAGTGGCGGATCGCTTCCTTGCGCTGCGCTGCGCACGTCAGGCCGCCGGAGCAGCGCGCGACGGCCTCGCCCTCTTCGCGCACGACGTGCGAGCCGCACACGGGGCACGTTTTCGGCAGCTCGTACACGGGCGGCACCGGCGTCGGACGGCGCTCCAGCACGACGGACAGCACCTCGGGGATGACGTCGCCGGCGCGGCGCACGACGACCGTGTCGCCCACGCGCACGTCCTTGCGGCGCACCTCGTCCTCGTTGTGCAGCGTGGCGTTCGTGACGGTGACGCCGCCGACCGAGACGGGCACGAGCCGCGCCACCGGCGTGATCGCGCCCGTGCGGCCCACCTGCACGTCGATGGCGGATACGGTGGTCAGCGCTTCCTCGGCCGGGAATTTGTGCGCGAGCGCGAAGCGCGGCGCGCGCGACACGAAGCCCAGTTCGCGCTGGTCCGCGAGGCGGTCGACTTTATACACGACGCCGTCGATCTCGTACGGCAGCGACTTGCGGCGCGCGCCGATATCGTGGAAGTAGCCCAGCAGGCCTTCGCAGCCGGTCACCACCGCACGTTCCTTCGACACCGGCAGGCCGAGTTTATCCAGCCAGTCCAGCGCGGTCGAGTGCGATTCCGGCAGCGGCGCGCCTTCGAGCAGGCCGATGCCGTAGGCGAAGAAGCGCAGGCGGCGCTGGGCGGTGATGCGCGCGTCGAGCTGGCGCAGGCTGCCCGCGGCCGCGTTGCGCGGGTTCGCGAATTCCTTCTGGCCCGCGTCGCGCTGGCGCTGGTTCAGGCGTTCGAAGTCTTCCTTGAACATCAGGACTTCGCCGCGCACTTCCAGCACGGCAGGGACGTCGTCGCCGATAAGGCGCAGCGGGATCACCTTCACGGTGCGAATATTGGCCGTGACGTCCTCGCCCGTATAGCCGTCGCCGCGCGTCGCGGCCTGCACGAACACGCCGTTCTCGTAGCGCAGGCTCATGGCGAGGCCGTCGAACTTCAGCTCGGCCGCGTACCGCACCTGTGCATGGCCGAGGCCTTCGCGCACGCGGCGGTCGAAGTTGTCGATGTCTTCATCGGAAAAGCCGTTGTTCAGCGACAGCATGGGCACGGCATGCGTGACCTGCCTGAACTCGGGGATGGGCGTGGCGCCCACGCGCGACGTCGGCGAATCCACCGACACGGCTTCCGGGTGCTGCGCTTCCAGCTCCTGCAGTTCGCGGAACAGCTTGTCGTACTCGGCGTCGGGAATCGTCGGCGCGTCCAGCACGTGGTAGTTGTAGATGTGGTGGTTCAGTTCCTTGACGAGCCACGCCATCCGTTCCAGGTCGGCCATGCTCACCTCAGCTGAACAGGCGCAGGGCGCGGGTGGAACCGGCAGCGACGTCGGCCGTGTCCATCTCCTGGTAGAACTCGCGCACCTGGCCCGCGATCTCTTCCAGCGCCGCATCCGTCAGCGGCTGGTCGAAGTCGTCGACGATGGCGGCATCCAGCCGCTGCTCCAGGTCCTTCGCGCACGCGACCATCTTGCCGAAGCCGTCGCGGGCCGGGGCCACGCACGGCACGTCCAGGAGAAGCGTCAGGCGCGACGTCGTGTCGGCGCCGAGCGTCACGTTGGTCGACAGCGTGAACAGGGTGCCGCCGCCCTCTTCCTTGTCGAGCATGACGAACTTGCCGTCCGGGCGCACGTCGAAGCCGGCGTTTTCCAGCGCGCCGATGAGGGTCGCCATCGCCCACGGCGCGCCTTTCGACGCGAGGTTCACGCCCAGTTGCGCGTCATGGCCGGCGACGAAGCGGTGCAGCGTCTTTGCTTCGCTCATCACTTCGATCATGTCCGGCACTTCCGGCTCGGCGCCAATCTCGTCGGCGACGGCGCGCAGGCGCGTGACCATCTCCGAATATTCCAGTTCGTTCAGCGCCGTCGTGCGCGTGGCCAGCTGGACGCCGGCCTGCAGCTTCGTGTACACGCCGCCGTGCACGATCGGTTCCCAGTCGCCGTTCACGGCCAGGCCGACGAAATGCACCGGCTTGTTGCCGACGCGGCGCAGTTTCAGCAGGGCCGGCAGCATGCGGTCGCCGCGCAAAGGGCCTTCCGAATTCAGCGGGATCAGGCAGTCGATCAGCGGGTCGACGAGGTTCTCCGCCAGTTGCGCGGGCGGCGTATCCGGCTTCACGGCGGGCAGTTCGGCGACCGGATCGAGCGCGGCAGCCGCCGCCGGCACGGGCGCGGCGGCGGGCACGGCACCGGGCGCCGCATGCTGCAGCGGCTCGGCCACGATGCCCGGCTCGATCAGCACGTCGTGCTCCGGCACGGGAGCGCCGTCCAGCACGGGTTCGTGGCGCTGCACGTGCGGTTCCGCGCGCTCGCCCGAGCCGCCCTTCATCAGCACGTCGTCGTGGTCGTGCGAAAACGCGCGCTCGACGCTCTTGCGGGCCTTGTACTCCTGCCACTTGTTGTAACTAATGACGCCGACGACGAAGACGCCGCCGGCCGCGATCAGGCTCATTTGAAAGTCTGTCATGCTGCTTGTGCCTCAGTAGCGAAATTCGCGGCGGACTCCATGTCCACCGCCACGATGCGCGACACGCCCTGCTCCTGCATCGTCACACCGATCAGTTGATTGGCCATCTCCATCGCGATCTTGTTATGCGAGATGAAGAGGAATTGGGTATGGTCCGACATGCGCTTCACCATGCGGCAGAAGCGCTCGGTATTGGCGTCGTCCAGCGGCGCGTCGACCTCGTCGAGGAGGCAGAACGGCGCCGGGTTCAGGCGGAACATCGAGAACACGAGGGCCGTCGCCGTCAGCGCCTTCTCGCCGCCGGACAGCAAATGGATCGTCGCGTTCTTCTTGCCCGGCGGCTGGGCCATCACCTGCACGCCCGAGTCGAGGATCTCGTCCCCCGTCATCACGAGCTTGGCCTGGCCGCCGCCGAACAGGATCGGGAACAGTTCCGAGAAATGCTGGTTGACGCGGTCGAACGTGTCCTGCAGCAGGTCGCGCGATTCGCGGTCGATGCGGGAAATCGCGCCTTCCAGCGTGCTGATGGCTTCCAGCAGGTCGTTGTTCTGCGCGTCGAGGAAGCGCTTTCTCTCCGTCGCCTGCGCCAGCTCTTCCACCGCCGCGAGGTTGACGGCACCGAGCGACGCGATGGCATTCGTCAGGCGCGTGACCTCGCCCTGCAGGTACGAGGGCTTCAACTCCGGGTCGAGCTTTTCGGACAGCGCGGCCTCGTCGGCGCCCGTGGCCGACAACGCTTCCGCGAACTGTTCCTGGTTCAGGCGCGCCGCCTGTTCCTTCAGCTGCATCTCGGTGATGCGCTCGCGCTGCGGCTGCAGGCCGCGCTCCGCCGCCATGCGCGCTTCTTCCGCCGCGCGCAGCTGCTGCGTGAGCTGGTCCAGTTCGTGGCGCGCATCCGCGAGCGCCTTTTCCTGCTCCGTGCGCCTTGCCAGCAGGCCTTGCAGCCCCTCGGCCGCGGCACCGGATTCCAGCGCTTCCAGTTCCAGCTTGCCGGCCGCGATGCTTTCCAGGACTTGCTGCGCCTGCTGCTGGGCGGTGGCGATCGTGCGGCGCAGCTCCTCGATGCGCGTGCGCTGCGTCTTTTCGGCGAACACGGCTTCCTGCGCGGCGCGTTCCAGGTCGCGCAGGCGGTTGCGGGCTTCGGCAAGGATCCGTTCCTGTTCCTGGAACTCGACCTGGCCGTCCTCGTGCGCGCCCTGCAGCTCGGCCAGTTCCATGTCCAGCTCTTCGAACTGCGCTTCCGCCTCGGCCTTCGCCTGCCGCTGCTCCGCTTCCTGCGCGGCGATCTCGTCGAGGTCCGCCGCGATCTGCCCGCTCCTCTGGTTGAAGCGCGCCTCGACCTCGGCCTGTTTCACCACGTCGATCTGCAGCGCATGCACCTCGCGCTGCAGGGTCGCGACCTTCTGGCGGCCGTCCTGCAGGCGGCGCTGCAGGTCGGTCACGGCCGCGTCGGCGCGGGTCGCGCGCGTGCGGACTTCGTCCAGTAGCAGCGCCTGCGCGCGCAACTGCTTACTGATGTTGTCGATCTCGTGCTGGCGCGCGAGCACGCCGTCCTGCTCCGCATCGGCCGCGTAGAAGCGTACGCTCGATGCGGTGACCATATGGCCTTGCGGCGTGACGAAGCAGCCGCCCTGCGGCAGCTTGCCGCGCTGCGCGAGCGCCGTGCCCGGATCGTCGGCCGCGTACACGCCGGTCAGCCAGTCGTCCAGCAGGCCGCGCAGGCCCGGGTCGTTCAGTTTCAACAGGCTCGCAAACGGTTTCAGTCCATGATGTTCGGCCGGCGTTCCCGCGCCCGGTGCCGGCGAATACAACGCGAGACGGGCCGGCGGCGCATCGCCGAAGAAGCCGCGCGCCCAGTCGAGGTTCGACACCTCCAGCGCGCCCGTGCGCTCGCGCAGCACGGATTCCAGCGCCGTTTCCCAGCCGGTCTCGATGTCGAGCTTCTGCCACAGGCGCGGCAGCTTGTCCAGTTCGTGCTTCTGCAGCCAGGGCTGGACTTTACCCTGCGTCTGCACGCGCTCCTGCAGCTGGCGCAGCGCGGCGAGCCGCGCTTCCAGCCTGGCGCTGGATGCGGTCTCCTGCTGCACCTGCGCGTGCGCGTCGCGCCGCTCCTGCTCGACGGCTTCCTGGCGGCTCGCCGCCTCTTCCAGCATCAGGTTCTGCTCTTCCAGCTGCAGCTGCTTTTCTTCCAGCTGCATGCGCAGGTTGTCGAGGTGGCCGGCGTCCGGCAGGTTCAGGCCGGATCGCTCCTGCTGCAGGCGCTCGCGCCGCGTGGCCAGGCCCGCGAGGATGTTCGACGCGTTGCGCTGGTGCGCGGACGACAGTTCGATGCGCTGCTGGATCTGCATGATCCGCGCGCGCGATTCGGTCGACTTGTTCTGCGCGTCGCGCCAGGCCGCTTCCAGGTCCGGCAGGCGCTCGTTCTGCGCCTCCGCCGCGATCTGCGCGCCTTCCACGCGCGCGGCCAGCTCTTCGAGGCGGAACTCCGCTTCTTCGATCTGCTCCTGCGTCTCGTTGGCCTGGTTCAGCCACTGCTCGCGCTGCGCGGTCAGCGTGCCGATCTGGTTCTGCAACCGCGTGCGCGACTCGAACACGAACTTGATCTGCGCTTCCAGGCTGCCGATCTCGGAATTGGTCTGGTACAGCGCGCCCTGCGCCACGTGCAGGCGGTCGCCCGTCTCGTAGTGCGCCTGGCGCATGCGTTCCAGCTCGAGCTCCAGGTTGCGCAGTTTGGCGTTCTGCTCTTCCAGCCCGGTCTGCGCCTGCTCCATCTCCTGGAACCAGCGCAGCTGCTCGGCCTTCGCCTCGTTGCGGCGCAGGAGCCACAGCAGTTTCTGCTTCTCTTCCTGGTCGGCCTGCAGCTGATGAAAACGGTTGGCGACGGCGGCCTGTGCTTCCAGCTTTTCGAGATTCGCGTTCAGCTCGCGCAGGATGTCCTCCACGCGCAGCAGGTTCTCGCGCGTGTCCGACAGGCGATTTTCCGTCTCGCGGCGGCGTTCCTTGTACTTGGAGACGCCGGCCGCTTCCTCGAGGAATACACGCAGCTCTTCCGGGCGCGATTCGATGATGCGCGAGATCATGCCCTGGCCGATGATGGCGTAGGCGCGCGGACCGAGGCCCGTGCCGAGGAAGATGTCCTGGATGTCGCGCCGGCGCACGGGCTGGCCGTTGATGAAATAAGTGGACGTGCCGTCGCGCGTGAGCGTACGCTTGACGGCGATCTCGGCGTACTGGCTCCACTGCCCGGCCGCCTTGCCGGCGCTGTTGTCGAACACGAGTTCGACGGACGCGCGCCCGGCCGGCTTGCGGTTGGTGGAACCGTTGAAGATCACGTCCTGCATCGATTCGCCGCGCAGCTCGGACGCTTTCGATTCGCCCAGCACCCAGCGTACGGCATCGATGATGTTCGACTTGCCGCATCCGTTCGGGCCGACCACGCCGACCAGCTGCCCCGGCACCTGGAAATTGGTGGGATCGACGAAAGACTTAAATCCCGACAATTTGATGGAGGATAGACGCACGTTCGCTTACGGAATGGGGAGAATCGATAAAGGCTGCATCATACCATCTGTTCCTTGCTTTTCGGCCAAGATTTGGCCGCCGGACGCGCGGATTCAGGTGCACAGGATGGCAAACCGCAGCCGGTCGGGGGCGCATGGCGGGACGTACGGCCCCTGGGCGGGCTGCCAGTCGTTGCGCAGGTAGACCCGGTCGCGCCCGGAGAGTTGCAGCGCGGCGGCCGTCAGCCACTGGTGGGAATACGCCGGGTCGGCGCGCGGCAGCAGGATCGTCGCCGCGAGCAGGCCCAGCAGCAGCGGCCGCGGCGAGCACTCCTGCGCGGCGCGGGCGCGGGCCACGAACAGCGCGGCCGCCCCCAGGCCGAGCACGCAGCCGGCCAGCGCTTCGCTGGCGGAATGGGCGCCGACTTGCACACGGGCCAGCGCCACTCCCACGGCAAGCAGGCCGCCGACGGCCACCGCGCCCCGGCGCAGGCCCGGCGAACCGCGCTCGACCAGCAGGTATAACGCGACGGGAAACACGGCCGCGGCCCGGGTGGCATGGCCCGAAAAACCGGTGAACGACAGGGAACGGATGCCGATGCCCCAGCCGATGAACGCCATCTGGCTCGCGGCCGCCACGAACAGCGCGCCGCCGAACACGCCGCACCAGACGAGGGCCAGCCGCCAGCAGCGTGCGCCGACGAGCCAGGCCGCTACCCCAATGGCGAGCAGCGCCGTGACGTTGAGACCGCCCAGCGCGGAAAGATGGGACCACCAGAGCATGTTGCGTTGAATGTGTTCTGTCGACGCCGCGACTATAACCCGGCTGCCGGCTGAGCACCAACACGGACGGGCGCCGCGATCGACGCGTCGTTGACGGCGCCGTGCGCCATTGCGTCGGACAACACCTGCCCCACGACGCCGTCGATGGCCAGCACGCGCGCGCTGCCGTCGCCCAGGGCCGCGGCCAGTTTCCCGGCCGGCAGCGAGAACGCTTCGCGCCGCCCGGCACCGGAAAAGATGAACAGCGTGCGCAGCGGACTCACCCACGCCAGCTTGACCTTGCGTGCGCCTTCCCCCGTGCGGAATTCGAGCCACATGCCGCGCTCCAGGCCGTCGAGGGCGGACACCTCGGCAGCCCGCGCCGCGGCCTGTTCGGCCGCCGCGGTTTCCATCTCGACCTTGCGCAGTGCATCCTGTCGGGCCGCCTGCGCGGCCAGTTCCAGCTGGCGCTCGGGCGACAGCTCGATGGGCGCACGCACGATCGCCGCGTGGTACCCGGCCAGGCGGGCGAAGAACTGCAGGCGCTCGGCATCCTGCCACTTGATCGCATCGAGCCATTTGTTCAGCGCCTGCAGCAGGCGTGGCAACCGCGCGATCAGGGCCTTGCGCTGCTCCGGCGTGGCCTTCGGCTTGACGCTCCAGACCAGGTCGTCCATGGCCCGGATGGCGTTGTCGACGGCGCCCGGGCGCGCATCCTCGATCGTCCAGGCGAAGGTCAGCACCGTCGTCCAGCGCTGCTCGAGGAAGCCGCTGACGACCTCGTTGACGTCGCCGGCCTGCACGCGCAGCGCGACCGCGTCGCGGGCCTGCCGGGCCGCGACCTCGTGCTTTTCCCGTTTCAGGGCGCTGGCGACCGGTGCGGCGAGCGCGGCTTCCTGGGCCGACTCGTCGGCCGCGATACCCGCTTCGAGCTCCGCGACGGCGCTGGCGAACGCTTCCGGCTGCGCCTCCCCCGCGCGCTCGACGCTGCGCCGCATGGTCTGGAACAGCGGATCGTCCGCATCCTCCCGTTGCTCCCAGCCGACGCGCGACATCAGGTCGACGAGGCGGCGCGCCGGGTGGTCCTGCTCGAAGAAGAAATTCTTGTCGAGCAGCGCGGCCTTCAGCACGGGCACCTGCAGGAGTTGCAGCAGTTCGCGCGTGCGCGGCGGGATACTGTCGTCCAGCAGCACGGTCTCGAACACGCGCGACAACAGGTCCAGCGTGCGCTCGTCGCGGCGCGGCAGGCTGCCCTGGGGCAGGCTCTGCTTGAGGCGCGGCAGGTAGAACACGTTGTGCGGCGTGGCGGCCGCCTGCGCGCCTTGGGCCAGCGCCGGCTCGATGCGGACCAGCAGGTCCAGCAGCGGCGCCGTGCCGCCGGATTGCGCCAGCATGCCTTGCACGGCGGCTGGCCAGCCGGCCTGGGCGGTCGGGCCGGACGGGGCCGCGAAGCCTGCCGCCGGTTGCGTGCCCCGCCCGTTGCCCGACGCCGCCGCGAACGCTCCGGCCCCGCTGGGCCGCCAGCCGCCGCCGCTGGACGGCAGCGCGGGCAGGTCGGGAATCAGGGGGACGCCATCCTCGCCGCCGTCGTCGCCGAACAGCTTGCGCAACCGCTCCGCCAGGGCGGCGCGCTGGCCGGCGCGGGCCGACTTCGCGGCGGCCGCGTCATCCGTTTTCTGGATGCGGTATGCGTCGACGGACCCCGGCTGGCCCTCCTTGCGCAGCGCGGCCACGAGCGCGTCGAACAACGGGGCAAGGTCGAACACGATGTCAGGACGCAGCAGGGGCAGGATGAGGCCGTGGGCATCCGTTTCCGGCTCGAATTCGCGCCACGCCTCCTCGATGGCCCCGAGGAAGACGTCGGGGCGGAACGGATTGCTGTCCGCGCGCAGCACGCCCCGTCCGAGCAGCATGCCGAGGCGGACGGCCAGCGTGGCGAGCGGGTCGGCGTATTGCATCTCGAAGGGACGGGCCAGCGCGCCCAGCGCGAGTCGGCTGTCGATTTCTTCCAGCGGCACGAGGTCCAGCGACGCCGCCGCCATGCGGGCCGCGGCGGCGGGAGGCGCCAGGCGGTCGAGTTCGCGCCGCACCGCCAGGCCGATCGCGCCGGAAGCCAGGTGGAAGAACGCGTACGCATTATCCTTCAGCAGCCGGGCCGCCTTCACGCGCCGCTGGACGTCCTGCGGGTCGCCCTGGTGCCGGGTCAGGTCGCCCAGCGCGGCAACCATGCGGGCCGTCATTGGGCTCAGGTGTTCCTTGACATAGGTGTCCGCGATACCGGCGAGCGCATCCAGCGTCGCCTGCTGCGACGACGCGGCCTTGCGGGCGGCCGGAGTCTGGACGGGGCTGTAAGACATGGTAGCTCTATTGTGGCACATAATTTCCAAGTGGCAATTGAAATCGATGTGCCGACGCGCAGCTCAGGAAAATACTTATGCTATCGAGGAGACCGAGCGACGACGTAAAACGCTATGTTGCGTCGCAAGATACGGTTGCTGGCGAATAAGAATATGCGAAATGCGTGTTAGCGGAGAAAATTATTGCTAGCGTAATGCGTGAAGTCCTACAAGTGCTCAAGAGGTGATCCGATACCGATTCAATTGCCGGGCTCGCATCATTGCACTACCGAAATCGCTTCGGTAAGCAGGACATCTCCACTATCGAAAGGAATGATCATGGCTTCGAACAAAAATTCTTCGCGCTCGGGCAACCAGGGCGGCTCCCACGAACAGCACGTCAAGGCCGGCCAGCAAAGCCACAAGAACGACGGCAACAAGCAGTCGGGTTCGGGTTCGGGCTCGCGTTCGGGCGGCTCGGGCGGCACCCGCGGCGGCACCCGCGGCGGCACCCCGGAGCAGCATGCCGAGGCCGGCCGTCAAAGCCACAAGAACGACAAGAAGCGCTGATCGCGGCGCTTACGGAAGCACGTGAAGAGCCTGGAGCGGGACGACCGCGACAGGCTCTCTGTTTTTTCAGATGTTGCGCAGGTACGCGCCCTTGGGCGGCGCGAAGTCGCGGACGTCGTCGATCATGCCCGCCGCCTTGGCGTCGCGCGCGTTCAGGTGCAGGTCGCCGTACTGGTGGATGCCCCACTGCTCGGGCGTCAGCTCGACGTGCTTGCGCAGGATGGACTCCGTGCGCGCATCGTCGGCCCGCAAGCCCTCGACGATGATGTTGAGCGCATCCGGACGCGAGCCGGGCGAAGCCGTCGCATGCGACTTGTGGATCATGAAGCGCGCCGTCTCGCTCGCGTAGCGCTGCTTGCCTGACAGGAACAGGATCACCGCGATCGAGGCGACGGCGCCACCGTTGTACATGATGCAGTTGACGGGGGCATTGGCCAGGAAGTTGTACAGGCACAGGCCGTCGCTCACATACCCGCCGTTCGACTGTACGAGGATGTGCGCCGTCTCGAGGCCGTCGTCGTTCATGCCGGCCACCGCTTCGAAGACGCGGTGCACCATGTCGCTGTTCACGTCACCGGACAGGGTGAACCACCCTTCCTTCTGTTTTGCTTGATCTTCGCTCATAGTGGGTCTCTTCTGTCGCAAGGTCGTAGAGCAAGTGTAACAAAACACGTCCGCAGGTCCATGTGGCCTCACTGCAATCGTGTGCCCCTCTCCACCTGGATTGACTTCCCGTCACCACTGACATAGACTTCGCAGTCTTGACCGGGAGAGCGCAGCGCAGGCTGCCGCCGAAGGGGCATTACCCAAAAACTCTCAGGCAACCGGACCGGTCAGGGGCTGCCGCGCAACGCGCGGCGGACCAACTCTGGAGAGCGGCCTCACGGCCCACCGAAGGGGCAGGCGGATACTGATCCGCTATCTCTCAGGTACCGAGGACAGAGGGGTGCGAGAGCATGCGGACGACCGCGTGCGCGAACCCATTTTCTGCCGAGGAACCATCCATGACGCTCAAAGCGACCCCGCTCAATTCCGTACACCGTGCCGCCGGCGCCAAGATGGTCGACTTCGGCGGCTGGGACATGCCCGTCAACTACGGCTCCCAGATCGAAGAACACAATGCCGTCCGTAGCGATGCCGGCATGTTCGACGTGTCCCACATGTGCGTGGTCGACCTGAAAGGCGCCAACGTGCGCGCCTTCCTGCGCGGCCTGCTCGCCAACAACGTCGACAAGCTGCAGGCACCGGGCAAGGCCCTGTACTCGTGCATGCTGAATCCGCAGGGCGGCGTCATCGACGACCTGATCGTCTACTACTTCGCCGAAGACTGGTTCCGCCTCGTCGTCAACGCCGGCACGGCCGAGAAGGACATCGCCTGGATCCGCGAGCAGAACGACGCCACCAACAGCGGCCTGTCGATCACGCCGCGCCGCTCGGACCTGAGCGCTGACGGCATCGCCCTCGTCGCCGTGCAGGGCCCGAACGCCCGCGCGAAAGTGTGGCAGGTGGTGCCGCAGACGCAGGCCCCGTCGGAAGGCCTCAAGCCCTTCAACGCCGTCATCGTGAACGACACCCCGTTCGGCGAACTGATGGTCGCCCGCACCGGCTATACGGGCGAGGACGGCTTCGAGATCGGCGTGCCGGCCAGCCAGGTCGAGGCGCTGTGGAACGCCCTCGCCGCCGCGGGGGTCAAGCCGGCCGGCCTGGGCGCGCGCGACACGCTGCGCCTGGAAGCGGGCATGAACCTGTACGGCCAGGACATGGACGATGGCGTCTCGCCGCTGGATGCGGGCCTGGCCTGGACCGTCGACCTCGTCTCCGAACGCGCCGGCGCCCCGGACGGCTTCATCGGCAAGGCCGCCCTGCAACAGGATGGCCAGAAACAGAACTTCGTCGGCCTGATCCTGCGCGAAAAAGGCGGCATCCTGCGCGCCCACCAGAAGGTCGTGGCCGCATCCGGCAATGCCGGCGAAATCACGAGCGGCACGTTCAGCCCGTCGATGCAGCAGGCGATCGCGCTGGCGCGCGTGCCGGTCGACGTCGCCATCGGCGACACGGTCCACGTGGAAATCCGCGACAAGAAACTGGCGGCATCCGTCGTCAAGCTGCCGTTCGTGCGTAACGGCAAGATCCTGGCTTCCTGATCAAACAACACTATACTTACCGCACCATCCATCACTACGGAGTTACGCACATGAACATCCCAGCCGACCTGAAGTACACCGAGTCCCACGAGTGGGTCCGCCAGGAGGCCGACGGCACCCTGACCGTGGGCATCACCGAATATGCACAGGACGCCCTGGGCGACATCGTGTTCGTCGAACTGCCGCAGGTCGGCAAGGCTTTCACCGCCGGCGATGACGCCGCCGTCGTGGAGTCCGTCAAGGCCGCCAGCGACATCTACGCGCCGGTCTCGGGCACCGTCACCGCGGTGAACCAGGCCACGGCCGACGCACCGGACTCGATCAACGCGAACGCCTACGATGCATGGCTGTTCAAGCTGCAGCCGTCGGATCCGGCCGCCATCAACGGCCTGCTCGACGCGGCCGCTTACGGCAAGGCCACCGAAGGCTGATTGTATTACCCGTCGTTCCCGCGCAAGCGGGAAGGACGGATCGAAGCAGTAGCACCTGCCGATTCATTCATTTCGCTCCCATCATGACCCGCACCAGCCTGACCCAACTCGAAGCACGCGATGGTTTCATCCCGCGCCACATCGGCCCGTCCGCATCCGAACAGGCGGCCATGCTGTCCGCCCTCGGCTACGCCTCGCGCGCCGAACTGATCGACGCCGTCGTTCCCGCCAACATCCGCCGCAAGGACAAGCTGGACCTGGGCCAGTTCTTCGAGCCGCTGCCCGAGCAGGCCGCACTCGCGAAGCTGAAAGGCATCGCGGCGCAGAACAAGGTCATGAAGTCGCTGATCGGCCAGGGCTACTACGGCACCCACACGCCACCCGTCATCCTGCGCAACATCTTCGAAAACCCGGCCTGGTACACCGCGTACACGCCGTACCAGCCGGAGATCTCGCAGGGCCGCCTGGAAGCCATCCTGAACTTCCAGCAGGTCATCACCGACCTGACCGGCATGGGCATCGCCAACGCGTCGATGCTGGACGAAGGCACGGCCGCCGCCGAAGCGATGACCTTGATCCAGCGTGTCGGCAAGTCGCAATCGAAAGTGTTCTACGTCGCCGACGACGTGCTGCCGCAGACGCTGGAAGTCGTGCAGACCCGCGCGCTGCCGATCGGCGTCGAAGTGCGCACCGTCGCCGCCGCCGAGATCGAGAACCTGGCGGAGTCCTGCTTCGGCGTCCTGCTGCAATACCCGGGCGTGAACGGCGACGTGCGCGACTACCGCGCGGCCGTCGAGAAGCTGCACGCTGCCGGCGCGATGGTCGTCGTCGCGGCCGACCTGCTGTCGCTGACTGTCCTCACGCCGCCGGGCGAATGGGGCGCCGACGTCGTCGTGGGCAACAGCCAGCGCTTCGGCGTGCCGCTCGGCTTCGGCGGCCCGCACGCGGGCTACCTGGCCACGCGCGACGAGTACAAGCGCAGCATGGCGGGCCGCCTGGCCGGCGTCACCATCGACGCCCAGGGCAACCCGGCCTTCCGCCTCGCGCTGCAGACGCGCGAACAGCACATCCGCCGCGAAAAGGCGACGTCGAACATCTGCACCGCGCAGGTGCTGCTGGCCGTGATGGCGTCGATGTACGCCGTCTACCACGGCCCGCAAGGCCTCGCGCAGATCGCGCGCCGCGTGCACCGCTACACGGGCATCCTGGCCACCGCGCTGAAGGGCCTCGGCTTCCAGTTGGCCAACGAGACGTACTTCGACACGCTGACCGTCATCGCCGACAACGCGGACGAGATCCACCGCGTCGCGAACGACAACGGCGTCAACCTGCGCCGCATCGATGCGCGCCACGTGGGCATCTCGCTGGACGAGACGATAGTCCGCGACGACATCGCGCTGCTGGTAAAAATCTTCGGCGGCGCCGACGTCGACTTCGACACGCTCGACAGGGACGCGCAGGACGCCTACCCGTCCGCGCTGGCCCGTACGAGCGCCTACCTGACGCACCCGACGTTCAACCGCTACCACGCCGAGCACGAGATGCTGCGCTACCTGCGCGCGCTGGCCGACAAGGACCTGGCCCTCGACCGCACGATGATCCCGCTGGGTTCGTGCACGATGAAGCTGAACGCGACGTCCGAAATGATCCCGGTGACGTGGCCGGAATTCTCCAACATCCACCCGTTCGCACCGGAAGACCAGACCGTCGGCTACCGCGAAATGATCGGCCAGCTGGAAGCGATGCTGTGCGCCGTCACCGGCTACGCCGGCGTCTCGCTGCAGCCGAACGCCGGCTCGCAGGGCGAGTATGCCGGCCTGCTGATCATCCAGAAGTACCACCAGTCGCGCGGCGAAGGCCACCGCAACATCTGCCTGATCCCCTCGTCGGCGCACGGCACCAACCCGGCGTCCGCCAACATGGTGGGCATGAAGGTCGTGGTGACCGCGTGCGACGCCAACGGCAACGTGGACCTCGCGGACCTGAAGAAGAAGGCCGAGGAACACAGCGCCAACCTGGCGTGCGTGATGGTCACCTACCCGTCCACGCACGGCGTGTTCGAGGAAGGCATCAAGGAACTGTGCGAGATCGTGCATGCGCACGGCGGCCAGGTGTATGTCGACGGCGCCAACATGAACGCGCTGGTCGGCGTGGCCGGTCCGGGCCTGTTCGGCGGCGACGTCAGCCACCTGAACCTGCATAAAACCTTCTGCATCCCGCACGGCGGCGGCGGTCCGGGCGTCGGCCCGGTGGCAGTCGCCGAGCACCTGGTGCCGTTCCTGCCGAACCAGGCATCGACCGGCTACCAGCGTGACGAGCAAGGCATCGGCGCCGTCAGCTCCGCCGCCTACGGCTCGGCATCGATCCTGCCGATCTCGTGGATGTACATCGCGATGATGGGCGCGGAAGGCCTGACGGCCGCGACGGAAACCGCGATCCTGAACGCCAACTACATCGCGCGCCGCCTGGCGCCGCACTACCCGGTGCTGTACACGGGCCACGACGGCCTCGTCGCGCACGAGTGCATCATCGACCTGCGCCCGCTGCAGGATGCCACCGGCATCAGCAACGAGGACGTGGCCAAGCGCCTGATGGACTTCGGCTTCCACGCGCCGACGATGAGCTTCCCGGTGCCGGGCACGCTGATGATCGAGCCGACCGAGTCGGAATCGAAGGCGGAGCTGGACCGCTTCATCGAAGCGATGATCTGCATCCACGCGGAGATCGTGAAAGTGGAGCGCGGCGAGTACGACCGCATGGACAACCCGCTGAAGGGCGCGCCGCACACCGCGGAAGTCGTCACGTCGGACGACTGGCAGCACACCTATTCGCGCGAAGTGGCCGCCTTCCCGGTGCCGTCGCTGCGCAAGAAGAAGTACTGGCCGCCGGTCGGCCGCGCGGACAACGCGTATGGCGACCGTAACCTGTTCTGCGGTTGCGCGCCCATCGAAGACTACGAGTAAAGTAGCGTGGGCACGGGGTGCCCACCTACGAGCGATTCTTGCCCCGGCTGGATGCCAGCCGGAGATAAGGTCTCCCGGCCCTGCCGGGACGCAGCATATGCGTCCCTGGCGGGGCCGTTTCGTTTGAGCCCTGCACGGCTTCGTCGAGCCGGAACACGGCCACCGTGCGCGCCAGGCCGAGGGCCTGCTGCTGCAGCGCGCGTGCGGCCAGCGCCGCTTCTTCCACCATGCGCGAACCCTGCTGGGTGAGTTCGTCCATGCGCACGATCGCCTGCGTGGCGCCGGCCAGCTCGTGGGCCCGTTCGGTGCTGGCGCTGCCGACGGCGCCGATGATGCCCGCCATGTCTTCCACGGCGCCGGCCAGGCCGGCCATCGCGGCACCCGCCTCGAGCGCGCCGGCGCTGCCGTCGTCGAGCGCCGCGACCGCCTCGCGCGCGAGCGTGCGCGCCTCGCGTGCCGCGCGCTGGGCACGCCGGGCCAATGCACGCGCTTCGCGGGCGCCGCCGTCGGCGTCGCCGGCGCGCGCCAGCGTGGTCTCGATGGCCGCGCCGATGCGGTCCATGCGCACGGCCGCGCGCCGCACCTGTTCCATCGTCGTCACCAGGCGATGCGCCAGTGCGCCGCCCTCTTCCGCCGCCACGCCCGCGCGCGCAGCCAGATCGCTTGCGGTGTGCGCGCCGGCCGCGCTGTCGTCGAGCGCCGTGGCCAGCGCCTGCATGGACGCCGTCGTGCGGTCCAGCGCGTCGCGCACATGCGCGCGCGGCGGCATGCCGGCGCGGCCCAGCGTGATCTCGCGCGAGGCCTCGCCGATCGCGCGGGCCGAGTCCAGCACGGTGCGCAGCTGGCGGTTCAGGCCGCGGATGCCGGCGTCGAGCAGCCGCGCCGTCTGGCCGATCTCGTCGTCGGCATAGGTCCGCGCGCGGATCGTCAGGTCGCCGCTGGCCAGGCCATGGGCGGCCGCGCCGATCGCGCCGATATCGGCCAGCAGCGCGCGCCGCACCGCCATCGTGATCGCGAGCGAGGCCGCGATCGACAGCAAGATCACCACGGGCATCAGGACCGCGATCAGGCGGAAGTCCGCGGCCGCGTCGCTCGACGCCTGCTCGGACAACGCCTGCTCGCGCCGCGACAGCTCCGTCAGGCGCTGGCCGACGACGGCGAACGCGCGCTCGGCCTTGATCATCGCGTTGGCGCTGATCGACTGGTCGATGCGGGCGATCTCGATCACGTCGCGCACGGCCGGCACGTATTGCGCCCACGCGGCGCGCGCCTGGTCGACGTAGCGCTGTTCTTCCGGGCTGTCGGCCGTCAGGCGCGCCAGCCGGGCAAGATCGCGCTCGACCGCGCCGTGCCGGGCCTGCAGGTCGAGCGCGAGCGGGTCGACGCGGAAGTGCGGAAAGCTGCCGCTGATCCAGGTAAGGACCTGGTACGCCTGGGCATGCGCACTGCGGGCCGACGACGAGAGCTCGGCCGCGGCGCGCATGTTCGCCGCCCGGCGCTGCACGATGCTGTCGAGCGAGTCGTTCTGGCGTACCATCGCGTAATAGCTGCCGCAGGACAGCAGCACGAGCAGCACCAGCACGACGCCGGGCGCCAGCAGCAGCTTGGGACCGATGCGCAGTCGGGCCAGCATGTCAGGACGCGGTCCGGTGGAACGGGTCGAGGGGAAATGGTTGGGTCATGGTCTCCTCCTGGCTGGCAGTATTTCCGGCGTGCATTAAATGAATGTACGCCGACCATGGGGTTGGCCATTGTGATGGCTCAATCCCGACACAGTGAGGGAGAATGGATGAGACGTAAGAGTGTGGGCGCATTGCTGTCGGCCCTGGTGTTTCCCGGCGTGGGCCAGTACTACCTGGGGCGGCGCACGCGCGCCCTGCTGTTCCTGGTGCCGGCCGTCATCGCCGCGATCCTGTATTTCAATTTTGCGCTGGACCAGGCGAACACGGTCGCGGACCAGCTGTTGAGCGGGAAGATGGCGGCGGATCCGGCGGCGATCGAGGCGCAGTTGGCGAGTGCGCCCACGCCGTTCAGCGTGACGCTGGCCGGGATCGTGTTCGCCGTGTGCTACGTGGGGAGTATCGTGGAAGCGTTGATCGCCAGGCCGCAGGCGTGACGATCAACGCATGCCGCATCAGTCCAGCTTCGCGGCGTGCTCGCGCGTCGCGTGGAACTGCAGCTTCGGCCAGCGCTCCTGCGTGAGGCGCAGGTTGACGCCGGACGTGGCGAGGTAGGCCAGGTTGCCGGCCGCGTCGTAGGCGACGTTGTGCGCCAGCTGCGTCTCGAAGTCGGACAAGGCCTTCTTGTCGTCGCTCGACACCCAGCGCGCGCTGCTGATGCTCGCGCCCTCGAACACGGCGTCGACGCCGTATTCGTTGAGCAGGCGGCTCGCCACGACCTCGAACTGCAGCACGCCGACGGCGCCGAGAATCAGGTCGCTGCCCATCACGGGCTTGAACACCTGCACGGCGCCCTCTTCGCCCAGCTGCTGCAGGCCCTTGTGGAGCTGCTTGGTCTTGAGCGGATTGCGGATGCGCACCGTGCGGAACAGCTCGGGCGCGAAGTACGGAATGCCGGTGAACGTCAGCAGCTCGCCTTCCGAGAAGCTGTCGCCGATCTGCATGTTGCCGTGGTTCGGCAGGCCGATGATGTCGCCCGCGTAGGCCTCTTCGACCTGTTCGCGGCTCGACGCCATGAACGTCACGACGGACGACAGTTTCACTTCACGGCCCAGGCGCAGGTGCTTGACCTTCATGCCCTTCTCGAACCGTCCCGAGCACACGCGCAGGAACGCGATGCGGTCGCGGTGCGCCGGGTCCATGTTGGCCTGGATCTTGAAGACGAAGCCGGAGAACGGCTGCTCGTCCGGACGCACGGCGCGCACGGTCGCATCGCGCTCGCGCGGACCCGGGGCCCATTCGACGAGCGCCGACAGGATCTCACGCACGCCGAAGTTGTTGATGGCGGAGCCGAAGAACACGGGGGTCTGCACGCCGGACAGGAAGCGCTCCAGGTCGAACGGATGCGAGGCGCCGTGCACCAGCTCCACTTCCATCTTGAGCTGTTCCATCTCGAGCGGGAACATCTCGGTCAGGCGCGGGTTGTCGATGCCCTTGATGATCTCGTAGGCGCCGTCGGCCTTTTCCTCGCCCGCCTTGAACAGCATGACTTCGTCGTTCAGCAGGTGGTACACGCCGCGGAAGTTCTTGCCCATGCCGATCGGCCAGGTCACCGGCGCGCATTCGATCTTCAGCACCGATTCCACTTCGTCGAGCAGTTCGAGCGGGTCGCGGGTTTCGCGGTCGAGCTTGTTCATGAAGGTGACGATCGGCGTGTCGCGCATGCGGCAGACGTCCAGCAGCTTGATCGTCTGTTCTTCCACGCCCTTGGCCGCGTCGATCACCATCAGCGCGGAGTCGACGGCCGTCAGCACGCGGTACGTGTCTTCCGAAAAGTCCTGGTGGCCCGGGGTGTCGAGCAGGTTGATGACGTGGTCGCGGAACTCGAACTGCATCACCGACGACGCGACCGAGATGCCGCGCTGCTTCTCGATGTCCATCCAGTCCGACGTCGCATGGCGGCCGCTCTTGCGGCCCTTGACGGTACCCGCGAGCTGGATCGCGCCCGAGAACAGCAGCAGCTTTTCGGTCAGCGTCGTCTTGCCGGCGTCGGGGTGGGAAATGATGCCGAAGGTGCGGCGGCGCGCGACTTCGCGCGCGATCGTGGCGGCGGGCTTGCTGGTTACCGCTGCCTCCTGGATGTCGGTGTTGGTTGCGTCGATTTCGTTGGACATGGTCTCGCCGTTGGGGCGCTTGCAAAACTCTCGATTTTACCGGGTCCAGCGTACCTTGTGTGAACCAATTCCTGGCGCACCGGAAGCCCTTCATGTAGGAGCATTCGGGCGCGGGATGTGATGAAGGGAAAGTTTAGCGGCCTCGACAGGCATACGGATGTGGCCGGAAAGGCAAAAACAGCCGCGCATCGAAACGTTTTAATGCCGCCAAACCATTGTCGAAGTTATAAAAAAAGCCCCCTACTGAAAGTTTCTCTCTAGTAGGACTGGGCTTACATAACATCATGCATAGAGCCTACATGGGGGCGACAGCTAGTCTTATGTTCGGCAAGAGACTATGGCATTAATGTACACACATCGCGATGAGGAAACCCATCCAAGCAATCGCCCCAGTGATGTATGTCAGAGATAACGAGGACAAAATGAATAACGCCCAACTCGGTAACGCCGCGCAGAAAAAGGCGCAATCGGTGAATCAGATCCCCTCGACCAGCGAAGAAATCAAACTGGCCGCCCGCCCGGTTGTCAGCTACAGCGGCACCCAACAAAACGAGTTGCTCGCGGCCCTGCCGCGCCAAGACCTGGAAACCCTGTTTGAGCACCTGGAACTGGTTCCGCTGCCCTTCGGCAAGGAACTGTTCGAATACGGCAGCAAGCTGGAATACGTGTATTTCCCCACCACCGCCATCGTCTCCCTGCTGTACGTGATGGAAGACGGCGCCACGACGGAAATCGCCGTGGTCGGCCATGAAGGTGCCGTCGGCGTGTCGCTGTTCATGGGCGAGCGCGCCACCTGCAGCGCCGTCGTCCAGAGCGCCGGCTACGGCTACCGCCTGAAGACCCAATACCTGCGCGACGCCTTCAACAAGGGCGGCGCCCTGCCCCAGCTGCTGATGCGCTACACGAACGCGCTGTTCGCCCAGATGGCCCAGAACGCCGTCGGCGGCCGCCACAGCTCGATCGAACAGAAACTGTGCCGCTGGCTGCTGGACCGCCTGGACCGTTCGCCGAGCAATGAACTGAAGGTTACCCAGGAACTCATCTCGATCATGCTGGGCGTGCGCCGCGAAAGCATCACGGCCGCTGCCGGCAAGCTGCAGGACGAAGGCCTGATCCAGTACCGCCGCGGCAATATCACCGTGCTGAACCGCCAAGGCCTGGAAGACTATGCGGGCGAGTGCTACAAGGTCGCTAAAAGCGAGTATGACCGTCTGCTGATGGACGTGTCGCGCGCATGAGCGGTACCGCATCCCGGCCTGCCGTCGCCAGCGGCGACTGGGCCTGGGCCGCACGTAAGTGATTGTGTAATTGATGTTCGGCCAGTTCGGCCGCTTCCGGTCGTGCGTCGCCCGCCGGATCTGCCGAGGGCGCCACGGCCAGCGCCGAGATATCCAGGGCACCGCCTGACGCGGTCCCGTCGGCGTCGGTTTCTCCCGGCGCCGCTACCGGAACGATGGCGTGAACCGTGGTCCCGATCCCGTTCACGCCGCGGTCCACCCGCAGCGTCCCTCCCAGCAGCAACGCCCGTTCGCGCATCCCCAGCAGGCCATGCGACTTCGGACGGCGCATCGCATCCGGCGGAATCCCGACACCATCGTCGCTGACCTCGAGCGTGAACGCCTCGCCTTCGCGGGCCAGGTGCACGACGACGTGGCGCGCCTGCGCATACTTCGCGACATTGTTCAGCGATTCCTGTGCGATGCGGAACAGCGCGATCGACTGGGCGGAACCGGCGCTGTCGATGTCGCCCTCGATGAGCGCCTCGCAATCGACGCCCGTCGTGCGGCCGAAGTCTTCGCAATAACTCTGCAGGGCGGCCGACAGGCCGAGGTTGTCCAGCAGGCTCGGACGCAGGTCTTCCACGATGCGGCGCTTCAGTTCCACCGTCTCGACGAGCACGGCGCGGGCGCGGCCCAGCGTCTCCGCCTGGCCGGGATGCGCCGCCTTGATCTGGTCGGTCACCGACGCCAGGTGCATGCCGATGGCCGTCAGGTTGGCGCCCATCTCGTCGTGCAGTTCGCGCGCCAGTTTGGCCTTTTCTTCTTCCGACACGCGGATCAGGTGGCGCGACAGCACGGACAGCTGCTCCGTGCGTTCCGCCACGAGCGATTCGAGGTGGTCATTGGTTTGCTGGAGCGCCCGCTCGGCATTCAGGCGCGCGCGGAAGCCGCGCCGGATCAGGTTGTAGAACAGGACGAGCACGACGAGCGCCGCCAGGTTGATGCCGAGTCCGCGCAACGCGGCCAGCCGGTAGCGGTCGTAGAACACGGCGCTGCGCGCCGCCAGCAATTCGTTCTGCTCGCCCGTCATGATCACCACCTGCAGGCGGATCTCGTCCATGTGCGTCTTGTCTTCCTGCGTCTGCGCGATGGCGACGATGTCGGACAGGCCGCCGTGGCGATAGACTTCCAGGCCCTGGTTCATCAGGTTGATGCGGCGGACGACGAGGTTTTGCAGCTGGGTGAGGTTCTTCAGCTGGGAGGGATTGTCGGCCAGCAGCGTCTTGAGGCTGTTGAACTGGCCGTCCAGTTCACGTTCGGCCGTGCGCAGCGGGCCCAGGTAAGTGTCGGAACCGGACAGGTAATAGCCGCGCAGACCGCTTTCCGCATCGGTCACGAGCAGGTTCAGGTATTGCAGTTTGGCCGTCACACGATCGGCCTGCGCCTGACGCGCGTTGGCAGTCTTGAGCCCGTCCAGGTTGCGGACCAGGCTGACGCCGTTGAGGACCAGGATCAGGACGCACACGACACACAGCAGGGTCTGGTACAACGGAAGGCTGCGAACCGGCCTGAACTTGGGGTCGGTGGTGAAAAACATCCTCTGTCGTTCCTTTCGCGCAGCTTGGCCTGTCCGAGTCATTATAGACCGGGAAAAGTTGCCATGGAGTTCGATTAGGCGTGCGGACGAGGAAATGTAGCGCGGTGACGACGCGCAATTAACAATTCTGCATAGCAAATAACAAAATTGCTATAACAGTTGCAGGCCGAAAGACGGGGAACCCTGGCTTCCGGCCTACCCCACTCAGTCGAGCAGGTTGTTTTTCATGGCGTAGTACGTCAGGTCGCTGTTCGACTGCAGACCCATCTTTTCCATGATGCGAGTACGGTAAGTCGAGACCGTCTTGATCGACAGCGACAGGGCATTGCCGATGTCGGACACGGTCGCGCCCTTGGCCAGGCGGAGGAACACCTGGAATTCGCGGTCCGACAATTCCGTATGCAGCGCGGTATTCGGATCGCGATCGAAACTCTGGGCCAGCAATTCGCCGACCTGCGAGCTGACGTAGCGGCGTCCCTGGTACACGGTGCGGACGGCCGTCTTGAGTTCATCCGCGTCGCATTCCTTGTTCAGGTAACCGTTGGCGCCCATCTTGAACAGGTTCAGCGCATACTGCTGGGCGGGATAGCCGGACAGGATCAGGACCGGCAGATTGGGCTGGCCCTGTCGAATGGTGCGCAGGATATCGATGCCGCTCTGGTCCGGCATGGCGATATCCAGCAGCAGCACGTCGCAAATCTCGCGGCGTGCGATATCGAGGGCTTCGCGTCCTGTCGCGCCTTCGGCCACGACTTCGAACTCGCCCGACGACGAAAAAATCTGTTTGAAACCTGCTCGAACTATCTGGTGATCGTCACAAATGGCAACGCGTATCATTGTCTTCCCTTAAGTTTTCCCGATACAGGAAAGAGCCGAGGCTGGCCCCTCACGCCTCCGGTCAGGTCATGCGTTTGAGTCAGCAAACTGCAAGTGACATTTTAGCACCTCCGGGGTGCAGAACAACAGGCGCGCACGCCTGAGCTGGCTGCGTCGGCCGTTGCGCCCTCGGCGGGGCTTCAGACTGCCGGCGAACCGTGCTTCAGCAGCGCGAGGATGGCGTGCAGCTCGGCGCGCAATGCTTCCGGCTCGATGGTCGGCATGGCCGGTGGTGGTGGCGGTTCCGGCAACGCCTCGACCTCGTGCTGGCCGCGTCCATCCAGGCGGTTGCGTGCACCGCTGATGGTGAAGCCCTGCTCGTACAGCAGTTCGCGGATACGCCGGATCAACAGCACTTCGTGGTGCTGGTAATAGCGGCGGTTTCCACGGCGTTTGACCGGTTTAAGCTGGGTGAATTCCTGCTCCCAGTAACGGAGCACATGCGGCTTGACCCCGCACAATTCGCTGACTTCGCCAATCGTGAAATAGCGCTTGGCCGGGATCGGCGGCAGCACGGTCGGTTCCATCTTGTTCGGTCGGTCGTTCATCGCTCACAAGCCGGATCGGCTTTATCAGGCTGCACGCGCCAGGGAAGGATGATCGGGGCCATCGGGGCTGTCCGGATTGCGCGGGCTCCCCGGATTGGCCTCCTCGACCATACCCTTCAGCTTCTGGCTGGCGTGAAACGTCACGACGCGGCGCGCCGTGATGGGGATTTCTTCCCCGGTTTTCGGATTGCGGCCGGGCCGCTGCGGCTTGTCGCGCAACTGGAAGTTGCCGAAGCCGGACAGCTTGACGGCCTCGCCGCGCTCGAGCGCATTGCGGATCTCGTCGAAGAACGTCTCGACCATGTCCTTGGCCTCGCGCTTGTTCAGACCGACCTGCTCGAACAGCAGTTCGGCCAGCTCCGCCTTGGTCAGGGTCGGCAACTCCTTTTCCGCTTCCTTCCGTACCCGGGCCACCTGCATCGCACGATGCAGATCGGCGGCCAGCGCTTCCTGGAGCACGGCGGAATCAACGTCGTTGTTGTTAATTTTAAAGCCCTACCTTGTTCTGGATGAGGACCCGAATGCTCGGGCCCCCTGTTAGGCATCAGCCCTTATCAGGCGCGCAGTTTGGCACCGTGTTTTTGTTGCGCGGCGGATGCCAGCGCGGCCATGATGGCCTCGACCGCATCGTCCTGCAGCGTCGATTGAGTATCTTGCAAGCCAAAGCGGAAAGCAAGACTTTTTTCATCTTGTTCCAAGCCTTTGCCGCGGTATTCATCAAATAAAACAACGGCTTGCACGAGTTTGCCAAGCTCGTTCGACGCCAGTTCAGCCTGGAAAGCGTCGAGCAATGCCTGGGCCGGCACGTCCTGTTTCACCACCAGGGCGAGGTCGCGCGTGGCGCCCGGGAACTTGGAAATTTCCGCGTAACGGGGCACGTCGCGCGCGCGCAGCGCGTCCGCATCCACCTCGAACAGCACGGGGGCCTGCGGCAGGTCGTACTTCTGCAGCCAGCGCGGATGCAGCTCGCCGATCACGCCGACGACCTTGCCGTCGACTTCCACCGTGGCCGAGCGGCCCGGGTGCAGCGCCGGGTGTTCGGTCTTGCTGAAACGGACGGCACGGGGTGCGAACAGCGCTTCCAGGTCGCCCTTGACGTCGAAGTAATCGACGGCGCGGGTCGGCTGGCCCCACTGCTCGTCCGCGGCCGGGCCGTAGGCGATGGCGGCGACGCGCTTCGGCTGGTCGAATCCGGCGACGGCCAGCGGACCGTCCTGCGCTTCGGTATTGCGCAGGAACACGCCGCCCACTTCGAACACGCGCACGCGGCCGGCCTTGCGGTTCAGGTTGTAGCGCACGTTGGCGACGAGGCTGCCGATCAGCGTCGAGCGCATCACGCTCATCTGGCTCGCGATCGGGTTCTGCAGGCGGATCGGATTCGTGTTGTTCGCGAAGTCCGCTTCCCACTGCTGCTCGACGAAGCTCATGTTCACGACTTCCTGGTAGCCCAGGTCGGCCAGCTCGTGGCGGATCGCGAACAGCGAGCGGGTATTTTCCGGCTCGATCAGCATCGCCGACGGCGCCACCGGCGGCAGCGCGGGGATGTTCTCGAAGCCATACACGCGCGCCACCTCCTCGATCAGGTCTTCCTCGATCTCGATGTCGAAGCGGTACGACGGCGCCGTCACGTGGAACAGCCCGGCTTCGCGTTCGAACGGCAGGTGCAACCGCGTGAAGATGTCGGCGACCATGTCGTCCGTGACGGGCACGCCGATGACTTTCGCGGCGCGCGCGGTACGCAGGGTGACCGGCTTGCGCTGCGGCAGGTTCGGCGCCTGGTCGTCGATCGGGCCGACCTTCGTGTCGGCCGTGCCGCAGATCTCCACGATCAGCGACGTGATGCGCTCGAGGTGCTCGGGAATCGTCGCATAGTCGACGCCGCGTTCGAAGCGGTGCGCCGCATCCGTCGAGAAGTTATAACGGCGGGCGCGGCCCTGGATGGCGTTCGGCCACCAGAATGCGGCTTCCAGGTAGATGTTCGTCGTGTCGAGCGACACGGCCGTGGCGTCGCCGCCCATGATGCCGGCCAGCGATTCGAGTTCCTTCTCGTCGGCGATCACGCCAACCCACTCGTCGATGTCGACCGTGTTGCCGTTCAAGAGCTTCAGCGTCTCGCCCTTGCGGCCCCAGCGCACGTCCATGCCGCCGTGGATCTTGTCCAGGTCAAACACGTGCGACGGACGGCCCACTTCCAGCATGACGTAGTTCGAGATGTCGACGAGGGCCGACACGGAACGCTGGCCGCTGCGCTCGAGGCGGCGCTTCATCCACTCCGGCGTCGCCGCCTTCGCGTTCAGGCCGCGGATGACGCGGCCGGCGAAACGGCCGCACAGGTCCGGCGCCGACACCTTGACGGGCACGACTTCGTCCGTGTTCACGGGCACGGGGCGGAAGGCCGGCAGCGCCAGCGGCACGCCGGTCAGCGCCGACACTTCGCGCGCCACGCCCAGCACGGACAGGCAGTCGGCCTTGTTCGGCGTGAGCTTGATCGTGAATTTCAGGTCGTTCAGGCCCAGGTAGTCGCGGATGTTCTGGCCGATCGGCGCGTCTTCCGGCAGCTCCATCAGGCCGTTGCTCTCTTCCGAGATCTTGAGTTCTTTGGCCGAGCACATCATGCCCTGCGATTCCACGCCGCGCAGCTTGCCGACCTTGATTTCGAACGGCTTGCCGTCCGGACCCGGCGGCAGCACGGCGCCGGCCTTGGCGCAGATGGCCTTCATGCCCGCGCGCACGTTCGGCGCGCCGCAGACGATGTTCAGCAGGGTACCGGTGCCGACGTCGACCTGGCACACGTTCAGGCGGTCCGCGTTCGGGTGCTTGGCCACTTCCTTGACTTCCGCCACGACGACGTTCGAGAACGGCGGCGCGACCGGTTCGACCTCTTCCACTTCGAGGCCGGACATCGTGAGCAGGTGCGCGAGTTCGTCCGAATTCAACTTCGGATCGACCATGGAACGGAGCCAGTTTTCAGAGAATTGCATATTCGTTTGCCTTGGTATTTATCGGACGTGTTCTTAGTTGAACTGCTTCAGGAAACGCAGGTCGCCTTCGTAGAACAGGCGGAGGTCGTTGATCCCGTAACGCAGCATGGTCAGGCGCTCCAGGCCCGAACCGAACGCGAAACCGATGAATTTTTCCGGATCCAGTCCGAAATTGCGGACGACCGTCGGGTGCACCTGGCCGGCGCCCGACACTTCCAGCCAGCGGCCCTTCAGCGGACCGGAGCCGAACGCGATGTCGATCTCGGCCGACGGCTCCGTGAACGGGAAGTACGACGGACGGAAGCGCACCTGCAGGTCGTCCGTCTCGAAGAACGCTTTCACGAAGTTCAGGTACACGCCCTTCAGGTCGGCAAAGCTGATGTCTTCGCCGATCCACAGGCCTTCGACCTGGTGGAACATCGGCGAGTGCGTGGCGTCGCTGTCGACGCGATACGTGCGGCCCGGCGCGATCACCTTGATCGGCGGCGTGTGCGTGCGCGCGTAGCGCACCTGCATCGGGCTCGTGTGGGTGCGCAGCAGCAGCGGCTTGCCCGTGCTGTCGTTGCCTTCGATGTAGAACGTGTCCTGCATCGAGCGTGCCGGGTGGTTTTCCGGGCTGTTCAGCGCGGTGAAATTGGTCCAGTCGGTCTCGATCTCGGGGCCGTCGGCCACGTCGAAACCGATCGAGCGGAAAATCTGTTCGACCCGTTCCCAGGTCCGCATGACGGGGTGGATGCCGCCCTTGGCACGGCCGCGGCCCGGCAGGGTGACGTCGATCGCTTCCGCGTTCAGGCGCGCCATCAATTGCGCGTTGGCGAGATCTTCGCGGCGGGCCGTCAACGCCTGTTCGATTTTTTCTTTGGCGGCGTTGATCAGGGCGCCCTGCGCCTTGCGCTGTTCGGGATCGAGCTTGCCGAGGCCCTTCATCAGTTCGGTCACCTGGCCGGTCTTGCCCAGGTATTTCGCTTTTGCGTTTTCCAGCGCGGCAGCGTCTTGTGCGACGAAGAAGTCAGACTTGGCCGCGATGACGAGTTCTTCCAGCGAGTTCATGCGTGTTCTTTTCCTGTTTTGATGGCGGGAGGCGCCAGAAACAAAAACAGGGCATCGGTCGTGAAACCTTTGCCCCGTCCTTTGCGCATCGGCCACCCTGCGGCGGCGCGATGCTGATCTTGCGTTCGCTGTCTGAAATTAAGCAGCCAGCTTTGCCTTGACGGTGTTCACGATAGCGGCAAAAGCCGGCTTGTCGTTGACAGCCATGTCGGCCAGGACTTTACGGTCCAGTTCAATCGCGGCTTTCTTCAGGCCGTTCATGAATGCGCTGTAGGTCATGCCGTGCGAACGCGAAGCTGCGTTGATACGGGTGATCCACAGGGCGCGGAAAACGCGCTTCTTGTTGCGGCGGTCGCGGTATGCGTACTGGCCAGCGCGCATGACTGCTTGCTTGGCAATACGGAATACTTTGCTGCGGCGGCCACGATAGCCTTTGGCAAGCTCAAGAACCTTCTTGTGACGGGCACGTGCAGTAACCCCACGTTTTACTCGAGGCATAGTAGCTCCTTAGTTTGATGTGAGATTAAACGGCCGACGGCATCATGCGGTAGACGCTTTGGACGTCGGACGCATTGATGTTACGGGTGCCACGCAGCTGACGCTTGTTCTTGGTGGTTTTCTTGGTCAGGATGTGACGCTTGAACGCCATACCCGATTTCACGGTACCACCCGGGCGCACGCGAAAACGCTTCTTCGCGGAGCTTTTGGTTTTCATTTTCGGCATAGTCTTCTGCCCTCTTACAGGCAGCCTCATATGTGACAGGATTGCAGGTGGCAGCAACGCTGCTCTTGGATGCCTACTTTCACTTGTCTCTGCAGCGGAAGCGGGTCCACTACAGTCTTGCATTCCCGTCCTTGCGAACATGGGAACCGCAGATTCTAGCACAGTTTTACGCCAATGCACATCTGCGCCATGCACATCAGCAACCGGAAAACGGAATAGGCCAGGCCCGGGCCGCGGGACACCTCCCGGGGCCCGGGCCTGGCCCGGCTAGACTCGACGAAGAATTACTTCTTCTTTTTCGGCGCGACAACCATGATCATCTGGCGGCCTTCCAGCTTCGGAAACTGCTCGACCTGGCCATACGGCTCGAGGTCACCACGCAGACGCTCCAGCATGCGCTGGCCGATATCCTGGTGAGCCATCTCGCGGCCACGGAAGCGGAGGGTGATCTTGGTCTTGTCACCCTCTTCCAGGAACTTGATCAGGTTACGCAGCTTGATGCTGTAGTCACCCTCGTCCGTACCCGGACGGAACTTGATTTCCTTGACCTGGATGATCTTCTGCTTCAGCTTCGCTTCGTGCGCCTTCTTCTGCTCCGAATACTTGAACTTGCCGTAGTCCATCAGGCGGCACACCGGCGGGGTCGCGTTCGGCGCGATCTCGACCAGGTCCACGTTCGCTTCTTCAGCCAGACGAAACGCCTCGGCCAGGCTCACAATGCCCAGCGGCTCGTTGTCCATCCCGTTCAGACGCATTTCGGGATAGTTGATTTCGCCATTGATGCGATGTGACGACTTGTCAGTAGCTATGTTGTTTCCTTTGAAAGTAAGATGGATAGTGCCGTCTCAAGGCGCTTGCTTGATTACTTCGCCTTGGATGCTACCTCGCCTTGGAGGCGTTCCAGCAGCGCATCGACCGGCATGACGCCAAGGTCGATATTGCCACGGGCGCGAACGGCCACAGTGTTGGCATCCCGCTCTTTATCGCCGACAACTAGGATGTACGGCAGTTTTTGGACGGAGTGCTCCCGAATTTTATAGGTAATCTTCTCGTTCCGCAAATCAGCGTGAACACGCAGGCCCGCCGCCTTCAGCTTCGCCTCCACCTGTTTGACGTAATCGGCCTGTGCATCCGAAATGTTCAGGATGGCAACCTGAACCGGCGCCAGCCACAGCGGCAACGCGCCCGCGTAGTTCTCGATCAGGATGCCGATGAAGCGTTCCATCGAGCCGACGATCGCGCGGTGCAGCATCACCGGCACCTTGCGGGAATTGTCTTCCGCGACATATTCCGCGCCGAGACGGCCCGGCATCGAGAAGTCGACCTGCATCGTGCCGACCTGCCACGGACGGCCGAGGCTATCCTTCAGGTGGTACTCGATCTTCGGACCGTAGAACGCGCCCTCGCCCGGCAGCTCCGTCCAGGTCACGCCGCAGCCGCGCAGCGCCGAACGCAGCGCCTCTTCCGCCTGGTCCCACACTTCGTCGGAACCGATGCGGTTTTCCGGACGCAGCGCGATCTTGACGTCGATGTTCGCGAAGCCGAAGTCCTCGTATACCTTCATCGCCTGGGCGTGGAAGGCCACGACTTCCGGCGCAATTTGATCTTCAGTACAAAAGACGTGGCCGTCGTCCTGGGTGAAGCCGCGCACGCGCATCAGACCGTGCAGCGCGCCCGACGATTCGTTGCGGTGGCACTGGCCGAACTCGCCGTAGCGCAGCGGCAGGTCGCGGTACGAACGCAGGCCCGCGTTATAGATCTGCACGTGGCCCGGGCAGTTCATCGGCTTCAGCGCATAGGTGCGGTTTTCCGACTCGGTCGTGAACATGTTTTCACGATAGTTGTCCCAGTGACCGGTCTTCTGCCACAGGGTGACGTCGATGATCTGCGGCGCCTTCACCTCGTTGTAGCCGGTGGTCTGATAGGTCTTGCGCATGTATTGCTCGATCTGTTGCCAGATGGTCCAGCCTTTCGGGTGCCAGAAGATCAGGCCCGGCGCTTCGTCCTGGAAGTGGAAGAAGTCCAGCTGCTTGCCCAGCTTGCGGTGGTCGCGCTTCTCGGCTTCCTCCAGCATGTGCAGGTATTGCTCCTGGTCTTCTTTCTTCGCCCAGGCGGTGCCGTAGACGCGCTGCAGCATCTCGTTCTTCGAGTCGCCGCGCCAGTACGCGCCCGCCAGCTTCATCAGCTTGAAGACTTTCAGCTTGCCGGTCGACGGCACGTGCGGACCGCGGCACAGGTCGGTGAACTTGCCTTCGCTGTACAGCGACACGTCCTCGTTCGCCGGGATCGACGCGATGATCTCGGCCTTGTAGTCTTCGCCGATCGATTTGAAGTACGCCACGGCCTCGTCGCGCGGCAGCACCTTGCGGGTGACCGGCTCGTCCTTCTTGGCGAGTTCCGCCATCTTCTTCTCGATGGCTTGCAGGTCGTCCGGCGTGAATGGGCGCTTGTACGAGAAGTCGTAGTAGAAACCGTTGTCGATCACGGGGCCGATGGTGACCTGCGCTTCCGGGAACAATTCCTTGACGGCATAGGCCAGCAGGTGGGCGGTCGAGTGGCGGATGACGTCCAGGCCTTCCGGGTCCTTGTCCGTGACGATGGCCAGGTCGGCGTCGCTCTCGATCAGGAACGACGTGTCGACGACCTTGCCGTTGACCTTGCCGGCCAGCGCGGCCTTGGCCAGGCTCGGGGCGATGCTGGACGCCACCTGGGCGACCGTCACCGGACCTTCGAATTGACGGCTCGAGCCGTCCGGGAGGCGAACATTCAACATTGTGAGCTCCATCTCGGCGCCGTTGCGCCCGTTAAAATTAAAGGAATGAAAAAATCTGGACGAAAAAAAACGCGCACCAGGCGCGTTTTATTCAGTGTCGTCGAGCTGCTGCGAAAGACAATATGACACCCTACCGCGTCTAGCGATTTCCCCACAACGTCGTTGTAGTTCGCGGTGTCATAACCGTTTGTGCCTTTCTCGCTCTTACTGACGACAAGAGCGGAAAACCGTAGTTCCCCGCGCTTGTCTTTGTGTTCTGGTGGGCGGTGCAGAATTCGAATCTGCGACCCCTTGGATGTCGACCAAGTATTCTAACCAGCTGAACTAACCGCCCGTATGCCGCCATTATAAGGGGATAGCCCCCATCCTGCAAGGACACCGGTATACTGCCCGCCTGTTTCCACATCGTCCAAGTTCATGTCCGACCAAGCCGGCTCTTCCGCCCACCTCCACGCCCACCTCGACGGCGACGCCCGCCACGCCCACACGATCGAAGGCCGCAGCCAGTGGGCGATGGCCATCGCGCTCGGGCTGACCCTGCTGTATGCGCTGGTGGAGGCCATCAGCGGCTTCCTGTCGAACTCGCTCGCGCTGATCTCGGACGCCGGCCACATGGTCACCGATGCCGCCGCCCTCGGCCTCGCGCTGCTGGCCCAGCTGATCGCGCGGCGGCCGCCGTCCGCGCGCCATTCGTTCGGCTTCGTGCGCGCGGAGGCGCTCGCTGCCTTCGTCAACAGCCTCGCGATGCTCCTGCTGGTCGGCTGGATCGTGTTCGAGGCCGTCCAGCGCCTCGCGCATCCCGAGCACGTGGGCGGCAAGACCGTCCTGATCGTCGCGGCCATCGGTGCCTGCATCAACATCGCCGTCGCGTGGGTGCTGTCGCGCGACGAGCAGAGCATCAACACGCGCGCCGCCCTCGTCAACGTGCTGGGCGACCTGCTCGGCTCCATCGCCGCCATCGCGGCGGGCGCCGTCATCCATTTCACGGGCTGGGTGCGCATCGACCCGATCCTGTCGATCTTCGTGTCGCTGCTGATCCTGAAGTCGACGGTGAGCGTGCTGCGCGAGTCTTATCACTTCCTGATGGAAGGCGTGCCGCACCAGATCGACTACCTGAAAATCGGCGCCGACCTGGCCGCCATCCCGGGCGTGCGCTCCGTGCACGACCTGCACGTGTGGGACATGTCGCCGGGCGAGCCCGCGCTGATCGGCCACCTGGAAATCGATGACCTGAACGCCTGGCCCGACGTGCTCCGGGCGGTCAAGATCATGCTGCTCGACAAGCACGGCATCGACCACGTCACCTTGCAGCCCGAACCTGTCCAGCGCTCCGACGCTCTGTAAGCCGGTTCCGACCCGGCCTCGGGACGCACGCCGATATCCCAGCCGCAGGCACCCTGCGGATAATCGGCACATGCCTACCTCCACCGAACTCGCCACCGCCCACGTCGCCGACGCGCATGTTTACGACACGCTGATCGTGGGCGGCGGCCCGGGCGGCCTCACCGCCGCCATCTACCTGCGCCGTTTCACCCGCAACGTCGCCCTCGTCGACAAGGGCAACAGCCGCCTGCGCCTGATTCCCGTCTCGCACAACTACCCCGGCTTTCCCGAAGGCGTGCCCGGCCACATCCTGCTGGGCAACCTTGCGTCGCAGCTGCAGCGCTACGGCGGCAGCGTGATGCCGGGCGAAATCGACGACCTGCGCATCGAAGACGGCCTGTTCGTCGGCGACTACCAGCCCGAAGGCGAAGAGAACATCGTGCAGATCCGCGCCCACACGGTGCTGCTGGCGACGGGCGTCGCGGACGCCGGCCTGCCGGTCGAGAACTGGCGCGAAGCCGTCGCGTTCGGGTCCGTGCGGCTGTGCCCGGTGTGCGACGGCTTCGACGTGATCGACAAGCGCATCGCCGTCGCCACGTCCGAAGTGAATCCTGTCGGCCACGCGCTGTTCATGCGCACGTTCAGCGCGGACGTCACCCTGTTCGAACGGGGCTCGCCGTCGATGCTGAGCGATGAGGACCGGCGCCGGCTCGATGCGGCGGGCGTGCGCACCATCGATTCGCCGCTGCTGTCCGTCACGCTGGACGCGTCGATGAAACCCGTGCTGCACACGGAGGACGGCCGGGACTTCGAGGCGGACGTGTTCTACCCGATGCTGGGCGAGAATGCGAGATCGGGCCTGGCGGCGAAGCTGGGCGCACGCACGGCGCAGTGCGACGAGATCGTCGTCGACGACCACCAGCAGACGACCGTGCCGGGCCTGTACGCGATCGGCGACGTCGTCGTGGGCCTGAACCAGATCGCCGTGGCGGCGGGCCAGGCGGCGCGCGCCGCCGTCCGCATCCACAACCAGTTGCCGCCCGCGCTGCGCCCGCCGCGGCCGCACCTGGAGGCGGCGCCGGGGACGAGCGCATAGCTATAATCGGGGGATGAGAACGCTCCCCCTCCTCCTGCTGGTCGCGGCCGGCGGAGCAGCGCTTCGGCGGCAAACGCCTGGAAAAGAAGGTCGACGACGAGCCGGAGGCGATCCGCAGCGCCGTGCGCGGCCACCTCGACGGCTGGCGCTACGGCACCCGGCTGACGCTCGCCAACGGCCAGGTGTGGCGCGTGGTCGACGACATCGATGCCGCCCTACCGGACCTCCTTGACCCCGCCGTGCGCATCGAGCGGGGCGCGCTCGGCGCCTATTACCTCCAGCTGGAAGCGAACAACAGCGCCGCGCGGGTCGTTCGCGTCAAATAACTATCCCTGCCCGGCCAGTTCGATGCGACGGCGGATGCGTTCCACCGCGGCCGTGTCGCCGGCCGCACGGGCGCGCTGTTCCTGCACGCCCAGCCACGCCAGCAGCGGACGGCGCCAGCCCTGGCTCGATGCCGTGTCGACGGCCGCCCCGATGTCGGCCGGCGTGATGCGGCCTGCCTTGAGCAGCGCCCCGGCCGCGACGAGCCGGGACAGCGGATCGGCGACGGCCGCCAGCGAACCGCTCGCGACGACGGCGCGGTGCTGTTCCGGCAGCAGGCTGGTTTCCAGCCCCTGCCAGCGGCCGTCCAGGTAGGCGGCGTACGCGCGCTGGGCCGGCGTCGCATCGTTCGCGACCGCCGCGAAGCCGGGGCACTCGTAGTCGAGCGCCGCCGCCTTCACGCCGCAGCGTACCAGTTCCGCCTGGGCGACGACGTCGAACCGTCCCGTGCTGGCGCTCGCGCGGCGGGCGCGCGCGAACTCGGCGTCGGCGGCGGCCGAGTCGCCCCGCAGGAAGTCGTCCGTGAAACCGCCGAGAGAACTCTTCGCATCGCCTTCCCAGGCGGGCGGCTGCGGCTTGCTGGCGCAGCCGGACAATACGATCAGCGCGGTGGCAATGAGGGTTCTGGTCATCATGGCAGCTTGATCTCCGTGTCCTGCTTGAACGGCCATTTGCGGTTGATCTCGTCGACGAGGCGGTTCACCTTGCGCAGGCTCGCATCGACCTCGCCGCGCAGGCGGCCCAGGTCGTCCGTGGCGGCGTGCGCGTTCTTGGCGACGGCCTGCGCCTCGGCCAGCACGCCATCGGCCTTCTGGAGCGTCCCGCGCGCGTCGGCCAGCAGGCCGTTCAGTTCGCGGATCGCACTCTGCGCATCGTCCATCACGCCCTTCTTGCCGAACACGCGCTGGTCGGTCTTGGCGAGCAGCGCGTCCACGCGGTGCAGGGTCTGCAGCAGCTTTTCCGCCTCGGCGTCGCCGCCCAGCGCCGTGCCCAGCATGCCGTAGCGGCCGGACAGGCGGCCCGACAACGCATCGACGTTGGCCAGCGTGTTGCCGATGTGGGAATCGGCGCGCGTCATCGTCTCCAGGTTTTCCAGCAGCGTGCGCGCCGTGGCCATCAGGCGCGGGATCTCGGCCGCCGCGTCGCCCCGCAGCACGGGACGCTGGGCGTGATCGGGCAGCGGCGGATCCGTCAGCACGCCGCTGTAGGCACGCAGCCGGGTCTCGCCGACGACGCTGCTCTCGAGCGTGAATACGCTGGTCGTGCGCAGCCATTTCGCATCGTTCTGCGCAATGTCGACGAGGATGTTCACCTTGCCGTCCTTGCCCAGCCCCACCTGGCGCACGCGCCCGATGGGGAAGCCGGCGAACGTCATGTCCATGCCCGGGATCACGCCGGAGGAATCGTCGGCGACGAGCACCAGTTCCTGCGTCTTCTCGAACACGCCGCGGGCATACATCACGTACAGGAAGAACGCGACGATCAGCGCGCCGATCAGGACGAGCAGGAACAGCGCCTTCGCTTCCACGTGCTTCGGTTCGTCGGGAGGGGTGTCTTTGTCGATCATGTTTTAGATGTATTTGACGGCCAGCGAACTGGCCTCGATCAGCAGCAGCACGAACAGCAGGCGCAGCGCGCCCGGCTGCACGTTCGTGCGCAGGCGGCGCGGGCGGCGCAGCAGTTCCAGGATGGCGGCGCTCGGGATCACGGCCACCGCGAGGCCGAACAGCACGGTCTTGAACACGAAGCCGAGCGTCACCGTCGGGTCGAACACGCGGCCCACCGTGCGCGTGTAGTCCGGCAGGCCCCACGGCGACAGGCCGTAGACGTTCAGGTACGCGAGCACGAGCACGATGACGCTCGACACCATCGCGAGGCTCAGCACGGAAAACGCGTTGGCGATGACCTGCGGCACGAGGTCGCGGCGCAGGCGGCGCAGGGTCTCGGCCGTGGCTTCGCCCGCGGGCACGCCGCTGCGCGCGAGGCCCATCGCGCTCGCATCGAACGCCATCCCGGCGCGCAGCGCGGCGAACATCGCGGCCGACAGCGGCAGCAGTTCCAGCACGAGCACGCGCACGACCATTTCCAGCGCATAGCGCGACAGGCCGTAGCTCTGCGCCGTGACGAGCACGATGCGGATGATGACGAGGCTGACGAGAGCCGTCAGCACCGTGAACCAGGGCAGCACCTGCCACGTGCTCGCGTAAATGTAGCGCGACGTGGCGAGGCGGTTGCCGCGGTGGTACGTGGACGGCGTCAGCGCCATCACGAGCGCCACGGCGCCCAGGTGCAGCATGGCCCACCAGCTGGCGATGTAGCGCGCGGCGAGGTGGCCCCACAGGCGCGGTTTGACGTACAGGAGAGAGGTGAGCGGCACCCTACGTCCTCCGGGCTTCCTGGACACCCTTCACTTCCGCGATCGCCGCCAACGCCTTCTGCAACTGCCCGGTCGAGCTGATCTCCGCCGTGAACACCATCTTCGCCGTACCCTTGCTGCTCTGCGTGTTCACGCCGATCACGTTGATCTTCGAGATCGCGAGCACTTCCGAGATATCGCGGAGCAGGCCCTGGCGGTCCGCCGCGAGGATGAAGATATCGACCGGGAACACGGTTTCCAGGCCGGTCGTGCCCCACTCCGTCTCGAGCACGCGTTCCGGGTTGCGCGCCGCCATCTCGGCGAAGTTCTTGCAGCTCGCGCGGTGGATCGACACGCCCTTGCCGCGCGTGACGAAGCCCACGATCGGGTCCGGCGGCGCCGGCTTGCAGCAGCGCGCCAGTTGCGTCATGAGGCCTTCCGTGCCGACGACGAGCACGCCCGACTTGGCGCCCTGCTCGACGCTCGACGCGCGGCTCTTGTTGACGACGGCTTCGTCCGGCACGGGGGCCGCCGGCGCCCCATCGTGCAGCGCGGCTTCCACATGCCGCAGGCTGAATTTTTCCTTGCCGACGGCAATGAACAAATCGTCGACCTTGGCGAAGCCCAGCTTGTGGGCCAGCGTATCCAGGTTGACCGCGGTCTTGCCTTCGCGCTGCAGCGATTTCTCGACGAGCGCGCGACCGTGGGCCAGCGTCTCCGCCAGCTCCAGCGCATGGAACCAGGCGCGGATCTTCGAGCGCGTGCGGCTGCTGACCGTATAGCCGGGGCTGAGCCAGTCGCGCGACGGTCCCTGGCTGCCGGCCGGCCCCTTGGCCGTGATGATCTCGCACGTCTGGCCGTTCTTCAATGGCGTGTTCAACGGCACCATCACGTTGTCGACCTTGGCGCCGCGGCAGCGGTTCCCGACCTCGCTGTGCAGGTGGTAGGCGAAGTCGATCGGGGTCGCGCCGACCGGGAGTTCGAGCACGCGCGCCTGCGGCGTCAGCACGAAGATGCGGTCATCGAGGGTCGTCGATTTCAGCTTCTCGACCCACTCGCGCTGCAGCTCTTCCTGCCCCGTGACGGCGCTCGCGACTTCCGTCTTCCACGCCAGCAGCTGGCGCAGCCACGCGATCTTTTCGTCGTACTCCTGGCTCTTGAAATTCGAGCCGCCTTCTTCCTTGTAGCGCCAGTGCGCGGCGACGCCGTATTCGGCGAAGTTGTGCATCTCCTGCGTGCGGATCTGCACTTCCAGCGGGCGCCCGTCCTCGGCCGTCACGACCGTGTGCAGCGACTGGTAGCCGTTCGGTTTCGGGCGCGAGATGTAGTCGTCGAATTCCTTCGGGATCGGCGTCCAGATGTTGTGGACGACGCCCAGCACCGTGTAGCACGTCTTGATGTCGCCGACGATCACGCGGAACGCGCGCACGTCGTACAGCTCGGAGAAATCGAGCTCCTTGCCGCGCATCTTCTTCCAGATGCTATAGATGTGCTTCGGCCGGCCGAACACTTCGGCCTTGATGCCGGCCGCCGCGAGTTCCTTCTGCAGGCGCTCGATCGACGACGCCACGAAGCTCTCGCGCAGCATGCGCTTTTCTTCGAGCATCTTGGCGATGCGTTTATACGTGTCCGGCTCCATCATCCGGAACGACAGGTCTTCCAGTTCCCATTTCAGCTGGAAGATGCCGAGCCGGTTGGCGAGCGGCGCGTACAGGTCGAGCACTTCGCGGCCGTAGTTGCGCGTGACGTCGTCGAAGCGCTTGTGCTCCGCGAAGTAGCGCAACGTGGTCACGCAGGACGCGAGGCGGATCAGCACGACGCGCATGTCGCTGGCCATCGCCAGCAGCATCTTGCGCAGGGTCTCGACCTGCGCCATGGCCTCCTGGGCCGCATTCTTGCCGCGTCCGACGGGGGCCTGGGCCGCCGTCAGGTCGCGCAGGCGGATCAGCTGGTGCACGCCGCGCACCATGTCCGCCACTTCCTTGCCGAAGCGCTCCTCGAGCGCCTCGGCCACGCCCGGGTCCACGATCGCCAGCTCGAACAGCAGGCCGGCGATGCGGGTCTCGGCATCGCTGCGCAACAGCGCGAGCGTGCCGGCCACGCCCAGCGAGAACTCGAACGCGCTCTGGCCGGTGCCGGCCGTGCGTTCGACATAGCGCTCGGCCGCGAAATCGAGCGCGCCTTTTACGCGCGCGCAGTCATCGGGGCCGAGGCCGTGGACCAGCTGGGTGGTGGCGTCGCCGAGCGCGACAATCGATACCATCGCGTGTGCTTACGCCTGGGCGGCCACGACGACGATTTCGACCAGGCCGGCCGGATCGGCCAGCTTGGCTTCGACGGTGGCGCGCGGCGGGGTCTGGCCCGGCACGACCCACGCTTCCCACACGGTGTTCATGGCCGGGAAGTTGGCCATGTCGGTGATGTAGATCTGGGTCGAGATGATGCGGCTCTTGTCGCTGCCGGCTTCCGCCAGCAGGCGGTCGATATGACCCAGCACTTCGCGCGTCTGGCCGAGGATGTCCTGCGTCGTGTCGCTGGCGACCTGGCCTGCCAGGTACACCGTACCGTTGTGAATGGCGACTTCGGACAGTCGTTTGCCTACGTGCAGTCGTTTGATTTCCATGCTTTTCTCTAGTGATAAAACCAGGCCTTGCGGCCGCTTCGCCCGGCCGTCAGCCGAACACCTCCGGCTTGAATCAGCCGGTCAAAAATTCCCGTGCGATCGCGATCTGCTCCGGCTGCAGGAACGTGGGCGCATGGCCCACGCCGGCGATCTCCACCAGGCGCGGTTTCGGCCCGCGCCGCGTCATCTCTTCCGCCGTCGCGCGCGACAGCAGGTCGGACCGTTCTCCCCGCACCAGCAGGGTCGGACACCGGATCGCATCGTACGCCGCCCACAGCCGCGCCTCGTCCTGCGCCACCTTTTGCGGCGTCATCGCCTTGAACGGCTGTGCGAGCCCGAGGTCGTAGTGCAGCATCCATTGCCCATCCGGCTGCTGCACGAGCACGTCGCGCGCCAGCTTGTCCCATTGGGCGTCGCTGTGCGGCCCGAACGGCGTCGAGACCGTGCGCACGAACGCGGCCCCTTCCCCGAACGTCCTGAAGCGGATGTCCTGGCCGATATAGTCGCCGATGCGCGCGAGCGCCACCGGGTCCAGCACGGGCCCGATGTCGTTCAGCACCATGCGGCGGATCGGGCTGCCCGGCAGCGACGCGAGGCCGATGCCGATCAGGCCGCCCATCGACGTGCCGAACCATTCGACGCCTTCATCCCCGGCCGTCACGCGGGCGATCAGGGTCACCATGTCGGCCACGTATTGCGGGATCACGTACAGGGCCGGGTCGCGCAGCCGCTCCGAACGGCCGCGGCCCACGACGTCCGGGCACACGACGCGGTAGCGGTCGCTCATGGCCCGCGCCAGCGCGTCGAAATCGTCGGCCACGCGCGTCACGCCGTGCACGCAGACGAGCACGTTCGTGTTGGCGGGGTCGCCCCACTCCTTGTATGCCATGCGGTGCAGGCCGGCGGGCGAACTGCACAGCACGGATTTCAGCTTCGGTTCGCTCATGTTCTAAGTTCCGACGATCACCATGCATCCGCCGGAAACATCAAGCGACCGGGCGGCCGCCAACATTTTACCCGGTGGAGCGATTAGAATTCTACCAAGTCTGGCCCGGGATGACCCGGTACTTATAGAAACTGTCCACGAGAAAGAGGAACGAATGAAATCCACCATGTTAAGCGGCAAGACTGCACTCGTCACCGGCTCGACCTCGGGCATCGGCCTCGGCATCGCCCGCGCGCTGGCCGAGCAGGGCGCCAACATCGTCTTCAACGGCTTCGGCGACGCGCAGCAGATCGAAAAGCTGTACACCGACATCGGCCAGGAATTCGGCGTACAGACCGCTTACCACAACGCCGACATGTCGAAGCCCGACCAGATCGCCGCGATGATGGCGTTCGCGGCCGACAAGTTCGGCGGCGTCGACATCCTCGTCAACAACGCGGGCATCCAGTACGTGGCGAACGTCGAGGACTTCCCCGTCGAGAAATGGGATGCGATCATCGCCATCAACCTCAGCTCGGCCTTCCACACGACCCGCCTCGCGCTGCCCTACATGAAGCAGAAGAACTGGGGCCGCATCATCAACCTCGCCTCCGCGCACGGCCTCGTCGCATCGGCGCAGAAGTCGGCATACGTCGCCGCCAAGCATGGCCTCGTCGGCCTGACGAAATCGACGGCGCTGGAGACGGCACCGACCGGCGTCACGGCCAACGCGATCTGCCCGGGCTGGGTACTGACCCCGCTCGTGCAGAAGCAGGTCGACGACCGCGCCGCGCGCGACGGCATCAGCAACGAGCAGGCCAAGAAAAACCTGCTGCTGGAAAAGCAGCCGTCGGGCGAATTCGTCACGCCGGAAGAACTGGGTGCACTGGCCGTGTTCTTCTGCAGCCCGGCGGCGAACCAGGTGCGCGGCGTCGCGTGGAACATGGACGGCGGCTGGGTCGCGCAGTAAATGCCCATCGACGAACCTCTCGAAGGGTCGGGCTTCGACATCGCGGGCCTGCACGACGCCTGCCTGGAACTCGCGCACGTCGTGCTCGCCTCTAGCCAGCCGCAGGTGTCGCGCGACATCCTGGAAACGCTGGCCGACCGCTTCGAACGGGAGGCGGCCGACTTCGCGCTGCTCGTCGCCAACGCGGGCCGCGACACGGCGCTGTTGGCCCGCGCCGTGCATTACCTCGTCGACGCCCACGCGCTGCCGCTGATGGGCACCGACATGGAATGGTTCCGGCAGGCGCTCGCCTGCCTCGTCGAACTGGCCGTGCCCGGCATCGCGCTGTCGCAAAAGGGCGCGGCGTTCCTGCACGATGTCGAGACCGGCATCGCGCAATCGATGCAGGACCTCGAATAAAGGAAAACCGATGCGCATCCGGACACTCGCTGTTGCCGCTTTCATCCTGATGACCGGCATGGCAAGTGCCGCCGACCAGCGCCCCGTGCTGCTCACGCCCGATAAAGTCTGGACCGGCGACGGCGCCCCGCACGCGGGCTGGAGCGTGCTCGTCGCGCAGGGCCGCATCCAGGGCGTGGGCCCGGCTTCGACCCTGCCCGTCCCCGCCGACGTCGACCGCATCGCCCTGCCCGGCAAGACGTTGATTCCGGGTCTCATCGACCTGCACTCGCACGTCCTGCTGCACCCCTACAACGAAACGACGTGGGACGACCAGGTGATCAAGGAAGCGCCGGCGTACCGCGTCGCGCTGGCCGTACGCCACGCCGCCGACACGCTGCAGGCCGGTTTCACCACGTTGCGCGACCTCGGCACGGAAGGCGCGGGCTATGCGGACGTCGGCATCAAGCGCGCCATCGAGGAAGGGCAGATCCCCGGCCCGCGCCTGCTCGTCGCCACGCGCGCCATCGTCGCGACCGCGAGCTACGGCCCCGCCGAACGCAGCTATCGTCCGGACATGGACATCCCGTACGGCGCCCAGCAGGCGACGGGCGTCGACGAAGCGACGAAGGCCGTGCGCGAACAGGCCGCCCACGGCGCCGACTGGATTAAGTTCTACGCCGACTACCGCACGGGTCCGGACGGCGGCACGCGGCCCACGTTCGCGCTCGAGGAAATGAAGGCGATCGTCGCGACGGCCCACGCAAGCGGACGCAAGGTGGCCGCGCACGCGAGCAGCGACGACGCGATCCGCCTGGCCGTGCTGGCCGGCGCCGACACGATCGAACACGGCTACGGCGCCAGCGAAGCGACGTTCAGGCTGATGCTGGAACGCAAGGTGGCCTATGTGCCCACGTTGACGGCGCCGGAAGCCATCGGCGAGTACTTCCAGCGCCACGTGCGCGGCGGCGCGCCCACGCCCGCGATGCAGCAGGCGGAGCGCGCCTTCCGCCTCGCCCGCAAGCTGGGCGTGACCATCGGGAACGGCAGCGACGTCGGCGTGTTTGCGCACGGCACGAACGAGCGCGAACTGGAGTGGATGGTTCGCCTGGGCATGAGCCCGACGGAGGCGCTGCGCGCCGCGACGGTCGTCGCCGCCAACATCCTCGACCGCAAGGACCTGGGCGCGATCCGCAACGGCATGCTGGCGGATGTCGTCGCGGTCGATGGCGATCCGACGGCGGATATTGCTGCACTGCGCAAGGTGGGATTCGTGATGAAGGGCGGAACGGTGTACCGGAATCAGTAGGCCGTTATTCACCAATCCGCATTCCTGATATCGGCCGCGACGTTGCGGTTTTCCACAATAGCCGATGCAGATATTTTGCGTGATGATGACGGTGTTACTAATAGCGCATGAAGCCTAGCCATGAAAAAACCATTCTATAAAGTCCTTTATGTCCAGGTATTGTTTGCGATTATCGTGGGCGTCCTGCTGGGCATCTACGATCCGGGCATCGCAACCGCGATGAAGCCTTTGGGAGACGGCTTCGTCAAACTCATCAAGATGATCATCGCCCCGGTGATTTTCTGTACGGTCGTCGCCGGTATCGCCGGCATGCAGGACATGAAAAAGGTCGGCCGTGTCGGCGGCAAGGCCCTGCTCTACTTCGAAGTCGTCTCGACCTTCGCGCTGGCCATCGGCCTGCTCGTCGCCAACCTGGTCAAGCCCGGCGCCGGCTTCAACGTCAACCCGGCCACGCTGGACACGCACTCGATCGCCCAGTACACCGAGAAGACCAAGGCGCTGACCACCACGGACTTCCTCATGAACATCATCCCGAACACGTTCGTGGATGCGTTCGCCAAAGGGGAAATCCTGCAGGTCCTGCTGATCGCGATCCTGTTCGGCTTCTCGCTGTCGATGCTGGGTGAACGCGGCCGTCCGCTGACCCGCTTCATCGACGACATGTCGCACGCCATCTTCGGCGTCGTGAACATCATCATGAAAGCCGCCCCGATCGGTGCGTTCGGCGCCATGGCCTTCACCATCGGCAAATACGGCGTCAAGTCGCTGATCCCGCTGGCCTCGCTCGTCGGCTCGTTCTACCTGACCTGCTTCCTGTTCGTCATCCTCGTCCTCGGCACCATTGCCCGCCTGACCGGCTTCTCGATCTTCCGCTTCCTCGCCTACATCAAGGAAGAGCTGCTGATCGTCCTGGGTACGAGCTCGTCGGAAAGCGCCCTGCCGGCCATCATGCGCAAGCTGGAAAAAATGGGTTGCCCGAAATCGGTCGTGGGCCTCGTCGTGCCGACCGGCTACTCGTTCAACCTGGACGGCACCAACATCTACATGACGATGGCCGCCCTGTTCGTCGCCCAGGCCACGAACACCGACCTGACGCTGACGCAAGAGCTGACGATCCTGCTGGTGGCGATGCTGACCTCGAAAGGTGCCTCGGGCATCACCGGCGCCGGCTTCATCACGCTGGCCGCCACGCTGGCCGTCGTCCCGACGATCCCGGTGGCAGGCATGACCCTGATCCTCGGCATCGACAAGTTCATGAGCGAATGCCGCGCCCTGACCAACATCATCGGCAACGGCGTCGCAACGGTCGTCGTGTCGAAATGGGAAGGCGAGCTGGACAAAGAGCGCCTGACCTCCGAACTGAAGAATCCGAGCCCGGACGACGCAACCGGCGACCTGCACCCGGTTCGCGAAGCCGCCTAAGCCAGGACAGGGAACGATTCCTCGTTCAGACGCCGGGTTCGCCCGGCGTTTTTTTTTGCAGCAGCCACAGCCGCGCATACACGCCTTTTCTGCTCAACAGTTCCTCGTGCGTGCCCCGCTCCACGATGCGGCCCTGGTCCATGACGATGATCGCGTGCGCATGCACGATGGTCGACAGCCGGTGCGCGATGACGAGTGTCGTCCGCTGCGCCGACAGGCGCTCCAGCTCCTTGACGATGGCGTGTTCGGACACGGCATCCAGCGCCGACGTCGCTTCGTCGAACACGAGGATCGTGGGCTGCTTGAGGATCGCGCGCGCGATGCCGATGCGCTGGCGTTCTCCGCCGGAAAAATTCACGCCCCGCTCGCCGACCGGACTGTCGTAACCGTCCGGCAACGCGTTTATCGTGTCGTGCAATTGCGCCGCCCGCGCCGCGGCCACGATCTCGTCGCGTCCCGCGCCCGCCCGCGCGTAGCCGATGTTGCTCGCCACCGTATCGTTGAACAGCGCGGCATCCTGCGGCACGACGCCGATCGCGCGACGCACGCTGGCGGGGCTGCACTGGCGGATGTCCTGGCCGTCGATGAGGATGCGCCCCCGGTCGGGGTCGTAGAAACGCAACAGCAGCCGCGCCAGCGTCGACTTGCCCGAGCCGCTGCGCCCGACGACGGCCAGCGTGGTCCCGGGCGGAATGCGCAGGCTGACGTCGTCCAGCGCGGTCCGGCCCGGCTCGTAGTCGAAGCCCACGTGCTCGAACACGACCTCGCCCGCGCCCGGCACGAGCGCCGGCAGGCCGGGCAGCTCCGGCATCTCGGGCCGCTCGCCCAGCAGGGCGAACAGGCGCTCCGCGTTGACCCAGGCGTCGCGCGATTCGCGGTAGACGAAGCCGAGGGCGTTCAGCGGCAGGCAGACCTGCAGCGCGTACGCATTGATCAGCACGAGGTCGCCCACGCGCATGCGGCCCGCCAGCACGTCCTGCCCGGCCAGCAGCATGATCGCGGCCACGCCCAGCGCGATCACGCCGCTCTGCCCCACGTGCAGCAGGAACAGCGCGCGCTGGTTCTGGATGCCCGCGTCCCGCCACCGGTCCATCGTGCCCGCGAACTTCGCCGCCTCGTGGGCCTCGTTCGTGAAATATTTGACCGTGTCGTAGTTCAGCAGGCTGTCCGCCAGCTGGCCCTTGGCGCGCGAATCGAGCTTGTTCACGCGCCGCTGGTAGACGACGCGCCGCGCCGTGAACACGAGCGTGAACCCCGAGTACAGGAGGAAGGTCGCGACGATGATGGCGGCGTACCCCGCCGGGTAGCGGCGCAGCATGACGGCGAGCACGAGGCCGATCTCGACGAGCGTCGGGACGATCGTGAACAGCCCGACGCCCAGCAGGAAGGCGATGCCGCTGGTGCCGCGGTCGATGTCCGGCAGCAGGCTCCCGACCTGGCGCCGGGCGTGGAAGCGCGGACCGAGCGCATGCAGGTGCGCGAACGTCTTGCCCGCGTACGCGGACACCGCGCCCAGCGTCACGCGCGCGAACAGCAGGTCGCGCCACTCGTTGAACAGCGTGCTCGCGAAGCGCAGCAGCGCATAGCCCGCCAGCAGATACCAGGGCAGCAGCGCCGGGAGCGTTGCCTGCGAAAACGCGTCGATGATGCGCTTGAGCAGCAGCGGCACGGCCACCGTGGCCACTTTCGCGGCCAGCAGCAGGACGATGGACACGGCCACGCGCCAGCGGTTGGCGCGCATCACGCCCCACAGCTCGGCCGTGAAGCGGCGGCGGGCGGCACGGTCGGCGGCGGCGGTGTCGGCGGTCATGCCGGGTTTGACCGTCCTGGCGGCGTCAGGCTCCCGTCCGGCGCCTGCGCTGCCTCAAGCGTGCATGCCGTCAGCGCGTGCGCCGCGGCAGGTTTTCCAGGCGGAAGATGACGTCGACGGGCTGGCGCAGCTTCAGCGCCGGCACGGCCAGCCATTGCTCGCGGTCGACGTCCTGGGCGCGCGCCCGGTCCGCGCTGCCGTCGCGCCGGAATTCGCCGCGCTCCAGGCCCATCGCCGTGCTGAGGTTCTTCAGCGTGTCCGGCGTCGCGCCCATCAGGCCGCCGACGCGCCGCCCGCCCGCGGCCGCCATCACGTCGGCCCGGCGCCGGGCATCCTGGATGGCCTGGGTCACGAGTTCGTCGTGGATCGTGTCCATGTCGGTACGGTCGAAGCTGGTCGCGAAGCCGTCGAGGTTCGGCTTGCCGAGCAGGCCGCCGGCCAGCGCGGCCCAGTTGGCGACGTTGCGCACGTTGATGCGGACGTCGCAGCGCAGTTCGTACACCGGCGCGCCGTTCGCCGCCCGTTCCTCCTTGCGGATGCCCTGGCGCACCTCGCGCACCGCGAGGTCGTCGGCGCCTATGCCCAACTGCTGCGCGAGATCGCGCACCTCACCCACGCGCGCCTCGAGGACGGCACGCGCCGCGGCCGGATCGGCATCGGGGACGACGATCTCGAAATCGAGGCTGGCAATGTCGGGCACGACGGCCAGGAAAGAGCTGCCGGTAACATGCACGAACGGGTAATCGGGGACGGACGACGCGCCGGCGCCGCTTGACGCCAGCAGGAGGACGAGGACGGCGGTGCGCAGACGGGCTTTCAGCATGGAGACTCCCTTTTTTATGTAGACAATGATGTCTATGTTATGCCCGGACCGTACGCCAACACAAGCCGTCGCGCATAAAATATACATGTAGACAACTCAATCTAGACGAGTTAGTCTAGATTTATCGACCACGTTCCGTGAGACCGCCATGGCCAAATCCCCCGCCCTTCCCAAGCCCACGCCCGCCGAACTCGACCTGTTGCAGGTCCTGTGGCCGCTCGGCTCGGCCACCGCGCGCCGGGTCCACGAGGAAATCGTCAAGGAGCGCCCGGAGGTGACGTACGCGACCGTGCTCCGCCTGATGCAGATCATGCACGGCAAAGGTTTGCTGATCCGCGACGAGAGCGAACGGTCTCACGTGTACGCACCGGCCCAGGCGCAGGAATCGCTGCAGACGAATCTGCTGAAGGACCTGATGCAGCGCGCCTTCGCCGGGTCGGCCAAGGCGCTGGTGCTGGCGGCGCTCAAGAGCGGCATCTCGAAAAAGGAACGCGATGAGATCGAACAATTGTTGAAAGATGGAGACGAACAATGAGCACCGGGCTCGTCGACGGGCTGTTGTCGATATTGCTGCCGACAAGTCCGCTTGCGCCACTGCCCGCGCACCTGCCGGACGTGCTGAGCAGGCTGCAATCTGCGCTGCCGAACGCGTTGGTGCCGAGCCTCGGATGGGCATTGCTGCACTTCGTGTGGCAGGGTGCGCTGATCGGCTGTGCAACGGCGGTGCTGCTCGTCGCACTGCGCAATGCCCGTCCTGAACGCCGCTATGCCGTGGCATGCGTTGCCCTGCTGCTGTGCGTCGCCTGGCCCGTCGCCGATTTCGTGGCGCTGCTGCTGGACGACCGCAACGCAGCAGCGGCCCGCGTGCTGCCACTGCCGTCGGCACCGGCGGCCGTGTTGCGCGACGCGGTCGGCCTACTCGCGTGGCTGCAGCAGCATCTTGACTGGATCGTCCGGGCGTGGGCGGCCTGCGTGGCGGCGCTCGGCGTGCGCATGGCGCTGGGGCTGGCGTGGGTTGGACGTGCCACCCATGGACACACTGCGCCGGCACAGCAAGGCAGCCACGACGAACGCGCCTGGCAAACGAAGCTGGAGCAACTTGCCGCCCGCTGCGGCATCGGCCCCGCGGTGCGCCTGCGCATCGTCGACAGCCTCGCAAGCCCGGTCACGGCCGGCTTCTGGCGGCCCGTCGTGCTCGTACCGGCCGCCCTCGTGACGGGCATGCCGCCGCAATTGCTGGAAGCGCTGCTGGCGCACGAGCTGGGCCACGTCCGGCGCCACGACTACCTCGTCAACCTCGTGCAGAACGTGATCGAGGCCGTGCTGTTCTACCACCCGGCCGTGTGGTGGATCTCGCGCCGCATCCGCCACGAACGCGAACAGATCGCCGACGATTTCGCCGCGCGCCAGCTGGGCGAACCGCGACGCCTGGCACGGGCGCTGTCGGAGCTCGAGCGTATGCAATTCTCCGGTCACCACCTGGCCCAAGCCGCCACTGGCGGCGACCTGACGGCGCGCGTCAGGCGCCTCGTCCGTCCGGATCCGCAGGCGCTGGACTGGCGCGCCGGCATTCCGGTCCTCGGCCTCGTGCTGGCGTGCGCGGCAAGCACCCATGCGCTGTCGACCCGGGACGCCCCGGCGGTCGCGACGACGGCCGGCCTGACAAGGCCCGCGATGGCGGACTTCTCGACCTGCAGCAAGCCGCAATATCCGCAGGCCGACATTGCCGCCAACCACGAGGGCACGGTCACGTTGAACTTCCGCGTGGACGCCTCGGGCGTCGTCACCGAATCGGCGATCGTGCGTTCCAGCGGCTACGCCAGCATGGACGAGGCGGCACGCGGCGCCCTGCACCGCTGCCGGTTCGCGCCGGCACTGCGCGATGGCAAGCCTGTGTCGAGCTGGCAGCCGGTCCAGTATGTCTGGACCCTTGCGTGACCTGACGCCGGCCCACTCAGCAGCCGGGGCGGTCGCGCCCCATTCATGAACCGAGCATTCGCGCAAGAAGGCGTGCGGCGTCCTCACGCACCTACGCACGAAACACCATCCGTTCCCACCACAAGGAGAGCATCATGTCCCGCATCATCCGCACGACCCTGCAATGCCTGTCCCTCGCCTTCGCCTGCGCGGCGTCCGCCCATGCGGCACCGCAAGGCAACAGCGACGCGCAGCTCGACTACACCAGCTGCGCCACACCGCAATACCCGCGCGCGGACGCGGAGGCCGCTCATGAGGGCAAGGTCAAGCTCGGCTTTCTCGTCGACGAGAACGGCAAGGTGAAGGATTCGAAGGTGATGGCCTCGAGCGGGTTCACGACCCTGGACGAGGCTGCGCGCTCGGCGCTCGCGAAGTGCAGTTTCCAGCCCGCGCACAAGCACGGCAAGGCCGTGCAGGAATGGGCGAAGATCCTGTACGTGTGGTCGCTGCGCTAGGAAAACGGAAGGACGGGCGGCACCGCGGCGCCGCCCGGAAGCACATCAAACGCTCGAAACGTCCAGTTCGGCCGACGTGGCGGCCACGACGTCATCCTTGCTGACACCCGGAGCCAGCTCGACGAGCTTGAGGCCGGTATCGGTGACGTCGATGACGCCCAGGTCGGTGATGATGCGGTCGACGACGCCGACGCCCGTCAGCGGCAGGTCGCACTTCTTGAGGATCTTGTGGCTCGTCGAGCCATCCTTGCTTGTGGCCACGTGTTCCATCACGACGACGACGCGCTTGACGCCGGCCACGAGGTCCATCGCACCGCCCATGCCCTTGACCATCTTGCCCGGAATCATCCAGTTGGCCAGGTCACCCTTTTCCGACACCTGCATCGCGCCGAGGATCGCCAGGTTGATCTTGCCGCCGCGGATCATGCCGAACGAGTCGGCCGAGCTGAAGTAGGCGGCGCCCGGCAGCGCGGTGACGGTCTGCTTGCCGGCATTGATCAGGTCGGCGTCCACTTCGGCGTCGGTCGGGAACGGGCCGATGCCCAGCAAGCCGTTTTCCGACTGCAGGAACACTTCGATATCGTTCGGGACGTAGTTGGCCACCAGCGTGGGCAGGCCGATGCCCAGGTTCACGTAGAAACCGTCCTGCAGTTCCTTGGCCGCGCGCGCGGCCATTTCATCACGAGTCCATGCCATGTCTGTCTCCCTGGTCTTATGCTTGACGCACGGTGCGCTGTTCGATGCGCTTTTCCGGCGTCGGGTTGTGAACGATGCGGTGCACGAAGATGCTCGGGGTATGCACCTGGTCCGGATCGATCTCGCCGATCTCGACCAGCTGCTCGACTTCCACGATGCAGACCTTGCCTGCGGTGGCCACGTTCGGGTTGAAGTTGCGTGCCGTCTTGCGGAACACGAGGTTGCCGGCGCGGTCGGCCTTCCAGGCTTTCACCAGCGAGACGTCCGGGACGAGCGAGCGCTCCATCACGTACATTTCGCCGTCGAATTCGCGGGTCTCCTTGCCTTCCGCCACGATCGTGCCGTAGCCGGTCTTGGTGAAGAAGGCGGGGATGCCGGCGCCGCCGGCGCGCAGCTTCTCGGCCAGCGTGCCCTGCGGCGTGAATTCCAGTTCCAGTTCGCCGGCCAGGTACTGGCGCGCGAATTCCTTGTTCTCGCCCACATACGAGGCGATCATCTTCCTGATCTGGCGCGTCGTGAGCAGCTGGCCCAGGCCGAAGTCGTCGACGCCGGCATTGTTCGAGATGGCCGTCAGGTTTTTCACGCCGGAATCGCGCAGCGCCAGGATCAGCGCTTCCGGAATCCCGCACAGGCCGAAACCGCCCACGGCGATCGTCTGGCCGTCCGCAACCACCCCTTCGAGCGCCGAGTGCGCATCAGGATACACTTTGTTCATACCCGTCCCTTTAATAATGAGGTTCTATACAGCAGAGTAGAATTGCAGAATAAAATAGCGCCCTGCTAAGCACAATACCGTAGAAATACCGGCAAGGGCTTCCTGCGGGGACAGTCGACTACCATCAAATGAACGCATCATACGCCATCGATTACGAGATGATTTTCCAGCACGCGCCCGTCGGGATGTGCATTTCGGTAAACCGCGTGATCCAGTCCTGCAACCATGCGCTCGCGGCGATGTTCGGCTACCAGCGGACGCAGCTGGACGGCCAGTCGTTCTCGGTACTCTACCCCAGCATCGACGAGTTCCTGCGCACGGGCGACCGCATCATCCCGATCATGAATGCGAAGGGCCGCTACTCGGACGAGCGCATCATGCGCCGGGGAAATGGGGAATTGTTCTGGTGCCACGTGACGGGCCGCGCACTCGACCCGGCCGAGCCGCTGGGCGCCGGCGTCTGGACGTTCGAGGACGTCAGCGAAAAGCGCCCCGTGACGGCCGAGCTGACGCCCCGCGAACGCGAGATCGCGGCGCTGCTCGTCGAAGGCAAGACCAGCAAGGTGATCGCGCGCGAGACGGATCTGTCGCCGCGCACGGTGGAGATGCACCGCGCCAAGCTCATGCGCAAGTTCTCGGCGTCGACGTCGTCGGAACTCGTGCACAAGCTGGTCGGCATGTCGCGCTGAGCAATCCGCGCGTCACAGGCGATCGGACTCCACGACCGGCGGCGCCGCCGGTTCATGCTCGCAACATACGACGATCGCCAGCCCTGGACGGGACAGGTCGAACGTCGCCGCCGCCGCCGTGCCCAGCTTGAAGCGCGCCTCCAGCGTGCTCCAGGTCCGATAGAAATCGGACAAGCGGGTTTCCGTGGGGCGTGCGGCGAGCCATGCTTGCTGAGACGCATCGAATGCGTGGGCGGCGAGTGCGTCGATGTCGCGCGCCGGATCGACGACCTCGACATCCAGCCCGACCCGGCCCGTCGCGCTGGCCGCGCACGCGATCCACGAACCGCTGTGGGAAATGCTGAAGCCGGCCGTGCCGGCATCGGGCATGGCCAGGGCCGGCGCGGCGCCCGGACGCTCGACCAGGCGCACCGTCTCCGGCGCCACGCCCAGCACGGCGCCGAGCGTCCGCCGTGCCAGCACCCGGCCCGCGATGAACTGGTTGCGACGCTGGCGCCGGACGAAGCGGGCCAGGCGCCGGCGCTCCGAATCGTCCAGCCACATGGTATAGCCCGACAGCACCCGGTCGTCCAGGGTATGGGCGTCGAACAGGCGGACAATTGCCGCCCGATCCGTCATTTGGCCAGCTTGACGAACTCGCCCTTCAGGGCCACGCCCGACATGATCGCCCCGTCATGGCATTCGAACTGGGTGTCGCTGGACATTTCCTCGTTCTTGTAATTGCTGACGATGTTGATCACGGCGTCGGCGCCCAGCTCGCGGGCGCGCTGTTGCAGGCGCAGCATGGCCGACAAGAAAGCCCAGTTGCATGCCTTTTCTGGCGATTTGCCGAACGAATTGGTCTTCTGGCTGGTCTTGTCGGAACCGAGGCGCTCCAGCACCTTCGGCGTCGGTTGATTGCCGAAATAGAATTTCACCGAGTCGCCCAGGCGGGTCTGGGCATCGTTCGCGCTCATCGCGGCCGACAACGGCAGCAGCAGTTTGGTGTCGCGCGCTTGTGCGGTCGTCACGCCCAGCGCAAGGAGTGCGCAGGCCAGTACCGTCTTCGTTTTCGTGATAGTCATGCGTTCCCCCGATCAGTTGGCTTTGACGGCCTGGTCGTCGGCACCCGTCGGGCCGCCGACAGCCTTGTCGTAGTTGGCGACGATATAGCCGCTGGCCAGGTTCGCCACCCGCGTCAGCATCATGTTGTCGTTGACGCCGAACGAATAGCCGCCGCTGAACGCGGCCGTGCGCTGGAAGAATTCCGGCGTCGCGATGACCTTGCCCGTATTGTCGCGGAAGGTCACGCGCATCAGCACGCCCGAGCTGCCGGCCAGGGGGCCCAGCAGCACGCGCTTGGCGCCGTGCTTGAAGGACAGTTCTTCCACCACCGGCTCGACCACGAGCGTATTGCCGTCGGCCGCGCGGCTATTCCACTGCGCCAGGCGCGGCGCCAGGTCTTTCTTGAAGTTTTCGTCGATCTTGGCCAGGCCGGCGGCATCGCCCTTGTAGCCGTCCTTGAACACGACGGGCTTGACCTCGATGCGGCTGTAGGCCGAGAACGGTTTCGCGGGCGGCGGGTTGGCCGTCGACGAGGCCTTGATGCTCGTCGCGCAGCCTTGCAGCAGTACGACGCTCGCGATTGCCGATGCCAGCAGGACGGTCCGGTGCTTGTTGTTCATTTTTCTCTCCGTTTCTAGGTTGTGGTGGAACTACCGCTTGAAGATCAGCGACGTGTTGATGCCGCCGAACGCAAAATTGTTCGACATGACGTATTCGCACTCGAGGCGCCGGCCGTCGCCCCGAATATAGTCGAGCTCTCCGCACTCCGGGTCGATCTCGTCGAGGTTGATGGTCGGCGCGAACCAGCCCTCGCGCATCATCCGGATGCTGATCAAGGCTTCGAGCGCGCCGCACGCGCCCAGCGTGTGCCCCATGTAGCTCTTCAGGGAGCTGATGGGCATGCGCGCGCCGAACACGGCGTTCGTCGCCGCCGTCTCCGCCACGTCGCCGTGCTGCGTGCCCGTGCCGTGGGCGTTGACGTAGCCGATCGCCGCCGTCGCCAGGCCGGCATCCTCCAGCGCCAGTTCCATCGCGATGCGCATCGTGTCCGCGTTGGGCTGGGTGACGTGGCAGCCGTCGCTGTTGGTGCCGAAGCCGACGATTTCCGCGTACACCGTGGCGCCGCGCGCCAGCGCATGGTCGCGCTCTTCCAGGATCAGGCAGCCGGCGCCTTCGCCGATCACCAGGCCGTCGCGGGCGCGGTCGAACGGGCGCGGCGTCGTGTGCGGCGCGTCGTTGCGCACGCTGGTCGCGAACAGCGTGTCGAACACGGCAGCCTCCGTCGCGCACAGCTCCTCGGCACCGCCGGCGATCATCGCCGTCTGCTTGCCCGTCTTGATCGCCTCGTAGGCGTAGCCGATGCCCTGGCTGCCCGACGTGCAGGCGGACGACGTCGTGAACACGCGGCCCGTGACGCCGAAGAACACGCCGATGTTGACGGGCGCCGTGTGCGCCATCATCTTGATGTAGGTGGTCGCATTGATGCCCTTCGTCGTGCGCTCCTCCATCATGCGGCCGAAGTCGCCGATGGCGCTGGGCGTACCGGCCGACGAGCCGAACGAGATGCCCATCCGGCCGCTCGTAAGCAGCGGATGGTCGAGCAGTCCGGCGTCGGCCAGCGCGAGTTCGCTCGCGCGCGTGGCCATCAGCGCGACGCGGCCCATGCTGCGGATCGCCTTGCGGTGGTAGCGGTCGGACAGCTCGAACGGCGCGGCAGGCGCGCCGAGGCGGGTGTTCAGGCCTTCGTAATCGTCCCATGCGGCCATCCGCACGATGGCGTTGCGGCCCTCGACGAGGCGCGCGCGGATCGACTCCCAGTCGTTGCCCAGCGGGCTGATGCCGGCCATGCCGGTGACGACGACGCGTTTCATTCCCGTACTCATGCCAGCCCCCCGTTGACGGAAATGACCTGGCGCGTGACGTAGCCGGCATCCTCCGACATCAGGTAGCTGACGGCAGCCGCCACCTCCTCCGGCCGGCCGACGCGCCGCGCGGGGATCAGCTTCAGCGCTTCGTCCAGCGGTACGTCGCCGATCATGTCGGTCTCGATCAGGCCCGGCGCCACGCAGTTGACGGTGATGGCACGCTTGGCCAGTTCCAGCGCGAGCGCCTTGGTGGCGCCGATGACGCCGGCCTTGGCGGCGCTGTAGTTGACCTGGCCGCGGTTGCCGATCAGGCCCGACACCGACGCCATCGTCACGATGCGGCCCGGCTTGCGGCGCTGGACCATCGGCATCACGACCGGGTTCAGGACGTTGAAGAAGCCGTCCAGGTTCGTGCCCAACACCTGGTCCCACTCCTCGCCCGTCATGGCGGGAAAGGCCGTGTCGCGCGCGACGCCGGCGTTGCACACCACGCCGTAGTAGCAGCCATGCGCCTCGATGTCGGCCAGCAGCGCGGCAGCCGTGGCGTCGCGCTCGGCGATGTCGAACTGCAGCACGCGCGCACTGCCGCCAGCGGCTTCGATCTCGGCCGCCACTGCATCGGCCTCCGCGCGGCGGCTGCGGCAATGCACCACCACACGGTAGCCGTCGCGCGCCAGGCGCAGCGCGATCGCCCTGCCGATGCCGCGCGACGAACCGGTCACCAGCACACTCTTGTCGATACTACTCATTCGGAACTCCGTTGCAAAAACTCTTCTACATTGTCGGGCTGGAAGACGGTGATCGTTGCGCTCGCCCATTCGGCGCCGCCGGCGGCGTCGACGATGCGGCAGTCGTAGGCGCCCAGGCCGTTCTCGCCCTGTATGACGCGCTGCGCATGCACGTGCAGTACGCTCCCGGCCGGGAACGCCGGGACGGTGCACGCATAACGCCGGGTGCCGAGCAAAAAGCCCACCCGCACCGGCTCGCCGCGCAGGCGCGCGCCATGGCCAGCATGCGCGGCCACGGCCTGCGCCATGTATTCGACGCCGACCCATGCGCCCACGCCGCCGCCGTCCAGGAACAGCGTGCCGGGGCCGATCGCCACCTCGGCGCACAGGGTCTCGTCATCGGCCGCGAGCAGGCGCCCGAGCAGCGACATGGCGCCGCTGTGCGGCACGAGCGTGCGGATGTCGGGCAGGCTCAATCCGTCCTCCCGAATACGAGGGTCGCGTTCGAGCCGCCGAACGCGAACGAATTGCTGAGCGCCCAGCGCAGCGGACGGCCCAGGCGCGCGCCGGGGCGCACGACGTTCAACGCGGGCAGTGCCGGATCCTGCGCGCCGTCCCACAGGTGCGGCGGCAGCTTGCCTGCCGGGTTATCGTCCTGCATCGCCAGCCAGCAGAACGCCGCCTCGACGGCGCCCGCCGCGCCCAGCGTGTGGCCGGTGAACGGTTTCGTCGAACTGACGGCAACGCCGGCGCCGAACAGGTCGGCGACGGCGTGCGACTCCATCGCGTCGTTCTGGACGGTCGCGGTGCCGTGCAGGTTGATGTAGTCGACGTCGGACGGTTCGATGCCCGCGCGCCGCAGCGCCTCGCGCATCGCCAGGCGCGCGCCGCCGCCGGCCGGATCCGGGGCCGACATGTGGTGGCCGTCGGACGATTCGCCCCAGCCGCACAGCGCCACGGCGGCCGGCTCGCGCGACATGAGGAACAGCGCCGCGCCCTCGCCCAGGTTGATGCCGTTGCGCGCGGCGGAAAGCGGATTGCAGCGCGCGGCGCTGACGGATTCGAGGGCGGAAAAGCCGGCGACCGTGAAGCCGCACAGCGTGTCGACGCCGCCCGTGACGACCGCGTCGCACAAGCCCATGCGGATCAGGCGCGCCGCGCTGGCCAGCGCCTTGGCGCTCGACGAGCACGCGCTCGAATGGACGTAGGCCGGTCCGCCGACGCCCAGCTCGTGCGCCAGCAGCGCGGCCGGCGATCCCATCTCCTGCTGGCCGTAATGAAAACCGCCCGGCAGCGCGCCCGTGCGGGCCCGCGCCGCCAGCGCGGCCTCGGTGGCGGCCACGCCGGACGTGCTGGTGCCGACAATGACGCCGACGCGGTCCGCGCCGTAGCGGGCGATGGCCGCGTCGACGGCCGGCCGGATTTGCGCCAGCGCGGCCAGCGCCAACTGGTTGTTCCGGCTGCGCAGCACCAGCGGCAGGTGCTCCACGGCGGGCAGCGCGGCGGCCACGCGGCCCAGCGGCAGCAGCCGGCCGGGCGAGCACGCGTCGGACACCGTGAGGCCGCCCTCGGCGTCGTCGAGCAGGCGCCGCGCGATCGTGCCGCGCTCGTCGCCCAGTGCGCACAGCAGCGCGCAATCGTTCAGGTACAGCATGGTGGACCTCATTCGGAAGCCGACTCGATGGTCAGCCGGTAGTGGTAGCGCACGTTGTCGAGCACCGCCCGGCCCTGCCAGCGCGGCATGCCGCCATACGTGATCGTCGCGATCACCTCGCCGTCGCGGCGCAGGGTGCGCGTCAGTCCCTGCTCTTCGATACGCCAGCCGGCGGGCAGCGCCTGCGCGATCGCCTCGACCGGCCACAACGTCAGTTGCAGGTCTTCCAGCACGTCGGCCGCGCGCACCTGGGCCGGCAGCATCGCGTGGCGCCATTCCTTCAGCGCGTGGCCGTCGTAGTCGAGGCTCAGCACGCGCTGGCCGAACGCGAGGCCGACGAGGCCCACGTGCGCGGCATCCACTTCGAGCGCGACGTCGAGGTCGTTCGTGCCGCCGGGCCGTTCGACGGTCAGGTGCTGCTGCACGCTGATCGCGGTACCCAGCGCGGCCGGCGGCAGGCGCAGGCCCAGGCGCGCCGGGGCTTCCGGCGTCCTGGCGCAACCGGCCAGCAGCAGCGCGGCGACGAGGCCGGCGCCCAGTTCAAGCGGTAACGGTCGCTTCATGGCGCTCCTTCGCGGTGACGGTGAAACAGGGGGCAATGAACCAGACGAGCGCGGTCCCGAGCAGCATGGTGAGCCCGAACGCGCGCAGCGCCGGCGTACCGGACAGCGCCAGCAGGCCGAACGACAGCAGCGTGCTGGCGGCGGACAGGCCGACGGCGAGCCACGGCGCGTCGTCGCCGCGCTGCGGATCTTCCTGCATGAAGATGCCATAGTCGACGCCCACGCCCAGCAGCAGCATCAGCGCCAGCACGTGGAACAGCTGCAGGTGCTGGCCGGTCACGCCGAGGATGGCCAGCGTGAGCACGCTGGCGGCGGCCGTCGGCGCCAGCACGCGCCAGGTACGGCCCCGGTAGCGCGGCAGCAGCGCCACGAACACGAGCGCGTAGGCCCCGAGCACGACGGCGCCCATGACGGCGCGGTAGCGGCCCAGCACGGCCGAGATGCCGCCGACCTTGTCGACCCATTGCACGCCTTCCAGCCCATCGGCCGCGCGGCTCAGCGCGGGGATAGCCGCATAACGCATGCCCCGCAGCGCGACGATGCTGGCGTGGACGCCGTCCACCTCGCCCAGCCACAGGTGGTGCCACGGTTCGCTGGCCGGCGTGCGCAGGAAGGCCTCCGCCGTCATGGGCGCCGCGCGGTCGCGCAGGTGCGCGCGCGTGGCCGCGACCCAGTCGCGGTCCTCCCCGAGCGCCTGCGCCAGCGCGGCCAGCGGGCCGCTGGGTGCGAGCACGGTCGCATCCAGCAGCGCCAGCCGCTCGGCCTGCGTGCGCGCCGAGGGCACCCAGTTCGACAGCGCCTGCCAGCCCGTGATGTCGCCCCTTGCGACGAGCGGCTCGAGGCGGCGCTTGAGCGCTTCCTCGCGCTGCAGCACCTGTTCGTCCGATGCGCCGCGCACGAGGTAGTACTGGACGGGCGTGGGCGCGTCCAGCAGGCGGCCCAGCTTGATCTGGTCGCGCACAAGGTGCTGCGGCGACGATTGCAGCGAGCGGATGTCGTCGTCCGTGCCGAGACGCGCGCAACCGACTGCGGCGAACACGGCCAGAAGCGCGAGCGCGGCCAGCACCTTCGGCCGCGCCGACACGCGCGGCCAGCGCACGACGAGGCCCCGGTAGCGGCGCGCGAGCCAGCCGCGCTGCAAGATGCCCGGCTTGACCAGTGCAGGGAACCAGCACACGACGGTGAGCCACGCGAACACGAGGCCGAACGCGGAAAAGACGGCCATGTGGCGCAGGCCCGGAAACGGCGTCAGCGCGAGCCCCATGTAGCCGATCACGGCGGCCAGCAAGGTCAGGCCGAGGCCGGGCAGCAGGCGGCGCAGCAGGCGCACCGAATCCTCATGCGGCCCCGCGCCGAGCCGGTGGCAGAGGAAATACAGGCCGTAGTCCTGGGCGACGCCGATCAGGCTCGCGCCGAACACCAGCGTAAGCAAATGGATGCGGCCGAACAGGAGCCAGCACACGGACAGCGCGCCGAGGAAGCCGATGCCGATGGCCAGCACGATCACGCCGATCGGCCGCACGGAACGGAACGTCAGCCACGTCAGCACGACGATGCCCACGAGCGAGCCGGCGCCGATCGTCTCGACTTCGCTGCTGGCCTGGCTGCCCGCGGCGGCCGCATGCAGCACGACGCCGGCCTCGATCACCTCGGCCGCCGGCACGGCGCGGCGCGCGGCGGCGGCGGCGGCGTCCAGCAGGGGCACCGCACGGCGCTGCGCGGACAGCGCGAACGCGGACGGCGCCAGCGTGTACGTCAGCAGCACGTATTCGCGCCCTTCGCCGCCCACGTACAAATGGCCGTCGCGGGGACGCACGGGCGTCTCGCCGGCCCGTTCCTGCATCCAGCTCGCGAACAGGCCGAACGGATCGTCGCGGAAGCTGCCCAGCTTCGGCCCGCCGAACGCGCCGTATGCGCGGGCCAGCGCGTTCTCCGTCCAGTATGCCGCGGGCTGGGTGCGCAGCGCGCGTTCGTCCGCCGCGCCGACCAGCAGGGTCGCATGCGGCGTGAAACCGTCCAGCCACGCGGCCTGCGCGTTGGCGCCCGCGTCCGTCTTCAGCAGGTCCGCGTGGGGCCGCAGCACGGCCTGGAACGCCGCCGCGGCACGCACGGCGTCGTTCCATTTCTCGGCGCCGACCAGCACGACGACGCGCTGCTGGGCGCTGTCGACCATGTGCGTGAAGGAGCGCTGCAGCACCGGATCGCGCTCGCCGGCCGGCAGCAGCGCGAGGATGTCGGTGTCGGGCACGATGCGCTTGCCCAGCCACAGCCAGGCATTGTGCCCGGCCAGCAGGCACACGACGAGGGCCCAGGCAAGCGCCAGGCGGCGGTGCGGGATCAAAGCTGGCCCGCCTCTTCGGGCAGGAAGGCGCCGGGGCCGGTCCTGATGTCGGAGAACACGATGTCGGTGCGGTCGCCGCTGTCCTCCACCATGTGGATGGTGCGCACGTACGCGCCGCCTTCCAGCGAGATCGCGCCGATCGCGCGTGCCAGCGCCGGATTGCGGGCCTTCAGCGCCACCTTCCACGCGCCGTCGCCCGCCGTGCCGTCGACCTCGAACAGCGTGTCGAGCTGGCCCAGGTCGCCGGACAGCAGCGAGAACAGCACGCCGTTGATCATGCGGACGGTCGGTTCGCGGCTCGCCTCCATGCGCATCGCCACGCGGTCGCCCTGCAGCTGCACGATCTCGTCGCGCGACAGGCGCAGCGTGTTCGGGAACGGTTTCAGCGTGCGCCACAGGACACCCTTGCCGGCGACGACGCAGAAACGCCCGCTCGACGCCAGCGGCTTCTTCATGCCGGCCAGCTGCTTGCTCTGCTCGAAGCGGCCGCACAGCTGCTCCGGTTTGGCCAGCATGGCCTGGATCTTCGCGACGGGCGCGGCGGCCTGCGCGGACGCACCCAGCAGCGCTGCCAGCAGCAGGCCGGCGACGGAAAGATATTTCATGGTGCTTGTACTCCCAGTTTCTGGAACAGGACGGGCGGCGAGACGAAGCACATCTCGCCGCTGGCGATGTCGACGGCCACCTGCGTCGTCGACGCGCGGTTCAGGCGCCGGCCGGAGGCGGCGTCGCTGATCAGGTAGTCGATGCGCAGGCGGTTTTCCCACTCGACGATCTCGGCGCGCACGGAGAGGCGCTGGCCGAACGTGGCGGGCGCCGCGTAGCGCAGGTTCATGTCGACGACCGGCCACATGTAGCCGGACGCCTTCATCTCGGCATAGTTGTAGCCGATGGCGTCGAGCAGCGCGCAGCGCGCCACCTCGAGGTATTTCACGTAATTGCCGTGCCAGACCACTTCCATCGGGTCGAGGTCGTAGAACTGCACCTGGATCTCGACGTCGGCGCTCCAGCGCGACGGCGCTTTCGCCTTACGCATACAGGCTCCACGCCTGGTCGCGGATGCGGCCCAGCAGGAGGTGCAGCTCCGGATCGAGGCGGCGGTCCTCGGTGACGGGGACGATGTCCTGGCCGAGCAGGTCGACCATGCGCGCCAGCGGCGCCGGCAGGACCTTCTCCGGATCGACGCGCCGGCGCAGCCAGACGCCCTGGCGCACCGTGATCAGCAGCGCGGCCGCGACCTGCTCGGTCAGTTCCAGCACGCGCAGGCAGTCGCGCGCGGCGATCGTGCCCATGCTGACCTTGTCCTGGTTGTGGCATTCGGTCGAGCGCGAGAACACGGACGCCGGCATCGTCAGCTTGAGCGCTTCCGCCGTCCATGCCGAGGCGCTGATCTGCAGCGCCTTCAGGCCGTGGTTGATCGGCGCCCGTTCGCCCTGCATGCCGGACAGGTTCGCCGGCAGCCCGGCGTTGTAGCGCGCGTCGACGAGCAGCGCCATCTGGCGGTCCAGCAGGTCGGCCAGGTTGGCGACGGCATTCTTCATGCCGTCCATGGCGAAGGCGATGTGGCCGCCGTAGAAGTGGCCGCCGTGCAGTACGCGCTCGCCTTCCGCATCGATGATCGGATTGTCGTTCGCGCTGTTGAGTTCATTCTCGATGGCGGTGCGGAAGAACGGCAGCGCGTCGGCCAGCACGCCGATCACGTGCGGCGCGCAGCGGATCGAGTAGCGGTCCTGCAGGCGCTTGCCGTTGCGTTCCAGCTGGCCGCCGTACTCCAGGTCCTGGCGCAGCCATGCGGCCACGCCCTGCATGCCGGCGTGCGGCTTCACCGCGAACAGCGTCTCGTCGAAATGGTGGTCGTTGCCGTCGAGCGCGAACGAGGCCAGCGCCGTGATGCGCGTGACGAGACGCGTCAGGTACGCGGCGCGGTCCCACGCGAGGCAGGCCAGGCCGGTCATGACGGCAGTCCCGTTCATGATCGCGAGACCCTCCTTCGGCCGCAGGCGCAGCGGTGCTATGCCCGCGTCGCGCAGCGCCTGCGCCGCCGGCACGACCTCGCCGCCGCGCAGCACCTCGCGCTCGCCGCACAGCACGGCCGCGAGATACGACAGCGGCGTCAGGTCGCCGCTGGCGCCGACCGAGCCTTCGCTCGGGATCACGGGCACGAGCCCGGCGTCGAACAGGCGCACGATCTGGTCGAGCAGCTCGACGCTGACGCCGGAATACCCTTTGGACAGCGACGCGAGGCGGGCGCCCATGACGGCACGCGCCTGCGGCGGCGCCAGCGGGGCACCGAGACCGCAGCCGTGGTACGTATACAGATGATGCGGCAGCTCCGGCACCAGGGCGAGCGGCACTTCGACGGTACACGAATCGCCGTAGCCGGTCGTGACGCCGTACACGACGCCATCCTCGCGCAGCAGGCGGTCGAGGAAGTTGGCGCCGCGCGCGATGGCGGCGCGGAACGCGGGATCGTCCGACAGCGCCGGGCGGGCGGTGCCGCGCGCGATGTCGACGATGTCGTCCAGCGTCAGGCGCGAGCGGTCGAAGCGCACGGTGCGCCGGGGCGTGTTGATGTCACTGAGCAGCATCGGGAGAATCCGTTTCGGGTAAATGCCAAAAGTCATAGAAATTGAACCATTCGAGCGGCGCACGGCGCGCATGGTGCTCGAGGCGGGCCGCGTAGGCGCCGGCCAGATCCGCCAGCGCCTGCCCACGGGCGCCCCGCGGCAGCACGACCTTGTCGCGCAGCAGCTCGAAATGTACGTCATAGCGGCCGCCAGAGCGCGCGGCGAACATCGCGACGAGCGGGCAGCCCAGCACCGCGGCCATCACGTACGGGCCGATCGGGAACGCGGCCGTGCGGCCGAGGAAAGGCGCCAGCGCCACGCGCGGGTTGGCCGACACCGGCACGCGGTCGCCGGCGATCACGACGAATTCGCCCCGTCCTATGCGCTCGGACAGCTGCATCGCCATCGCAGCGTCCATGTCCGTCACCTGCATCAGGTTCAGGCGGCTCTTCGGGTCGAGCTGCGCCAGCACGTCGTTGAACGCCTGCGCGTGCTTCGTGTGCACGAGCACCGTCACGCGCAGGCCGGGCGTGCGCAGCGACAGCGCGCGGCACAGGTCGAGGTTGCCCAGGTGTGCGCACACGAGCAGCGCGCCGCGGCCCCGGCGCGACGCCTCGATCAGCGGCTCGGCGCCGTGCAGGCGCACGCGGTCGAAGTCGAACCCGCCGCCCCACAGCAGCATCTTGTCGAGGATCGCTTCGGCGAACGCGCCGAAGTGGCGCAGCACGCCCGTCACGCCGGCAGGCATGCCCACGCGCGCCAGGTACGCGGCGGAGGCGCGCCGGGCGCGCGGCTGGGTCGCCACGTACCACAGCAGGACCGGGTACAGCACGACCCGGAACGGCCAGCGGCCGAACGTGCGGCAGACCCAGAACAGCAGGCGCATGCCGGCCACGCAGGTCGCCTCGTTGACGCCGGCCCAGTGGCGCGCGTCGCCGGTGGACGTGCCTAGCTGCGCCATGCCCGCACCAGCAGCGAAGGAATGCGCGGCAGCATGCCGAAGAACAGCGTCATGTGCAGGCGCGAGATCAGGACGTTGTCGGTCCAGGCCTTGAAGTGAGACACGCCGTCTTCCGGATAGCCCACGCGCGTGGGCAGGTTGACGATGGCGAGACCATCCCAGTACAGGCGCACGAGGATCTCGATGTCGAAGTTCATGCGCAGGCCGAGCCGGCGGCGGCGCGCCAGCGCCAGCACGGGCGCGACCGGATAGACGCGGAAGCCACACATCGAATCGCGGATCGCGAGCGACAGCGTGTTGATCCACACCCAGACGTGCGTGAGGTAGCGCGCATACAGGCGCAGCGCCGGCACGGATTCGTCGTACACCGGGCATCCCGCGATGACGGCGTGCGGATCCTTGCGCGCGGCGGCGAGGAAGCGGGGCACGTCGGCCACGCTGTGCTGGCCGTCCGCGTCGACCTGCAGCACGTGCGTGTACCCGTCGCGCGCGGCGCGCGCAAAGCCCGTCAGCACGGCCCCGCCCTTGCCCTGGTTGACGGCGTGGCGCTCCAGCACGACGCGCTCCGGATGGGCGGCGGCCAGGCCGTCGAGCACCGCGGCGCACGCGGCCGAGCAGCCGTCGTCGACGAGGATCACGGGCAGGCCGTGCGCGAGCACCTGCGCGAGCACCCCGCCGATCGCGTGCTCGTGGTTGTAGACGGGGATGACGACGCAGGGCTGGAACATCAGCCGTTCTCCGCCCGGACGAAGCGCAGCAGCGAGTGACAGTAGCCGATGCCGTCGCGCGCCGTCTGCAGTTCCAGCCCGGCGGCGCGCGCGAGACGGATGTAGTCGCCGCTCTCGTACACCTTGCTGTTGCCGCTCGCGAGGTTGTTGAAGTACGGCGACGTGTTGATCAGGCAGTAGGACGCGATGTCGAAGCGCTGGCGGTCCCAGAACGTGTCCATCACGAGCACCTGGCCGCGTGGGGCCAGCGCCGCGGCCACGCGGCGGAAGATGCTGGCGATCGCGTCCTCGGAAAAGCAGCTGAGGAATTGGCTCATCCAGACGATGTCCATGCCGCCCGGGAGCGCCGCCGCGTCGTCCAGCATGTCGGTCGGATGCAGCACGGCGCGTTCGCGCAGGCCGGCCGCGGCGAGGTTGCCGTCGAGGACCGCCAGCTGGCCCGGCAGGTCGACGGCATGCAGCTCGACGTGCGCGTCGAACCCCAGTGCGGCGAGCGCGAACTTGCCCGTGTTGGCGCCGATGTCCATCAGCTTGCGCGGTCTGGTGGCGAACACGTCGGGCAGGATCGCGGGGAACGACACGTCGGAATAATGATGGTCGAACGCAAACCAGCTGGTGCGCGCCGGTTCCGGCAGCTGAGCCAGACCCTCGTACACCGTGGACCAGTCGCCGAACACCTTCAGGCCGAGCGGCCGCTCGGCGTCGAGCGTACGCTCGAGGTCGAACAGGGCCTGGTAGCAGACGTCGTGGTTGAAATCGATGTTGACCTGGGTGATCGGATCGGTGAGGACGACGAAGCCGGCCTTGTCGAGCACCCAGCGGCCCTCCTCCAGGTACACGACGCCGGCGGACAGGCACGTCTCCAGCACAACCTTCAGCACGTACTCGCTCCAGCCGCCCGCGGCATTGAGCTCGGCGGTGGACCGGCCCGCGTCGCCCGCATCGGCCACCGCCTGCAGGATGCCGCGCTTCCACGCGTAGCGCACGCACTGGAATACAACGGGGCCGAAGGCGATCTTCTGGGCGTCGAAACGGGCGTCGAATGCGCTCTGGCGCGCTGGCGAGAATTTTTTGTTCAGCATGCTTGGTCGGGCCCGAACAGGATGCGTCCGCTGGCGTGGGCGCCGGCCTCGGAAAAGTAACGGAATGCGAGGCTGCCTTTGGCGGCATCGCGCGAGAGTTCGAGCCGCACCGGCTGTTCCGGGCGGATCATCTGCTGGAATTTCAGGGCCTGGATGCCGGCGAAGCTGCCGCCGCGGCCCAGGTAGTGCGCACCATAGTGGATGGCCCAGTCGACCTGCACGACGCCCGGCAGCACGGGCGCGACGTCGAAATGGCCGTCGAAGTACAGCAGGTCGGCCGGCACCGTCAGCTCCAGCAGCACGCGCGCGTCGCCCTGCTCCAGCACGCGCACGGCCGGGTGGCGCGGGCGCGCCGGTGCCGGATCGAGCAGCGCAAGGAGTTGCGCCGCCGTCGTCTTGCCGCGCGCATCGACGGGCAGCGCGTCCAGGTAGCGCCAGCGGCGCGGCAACGCCACGGCATCCAAGCCAGGCGCCAGCTGCGCGCGCAGGCGGTTGTTCAGTGCCGTCTTGCCGCCCTCGTCCAGCACGGCGCGGCCGGCCTCCGACGGCACCACGAACGCCGCGAGCACCTGGCGTCCCTGGCCGTCGTGCGGGCACGCGAGCACGCGCGCCTCGCGCGCCAGGCCGCCCGCCAGCAGGGCCGCCTCGATGGCGTCGAGCGAGATGCGTTTTTCCTCGACCTTGACGATACGGTCGGCGCGGCCGCGCAGCGCGAAGCGGCCGTCGCCCAGGTCGTCGACGCGGTCGGCGAGAACCAGCCAGTCATCCGTGCCCGCCTGGGCGGAACGCACGGCGAGCAGGCCGTCGGCATCGCACCGCCAGGCTACGCCCGGCAGCGCCGCCCAGCCTTCGTCGGCGGTGTCCGCGCGCTGGCGCCAGGCGATGCCTCCGGTCTCGGAACTGCCGTACACTTCGATGGGCGTCCGGCCGAGCAGCGCGCCCGCGTGCCGTGCCGCCGCGGCGTCCAGCATGCCGCCGGACGAGAACACCGCGCGCAGGTTGGCGGCCGCGCCGCGCCAGTCGAGGTGGTCCGGCAGGCGCTTCAGGTGGGCCGGACTGGCCAGCAGCACGCAGGGACGCGCGGCCAGCGCCGGCGCCAGCGTTTCGGGATATTCGTGGCGTGCCGCATGCACCGGACGGCCCGCGGCGAGCGGCCACAGGACGCGGAACAGCAGGCCGTAGATATGCTGGTGCGATACGGTGGCGACGACGTCCGCAGGGCCCAGCGCGGCGCCGAACTGCGTCTCGAGCGCATCGAGCTCGCTCGTCAGCTGGGAGAAGAGTTTTGGGATCGGGACCGGCGTGCCCGTCGTCCCGGACGTGAACACCACGAGCGCGGGAAAGTCGGGCGACCGCGTGCGCCAGTCGATGCCGGCGTCGTCGGTGTTGTCGGGCGCCTGCGGCGCGTGGGTTGCGGGGAAGTCGCCCCAGAACGCGTCGACATTGCCGGCCAGCGCGGCGCAGGTCGCGGGCAGGACGTCGGCCGGCAGCCAGACCGTCTTCTCCGCGAGCCAGGCGCCGATGAGGGCGGCCGCGAATTCCAGGCTGTCCTCGTGGTACAGCGCGACCGGCCCGGGACCGGTGCGGCGGCCCAGCGCGGCCCACGCACGCACGCGCGCCAGCAGCGCCGCGTGGCTGACCGATTCGCCGGGGCGCCAGCCGGCCGGCGCATCCGGGGAACGCGCGGCGAGAGCGGTGAACAGGTCACGCATGGTGCAGCCGCCGGAAACGCACGCGCAGCAGGTATTCGCCGCCGAACATCAGGCCCATCAACACATACGAGACGACGCCCGTGTACAGCGACCACACGGCTTCCGGCGCGAACACGGCCGTGAGCAGCGCGACCGTGCCGTTGGCGGCGAAGAATACGCACCATGCCTGCGTCACGCGCCGCGTGTAGCCGATCGCGGCCGGCGGCAGGTCGGGCTCGCGCAGGCGCGCGAAGCGTTCGACCATCGACGGGCCGTGCACGAGGCTCCAGCCGAAAGCGGCCAGGAACGCAGCATTGACGAGCACCGGATACAGCTTCAGGGGCAGCACGGCATTCGCGCCGATCGCGAGCGCGGCCAGTCCCAGCGCGGCCGCGGCCGACCAGCGCGCGGCCGCGCTCAGCCTCAGCGCCGGCAGGCGCGTGGCCGCCGCCAGCAACAGCAGGCCGGCGAGCCAGCGCGGCTCGATGGTGCCATGGCCGAACCAGATCGCCAGCGGATAGACGAGCGTCAGCGCACCCGCCAGGACGTTCCACGCCATCGGATCAGACGGCCTGCGCTTCGGATTGCGGTTCGGGCTCGGCCTGGGCCAGACCGACCAGCGCATCGACGACGTCGCCGATCGTGCGGATGGTCTTGAAGACTTCCGGCTGCAGGCGCTTGCCGGTCATCTGCTTGAGCTTCACGGCCAGGTCGACGGCATCGATGCTGTCGATGTCGAGGTCCGCGTACAGGTTCGACGCGGGGGTCAGCGCCGCGCGATCGAGTTCGAACATCTCGGCCAGGAGGTCCGCGACCCACGCGAACAGTTCGTCGCGGCTCATTTCGTTCAGGGCTACCATGGCCTGCTCCTATTTCTTGCGGTGGGTTTCGATCATCGCCGCGAGCGCGCGCACCGATGCAAAATGCCGCCGGGTTTCCTGCGCTTCGGGCGACAGCGTGATGCCGTAGCGCTTCTGCAGCGCCACGCCGATTTCCAGGGCGTCGATCGAGTCCAGCCCCAGACCTTCGACGAACAGCGGCGCCTCGCTGTCAATGTCCGCCGCTTCGATGTCTTCGAGCTGGAGCACGTCGACGATCAGTCCCTTCACTTCCTGTTCAAGCATGTTGCTGGTCTTCTTCCATAAAATAGTGTTGCAGGTAGTCCGTCAGGCGCCGCGCGGCCACGACGTCCGCCACGCCGGGCGCGAGAAAACGCTCGGTGCCGATATCGTCCATGACGTCGATGCGAAAGCTGGCCCGGCGCGGCGGCACATGCCACCATTTGTCGCCCTTGCCCAGCGTGAGCGGTTCGCACGAGATACGCACCGGCGTCACCGGCCGCGCACCGCGCACGGCGATGTTGGCGGCGCCCCGCTTGAGCGCGGGCGGCTCGCCGCGCGGCGTGCGCGTCCCCTCGGGAAAAATGATCAGGTTCCCGCCCGCGCGCAGCGAGGCGATGCAATCCTCGATCAGTTCCGGACCGCGGTCGTTGCAGATATAGCCGGCCGCGCGCACCGGTCCCCGCGTGAACGGGTTGGTCCACAGTCCGCCCTTGACGATGCAGTCGGCGTTGCGCACGAAGGCCATCAGGAAGACCGTGTCGATCAAGGTGGGGTGGTTGGCCAGGATCAGCTGGCCTTCGCGATCGAGCTTGTCGATCCCGTGCAGTTCGTAGCGCAGCACGCCGAGCCCGCGCATGATGCCGACGAACGCGCGAAAGCTCAGGCGCACGGTGGCGCGCGCGGCGCGCACGCGGGCCGCCGTATCGGTCACACACAGCGCCAGCAGGGGAAAGACGAGCACCCGCAGCAGCAGGCCGCCCAGTCCGAACAGCGCAAAACTCAGGCCGGTCGCGAACACACGCCAGCCGAGACCGATCCTGTCAAGCATCGCGGCACCAGGTCCAGCGGCGCCCGGCGGCATGGCGCACGAGCGTGGGCGCCTGCGCGAGATGGAAGCGCAGGACATCCAGCGCGCCGGGCTGGCGCGGCGCCGCGGCGCTCGCCTGCCCTGCGCGCCACGACAGCCGCACGGGCTGCGCGGCGGCGGGCACCATCGCCCAGGCGAATGCATACGGCTGCTCGTCGCAATCCTCGAAGCCGGCCAGCACGTCCGGCAGCGGCGCATCGCAGGCCACCAGCAGGACCATGTCGGCGCCGTCGGCCAGCAGGCCGCAGGCTTCGATTACGGCGTGTTCGAGCGTGGCGGAACCGGCCGCCAGCGCCACGTGGTTCGCGCGGTCCGCGCGCGCGATCGAGAACAGGCCCGCGCTGGCATTGTGCACGGCCAAGCCGAACGCCGTGGGCGACAGCGGTTCGCCACGCGCCAGGTCGTCGAGGAGGTCGACGGCGCGCCCCACCTCGCCGTGACGCGAACAGAACACGGTCGGCACGTCCGTACGCTGCCCCAGGCATTCGTACGCGACTTCGAGCGCCATCCGACCCAGCTGGCCGGCACGCCGGCGCAGCATGGCGGGCATGGCGGCCACCTTCGGCTCGTCGGCGCCGGCGAGCCGCCAGGGCTCGCGCGTCCACGCCTCCCACCGCTCGGGCGAGGTGACGCCGGGTGCCCATGCCGCGTGGCGGGCAATGGAAAAGACGACCTCGTTCTCAGACATAAATCACAAGCCAGGGGAAAGCGCCGCAATCGTGCGACATGGACAAACGGTAATTATTATAATCCCAAGGTTTGCCTACAGGAATAATTTCATGCCGTAATTGCACGGTTTCGCAACATGCGGGCATGCTCAGGACATCGCCCACGGTCGCGGGCGAAGGGGGGATATTGCCACGTAAACACGGGCAAAAGATTCACGGAATGTCACACGCGGGACGATGCCCTCCCCCGTGGGGGGATTCAGGCCACCGGCAGCATCTCCCGCACCCGCGCCGGCAACGGCACGGACTTCTCGGCCGCGAAATCGATCCAGACGACCTTGCCCCCGCCCTCCGCGGCCACGACGTCGGCATTGCCGTGCTCGTCGACCATGCGGATCTCGTGCGTCACTTCGAAACTGGAGCGTCCCGCCGGACCGGCGAACGTGCGGATCTCGATCTCGCCCGGATACTTCAGTTGCCTGATGAAGCTGCAATAGGCCGTGACGATCACGGGGCCTTCGCCCTGGATGTCGAGGTCGCCCGCCCCCTGTTCGAGGAAGGCGATGCGCCCGCTCTCCATGTACCGGAAATACACCGTGTTGTTCACGTGGCCGAATGCATCCATGTCGCCCCAGCGGATGGCCTGGCGCATGGTGTGGACCTGCTTCTTTTGAGTCATCGTTGCTCTACGTCGTTGCCAAAAGCCGGCATGATACGGCGTCAAGCGCCGGAACGGCAGTTCTCTTCGTAGAGGATGGACTCGACGATCCGGCAAAAATTCCCCGGATCTTCCAGCATCATCATGTGCCCCGTCTTCGGCTGTACGCACACGCGGCGCGCCTGCGCCAGCACCCAGTCGGGCACGTCCCACCCGGCGCTGGACTGTTCGCCGCCCACGAGGTACAGCGGCGTCGCGCGCGCCAGGACGCGGCCGACGCAGCCCAGGTAATCGGGCGCGCCGGTCGTGTCGAGCACGGATTGCGCCATCTTTTGCACGGTCGTGTACGGCTGATTCGCGAGGATCTCCGTCGCCCACGCGATGCGCTCGTCGCTCGCCTCGACGCCGCTTTTTTCCAGCCACGCGGCCGGGTTCGCTTCCATCGCGCCGTATTCCGCGGCCCAATCGGCGTCGGGCAAGGCGGCGATGCGGCCCGTCCAGAAGGCGTCCTTCAACGTGAAGTTGCCCTCGACATTGATGACGCCGCGCACGAGCTCCGGCACGAGGTCGGCCAGCAGCATCGCAGCGATGCCGCCCACGCTGTGGCCCAGCACCCACGCAGGCTCGCCGACTTCGTCGTGCAGGACCTTTGCCAGCATGGCGGCCTGGTCGGCCAGCGTGATGTGGGCGTCCTCGCTGCGGCGCTGGCCGTAGCCGATGAGATCGGGCGTAAAAATGTCGACGCCGGGCAGGTAGCGCCGCGGCTCGAAATAATCCAGTGAGCCGAGCAGGCCGTGGATCAGCAGGAGCCGCGGCCGGGACGCGCTCATTGCGCCGTCATGCCGTCGTCGGCCGTGATGATGGCGCCATTGATGAAATGGGCTTCCTCGGCCGCGAGCAGCAGCAGCAAACCGTCGAGATCTTCCGGCTTGCCCGTGCGGCGGCGCGGCAGCATCTCGATCAGCTTTTTGCCCTGCTCCGTGTCGAAATAATCCTCGTTCATCTCGGTCGCGATATAGCCCGGGCAGATGGCGTTCACGTTGATGCCGTAGCGGCCCCACTCGACGGCCATCGCCTTCGTCATCTGCACGACGCCTGCCTTGCTCATGCAGTACACGCCGATCTGCGGCAGCACGCGCAGGCCCGCGACGGACGCGATGTTGACGATGCGGTGCTGCTTCTTCGGGTCGCCCTTCGCGCGCTGGATCATCCGCTTCGCGGTCTGCTGGGCCATGAAGAAGGCGCCGCGCAGGTTCGTGTCCATCACGTAGCCGTAGTCTTCCTCGCTCACGTCGAGCAGGCGCTGCGTCGTCGAGACGCCGGAGTTGTTGACGAGGATGTCGATCGGCCCCGCTTCCGTCTCCGCGTGGGCGATCGCGGCCTTGATGCTGGCGAGGTCCGTCACGTCGAGGGCCACGACGTGCGCGGCACCCCCATCCGCCTCGATCTCGGCACGCAATTCCTTCAGGCGTTCGATGCGGCGCGATGCAAGCACGACCTGGGCCCCGGCACCGGCCAGCGCCTTGGCGAACCGCGCGCCCAGCCCGCTGGATGCGCCCGTGACCATCGCGATCTTTCCTTCGAAATTGACTTCAATCCCCACGTTACGCCCCCTGTCTCCGAACTAAATTCTGTTGCGAAGTCATAATGATTACACACTTCACCTATTTCACACCGATTAGATTGCCGCGTCTAATAGTTGCCCTACAATGGCGCTCGGCGTTGCCAACGAGCGCAAAAAAGTGCACACTCGTGCTTAAATTTTTATAACTCCCATAAGACATGACTCAGACCAACTCCCTCCTCGAAGAATACGGCCCCCGCGAAGCAATGGAATACGACGTGGTCATCGTCGGCGGCGGCCCCGCAGGCCTGTCGGCCGCGATCCGCCTGAAGCAGCTGGCGGCCGAAAAGGGCCAGGACGTGTCGGTCTGCGTGCTGGAAAAAGGCGGCGAGCTGGGCGCGCACATCCTGTCGGGCGCCGTGATGGATCCGCGCGCACTGGACGAACTGTTCCCGAACTGGAAGGAACTGGGCGCACCGCTGAACACGCCCGTGACGGAAGACCGCATGCTGTTCCTCTCGGAGACGAAGGCTTACCAGACGCCGTCGTTCATGATGCCGAAGATGCTGACGAATCACGGCAACTACGTGATTTCGCTGGCCAACGTCGTGCGCTGGCTGGGCCAGCAGGCGGAAGCGCTGGGCGTCGAGATCTTCCCTGGCTTCCCGGCCGCCGAGATCCTGTACAACGACGACGGTTCCGTGAAGGGCGTCGCCACTGGCAATATGGGCGTCAACCGCCACGGCCAGCCGACCGACGCTTTCCAGCTGGGCATGGAGCTGCACGCGAAGTACACGCTGTTCGCGGAAGGTTCGCGCGGCCATCTCGGCAAGCAGCTGATGGCGAAATACGACCTGAACAAGGGCAAGGATCCGCAGACGTACGGCATCGGTATCAAGGAACTGTGGGAAATCGATCCGGCCAAGCACCAGCCTGGCCTCGTGATCCACACGGCCGGCTGGCCGCTGGACAACGATACCTATGGCGGCTCCTTCCTGTACCACCTGGAAAACAACCAGGTCGCCGTCGGCTTCATCGTCGGCCTGTCGTACCAGAACCCGTACCTGTCGCCGTACGAAGAATTCCAGCGTTATAAAACGCACCCGGCGATCCGCCACTTCTTCGAAGGCGGCAAGCGCATCTCGTATGGCGCGCGCGCGATCACGGCGGGCGGCCTGCAGTCGCTGCCGAAGACCGTGTTCCCGGGCGGCGCGCTGATCGGCTGCGACGCGGGCTTCCTCAACACGAGCCGCATCAAGGGCAGCCACGCGGCCATCAAGACGGGCATGCTCGCGGCCGACGCCGCCTACGCCGCACTGGGCGCCGGCCGTCACCACGACGAGCTGCTGAGCTATCCGGTCGCGTTCGAACAGTCGTGGCTGCACGAGGAACTGCATGTCGCGCGCAACTTCAAGCCGTGGATGAGCAAGGGCCTCGTCGTCGGCACGATCATGACCGGCATCGACCAGATCCTGTTCAAGGGCAAGGCGCCGTGGACGCTGCACCACAACCACGCGGACCACGAATGCCTGCGCCCCGCATCCGACTTCAAGCCCATCGTCTATCCGAAGCCGGACGGCAAGCTGACGTTCGACCGCCTGTCGTCCGTGTTCATCTCGAACACGAACCACGCGGAAGACCAGCCGGTGCACCTCACGCTGAAGAACCCGAACGTGCCGGTCGAGATCAACCTGGCCAAGTTCGCGGGTCCGGAACAGAGATATTGCCCGGCCGGCGTCTACGAATTCGTGAAGACGGATGAAGGCAAGGATCGCCTGCAGATCAACGCGCAGAACTGCGTCCACTGCAAGACCTGCGACATCAAGGATCCGACGCAGAACATCGTGTGGGTCACGCCGGAAGGCGGCGGCGGGCCGAACTACCCGAACATGTAAGACCGAACGGCGCTGCGGCGCCGTTTTTCATCTGTGCGCGCGGTTGAAATGCCGCTCCGCGCGGCGGTGCACGGCTTCGAAGAACAGGCTCAGCAGCCAGTACACGACGGCCGCCGCCACGTACAGCGGCAAAGGCCGGAACGTCACTGCGATCAGTTCCTTCGTCACGAGCATCAATTCCGTCACGGTGATGACGGAGACGAGGGCCGTGTCCTTGATCAGGCTGATCAACGTGTTGCTCATCGCGGGCACGGCCGTGCGCGGCGCCTGCGGCAGGATCACGAGGCCCGGCGTCTGCGGATACGTGAGGCCGAGGCTGAAGCCCGCGTTCCACTGCCCCTTGCCGATGCCGAGGATGGCCCCGCGCAGGCTCTCGGACAGGTACGCGCCCGCGTTCAGCGACAGCGCGAGGATGCCCACGGCGCCAGGCGAAGGATCGCGGCTTCGCGCAGCAGGTCGATCAGTTCCGTCACGGGGCGCGTGTGGCGTCAGTACCGAACCATTTGAGCGATACCTGCTTCAGGCTGCCGTCGGCACGCACGTCATCGAGGGCTTTGTCGACGGCCGCATGGAATGTCGGATTGCCCTTGCGGAACGCAATGCCCATGCGCTCGACGTCGCCCACGCGTGCGCCGGCGCGGATCGGCAGCTGCGAATTCTTGAGGAGATAGGCCACCATCAGGCTGTCGTTGAGGGCCGCATCGATGCGGCCGAACGCGAGGTCCTGCAGGTTTTCCGGCGCGGCCGGATAACGCTTGACCTCGATGCCGGGCACGGCGCGCACCTGCTGCTCGAACACGCTGCCCTGCCCCACGCCGATCGTCCGGCCCTTGAGGTCGGCGAGACTTTTATAAGTGGAGGCCTCGTTGCGGCGCACGATCAATTGCGGCGCCGAATAGGTGTAAGGCTGGGAAAAATCGAATGCCTGCCGGCGCCGGGGCGTGATGCCCACCTGGCTGACGATCACATCGTACTTGCCCGCCCCCAGGCCGGCGAGGATCGCCGACCATTCCGTCGTCACGAATTCCGGCCTCACGCCAAGCTTCGCGCAGACGAGCTTCGCGACGTCGACGTCGTACCCGGCCAGTTGCCCCGTCTTCGCATCCTTGAAATTGAATGGAGGATAGGTGCCTTCCAGCGCGATGCGCAGGGTTCCGCGCGTCCTGACGGCGTCGAGCAGGTCGGCCGCGCGGGCCGGCAGCGCGACAGCTGCGAGAACGAGAGACAACAGCAGCGCGCGCCGCGTGGCGGTCGGGAATCGTGTAGGCATCGGCTCAGCTCATCGTACGAGACAGCGCTGATTTAACACCGAATCCTGACTATGCGCAAAGGAAATATTGTCGTAAATATATGCTAAAACTGTCGCCGGCCGTGCTTGCCGAAGTTGTGGCCCGTGACGATCAGCGAGCTCTCCACGAGGGTCGACAGGCCCAGCAGCAATTGGACGAGTTTGTCGTCCGGCAGCACCCAGATCGACCCGGCCGGCTGCCCGGCACCCGTCGCGGCCATGATGAGCGGCGCGATCCAGCTGGCGTCCGGTTCGACGTCGAGGATGACGGCGTCCGCCGCCGTCTGCATGTAAACGTCGCCGCCGGGCGCGAGGCGGAAGCGCACGCCGACGCCCGTCTCCTGCGGCTTGACGAGCTCCTGCATCGTGCGGTTGTGCTCCTCGATCCACAGTTCGACGTCCTGCGGGGTTTCCAGCGACGTCCACGGGACGGGGCGGAAACGGGGGCGTTCAGTGTCGTTGGTGTCAGGCGTCATGTTGGCGATCGATCAGGCTGGAGGACGGCGCGTATGCTACGGCATTTCGCGGAGCGTCACCAGCTTTACTGCGACGGCATCGCCCTCGATGATCAACTCGGCGGCCGCGATTGGCAGGCTGAACCTGCGCCGGCCCGCACTGCCCGGATTCACGTAGAGCACGCCACCGCGCTCGCTGCATGCGGGCTTGTGCGAGTGGCCGGACACGACGACACGCATACCGGCCGCGCGCGGGTCGATGTCGAGCTGCTTCAGGTCGTGGATCGCGTACAGCGCCACCGGCCCGAAGTCGACGCGGGCCGTTTCCGGGATCGCCCGCGCCCACGGCGCCGTGTCGTTGTTGCCGCGGACCACCGTCAGCGGGGCAATGGCCGCGAGGCGCTCGAGGATCTCCGGGCCGCCGATGTCGCCGCCGTGGACGATGTGGTCGGACCCGGCAAGAAAGTCGAGCGCCTCGGGCCGCAGCAGGCCATGCGTGTCGGAAATCAGGCCGACCCGCATCGGTTCAGTGGGGATGGTGGCGGCTCATCTTGATCGCCGTATAGATCGAGTACAGGGCCGCGAGGCCGACGACGACATACACGACGCGGCTGGCCGGGCTGCCCGGACCGAACAGCGTGGCGACGACGTCGACGTCGAACAGGCCCACCATCGCCCAGTTCAGGCCGCCGATGATCAGGAGCGCCATTGCGGCGTAGTCGATCCCGGACATCGCGGTCGTGCCTTCGCGCACGGCAGCGCGTCGTTCGGGCAGGTGCCGGCGTTCCATTGTCGGTGCGTTCATGGTTGCCATCATGTCCTCCTTGGGGAACGGTTGGTACGACCACGATAGCAAAAACGGGGGAATGCGTGCGCCGCCTATCCGACCGGGAATCCGGCGGCGGCGCGTCCCGCTCAGCCCTTCCAGGTACGGTTGAGGCCCGTGTCGGTGTGGATCCAGCCGCCTTTCGGGCCGGAGCGGTAGTAGAAGCCGACGCCGCCCTTGCGGAAGCTCTTCACGAGCCCGCCCAGCACTTCCTCGGTGAGGCCGGCGATGCGCACGTCCGCCGCCTTGCCCGACATGTGCAGCGACTGGCGCGCGGCCGGCACGCCCTGCTCGATCAGGCGGTTGTTGGAGGCGGGGGTGCGGTAGCCGGACAGGATTTCCAGCGGCCGGTCGAGGCCGTAACGGGCGACGAATGCCTGCGACGCCCACAGCGTCTCGATCAGCTTCGGGTCGATGGCGATCGACGCCTTGCCGTTCACGTCGCGCAGCAGATGGCACAGTTCCTGGTAAGCGGCGTCGATCACCTCGCCGTCTTTCCAGTACATGACATTGGCGCGTTCGCCGCTTTGCGGACGGATCACGGACAACGTGCGCGGCTTGACCCAGAAGTCGATGTCGACGACCTGGGCATCGAACAGATCGGGAGGCGGTTCCAGGTCCGTGCCTGGGGCGTCGGACTGGGAGCGGCCGGCGTAGGCGCGGGCTGCCTGCGCATCGACCAGCGGGACGGCGACGAGCCCCAGCGCGGTCAGGCGCAAGCCGTGGTGAAGAAAATCTCTACGGGAAGCCATAACGAACTCATCATTGAAACCCGACTACTATAGCGCAAGCGCCAACAGGAAAAAAGATGAGTTCACGTTGCGTAATGTTACACAACGATCAAAGCAGGCGTCCGCTCACTGGCTGCAATTGCAAAATCTCTTGCGTGCTGGCACCGTTTCCGCGTCCAGCTGCTTCCACAGGAAGTCGCATTCGAGGCCGAAACAGGCCTTGTCCTTGCCCGCATTGACATAGCCCTGGCGCTCGAAAAAGCCGCTGGCGGACTCCGGGCTCTGCATGTGCACCTTGGTGATGTTCCACGCGCGCGCCTGGGTTTCCAGTGCCCGCAGCAGCGCGCGTCCGACACCCTGGCGCAACAGGTCCGGCCGGACATAACACAGGGGCACCTTACCCGCCTGGTTCAGCAGGGCGAAGCCAACCACTTCGCTGTCACGCTCCGCCACGACGGCAAAGTTGCTGGGCGACGACAGCCAGCCCAGCACATTCTGGGTCGTCTTGTTGCCGAGCCAGGCCTGCAGGATCTCGGGACGGTCGCCGTGGTCGCGCACGCAGCCCTCTTCGATCGAGCGGCGCAGCAGCCCGCATGCGGCCGGCGCGTCATTCGGTGTTGCCTGGCGAATTTCGATACCCATTGTTTTCAGCATCAACCTAGAACGATGTTTCAGCGAAGGCCGGACTATACCCCAAACAGAACTTGCCTGCTTTGTGGCGGCCCGAAGCGTATGCATGCCTCATAGGGCGTCTAAGCATATGACAAAACTGTACTTTTGTTTTGCTATTTTTTAACGGATCATCGACCATCCCTAGAGAGTCTTTACAAGGAAAAACAATATGGCGATCCCATCCGTTTCCTCGCTGCGTCGCGCGCTGCTGGCGCTGGCGCTCGGCAGTGCCGTCGTCCCGTTTGCCGCACAGGCCGCCGACGTGGAACTGTTGAACGTGTCCTACGACGTGGCACGCGAGCTGTACAAGGACATCAACCCGGCCTTCGTCGCCGAATGGAAGAAATCGACGGGCGAAACCGTCACGATCAAGCAATCGCACGGCGGTTCCAGCAAGCAGGCCCGCGCTGTGGCCGACGGCCTGGAAGCGTCCGTCGTGACGATGAACCAGGCCAACGACATCGACATGCTGGCCGACCGCGGCCTCGTCGCGAAGGACTGGGCCAAGAAATTCCCGGCCAATGCGGCGCCCTACTACTCGACCATGGTGTTCCTCGTCCGCAAGGGCAATCCGAAAGGCATCAGGGATTGGGCCGACCTGGCCAAGCCGGGCGTGAAGGTCGTCATCCCGAATCCGAAGACCGCCGGCAACGGCCGCTACACGTACCTGGCCGCCTGGGGCTCGGTGATCAAGAAAGGCGGCAACGAAGCGCAGGCGCGCGACCTCGTCGGCAAGATCTTCAAGAACGTGCCCGTGCTGGACGCCGGCGGCCGCGCCGCCACCACCACGTTCACGCAGCGCCAGATCGGCGACGCCCTCGTCACCTTCGAGAACGAAGTGAACCTCGTGCGCGCAGAATTCGGCAACGACTTCGAAGTCGTGTACCCGTCGATCTCCGTGCTGGCCGAGTCGCCGGTGGCCGTCGTGGACAAGGTCGTCGACCGCAAGGGCATCCGCAAGCAGGCGACCGGCTACCTGAACTTCCTGTACACGGAAACGGGCCAGACGATCGGCGCCAAGCACTACATGCGCGTGCGCAACGAGAAAGTCATGAAGCAGTTCGCCGCCAACTACAAGCCGATCCAGCTGTTCACGGTGGATGATGTGTTCGGCGGATGGCGTGCCGCGCAGAAACGCCATTTCGATGACGGTGGAGAATTCGACAAAATTTATACCTCTAAATGAGACAGATCGGATAGTCCGTTCAAAAAGAAGGCCCTGCGGCAACGCGGGGCTTTTTTTTCTTGTAGAATCTTGCCGTTGGACTCGATATTTCACTGAGAGACATGGACATATGTCAATCTTTGGTGCTATCGTTCAATTTTGTTGCTGTATAGCATGTCGCTATCTGCCAACCCGACGTTTTGATGCTCCGCCGCCGTCCGGCGCCCGACCATTAACCGTACCCAGACAACCATCCATGATCAAAAAATTCCTCGCTGCCGTAGTGATGACGATCTCCAGTGCGGCGGCCTTCGCCGTGCCGTTCGGATCGCAATCGGTGCTGGTGGTCGAAGACGACACCGGCAAGGTGCTGTTCGAAAAGAACGCCAGCACCGTCGCGCCGATCGCTTCGCTGACCAAGCTCATGACCGCCATGGTCGTGCTCGATGCCCACCAGGACATGAACGAGCCGATCGAGATCGAAAAGCAGGACGTCGACATGCTCAAGCACAGCACGTCGCGCGTGCCCGTCGGCGCCACCATCCCGCGCCGTGACGTGCTGCAGCTGGCCCTGATGTCGTCCGACAACCGCGCAGCCGCCGCGCTGGCCCGCACCTATCCGGGCGGCATCGACGGGTTCCGCGCCGCCGTCAAGCGCAAGATCGCCGCGCTGGGCATGACCCAGACCGTCATCGAGGAACCGACGGGCCTCTCCCCGAACAACCGCTCGACCGCCGCCGACCTCGTCAAGATGGCGACCGCGGCATCGAACTACGCGGAGATCACCCGCATCACGACGTCGTCGAAGGACCTGATCAACATCAAGGGCCGCGAAGTCGAATACCACAACACGAACCGCCTCGTCGGCGCCAAGGGCTGGGACATCGGCCTGTCGAAAACGGGCTACACGCAGGAAGCGGGCCGCTGCCTGATCATGCGCGTAAAGGCGGCCGGCAAGAACGCGACGATGGTGCTGCTGAACGCGGGCGCCTCGTCGGTCCGCATCCTGGACGCCCTGAACATTCGCCGCCACGTGCTGGGCGACGCCGGCCCCGTGGCGACGCGCGCCGTGGCGACGGCCGGCGGCGCCCCGCGCGTGCGCGCTTCCGCACGCGGCCCGCGCATCCGCGCCACGGCAGGTGGTCCGCGCATCCGCGCAACCGCCGGCGGCACCACGCGCCGCAGCCACAAGCACGTGACCGTCACGCGTCACCGCCGCCATCGCTGAGCGGGCGATTGATATCAATACCGAAGGCCGGGACGGGCGACTGTTCCGGCCTTGTCGTTTCAAATGTCTATGAACCGTACCCGAATCCTCACCGCCGGCGCCGCGGGCGCCCTCCTCGTCGTGGCCGCCACGAGCTTCGCCAGCCCCTGGTGGACACTGAACCGCCTGCGCGCGGCCGTGGAGCGCCATGATGCCGAGGGCGTCTCCGCCCAGGTCGACTTCCCTGCCCTGCGCGACAGCGTGAAAAGCCAGCTGCTCGGGTCGCTCGACCGCGACGCGGGCGGCAATCCGTTCGCCGCGATCGGCCAGGCATTCGCACGGGTCGTCACGGATCCGCTCGTGGACGCGATCGTGTCGCCGGCCGGCGTCGCGGCGATGGTCGAACACGGCAAGGTATCGATCGGCAAGCCCGCACGGGAAGCGCAAACGTCCGACGCGGAGCCGCCGCGGGACAGGCCGCACTATGCGCTGCACTACCGCGGCTGGAGTCACTTCGCCGTCACGGCAGAGGACGGCGGCAGCTTCGTGTTCCGGCGCGACGGCCTGTGGAGCTGGAAGCTGGCGGGGATCGAACTGCCGCGCGGTTAGCGCGACTTGAGCTGGCGCACATGGCCTTCCAGCTCGGCGAAGGTCGGGCGCTCCGTCGCCGAGATGACCTTGCGGCCGAACTCCACGGCGATCGTCGGCGCATAGCCGTTCATGGACGCCAGCAGCGTCACCTTCACGCATTGCAGCGCCTTGACGACTTCCTGGTGGCGCCGGTGCAGCAGGCTCCCGAGCGGCGCGACGAGGCCGTACGACAGCAGGATGCCGAGGAACGTCCCCACGAGCGCGGCCGCGATCAGGCCGCCCAGCTCCGCCGGCGGCCGGCCGATGGAACCCATCGTGTGCACCACCCCCATCACGGCCGCGACGATGCCGAACGCCGGCATGCCGTCGGCCAGTTTATGGATCGCCTGCACGGGGATGTCGGCGTCTTCCTGGTAGGTCGCGATCTCGTTGTCCATCAGGTTTTCCAGCTGGTAGCTGTTCATCGTGCCGGACACCATCAGGCGCAGGTAGTCCGTGATGAAATCCATCAGGTGGTCGTCGAGCAGGATGATGCGGTACTTCGTGAAGACGGCGCTTTCGTACGGCGCGTCGATCTCGTTCTCGAGCGCCATCAGCCCTTCCCGGCGCACTTTCGTCAACAGGTCGAACATCAGGGCCATCAGCGCCATGTACAGTTCGCGGGTATAGCGCGAGCCATGGAACAGCATCGGCAGGCTTTGCCACGTGAGGCCGATCGCCTTGCGGTCGTTGGCGATGACGAACGCGCCCAGCGCGCCGCCGAAGATCATCAGGAGTTCGTAGGGCTGGAACAGCGCGGCCAGGTGGCCGTCCTGCAGCACGAAGCCGCCGAATACCGCCAGCAGCACGATGATGAAACCCACCACGATCAACACGATAATGCCCCGATAACTATTCCCAGAACGCAACTTTAACATTGTTGCCACTGGGAAAGCAAAGGTTGTGCGTGAGTGTTGGTCAATAGATGCTGCTGTCGCTGACCTACAAGCTCGGGACCAGCCCGGTCAGTCCGAACGCGTTCGTGCGGCTCGTCCGCAAGCACGCCGCTACACCGGGTCCTTGACGACCCGGTCGACGTAGCACCAGCCCCACGTTTCCCCATGCTCCTTCGAGCGGATCACGGGGTGTCCGGTCACATGAAAATGCCTGGTGGCGTGTTTGTTCTTCGACTGGTCGCAGCACCCGACATGGCCGCACGTCAGGCAGACGCGCAGGTGCACCCACGTGTCGCCCATCTGAAGGCATTCCTCGCAACCGTCCGTGTTGCCCGCGCGGGTCACGATGTGATGAAAGTGCGTGCAGTCGTTGCTCATATGCCCTCCCGGTTCTATTGTTCGACCATCCCCCGCAACCCGCTGGCCCGGTGCGTACGGCGCAGGATGGCGTCGCCCAGCACGGCCGGCGCCGGCGTCGTCAGGGTGAACTGGCGGCTCGCGCGCGTGATGCCCGTATAGACTAGCTCGCGCGCCAGCACGGCGCCCCCCTCTTTCGGCAGGGCCAGCACCGTGTGCGCGAATTCCGAGCCCTGCGATTTATGGACCGTCATCGCGTACGCCGTCTCCACGTGGCGCAGGCGCGTGGCCAGCACGCTGCGCACGTTGTCGCCTTCCAGGAACCACACGCGCAGCGAACCGGGACGGGCCGGATCCGGCAGCGCGAGGCCGATGTCGCCGTTGAACGTCCCTGTCGGGTAGTCGTTACGGGTGACCATGACGGGGCGGCCCACGTACCAGTCGCCGCGCACGATCAGGCCCGCGTGCGCGAGACGCAGTTCGATGGCCTCGTTCAGGCCTTCGACGCCCCACTCGCCTTCGCGCACGGCGCACAGCACGCGAAACGCTTCGAAGCGCTGCAGCACCGCGCGCACCCAGTCCTCGTGGCTCCCGTGTCCCGCACTGCCGGCACGCAGCAGTTCGAGATAGGGGCGATAACCCTCGTTCGCCAGCTGGATCACGTGGTGCTGGTGCGCGTGGTCGATCCAGCGCAGCACGCCGGCCGCGTCGGGCGCACGCAGCGCGGCGGCCGCGCCGTCGACGTCGCCCGCATTGACGGCCAGCGCCAGCTTGCCGATCGGGCCGCCGAAGCGGCGGCTGTGGCGCAGCATGACGGTCTGCTGGGCGAGCGGGCCGCCATGACCTTCATACCCGGCGGGAATCGTCTCGCCGCTGGCGGCGCGCACATACGCGAGCGTGTCCGCGTCGTAGCGGCCGGCCTGCGCGTCGTGGCACAGGTCGCCCAGCACGGCGCCCGCTTCCACCGACGCCAGTTGATCCTTGTCGCCGAGCAGAATCAGGGTGGCGCCCGCGGGCAGCGCGTCCAGCAGCGACGCCATCATTTCCAGATGGACCATCGACGCTTCGTCGACGATCAGGACGTCGACGTCGAGCGGATTGCCGCGGTGGTGCGCGAAGCTGCGCGTGTCCGGACGGGCGCCCAGGAGGCTGTGCAGGGTGCGCGCGGCGCCCATGCGCGTGGTCAGTTCGCGCAGCGGCAACGCGCCGCCCACGCGGTCGGCCAGCTCCGTCAACGCCTTGTCGATCGACTGCTTCAGGCGCGCCGCGGCCTTGCCCGTCGGCGCGGCGAGCGCGATGCGCTGGCGCGCGGCGTCCGGGGCCGTCGCGAACAGCAGCGCCAGCAGCCGCGCCACGGTGTACGTTTTACCCGTACCCGGACCGCCCGTGATGATGGCGAACGCGCCGCGCAGCGCGACGGCGCAGGCAATGCGCTGCCAGTCGGGCGTCTCGCCCGCGCGCTGGGCGCCGAACAGGGCTTCCAGCCACGTATGCGCCTGGTCGAGGTCGACGTCGCGGCGTTCCTGCGCGCGCGTGCGCACGCACGTGGCCACCAGCGTCTCGTCGCGCCAGTAGCGGCGCAGGTACAGGCGCGTGTCGTCCAGCACGAGCGGCTGGTCGTAATCGAGGTCGCCCACGCGCCACACCTGCTCGCACCCGGCCAGCTGCGCGACCCACCCCTTCACGCCGCGCGGCAGCGGCTTTGCCGCTTTCGCCAGGGCCTTCCAGTCCTCGTCCGCCCAGCCGAGCAGCGCGGCCGGATCGCCCACCAGGTCGTCCAGCAGCAGGCAGCTGTGGCCTCTGCCTTCCAGTTCGGACAGCACGAGGGACGCGAGCAGCAACGGCGTCGATTTGGCGCAGGCGCCATCGCCGAGGCTCGCGACGAAGCGCGCGAACACGCCGGACAGGCGGCGCAGCTCGCCCGCCTCCGTCAGGCGTTCCACTTCAGCCCAGAACGCGCCGGTGTCGATGACGTCAGGCTTCATGTGTCTCCTTGCCCAGCAGGCGATCGAGGCCGTCCAGCAGTTCCACGTCCGGCTCGATCAGGTAGCAGCCGTGCGTGGCCGGGTTGCCGATCCCGCGCAGGAACAGGAACACGGCACCGCCCAGGTGCTCGTGCGGCGAATACGCTGCACCAAGCCGCGCGCGCAGCAGGCGGTGCACGGCCAGCATGTAGATGGCGCCCTGGATGTCGTAGCGGTGCGCGGCCATGCCGGCCGCCATCGCGGCCTGCGTGTACGCGGTGTCGCCCGGCCCGAGCGCATTCGATTTGTAGTCCAGCACCCAGTAGCGGCCGTGGCATTCGAACACGAGGTCCGTAAAACCCTTCAGCATGCCGTGCAGCTGGCGCTCCGGCAGGATCGGACGCGGCGTGTTTCCCAGCATGCGCTGGCGGCACAGGCGGTCGAGCGCGGCCACGTCCAGCTGGCGGCTCGGGAACCAGAATTCCATCTCGGCGAGCGGCGCGTCGATGTCCGCCAGCGCGCAGCCGACGGGTGGCAGCGGTGTGACGGCGATCATCCGCAGCCAGGCCAGCGCATCGTCGAGACGATTGCCCCAGCCGGCGCGCTGGATGCGCTGCGCGAGGCGGGCGCGGAACTCGTCATCGTCGACCTGGCCGAAGCCTTCCCTCGCCATCCATTCCAGCTGCTCGTGCAGGAAGTTGCCGGGACCGGCGCCGCGCGGGAAGCGGTGCCACGGCGCGTCCTCGCTGTGCGTGACGGGGACGACGCCCGGGTCCTCTTCCTCCAGCAAATTCTCTTCCTGCGGCCGCGTGGGCGGCGCGACGGCCACCGTGTTCTTCGTCAGCGACGTGAACGAGCCCACGGCCCAGTTGCGTTCGAAGCGCGCCTCGAAACGGGGCGGCTCGACGAGCTCCGGCCGCACGTCCAGCCTTGCCAGCCGCGTACAGCCGTCCGGGCTGGCCAGCGCATGCAGTTCGATGCCGTCCACGTCGCCCCGCAGGTGTTCCCAGCGCTCGCGCACGGCGGCCGCGGGCACGGGTGCGCCGCCCGTCAGCAGATAGCCCAGCGCCGATTCGTGCAGCTGGTTCTCGCCCTTTTTGCGCGCGGCGACAGCGGCGACGCCGAGCCACAGGAAATGGCGCGCCCGCGTCAGCGCCACGTACAGCAGGCGCAGGTCCTCCTCCAGGCGCGCGCGGTCGACGGCTTCCATTGCGGCGTCGGACAGCGCGAGATCGATGCGGCGCTCGCCATCCTCTTCCACGTATTCGAAGAACGCGCGGTTGCGGCGGTCCGTCTTGCGCGCGGTGACGGCGAACGGCAGGTACACGAGCGGATATTCCAGGCCCTTCGACTTGTGCACCGTGACGACCTTCACCAGTTCCGCGTCCGATTCCAGCCGCAGCACCCGTTCGTCGCCACCCTCGCCCACGCCCTCGACCTGTTCGGCGAACCAGCGGATCAGCGCCTGCTCGCCATCCAGCTCGCGGCTCGCTTCCTGCAGAAGCTCCGCCAGGTGCAGCAGGTTCGTCAGGCGCCGCTCGCCGCCCGGCGCCGCCAGCAGCTTGGCAGGCAGGCCCAGTTCGTGGATGAAGCGGCGCAGCATCGCCAGCACGCCCTGCCGCTGCCATGCCTGGTGCAGCGATTTCAGTTGCTCGACGCGGACTTCCCACGCCAGTTCGTCGCTCGCGAGCTGCGCCAGCTCCGCCAGCGGCAGCGCGCACGTGGCGGTCGCGAACGCGGCGCGCGCGAGCGTGACGTCGAGCGGATTCGCCACCGCCTGCAGCCAGCGCAGCACGTCGCGCGCCTCGTCGCTCTCCACCACCGAGTCCTGGTCGGAGAGATACACGCTCGCGACCGTCCTTTGCACGAGCGCGCGCCGGACCGCCGCCGCCTCGCGCCGGTCGCGCACGAGGATCGCGATATCGGCGGGCATCAGGCGGGTCAACTTTCCGGCGTCGTCCGCGAAGCCCACGCGTGGATCGTTCAGCAGCCGGACGATGTGTTCCGCGCAGTGCTGCGCGAAGAATTCGCGATAGTCGTCCGCGCGCAGGTCCTCGACCTCCGCCACGCCGACGGCCAGCGCCCGGAACGGCCCCTCGACGCCGACCAGCTGCTGCTTGCGGCCCGCCGCGTCGACGGCATCGAACGGCAACGGATTCTCCTCGCCCTTGCGGAAGCGGAAGGCGCCCGCCGCGTAATTCCCTTCCGCGTGGCGGAACAGCTGGTTGACGGCGGCGACAAGCTGGCGCGTCGAGCGGTAGTTCGTCCCGAGCTGGTAGTGGCGGCCGTGCGTGGCCCGGCGCGCCGACAGGTAGCTGTGGATGTCCGCGCCGCGGAAGCCGTAGATCGACTGCTTCGGATCGCCGATGAGGAACAGGCCGCGCGCCGGATCGTTGTCGGCCACGCGGTACAGCAGGTCGAAGATGCGGTACTGGTCGGGCGACGTGTCCTGGAATTCGTCGACCATCGCCACCGGATACTGGTCGAGGATGCGCCGGCGCAGCGCCTCGCCGTTCGGCCCCTCCAGCGCGTCCTTGAGGCGCGCCAGCATGTCGGCGAAACCGAACTGGCGGTTGCGGCGCTTCAGCTCCGCCATGCGGTGCGCGATGGCGCAGGCGGCATGGCGCAGCAGCGCGTGCGCCACGGGGGCGATGGCGTCCAGCCCCTCTTTCAATGCCTTGGTATGCTCGAAGCACTCCGGGATCGGCGCGCTGTAATCCTTGCTGAACGCATCGAGGATGCCGTCGGGCGTCAGTCGGGCCCACAGCGCGTCGGTTAGTTGCGGATAGTGTGCTTGCGGGTCGTCCGCCCAGCGGCGCAGCGCATCGAACGCTTTCGCCAGCGAATCCGGCCGCATCTTGTTGCCGTTGAACGCCTTCGGATTCACGCTGCGCTGCGCCGCGATCCACGACGCCATCGCATCGGCACGCGCCTGCCAGCCATCCTTCAGCCGCTTCAGCGCATCGCGCTGCTCGCGTTCCGCCTCGGCGATGATCGCGCCCAGCGGCCGCTCACTCAGGTTGCCGATGCGGTCGTCGATGCGGCCCGCGCGCTGCACCAGCTCGCGCACGGTCCGTTTCAGCGCTTCGACGTCGCTCCAGCAGGACAGGAGGCTCGTCAGCGCCGCGCCGGACAGCGGGTACACGTGCTGCCGCCAGTAATCGTGCGCCGCATCCTCGAACAGCGCGCGCTCGTCGCTGACGAGTTCTTCGTCGAACAGGCTGCCGCTGTCGAACGCGTGCTCGCGCAGCATGCGCTGGCACCAGGCATCGATGGTGAAGATCGCCGCCTCGTCCATCGTCTCGGCCGCGAGGACCAGCCGGTGCGCGGCGACGAGCCGGGACGCCTCGTCGTCGTACGCGTCCGCCAGGGCTTCCAGATAAGGATCGTCGGGTTCGACCTCGCCGCGGAAGCACGCCGCCGCCTGCACGAGGCGCTCGCGCACGCGGTTCGACAGCTCGCGCGTGGCGGCGCGTGTAAAGGTCATCACGAGGATCTCGGGCGGCATCAAGGGGCGCGTAAAACCGCTGTCGCCACCGTGGCCCAGCACGAGCCGCAGGTACAGCGCGGCGATCGTCCACGTTTTGCCGGTGCCCGCGCTGGCCTCGATGAGGCGCGAGCCGTGCAGCGGGAAGCCCAGTGCGTCGAGGAGTTGGCTCATTGCCCGCCTCCTTCGAAGCGGGTCACCGTCACGCTGTCCTTCAGCCAGGCGACCAGGGGACCGTACAGCGCTTCCGCCACGAGCGGCCAGCCGCCGGCCGCGCGCAGCAGCGCGAATTCCGGCCACAGGCGCGCGAGGCACGGGTCCATCACTTCGCCGTCGATCTCGAAGCCGCCGTCGTACGTCTCGCGCACGTCGCCGCCGGAGAAGTGGGCCAGCGCCGTCTTGCACGCGACGGGCAGCGGGCGGTCGAGGTTCGAGCGCCACAACGCCACCAGCGTCTCCAGTTGCGCGAGCGCCTGACCACGTTCCAGCGGCGCCATCGCGAGGCTCGCGTCGCGCGCGATGAGCACCCCGCCCACGCGCTCGCCCATCGCGGCAGCGGCCAGCTGGCGCAGCCACGGGCCGATCACCTTGTCGCCGCGCGGCTCGCCCTTGCGGTCCAGCACCTTGGACGACATCTGCAACAGCCACACGGTGTCCTCGTCGTTGCTGCGCAGGCGGTCGATCCAGTCCTCGATGCGCACGCCGCCCACGTCGGCGCTGACGACGAGCTTCGGCGCCGGCTTCGGATAACGCGCGCCGGCCGCGAGCCACGCGTGGCGCACCGGCACGAGGTCGTCGACGAGCTGCTGCTGCCACTGGCGGCCCACGAGGCCGATGGGCAGCACCCCTTCGCGCGCGAGCCGCGCCGCGCGCGTCTCCAGCACCTGGCGCACCTCGTGCGGGGCTTCCGGCGTGCCGCTGTCGTCCAGCAGCGTGTCCTCCAGGAAGTAGCGGTCGAGCGCGTCGAGCGAGAACGGTTCCTCGTCCTCGCCGACGACTTCCAGGTCCGTGAACGTCACGCCGAGGCGGCGGCGGAAGAAGAAGCGCGCGGGCTGGCGCAGGAAGTTCGCCAGTTCGCCGAGCGTGAGCCGGTAGTCGGCGTCCAGTTCGAACGGAGGCAGCACGTCGTCGCCGACGCCTGCGGTCTCGGTACCGTGCGCCGACCGCCACTCGCCCGCATACGTGAGCAGGCCGCCGCGCTCGAAGTAGCGGCGCGAGAACGGCTGCAGGGCGTGCACCGTCGTGCGTTCGGCCAGGTCGAGGTCCCAGCCGGCGGCGAGATAATCGCGCAGCTGCGACACGAGCACGGACGCCGGCTGCTCCGTGTTGTCGCGCACGTTGCGGCCCACCCAGCTCACGTACAGCTTGTCGCGCGCGGCCAGGACGGCTTCCAGCATCAGGTAGCGGTCGTCGTCGCGGCGCGAGCGGTCGCCGGGGCGGGAGAGGCCCGGCAGCGCGAGCAGGTCGAAGTCGGACTGGTGGCCGCGGCGCGGGAAGTCGCCGTCGTTCATGCCGAGCAGGCAGACGACGCGGAACGGCACTGCACGCATCGGCATCAGGGTGCAGAACGTGACGCCGCCGGACACGAACTGGTGCGACAGCGCCGGCTGGTCCAGCTGGCCGAGCCACGCCTCGCGCATCACGGCGAGCGACACGGGTTCGTCGAACAGCGCGTTCTCGCAGATCTCCAGCCAGCATTGCAGCGCTTCTTCCAGCTGGTGCAGCATCAGGCGGTCTTCCTCGTTCGTCGCGCGGAAGAAGCGGGCCAGCAGCGCGCGGGCGCAATCGCCCCACTGCATCGGCGTCTGCACGCGATCCAGGTCTTCGCGCCACGCGAGCAGCGCCTCGACCAGTTCCGCCAGCGAACCCGCGAGCGCGGCATCGAGGCCGCCCACTTCCGGATACGGCTCGATGTCGCGGAAGCTGGCGCCGTGGCCCGTCGCATAGCCGAGCAGCATGCGGCGCACGCCAAACAGCCAGGAATTCTGCTCGCCGGCCGAGCCGAGGCCGAGACCCGCGCGGTGACGCTGGTCCAGCCCCCAGCGCACGCTGGCGCCCTCGATCCAGTGCCCGAGGATGGGCAGATCGGCTTCCTCCAGGCCGAAGCGGGCGGCCAGCGCCGGCACGTCGAGCAGGTCGCGCACCTCGCTCTGGCGGCAGCGCTGCTGTGGCAGGCGCAGCAGCCATTCCAGCGCCACGAGCAGCGGATTCACGCTGCGGTCCTTCACGTCGCCGATCTCGAACGGGATGTAGCGCGGGTCGCTGCGCTTGTGCTGGTCGAACACGGCGTGGACGGCGGCCGAGAAGGTCTCGATGTCCGGCACCATCACGACGACGTCACGCGGGCGCAGCGGATCAGGTCTCTCTTCGGCGAACCACGACAGCAGCTGGTCGTGCAGCACCTCCACTTCGCGCTGCGCGCTGTGGGCGATGTGGAATTCGATCGAGCGGTCTTCCGGTGGCGGCGGCGTGTGCGGATGTTCGGACAGCGGCAGCAGGTCGCGCACGGCGGCCTGCACCTGGCCCAGCAGCGTCTCGCCTTCCTCGTCTGAGAACAGGTCGATGCGCAGGTTGCCGAATTGCGCGCCTTCTCCGTTGTCGAATTCGTCGAGCATGCGCACGAAGTCGCGGCCTTGCCGTCCCCAGCTCGCGAGCAGCGGATGGCTGTGCGCGTGCAGCTGTTCGACGGGGATTTCGGACAGGTCGCTGCCGTTGCGGTGCTGTTGCCGCTTGTACGCCGCGCGCAGCAATTCGCGCCCCTCGATGATGTCGCCCCAGTAGAACTGGCACGGATTCGGCACGGCCAGCAGCACCTGCGTGTGGCGCGACAGGCCCGCCATCGCCTGGATCGTCTGGTACGGCAGGGTCGACATGCCGAACAGGATCACGCGGCGCGGCAGGCGCAGCACGGGTTCGCGGTCTTCCAGCACCGCCGCCATGAATTGCTGGTGGATCGTCGCGCGGCCGGACCAGCGCCGCTCCGGCGGCAGGCTCGCGTGGATTTCGCGCCAGAGCTGCGCCTGCCAGCACTGGTCCTGCGCCAGCGGGATCGGATCGCCGCCCGGGCGGCGCAGCTGGTCGCGGTCTTCGGCCCAGTCGGTGAGCCAGTCGGCGCGGTAGACCTGGTACTGGTCGTACAGGTCCGCGAGGCGCTCGGCCAGCTGCAGGCGGCGCTCGGCGTCGCCGTCGGACAGAAAATGGCGCAGCGGTTCGAATTTATCCTTTTCCAGCAGTTCAGGCAGCAGGCGCATGAGGCGCCACGTGAGCGCATCCTTGTCGAACGGCGAGCGGCGCGGCACGCGTTCCGGACCCAGCATGCCGCGGTAGGCCTCCCACTGGAAGCGCGCCGGCAGCGCCACGCGCGTAGCCGCGCACACGCCCAGCTCCTCCGCCAGCGCGATCTTGAGCCACTCGGCGACGCCGTTCGACTGGACGAGCATGATCTCTTCCTCCAGCGGACCGAGCGGGTTGTCGCGCAGCCAGTCGAAGACGGCGGCGCGCAGCAGCTCCATCTGGTTGCCGTGCAGGATGAGGAGGCCGGGGCGGATCGGGGATGGCATGACGGGACGTGGCGAAGAGACTCGCGCAGCATACTACTTCCGGCCGCTCGACGGTAGGCCTAACCGGGTCTCAGGTCTGGTGATCCTGCTGGCGCGCGCCCAGTTCGGCAAGGATGTGGCGCTCCAGCCGCGGCAGCACGCCGCGCAGCCGGGCCGCCAGCGTGCGCGCCTGGCCCAGCGCGCCCGGCTCGACCTGGCGTTCCAGATCGGCGCACAGGTCGCCAAAGCCCAGCGCCCCGACCGTGCGCGCGGCCGATTTCAGCCGGTGCGCCACCGCCGCCGCCCGGGCCGGCGCCGAGGCCACCAGCGCGCGGTCGATCTCGTGCATGCCGTCCCGGGCCGAGTCCAGGAACATGAACGCGTATTTGCGCATGCGCTCCGGCTGGCCGCCGAATGCGTCTGACAGCACGCCCAGGTCGAGCAGCGTGTCCGACCTGGGCGTGTCCGGCACATCCGGCCGGCGCCGCTGTTGCGTGTCCATGCGGCCGAGCGCGCGTGCAATCGTCGCGACCAGCGTCTCGGGCGCCGCCGGCTTCGTCAGGAATTCATCCATGCCGGCCGCCAGGCAGCGGGCCTGGTCCTCGATCCCGGCGTTCGCCGTCATCGCGATCACTTTCAGGCAGGCCAGCCGCGCATCCGCGCGGATGCGGCGCGTGGCTTCGTAGCCGTCCATCACGGGCATCTGCACGTCCATCAGGACGCAGTCGACGCTCTGCTCCGCCAGCCGGTCCAGCGCCTGCGCTCCGTCATCCGCAACGACGACCCGCGCGCCGGCATCCTCGAGCAGTTCGCGCGCCACCAGCTGGTTGAACGCATTGTCCTCGACGAGCAGGATCGTGCAGCCCGCCAGCGCCCCCGCTTCTGCTCCCTCCTTCGCCTGCGGCGCCGGCGCCGCCGGACGCGGGGCCGTCAACGGCTGCAGGCGCGCGGTGAACCAGAACGTGCTCCCCTGTCCCGGCACGCTCGTTGCGCCGACCTCGCCGCCCATCAGCTCCGCCAGCTGCTTGCTGATGACGAGGCCCAGGCCCGTGCCGCCGTGCACGCGCGTCGTCGACGGGTCGGCCTGGTGGAACGGCGTGAACAGCTGCGCCATGTCGTCCGCCGCGATGCCGATGCCCTCGTCCTCCACGTCGAACCGTACGAGGACGTCGGCGCCCACGGTCCGTTCGACGCGGGCGCGCACGTGGATGGTGCCGCGTTCGGAAAACTTGATGGCGTTGCCGACGAAGTTCAGCAGCACCTGTTCCAGCCGCAGCGGATCGCCGCGCACGGGCCATTTCAGCTCGGGCGCCACGTCGAACGCGAGCTCGAGGCCGCGCGCCGTCGCCTGCGCGCCCAGCTGGCTCTCGACGTTGCGCTTCAACGCGTCGAACGTGAAGTCGCGCAGTTCCAGCTCGACCTTGCCGGCCTCGATCTTGGAGAAGTCGAGGATGTGGTTGATGATGCCCAGCAGGTGCTGCGCCGAATGCCGGATCTTGCCCAGGTAGTCGCGCTGCTTCGGGTCTTCCGCGCGCTTGTCCGCCAGGTAGGCCATGCCGATGATGCTGTTCATCGGCGTGCGGATCTCGTGGCTCATGTTGGACAGGAAGTCGCTCTTGGCGCGGCTGGCCGCGTCGGCCCGTGCCTTCAGCGCGTGCAGTTCCGTGACGTCGGTCGACACGCACAGCACCGCCCCGACATCGCCGTCGTCGGCGAAGCGCACGGGCACCTTCACGCTCCACAACTCGCGCACGACGCCATCGCGGCCCGCGAACGCGTTCTGCACGGCGCGCTTTTCGCCCAGTTCCAGCACGGGCTGGTCCAGCGCCCACAGCGCGTCGGCCTGCGCGGGCGGCATCACGTCGCGGTCGCGCCGGCCCACGATCCCGGTCGCCGGCAGGCCGCAGGCGGCGGCCATCTTCGCGTTGACGTAGCGGTAGCGGCGGTCGCGGTCCTTCAGGTAGACGTAGGCGTCGACGTTGTCCAGCACGAGGTCGAGCAGCCGGCGCTCGTCCACCGCCGTCCTGCGCGAGCGGGCCAGGTTGAGGAACAGCGCATAGACGAGGAGTGTCGCGCCGAAGCCGCCCGCGCCGGCCAGCCAGGGGAAGACGCGGCCGAAACCGTCGACGAGATCGGCGCGGCGGGCGACGAAGCGGGCCTTCCACAGGTTGTCATCGAAGCGCACGGGCAGCACGGTTTCCAGCAGATCGCCGGCATTCGTCACCGTCGCACCGGCGCCGTCGTACAGCAGGTTGTCCGCCTCGTTGACGTGCATCGGGCCGGCCGCCCCGCGTTCAGCTTCCCGGCTATCGGCCGCCGCATAGAGCTGCAGCGCGACGGGCTGGTCGCCGCCCGGCAGCGCGCCGCGCACGAGGGCCGGCACGGAGAAGCCGATGCCGACGGAGCCCGCATACGCGGCGCGGCGGCCTTCGACGTCGGGCGGGACGGCGCCGGCCGTGCGGTAGACGGGCATGCGCAAGCCCAGGCCGAGATGGCGCACGGGGTGTTCCACGACGATGGGCTTGCCGGATGCCGTCATGCGCCCGCTGTCGCGCGCCCGCGCAAGCGCCTGGGCGGCCGCGGGCGGGCCGCCCGCCAGGTCGGCGCCGGCCTTCTCCGGCAGCCACGGCTCCAGGTAAGTCAGCACCGTGTGGGACGGGCGCCGCACGCCGGGCCGGATCGCGAACTCGGGATAGCCGGCCGGATCGACGCTGCGGTCCGCACGCACGCCCGCGACGAACGCGTCGCGCGCGCCCGCTTCCACGTACGCCGCGTAATTGACCGATTCGAGCGCCGGATAGTGCTCGGCCACGCCCAGCGTTTGCACGTAGCGGTGGAATTCCAGCCGCGTGACGGTGCCGCTTGCCTGAAACAGTCCGGCCAGGCCACGCACGACGTCGGCATAGGAATGCACCGCGCCGGCCAGCTGCTGGCGGCCCGTGCGTGCCAGGTGGTCGAAGCGGGCTTGCGCCTCGACGTCGACCGTGTGGGCCGCGCCCAGGTACAGGCCGGCGCCCACGAGCAGGGACAGCACGACCCCGCCGCCCCACAGAGCGGCCGTCCTTCCCGTGTTGCGCGTCGTGATGTCTGCTTTGGACATATTTCCGTACGGAAATTTTTAGATGTTTGTTAGTATGTCCGAATCGGACCGAAATTGCGAGCTCAACAATAAGGAATGCATATGCGTGAAGCGGATAATGAGCATCTTGACTCCTGGCTGTGGCTGGAAGACGTCGATTCCCACCGTGCGCTCGGCTGGGTGGCCGAACGGAATACGGAAACGGAACGCGAACTCACCGCCCTGCCGGGCTACGCGGCCCTGCGCACGCGGCTGAAGACGATCCTCGATTCGCGCGACCGCATCCCCTACGCCGGCCACCACGCCGGCCGCTTCTACAACTTCTGGCGCGACGCGGACCACGAACGGGGCATCTGGCGCCGCACGACGCTGGATGAATACCGCAGGCCGCAACCCGCCTGGGAAACGGTGCTGGACCTGGACGCCCTCGCCCGCCTTGAAAACGAAAACTGGGTCTGGGCCGGGGTGACGTTCCTGGAGCCGCACGGCACGCGCTGCCTCGTTTCGCTGTCGCGCGGCGGCGGCGATGCCCACGTCGTGCGCGAATTCGACGTGGGGACGCTGTCCTTCGTCGCCGACGGCTTCACCTTGCCCGAAGCGAAGTCGAGCGCCGGCTGGGTCGACGCGGACACGCTGTTCGTCGCGACCGACTTCGGGCCGGACTCGATGACCAAATCCGGCTACCCGCGCATCGTCAAGGCGTGGAAGCGCGGCACGCCGCTGGGTGAGGCGACCCTCGTCTACGCCGCGCGGGAAGACGATCTGTCCGTCTCCGCCTGGCAGGATCCGACGCCGGGCCACGAGCGCCAGTTCGTGCTGCGCCAGATCGATTTCTACACCAGCGAGTTGTTCCTGCGCGATCCGGCAAGCGGGCAGCTCGAGCCCATCGCCAAGCCGCTGGACGCGAACGCGTTCGCGCTGCGCGACCAGTTCATCGTCGAACTGCGCTCGGACTGGGCAATCGGGGACCGCACGTGGCCGCAAGGCGCCCTGCTCGCCATCGCCTTCGACCGCTTCCTGGCAGGCGCGCGCGACTTCGACGTGCTGTTCGAACCGACGCCGACGACGTCGCTGGACGGCATCGCGGCCACGCGCGGAGCGCTCTTCCTCACGATCCTCGACAACGTCAAGAACCGCGTTATCGAATGGAAGCGCGTGGATGGCCGCTGGCAGCGCCGCGACGTGGACGCCCCCGGCATGGGCGCGCTGCACGTGTCCGCCGTCGACGAATACGACTCGGACCAGGCTTTTCTCACCGTCACCGACTTCCTCACGCCGAGCAGCCTGTACCTGATGGAGGCCGGCCGCGACGGGCGCGAACTCTTGAAATCCATGCCGGCGTTCTTCGATGCGGCGCCGTATGCCGTCAGCCAGTTCACGGCGCAATCGCCCGACGGCACGCACGTTCCGTATTTCGTCGTGATGCGCAAGGACGCGCCGCTGGACGGCACGCATCCGACCCTGCTGTACGGCTACGGCGGCTTCGAAGTGTCGCTGACGCCGTTCTACAGCGGCACGACAGGCGAGGCGTGGCTGGCGCAAGGCGGCGTCTATGTCTTGGCGAACATCCGCGGCGGCGGCGAGTTCGGGCCGCGCTGGCACCAGGCGGCGCTGAAGGAAAACCGGCAAAAGGCGTTCGACGATTTCCTCGCGGTCGCCGAAGACGTCATCCGGCGCGGCATCACGACCCCGCCCCATCTCGGCATCATGGGCGGCAGCAATGGAGGCTTGCTCGTGGGCGCGGCCCTGACGCAGCGCCCGGACCTGTTCGGCGCCGTCGCCTGCCAGGTGCCCCTGCTCGACATGCGCCGCTATCACGAACTGCTGGCCGGCGCGTCGTGGATCGGCGAGTATGGCGATCCGGACGACCCCGACGAGTGGGAGTACATCGCCCGCTACTCACCTTACCAGAACGTGTCTCCCGACAAGCGCTATCCGCGCGTGCTGTTCACGACGTCCACCCGCGACGACCGCGTCCACCCCGGCCACGCGCGCAAGATGGCGGCGCGGATGCGGGACCAGGGGCACGACGTGCTGTACTGGGAGAACACGGAGGGTGGCCACGCGGGTGCGGCGAACAACGAGCAGACGGCGACCATGTGGGCGCTGACCTATGCCTTCCTGTTGAGGCAACTCAAGTAATTCCACCTGGAAAACGCTGGAAGCGACCCATTTCGCAGGTAACCATCAGTTAGCAAGCTAACGCAACTAGGACATTCGATATGAAACTAGCAGGGTTGCTAGGACGCTAAATGAATGTTGCATGGAATACTTGTTTCTCACACATCTTTCCATGGAGGAGCGGCGATGGCTAATGATTTCGTTACCGAAGCAAGCCTGCGGGAACCGTCGGCAGGCACCCTGATGATGAAAACGCCCGCATCCCTGGCGCCCTCCATCAGCGATCTCAAGAAATACCGGATCAGCAAACGCGAGAGCCAGGAGAAATTCTGGGGCCGGTTTGGCGTCACGCAATCCAGCGGCAGCCGCTTCGAAACGGGTCTGGCCATTCCGGCCCCGGTCGCCCTGCTGCTTAAACTCTATGTCAACGGCAAGCTCAACGATGGTGATCTTCTGGGGTAATCAACCCCAGCGAGATGGCTCTCACGACCGCCTGTTGCCGGGTGTTGACGTTGAACTTCTGGCGTATATTGCCCATATGGAAGTTCACCGTCGCCTCGGAACAGCCGGTGATTTTTGAAATTTCCCACGACGATTTGCCCACCATGACCCAGTTGAGCACCTCCAGCTCGCGCGGGGTCAGGCGCGGCGCCGCTTCCTGCGACGGCGGCGGGCAGAAACGCACGCCGGACGCGTACGCATAATCGCGCAACAGCGCCAGGTCGGGCAGCATGCTCGACACGTCGCGCAGGAACGCGCCATCCGCCGCCGTGTCGACGGCAAAGCTCAGCAGGCCAAACTCCCCGTTCGGACCATGGATCGGAAACGTCACGCCGGCGCGGATGCCGTACGTGCATGCCTCTTCGTACAGGGCACGCTGGGCCGGGCTGCGGAAGATCTCCGGCTGCCAGATCAGCGGCAACGTGGTGGCGAGGCAATGGCTGACGACGGGATCGACGTACGCGAACCGCTCGGCGTCATAGCGCTCGCGCCACTTTGTCGGGTAATTGCTCTGTACAAATGCGTTCTCGAGCCGCGCGTGGCGCGAGCCCGACATGCCAAACAACACCTTCTCGAACCCGTAGTGGCGGCCGAGGGCGAACAGCGCTTCGCCCCAACTGGACGCGGTGTCGGTATGTAACAACTCGTCCAAATCGACGGTCTTCATGGATGCCTCGCGCTGTTGAATGGGGTGTAATGACACCCCGCTATGCTAGTTGAGTTGTAACCAAAAAGCACGAAAAATTGGTGTTTTATTCATTATGGCAGAGCTTTAACTTTGGATCGGTTGTCGTTCCGATACATCTTGAACACACCCTGCCATCGAATCGTGCGCCAGTCTTTACAATTTTCGATTAACCTCGCGCGAATTGTCCATTTAAAATTTCAAAAATGCAAGTTTATGGTGGATCCGTAACAATCATGTCTAGCAGCACATATGCATGCTTGACTTGACCGGACACAGGTGTATCGTTGCGTTTTCTTGGCATTTAACAATGCGCATTGTCTAAAAATCGTGCGCGCCCGCCCTTCCGCTCTTCTCAATCGAGGATTCCTAGTCAATGAATAACATGACCGACATGGCTGAACAGCTCGATGTCAAGCTGCTGCTGTCCACGCTGATGGCGCTGAAAAAAGGCGACTTCTCGGTACGCATGCCGTCCGACTGGACTGGCGTGTCCGGCAAGATCGCGGATACCCTGAACGACATCATCGAGACCAAGGAAAAGATGGTCGAGGCGGTCACCGAGGTGTCGCGCGTCGTCGGCCGCGAAGGCCATTTGACGCAGCGCGCCTCCGTGCCGGGCGTCGTGGGCGGCTGGTCGACCATCATCAGCTCGGTCAATACGCTGATCGACGACCTCGTGCGCCCGACGACGGAAATGGCGCGCGTCATCGGCGCCGTCGCGAAAGGCGACCTGTCGCAGACGATGGCGCTGGAAGTGGACGGCCACCCGCTGAAGGGCCAGTACCTGCGCGCGGCGACCACCGCGAACACGATGGTGGAACAACTGTCGTCGTTCTCGTCCGAGGTGACGCGCGTGGCGAGGGAGGTCGGTACGGAAGGCAAGCTGGGCGGCCAGGCATATGTGCCCGGCGTCGCGGGCACGTGGAAGGACTTGACGGACTCCGTGAACTCGATGGCGGGTAACCTGACCTCGCAGGTGCGTAACATCGCGGAGGTGACCACCGCCGTGGCGAACGGCGACTTGTCGAAGAAGATCACGGTGGACGTGCGCGGCGAGATCCTGCAGTTGAAGGACACGATCAACGTGATGGTGGACCAGCTCCGCTCCTTCGCGTCCGAGGTGACCCGCGTCGCGCGGGAGGTCGGCACGGAAGGCAAGCTCGGTGGCCAGGCGTACGTGCCCGGCGTCGCGGGCACGTGGAAGGACTTGACCGACAACGTGAACTTCATGGCGTCGAACCTCACGGGCCAGGTGCGTAACATCGCGGCGGTGACGACCGCGGTGGCGAACGGCGACCTCGGTAAAAAGATCACCGTGGACGTGAAGGGCGAGATTCTTGAGCTTAAAAACACCATCAACGTGATGGTGGACCAGCTGTCCTCGTTCGCATCGGAGGTGACCCGCGTCGCGAGGGAGGTCGGTACGGAAGGCAAGCTGGGCGGCCAGGCAATGGTGAAAGGCGTCGCGGGCACGTGGAAGGACTTGACGGACTCCGTGAACTCGATGGCGGGTAACCTCACGGGCCAGGTGCGTAACATCGCGGACGTGACGACCGCCGTCGCGAACGGCGACCTGTCGAAGAAGATCACGGTGGACGTGAAGGGCGAGATTCTCGAACTGAAGAACACCATCAACGTGATGGTGGACCAGCTGAACTCCTTCGCGTCCGAGGTGACCCGCGTGGCGCGTGAAGTGGGTACCGAGGGCAAGCTGGGCGGCCAGGCGAACGTGCCGGGTGTCGCGGGTACGTGGAAAGACCTGACGGACGGCGTGAACTCGATGGCGGGTAACCTGACGGCGCAGGTGCGTAACATCGCGGACGTGACGACCGCCGTGGCGAACGGCGACCTGTCCAAGAAGATCACGGTGGACGTGAAGGGCGAGATTCTCGAACTGAAGAACACCATCAACGTGATGGTGGACCAGCTGTCCTCGTTCGCCTCCGAGGTGACCCGCGTGGCGCGCGAGGTGGGCACGGAAGGCAAGCTGGGTGGCCAGGCCTACGTGCCGGGTGTCGGCGGTACCTGGAAAGACCTCACCGACAACGTGAACTTCATGGCGTCGAACCTGACGGGCCAGGTGCGTAACATCGCGGCGGTGACCACCGCCGTGGCGCGCGGCGACCTTTCCAAGAAGATCACGGTGGACGTGAAGGGCGAGATTCTCGAACTGAAGGACACCATCAACGTGATGGTGGACCAGCTGTCCTCGTTCGCCTCCGAGGTGACCCGCGTGGCGCGTGAGGTGGGTACCGAGGGCAAGCTGGGCGGCCAGGCCAACGTGTCCGGCGTCGCGGGTACGTGGAAGGACTTGACGGAGAACGTCAACCAGCTGGCGGCAAACCTCACGAACCAGATGCGCGCGATCGGTGAAGTGGCAACGGCGGTGACGCGCGGCGACCTCTCGCGTTCCATCCAGGTGGAAGCGCGCGGCGAGGTGTCCTACCTGAAGGACAACATCAACGAGATGATCCGCAACCTGAAGGAGACGACGCAAAAGAACGCGCAGCAGGACTGGCTGAAGACCAACCTGGCGCGCTTCACCCGACTGCTGCAGGGCCAGCGCGACCTGCAGGCCGTCACGAAGCTGATCCTGTCCGAACTGGCACCGCTCGTCTCGGCGCACCACGGCGTGTTCTACATGATGGATTCGCAGGAAGCCGACGCGCGGCTGCGCATGATCGCGTCGTACGGCTACCGTTCGAGCAGAAAACTGCCGACGTCGTTCCTGCCGGGCGAAGGCCTCGTGGGCCAGTGCGCGCTGGAGAAGACCCGCATCTGGCTGACGGACGTCCCGCGCGACTACATCGTCGTGTCGTCCGGCCTCGGTTCCGCGCCGCCGACCAACATCGTCGTGCTGCCGATCCTGTTCGAACAGCAGGTCAAGGCCGTCATCGAGATCGCGTCGCTGGACCGCTTCACGGAAACCCACCTCTCCTTCCTCGACCAGCTGATGGAATCGATCGGCGTCGTGCTGAACACGATCGAGGCGAACAGCCGGACGGAATCGCTGCTGACCCAGTCGCAGTCGCTGGCGCAGGAACTGCAGCAGACGAACCAGGAGCTGGCGGAAAAGGCGCGCCTGCTGTCCGAGCAGAACATCGAGGTGGAACGCAAGAACCGCGAGGTGGAACAGGCGAAGCTGGCGCTGGAAGAAAAGGCGACCCAGCTGGCGCTGTCGTCGAAATATAAATCCGAGTTCCTGGCCAATATGTCGCACGAGCTGCGGACGCCTTTGAACTCGCTGCTGATCCTCGCGCAGCAGCTGTCCGACAACCCGGAAGGCAACCTGTCGTCCAAGCAGGTGGAATTCGCGAAGACGATCCACGGCTCCGGCTCCGACCTGCTGACGCTCATTAACGACATTCTCGACCTGTCGAAGATCGAGTCCGGTACCGTCACGCTGGACGTGTCGGAATACCGCTTCTCGAACCTGCGCAACTACGTGGACCGCACGTTCCGCCACATGGCCGAGGCGAAGCACCTCGGTTTCGCCGTGGAGCTGGCGGAGAACCTGCCGACCGCCGTCATGACCGACACGACGCGCCTGCAGCAGGTCCTGAAAAACCTGCTGTCGAACGCGTTCAAGTTCACCAGCCACGGCAACGTGTCGCTGACGATCAGCCTCGTGACGAGCGGCTGGACGGCCGACCACCCGCACCTGCTGCATGCGGACGCCGTGCTGGCGTTCTCCGTGCGCGACACCGGCGTGGGCATCCCGGCCGACAAGCTGCAGCTGATCTTCGAAGCGTTCCAGCAGGCCGACGGCTCCACCGCCCGCAAGTACGGCGGCACGGGCCTGGGCCTGTCGATCTCGCGCGAACTGGCGCGCCTGCTGGGCGGCGAAATCCGCGTGGAATCCACCGTCAACATCGGCTCCACGTTTACCCTGTACCTGCCGTACAACCGCGCGGGCTTCATCAACTACGAGCAGACCCGCCAGCCGCAACCGGCACGCCTCGCGCCGCCGCAGCCGCAACCCACGACCGCGCCGGCACCGACGATGCTCCTGGAAGCGGAACCGGAAGCGGTGACCACCGTCACCCTGCCCGACCCGGCCGCCAGCCTGGTCGAATACGCAACCATGCTGGACGACCGCGGGCTGATCGTGCCGGGCGACCCGTCCGTGCTGATCGTCGAGGACGACGAGCGCTTCGCCAAGACGCTTCTCGAATTCGCCCGCGAAAAGAACTTCAAGGGCATCGTCACGCACCGCGGCGATTCCGCGCTGTCGCTGGCGCGCGATTACCTGCCGTCCGCGATCCTGCTCGACATCGACCTGCCCGACATCGACGGCTTCACCGTGCTCGACCGCCTGAAGCGCGATCCGAGCACGCGCCACATCCCGGTGCACGTGATGTCGTCGCTGCGCGAGCGCGAGCGCGCGCTGCGCCAGGGCGCCATCTCGTACATCAACAAGCCCGTGAGCCGCGACATGCTGCAGGAGGAATTCAAGCGCATCCAGAAATTCCTCATGGGCGGCAAGCGGAGCCTCCTCGTCGTCGAGGACGACATGGCGCAGCGCGAATCGATCGTGGGCCTGATCGGCGATTCCGACGTGCGCATCGTGACGGCGGAAGACGGCAAGGCCGCGCTGGAAGCGCTGGCGCAGCAGCACTTCGACTGCATGGTGCTGGACCTCACGCTGCCCGACATCTCCGGCTTCGACCTGCTCGACCAGATCGGCAAGCAGCAGGCCTTGCGCGACCTGCCGATCGTGATCTACACGGCGCAGGAACTGTCGCGCAAGGAGGTCACGAAGCTGAAGCGCTACGCCAAGACCATCGTCGTCAAGGATGCGCGCTCGCCGGAACGCCTGCTCGACGAGACGGCACTGTTCCTGCACCGCTCGCAGGCCAGCCTGCCGGAGACGCAGCGCCGCATGCTGGAAGAGATCCACGCGGCGGACGGCGGCCTCGCGGGACGCAAGGTGCTGATCGTCGACGACGACCTGCGCAACATCTTCGCCCTGTCGTCGCTGCTGGAGCGCCAGCAGATGCAGGTGCTGTTCGCCGAGAACGGCCGCGACGGCATCGAGGTGCTGGAAAAGGACCCGACCATCGAGATCGTCCTCATGGACATCATGATGCCGGAGATGGACGGCTACGACACGATGCGCGCCATCCGCCGCATCCCGAAGTTCAAGTCGCTGCCGATCATCACGCTGACCGCGAAGGCGATGAAGGGTGACCGCGACAAGTGCATCGCCGCGGGTGCGTCCGACTACATCACCAAGCCGGTCGACGTGGCCCAGCTGTTGTCGATGATGCGGGTCTGGTTGCACTGATGACGTCCGTATCGAACACCTGGACCGGCCTCGCGGCCGGGCTGGCGGTCGAGGAGCTGGAAACGGAGCTGCTGCTGGAGGCCCTGTTCCAGCGCTACGGCCACGAGTTCCGCGGCTATGACCGGGCGTACCTGCGCCGCCGTCTGGCCGACGCCATGCGCGCGCATGGCGCCGTCACCTTGTCCGGGCTGCAGGAAAAGGTATTGCACGCCGCGGGCGCGGAATCCGCGCTGCTGCGCATGCTGGCACCGCAACCCGTCGACCTGTTCGAGAACACGGGCCACACGCAGCGCCTGCGGAGCGTGCTGGCGCCGTCGCTGCGCGCGTGGCCCGTGCCGCGCGTGTGGCTGGCCGAATGCGCGGGCGTCGGCGAAGCGTGGGGTCTCGCCATCGTGCTGGCGGAAGAAGGCGTGCTGGGCAAGCTGGACATCCACGCGACGCTCGCCAACGAGGAACTCGTGGCCGAGATGCAGGACGCGTGGCTGCCCGTGGCCGAGCTGGACGCCGCGCAGACCCGTTATGCGGCCAGCGGCGGCCATGCCGCGCTGTCGACGTACTTCGAAGTGCGCGACGGCCAGGCGCGCCTGCAGCCGCAGCTGCGCCGACGCATCACGTGGTCGCAGTACAGCCTCGTGACGGATGCGTCGTTCAACGAATTCCAGGCGATCCTGTGCTGCGGCGCGCTGTCCGACTTCGGGCCCGTGCTGCGCCAGCGGGTGCTGCGGCTGTTCCACGACAGCCTCGCGCGCTTCGGCGTGCTGTGCCTCGATCGGCCGCTGGCCGTGTCGGATGCGTATGCGGGCACGTACCAGGCGTTCGAGGGGGATCGTCCCTGGTACAAGCGCGTGGGGTGATCACACCGCCTGCGCACTGGGGCGCTGCGCGATCCGGTCGCGCCACGCCTGCAGATTCGCCAGGCCCTCGTCCGAGGGCCTGAACTTCATCAACCCGCGCGCAAACTCCAGCGCGCAGAACGCCGTGATGTCGGCGATCGTGAAGCGCTCGCCCACGACGTAGTCGCGGTCCGCGAGCACGCCATCCAGCCAGCGCGCCGTCTCGCGCATCCTGACGCCCTGCGCCGCGCCGAACTCGCCGAACTGCGGCTGCTCCAGCGGCGCGAGGCCCGGATGCGTGTGGCGCACGCAGTTGGCGATGCGCAGGAACAGCTGCAGCTCGCAGCGGCGGTCCATCATCTCGATGAACGCGCGTTCCTCGAAGTCCTCTCCCATCAGGTTCGGATTCGGGTAGACGCCCTCCAGGTACGTACAGATGGCGCGCGTCTCGGCCAAGGTGCGGCCGTCGGGCAGTTCCAGCACCGGCACCTGGGCCATCGGGTTCAGCGCCGCGAACGCCTCGCTGCGGTGCTCGGCCTTGCCCAGGTCGATCTGCACCGTGGCGATGTCCGTGATGCCCTTCTCGGCCATGAACATCAGGACGCGGCGCGGGTTCGGCGCGCGGGTGCTCGTGTACAGTTTCATGCTGGTCTCCTCGTTCGTTATCGCCGCCGATCATAGCGCATCCTGTCCACTTGCTCATTTGACAGCGTGCGCCCTTTGACCGTAGATTGCCGGCTTGGCCGCGCGCGTCCATCCGACATCACGCGCGGGTCCGACATACATACACGACAGGATTTCCATGCACCGCAAGCTGCTTTCCGCCGCCGTCGCCCCAGCTTTTACCCTTGCTCTGGTGACTGCGCCCTTTCACGTCAACGCCGCGCCTACCCGCGCAGGCGCGACGGCGAACGCCGACACCACCACGCAACTGCCGCGCGGCGTCGTCCCGACGCATTACCAGGTCGCGCTGACGCCGGACGCCGTCAACGCCTCGTTCGGCGCCCGCGCCGTCGTCACGATCAACGTGGCCAAGGCCACCAGCACGATCACGCTGAACGCGGCCGACATCAAGTTTTCCAGAGTGACGCTGGCCCCGGCCGCCGGCGGCGCCGGGCGCGACGCCTCGGTCGCCGTCGACAACGACGCGCAGACCGCCACGTTCACGTTCGCCCAGCCGATCGCGCCCGGCATGTACCGCCTGGCGATGGAATACACGGGCGTGATCGGCACGCAGGCCGTCGGCCTGTTCTCGCTGGACTATCCCGGCGCGGACGGCAAGCGCCAGCGCGCGCTGTACACGCAGTTCGAGAACTCCGACGCGCGCCGCATGATCCCGTCGTGGGACGAGCCCGCGTATAAGGCCAGCTTCGCGCTGGACGTCGTCGTGCCGGCAGCCCAGATGGCCGTCAGCAACATGCCGGCCACAAAAACCGAGAACCTGCCGGACGGCCGCAAGCGCGTGAGCTTCGCGACCACGCCGAAGATGTCGACCTATCTGCTGTTCTTCGCGCTCGGCGACTTCGAACGGGCGGCCGCGAAGGTGGACGGCACGGAAATCGGCGTCGTCACCCGCCGCGGCGCGCTGCCGCAGGCGAAGTTCGCACTCGACGCGTCGCAGGCCATCCTGCGCGAGTACAACGATTATTTCGGCGTGCGCTACCCGCTGCCGAAGCTGGACAACGTGGCCGGCGCGGGCCGCAGCCAGTTCTTCAGCGCGATGGAAAACTGGGGCGCGATCTTCACGTTCGAATACGCCCTGCTGCTCGACCCGACGATCGCCACGCAGCACGACCGCGAAGAGATCTTCGCCACCGCCGCGCACGAGATGGCGCACCAGTGGTTCGGCGACCTCGTGACGATGCGCTGGTGGGACGACCTGTGGCTCAACGAAGGCTTCGCGTCGTGGATGGAAAGCCGCACGACCGCGCGCCTGCATCCGGAATGGAACACGCAGCTGGGCGCCGTCGGCGTGCGCGAAAGCGCGATGCGCCGCGATTCCGTCGCCGGCACGCACCCCGTCGTGCAGCACGTGGAGACGGTCGAACAGGCCAACCAGGCCTTCGACGAGATCACGTATTCGAAAGGCGAATCCGTCATCCGCATGCTGGAAGCCTACGTCGGCGAAAACGCCTGGAAGAACGGCGTGCGCGCGTACATGAAGGCGCATGCGTATGGCAACACGGTGTCGGACGACCTGTGGAAACAGATCGAGAAGGCGGCCGGCAAGCCCGTCACCGCGATCGCCCACGATTTCACCTTGCAGCCGGGTGTCCCGCTCATCAAGGTGGGCGAGCCGGTGTGCCGGAACAATGCGACGACCGTCCCGCTGACGCAGGCCGAATTCACGCGCGACCGCGCCGATAAAGCCCCGCTGGCCTGGCGCGTGCCCGTCATCGCGCAGGTCGCCGGCAACACGAAGCAGGCGAGCACGCTCGTCACGGGCGGCAAGGGCACGATCACGCTCCCCGGCTGCGGCGCCGTCATCGTCAACGCCGGCCAGAGCGGCTACTACCGCACGCTGTACACGTCGGCCGATTTCGCGCAGCTCGCGCAGCGCTTCGCCGGCCTGGCGCCGATCGACCAGATCGGCCTGCTGGCCGACAGCGGCGCCCTCGGCCTGGCCGGCCTGCAGAGCGCGTCGGACGTGCTGGACCTCGTGAAGGCCACGCCGGCCGGCGCCGATCCGGCCGTGTGGACACGCATCGCCGTCCTGCTCGACGGCGTCCACAACCGCTACCGCGAACAGGCCCGCGGCGGCGACGCGACCCGCCGGAAGCGTTTCGACACGTTCGCGATCGCGCGCCTGGCGCCGCTGATGGCGCAGGTCGGCTGGAATGCGCGGCCGGGCGAGGCGTCGTCCGTCGCGAACCTGCGCGAAGAGCTGATCATCGTGCTGAGCAACCTCGGCGACGCCAACGTCATCGCCGAAGCGCGCCGCCGCCACGCCGCGCTGGCGACGGACGCCAATGCCGTACCGGGACCGCTGCGCAAGACCGTGATGGGCGTCGTCGCCCAGCACGCGGACGCCGCGACGTGGGACCAGCTGCACGCCGCCGCACGCAACGAGACGACGCCGCTCGTGCGCGACCAGCGCTACACCCTGCTGGCCGCGACGGAAGACCGCGCCCTCGCCATGCGCGCGCTGCAGCTCGCGCTGACGGACGAACCGGGCCTGACGATCAGCGCCGAGATGATCTCGGAAGTGGCGCTGCGCTATCCGGACATGGCGTTCGACTTCGCCATCGAGAACCTCGCGAAGATCAACGAGCGCGTGGATGCAAGCTCGCGCAGCCGCTACCTGGCGCGCCTCGCGACGGGATCGTCGGATGCGGCAATGGTCGACAAGCTGGGCGCCTATGCGCAGGCCAACCTGGCGCCGGGCTCGCGCGGCGACGTCGAGGCGGCCGTCGCGGCCATCAGGGACCGCATCCAGGTGAACGCGGCGCGGCTGCCGGAGATCGATGCCTGGCTGGCGAAGAACGCGCAGTAAGGCCGGCTACTGCGCGGCGACCGTCCCACGGCGCCGCGCGGTCAGCCACGCATCGAGCCGCTGCGCCGCGCCCGGCGCCACGTGCAGTCCCAGTTTCGTGCGGCGCCACAGGATGTCGTCGGCGCACGTGGCCCACTCCTGGCGCACGAGGTAGTCGGCCTCGACCTCGTACAGGCCCGGTACGATTTCCGCGCCCAGGTCGGTGCGGGTGCGGCAATGGGACAGCAGCGCGGACAGCCGCGTGCCATAGCTGCGGGCATAGCGCGCCAGCAGGTCTTCCGGCAGCCAGGAAAACTGCTGGCGGCGCGTGCGCACCCACGCGTCGTATTCCAGCACGGCGCGCGCGACCGGCTCCTTGCCGTACAGGTCGCCGCCCGGCAGGCAGGCGTGCGCCGTCCACGCCGGGACGTGGCGCCCCAGCACTGGGCCCATCCAGTCGACGGCCTGTTCCGCGAGCTTGCGGAACGTGGTCACCTTGCCCCCGAACACGGACAGCAGCGGCGCGCCGCCGGCCGTGTCGTGCTCGAAGCGGTAGTCGCGGCTGGCGGACGAGGCGCTGCCGCCGTGGTCCCCGATCAACGGGCGCACGCCCGCATAACTCCACACGACGTCGTCGGGCACGACGCGGCGTTCGAAGCAGCGGTTCACGGCATCGCACAGGTAGGCCGTCTCCGCGGGGCTGATGGCGACGCGGTCGGCGTCCTGCCCATCGTAGTCGACGTCGGTCGTGCCTACCAGCGTGAACGCGCCCTCGTACGGCAGCGCGAACACGATGCGCCCGTCCGGCTGCTGCAGCAGGAACGCCTGGTCGCCGTCGACCAGGCGCGGCACGACGATGTGGCTGCCCTTCACGAGCCGCAGCGGACGCGCCGGCCCGGCGCCCGTCGCCTGCAGGAAGCTGCCCGCCCACGGTCCGGCCGCGTTCACGAGGCAGCGCGCGTGGACGTGGACGGTGCCGTCCGGCCCCTCCAGGTCGGCCTCCCAGCGCGTCGCGCCGCGCCGCACCCGTGCGCAGCGCGTGCGCGTGAGGATCGTCGCGCCCCGTTCGCGCGCATCGAGCGCGGCCAGCACGACGAGGCGCGCATCGTCGACCCATGCATCGGAATACGCGAACGCCCGCGTGAAGCGGCGCTGCAGCGCGGCACCGGCCGGATGACTCCGCAACGCGACCGTGCTTGATGCCGGCAGGAAGTCGCGCCGGGCCAGGTGGTCGTACAGGAACAGGCCGGTGCGGATCATCCATGCGGGCCGCTGGCCCGCCGCATGGGGCATCAGGAAGCGCAGCGGGCGGATGATGTGCGGCGCGCTCTTGAGCAACACTTCGCGCTCCGCGAGCGCCTTGCGCACGAGCCCGAAATGGTATTGCTCCAGATAACGCAGGCCACCATGGATCAGCTTGCTGGACGCGGACGACGTGTGCTGGGCGAGGTCGTCCTTTTCGCACAGGACGACACGCAGGCCGCGCCCGGCCGCGTCGCGCGCGATGCCGGCGCCGTTGATGCCGCCGCCCACGACGAGGACGTCGCACTCGATTCGTTTGCCGTGTTCACCCATGAAGCACCACTCCGGATCGCCGGGCCCCCGCCCGGCCGCAGCCTACTCTACACCGCGAACGGCGCCCTGTGTTCGGCCACGTCAATCCGGCCGGGGTCGGCCCGCGCGGTTGTGTAGAATCAGGCCATGTCCACCGTTTCACGCCACCGCTGACATGGCGCCCGATATGCGCGCCTGGGTCCGCATGCCGTCCGGCAAGCGCCTCGACCTGCTGAATCCGACGCCGTTCGACTGGGACGACAGCGACCTCGCCCTCGGCCTCGCGCGCACCTACCGCTGGGGCGGACATTCCGCGTGGCCGCTGCCGCTGTCCGTCGCCCAGCACTCGATCGCCGTGATGCTGCTGCGGCGCGGGGCGTCGCCCACGCCGCTCGCCCCCGTCGTCGAATTGCGGGAACTCCTGCACGACGCCGAGGAAGGCCTGCTCGGCTTCGACGCCGTCTCGCCGATCAAGCCGTTTCTCGGCGAAGGTTTCCGCGCCCTCACGCGGCGCCTGGAGCAGGCCGTGTTCCTGCGCTACCGCCTGCCCGCGTGGACGCCGGCCGAGCACCAGCTGCACAAGCGCGCCGACCGCCTGGCCGCCGCCAGCGAAGCCGTCCACGTGGCGGGCTGGTCGGAGCAGGAAGTGCGCACGACGCTGAAGATCCGCTCCGCCGTACTGGACCGGGATCCGCTCGTCGAGGTCTACGGCTGCGCGCCGTGGGAACCGTGGCCGCCGGCGCTCGCCGCGGAGCGCTTCCTGGACGCGCTGGAACATCTGCAACGCCGCATCGACGCAGGGGACGCGGCATGACCACCGGCGAACTGGCCCGGGCCGCCGCGCTGCTGCGCGACGCGGACGGCCTGCTGATCGGCGCCGGGGCCGGCATCGGCGTCGATTCCGGCCTGCCCGACTTCCGCGGCGACCACGGTTTCTGGCGCGCCTATCCGCCGCTGGCCAGCCTGGGCATCCGCTTCGTCGAGATCGCGAATCCGCACAGCTTCGACACGAACCCGGAACTGGCGTGGGGCTTCTATGGCCACCGCCTCGCGCTGTACCGGGACACGGTCCCGCACGCGGGCTTCGCGATCCTGCGCGACATCGGCGCGCGTCTTGCGCATGGCGCCTTCGTCTTCACGAGCAACGTCGACGGCCAGTTCCAGCGCGCGGGCTTCGGCCACGACCGTCTGGTGGAATGCCACGGTTCCATCCACCACCTGCAATGCACGCGCCCGTGCAGCGACGCGATCTGGCCGGCCACCGCTGTCGCTCCCGTCATCGATCCAGCAAACTGCCTGATGACGCCGCCGCTGCCCCGCTGTCCGCACTGCGGCGCCCTGGCGCGGCCGAACATCCTGATGTTCGGCGACGGCCGCTGGCTGGACGCGCGCACGGAAGCGCAGTACGCCCGCCTGGAGCGTTGGCGCGCGCAGGTCGGGAAGCTCGTCGTCGTCGAACTGGGCGCCGGCACGGACGTGCCTTCCGTGCGGCGCCTGTGCGAGTCCCAGGGCGCGCCGCTCGTGCGCATCAACCCGCGCGAACCCGACGTCCGTCCCGGCCGGGGTGTCGGGGTGGCGCTGGGCGCCCTGGAGGCGCTCGTTACCCTCCGCGCATTGCTGGATTGATGCGGCCCGAACCGGGCAAAACATCTCGATGCCGCATCAAGTCCGCGACCTAAGGCATTGATTCGACGGGATTAATTTTAATATCCACAAGAAATGTGGATAACTGTGTGGACAAGCGCCTCTTGACAAGCCGGAAGCCCAGTATTGATGCGGGTTTCAACAAACTGCCCATTGAACGGGCAAAATCGAAACTCAATAAAATCAGTGACTTAGCATTGCTCGTGTTTTAAGCAAGCACTGGAACTAAGGCAAAATCCTACAAAATCGACCCAACGTGGATAACTTTGTCACGCTGTTCCGATTCTGTCCACTTTTGCCGTCATCTTGCCGCCATTTTCACTTCCACGCGTTGCGCGCCCGTTCGCGCACCATCATCCGCACGCTGTCCGGCATAGGCTTGCGTACCTGCAACGTTTCGGCGTTCGTCCACACGCATTCCTCGAAATGCTTGAGCATCACGGGCGTCACGAAGCGCGTGCGCTGCGCGTAGACGTGGCGGTCGCCCATCTGCGCCTGCTGCTTGATGAAGAAACGGTTCGGGACGATGAGGTGCAGGTGCTCCTTCGCGCGCGTCATCGCCACGTACAGCAGGCGGCGCTCTTCCTCGATGTCCTCGGCGCTCCCCGTCGCCATGTCGGACGGGATGCACCCGTCGACCACGTTCAGCACGTGCACGGCCTTCCACTCCTGGCCCTTGGCCGAGTGGATCGTCGACAGGATCAGGTAATCCTCGTCCAGCAGCGGCGGGCCGGCGCGGTCGCTCGTCGCTTCCGGCGGATCGAGCGTCAGTTCGGTGAGGAAGTTCTCGCGCGAGCCATAGCCGCCGGCCAGCGCCACCAGCTGGTCGAGGTCGGCGGCGCGGACGGGCGCGTCGTCGTGCAGGCGCTCGAGGTGCGGCAGGTACCAGTCGCGGACAAGCTCGATCTCCAGCGGCCAGCGCAGCCCCGTCGTGCGCAAGGTGCGGAACAGCGCGGTAAATTGCTCCCACTCCCCTTGCGCGCGCGGGGGCGCGGGAAACGCCTCGACCGCCGCGACGGGATCCGCGGCCTCCGCCACCGCATCGAGCAGACGGGCCGCCGTCGCCGGGCCTATGCCGGGGATCAGTTGCACGACGCGGAAGCCAGCCACGCGGCCCGCCGGATTCTGGGCGAAGCGCAGCATCGCGAGCACGTCCTTGATGTGCGCCGCTTCCAGGAATTTCAAGCCGCCGAATTTCACGAACGGGATGTTGCGCCGCACGAGTTCCAGCTCCAGCGCCGCGCTGTGGCTGGCGGCGCGGAACAGCACGGCCTGCTGCGTCAGTTTGATGCCGGCCTCGCGCTGCTCCAGCACGCGGTTGCACACCCAGCGGGCCTGCTCGGCCTCGTCCGGGATCAGCACGAGCTGCGGCTTGCCGGTGGCGGCCTTATCCGTCCACAAGGTCTTCGCATGGCGCTCCAGCGCGGCGGCGATGACCGCGTTCGACGCATCGAGGATGGGCTGCGTCGAGCGGTAGTTGCGGTCCAGCGTGATCATCTTCGTGTGCTCGCCGAACTGCTTCGGGAAGTCGAGGATGTTGCGCACCGTCGCGCCGCGGAACGAATAGATCGATTGCGCATCGTCGCCGACGACCATCACGCCCCGCCCGTCCGGCTTCATGCCTTGCAGGATCGCGGCCTGCAGGCGGTTCGTGTCCTGGTATTCGTCGACGAGCACGTGGTCGAACAGCGTGCCCAGCTCCGGCCCGAGTTCCGGATCGGACGCCATCTCGGCCCAGAACAGCAGCAGGTCGTCGTAGTCGAGTACGTTCTGTTCCTGCTTGGCGTCGACATAGGCGCCGAACAGGCGCTTGAGCTGTTCTTCCCATTCGCTGCACCAAGGGAAGGTCGACTGCAGCACGTCGGCGAGCGGCTCGCGGGAATTCACGACGCGCGAATAGATCGCGAGACACGTGCCCTTCAGCGGGAAGCGCTTCTGGCCGGTCGATGCGCCCAGGCCCACGTCCTGGCGCACGAGGCCCATCAGGTCCTCGGAATCGGCGCGGTCGTGGATCGTGAACGATGCTTCCAGGCCGATGCGGCCCGCATATTCGCGCAGCAGGCGCGCGCCGATGCTGTGGAACGTGCCGGCCCACGGCAGGCTGCCCACGGCCGTCGACGACGTGCCCAGCACGCGCTGCAGCACGCCGGCGGCGCGCTGGCCCATCTCGTTGGCCGCGCGGCGCGAAAACGTCAGCAGCAGGATGCGCTGCGGATCGCTCCCCGCCAGGATCAGCTTCGCCACCCGGTGCGCGAGCGTATTCGTCTTGCCCGAGCCGGCGCCCGCGACCACCAGCAGCGGCCGGACCATCCCGGCGCCCACGTCGTGCTCGACGGCGGCGCGCTGCTCGGGATTCAGGCCGGCGAACGGATCGGCGGGCGCGGCGGGCTGGAGAGACTGGGAAACGGGGGTGGCGGTGGCGACGGACATGGCGGTTGAGGATAGATGCTCAACTGTACATTTGTCCAGTATCTTTATGCAAGCGCAGATATCAACGTAGCAAAACTGCATCAGCGGGCACGGCGGGCCCGCTGCGCTTGCCTCTTCAACAAGGCTTGTTCAGATATCCACAAAAACTGTGTATAAGGTTGTGGAAAAACACCCTCTTGACATGCCAAAACCAAGCAGGAATGCGGGTTTCAACAATTTGCCCGTTGCGTGGGCAAAACTCAACCTTCACAAAATCAATGAGTTACCGAGTCAAGTGACGCACGAATCGAAAAAATATGCAAGATGCAATCGAGCAAGTTTGTGCACAACTGCCGAGCTTGTCCTTACCTGCACCACGAACGCCTGCGGCCCGGTTCCGTCAGCACGCGTTCGATGACGTCGTTGCCCACGTTCTGGGAACGCAGGTATTCCACGGCCGACATCGTATTGCTGCGCTGCTGGAGCGCAATACCCAGGTCGACGATATCCTTCTGGTGCGTGTCGCGCCGCTGGTAGGGAACGGTCACCTGACCGTCTTCAAGCTCGAGGGTGTCTTCGTTCATCGCAGTTCCTGACTTTGATGGGTTAACGGGGATTGCTGCTTAACGAGTATTTCCCACCTTTGGCCAAAGTCAAGATTATTTTCAATTAATGTGGCACGCCTTTGTGAATTCCTCGTGACAAACCCGTGCAGCATGCGCGCGCCGCACCCTGGTCACTGCGCCTAGAATGGATTCGTCATTCAACCATCACGAGGATTCCATGAGCGCCATGCCCGATCCCGACCTGAAACCCGGCGACGAAGCCGAACCCGGCACGCCAGGTGCCGGTGAAGACCTGTGCGAAACCTGCGGCGGCAGCGGCAAGCTGGCCGACGGCAAGATCTGTCCCGAATGCGAGGGCACGGGACGCGTGATCCGGGGCATCGGCGGCGGTTGACCGCCGGAATGCCGGACCGCCGGACCGCCCGACCGCGGACCACCGCATGGACAGGATGCCGGGCGCGGCGCGATAATCGGAAGATGAATGCCGCGCCCAGCTCCCCGCAATCCGACACGCCAGCCACCGCCAACCGTCCCGTTCTCCAAGACCTACGCAAAGCTAACCGTAGTTAACTTTTGCCGCTGGGTTCCTGCTTCACGGGGACCGGTTTCGC